>NZ_CP172843.1:0-1356981 GCF_051200905.1 Candidatus Pelagibacter bacterium nBUS_29 | reverse complement strand
ATTAATAAAAAAAAAATTAATCTATTTTCTAAATAAATATTTTTTTTAAATCAAACACAGATTGAATCGTTTATAGATTGAATCATAAAAACTATCTTTATTTAATAAATCTAGATATGGTTAAAATTAAAACTTTATTAATAGATGATGTGAATACTTGAGGTTGTTTCTGTACAAGCTTATAAAATTTTAAATTTATATTGCAGAAATCTTTTTGGATATTCTAGAAACGTTTCTTGATGCATTTTGTTTCTTAATAATCCCTGTCTTGGCAATTTTCATTAGTTCAGAATTCAATTTAGGCAAGAATTTTAGAGCTTCATCTTTTTTTTTATCATCAATTAAAAGGTTCATTTTTTTTAAAGCATTTCTAAATCTGCTTTTTCTAGCCTTATTAACAGCCGTTTGCTTAGATATTCTTCTAATTCTCTTAATTGCTGATTTTGTGTTTGCCATATCCGCAGGGGTATAGCTTGAGAATTTATGGTGGTCAATAAAATAATTGGCTATTTTTGACAAGAATCACAAAAAAAAGTTGATCTATTGGAGATTATTTTTTTTTTAATAACATTAGAACATCCTAAATTTTTACACCGTTTTCCCTCTTGATGATAAACTTTGAATTCATTCTGAAAACCACCTTTTAATCCCGAGGTATCCTTAAAATTTCTAATACTAGATCCACCCTTGCTAATAGCTTTGAGTAGAATTTTTCTACTGTTATTTATAATTTTTTGACATTCTTTTTTACTTAATAATTTTACTTTTTTAAATGGATTTATTTTGCTTAAAAATAGAATTTCACTAGCATAAATATTTCCTATTCCTGAAACAAATTTTTGATCAAGTAAAAAATTTTTTATATCTTTACTTTTTCCTTTAAAAAAATTGTAAACATAAGTTAGATTAAAACTCTTATCAAAAGGTTCAGGACCCAAATGATAAAATCTTTTATTCAAGTCTAGATTATTTTTTATTAATTGGAAAAAACCAAATCTTCTTGGATCATTATAAATAATCCTAAATTTTTCAAAAATTAACTCAACATGATTATGTTTTTTTGGTAAAAAAGGAGAATTATAAAAACTAGTATTTGTAGGTTTGTTAACTAATTTATTATTTACTATGTGTATTGTTCCTGACATGCCAAGATGAATTAAGCAATAATTTTCTCTTGGTAGATAAATGATTAAATATTTAGAGAATCTTCCTACTTTAATTATTTTTTTATTTTGAAAATAAGTAGCAAAGTTTGGTGGAATTTTTAATCTTAAATTTCTATTTCGTATTATTACTTTTTTAACCTTTTTTTGTTTGATCTTTTTATGAAGAGATTGTCTTACAATTTCTACTTCTGGTAATTCTGGCATTTCACACTATATTGAATATATATTTTTTTTTATGCAACAATATCTTCAAAATAAAAAAGGACTAGTAGAAGGTGTATTTGATCAGGTCTATAGTAAATATGACCTAATGAATGACTTTATGTCACTCGGTGTTCATAGATTTTGGAAAAAAAGCTTAATAAATATGATGAACCCATCTTTAAATAAAAATTTCATCGATGTTGCTTGTGGAACAGGTGACATAGGCAAACTCTATTTAGACAGCACTGATAAAAATGGTAGAATTACTTGTGTGGATCCCAACAAAGGAATGGTAAGCCAAGGTAAACAAAAGCTCTCTAGTTACAAAAATATTAACTGGGTTATTTCTCCTGCAGAACAGCTTCCCTTCGAAGACAATAAATTTGATTTTTATACTATTAGTTTTGGACTAAGGAACACAAAAGATTTAAACAAAGCTCTTTCTGAAGCATATAGAGTTTTAAAACCAGGTGGAAGGTACTTGTGCTTAGAATTTTCAAAAATACAGAACTCAAATCTTGATTTTTTTTATAAAAATTATTCAAAATTAATTCCAATCATTGGTCAATTTGTAGTTGGTGAAAAAGAGCCGTATGAGTATTTAGTTAAAAGTATAGAACAATTTATTAATCAGGAAGAATTAATTGAATTAATGAAGAACAATAGCTTTCAAAAATGCTCTTACAGAAATTTTTCTGGAGGGATTGTTTCAATTCATAGTGGATGGAAATATTAATGATTAAAAAATTTATAACTTTATTTAAGTTAGGAAGAAAAATTGCTAAATCTGATATACTAAGTATTGCTTCAAAATTCCAAAAACCACCTGCTATAATAACAATATTATTTCAGCTGTTATCAATTTCTTTTTCTAAGAAAAATCAGCAAAACCTAAGTTCTAATGAGGGAGAAAGATTATCTAATTCTTTAGAGTCTATGGGCACCACATTTATAAAACTTGGCCAATTTTTAGCAACTAGACCTGATATTATTGGTGAAGAACTATCAACTAAGCTTGAAAATTTACAAGATCGCCTTCCACCTTTCTCTATAAGCCAAGCAAAAGAAATAATTAAAAGAGATCTTGGTGAGGACACATATAATTCAATAATAGACTTTAGCGAACCTGTTGCAGCTGCCTCGATTGCACAAGTTCACAAAGCTCAAATTAATGACAATGGAACTATTAAAGATGTGGCAATAAAAATTTTAAGACCGAATATTAAGAAAATATTTAATGAAGAAATTGACGCAATGATGTTGTTTGCTTTTATAATTGAGTCTTTTGTAAAAAAAACAAAAAGATTAAAGCTTGTTGAGGTTGTATTTTTATTGAAAGAGATAACAAATCTTGAAATGGATTTAAGGTTTGAAGCAGCTGCAGCAAATGAATATGCAGAAAATACTAAAAACGATGCAGGATTTAGAGTACCACAAATTTATTGGAACTTTACAAGTGAAAATGTAATGACTCTCGATTGGATTGATGGCATATCAATAAGAGAAACTGAAGAATTAAAAAATAAAAATTTAGATACAAATAAAATTGCAGAAGACATTATTCAACATTTTTTAAGACACGCAGTAAGAGATGGTTTTTTCCATGCAGATATGCATCAAGGAAATATTTTTATTGATAACAATGGTCAGATTGCCCCTATAGATTTCGGTATAATGGGTAGATTAGACAAAGTAAGTAAAAGATTCTTAGCAGAGATTTTATTTGGATTTATACAAAGGGATTACAGGAAAGTAGCCGAAGTACATTTGGTAGCTGGATTAGTTCCAAATAATGTTCCAATTGACGATTTGGCTCAAGCTCTAAGATCAATAGGAGAACCTATATTTGGTCAAGCAGTTAAAGATATATCGGGAGGCAAATTACTAAAACAATTATTTGATGTAACTGAGAAATTTAATATGCAAACCCAGCCTCAATTATTAATGTTACAAAAAACTATGGTTGTAGTTGAAGGAGTTGCAAGAAAATTAAACCCTAATACAAATATATGGACAACGTCCAAGCCTGTACTTGAAAGCTGGTTGAGAGAAACTAAAGATCCAATTAATGCGATCACAGATACTCTGAACAATACATCGGAGGTTATTAAAAGATTGCCAGAATTTCCTGAGATCATGGATAAAGCTAATCAAGCTTTAACATTTTTAGCTAGTGGTCAAATCCCACAAAACTCAAATTCTTACACTGCCTTAAATAATAAAAAATCTGAAATGACTGCTTTTAGAAACCAATCTATTATTGGTTTATTAGTTCTTGTAATTATAGGGTTATTGGTATTTTAATTCGGCAAATGAAAAATCTGTTGGACAAAAAAATTCTTTATATAATTTGTGGTGGAATCTCTGCTTATAAAAGTCTCGAAACAATTAGAATTTTCAAAAAAAATGGAGCACAAATAAAAACAATTTTAACCAATAGTGCTAAAGAATTTATAACTCCTCTTTCTGTTGCATCACTCTCTCAAGGGAAAGTTTATACTGATTTATTTAATATCGAAAATGAAACTGAGATGGATCATATCGCTTTATCAAGATGGGCAGATGTAATTTTAATTGCACCAGCTACAGCAAATACAATTTCAAAATTAGCTCAAGGTACAACAGATGATTTAGCTTCAACCGTTGTACTTGCATCAAATAAAGAGATTTATTTAGCACCGGCTATGAATGTAAGAATGTGGGAACATCAATCAACAAAACAAAATTTACAAAAACTAATAAATTATGGTTACAAACTTATTGGTCCAGAAATTGGAGAAATGGCTTGCGGGGAATACGGTGAAGGAAAAATGTCTGAACCTGATAAAATTTCAAATGAAATAAACAATTATTTTTTAAATCTTAAAAAAAATAAAAAATTAAAAGCACTAGTTACAGCTGGTCCAACAAACGAATACATTGATCCTGTAAGATTTATTACAAATAAATCTAGTGGTAAACAGGGATATGAAATTGCTAAATCTTTATCTAAAAAAGGTTTTGATACAACTCTTATTTCAGGACCAACTAATTTAAAAATTGATGATGATATTAAACTTATTGAAGTTGAAACAGCAGATGAAATGTTATTAGAAACTCAAAAAAACTTACCCACTAATGTAGCAGTTTTTTCTGCAGCAGTAGCTGATTTTAAAATAAATAAAAAATTTAAAAATAAAATTAAAAAACATGAATCATTAAATTTAAATTTAGAAAAGAATGTAGATATATTGAATTATATTTCAAACCATAATTCAATGAGACCAGAACTTGTTATAGGATTTGCAGCTGAAACAAATGATGTTGAAAGAAATGCAGAAAAAAAATTAAACAATAAAAATTGTGACTGGATAATTGCAAATGATGTGTCTAATAAAAAAATTGGCTTCAGCTCTGATTTTAATGAAGTAACGATCTACTATAAAGATAAAAATAAAGAAAAACTTTCATATAAAAAGAAATCTGAAATATCCGATGAAATAGTTGATAGAATAATTAATCAATTAAATTAATGACAAAAGTTCTTATAAAAAAATTAGACTCATCTGTTGAGCTACCTGCCTATAAAACTAATGGAGCATCAGGTATGGATTTAATGGCTTTTATAAATGAGCCAATAACACTAAAACCACAGAATTCTTGTTTAGTTCCAACTGGCATTTCTGTTGCATTTCCTAGTGAGTTTGAAATTCAAATTAGACCAAGATCTGGTTTAGCTGCTAAAAACAATATTAGTGTTTTAAATACTCCAGGTACAATAGATAGCGATTATAGAGGTGAAATTAGAGTTATTCTTTACAATCATGGCAATACTAGTTTTGTAATAAATAATAAGGATAGAATAGCTCAAATGATTTTAACTCCTGTTATTAAGATGCAACTAGAAGAAACAGATGCTTTACCTGAAACAGTTAGAGGAGAAGGTGGATTTGGCTCAACTGGAAAATGAGTTTAAAACTTAGTAAAAATCAGCTCGAAAAATATTCAAGACAAATCATTTTAAAAAATATTGGTATTTTAGGCCAAAAAAAAATTTTAAACTCAAAAGTTCTAATAATTGGTATGGGTGGATTAGGATGCCCTGTAGCCGAATTTCTAACCAGGTCAGGTGTTGGATTTCTTGGAATTGTAGATCATGATTTAGTTAGTCTTTCAAATATTCACCGACAAACCTTATATGATGAAAAAGATTTGGGAAAATCAAAAGTTAAGACGGCTAAAAAAAAATTAAATAATATCAATTCTAAAACTAAAATTGATATTTACAATTTAAAATTAAATAAAAAAAAATTTACAAAAATTGTTAAGAATTATGATTATATTGTTGATGGTACAGACAATTTTGAAACAAAATTTTTAATTAACGATATAAGCTTAAAATATAAAAAATTTCTAGTAACTGGGGCTATAAGCAAATTTGATGGACATATATTCACTTTTGATTTCAATAATAAAAAAAATCCTTGTTTAAGATGTTTTTATCAGGAAGAAAGTATTTCTGACGACATACTAAACTGTGAACATGAGGGAATACTTGGAACTATTGCTGGAATCATTGGTACTATGCAAGCTAACGAAATTTTAAAAAAAATTTTAAATGTTGGACAAAATTTAAATGGATTTATTTTAATTATAGATTTTTTGAATTTGAACTTTAGAAAAGTAAAATTTAACAAAAGAAAAAAATGTAAATGCAATTAATACAAAAAATTATTTATACATTATTTTGTTTAACAATTTTAACAATATCCTCTGTTGCTGAAGAAACTTTTGTCTCTTTAAAAAAAAGTAAAGTTAATGTTCGTTATGGTCCTAGCTTTGACTCAGATATAAAATATGTTTATAAAAAAATAAATCTACCGTTAAAGGAAATAGATAAAAAAGATAATTTTAGAAGAATTATTGATTTAAAAAATAATAGTGGATGGATACATGTCTCACAATTAAAAAAGAATAATTCAGTGATAACAACTAAAGATAAAATTTTATTTAAGAAACCATCATCTTTTGCAAAACCAACAGCTCAAATAGAAAAAGGAAGATTGCTAATTGTCGATAAATGTGAAAATAACTGGTGCAAGATCAAATCTGATAGTTATGAAGGATGGATTAAAACTATTGATATTTGGGGCTTAATTAACTAAAGTCTGCTGATAAAGAGCTTAAATTTGCTGCATTTAGTTTTGTTGTATGAGAGTATTCTTTGTGGTCAATCCCAATTTCAACTTCTGCGCCGTTCGATTTAAATTTTTGAATTTGTTCATCATCAAATGTAAAATGTATGAATTGAACTGAAGAAGCCTTTCCTTCTGCAGAAGTTCTATCAACGTCCTCCTCAGGGATTGCCTTAATTGTCTCACCATTAATTTTAATGAAGACTTTTTCCTCTATTCCTCCAACTTTACTTAAGAATGCTGCTCTTGAAATTGGATTGTCAATTTCAAACATTAGTGTAGCTGTTAGCTCTTTTCCATTGGGTATTAGGGGATTATAAGCAGTAAGTTCATCTTTTAGCTGTTCATCACCACCTTTTTCAATGTAAAGCATTTCTTGTACTTGGGCTAACATTGTTTCGTAACTTTCAAAATAAAAAGTTGCATATGGACCTAGTGCTATTCTTCTATCTTTCTTAAAGCTAACAATACTTTTTCTAAGCTCTTTTCTATTTTTTGTATAGACATCTAGAGGCATGATGTCTTTTTTTACAATTTCTTTTTTGTCTCTAGGCATAATCATAACTTATAACTTTTTGCCATTAATTCGATAGGATGTAACGCCTCATCATTAGAAATGTTTGTATCGATTTCTAATTGTTTTAAATGTTTTCCTGCAAGCGGACAATCTGAGGCCATATATTTATTATTTTTATTTTTAATTTGTCTAGCGGTTGGTCTGCCAACTTTATTTGCTAAATCATGTGTATCTTTCATCACACCAAAAGTACCTCCATGACCAGCACATCTTTCAACAACATCTAATTTAACGTTTGGTATAAATTTCAGCATATCTCTTGACTTAATACCCATATTTTGTGCTCGTGCATGACACGCATTGTGAACAGTTACACCACCATCTATTTCTTGTAATCCTTCAGCTAACCCCTCGTTATTTGCTATATCAACAACATACTCATCGATATCCATCACATTTGACGACAATCTTTTTATATTTTCATCTTTAGGTAATAAAAGGGGCCATTCAAACTTTAACATTAGTCCACAGCTAGCTGTTAAAGTTATTACTTTATAACCTTTGTCAGCCCACTCTAATAAATCTTTAGATACTTTTTTTGCTTGTTCAACCACCTTAGGAAGATCTGCTTGCTCTAAGAAAGGCATCCCACAACATCCTGGATAAGCCTCTTGAACTTCAACTCCATTCTTTTTTAAAACTTTTAAAGCCGCAACTCCTGTATTTTTTTTATTAAAATTAACAAAACAAGTCGTATAAATTACAACTTTCCTATCCTTGTTTGAAGTTTCAAAATTTATTTTATCTTTATTTTTTTTAAAGAAGTTTGAAAATGTTTCTGAATTATATTTTGGTAATTGTACTCTTTTATCAATCCCCGAAACAATTTCTAAAATTTTTCTTAGAAATTTATTTTTAATATCAGATACCCAATTAACTAATTTTGAAAACATGACACCAATTTTTGCATTTCTATCTATTTGAGCTAATTGTGTTGGTACACCTGGTAATTTTCCCATTTTTTTTTGAGCTGTTCTGTATCTCAACATTAAATGAGGAAAATCTAGATCAAAATCATGAGGGGGTACGTATGGACATTTAGTCATAAAACACATGTCACACAAAGTACAAGCATCTACAACAGGTTCAAATTGTTCACTTTTTAAACTTTCGACATCCTCATTTTCTGACTCATCAATCATGTCAAACAACTTTGGAAACGAGTCACATAAGTTAAAACATCTTCTGCAACCATGGCAAATATCAAACGCTCTTCTCATTTCAGCATCTAATTTTTCAGGATTTAAAAAATCGGGATGTTCAAAATCTATTGGGTGTCTTATAGGGGCGTCTAAACTACCTTCTTTGCTCATAATTTTTTTGAAATTTTATTGAATATTTAGTGGGCAAATTAATGCCCACTAAAAAATTTATTAACTAATAGACTCTAAAGTTTTTTGGAATTTACCAGCGTGAGATTTTTCAGCTTTTGCTAAAGTTTCAAACCAATCTGCGATTTCCTCAAAACCTTCTTCTCTAGCAGTCTTTGCCATACCTGGGTACATGTCCGTATATTCATGTGTTTCACCTTGTACTGCTGAAGCTAGATTAGCTTTAGTTTCACCAATTGGTAAGCCAGTAGCTGGATCACCTACTTCTTCTAGATATTCTAGGTGACCATGCGCGTGGCCTGTTTCACCTTCTGCTGTTGATCTAAATACTGATGCAACATCATTATATCCTTCGATGTCTGCTTTTTGAGCAAAATAAAGATATCTTCTGTTTGCTTGGCTTTCACCAGCAAATGCCGCTTCTAGATTTTCCTTTGTCTTAGTTCCTTTTAATGACATTTTATTCTCCTTAATTTAATGATGAGAAACATATAATTATTCTAAATTAAAAGTCAACAGTTTAGAACTGTTATAATATATAGCTTAAATAGTTGATTTAATTGAATTAATTTTGATTTTGATTATCACTCGCAACTTTAATCAAAACTTCTACGGATTTTATATGTTTTCCAGGAATATCTTTTTTCAAATTAATAGAATCAATATCATTCTCGTCACAATCGATTAGCTCGTGAGTATCCTCATCATAAAAATGATGGTGAATTGAAGTATTAGTGTCATAGTAAGTTTTATCAGAGTTTATAGCTATTTCTTTTAAATGACCTTTTTTTTGGAAAGCATGAACCGTATTATAGACTGTAGCCAAAGATATTTTTTCATTCATCTCATCTGAGATTTTTTTAACAAGATCATTAATTGTAAAATGGAAGGTTTTATCCCTTAAAAACAATAATTCACAAATTTTTACCCTTTGCTTTGTGGGTCTTAGTCCAATTTCCCTTAATTTATTGATAAAATTGCAGTCTTTTTTCATAATTGTTTATAATAATTCTAAACTAATACTAAAATTATACTGTTTTATTATATTATATTGTCATTAAATCAAGTATTAAGGGTCTTCAAATTTTATGAAAAAAAATTCTTATTCTTACGATGATCTCATAACATGTGGAAATGGTGAGCTTTTTGGCCCTGGAAACGCTAAATTACCACTTCCCCCAATGCTTATGTTTGATAGAATTACCGAAATCAAAGATAATAATGGTGCTTACAATAAAGGTTCTTTAAAGGCTGAATTAGACATTAAAGACGATTTATGGTTTTTCGATTGTCACTTTAAGGGTGATCCAGTTATGCCAGGATGTTTAGGTCTTGATGCAATGTGGCAGCTAGTTGGTTTTTATCTTGGGTGGCTTGGTAACCCTGGAAAAGGTAGGGCTCTTGGAGTAGGTACAGTAAAATTTACAGGTGAAGTTTTACAAAATGTAAAAAATGTAAGGTATGAAATTGATATGAAAAAAATTATGTCTCCAGGAGGTACAACTGTTGGTCTTGCTAATGGAATTGTACTTGCAGATGACAAAAAAATATATTCAGCAGAAAGTTTAAAAGTGGGGTTATTTAAATAATGAGAAGAGTTGTTGTTACAGGTTTAGGAATTGTATCTTGTTTGGGTAATAATCAAGAAGAAGTTCATCAATCTTTATTAAATTCAAAATCAGGAATTTCATTTAGTGAAGAATACAAAGAACATAATTTAAGAAGTCATATACATGGTAAACCAAATATAAATCTTTCTGACCACGTTGATAGAAAAACAATTAGATTTATGGGATCTGGTTCAGCTTATAACTATATTGCAATGAAAGAGGCTATTGCTGATTCTGGTCTTGAAGAAAAGGACGTGAGTAATATTAAAACTGGAATCGTGATGGGTTCTGGTGGACCTTCAATTGAAAACGTAGTTTTATCTGTCGATAAGACTAGAGCAAAAACTCCAAAACTTATGGGGCCATTTGTTGTTCCAAGAACAATGGCAAGTACAGCATCAGCAACTCTTGCTGTACCATTTAAGATAAAAGGTGTGAATTATACAATGAGCTCAGCTTGTGCCACTAGTGGTCACTGTATTGGTCATGCTAGTGAATTAATTCAAATGGGTAAACAAGATATTGTTTTTGCAGGCGGAAGTGAGGAACTACACTGGGCAATGACTGCTATGTTTGATGCAATGACTGCATTGTCTTCAAAATATAATGATACACCAGAAAAAGCTTCTCGAGCTTATGACAAAACTAGAGATGGTTTTGTAATTGCTGGGGGTGGTGGAGTGCTAGTGCTTGAAGAATACGAACATGCTAAAGCTAGAGGTGCTCAAATATACGCGGAATTAACTGGTTATGGAGCAACGTCAGATGGTTACGATATGGTAGCCCCATCTGGTGAAGGAGCTGTGAGATGTATGAAAATGGCTCTTGCAACAGCTAAAAATAAAATTGATTATATAAATACTCATGGAACTTCAACTCCAGTAGGCGATATTACTGAACTAAGAGGTGTTGGAGAAACTTTTGGAGCTGATGTTCCAAAGATAAGTTCAACTAAATCACTATCTGGTCATCCACTAGGTGCTGCATCAGTTCATGAGGCGATTTATTGTTTAATCATGATGAAAAATAGTTTTATTACTGGCTCGGCAAACATTGTGGATATGGATGATGAGGCTAAAAAATTTCCAATTGTAACTAAAACTGAAACAGGTGTAACTTTAAACACAGTTATGTCTAACAGTTTTGGATTTGGTGGAACTAACGCTGCTTTAATTTTTGAAAAGGTTTAAGTTATGAGTTTAATGAAAGGTAAAAAAGGATTAATCATGGGTGTTGCCAATGAAAGATCTATTGCTTGGGGAATTTCACAAAAACTTGCTGAAGCAGGTGCTGAACTAGCATTCACTTACCTTGGTGATGCTTTAAAGAAAAGAGTAATTCCTTTAGCAGAAAAATTAAATTCAAAAACTACATTTAGCTGTGATGTTGAAAAAAAAGAAGATGTAACCAAATTATTTGAAGATGTTAAATCTCAATGGGGTGAAATTGACTTTGTGGTTCATGCAATTGCATTTTCGGACAAATCTGAATTATCTGGTGAATATTTAAACACTACTAGAAAAAATTTTTTAAGAAGTATGTTAATTTCATGTTTTTCATTTACAGAAGTTGCTAAAGAAGCTTCTAAAGTAATGAAAGAAGGTGGAAGTCTAATTACTCTAAGCTATGAAGCAAGCAAAGCTATTCCAAATTACAATGTAATGGGTGTATGTAAGGCCGCTTTAGAATCTAGTGTTAAGTATCTAGCAAGAGATTTAGGTGCTAAAGGCATGAGAGTAAATGCAATTAGTGCAGGACCTATTAAAACATTGGCTGCTTCTGCTATTGGAGATGCAAAATTCCTATATAAGTGGAATGAGGACCATTCTTTCCTTAAAAGAAACGTAGATATTCACGATGTTGGAAATTCAGCATTATATCTACTAAGTGACCTTGCAAACGGTGTTACTGGTGAAATTCACTACGTAGATGCTGGATATAACAAAGTTGGGATGCCTGATCCTAAAAATATCTCGTGAAATAAATATAAATTAAATAAAATTGCTTAAAGCTCCATCAAGAAACCAAATCGATACTCTCTTAAAATACTATCAATCAAAAAATTACATAAAAACTAAAAAATTTGCTTTATCTCTTACTGAAAATTTTCCAAACCATGAATTTGCTTGGAAAATTCTTTCTATTGTGCTTAAAAAAACTGGAAAAATATCTGAGTCTCTAATAGCAAGTGAAAAATTAGTAGAAATAAAACCTCAAGATGCCTTGGCAAATTATAATTTAGGTAACACATATAGAGAACTAGCAAAATTTTCAAAAGCTGAAGAAAGCTATAAGAAAGCTATATCTTTAAAACCAGACTTTTCTGAGGCTTATTACAATTTAGGTATTGTTTCTAAAAATAATTCAAAACTAGAAGAAGCTGAAAAATATTATAAACAAGCAATACACCTACAGCCAAATTTTGCAGAAGCTTATAACAATCTAGGAACGGTTCTTGAAGGCTTACAAAAATTAGATGAAGCTGAAATATGTTACAAAAAAGCCATAGCTTTGAAGCCAAATTTTGCTGAGGCATATAATAATTTAGGAACTAATCTTGAACAACAAGGAAAATTAAAAGATGCACAAATAAGTTATGAAAAAGCAGTCTTAATAAATCCAGGTTTAACTAATGCACATAGACAACTTTCATTGATAAAAAAATTTAATAGTTATGATAAACAATATCATCTGTTACAAAAACTTTATCTGGATAGAAATATTTCAGATGAACAACGTTGTCATATCAATTTTAGTTTAGCAAAAATTCATGATGATTTAGAAAATTTTGAAAAAGCATTTAAACATCTCTCAGAAGGTAACAGGATTCAAAAAAAACTACTAAAATATAATATTAAAAAAGATATAGAACTATTTAATCAGGTTAAATTAAATTTTCAACAGATTGAACAAATTTCACCAAGAATTCAAAAAAATAAAATTGATTTAACTCCAATATTTATAATTGGTATGCCTCGCTCAGGAACAACTTTAGTAGAACAAATTATTTCATCACATTCAAAAGTAACAGGCTTAGGTGAATTGCCTTTTGTTTCACAATTTGGTTATTCAATCACAACAGGTCAAGTGGAGTGTAATGAAGAAACTATATCAAAATTTAGAAATGATTATCTTGAAAAACTTGGAAGTCTCACTGATCAAAATTTAATAGCTACTGATAAAATGCCACAAAACTTTCTATATACCGGATTAATTGCAGCTTCTTTTCCTGAGGCTAAAATACTACATATCAAAAGAAACCCAGCAGCAGTGTGTTGGGCAAATTATAGGCAATGGTTTAAATCAAATGACCTTGGATACAGTTATTCAATTGATGATATCATTGAATATCACAGACTGTATGAAGATCTTATGAAATTTTGGAACTACACACTAAAAAATAAAATTTATAAAGTTGATTATGAAGCTCTAACAATTCATCATGAAGATGAAATAAAAAAATTGATTACATATCTGGGACTTAGTTGGGAAGAAAGTTGTCTTTCACCAGAAGAAAATAGCAGAAGTGTTTCAACAGCCTCAAATATTCAAATTAGAAATAAAATTTTTAAAGGAAGCTCACAAAAATGGAAAAAATACAAACCATTCCTTAATGGTAAACTAGACAGTTTAGATATATTAAAAAACCCCTAAAACTCTCATTCCAGGGGTTTGTAATTTTAGTTTATTTTACTAATTATTCAGCAGCTTGTTTCATAGATAGTTTAACTTTACCTCTATCAAAACCAATTACTTTAACTTTTACTTCATCGCCTTCTTTGACAACGTCAGTTACTTTAGCAACTCTTTTATCTGCTAGTTCTGAAATATGAACAAGTCCATCTTGTTTTCCTAAGAAATTAACAAATGCACCAAATTCCATAATCTTCATAACTTTACCTGAATAAATTTTATTCAGTTCAGCTTTTGCAGTGATATCTTTAATAAACTGCATAGCGATGTTTCTAGACTCTTCATCCGGAGCAGCAACTGTTACAACCCCTTCGTCATTTACATCAACTTTTGCACCTGATTTTTCAACAATCTCTCTGATAGTTGCACCACCTTTTCCAATCACAGCGGCGATATCTTTTTTATCAACTGTAATCTGTTCCATTTTTGGAGTGTGTTGTCCAACATCAGCTCTTGATTCACTTAGAGCTTTATTCATTTCACCTAAGATATGGACTCTTCCATCTTTAGCCTGCTTTAAAGCCTGCTCCATAATTTCAAAAGTAATACCGGTAATTTTGATATCCATTTGAAGTGAAGTAATTCCATCTTTAGTTCCAGCAACTTTAAAGTCCATGTCTCCTAAGTGATCTTCATCACCTAAAATATCCGATAGGACACTAAAATCATCGCCTTCTTTAATCAAACCCATTGCAATACCTGCAACTGGCTCTTTAATTGGAACACCAGCATCCATTAATGCTAGAGATGCACCACAAACAGTAGCCATTGAAGAAGAACCATTAGATTCTGTAATCTCTGACACTATTCTAAAAGTGTATGGAAACGCCTCTTTTGAAGGCAGTGAAGAATTGATTGCTCTCCATGCTAACTTTCCATGACCAACTTCACGTCTTCCAGTTCCAATTCTTCCAGTTTCACCAACTGAAAAAGGAGGAAAGTTGTAATGAAGCATAAATCTTTCTCTAGACTGTCCATCTAGACTTTCTATTCTTTGTTCATCATCAGAAGTACCTAAAGTAGTGACTACAATTGCTTGTGTTTCTCCTCTAGTAAATAATGCTGAACCATGAGTTCTTGGCAAAACACCAACTTCACACTCGATAGCTCTTACATCCGCTAAACCTCTGCCATCAATTCTTTTTTTGTTTTTGAGAATATCAGTTCTAACAATTTTCTTTTCAAGATTTTTTAATTCATCATTAACATTAAAATCAGAGTAATTTTCATTGTCGGCAAAAAGCTGCTTAGCTTTTTCAGATATTTCTGAAATTTGATTTGATCTATCTTGCTTATCTATTGTCTCAAAAGCTTTAGTTAAATCTTCAGTAAATTCACTCTCAAGTTTTTGCTTAACTTCAGATAAATCTTTTTTCTCAACTGTCCATTCTGGCTTTCTACATTCTTTAGCTAACTCCTCAATCATTTCGATTACTGGGACAAAGCCTTCGTGACCAAATTTAACTGCAGCTAACATTATTTCTTCAGATAAACCTTTTGTTTCAGATTCAACCATAAGCACTGCATCTTTAGTACCTGCTACAACTAAATCTAAACTTGAGTTTTCTAATTCAGCTTTTGATGGGTTAAGAATGTACTTACCATCAACATAACCTACTCTAGACGCTCCTACAGGGCCCATAAATGGCATTCCTGAGATTGCTAATGCTGCTGATGATGCAGTGATTGCTAGGATATCTGGTTGATTTTCTTTATCGTATGAAATTACCGTTGGTAACAACTGCACTTCATTTTTAAATTCACTGGGAAACAAAGGTCTGATAGGTCTATCAATTAATCTTGAAATTAATTGTTCGCTTTCAGTTGGTCTTGCTTCTCTCTTAAAAAATCCACCTGGAATTTTCCCACCTGCGTAATACTTTTCTTGATAATTTACAGATAGAGGAAAATAATCCATGTCAGGATTAACTTTTTTTGCTCCTACTACTGTTGCTAAAATAACTGTTTCACCACATGAAGCGATGATTGCTCCGTCTGCCTGTCTTGCTACTTTACCTGTTTCTAAACTTATCTTCTTTCCTGCTACTTCTATTTCTTTCTTGTATACTTTAAACATTTCATTTCCATTTCGTTTCGTTCGTTTCGTTCCATTCCGTTCTATCTATCTTGATCTTTATTTTCTTAAACCCAATTTCGACAGTACATTTTTGTAAGAATCCATTTTTGTGTTTTTTAGGTATTCTAACAATTTTTTTCTTCTATTTACCGCTCTCAACAATCCAACAGATGAGTGTTTGTCTTTTTTGAATTGCTTAATATGTGTAGAGAGAGTTTCAATTTTCTCTGTTAGCAAAGCAATCTGAACCTCTGAAGATCCAGTATCTTTATCATGCGTTGCTAATTCTTGTGCCTTTTTGTTCATGCCTCTTTTTTCCTATTTATTTGTTTGTTTTATTAAATTTTCTATTTTTTCCGCATACTCAAAAGACTCGTCTTTTCTAAAAAGTAATTTTGGTAAAAATTTCATAACCACTTTCTGTGATAATATTTTTCTAATTAAAAATGAGTATTTTTTTAAAACATTGATTGCTTCTTCAGCATTTTTACCTCCAAGTGGAAGCACATATGCTTTAGCTATTTTTAAGTCCTGACTCATTCTTACCTCTGTAACCGTTATAGTGTTAGTTTCTAAATTGGGGACCTTAGCCTCATTTTTTATAAAAATCATGCTTAAAGACTGCCTGATCATTTCTCCAACTCTTAGCTGTCTTTGGGATATTGGTTTTCCAATTCTATCACTCATTAGATCATTCTCTCAGTGGATGTTACACTAAACGCCTCTATTGTATCGTTTTTTTGGAAATCCATATAATCTTTTACGGTAATTCCACATTCTTGGCCATTACTGACCTGTTTTACTTGGTTTTTTTCTCTAAATAAAGTTCCAACTTTGCCTGTATAAATGATTGCTCCATCTCTAATTATTCTAACATCTGAAGCAGTAGTGATTTCACCCTCCATCACTTTTGATCCTGCCACCTTTCCAGCTCCTGAAACTTTAAATATTTCTAAAATTTGAGCTGTACCTGTAACTGTCTCCTGAATATCGGGTGATAACAATCCTGACATTTTTTGTTTAATATAATCTAGGACTTCATAAATAATATTATATGATGAAATCTTTATTTTTTCGTTTTCTGCTAATTTTTTTGCTTCCTTACTTGGTTTAACATTGAACGCTATTAGAACTGCATTAGAAGCTTTTGCTAAAGTAACATCTGTTTCGGTTACCATTCCAATATCTGCTAGAATTATCTTTGGCTTAACTTCGTCATGTTTAATTTGACTAATTGCATTTTTAATTGCCTCTGATGATCCATGAACGTCTGATTTAATTATTAAATTTAATTCTTCTGCTGAAGTATCTGAAAAAGCTGAATCTTGAGTTGCAAACGTTAATGGATTTTTCGTATCTTTACTTTCTTGAGCTCTATTTTCACTTAAAGTTTTCGCCTCTTTTTCATTATCAACAACGATAAAATCGTCTCCAGATTTAGCTGCACCATTAATTCCTAAAATCTCAACTGGTGCAGACGGAGGTGCTTCATTGATATTTTTTCCTTTATCATCAATTATTGCTCTTACTTTTCCCCATCTCAAACCACTAACAAAAAAATCACCTTTTTTTAAAGTTCCAGTGGTTACTATAATTGTTGCAACAGGTCCTCTTCCAACATCAATTTTAGATTCAAGAACAATACCTGTAGCCTTAGATTCAAAATCAGTTTTTAAGTCTAATATTTCAGCTTGTAAAATTATCGCTTCAACTAATTTATCTAAATTCTTTTTAGCAGTTGCTGAGATTTCAACCATTAAAGTGTCTCCAGATAAATCTTCTGCAATCAGTTCGTGTTCTAATAATTGGTTCTTAATTTTTTGAGGGTCCGCATCTGGCAAGTCACATTTATTAATTGCTACAACAATTGGAACATTTGCAGCTTTTGCATGTTTTATAGACTCTACTGTTTGCGGTTTAACACCATCATCAGCTGCAACAACTAAAACTACTACATCAGTTAGTTTTGATCCTCTTGCTCTCATTTCTGTGAAAGCTGCGTGACCAGGAGTATCAATGAATGTTAACTTATTAGATTGGCTTTCTATTTGATAAGCTCCAATATGTTGTGTAATTCCACCAAATTCTCCTGACACAACATTCGCACTTCTTAAAACATCTAAGACTGAAGTCTTTCCATGATCAACGTGACCCATTACAGTTATGATTGGTGGTCTATTCTTTAAATTTTCAACTCTAGTAGCTTTAATTTTTTGAATTATTTCCTCAGCTTTTTCTTCTCTTATCGGGTTGTGTCCAAACTCTTTTACTAAGTATTCAGCAGTATCAGCTGCTAATGTTTGATTGATAGTTACAGTAACGCCCATTCCAAATAAAAACTTAATAACGCTACTTGATTGTTCTGCCATTCTATTAGCAAGTTCTCTAACTGTAATAGCTTCTGGAATATTTACATCTCGTTTAACAGGTTTTAAATTTTCTTGAACTTCCTCTTTAGTTAAATTTTTATTTTCTTTTTGCCTTGCTCTCTTAACAGAAGCTTCACTTCTAGCTTTTGCCTCGATTTCATCACTTAGAGCTCTTGAGACTGTTAATTTTAATTCTCTTTTTTTGGTTCCAGCCTTTAGTGTTTTCTTGTCTTTATTTTCATCCCCTTTAAGTCTTTTTGTTGCTCTTTGCTCAGCAAGTTTTCTTCGCTCAAAATCGTTTGTTATTGGGGGTGATTTAGGTGCAAATGATGGTTTTGCGGAAGCACCTCTGTTAATTGTTGAGGTAGTTTTTGGCTTGAAACTTCCAGGTCTAGATGATCCACCTCTACTCGGAAATTTACTTGGTTGTTTTTCGATAACTACAGAATTTTTTCCTTGAGTTTTTGCAATCTCAATATTTTTGAACGATTTTTTGGCTGTGCCAGATATTGTTAATTTTGTTTTTTTTTCCATAGCTCATCACTCAATCTTTGTAGACAATATTTCTCGCAGACATAATCAATTCATCTGCTTCTTCTTTTGATAAAGCAAAATCTTCCAAGTAACCTTGTATTTTTACTCTTTCACCTTTTACAATATCATATCCACCTGTTAGCTCATCTGATGCTAAGTCAGCAAAATCCTCTAATGTAAGAATTTTTTGTTCACCCAAAGTCATTAACATACCAGGTGTTAGTCCTTTTAAATTTATTAACTGGCCTTGAAGACCTAATTCTTTTATTCTTTCTGAAATATCTTCTTGATCCTTTTGATGAAATTCTTTTGCTCTTTCTATAAGAGCTTTTGCAGTATCTTCTTCAATACCCTCTATTTTCATCAAGCTTTCTGCCGTAGTATCTTTAATATCATCTATTGATGAAAAACCTTCAGCAACAAGTAGTTGACCCAATGTTTCGTCTAGTTCTAAATTTTTTACAAAGTTTTCTGTTTTTTCTTTAAATTCAGATTGTCTTCTTTCTGAGTCTTCTGCATCTGTCATTATATTAATTTCATAATTTAATAACTTTGTTGCAAGTCTTACGTTTTGACCTCTTCGCCCAATCGCTTTACTCAAATTTTCTTCTGTTAAAATTACATCTAATTTTTTTCTTTCTGAATCAACATTTACTCTTTGAACTTCTGCTGGAGATAAAGCGTTTGAAACTAAAACTGCTGGATCTTCTGACCAGTTTACAATATCAATTTTTTCTCCTTGTAATTCATTTACAACAGCTTGAACTCTAGAGCCTCTCATTCCAACACAAGCTCCAACTGGATCAAGAGAAGTATCAACAGCTTTTACACAAATTTTTGCTCTACTACCTGGATCTCTTGATGATGATTTAATTTCAATTAATCCATCATAAATTTCTGGTACTTCTTGAACAAAAAGTTTCTCCATAAATTTAGGGTGTGCTCTTGATAAGAAAATTTGTTGTCCTCTTGGCTCTCTTCTGACATCATAACAATAGGCCTTAATTCTATCTCCAGCCTTAATATTTTCTCTTGGTATCATTTCATTTTTTTGGATTATTGCTTCAGTACGCCCAAGATCGGCTATCACATTTCCAAATTCTAATCGTTTAACAATACCACTTAAAATTGTATCCTTTTTATCAACAAAGTCATTGTACTGTCTTTCTCTTTCAGCCTCTCTAACATTAAAACTTATTACTTGTTTTGCAGTTTGAGCTGCAATTCTACCAAAATCAAATGATGGTAATGGTTGTAATACTTCGTCTCCAATTGCTTTATCTTTGTTTATTTCATTAAGATTAATAGCATCCTCAAGTTTAATTTCTGTATTAGAATTTTCAGGATTTTCAGCAACAACCAATTTTCTAAAAATTTCTATATCTCCATTATCTCTATTAATAGAAACTTTAATTTCATTTTCTTGACCAAATTTAGATTTAGCTGCTTTTGCTATACCAGTTTCCATAGAACTGATGATTAGTTCTTTGTCGATAGATTTTTCTAAAGCAACTGCTTCAGCAATTCTTAATAGTTCAAGTTTATCTGCTCTTTTATTTAACATGTTTTTGTTTATTCCAAAAAAAAATGGGCTAATGCCCATTTTGTAAATTCAATAATGTAAAGGCAATATAGTAAAGTTTTTTTTTAATTCAACAGAAACTATTTAGAAAAATGACTAGTTTTATCTGTTTTTTCCCAAGAAAATGAACCATTGTCTTCTGGTGTTCTTCCAAAGTGGCCGTATGCAGCTGTTTTCTCATAAATTGGCCTATTTAAATTTAGCATCTCTCTGATTCCTCGAGGGCTCAGATCAAAATTTTCATTTATCTTATCTGCAACAAATTTATTTTTATCCAAATCATTATCAAATAAATCAACATAAATTGACAATGGTTTTGACACACCAATTGCGTAAGCTAATTGAATTAAACACTTGTCAGCAATTTTTGAAGCAACAACATTTTTTGCAATATATCTAGCTGCATATGCAGCAGATCTATCCACTTTAGTTGGATCTTTTCCAGAAAACGCACCACCACCGTGCGGCGCTGCACCACCATAAGTATCTACTATAATTTTCCTTCCAGTTAATCCACAATCTCCATCAGGACCACCAATTACAAAATTACCTGTAGGATTGACATAAAATTCATCTTCATTAAAACCTTCGAGAAAATTTGATGGAATAGATTGTAACATATAAGGTCTCAACAAATCTCTAACTTGTGCTTGATTAACATCTTTTGAATGTTGAGAAGAAATTACTATAGATTTTACTTTTGTAGGTTTTCCATCTACATATTCAAAAGTAACTTGGCTTTTACTATCTGGTTCTATGTTTTTTAATTTTCCTGACTTTCTATCTTCTGCCATTAATCGTAAAATTTTATGAGAGTAATGAATAGGTGCTGGCATTAAAACATCTGTTTCACTACAAGCATAGCCAAACATAATACCTTGGTCACCAGCTCCTTCATCTTTATTTCCAGTTGAATCCACCCCCATTGCAATATCAGCAGATTGTGAATGAAGATGGCTTTCTATTTTAGTTGCTTCTCTCCAGGTAAATCCCTCTTGATCGTAACCAATATCTTTTATGCAATTTCTAACTTTTTCAATTAATTCCTCTTGCTTTATTTCAGGTCCTCTAACTTCACCTGCTAAAACTACTTTATTAGTTGTTGTAAGCGTTTCACACGCAACTCTTGAGAAAGGATCTCCAGAAAGGTAGCTATCGACAACCATATCTGAAATTCTATCAGAGACTTTATCTGGATGACCTTCGGATACTGATTCACTTGTAAATAGATAATTTTTTAAATTACTCATTTTTAATTCTATTAAATGAAAAAATTATAAAAATATATAATAAAATTAATGTTATGAAGATTTTATTTCCGTATTTAGCAAATAAAGTTGGTTGCATTTTTTTAGTCTCCTTTAAGTCCACATAACCTGATTTACCATATTCAACTTTTTGCTCAACAATACCTAATGGATTAATAATAGCTGCAATTCCATTGTTTGCTGAACGCAATAAATATTTACCACTTTCTATTGCTCTAAAAATGCTATGTGTAAAATGTTGCTTGGGGCCTATTGAGTTACCAAACCATCCATCTTCAGAAATATTAATTATTAGATCAAAATTTGAATTAGTAAAAATTTTACCCGAATAAATTATCTCATAACAAATCAATGGTAATATTTTAATAGAAAAACCCTCTCTATTAATCTCCATAATTTCTCTTCTATTTCCCTTTGAAAATGATTGATAATTATTTGTAATCGACCTTAAACCAAGAGCTTTTAATTTATTTTCGAAAGGTAAAAATTCACCAAAAGGGACAAGATTCACCTTATTGTAAAAATTTAATAATTCTAAATTATGATCATAAATGGATAGAGAATTAAAATAATTGATACTGTCTTTATTGATGATTTGATTATTAATACCAATTAATAATAAGTGATTTTTATTAAATCTCTTTTCAAACAACCATTTATATTTAAACAATTCTTTTTGTGAAATTTCTGGAAAAATTCCCTCTGGCCATACGAAAATAGTTTTTTCATTTTTTGTAGGTTCACTTATTTCAATTAAATCGTTTATTACTGACACTGGATCAATATTTAAATAAAATCTATCAAGACTAATATTTGAACCAATTACTCTTATTTTGTGGTTATAAGATACAACATCTGATGTATTAAATTTTTCTTTATAAGATAATCCATACATATAAAATAATAATGGCATGATTAAAAAAGCAATACACACACCTATATCTTTTTTTGTATCCCTTAATATAAAAATTGCAGGACTAGTAAACAATGAAATACAGAATAAATTAAATCCATAGGTTCCAATAAAAGAAGTGATGCTTAAAATTTCTAGATGATTTGAAAAACTATGGGCAATTAAATTCCAAGGGAAACCAGTTAAAATCGATCCTCTTATAAATTCAAAAATTCCAAAAAATAATGAAAAAGAAAAAAAGGAAACTACAGTTTTTTTAGGTCTTAAAATTATAAAACACAAGGTAACCAATCCATAAAAAATGCCTAAAAAAGCTGGTATTAAGATAACAGTTATAGGAATTAAAAATTTAAAATTTTGATCAAATGTTAAAGATATCGATATCCAATATAAACTTGATAAAAAAAAACCAAATCCAAATAACCACCCATATAAAAAGAAAATTTTTTTATTTTGGATAATCTTAGATTTTTTGAACAAAAATATAAAAAAGGCACTGAAGGTAAAAAAGTTTATTATTAAATAGTTATATGGAGGCAAACTTAAAGATGAAGCCACACCTAGGGAAATTAAAAATATTATTTCAATGTAATTTTTTTTTATCAATCTAATTAATCTTTGAAATTACTGATTTATATATTCTTTCTTCCTCATTTAGCATTTTTGTATAATCTTTATCTTTAATATGATCAAAACCAAGTAAATGAAGAAATCCGTGTATAAAAGTTTTAATTAATTTTTCTTTAAAATTTTTAATATTTTGTGATTTTGGTTTATTCATAAAATCATAACTAATTATAATGTCTCCAATATAAGTTTTTTTAGCTATTGATTTTTTTTTAGTTAAAGGAAATGAAAGGATATCAGTAGACTTATTTTTGTTTCTAAAATCTTTATTTAATTTTTTAATACATTTATTATTTGAAAGAAGTAAGGTGAGGCTAACACTCTTGTTGGGAAATTGATATTTTTTTGGAAACAGGCTACAAATTTTTTTAAAGAAAAGTTCCTTTTTTCTCAGTTTTTTTGACCAAGCTTTCTCCTCTGAGAAAACGTCAATATTAATCATTTTTTGAGTAGGCTTTAACTATTTTAGAGACAAGTGGGTGTCTAACAACATCTGAATGATCAAAATCAACTACTGATATCTCATTTAGATGGCCCAATAGTTCTTTTGATCTAACTAAGCCAGATATATTTTTATTTGGTAAATCAATTTGAGTTGGATCACCGTTAATTACTATTTTAGAATTTTCTCCAATTCTAGTTAAAAACATTTTAATTTGAGTATCAGTTGCATTCTGAGACTCGTCTAAAATTGCAAATGAATTTTTAAGAGTTCTTCCTCTCATGAAAGCAAGTGGTGCAATTTCAATATCACCAATTTCAATCATTCTTTGAATTTTTTCAAAATCAAAAAGATCATATAAAGAGTCATACAAGGGTCTTAGATAAGGATCTACTTTTTCTTTCATATCGCCAGGTAAAAATCCTAACCTTTCACCAGCCTCAACAGCTGGCCTAGATAAAATTATTCTTTCAATCTTTTTTTCTAACAACATTGTAAGACCTACAGCTACTGCCAAAAATGTTTTTCCAGTTCCTGCAGGGCCTGCTGAAATTATTATATCACTTTGTCTTAAAGCTCTCACATAATCTTTTTGTTTTTCTGATCTTGGAATAATAGACTTTTTTGGTGTCTTAATTATATCTGTGACATTATTATTTTTAACTTTTTCATTAATCATAAAATTATCGACTGAAGAAAGTATGTCTTTGTTCTCTATACTTCCATTGTTAATAAATTGATTAGCTAAAAATTTAATAGCATTTTTAACTATTTCATTTTTTTCAGGATTAGATTTAATCAGAATAGAGTTGCCTCTTGAGTATAAACTTGTCTCTGTAATTTTTTCTAATTCTTTTAAATTTTTATTAAACTCACCTACAAGACCAATTAAAAGTTCATTGTCATGAAAAATAACACTAAGAGAATTATTATCTGAGTAAACAAACTTTAATGCTGTATCACTATTTTTTTTTGTTAAACTATTCAATTTTTATGCTACTTTTGGTTTAGAGATTAAAACTCTTTCACCGAATAAAGTACTTCGATTACTATTGTTGATTTTTACTGACACAATCTTACCGACATCTTCTTTTTTACCATTAAAAATAACTGATGTCATATATTCAGATCGACCAAAAACTTGGGTTTTATTCTCTGTTAAATTTTCAACTAAAATATTAATTGTTTTATTTTCCAATGATTTATTCATATGTATTTGATTATCATATAATTGACTTTGAATTTTTTCCAATCTTTCCATAGAAATTTTTTTTTCTATTAATTTCAAATCTGCTGCAACAGTTCCTGGTCTTGGGCTAAAAATAAAAGAATAAGAGTTTATAAACTTAATTTTTTTGATAAGTTCAAGAGTAGCCTCAAAATCATCATCTTCTTCTCCAGGGTAACCTATAATAAAATCACTTGAAAATTGAATGTTGGGGTTAATTTCTTTTAATTGATCATATATTTTATAATAATTACTAATAGTATGCTTTCTGTTCATAAGATTTAAAATTTTATCAGATCCACTCTGAACTGGTAAATGTACAAGGGGCATAAGTTTTTTTGAATTTTTGTAAACTTCAATTAAATCCTCTGTCATATCTTTAGGGTGTGATGTTGTGTATCTAATTCTTTTAACCTCAGAATATTTTTCAATTTCTAATATTAAATTTGATAATCTCTGTTTTCCATTTTTGTATGCATTTACATTTTGTCCAAGTAAAATAATTTCTTGTGTGCCAGAGTCTGCTAAATACTTTGCCTCATCCAAAATCTGCCTAAATGGTCTTGAATATTCTGGACCTCTTGTATATGGCACTACACAAAAATGACAAAACTTATCGCAACCTTCTTGGATTGTTAAAAATGAAGAAATTTTACCTGAGTCATTTTTAATTTTATTAAAATATTTAAATTTTGAAATTGGATCAAATTCTGTTTCCTCTACTTTTTTATTTTTTGAAATATAATTTAAAATTGTATCATTAATTTTATGATAAGCTTGTGGCCCAATTACAAAGTCAATGTAAGGTTCTCTTTTTAACATTTCTTGATTTTCTGCCTGCGCAACACATCCAGCAATAATTACTAATGGTTTTTTTTTTGATCTAAAAATTTTTTTAACTCTTCCAATTTCATGATAAACTTTTTCTTTAGCTTTATCACGTATATGACACGTATTTAATAAATAACAACTTGCGTCTTCATAGTTTTCTGTTTTTTCAAAACCAATTTTTTTTACTGAGTCGTATATTCTATTTGAGTCATATTCATTCATTTGGCAGCCAAAAGTTTTGATAAAAATTTTTTGTTTCATTTATTGGGACTTTTTCTTTATCCCATATAATTCAAGTTTATGATCTACTAGCTTATAACCATATTTTTCTGCTACTTTTTTTTGAAGCTTTTCAATTTCTTCATCCACAAATTCAATAATTTCACCTGACTTAACATCTATTAAATGATCGTGGTGTCCTTCGTTTAACTCTTCATATCTTGCTTTTCCTCCCTTAAATTCATGCTTAGCCAATATACCTGACTCCTCAAATAATTTTACAGTTCTGTAAACAGTAGCAATACTAATTTTTGAATCAATTTTAGAAACTCTGTTATATAACTCATCTACATCTGGATGGTCAGACGATTGGGACATTACTTGTGCAATTATTTTTCTTTGATCAGTTAACTTTACACCCTTAAGCAAACATTTTTCTTCTATAGTTTCTGACATAATTAATTTTAACTTATATAAATAGGATTAATCAAATTTTTTTTAATTTCATATTTTTTACATAAATTAGGGATATTTTCATAACTTAAATCGTGTTCATCTTTAAAATCATTTAAATTATAACAATAATAATCTATCTTTTTCGCAACATTAAAAGCTTTAACTATAGATAGAGAGTTTCTTATCCCAGCAAAACTTCCTGGTCCTTTGTTGATATAAATTGCGCTAATATCAACTATTTTAAGATTTTGTGATGAGAGAAAATTATTAATAATTATAGTAAATTTTTCATAATTAATTTTAGTATTCTCACATGTAATATTATAAGTACTATCAGTAGTAATGATCATTAGAAAAATTTTTTCATTAGTAACATTTATAATAAGTTTGTTCATTTTTATCCTGTTTATAAGCGCAGATTCTATTTCAGATGAAAATAATATCAAATACTATTCTGATGATGAAGGTATTTTGTCATTGATGTATCACCGCTTTAATGAGCACAAATATCCCTCAACCAATATTCAAATGAATATTTTTAAGAAACAGATGGAAATAATAATAAACTCTAATTATACTTTTTCAAATCCTAAACAATTTGAAAAAAATTTTCATATACCAAAAACAAATAAAAAAATCCTTATAACAATTGATGATGCTTTTCAGTCATTTTATCAAGAAGCATGGCCATATTTAAAAAAAAATAAGATTCCCTTTATCTTATTTGTTTCAACAGAACCTGTTGGGAAAAAAGGGTATATGACTTGGAGTCAGATTAAAGAAGTTGAAGCTGAAAAATTTACCTCAATAGGACATCATTCACATTCTCATGGATATCTTATTGATGGTGATAATGATTTATTTAGCTTAGATATAGAGAAAGCAAACAAAATATTTTTAAAAAATCTAGGCTACGTACCAAACTTATTTTCATATCCTTTTGGTGAATATTCAAAATTCATGAGGGACTATATTTCTCAAAATTTTGATTATGCTTTTGGTCAACATTCAGGTGTAATTGACTTGAATAAAGATAAATTTGAATTACCTAGATTCCCAATTAATGAAAATTATGGAGACCTAAAAAGATTTAGTTCCATTATAAATTCGTTTCCACTTGAATATAAACAATTACTTCCTTATGAGAAAAATTTATCAGTAGAAAATAATCCACCTAATTTTCAGGTTAAATTTTTTAACGAACAAAAAAATATCAAAAATATTAGCTGTTACTCTAATGAGTTAGATAAATGGGAAAAATCGAATACAAGTTTGAACAACAGGGTATTAACCATAAAATTTAGGGGTCCATTTATACCAAGAAGAGGCAGAATTAATTGCTCCTTAAATGACAAAGGCAAATGGCGATGGTTTGGTATTCAATTTCCAATTAAAGAAAACTAAATTAGACTTTCAAGATCAACACTTGAAGGCATTAATTTTGCATCATCAAAATCTTTTAGTTTGTTTTGCTCTATTATTTTCTGCAAGACCTCAACATATTGATTGCCTGTCTCTGCATATTTATTTAAATATTGAGAAAGTTCCATGCTGTCTAACGATTTATTAGAATCTCTAAACTCTGCTCTAGCTTTTCTAAAAGCTTTATAAGTAGAATGAGTATTTAAATTTCTTTGGTAAGCTCTAACTGATGCTTGAAGGATATTAAATTTCATAACTTTATGATCTTTACCCTTTTCAGCGTCTTTAGGCTTAAGACCCTCTCCTGACCAAGTCCACTGTCCAAATAAGGCGTTACCTTCTTGCGCAAATCTTGAAGTTCCCCAACCTGTTTCTTTAGCTGCCTGTGCAATTGCTAATGATACTGGTATTTCATCCATTCTAATTTTTAATGTTGATAAATCTTTAAATTTTACTCCATATTGTTTGTATTTTTTTTCCAACCATTGTTTTTCTGAGTCTGAATTATTGCTTTTATTAATAATATTAAAGAGAGTTCTTCTATCTTTTTTAATATTATCATTTTCTTGTATAATTAATGGTAAGACAATTTGTATAAAAAATTCTTTTCTTTTTTTTACATTTTCAATCATTTTAATTTCTTGAGGTAATAAAGTTAAGGCAACTGGTTTAACCAATTTATTTTTTCTTACATCATTTAGCTCATATCCAGTGTCCTCAAATAATTCCTTTATAGTTGAGGCACTTAATCTTACAGAGTCCGACTCTAAATTATTCAGGCTAAAAATATCCAAAAGTATATCTTTTTCTTTTAAAACTTCTTTTTTATTTTTATCTTTCTTATTAAGAGTATATGCCAAAATCTTTTTTGAATTATTTGTATATTCTTTGGTATAAAAATTTTTATCAGCAAAATTAATCAATATTGGAATGATATAGAAAAAAGAAATAGTAAAAAAACTACTTAGAAAAAATCTTACTAAGGTATTTTTACTTTTTTGTTCTAATAAATTTTGGTTATTTTTCATATCTTAAATAGCAACAACTTCTTTAACTTCTGGCAAATAATGACATAAAAGATTTTGAACGCCTTGTTTTAAGGTCATTGTGGAACTTGGACAACCAGAGCAACTTCCCTGTAATTGAACTTTAACCACACCATCTTTAAACTCTTTAAATTTAATATCACCACCATCTCTAGCTACTGCAGGTCTTATTTTTTGGTCTAAAATTTTTACTATTCTTTGTTCAATTTCGTTCAGATTTGGATTTTGCTCATCTAAACTTTCATCAATAACAAACTCTTTTCCTTCAGAATAAAAATCATTGATAAATGAAATTACGATATGTTTTACATCATCCCATTTAGTTATATCATTTTTGTTTACAGAAATGAAATCTTCTCCTAAAAAAATTCCCTCTACTCCATTTATAGAAAGTATATTTCTTACAAGTACATTTTGTATATCATCTTTGTTAATAATTTCGTATGGACCACTATTAGACACTTTTTTTCCAGGTAGAAACTTAAGTGAATTAGGGTTTGGTGTTACTTCTGTCTGAACGAACATGAATTATATATAGTGAATATTTAAAAAATTAACACTCGATAATAAATTTTATCTAAAAACCTACTATTTCCTTAATTCTTTTAATCTTTTTTGAAGCTATTTTATTGGCTCTTTCAACTCCTTCTAGAAGCGTATTATCTAAATACGATTTGTCATCTAGTAATTTTTTAATTTCTAATGAAATAGGTTGAATTTTATCTACAAGAACTTCAGATAATTTTTCCTTAAATTCTGAAAAATTTTTTCCAGCAAAAATCTCTACACTTTTTTCTAAAGTAGAATTTGTTAAGCTTGCATATATCCCTAAAAGATTTTTTGCTTCTAACCTTTCAGCAAGATCTTTCGTAGTGCTGGGCATTGGCAATGGGTCTGTTTTTGCTTTTTTAATTTTATTAATAATCAGGTCTTTATCATCAGTTAAATTTATTCTACTTAAATCTGATAATTCAGATTTACTCATTTTTCTTGAACCATCTTTAAGACTCATAATTCTTGAAAATTCTTTTTGTATTAAAGGCTCTGGAACTTTTAATAAATTTTCTATTTCAAAATCACTATTAAACTTTTGAGCAATATCTCTACATAACTCTAAATGTTGTTTTTGATCATCTCCAACTGGAACGTGGGTTGCATCATACAACAGAATATCAGACGCCATTAGAACTGGGTAAGAATAAAGACCCACACTAGCTTTTTCCTTATCTTTACCAGCTTTTTCCTTGAATTGAGTCATTCTATTTAACCATCCAATTCTAGCAACACAGCTTAATATCCATGCACCCTCTGCATGAGCAGGTACTTGTGATTGATTAAAAATTATACTTTTTTTTGGGTCTATCCCACTTGCAATAAATGTAGCTATAGTCTCCTGAATATTGCTTCTAAGTTCCTTAGGGTTTTGTTTAACAGTAATTGCGTGCAAATCTACAACACAAAATATGCACTCATTTGAATTATCATTGTTTAAATCTACAAAATTTTTAATTGCACCTAGGTAATTTCCCAAATGAAGATTGCCTGTAGGCTGAACGCCGGAAAATATTTTTTTACTCATAAAATTAATACTTTAATTTAATATCATTCATTTGAAAAGCTTTGATGAAATAGCACACAATTAAATAAAATGATAATCCAAATATAACAGATAAAACTAAATATAAAGATTTAATTGAATGATTAAATGCTAATTCGTTTTGAAAAAAATTTAATAAAAAGTTAAAAAATAATCCCATCATAATTGATGCAAAAACTATTTTAATAAATTTGATCAAAAATATTTGATTGAAATTAAATAATTGTCGATTTTTTAAAAATATAAATAACATTATCGAATTAAACCATGATGAAATAGATGTTGCTATTGGAATTATTATAAAGCCAATTTCACTAAAATAATAAACGCTTATAAAAATATTAAGCAATACTGAAATCAAAGAAATGTAAAATGGCGTTTTGGTGTCATGATTTGCAAAGAAAAAGCTTGAAAAAACTTTTATTAAAGCAAAAGCAGGCAAACCTAATGCAAAATAATATAAAGCTAAACTTGAGTTATTCACCGAATTCTCATTAAAAGATCCATATCCAAATAAAGCTGAGATAATTTCTTCTGATCCAATAACTAAGGCGATAGTTGCTGGAAGACTTAAAAATAAACTTAATTCAAGGGCTTTATTTTGTATAAGCAAAATCTTATTTTTTTTTCTAGATTGGATATGTTTTGAAAGTTGTGGAAGTATAACAACACCAATAGCAATACCAGCTATAGCTAAGTTAATTTGATAAATTCTATCTGCATAATATAAATAAGAAACTGCACTTGCTTGAAAAGATGCAATTATTGTTCCAATTAAAATATTAATTTGAGTAACTCCAGAGGAAAAAATACTTGGTAAAAGTTTTTTAAAAAAAAACTTAACTTTGTTACTAGCTTTAAATTGGAAATTCAATTTTAGTGTAAAATATTTTGATACAAATTTATATAAAAATATTAATTGTAAAAAACCAGCCAAAGAAACACCATAAGACAAATAATAAACCAACTGATCACCTAAAGATTTCGAAAAAATTAATACTAAAATTAAAACAATGTTTAAAATTATTGGAGCTGCGGCTGCGGCTGCAAACTTATTATGTGAATTTAAAATTGCAGAAAAAAAAGATGCTAAACAAATAAAAAGTAAGAAAGGAAAAGTAATCCTTGTTAAATTTATTGCTACCGTCATTTTTTCTAAATCACCAACAAATCCTGGAGCAATAATTGAAACAAATGTAGGCATAAAGATTTCAATTATTATTGTTAAAAATAACAAACCTAAAAAAAGAAGATTAAAAATATCATTGGCAAATTTATTTGATTGTTTTTTACCCTTATTTATTTCTGATGAATAACTTGGGACAAATGCTGCATTAAAAGTACCTTCAGCAAATAATCTTCTGAATGTGTTTGGAATTCTAAATGCTACAAAAAAAACATCAGCTAATGCTCCTGTACCAAGAAATACTGCAATAAAAATATCCCTTAAGTAGCCAAGCAACCTGCTTATTATTGTAAAAAAACCAAATGTGCCTGTTGACTTAACTATGTTCATAAATCATATTAGTCTTAATTTTACCCTAATTGTATACCTAATTATCAAAAATGAAAAAAACTAACATTGATCATTACACCGATAAAGAAGCTCTAGATTTTCATAAATATAAAAAACCTGGGAAGATCGAGATTATTTCATCAAAAAATATGACTACTAAGAGAGATCTTGCTTTAGCATATTCTCCAGGTGTTGCAGCTCCTGTTAGAATGATTAGTGAAAACCCAGAAACAGCATACGATTATACCAGTAAAGGTAATTTGGTGGCTGTCATCAGTAATGGTTCGGCAATTTTAGGAATGGGTAACTTAGGGGCACTTGCATCAAAACCTGTAATGGAAGGTAAAGCAGTACTTTTTAAAAGGTTTGCAGATATTGACTCTATTGATCTTGAAATAGACTGCTCTGATGCTGAAGAAATTATTAACTCGATCAAAAATTTTGCTCCAAGTTTTGGAGGAATAAACTTAGAAGACATAGCTGCTCCTGATTGCTTTATAATTGAACAAAAATTAAAAGAAATTTTAGATATTCCTGTTTTTCATGACGACCAACATGGAACCGCTATCATAACAACAGCAGCTTTAATAAATGCATTAGATATAAGTGGTAAATCAATAAAAGAAATAAAAGTAGTTGTCAATGGAGCTGGCGCATCTGCACAAGCATGTACAGAATTGTTTAAAAATTCTGGTGTACCAAATGAAAACATAATTATGCTGGATAGAAAAGGCGTAATCTACAAAGGAAGGCCTGATGGCATAGATCAATGGAAATCTAGGTTTGCAATTGAAACTAATTTAAGGACCTTAGAAGAGGCAATCAAGGGTGCAGATGTTTTTTTAGGTTTGTCTGCAAAGGGTGCTCTAAAAAAAGAATTTGTAAAAACAATGGCAAAAAATCCTATAATTTTTGCCTGTGCAAATCCTGATCCAGAAATTACTCCTGAGGAAATAAACGAGGTAAGAGATGATGCAATTATTGCAACTGGTAGATCAGATTATCCAAATCAGGTAAATAATTTAATTGGCTTTCCCTATATTTTTAGAGGTGCTCTTGATGTTAGATCAAAGACAATAAACGAGGAAATGAAAGTTGCTGCAGCACAGGCTATTGCAAAGCTTGCAAGAGAAGATGTTCCTGATGAAGTTGTTGCTGCTATGGGAGGTGAAAGACCGCATTATGGTAAAGAGTATATTATTCCCTCTACATTTGACCCCAGATTAATCAGTATAATCCCAGCAGCTGTTGCAAAAGCTGCGATGGATAGTGGTGTTGCAAGAAAAAATATTGAAGACTTGGAAATATATAAAGATCAACTTAAACAAAGATTAGACCCTACAGTGACAATAATGCAGGGAATAAATTCTTACATAAAAAAAAATCAAAAAAGAATTGTATTCGCAGATGGTGAAGATAAAAATACACTTAAAGCTGCAATAGCATTTAAGAATTCTAAGTTAGGTATTCCAATTTTAGTCGGAAAAGAAGATAAGATAAAAGAACAAATTAAAAATATTGGTTACAGTGATAATTTTGATATTGAAATAGTTAATTCTAAAGATGAAGAGAAAAGAATTAAATATGTAAATCATTTGTTTCAAAAACTTCAAAGAGAACAAGGTTTGCTGGAAAGAGATTGTGATAGACTTGTTAGAAATGATAGGGTTATATGGGCAACTAGCATGGTTGCTTGTGGTGATGCTGATGGCGCTGTTACTGGAAACACAAGGAGATTTGGTGCTTCTTTAGAGAAAATTAAACAAGTAGTGGATGTAAGAGATGGAGAGATCATGTTTGGGCTAAATATGGTTGTTCACAAAGGTAAAACCATTTTTGTAGGTGACACTAGTGTTCATGAATATCCAACATCAGAACAAATGGCTGAAATGGCTATTTCTACAGCGAGAGTAGTAAGATTATTTGGTTTTGACCCTAAAGTAGCATTTGTTTCTCACTCTACGTTTGGCCAACCTCTTACAAGCAGAACAAAACACATTAGAAAAGCAGTAGATATATTAAAAGAAAAAAAAGTAGATTTTGAATTTGATGGAGATATGCAACCAGATGTTGCTCTAAATCCAGAGTATCAAGAATTATACCCTTTCTCAAAAATTGTTGGTAAAGCAAATATTTTAATTATGCCAGGACAACACAGTGCGGCAATATCTTATAAGATGATGAAAACATTAGGCGACACTAAAGTTATAGGACCTTTACTAATTGGACTTGGATTACCAATAGAAATTGCCCCTTTAAGATCTTCCACATCAGAATTAATTAATTTAGCTTCGATTGCCGCTTATTCTGCAGATGTAATTGATTACAAAAAATAATTACTCTTTTTGAATTCTTAAATCTTCTACAAGGATAATACTTGCAATTACATCTTCTACATCCAATATCTCTTTAGCTTCGCTTATAACCAAATCTTTTTCTTCAGAAGTTAATGCAATTCCATAAACATAAATTTTTTTCTTATAAGTATCAATTTGATAATTAGTTGCTTTAATATTCTTATTTAAAATTATAGCTGTTCTAAGTTGAGAGGTTATCAAAATATCTTTTGCAGATCTTTTAAAATTAAATTCTTCTTTTATTTTAATATCATTACGAACAGATCTGGCACCTTTTATCTCCCAAGCTACTTTTGTTAATAATAATTTTTCTTCAGGACTATCGACTTTTCCTGTTAAAAAAATTCTTCCATCTAATACTTTAGATTTTACTGATAATAAATATTTTTTATCTTTAACAAGAATTCGTGCAGCTAAATTTTTTTGCATGATTGAGTCGTCCATTTGAGTGCCAACAGTTCGTGGATCAAAAGCAACGCTAACTCCTGTACCAAAAATACCTTTTGAGGAAACACCAGCACAATTAGATAAAATTACACCCAACAAAATGACTAATATAAATTTAAATTTCATTTTTTACTTTTAAACAATAATTATAAATTTCTTTTTTTGAAATATCTTTATTATGACAAATAATTTCTGTGATTTCTTTTATAGTTAATTTATTAATCATACTTTTAATAATACTCATATCTGATTCACTTAATTCTTGTGAGCGATTTTTATCAATTTGTTTTTCAGAAATTACTACTGTTAGCTCCCCTTTTAGCCCCTTATTAAATATTTCTAAATCATCTACATTTTTTCTTATAAATTCTTCATATATTTTTGAAATTTCTCTGCAAAATATTATTTTTCTTCCACTAAAGTTTTTTTTTAATTCAGGAATAATTTTATTCACTTTTTTTGAAGATACAAAAAAAACACATGTTTCATCAAATTTAGATACTTTATTAAAAACATTTACAAGAGCTTGTTTTTTTTCAGGTAAAAATCCACAAAAAATAAATTTTTCTGAAAAACCACTTATTGATACCGCTGTTGCAACAGCTGAAGGTCCTGGGATTGGTGTAATACTAATATTATTTCTAACACATTCATTCACTAATATTGCGCCTGGATCAGAAATACTTGGTGTTCCAGCGTCTGAAATTAATGAAATTATTTCTCCTGCTTTAAGCAGATCTATAATCTTATTTAAGTTTTTTGACTCATTAAATTTATGGTTTGATATCAGGCGTGATTTTATTTCATATCTGTCTAATAGAATTCTGGAAACTCTCGTATCTTCGCAAAGAATATAAGTTGATTTTTTTAATGTTTCTATAGCTCTTAAAGTAATATCTTTTAAATTACCAATTGGTGTTGATACCAAATAAAGACCCTTTTCATTATCTTTTGTTAGAGATTGTGACTTTATGATCATAATTAAGCTTAAAAAATATTATACTAACATTAAAATGAGTAAATTTATTAAAATTATTTTTTTGGTAATCTTAAATTTTTCTTTATTATTTTCATTTTCCACTAAGGCCTCAGAAAAAATTAAGATTGGTCTCATGGTCCCTTTAACAGGTTCTAATAAAGAGCTAGGACAATCAATTATTAAAGCTGTTAGATTGGCTGTGAAAGATATAAATAATAATTCAATAGAAATTATTCCCAAAGACACAGCCTCTAAAGCAAACAAAGCACTTAAGTCAGCATTTGAATTAAAACAAATGGGTGTAAAGATTGTTATTGGGCCTGTTTTTTATGAAAGCATATCTTATTTGGATGAAATCAAAGATATAACTTTTTTATCTTTAACAAACAAAACTTTAGATCTTCCAAAAAATGTAATTTCTGCAGGAATAAACTCTACTTCTCAATTCAATACCATAAAAAAATTTATAAAGACAAACAAAATAAAAAGGACAATATTTTTGACACCTATTCAAGATTATGAATTTGAAGTTAAAAAAGGAATTAAAGATTCTAGAATCAAAATATTTAAAAATTACGACTATAGTACAGAACCTACAAAATTAACTAAACAAATTGAAGAAATTACCAATTATAGAATTAGAAAACAAAACTTAGAGGATGAAATTTTAAGATTAAAAAAATCAAATCAGTCAAATAAAGAAAAAAAAATTAAAAAACTTGAACAGAGATATACGTTAGGAGGTTTAAATTTTGAGGCAGTCGTTATTGCAGATTTTGATGAAAGTTTAAAAAGTGTATCCACATCACTTTTATACACAGACGTTTCTCCTAGAAATAAGTATTTTATAACATTAAACCAGTGGTTTGATAAAAGTTTATTAAATGAAATAGATATCCAACCTTTATATTATCCTTCAATAAATAAAAATAATTTTGATAATTACAAAGATAAGTTTTTTAACGAGTTTAAAGAATACCCCTCACACTTAGCTTTATTAAGCTACGATCTTGTTGGACTTGTCTATTATTTATCATTAAAAACTAACCTATCTAATTTAAACAAACTTTTTAAAAAAAAAAATTCTTTTAAAGGCAAAATTGGTATTTTTGATATCAAAGACAATAAAATTAATCACCGTTTAAACTTTTATAAAATTGAAGATAAAAAAATTATAGAAATTTTTTAATTTTTTGAAACGCAACAAAACGATGGTCTATTTTATATTTTTGTATAGAGCTCATTTCACCAAAAGTTTTTCTTTTATTTTTTGGAATAAAAATTGGATCATAACCAAAACCATTTTTCCCTTTTGGTTTTGCTGAAATATGTCCTTCAATTTTACCCAAAACAGATACTATTTTTTTATCTAAGTAACAAATTGATAACGCACAAATAAATCTAGCTTTAACTTTTTTATATTTCCAGTTTTTATCCTTTTTTGATAATTCTCTGTACACTCTATTTATTGCTTTTTTAAAATCACCTTTTTTTCCACCCCATCTAGCCGAATAAATTCCTGGACTTTTATCTAGAATATCAATTTCAAGCCCTGAATCATCAGCAAGACAAAATTTTTTTGTTTTTTTTGAGTAATACTTAGATTTAATGATTGAGTTTTCTGTGAATGTCAGTCCATCTTCTCTTGGGCTCTTAAGTTTAAATTCAGATGTTGAGTGGGTTTTAATATATTTTGGCAATAAATCTTTAATTTCCTTATATTTTCCCTTGTTATTAGTGCCTACGAGCAATTTTGAAATTTTTTTCATTAATACCTAGCAATTTTGAGATTTCTTACCATATATGCTCTCATGGAAAAAGAGGAAAACCTAAACCAAGAGAATACTACAGCAGAAACGTTAAATGAGAGCAATAAAGCTGGCAAACAATCAAACGATAAGCATGATGAAAACAATGGTGTAGAAGAAAAAGTAGAATTATCTCCAGAGGAAAAAATAAAAGAATTAGAAGATAAATTAGCAAGAACTTTTGCTGAAATGGAAAATCAAAGAAGAAGATTTGAAAAAGAAAAAGATGATGCATTTGATTATGGAGGTTTTACATTTGCAAAAGAGGCTTTAAATTTAATTGATAACCTTGCAAGGTCAAAATTAATTTTAGAGAGCGATGAAGCCCTTAAGGACACTGAGGCATTAAAAAAAACCCTAGAGCATTTCAATATAATTAATAAAGATTTAATCTCTATTTTTACTAAAAATAATATTAAACCAATTGATTGTCTTAATAAAAAATTAGACCCAAATTTACATCAAGCAATGATGGAAATTGAAGATGATCAAAAAGAACCTGGTACTATTGTTCAAGAAGTTCAAAAGGGTTTTATGATAAAAGACAGATTGCTTAGACCCTCTTTAGTTGGTGTGTCTAAAAAGACAGAAAGTAAAGATGATAAAAGTGAGGAAAATAGACAAAATTTAGACAAATAATTACATTTGTTGAACTTGTAGAATTAATATTAACACATATATGAAAGAGAGAATTTAAATTATGAGCAAAATTATTGGAATAGATCTTGGTACAACAAACTCATGTGTATCAATAATGGAAGGAAGCCAACCTAAAGTATTGGAAAATGCCGAGGGTGCTAGAACAACCCCTTCAGTTGTAGCTTTTACTGACGATGGAGAAAAACTAGTCGGCCAACCTGCTAAAAGACAAGCTGTAACAAATCCTGAAAATACAATTTTTGCTGTTAAAAGACTTATTGGAAGAAATTTTGAAGACCCAACAGTAAAAAAAGATATAGCTGCAGCTCCTTTTAAAATAGTTAACTCTGAAAAAGGTGATGCTTGGATTGAAGCAAAGGGTGAAAAGTATTCACCTTCACAGATATCTGCTTTCATTCTTCAAAAAATGAAGGAAACAGCTGAGAAATATTTGGGTCAAGAAGTAACTAAGGCAGTAATAACTGTTCCTGCGTACTTTAATGATGCTCAAAGACAAGCAACAAAAGATGCTGGTAAAATTGCAGGCCTAGAAGTTTTAAGAATTATTAATGAACCTACTGCAGCATCACTTGCATACGGTTTAGATAAAAAACAAAATAAGAAAATTGCAGTATACGATTTAGGTGGAGGAACATTTGATGTTTCAATTCTTGAATTGGGAGATGGTGTATTTGAAGTTAAATCTACAAATGGAGATACTTTTTTGGGTGGCGAAGACTTTGACAACGCAATTGTTGATTACTTAACTGCAGAGTTTAAAAAAGATAATGGTATAGATTTAACATCAGATAAACTTGCCCTTCAAAGATTAAAAGAAGCTGCAGAAAAAGCTAAAATTGAACTATCTTCAGCAGAACAAACAGATATCAATTTACCATTTATCACTGCTGACAAAACAGGCCCGAAACATATTAATTTAAAAATGACAAGAGCCAAACTTGAAGCTCTTGTTGAAGATTTAATTACCAGAACACTACCACCTTGTAAAACAGCATTGAGTGATGCTGGCATATCAGCAAGTGACATAGATGAGATTGTTATGGTTGGTGGAATGACCAGAATGCCAAAAGTTCTAGCAGAGGTTAAAAACTTTTTTGGAAAAGATCCAAATAAAAGTGTTAATCCAGATGAAGTTGTTGCAATGGGTGCAGCTATTCAAGCGGGCGTACTTCAAGGTGATGTTAAAGATGTACTTCTTTTAGATGTTACACCCTTGTCTCTTGGTATTGAAACTTTAGGTGGTGTATCAACTAAGCTAATTGAGAAAAACACAACAATACCAACAAAAAAGAGCCAAGTATTTTCTACAGCAGAAGACAATCAACCTGCAGTTTCTATTAGAGTACTTCAGGGTGAAAGAGAAATGGCAACTGATAATAAAATGTTAGGAAACTTTGAATTAGTCGGTATTGCTCCAGCACCAAGAGGAGTTCCTCAAATTGAAGTTACTTTTGATATTGATGCTAATGGTATAGTGAGTGTTTCAGCAAAAGATAAAGGAACAGGTAAAGAACAAAAAATTCAAATCCAAGCTTCGGGTGGACTAAGTGAAGATGAAATTGAAAAAATGGTTAAAGATGCAGAAGCTAATAAGGAAGAAGATAAAAAGAAAAGAGAGACTGTAGACACAAGAAATCAAGCTGACACTTTAATTCATTCAACTGAAAAGAATCTTAAAGAGCATGGGTCTAAAATTACTGATGCTGAGAAGAAAGCAATTGAAGATGCATCATCCAGTTTAAAAGAAGCTCTTAAAGGAACTGATAATGAAGATATTAAGAAAAAAACAGAAGCGTTGGTTCAGGCATCAATGAAATTGGGTGAGGCTATATATAAAGCTCAAGAGAAAAAACCAGATACACCTGATGATAATAAAAATAATGATGAAGGAAAAAAAGACGATAACGTAGTTGATGCAGATTTTGAGGAAGTAAAAGAAGAAGGTAAAGAAGAAGGTAAAGAAGAAGATAAAGAAAAAAGCGCTTAAGACTATCAACGACCATTATCTCAAAGTAATTTATGGCTAAAAGAGATTTCTATGAAGTTTTAGGTGTTGGAAAAAGTGCATCTCCCGATGAACTAAAATCAGCTTACAGAAAACTTGCTGTCAAATACCATCCTGATAAAAATCCTGGCGATAAAATAGCAGAAGATAAGTTTAAAGAGGCCAGTGAAGCATATGGCATTCTTTCAGATAAAGAAAAAAAACAAAATTATGATAACTTTGGTCATGCAGCTTTTGAAAATGGTGGTGGAAGACAAAGTGGTGGTTTTGGTGGTTTCGGTGGTGCAGATTTTTCAGATATTTTTGAAGATTTTTTTGGAGATTTTGGTGGTGGTGGAAGACCAAGAAATAGAAGCTCCAACAATAGAGGATCAGATCTAAGATACGATCTATCAATTTCACTTGAAGAAGCTTACCAAGGCAAAAAACAAGATATAAAATTTTCAACTACTGAAAAATGTAATACTTGTAAAGGAAATGGCTCAAAACCTGGTCATTCTCCAGATAGATGTACTTATTGTGGAGGAAACGGTAAAATAAGATCTAATCAAGGCTTTTTCACAGTTCAACAAACATGTCCCCAGTGTAATGGTAATGGTGAAGAAATCACTAATCCTTGTAATGACTGTAATGGTCAAGGGAAAATACAAGCCTCTAAAAAAATATCAGTTACAATTCCTAAAGGTGTTGATGATGGAACAAGAATTAGATTAGCTGGAAAAGGTGAGGCTGGAAGTAGAGGTGGAGCGACAGGAGATCTATATTTGTTTATAAATGTTCACGCTCATGACTTATTTAAAAGATCAGATGAAAATTTATTTTTTGAATTTCCAATTTCTCTTGCGGATGCTGCTTTAGGAACTACCATTGAAATTCCAACTATTGATGGAGGCAAAGCTAAAATAAAAATTCCTGATGGGACTCAAAATGGTAAACAATTCAGATTGAAGGGTAAAGGAATGCCCTATATGAGAAGAGGTGATTTTGGTGACTTATATGTTCAAGTAAAAACAGAAGTACCTGTATACCTAAATAAAAAACAAAAAGATTTACTTGAACAATTTAGAGAAATTGAAAACGATAAATCAAATCCAAGTATTAAAAAATTTTTTCAAAAAGCAAAGGACTTTTGGAAAAATTAAAAGACTAATCTTTTAAAAAAGGTTAATATTTAGTGAAATGAAAAAAATTAATTTATCAATTTCTGGGTGCATGGGTAGAATGGGTCAACAACTAATCAAATCATCCAAAAAAAATAAAAAATTTAAACTTGTTACACTCACAGAAAATAGATCAGTAAATAAAAAATTTAATGGTATAAAACCAGAGTTAAATTCTGAAAAGGCATTTAAAAAAACAGATATAATTATTGATTTTACTGTTCCTGATTGCACTCTAGAGATATTAAAAATAGCATCTAAACTGAAAAAAAAGGTTGTTATTGGGACAACTGGATTCAATAGAAATCAAGAAAACCAAATAAAAAAGTTTTCAAAAAAGATACCCATTTTAAAAGCTGGCAATATGAGCTTAGGCGTAAATTTATTGATGTATTTAACTGAGATTGCTTCAAAATCATTAAGTGACGAATATTTAAGTAAAATATTTGAGGTGCATCATAAGCACAAAAAAGACTACCCATCAGGTACAGCTTTGATGCTTGGAAAAGGCATCGCAGATGGAAAAAATGAAAATTTGTATAATTTAATGGGAAAGAAATTTTTAAATAAAAAATCTTTTCCCTATGGAAAAAAAATTAATTTTAATTCAATTAGAAAAAGTGAAATTATTGGAGAACATGAGGTAAAATTCTCGAGTGGAAAAGAGATAATTACATTAAATCATGAGGCTTTTGATAGAGCACTTTACTCTGATGGGGCATTAACAGCTTCTAAATGGTTAATAAAAAAAAAACCAGGATTATATTCTATGAGAGACTTACTTAACTTTTCATAATGAATGAAGAGCAAAAGGCAAAAATTATAATTAATACATTAAATAAAATTTATCCCAAAACGCCAGTTCCTCTTAAAAGTAAAAATATTTTTACATTATTAATTTCTGTGCTTCTTTCGGCTCAATGTACTGATGTAAATGTTAACAATGTAACAAAAGATATATATCCAAAATATTTTAAACCAGAACACTTCGTAAAATTAGGAAGAAAAAAAATTGAAAAATTAATAAATAAAATTGGAATTTTTAGAGTTAAAGCTAGAAGTATTTATTTAATGTCAAAACAAGTTTTAGAAAAACACAACGGAAAAGTACCTAAAACCTTTGATGAACTTGAAAAATTACCTGGTGTAGGCCATAAAACAGCTAGTGTCGTAATGTCTCAAGGTTTTGGGTATCCAGCTTTTGCTGTTGATACTCACATTCATAGACTTGCACAAAGATGGGGATTAACAAATGGAAAAAATGTAGTTCAGACTGAAAAAGATTTAAAACGAATATTTCCAAAAAAAACTTGGTCTAAACTTCATTTACAAATAATTTTTTATGGAAGAGAATATTGTAAGGCAAGAGATTGTTATGGTTTGTCATGTAAAATATGTGCTACTTGCTACCCAAATAGAAAAAAACCTGTTATTACCCTTAAAGCATAATATGAAAATTTTAGGAATAGGAAATGCAATAGTCGATGTCATTTGTAAAGTAAATGACAGTTTTATTGAAAAGAATAATCTTACAAAAAGCACAATGAAACTATTTTTTGATGAAAACGAATTCAAAAATTTATTAATAAATCTTAAAATTGAAAAAACTGTTTCTGGAGGTTCTGTAGCAAATTCCATAGTTGGGTTATCTCAACTTGGTGACCAGGTAGGTTTTATTGGAAAAGTTTCTGATGATGAATTTGGCAGCAAATACGAAGAAGGTTTAAAAAAAGAAAACGTAGAATATTTTTATTCAAAAAAGAGAGAAAAATTGCCAACAGGTACTTGTTTGATATTGGTCACACCAGACTCTGAAAGGACAATGTGTACATTCTTAGGAACAGCAGGAAAAATTAATAAAAATGATGTTAGCTCTGAAGCTATTAAAAAAAGTGAAATTATATTTTTAGAAGGTTACTTGTGGGATGAGGGAGAACCCAAAAAAGCATTTGATAAAGCCATTAATAATGCGAATAAAGTAGCTATGTCTCTCTCTGATCTGTTTTGTGTAGATAGACATAAGCCTCATTTTTTAAATTTAGTAAAAAACAAACTCGATATAACTTTTGCTAATGAACAAGAAATTACCTCATTAATTAAAGCAAAAAATTTTAGTGAAGTTATAAACTTCTCAAAACAACTTAATAAATTAGTGGTTGTAACTAGAAGTGAAAAAGGTGCAGTTGCAATTAACGGAGAAGAGATTTTTGAAAGTGATATACAAAAAAATCTAAAAATTGTAGATCTTACAGGTGCTGGTGATCTTTTTGCTGCTGGATTTTTACATGGATATATCAATAAATTATCAACAAAAGAATGTCTAGAAAAAGGTACTGAAATGTCATCAAGAGTAATACAACAAATTGGAGCTAGACTTTAGGTTTAGTGTTTTTTCTTTTAAAACTTCCTTTGCCTTTTTTTGGTTTAACTATTTTTGGTTTATATTTTTTCGTAAACAGATCCTTGACTATGAGATTTTTCTTATTTGATTTGATAACCATTTTTTTTACTAATAATAAATGCATTATCATTAAATGAATTTAAAAATTTTTTTCTTAATCGATATATATGCGTCTCAACAGTATGAGTTTCTATATCAGCTTGATAGCTCCACACCTTTTCTAGTAATTCATCAATACTAACCGTTGTCCTTGATTTTGATAAATAGATAATTGTATTAATTTCTTTTTCGGTCAGCTTTAGCTTTGTATTATCATTTTTGATTTCTCTAGAATTTAGATCTATCGTATAATTATTTATTTCTATCTGAGATTGACTGTTAAATTGCAGTTTTAAAAATTCGATGTTAATTTTTTCTACTAATTTAAAAATGCCAATCGGTTTATTTTCTAAAACAAATTGATTAGTAGTTTTAAAATATTTTTTATTTGAGATAATTAAATAGTTATTAAGATTTTTTACTTTGATTTTCAAGGATTTCTCACAGTCTACAAAACTGATTTCAAAATTTAAATCTAAACCAAGCTCTTCAAGAATATGATACAATGAAGTAAACTTATAAATTATTAAACTCTGCATGCTTGAGAAAGAGATTATGACAATTTTTATAAAAAATAAACAAACTCTTCAAATAGATGAATTTAAATTTAGGTGCTGTATTGGTAAAAAAGGATCTACAAGGAATAAAAAAGAGGGAGATAAAAAAACACCAAAAGGAACTTTTGGAATTGAAAACCTTTATTTTAGGAAAGATCGCAAGCAAAAACCATCTACCATATTAAAATGTATCAAAATTCAAAAGAGCATGGGTTGGTGCGATGACACACGTTTTCCAAAAAAATATAATAAACTCTTTATGATTGAAGAAAAAATTAAACATGAAAAATTAAAAAGAAAAGATTATAAGTATGATTTACTAATTCCAATAAAGTATAATTTCAAAAAACCTATTGTCGGTAAAGGAAGTTGCATTTTTATCCATTTAACCAAAGATTATAAACCCACAGCTGGATGTATTGCTTTGAAGGAAAAAGATTTTTTAATTATGATTAAAATACTAAAAAAAAAATCAAAAATAAAAATATTTTAAGATCTCTGACCAAAAATACTAGAGCCTATTCTTAAATAGGTAGAAGAATTTTCAACTGCTTTGAGATAATCCGATGACATACCCATACTAATTTCTGGTAAGTTAAATTTTTTATTTAAAAGTTTAATTTCTTTAAAATATTTATCGGCCTCTCTATTTGCTGGAGGAATACACATTAACCCTATGATATTAAGATTTAATTGTTTTGAAAAAGTTATTAAATCATCGATTTGATCAATCTTAACTCCTGACTTTTGTTCCTCGTTTCCAATATTTACCTGAATAAATAATTTAAGATTTTTGTCTTGTTTTTTCTGTTCATCTGCAATTTTTTTTGCAAGCTTCATACTGTCCAGAGAATGAATGAAGTCAAATATTTTTATAGCATTCTTTACTTTATTTGTTTGAAGCTTTCCTATTAAATGAAGCTTAATATTTTTATATCTAAATTTAATAGCCGACCATTTATCTATTGCTTCTTGGACTTTATTCTCTCCATAATCAAGATGACCATATTCTATCAATGGAAAAATTGATTCTATTTTAAAAGTTTTAGATACAGCAATGACTTTTGGGGTTAATTGAATTTTTTGTTCTTCTATTTTTCTATCTATTGAACTAATAATATCTTTATATCTTTGAACTGAATTATGCATGTTAATTTACCCAGTAAATATTACTTTATTAATAAATTTGATACAAATAATATAGATAAACTTGACAAAAATACTGGCATAATACTTAGAAATTATAGTTCAGAAAACAACTTAAAAACAATTATAAATCTTAAAAAATTTTGTAAAAAAAAAGGATTTAAATTTTTTTTATCTAATAATGTTAAGTTGGCGTTAAAACTTAACTTAGATGGAGCTTATATACCTTCCTTTAATAGTGATATAGGTCATCTTTCATATTCCTTAAAAAATAATTTTTTAATTATTGGCTCTGCTCACAATAATAAAGAAATTAAGGTCAAAGAAAAACAATTAGTTAAGATTATTTTTCTGTCTTCAATATTTAAAAAAAATAAAAATTATTTAGGAATTAATAAATTTAAGTTATTTGCTAAGTTTACAAAAATTAAAGTCGTGGCACTTGGTGGTATTTCAAATAAAAACTTAAAAAAATTAAAATTACTAGACTGTTTTGGTTTTGCTGGAATATCTTTTTTTGAGTAAAAAAAAGGCCCCTAAAAAGGGGCCCTTTAAGTAATTTAATCTAAACTAGATTAGAACGCAAATGAAGCTCCTAGAGTCCATTTTTCGATATCTTGAGTAGAAGCAGTTCCGAAGTTTGCATTCTCAGCTTCGTGCATACCTGCAGAAATAGTCATACCACCTGTTACGTATGAAAGTGATAATGTTTCATATTCCGCATCAGATGTAGCACCTTCTTGTTCTGCATCTTCCATTCCGTAAGTTACTGAAAGTTCATCACTTACTGTGTAAGATATAGCAGCAGATGTTAGTTCATAGTCTTTGCTAGCAGTATCTAGATCACCCTCAAAATTTGAGTATGAAACTGTAACTGGACCATAAGCATATGAAGCATACATTACTGTTTGTTCACCACTTAATGCTTTAGTTGAGTTAACAATATCAGCTTTAGCATACTTAAGTGTTAAACCTTCAACTCCAGTATATGCTAAACCATAACCCATACCTGATGCTCTTGTTTCAGCTCCTGAAGCTTGAGGCGCATAACTAGCTGTTGCAGTTAAACCTTCCATCAATTCTGGAGTAGTATAAATGAAAGCATTATCACCAGCAGTAGCTGTAACGCCATCACCAGTTACACCACTTTTACTTACTTGTGCTGATGCATTAGTTAAACCATCAAATTTATCCCAGATGTCGCCAGCTGCAGAACCATCTATAGCACTTGCAGCAGTTGATCCGCCTTCACCCATAAACTTAAGTGAACCCATAGCGTCTGAGCTAATTGTTACTGAGTGACTATCAAATGGTGATGGAGCAGCATCTGCTTGGTCCATTACAAATGATACGGCAACAGTTAAACCATTGTCTAATTCACCGCCACCAGTAAATGTTAATTGATTACCCATTGTGTAAGATTTACCAGCATTTAACTGTTCACCAGAAAAACCTTCAACGTTAAGTGATGCTCCACCTGCAACAGATATTTCTCCAGCGTTAGCTGATACAGAAACAAGTGATGCTGCTAGTGCAGTAAGACCTATTTTTTTAAAGTTGTTCATATTAATTACTCCTTTATTTATTTGTTAATTATTAATAATAAACACTGACTTTTTAATGAATTTTTGAGGAGATTTAATTTAATTACATAAAAAAACCGAAATTAACTCAAAGTGTTGCATTTTTGCATCACTCCTATGAATTTTGATATTTTTAGGTAATTTTTACCTTTTATTGTATAAGGATTTTCCAATGAACCACTTATTTAAATTAAAATACACTAAAATAATAGTTTTTTTAGCTATAATTCAAACTTCTTTAGTAGGTTGTAATGGAAAATTGCCCGGAGGTGATGCTAGAAAGTTTCCTGCTAATCCAGAAGAGAGGGTAAAACAAAATTTAGAACAAGGTCGTGGATTTAAACTTAATGAATTTGGAAATCAACAAGGGGGTGTTTTTGAATTCGCAAGCTCTAATGGACTATGGAGAGCATCATTAGATGTTATTGATTTTATGCCATTATCTTCCGTAAATTACAGTGGTGGAATAATCATCACAGATTGGTACTCCGAGAATAATAGCCAAAATGAAAGTATTAAAATTTCAATCCGATTTATGACTAATGAAATAAGATCAGATGCCCTAAACATAAAAGTATTTAATAAAAAGTGTATAAATAATCTATTGAACTGTAAAATAACTGAGCAAAACGGCATCTTAGTTAAAGAGCTCAAAAGAGAAATACTGAAAAAAGCGACACTTTATAAAGAAGAAGATAAAAATAAAAAAAAATAGATATAATTTCAAATAAAAAATATTTCTGATTTTTGTGGATAGATATAATTTTAAAACAGTTGAAAATAAATGGCAACAATATTGGAAAAGTCAAAAATCTTTTTCAACAAAAGTTGATGAGAATAAAAAAAAATTTTATTGTTTAGAAATGTTCCCTTACCCGTCTGGTAAAATTCATATGGGTCATGTTAGAAATTACACAATCGGTGATGTCTTGGCTAGGTACAAAGCATTACAAGGATATAACGTATTACATCCTATGGGGTGGGACTCTTTTGGAATGCCAGCTGAGAATGCTGCAAGACAAAATAAATTAGATCCAAAAACTTGGACTGAAAAAAATATTTCAACAATGAAATCTCAACTTAAAAAACTTGGTCTATCAATAGATTGGGACAAAGAAATTTCTACTTGTTCATCTAAATATTATAAACATCAGCAAGAATTTTTTTTAGAACTTTATGACAAAGGTCTAGTCTACAGAAAAGAAAGTTATGTAAACTGGGATCCAATAGACAATACGGTTCTAGCAAATGAACAAGTTATAGATGGCAAGGGATGGAGATCAGGGGCAATTGTTGAGAGAAAAAAACTTAATCAATGGTTTTTTAAAATTACCGAATTTTCAAAAGAACTTTTGGATAGCTTAGATAATCTTAAAGATTGGCCAAATAAGGTTAAGGTCATGCAAAAAAACTGGATAGGAAAATCTTATGGTTGTGAAATTGCATTTAAAATTGATTCAAAAAAAGAAATAAAAGAAATAAAATGTTATACTACTCGACCAGATACCTTATTTGGTATGTCTTTTTTAGCAGTTTCGGTAGATCATCCAATTTCAAAATTTTATGCTAATAATCCAGAATTTATTAAGTTTAAAAAAGAATGTTCTAGAACTGGTACAACTGAAGAAGCTATTGCAGCAGCTGATAAACTTGGATTTAAAACTGATTTACAAGCTATCAACCCTTTAGAGCCAGGTATAAAAGTACCAGTTTATTTTGCAAATTTTGTCTTAATGGATTATGGATTAGGGGCTGTTTTTGGCTGTCCTGCGCACGATCAAAGAGATTTAGATTTTGCAAGAAAATATAATTTAAAAGTTACACCAGTAGTTAGACCCGAAAAAGATAAAGATTTTTCGATTACCGAAAAAGCTTTTACGGAGTCTGGTTACTTATTTAATTCTAAATTTTTAGATAATCTAAAAGTCCCTGAAGAATCTATTGACAAAACAATCGCCTACTTAGAAGAAAATAATATTGGACAAAGAAAAACTAATTATAGATTAAAAGATTGGGGTATCTCTCGTCAACGATATTGGGGTTGTCCAATTCCAATTGCATATGATGAAAATAATAATCCAGTTAAGATTCCTAAAGATATGCTACCTGTTGAATTACCAAAAATTAATCAATTAAGTTCTACAGGAAATCCACTAGATGAAATGGTAGAATGGAAAAATATTACAATTGACGGAAAAAAATTTATTAGAGAAACTGATACACTAGACACATTTGTTGATTCATCGTGGTATTTTCTAAGATTTTGTTCACCCCACTATGATGGTTATGGATTTAATTCAGATGAAGTAAAATACTGGATGCCCGTGGATCAGTATATTGGTGGTGTAGAGCATGCTATTCTGCATCTTTTATATTCCAGGTTTTTTATGCAAGCTTTATCCTATCAAGATAATTCATTTAACATTAAAGAACCATTTAGTGGTTTGTTCACGCAAGGTATGGTTTGTCATGAAACATATAAAGATGAAAATGACAATTGGGTTAGCCCTGATGAACTAATTGCTAAAGATGGAAAAAAATTTTTAAAAAGTACAAAAAAACAAGTAAAAGTTGGTCCTTCAGAATCAATGTCAAAATCAAAAAAAAATACTATAGATCCTGAAAAAATTATAGAAAATTATGGGGCAGATTCTGCAAGATTATTTATACTTTCAGACAGTCCACCAGAAAAAGATGTTCAATGGTCAGATGAAGGCATTAATTCATCATATAAGTTTATCCAAAAATTATGGATATTAAATCAAAAAATTATTGAGGAAATAGAGGCAAATCATCCATCTAATTCAAATAATGATTTAGAGAAAATTACTAATAAATTTATTAAAGAAATTACCCAGAATATAGAGAGTTTTTCATATAATAAAATAATTGCTAATTTTCATGAAACTTATTCGGCATTAAACAAAGTAATCTCTAATAAAATTGAAAGGGAAAAATTAATTGAAAATTACAAAAAAATTTTAATAGCTTTTAATCCCGTAATACCACACTTTTCTAATGAATGCATGGAAATGATAAACATAAAAGAAGAGGTATCATGGCCAAAGATTGATCATAAGTTTTTAGTAGAGGAAAATATTAAATTTATTATTCAATTAAACGGTAAAACTAGAAAAATAATGGTTGCAGAAAAAGATACAACTGAAGAACTGTTAATAACAAACATAAAAGAAGATAAAAAATTAAATGAGTATTTGAAGAATAAAAAGATTTAAAAAAAGATATTTATACCCAACAAGTTAATTAATATAATAACAGATTAAAATGATAAAAAAAAATATAATAATCATTTCTCTTATATTTCTTTTATCTAGCTGTGGTTTTACTCCAATTTATTTAAAGAATACGAATGTTAATTTTTCAATCGAACAAATTAGTTATGCGGGTGATAGAGATCTTAATAATTTTTTAAAGACAAATTTAAACCAATATAAAAACAATAAAACTAATAATAAAATTTTTATTGAAGCAAGTAGCATATATAAAAAAATTATTTTAAGCAAAAACAAGGCTGGGGAAGTAAGTGACTATCAAATAGAAGCAGAAGTAATATTCTTAATAAAACCAACTAATAAAAAAATAAAAATTACTGAAACAAAAATTATGAAAAGTAAAGATGATAAATTTGAAGAAGCCAGATATGAAAGATCAATTAAACAAAATTTTGCCTCATCTATATCTAATAAACTTACATCAGATTTAATCGCTAATAAATGATACTAAAATCTTTTGAGATAAAAAAAATAAATCAAAATATTAATAATTTAATACTATTTTATGGAAAAAATGAGGGTTTAAAAAATGAAGCTCTTAATGTTTTAATTAAAGATAAGAGTAATACCTCAAATTATGAAGAGAAGGAAATTTTAGATAATGAAAATAATTTTATTGAAAATATTTTATCTAAATCTCTTTTCGACCCACAAAAATTTATTATTATCAAAAGAGCTACCGATAAAATTTTAAAAGTAATCCAAGCATTACAACAAAAAAACCTTGAGGATACATCAATTATTTTAAACTCAGATAATTTGGAAAAAAAATCAAAATTAAGGTCTCTTTTTGAAAAAGACAAAAAATTAGTTTGTATTCCATTCTATCCTGATAGTGATCAAACATTATCTAAATTAGCATATAATTTTTTAAGGGATAATAAGATTTCAATTTCACCCTCGAATATAAACTTAATAGTGAACAAATGCGGCGGTGATAGGGAAACGCTTGTAAATGAACTTCAAAAAATTGAATTTTTTGGTAAAAATGGAAAAAAAATTAATAGCGATAATATATCAAAACTAATTAATTTAAATGAAAACCACAGCATATCTGAGCTTATTGACAATTGTCTTGCTAAAAACAAAAAAAAAATAATTGGTATTTTAAATGAAAATAATTTTAGTAATGAAGACTGCATTATGATTACAAGATCTTTTATAATTAAAGCAAAAAAATTACTGGTGTTATCAAAAACATTTGAGACTAACAAGAATATAGATTTAACAATTTCATCAGCAAAACCACCCATCTTTTGGAAAGAGAAAGAGATTACCAAACAACAAATTTATAAATGGAAACCAAAAAATATTAAGCAATTAATCTACGCACTAAGTGAGACTGAATTACAAATTAAAAAGAATATAAACAATTCGATAAATTTAATTACAGATTTTATTTTAAGCCAGTCTTTAACTGAAACTAATAATTAGATTTAATTATATCTATAATTTTATTCAGCTGGTCTAGGTTTTTATACTCAAAAGAAATTTTTCCTTTATTTCTCTTACTATTATGTATTTCTACGTTTAATCCTATTTTATTTGATACTGACAGTTCAAGAGCTAAAATATTAGTATCTTTTGTAATCTTTGACTTTTGTCTTTTCTTTTTAAATAGTTGTACAAAATTTTCTGCCTGTCTTACTGAAAGTTTATTTTTTATAATTTTATTTGCGATAAAAGAAGCATTTTCTAATCCAACTAAAATTTTTGCGTGACCTGCAGTTAATTTTTGTGTCTCTATTAATTTTATAACTTCGTTTGGAAGAGTTAATATTCTTAGTGAATTAGATATGTGGCTTCTGCTTTTACCTATAAATTTTGATACTTTCTCTTGATCATAAGAAAATTCATCTATCAATCTTTTATAACCTTGGGCTTCCTCCAGCGTATTTAAATCATGCCTTTGAACATTTTCAACTATTGCAAATTCTAAAGATTTTAAATCATCTGCCTCTGTGATTACCACAGGAACATTATGAATACCTGCTCTCTGAGCCGCCAGCCACCTTCTTTCACCTGCAATGATTTCAAATTTTGAATTTTCGTTTTTGGATTTTCTAATTACTATAGGCTGAATCATTCCTCTTTCTTTTATAGAATTTGTTAAATCTTCTAAGTTTGCCTCATCAAAAATTTTTCTTGGTTGATATTTATTTGGAATTAAGTCGCTTACTGGTAATAGATTTTTTTGAACATCTACTTTAGTTTCACCAATTAGTGATGATAAACCTCTTCCAAGACCTTTTTTTATTTTATCCATTAAGCAGCACTCCCAATCGTTGTCTCTTGATTTATGAATTCATCCGTAAAACTAAAATAAGATTTACTGCCAGGACAGGATTTGTCATAAATTAAAACTGGCATTCCATGAGAAGGTGCTTCTGATAATCGCACATTCCTTGGAATTACTGTTGAGTAAACTTTTTCATTAAAATAATCTCTAGCTTCCTTTTCTACTTGCGAAGAAAGCTTATTTCTTTTGTCGTACATGGTCAAAAGTATCCCTCTAATTTTTAAATCAGGATTTAAATGCACTTTTATCCTTTCAATAGTTTTCATTAGTTGGGTTAGTCCCTCAAGCGCAAAGAATTCTGTTTGCAAAGGGACTAAAAGTGAGTTTGAACAGACAAGCGCCATAACCGTAAGAAGACTTAGAGAGGGTGGACAATCAATTATCACATAGTCATATGATCCTCTAGAATTGTTTAAATAAGCACTTAATTTAGCCTTTAATATGAAGGCCCTATTACTATCATCAGCTGTTTCAACTTCAAGTCCAGATAAATCTACATTAGAAGTGATAATATCTAAATTTTCAAACTGTGTCTTCTTAATTATCTCATTTATTTCTTTAGTTCCATTCAGCACACCATAAATTGTGTCACTTGAGTTGTCTACGTTGGATAATCCAAGACCTGTAGTGGCATTTCCTTGAGGATCCAAATCAATAACTAAAATTTTTTTATTAAGTTGAGTTAATCCAGCAGCTAAATTTATAACGGTTGTTGTTTTTCCTACCCCACCCTTTTGATTGATTACTGAAATAATTTGCATTTAGTTTTTCTTATATCTTTTTTTATTTTTCTTACTAATTTTTTTTATGTTTAATAAAAATGAATCCTCATTAGTTAAACTTTTTTTTTCTATATATTCTAAACTCCAATCATTTTTAGATTTTTCAAATATTTTTTTTCCACTCTTACCCATAAAAAATATTAAATTTTTATATTTGGAAAAATTTTCATAAACTAAATCTAGAACCATCGGCATTGGCTTGAATGCTCTTGACATGACCGTACCTGTTTCTAAATTTTTTATTTCAAAAATATTTTTTTGAAAAACTTTTGTATTTAAATTTAGTTTTTCTGAAACTTCTTTTAAAAAACAGCTTTTATGGTAGCTTTTTTCATATAGATGCACATCCATATTATTTTTCATATTTTTGAGTATAATTGCTACTACAATTCCCGGTAAACCCGCCCCAGATCCTAAATCTGTGGTTGTATTAGAATTAAAGTCAATAAAATCAATAATTTGTGCAGAATCTATAATATGGCGCTCAATTATGGATTTTTTTGATGACGTATTTTGGCTAATTATGTTTATTTTTTCATTTTTTTCAATAATCATCGATATGTAGTTTTCAAAGTCAAAAAATGTTTCACGTGAAACATTTAAGTCATTTAATTTTGATAATGATTTTAAAATTTCTTGATCCATTAAGCTGTATGCTTAATAGACTTTCTTTTAACGTGTGACAACAAAATATATACAGCAGCTGGAGTAATTCCATCAATTCTCAGTGCTTGACCCATTGTTTTTGGTTTTATTTCCTTAAATTTGGCTTTTACTTCATTTGACAATCCTGAAAGGCCATCATAATTGATTTGATCTGGTATTATAAGGTTTTCATCTCTTTTAAAGGCTAAAATATCCGCTTTTTGTTTCTTCAAATAACCTCTGTAATGTGCATTAATTTCAACCTGCTCATCTATCTCATTGTTAAAAAAAGGTATATCAGTCCATATTTCTCTAATTTTATTCATATCAACTCCTTTTTGGGTTAATATTTCATTAGAAGATCTTAAAACACCATCTTTTGCTATTTTTATACCAAATTCATCAGCTTTATTAGGTGATATAGTTGATTTACCCATTTTTACATTAATTTGGTTAATTTTGTCGAATTTATCTAAATAAAGAACCTTTCTCACATCACCAATTAATCCAATTTCTATTCCCTTTGCAGTTAGTCTTTGATCTGCATTATCAGATCTTAGGCTTAATCTATATTCAGCTCTTGATGTAAACATTCTGTATGGTTCAGCTACACCTTTAGTCACTAAATCATCGATCATTACTCCTATATAAGCATCAGATCTATCGAGAATAAAAGGTTCAAATTTTTTAAAAGATAGAGCAGCATTTATCCCAGCTATAAGGCCCTGAGCTGCTGCTTCTTCGTAACCTGTTGTTCCATTAATCTGACCTGCAAGGTAAAGATTACTAATCTTCTTAGTTTCAAGCGTTAAAAATAGCTCTCTTGGATCTATATAGTCATATTCTATGGCATATCCTGGTCTTATAATAGATACATTTTCTAAACCATTGATATTGTTACATATTTCTTGTTGCACATCAGCTGGAAGTGATGTGGATATACCATTTGGGTAAATTGTATGGTCATTTAGCCCTTCAGGCTCTAAAAATATCTGGTGTCGACCCTTATCAGCAAATTTTACTATCTTGTCTTCAATAGATGGGCAGTATCTAGGTCCAACACCTTGTATGCTACCAGAGTACATAGCACTCTTGGATAAATTTTTTTCAATAATTTTATGAACCTTATCGTTAGTATAAGTCATACGACATGAAACTTGTTTGTTAATATTTTTTTTAGTTAAAAAAGAAAAAAAATAAGGATCATCATCTGCAAATTGTTCTTCTAAATTTTCATAATTAATTGTTCTTGAGTCAAGTCGGGGAGGGGTTCCTGTTTTTAATCTTCCTATTTTAAAATTGTATTTTTCTAATTGTTCACTTAATCCTGTTGAAGGTTTCTCATCATACCTTCCAGCAGGTGTTCTTTCATCGCCTATATGTATCAAACCATTTAAAAAAGTGCCCGTTGTTAGTATTAGTTTAGAACATAAAACTTTTTTACTTTCTTTAGTTATAAAGCCAGTTATTGTATTTTTATCAAAAATAAACTTTATTACAGGATCAGAAAAAATGCTTAAATTACAGTAGTTTACAAGTTTTTCTTGCATATATTTACGATATAGTGATCTATCGGATTGAGTTCTTGGTCCTCTTACTGCTGGGCCTCTACTTCTGTTTAATAATCTAAATTGTATACCTGATTTATCCGCAACCTCGCCCATAACACCATCAAGAGCATCTATTTCTCTTACCAAATGACCTTTACCCAAACCCCCTATTGCTGGGTTACATGACATCTCTCCAATTGTTTCTATCTTATGAGTAAACAATGCGGTGTTAACACCTAGTCGAGCAGAAGCTGCAGCAGCCTCACAACCTGCATGGCCACCACCTATTACCACAACATCAAATGATAAATCATTTTTCATAAGTTAAATTTATAGCTGATTATTATATTTACAAGGCACGTATAGTTTTGCTTAAATAAGCTCTAATTATCAACGTTTTTTAATTAAAAAAAGCTTAAAAACATGGAAAATGGGGTATTATTTACCTATACAGAAATCGTTGAAAATACTGCCTAAAATCTCCTCAACATCAACTTTTCCAACAATCATACCAAGATGCCTGGTAGCTAACCTTATATCTTCTGTGGCTTTATCAAAATCTTCAACTTTTTTTTTTTATTAAAATTTTTTAGATGCTCTAAGCATTGTTCAAGATGTTGTCTATGTCGTTCTCTGGTAATTAAAATATCATCACTTGTTATAAATTTATTTTTTAAATTATTTTTTATTTTTAAAATTAATTCATCAATGTTTAAATTCTCTTTAATTGAAATTAATACATGATTTAATTTTTTGATCTCTGGATTAATATCTCCCTTTAAAAGATCTGATTTATTTATTACTAAGATTGCATTTTCATCTAATAAACCCTTCAAAACCTCATTAAAATTAAGGTTTTTAGCATCAACAACTACCAACTTTAAATCGGCTTCTTCTGCTCTATTTAAAGATAATTTAATACCTTTCTTTTCGATTTCATTTTTAGATTCTCTTATCCCGGCAGTATCAGAAACAATTACTGGATACCCATCTATGTTTAGATGTGTTTCAATTACATCTCTTGTTGTTCCTGCAATCTCTGAAACTATTGCAACATCTCTATTTGAAAGATGATTTAAAAGACTAGATTTACCTGCATTGGTAGGTCCAAGAATTGCTATTTTAAAACCTTCTCTAATTCTTTCTCCAACTTTTTGATCATTTAAAATTTTTTCAATATTTATCAAAACATCATCAGAACTTTTTTTAATTTCTTCTAAAATATCATTTGGTAAATCCTCATCTGGAAAATCTATCTTAGCTTCAACATGAGATAAAATTTTTAAAAGTTTTTCTCTTAAAAAATTAAATTGATCAGCTGATTTTCCATTCATTATTTTTATCGCTTGCTGTCTTTGAATTTCAGTTTCAGAGGAAATTAAATCTGCAATACTCTCAGCTTTAAGTAAATTTATTTTTCCATTTTGGAATGCAAGTTTTGTAAACTCACCTGGCTCCGCCAGACGACAATTTTCAACATTTGAGATAGAGGAGTGTAAAGCATCAATTACAGCTTTACTTCCATGTACTTGTATTTCAGCCATATCTTCACCTGTGTAGCTCTCAGGCCCAGGAAACCATAGTATTATGCCCTCATCAATTAGCTCAGAAGTGTTGATTTTGTTGATTTTTCTGAGAGTTGCTACTCTTGGTTTTGGAACTTTTTTGCCAGTTAGTAATTCAATTGCTTTAGAGGTTTCTTGACCTGAAATTCTTATAACAGCAATACCAGATAATCCAGGTCCACTTGATAAAGCATAAATTGTCATTCGAAGATTATAGCTTCAATTCGAGGTGCCTGTAAAACTTTAATTGTAATAATTAATTGTTATGCTGGCTTATTCATTGAGTTAAAAAACTCAGCATTATTTTTTGTATCTTTTAATTTTGAATTGATAAATTCAATTGCATCCATTGTTCCCATTGGTGCAATAATTCTTCTAAGAACATTCATTTTTTGGAGATCATTTTTATCAAATAATAATTCTTCTCTTCTAGTTCCAGATTTTGTTATGTCAATTGCAGGATAAATTCTTTTATCAGCTATTTTTCTATCAAGAACAGTTTCACTATTTCCTGTTCCTTTAAATTCTTCAAAAATTACTTCGTCCATTCTACTTCCAGTATCAATCAATGCAGTTGAGATAATTGTTAATGAACCACCTTCTTCAATATTTCTTGCAGCCCCAAAAAATCTTTTGGGTCTTTGAAGCGCATTAGCATCTACACCACCAGTTAAAACTTTTCCAGAACTTGGAATAACAGCATTATAAGCTCTTCCCAATCTTGTGATTGAGTCTAATAATATAACAACATCTTTTTTATGTTCTGTTAATCTTTTTGCTTTTTCAATAACCATTTCAGCAACAGCAACATGCCGTTGAGCTGGTTCATCAAATGTAGAACTAATAACTTCACCCTTTACTGTTCTTTGCATATCTGTAACTTCCTCTGGTCTTTCATCAATCAACAAAACCATCAAATAACTTTTTGGGTAATTTTTAGCAATTGAGTTTGCAATACTTTGTAGTATCATTGTTTTACCAGCCTTAGGTGGTGAAATAATGATAGATCTTTGTCCTTTTCCAATTGGGCTTACAAGATCGATTAATCTGGGTGTTAAATCTGGTTTTTTTTCTACTTTTGTTGTCTCAATTTCCATAACCATTTGTTGATCTGGATAAAGTGGTGTTAAGTTATCAAATGCAATTTTATGTCTCGCTTTTTCTGGTTCTTCAAAATTAATTTTGCTAACTTGAAGTAATGCAAAATATCTTTCACCTTCTTTAGGGGCTCTAACTGGTCCTTCAACAGTGTCTCCTGTTCTTAAACCAAACTTTCTAATTTGACTTGGGCTAACATAAATATCATCTGGTCCTGGTAAATAGTTTGACTCCATCGCTCTTAAAAAACCAAATCCATCTTGTAATAATTGTAAAACACCAGCACCTGTTATTTCCTCTTTTTCTGCAACTTTTTTTAAAATTGCAAAAAGAATTTCTTGTTTTCTCAATGTGCTCGCGTTCTCAATACCCAGCTCTTCAGCTTGCGTAATAAGTTGTTCAGATGATTTTAATTTTAACTCTTGGATGTTCATGATTTAAATTTTTAGGACTATAGAGATTAGATTAATATATATACTATAATTGTAATTTCAACCCTAGATTGGCTTAAAAATAACAAGAAATACTACTAAAATAAGCACCACCGTTGGAAATTCATTAATTGCTCTAAAGAATTTTGAAGATTTATTGTTAGATTTATTTTTTAAAGATAAAAGGCATTTACCAAGATAATCATTATAAGCTGACAATAAAATAACTAGGACTATTTTAATTTGCATCCATAATTGAGAAAATATTTCTATTCCATTTAGGTAGATTAAGATTAAACCAAAAATCCAAGTGAAAATCATTGCGGGACGCATTATGTAATAGAAAAGTTTTTTTTCCATTACTTCAAAGATATCAGTCACTTCTTTTTTTTCTTTATTCTCGACATGATAAACAAAAATTCTTGGGAGATACAATAGACCAGCCATCCATGAAATAACAGCTATTAAGTGTAAGCTTTTAAATATTAAATAACTATTCATAATTTAAACACGGACATTTAACAAATTTGTTTGGGCATTGTGTTTTTGGAGGAAAAAGTTTTCCATTAAAATTATAATCCTGTTTTTTAATAATTAAATCAGACATGGCTTTTATATAATTTTCATTAGTACCTAAAGCCGGAACTCTTGTATAATTTTTACATCCATTTTTATCTGCCAATTCTTTATATTCTATATCTAATTCAACTAGTGTTTCTGAGTGTTCAGATACAAATGCTATAGGGACTAAGACAATATGTTTGCCTATTCTTGAGTTTTCTATAATAATATCTTCTGTGGATGGACCAATCCATTTTAAAGGACCAACGCGACTTTGATAACTTAATATCCAATCTAAATTTTCAATATTTATAGATTTAACAATTTTACCAACTGATTGCTCTACTTGCCATTGATAGGGATCACCTTTTTTTATATTTTTTTCTGGCAAACCGTGTGCAGAAAATATTAGCTTAAAATTTTCTAAATTATTAATTTTTTTTAATATTTCTTCCTTATGTGCCAAAACAAAATTATGATCTGTAGGATAACAACAAATTGTACTTGTTTTAATTTTGACATTATTCTTTTTACAAATATATTTCCATTCATTAATTGAAGACCCTGATGTTGCCGCAGAATATTGTGGGTATAATGGCATTAATATAATTTCATCTGGATTAAAGCTTTTTACGTGTTTTACAATTTCCTCTGCTCTAGGGTGCCAACATCTCATTACTATAAAACACTTATACTCTGAATTTTGATCATCATTATTAAGTTTTGCCTCAAGGGCTTTTGATTGATCCTCTGTTAATTTTAAAATTGGTGATGATCCGCCAAGTTCTTGGTATATCTTTATTGCTGTTGGTGCTCTTCTGTTAGAAATTAACTTGGCTAGAGGATATCTAAAAATAGTAGGTAAATTTAGTATTGCAGGATCATTAAATAAATTAAACAAGAATGGCTTAACGTTTTCTAATTTATCAGGCCCTCCTAAATTAAAAAGAATTACAGCTTTTTTCATTAATAATTTTTTACAATGTTAACCAAGTACTCAAACATATTGGGATCCGTTTCGGGCAAGACACCATGTCCTAAATTAAAAATATATGGATGATCTTTAAAAATATCTAAATATTTTGTTGCTTCTTTTTTTAACGTTTCTTTATCAGTAAGTAATATTTTGGGGTCAAGCCCACCTTGAATTGGAATTTTTATATCCTTTAAAATTTTTTTTGGGTCAATATTATAATCAATACCAACTGCATCTGGTTTAACAATATCGCAAAATTCTTTGTAATTTTTAATTTCTCTAGGAAAACAAATAACAGGTATGTTTAAAGATTTAACATAATTCACCAAGTTTAGGGTGGGTGCATAAATATAGTTAGGTATATCCTTTTCTTCCAATAAACCCGCCCAACTATCAAATATTTGTATTATATTTGCGCCATTATCGATTTGATTTTTAATATGTATTTTTAGAAATTTTTCTAAAATCAATAAAATTCTGTTTATTAAAAAGTTGTCTTTAAAAAAATTTTCTTTTAAATTTTTTTTGGGTGATTGTTGATTAATCATATAAACTAGTAAAGTCCAGGGAGCTCCCACAAAGCCAATTGTATTTTTATTCTTTACCAGATCATTTGTACTTACTTTATTAATGGCTTTATAAACTGGATAAATTTTCTGAACAAAATCAACTTCGTCTAATTTAAACATTTCATCAATATTAACTTTGCCTAATTTAGGTCCATAACCTTTTTCAAGCTCAACTTTTTGATTTAAACCATAAGGAAGCATTAAAATATCAGAAAAGATTATTGCAGCATCTAAATTAAATCTCTTTAAAGGCTGTAAAGTAATCTCTGATGATAGATTTTCATTTAAACATAAATTTATAAAGTTTGGATTTAATTTTCTTATCTCTCTAAATTCAGGTAGGTATCTTCCAGCTTGCCTCATTATCCAAATAGGATTGGTTTTTGTTTCTTTATTTATTATTACTTTGTGTAGAGGGGTCATATTAAAATAGTTATATATAATTATTGTATTAGTATTATGATTTGTGAATAGTGATGATAAGTTCTTTTTAACATTTTATTAACAACTTAATAACAGTTAATAATTAATACTATTGTTAAAATTGAAGCTTTTTATATGTTTATTCAATATATTGTATAATTTCATCTATAAATTTATTAATGTTAATAAAACCCTTATTTTACAATAATAATTAACCAATAATTAAATTGAGTAATTTTATTAAAACAATACAAATTTATTAACAATTTATTCATGAGTAATACATACGAAATTTATTTAATATCAGACTCGACCGGTGAGACATTGGATCGAATTTTTTTAGCTTTAAAAGCTCAATTTAAAAACATTGAATACAAAGTACATTCTTATTCTTTTACAAGAACAGAAAATCAAATTCTCAAAATTTTAGAAGATGCAAAAAAAAATGAAAATTCAGTAATTCTTTATACAATAGTTGATAATAACCTAGCCAAATATTTGGCCAATGTAAGTAATGAAAAAAAAATTCCTTGTTTTGGTGTCCTGGGAAATTTAATTTTAAATTTTTCCAAAATTCTTAATCAAAAAGCGTCGCACGAACCCAGTGGGCAGCACGCTCTTAATGATGAATATTATGAAAGAATAGAAGCCATACAATTTACAATGAGTCATGATGATGGGAATTTAGTTAATGACATAGAAAAATCAGATATAATTTTAGTTGGTGTGAGCAGAACAAGCAAAACACCAACATCAATTTATCTTGCAAACAAAGGCCTTAAAACATCGAATATACCACTTGTAAACGAAAATTCTTTACCAAAAAAATTAAGAGATAACCCACAGCTAACCTGTGTGGTAGGCTTGAATACTGAGCCAGAACGTTTGGTTGATCTAAGAAAAAACAGGATGAATTCTTTAAAAGAAACTGAAAATGTGAAATATACAGATATAGAAAATATTAAAAAAGAGATTGCAGACGCAAAAAAAACATTTCAAAAATATAGATGGCCATCAATTGATGTTACAAGAAAATCTGTTGAAGAAACGGCCGCATCAATAATAAAAATACATGAAATATATTTAAATAATGTTAAATAAAATTATTCTTGCATCTAAAAGCAAGGTTAGGAAAGAAATACTAGATAGAAATAATTTACGCTGTGAAGTTATACCGTCAAATGTAGATGAAGAATTCGTAAAAGAAAGCCTTATAAGCGAACAAGCATCTCCAGAAGTTATCTCAAAAAATTTAGCCGAATTAAAGGCTAACAAAGTTAGTTTAAATCAAAAAGAAAGAATGGTTTTGGGGGCAGATAGTGTAATAGATTTAGATGGTGAGCTAATATCTAAACCTGAGAGTAGAGAAGAGGCTTTAATTATACTAAAAAAACTTAATGGAAAAAAACATAAATTAATAAGCTCTGTCTGTATTTCAAGAAACGGTTCAATGATATGGAATTATACTGATAAAGCCGAATTAATAATGAAAAATTTTTCAGAAGAAGGTTTAAAAATTTATTTATCTAAAATTTCAGATGAAACTTTGTACGCTTATAACGTGTACCAAATAGAAAGTGATGGGAGACATTTATTTTCAAGCATTATTGGAGATGAAGACACAATAATGGGACTACCTGTTCTAAAAATTAAGGAGTATTTAAAAAACCACCAATGAAAAAGTTTTTAGTAATAGGAAATCCTATTGAACATTCCTTGTCCCCCAAATTACATAATTATTGGATAAAAAAAAATTGTATCGATGCAGTTTATGAAAAACAAAAATTAAATGAAGATCAATTAGAACAGCTTATTTTGCAAGTTAAAAAAAAAGAAATTAATGGTATTAATGTTACGGTACCATTTAAAAAAGCTATTATTCCCTTTTTAGATGAATTAAGCATCGAAGCTAAGAGCACACAATCAGTTAACACCATTTATTTAGAAGACAATAAGGTGATGGGCCATAATACCGATATAGTTGGCTTTGAAACTAGTATTAAAAAATCAAAATATAATCTTATTAACAAAGAGATTTTGATTTTAGGAGCTGGGGGAGTGGTTCCATCAATAATTTTTGCTTTAAATCAAATGAAAGTTTCTAAAATTAAAATAAGCAATAGAACAAAAGTGAGAGCAGATAATTTAAAAAAGCTTTTTAAAAATATAGAAATAATAAAATGGGGTGAGAAATCAAATTTTGATATGATTATTAATGCAACAAGCCTGGGTTTAAAAAAAGAAGATAATTTAAATCTTGATTTTTCTACTATTTCTGGAAACAAATTTTTTTATGATGTTATTTATAACCCCAGCGAAACCAATTTTTTAAAAATCGGAAAAGAATTGGGCAACAAAACTTTAAATGGTAAATTAATGTTTATTTATCAGGCTCTTTCATCATTTAATATTTGGCATAAACAAAAGCCTGAGATAAACGAAAATGTTATTAAACTTTTAGATAAATGATTAGAATTGGTATTTTGGGTGAGATAGGGTCTGGTAAGAGTTATGTGGCTCGAAGTTTTGGCTACCCAGTTTTTAATGCTGATTATGAAGTTGCCAAATTATATCAAAAAAATAAAGATGTGTTCAATAAGTTAAAAAGAAAATTACCAAAATATATTTATTCATTTCCAATAGAAAAAATAGAAATTTCTAATGCAATTTTATCTAATAAAAATAATTTAAATAAAATAATTAAAATTGTTCATATAGAAATAAGAAAAAAAATGAACAATTTTTTAAAAAAAAATAAAAATAAGAAAATTGTTATTTTAGACATACCACTATTATTAGAAAATAAAATTAATAAAAAAAAAGATATATTGGTTTATGTGCAATCTAAGAAATCATCTATTTTAAAAAAATTAAGAAAAAGAAAAAATTTTAATCAAAAACTTTTAAAAAAATTTAAAACTATTCAATATTCAACTACTTATAAAAAGAAAATATCTCACTTTGTTATTAAAAATAACTTTACTAAGAAATCTGTTAATGATGGTATAAACAATATTTTAAGGAAAATTACTTAATGAAAGAAATAGTTTTAGATACAGAAACGACAGGCATATCGACAAAAGAGGGACATAGAATTGTAGAAATTGGCTGTATTGAACTTGAAAATTTGATACCAACGAAAAATAAATTTCATTGTTATTTAAATCCAGAAAGAAAAGTTTCAGAAAAGGCACTAGAGGTTCATGGATACACAGACGAATTCTTAGCTACACAAAAAAAATTTAGTGAAATTGGTGAGCAATTTCTTGAATTTATAGAAGACAAAACACTAATCATACATAATGCTGTTTTTGATTTAGGTCACCTAAATAATGAATTGGCTATACTGGGAAAAAATAAAATAGCCAATGAAATTGTCGACACTTTAATTTTAGCAAGAGACAAATTTCCTGGATCACCAGTTAGTTTAGATGCTCTTTGTAAAAGATATAGAATTGATAATTCAAAAAGAACTCAACATACTGCATTAATTGACTGTGATCTCTTAGCAAAAGTTTATATTAACTTGTTAGATCAAAAAGAACCCACATTAAATTTTCAAAATGAAGAAACAAAGCTTAATCAAAAAAATAATATTTCTATAAATTATTTTAAAAAAATTATTTCACCAACTGATGAAGAATTAAAAAAACATAAAGAGTATTTAAAAAATAACCTTAAAAAAAATTTTTTTTAATTTAATCTTTGATCATAAAGTTGTTCAAAATCAATTTTTTTTTCAAATTTAACGTTTGGATATCCCGAATTGTGTAATAAATTTAAAAATGATTTTTCTAATTCAGGATAAATTTCAATTTGAACATCACAAAGTATTATCTTTTCAAGATCTTTTTTTTCTTTAATTTCATCATTTATTTTTACTATAGTTGAGTACTTCATTTCAAAAAAAGATTTTTTTTTATTTTCCTGTTTATCCTCAAACTTTAAAATTGTATTTATTTCAATCATTTTATTTTTTAATGCTTTAGAATTAATATCAATGTTTAGTTGGTATTTTGAAATATAATCTCTAACAAATATATAAGTTTCCACATCAGGTGTTTCACTAGACATATCTTTTATATATTTTCCTAAAATTTTAAATTTATCTGTCATTTTCATCCTCTATATCTTCAAAATCTCCCTCTATAAAATTATTTCTTTCAGTTTCTTCCCTCGTTTTAAATTTTTTAAAAAATTTTTTTAAAAAAAAGTGACGCGTTATAGGAAGCAAAATTAAAAAACCAAAAATATCTGTAGCAAATCCTGGAATAATTAAAAGAAGAGCGGCGAATGCAATTGCAGCTCCTGAAATTATTTCATATTTTGGTGTTTGATTCTTGCTTATTTGTGTAAACCCAGATCTTAAAATGTTCAAACCCTCATATTTTGCATAGTAAATCCCAACAATAGCAGTGATAAATATCAGTAAAATTGTCGTAATAGCACCGATTTGAGAGCCAATTTTTATAAAAAGAAATATTTCAATGACTGGGATTAAAATAATTAACAGTAAAATTGAGTTCATTTGTCCTCAATCTAAATTGCTAGTTGAAATTAATCAACATAGTAATTACTATATTATCAATGAATTATAGTTTTGAATATATCGATATCATTCTTCTTGCAATGATAGCAGGTTTTATTTTTTTAAGATTAAGGGGTATCCTTGGAAAAAGAACTGGTTTTGAAGGAAAAGCCCCACCCCAATTTGATAAGATTTTAAAAGAAGCAGTTATTAAGCAAACTCCAAAAGAAACTGATGTTTTTGATGAAAAGGCACAAAAAGAATTTTTAAAAGGTGCAAGAATTGCCTATGAGACTATTATTACAGACTTTAGCGATAACGATAACAAAATAACTACCAGTAAGCCTTTGTTGAATAAAGATATTTATAACCAGTTTAATGAGGCATTAAAGGAAAGAAGTTCTAGAGATCATCACGCAGAAATTACCTTTATAGGTATAAATTCAGCAGTTATTAAGGAACACAAGAAAGTAGATAAGATTTTAAATGTAACTGTGGATTTTATAGCTGAAGTAATTACATGTATTAAAGATAAAAATAAAAAAATAATATCTGGAGACCCTGAAAAAATTAAAAAGATTTATGACACTTGGGTATTTTCCAGAGACACCACCTCAGTTAACCCTAATTGGCAACTAGTTAGCACCCTAACTTAATTGACAAAAAAAATTTCAGATAAAGATAAAAAAGATTGGGAAAAATTTATTTCTAGGAATGATAAACTCCCCAATAAAGATTTAAAACGTAAAAAAGAAAACTATTATATAACAAAATCAATAGATTTACATGGGTATACTCTTGAAGAAGCAAATAAATCTATTCAAGACTTAATTAACAAATCCCACGAAGAAAGTATCAATAAATTAATAGTTGTTACTGGAAAAGGTCTTCATTCCAATAATGAAAAAGACCCCTATGTTTCAAAGGATTTTAGTATTTTGAAACATTCAGTTCCTGAGTTTATAAAAAAAAATATTGAGTTAATGAAAAAAATTTCTGAAATAAAAGGTGCGAAAATTGAAGATGGAGGAGATGGTGCTTTTTATATATATTTAAAAAGAAAAAAATGATTATTTGGTTAGCATCATATCCTAAAAGTGGAAATACCATGTTAAGATCAATGTTATCAGCATACTTATTTTCTAATGATGGGATATTTAATTTTGAACTATTATATAATATTAAACAATTTCCAAATGATAGTTTTCTTAAAAAATTAGGAATTAAAGACGGAGATATTAATTCTATTATTAAAAACTCTATTAAAGCTCAAGAGTTATTTAATAATAAAAATTCAATTGGTTTTGTTAAAACACACAACATGTTATTTAATTTTGAAAAAAAGTATCCCTTTACTAATTTTGATCATTCTCTTGGTGCTATATATATTGTAAGAGATCCAAGAAATCTTGTACTTTCCTACGCTCGACACTTGGATAGACCAATTGAAGAGATTGTAAAATTTGTTACTTTAGGTAAGGGAAATAAAAATGATCTTATGGGCAATTGGGCAGAAAATTATTCAAGTTGGAAAGCCTTTGAAAAACATAATAAATATTTATTAATTAAATATGAAGATTTGATTGAAAATCCAAAAAAAAACTTAGTTAAAATAATCGAATTTATTTTTTCATTAACTAATAGAAAATTAATATTAAACATGAATAAGATAAAAAATGTAATTGAGACTACAACTTTAGATAATTTAAAAAATTTAGAAAAAAATAATAATTTTCAAGAAAGTGTAAAAGATAATGCGGGCAAAAAGATAAATTTTTTTGATCAAGGTGGACAAAGAAATTGGTCAAAATCTTTAAATAAAAACCTTATTGACCAGATTGAAAAGAGTTTTAAACGAGAAATGGTTGAACTAGGATATATATAATTAGATTATAAAATAAACTTTGATAGATCGGTATCTTTGATTAAATTATCAAGATTTTTATTTATATAATCTTTATTTATAATAATTTTTTCACCAGACCGGTCAGTAGCCGTAAAGCTAATATCATCTAAGATTTTCTCTATTATTGTGTGTAATCTTCTTGCTCCAATATTTTCAACAGTTGTGTTTACTTCTGATGCAATATTTGCAATTGTATCAATTCCATCATCTGAAAATTCAAGTTCAACATTCTCAGTTTTCAATAAAGCAACATACTGTTTAATTAAACTAAAGTCTGGCTCCCTTAAGATCCTTTTAAAATCATCGCTAGTCAATGCTTCTAGCTCAACTCTTATAGGTAGACGACCTTGAAGTTCAGGAAGTAGATCAGATGGTTTTGCAAGTTGAAAAGCTCCTGATGCAATAAATAAAATATGATCTGTTTTAATTGGACCATGTTTAGTATTAACTGTAGTACCCTCAATCAAAGGTAATAAATCTCTTTGGACACCCTCACGAGAAACATCTCCTCCAACTCTATCTGTTCTTGCAGAAATTTTATCTATTTCATCTAAGAAAACTATTCCATTATTTTCAGTTGATAATTTTGCAGCTTTTACAATTTTATCTTGTTCAATTAATTTATCCGACTCATCATTGATTAAAATATCGTGAGACTCTTTTACAGTCATTTTCTTCTTCTTCTCTTTATTTCCCATTGATTTGCCAATCATTTCACCAATGTTAATCATTCCAACATTAGCACCAGGCATGCCAGGAATTTCAAAAGAAGTATTATTTGATCCACTATCACTTACAGCAATCTCAATTTCATTATCATCAAGATCACCATTCCTAAGTCTTTTTCTAAAACTTTCTCTAGTTGCTAAACTAGCCTTTTTACCAACTAATGCATCTAATACTTTTTCTTCAGCAGATTTTTGAGCCTGAGCGTGAACTTCTTTTCTCATTTTGATTTTTTCCATGCCAATAGCTATCTCAATCAAATCTCTTACTATTTGCTCAACATCTCTTCCAACATATCCCACTTCAGTAAATCTTGTAGCTTCAACTTTCACAAATGGTGCTTCCGCAAGTTTAGATAGTCTTCTAGAAATCTCAGTTTTACCAACACCAGTTGGCCCAATCATTAAAATATTTTTTGGTAAAACTTCATTTTTCATTTCACCTTTAAGCGCTTGTCTTCGCCATCTATTTCTTAATGCAATAGCGACAGCTTTTTTTGCTTTATTTTGTCCTACAACGAACCTATCTAGTTCAGACACTATTTCTCTAGGAGATAGTGAGCTTACTAGAGAATTTTCTTCTTTAGTGTTTTTATCTTTAGGAACTAACGGAGTTACGTTTGAATTTTCCATTAAATTTTTAAAACCTTAATATTATCATTTGTAAAAACACAAATTTCAGAAGCAACTTTGATTGCTTTCTTTGCGATTTCTTCCGCACTTTTGTCTGTTTCCATCAAAACTTTTCCAGCAGCTAAAGCATAGTTTCCACCTGAGCCAATTCCGATTACATCACCTTCAGGTTCTAAAACATCTCCAGTTCCAGAAATAATATAACTGTTGTCTTTGTCGCCTATGGCCATCAGTGCTTCTAATCTTCTAAGATATTTGTCTGTTCGCCAATCTTTGGCCAATTCAACAGCTGCTCTTGATAAGTTTCCTGCATGTTTTTCAATTTTAGCCTCTAATCTTTCAAATAATGTAAGTGCATCAGCAGTTGATCCTGCAAAACCTGCTACCACATCTCTTTTTTCAATTTTTCTAATTTTTGAAGCAGTACTTTTAACTACAGTATTTCCCATACTGACCTGTCCGTCACCAGCTACTACTACTTCATTATTTTTTCTTACTAGTACAATCGTTGTCATGCTTAATAAATGGTAACTATTTTTGATACTTCAAGTGTTCATACTAATATTGATATAGGGTAATTATGTATGTATACCTTTGAAATATATGGTTAGAAAAGGAAAAGTATCCAGAAAAACTAAAGAAACAAGCATTAGTGTTGAAGTTAATATTGATGGAAAAGGCAAATACCAAATTGATACTGGTATAGGTTTCTTAGATCATATGCTTGAGCAATTATCAAAGCATTCTCTTATAGATTTAAAGGTAAAAGCAAAAGGTGATACTCACATTGATCTTCACCATACCACGGAAGATACAGGTATAGCTATTGGTGAAGCTTTAAAAAAAGCTGCTAAAAAATTTGTTGGGATCAAAAGATACGCACACAGAGTAATTCCAATGGATGAAACTTTAACTAGAGTTGCAATAGATGTTTCGAACAGACCTTATTTGATCTGGAAAGTAAAATTAAAAGTTGAGAAGCTTGGTGAGATGGACACAGAACTATTCAAAGAGTGGTTTCAAGCATTTTCACAATCAGCTGGTATTACAATGCACGTTGAAAATATTTATGGAGACAATAGCCACCACATCATCGAGTCTTGCTATAAAGCATTAGCAAGGTCATTGAGAGAAGCATTGGAGATGGATCCTAGAAGCAAGAAAAGTATACCATCGACTAAAGGCTCATTATAAGTTTAATGAACGTCACAATTGTTGATTATAATTCGGGGAACATAAGCTCAGTAATAAACTCTTTTAAGGAGGTTGCTAAATATAAAGTAAATATCGAGGTAACATCAAATTTAAATAAGATTAAATCCTCAGATAAAGTGGTATTACCAGGCCAGGGTTCGTTCAAGAGCTGTGTTGATGCGCTTAATAACATTAATGGTTTAGTGGATACATTAAATGAATTTGCAATTAATAACAAAAAACCTCTTCTTGGAATTTGTGTTGGGCTACAAATGTTTGCAGATATTGGTTATGAAGAAACAGAAACTAATGGTTTAGGCTGGATACCTGGAAAAGTTTCTAAAATTGATAATCAAAATAATAATTACAAACTTCCACACATTGGCTGGAATGAAATAAATATTGTTAAAGATAGTAAGATTTTTAAAAATATAGAAAATAAATCTCATATGTATTTTGTTCATAGTTATGAATTTATACCTGAAGATAACAGTGTAATTTCAGCAACAACAGATTATTCATCAAATATTGTATGTTCTGTTGAAAAGGAAAATATTTTTGGAACTCAATTTCACCCTGAAAAAAGTGATAAAACTGGATTGAAAATAATTGATAACTTTATAAATCTATAAAATGAAAATATTTCCTGCAATTGATATTAAAGATAAAAAGTGTGTGCGATTAGTTAAAGGGGACTTTGACAACAAAACTGAATATGAAATGTCACCTGTGGAACAAGCTAGAAAATACAAGGATCATGGTTTTAAAAACTTACACATAGTTGATTTGGACGGGGCTTTAACTGGAGAAACCATTAATCTTGATATTATTCAAGAAATAGTGAGTAAATTTGATATTAAAATTGAAATTGGTGGAGGTATTAGAAATTTTGAAAGTATCAAGAAATATACAGAAGCTGGTGTTGAGAAAGTAATTTTAGGAAGTGCTGCTATAAAAGATAAAATCTTTCTAAAAGAAGCTTGTGAAAAATTTCCAAATAAAATTGCTTTAGGCTTAGATGCTAAAGATGGATATCTATCTGTTTCAGGCTGGAAAGAAAATTCTAATCAATTAACTTTAGATTATTTAAAAGAAGTAAATGATTTTGGTGCAAGCAGGTTGATTTATACAGATATAAATAAAGATGGGATGAAGCAAAGCCCTAATTTTGATGAAACATCAAAAGTTGCTGATAATTCAAATTGTCCTGTAATCATATCTGGCGGAGTGTCTTCAATTGATGACATTAAAAAAGCTAAAGAATTAAATAATGAGAATATCGAGGGTATTATAGTTGGTAAAGCAATATACGATGGTGATATTAAATTAGAAGAATTAGTGAAGGAATTAGATGCTTAAAAACAGAATAATACCATGTTTAGATGTAAAAAATGGACGAGTTGTAAAAGGTATTAATTTTGTTGATTTAAAAGATGCTGGAGATCCAGTTGAGCAAGCTAAAATTTATTCTGAGGGCGGGGCAGATGAAATTTGTTTTCTCGATATTACTGCTTCCAATGAAAATAGAAACACTATTTACGAAGTAGTGGAGAAAACTTCCAAGAAATGTTTTGTTCCTTTAACTGTTGGAGGAGGAATTAGAAGTGTTGATGATATTAATAAATTATTAAATTATGGTGCTGACAAAATATCTATAAATACTGCGGCGGTTCAAAATTCAGAAGTAGTAGTTGAAAGTTCTAAGAAATTTGGTTCACAATGTATTGTTGTTGCAATAGATGCAAAAAAAAATGGAGATAATTGGGAAATTTTTACTCATGGAGGAAGAAATAATACTGGAATTGATGCAATAGAATTTGCCAAAAAAATGGAGGATAGTGGAGCAGGAGAATTATTAGTAACATCAATGGATAGAGATGGTACTCAAGTTGGTTATGACATCGAACTAATGTTAAAGATATCATCTAAAGTAAATATTCCTGTGATCGCTTCTGGTGGAGTTGGAAATCTTGATCATTTAGTTGACGGAATTAAATTGGGAAATGCAAGTGCAGTTTTAGCTGCATCCATATTTCATTATGGAAAATATTCAGTAAAAGAGGCCAAGGAATATCTGGATTCAAAAGGAATTCCTGTTAGAATTTAGTATGTTTAGTACATTAGAAAATTTAATAAAACTCGCAAGAGAAAGAAAATCAGCACCTGTAGAAGGGTCTTACACAAACAAGTTACTTACAGACAAAGCTCTAAGTAAAGCTAAAGTTTTAGAGGAAGTTAATGAGTTAATCGAAGCGATTGAAGAAGATACAAATAAAATACATGAAGCGGCAGATATATTTTATCATTTATTGATGTACTTAGAAGCTAATGATGTGAAAATTGAAGAAGTGATGCAGGAATTAGAAAATAGAAAAAAATGAGTTATGATGATAGCAACATCTTTGCAAAAATTTTAAGGGGAGAGATACCTTGTAATAAAATTTATGAAGATGACTTTGTTTTGTCTTTTCATGACATTAATCCTCAAAAAAAAATTCATGCTTTAGTCATCCCTAAAGGGAAATATGTTGATTTGGATGATTTTAGTTTAAATGCCTCTCCAGAAGAGATGATTGGGTTGCTTAAGGGTATAAACATAGTAGCCAAAAAGCTAGGTATTTCAACAGAAGTAGGCAAAGGCTATAGGGCACTGACCAATATAAGTGATGATGGTGGTCAAGAGGTTCCGCACTTACACTTTCATTTATTTGGAGGTGAAAAAGTTGGAAAAATGGTTGAGTGACAGAAGAAGTTAAAAGAAATTATTTAGAAATAAATTCAATTCAAGATCTTAATGAGGTTATCGAACCTAATGGAGATTATTCTTTAAATTTATTAGAGCCAATAAATTTTCAGCTAAATAAATTTTTTTATAAAAATATTGGAAAAAAACATAAATGGATTGATCGATTAATTTGGACAGAAACTCAATGGATAGATTATGTTTCTAATAAAAATGTTGAAACATATGTTTTTAAATTTAAAGATGACTTAGCTGGCTTCTTTGAACTGATATCTCACAGTGAAAAAAAAGAAGTTGAGATTGCCTATTTTGGTTTGTTAGAAGAATTTCAAAATAAAAAGCTTGGATCATATTTATTGTCTCAAGCAATCCAGAAATCTTTTAAAGAAAGTGTTAATAGAGTTTGGGTTCATACATGCTCTCTTGATCACAAAAATGCTTTAAATAATTATATTGCTAGAGGTATGAAAATATTTAAAACTGAAGTTATAAGAGTCTAGTTTTGAGCTGGCAGTTTAAATAAATCTTCATCAACTTCTTGATTTACCTGAGTTGAGGAAAGATAAGTAACATTTACATTTTGATAAATATCTTTTGTCTGCCACCCAACTAAATTAAAGTTTTTATCATCAAAAAAAATATTTATTTCACTGTCATTTTCTACTATTTCAAAATTTATGTATGTTTTATCTATTATTCTTTCATTTAAATTTTCAATTTTTTTAATTAAAAAATTTTTATTTAATATTAAGTTTAGTGGTGTTTTATTTAAAGGATATCTATAAAAGCTAGTCCTAGTTTTGATGACTAAAGATTTGCCATTAGAAACTAATATTTTGTTATTTTTAATATATTTACAATAAATTTTTTTTGGATATTGAATTGTACAATTTCCATTTTCTATTTTTCCATCTATATTTTGTTCAAACTTAAAATTTAGGTTTTCAGTATTTTTTAAATTTTCTATTATTTTATCTTTGTTATCTGCCTGACTATTAGAAAATAAAATTAAGTAGATAAAAATAAAAAGATATTTAAACATTATAGAACATCTCTTTTGCCAACATGATTTGCCTTACTAACAACTCCATCAGCCTCCATCATGTCAATAATTCTTGCAGCTCTATTGTAGCCAATTTGAAGTTTTCTTTGTAAAAATGATGTAGAGGCTTTACCTTCTGATTGAATAATTTCTAATGCCTGTTGATACAATTCGTCTTTATCACCCTGACTTTGGCTATCATTAATCTCTTTTTCGTCTGCAAAGTTTAATATTTCATCTATATAATCTGGTTCAGCTTGAGCTCTTAAAGAATTATTAATTTTTTCAATTTCATTATCTGAAACAAATGGTGCGTGTATTCTAACTATTCTATTAGCAGAGGACATATAAAGCATATCTCCCTTACCTAGTAATTGTTCGGCGCCTTGTTCTCCAAGTATAGTTCTGCTATCTATTTTTGAGGTAACCTGAAAAGATATTCTGGTAGGGAAATTAGCCTTAATAGTACCGGTAATGACATCAACACTTGGTCTTTGAGTAGCCATTATTATATGAATCCCAGCTGCTCTAGCCATTTGAGATAATTTTTGAATATAATTTTCAATTTCTTTACCAGCAACCAGCATCAAGTCTGACATTTCGTCAACAACGACAACTATATAAGGCATAGGCAGTTTATGCTTAGCATTATATCCATCAATGTTTCTAACACCTTCTTTCGTCATTAATCTATATCTGCTTTCCATTTCTTTAACGACCCAACCAAGAACAGAGGCTGCTTTTTTGGCTTCGGTAATTACTGGACAAAGTAAATGTGGAATACCCTCGTATGTTGACAGCTCAAGCATCTTTGGGTCAATTAAAATGAATTTACATTTATCAGGTGTGTGCCGATAAAGAAGAGATAAAATAATTGTATTGATGCAAACCGATTTTCCTGATCCTGTGGTCCCTGCAATAAGAAGATGGGGCATAGAAGCTAAGTCACCAACAATTGGCTTGCCAGAGATATTTTTACCAAGAGCTATTGGCAATTTAATGTCTTTTTTCTTGAAGTCTGCATTGGCCAAAATTTCACTTAAATAAACATTTTCTCTTATGTTGTTTGGAAGTTCTATCCCAATAGTATTGCTTCCTGGTATAGTAGCAATTCTTGCTGACTCAGAACTGGTGTTTCTTGCTATATCATCTGATAAATTTATTATTTTAGAAACTTTTACTCCAGCCGCAGGCTCAAACTCATTAAGAGTTACCACAGGACCATGACTAACTTTTTTTATATTTCCGCTTACACCAAAATCCATTAGTATTTTCTCTAAAAAACCTGGATCGTGAGTTTCATTTTTTTCAAAATTCTCCCTTTCCTCTTTTGTTGGAATTTTCAGTAAATCGAGACCTGGTAATTTAAATTTTATTTTTGTTTCAGATTTATTTTCACTTTTTATAAATGGCAAATCTTCTTGAATAAGGTTTTTAATTTCATCTTGTGGAATGTATTCATTAATTATTTCACTTTTATCAGTGTAATTTTTGTTATTTTTTTCACCAATAAAATGAAAAATTTTTTTAATAAAATAAAAAATTTTATTTAGATTAAAATTAATACTTATTAGAAAAAAGATTGTAATAATTAAAATTAAAATATAAAAAAAAATATCTTCATACATTGATATTAAGGATCCAAGGAATGATTGATTTAAATATATCCCAACAAAACCACTTATACCATTTATATATAGTGAATACGTATCAGAATAATAGTGTTCAAAAAAAAGTGTTCCAAATATTAAATATAAAATTGTATAGAAATTATTTTCAATAAATAAAAAAAAAACCTTCTTTATTGAAATGTTAATACCAGTAATCATAAGTGTAAATGGAATTAAATAAGCTGTTAGCCCAACTGATTGAAAAAATAAATCAGATATAAAGCTACCCTGAAAACCCATTAAGTTATCAATTTTTGTATTTTCAGGAAAAATGAAATTTGGATCATTTGGTGAATATGTTATTAGTGCTAAAAATAACATTGCACCTATTAAAGAAATTAATACCCCAAAAATTTCTACCAATCTATTAATGGCAAAATTAAGCAATAAATAAGCAGTTTTTTTAATATTCATACAAATGAATCAATTTAATCACTTTGTATCATCTAATTTTTATTGTTAAAATTAAAAATATTATGACAGTTTGTATACTTGGCAATGGTTTAACAGCCTTAACTTTGGCTAAGGCACTTGTTAACTATAAAATTGATGTTGTTGTACTTTGCGATAAAAAAAATTATAAAATTAGCGATACAAGAACAATTGGAATTACGAAAAATAATATTGATTTTTTTAATAACAACATCATCAATATAGGAAAACTTATTTGGAAGCTAAAAAGAATAGAAATTTTCTCAGAAAATTTAAAACAGGAAAAATTAATAAATTTTAAAACAAATAATGACCAACTTTTTTCAATTCTTAAAAATAATAAATTACATCAATTACTGAAGAAAAAATTATCAAAAAATAAATTTTTCAGAAAAAAATTTATCAATAAAAAAAACCTTTCTTTTCTGGATAAGTATGAACTTGTAATAAATTGTGACTCATCTAATTTTATTACCAATCGATATTTTAGTAAAAAGATAGTTAAAAGATATAATAGCAATGCGTATACGACCATAATTACACATGATCAAATTTCAAATGATACTGCTTTTCAAATTTTTACAAAAAAAGGACCTTTAGCCTTTCTACCTCTTTCGAGTAAAGAAACATCCATTGTATACTCTGTTCATAATTCGAGTAAGCAAAAAAAGGAAAATATTGAACAATTGATAAAAGAAAAAAATTTTAAATATAAAATTAGAAATATAGAAAAAATTAGTAGTTTTGAGCTAAAATCATTAATTCTGAGATCTTATTACCATAATAATATATTGGCATTTGGAGATTTACTTCATAAGATTCACCCTCTAGCAGGCCAAGGTTTTAATATGACAATTAGAGATATTAAAATTCTTCTTGAGATCATTAGAGAAAAACTAGATGTTGGTTTGCCACTAGACAGTTCAGTAAATTCTGAGTTTCAAAAAAAATTGAGACATAAAAATTTTATTTTTACAAATGGCATAGATTTAATTCACGAATTTTTTAATATTGAGAGAAAAATGAAAACTAATTTCTTAGGTAAGTCAGTTAAATTTATCAGTAATTACCCTCCTATAAATAAAATATTTACAAAAATTGCCGATAGAGGTGTTTTATTTTAGTTTATTGAAGAGTTGTGTTATTAAAAATATCGTGTGTGTAGGTGCTTAAAATTTCAGCAATTTTATTTTTTCTAATATTAAGATTTTCTGCTTCTAGCAAAAATTGTTTCTCCTCAAGAGAAAATGGTGAAGCCATTGCTAAAGCATTTATCGCTTCATCTAAACTTTGTTTTTCTAGTTCTTTCCAATTTATAATGAATCCTCTTTTTTCAAATAATGATTTTAAATCTTTAAAAATTAATTCAAGGTCAGAAAATTTAAGCTCTTCTTTTTTATCATCAAGATCATGATTAAAACGTGCAAAGTTAACCTCACATTCTCTGTATTTTTTTGCTGATTTTATTTCATTAACAATTTCAAACCTAATTAATCCTTTAAGTTCTATCAAATAAGTTCCATCATTTGTTTCTTTAAAACTTATTATTTTACCTAGACACCCAATATTGTGCAAGCTAGGCGCAGTCAAATCATTGGTCACGCCTTTTGGCTGAATCATTCCAATAAATTTATTTGATCTCATGCTGTCATTTATCATATCTATATATCTTGGTTCAAAAATGTTTAATGGAACTATAGTTTTAGGAAAAATTATAAAATTACTTAGAGGAAAAATAGGTAAAAGTTTAGGTAAATTTTTCATATAAAATAAATTATTAAAACTATTATTAATCATCTATAATATTTATACAATGATTTTCTGGATTTCATCTTATCCCAAAAGTGGAAATACGTGGCTTAGAATTTTGTTAGCCTCTTATTATTATACTAAGGATGGAATTTATAATGAAAATGTTTTAAAAAATATTGATCAATTTCCACAAAAAAAATTTTTTAATAGATTTAATTATGATTCAAGAATACCTACTGACACAATTAAATTTTGGATAAGAGCACAAGAAAAAATTAATCAAGATAAAAAATTAAGATTTTTTAAAACTCATAATGCTTTTGGAGCAGTGAATAACTTTGATTTTACAAATAAAGAAAACTCTATTGGTTGTATCTATGTTGTAAGAGACCCTCGGAATGTGATTACATCACTTAAAAATTTTTATGAGATGAACTATGATCAAGCATTCAAATGGATTACTAATAAAAATCAATATATATATGATATAAATAAATTTGAAGAAGATGGTTTTAGTGATTTTCAATTTATTGGTTCATGGGATACTAATTTTGAGTCATGGAAAATACAAAAAAAAATACCAATTAAGATAATTAGATATGAAGATTTATTAAATGAGACATATGTAGTACTTACAGATGTTATTAATTTTATTCATAAGACCATAAATAGTAAAGAAAAGATATTTAAAGATAAAATCAAAAATGCTGTAAGTTCATCATCATTTTCAAAACTTAGAGAGAAGGAAGCAAATGAAGGTTTCTCAGAAGCACCTAAGTCAAAAGTTAGAGATAAAAAAATTCCTTTTTTTAATTTAGGGCCAAAAAATAATTGGAAAAAAATTTTAGATGAAGATCTTAAAGATAAACTAAATAATATTTTTAAAAAAAAATTAGAGGAATTATCTTACAAATAATCTTGATGTGCATGACGTACTTTCAACTTTATTTCTTGCTAAATTTACAAAAAGCCTCTATTTTATTTACTAGTATAACATGCGGGCATAGCTCAGTGGTAGAGCGTCTCGTTGCCAACGAGAAGGTCGAGGGTTCGACCCCCTTTGCCCGCTCCATAATTCAAATATGATTGATCTTTTAAATAAAAAATGTGTACCTTGTGAAGGAGGTGTGTTGCCGTTTGATATTTCTGAAATTCATAAATATCAAAAAAAGGTTGATGATTGGGATATTTTTACAGATGAAAAAAAAATTTTTTTTTTAAATAAAAAATTTAAATTCAAAAACTTTTTAGATAGCCAAAACTTTATTAATAAAGTTGGACAAATTTCAGAAAACGAGGGTCATCATCCTGATATATCTTTTGGGTGGGGTTATGCAGAAATAAAAATTACAACTCATGCAATTGAAGGGTTGTCTGAGAATGATTTTATTTTAGCTGCAAAAATAGATCAAATAATCAATGCCTAAAATGTCTAGTTTTGGAAAAGACTAAAATTGTATTAGTTTCGTTTGCAAAATTAATAACTTCTTTGTCTCTAATAGATCCTGAAGGTTGTATAACTGCGGTAATACCTGACTGAACTAATTTTTCAATTCCGTCAATAAATGGGAAAAAAGCATCTGATGCAGCAACCACTTCATCTTCAGTACTTATAAATTTGTTCATTTTATCTATTGCAATTTGACAACTATCCAAACGACTTGGTTGTCCAGATCCAATTCCTACTGTGGTTTCATTTGCTGCAAGAACTATCGCATTAGATTTTACATAGCGACAAATATTAAATGCAAAAATTAGATTTTTCATCTGTTTTGAAGTTGGTTTTTTTTTAGATACAATTTTAAAATCTTTATTGCTAAATTTAATTAAATCTTCTGTTTGTACTAATAATTCTTCATTTGAAGATATAAACCTTAATATTTCTTTTAAAGAATAATTGGTAGCATCAATTAATCTTAAATTTTTTTTCTTCTTTAATAATTTTAATGCCTCCTTATCAAATCCATTTGCGATAATAACCTCAAGAAATAATTTATTTAATTCTATTGCTAGATTTTTATTAATTTTAAAATTACATGATACTATTCCTCCAAAAGCACTAATTGGATCACATGCTAGTGCACATTTATAGCTTGTAAGATGATTTTTATTTATTGAAACTCCACATGGATTAGCGTGTTTGACTATAACTGTTCCAGTGTTTTTTGGTAATGATTTTGAAATAGTTAAAGCTGAAAATATGTCATTATAATTATTATAACTTATTTGTTTTCCATGAATTTGATTTATGTTCATAGAGCTATTTTTTGAATATATGCCACTTTTTTGATGTGGATTTTCCCCATAACGTGGAGTTTCAATAAGGTTTGTATGAAAAACTTTTTTCTTAGGAAAAATTACATTATTTTTCTTATTAAAATAATCAGAAATAACCGAGTCATAATAAGCAGTTTCGGTAAACGCAATTCTAGATAACTTTTCTCTAAACTTTAGTGATGTTGAGCCTTTATTTTTTTTTAATTCTTCAATAAGTTCCTCATATTGATCTGAAGAAGTAATAACTGTTACATCTTGATAATTTTTAGCTGCTGATCTAACCATTGTTGGTCCACCTACATCGATATTTTCAATTATTTTTTTGTGATTTTTTGTATTTTTCAAAGTTTTTTCAAATGGGTAAAAGTTTACGACAACTAAATCTATATTTTCAAAATTATTATTTTTAAGATCCCTTAGATGAATTTTATTTTTCCTTTTGTTTAGAATTCCTGCATGAATTTTTGGATGAAGAGTTTTTACTCTTCCTTCTAAAATTTCAGGTGAATTTGTAAATTCTGAAACTTCTAAGCAACTGAATCGTAATTTTTTAATTTCTTTATAAGTACCACCTGAACTAATAATTTTAATATTATTTTTTTTTAAAGAATTAAGAAGTGGTTTTAAATTTTTTTTATTTGATATAGAAATGAGCGCTGTTTTTATTTTTTTCATTATATCTTAGTAATTTCCCATTTTATAGTTTGAGTCTCATTTTGGTTTATTCCAGATATACAAATGTTTTGATTTTCTTTGTATGAATTTTTAATACCTAAATATATTCCATTATCAATATTTATATCAAAATTATCACAATTAAATTTCCAACCTTCATCCTCTAATTCTATCAGAATTGATTTATTATCCTGAGTTTTCATTACTTTTGTTGCAGGGTTTAGATGAAATCTAATATCAAACTTAATATGTTTAGAATTATCTTTCCTTAGTAATTTATCAAAACCAATAAATTTCATTTGCTCTGGATAAAATTCAATTTCTCTTTCATGTATAGCCTTAAATTTTCTTAGGTAGCCATCATGTGAACCAGATATTTTCCAATAGTTTTTTTCAAATACCACGTTTTTTTTAATTATATGAATACCTTTTTTAACAATTAGGTTAAATCTGTCTAATTTTCTATAATCGCAAGAAGAATGATCTTCAATCGATAAAGTGCTTTGTAAGGCTGTACTTTTTGAAAGTTTATTTAAACTGTTTTGTTTATTCGCGAAGTACCCTGAATTAGTTATTAGTTTTTTTCCATTTGATATAATTTCAAATGAAAGAGCTCCAGATTGATAAAATTTTGAAAAATTTTCACTTGGACTATTTCCAATATCCATAGACAATATAATCTTCTTATTTTTAAGAATAGCATAACCTGCAAGTTCTTTATTTTCATTTTTAAATACATATCCAAATCTTTTTAGATATTGATCAAACTCATCATTATTTGAAATGTAATTGCCATTAAATAAGAGATCTTGATTAATATTCTGCCAAATAAAAGCATAACTTTGACCAAGATAATATATTGTTTCATCTATATATTCAGGAATTGTATTTTGAGACTCTTTGAACCACTCTCTAATTATAATAAAATATTTTAAGTATAAGACTAATTGTTTTATATCTCTTGATTTTGGAAAACCTTGATTATTCAGTGATGATTTAATTATTTTTTTTAAAAAATTTAACCCAGTAATAAGATATTTATTATCTTCTTTATATACCAGTCCTGTTAAAATAATTGCAGCACACCCAATAATTTTATTTTCAACTTCTGATAAATTTTTTATTTCATTTAAAAGATGGTTTGCCTGTTTTTGAATGCTTTGATTGAATTTCTTTTTAAAATCTTCTTCACAACTCTCATAAGTCAATTGATGATTTGATAACCAGGAAATTATTCTTTTAGAGGTAATGTCAAAATCCCAACCTTTATTATTATAGTGATTGTTCTTGTTTATCCAATTACTGATAACTGTTTGGGTGGTCTTTTTTGACGATTTTAGATCTAAACTAAAAAACCAAAAAAAATTGTTTAACTTTTTGAATTCTTTATTATCCAAGTTGTTTTGCCAAATAGTTTCTAGGGCAAAGTCTTCAATTTTATATTTTTTTTTTGATATTTTACTATTGAAGATAGTAAGTAGGGACTTGGTTTGTAATAAAAGGTAATATCTTTAGTTTTAGATATTTTTTTATCGTAAAAATTGGAGTTTTGATAAAATTGTTTTAAACTTAATTTTAAGTCTAAATAATATTGACTTAAATTAACGGAAAAATTTTTAGTGATCATTAACTTATCTTGATTTTAATAAATTAATATTTTTTTTTATATCTCCATTATTACTTTTAAATATAGTTGTTCCAGAAACAAGTATGTTGGCACCAGCCTCAATTACTGATTGACAATTATCAAAATTAATCCCTCCATCAATTTCAATATCAAAGTCGATATTTTTTTTAAGTTGAATTTTTTTAAGTTGATCAATTTTAGATAAAACCTCAGGTATAAACTTTTGACCTCCAAATCCTGGATGTACACTCATTATTAAAACTAAATCTATTTTTTCAAGGTAATTGACAATTAAATCAATTTTAGTTTCAGGATTAAGTGAAACCCCAACTTTTTTGTTCAAACTTTTAATCTTTAAAATAGATTCCTCTAAATTTTCAGTTGCTTCAGGATGGATTGTAATAATATCAGCACCAGCATCCGAATAGGCTTCAATATACTTATGAACGGGAGATATCATTAAATGAACATCAAATTTAACTGAACACTGTTTTCTCAATGCTTTAATAACTGGGGGTCCAATAGTAAGGTTTGGAACAAAATGACCATCCATAACATCTACATGAATCATATCTGCCCCACCTTCTTCAAGCCTCTTAATTTCATTACCTAGTTGACTAAAATCAGCAGATAATATTGATGGTGATATTTGTATTTTTTTCATTGATTGCCAGATCTACTAGTATCAATTTTTAAAATTTAATTGAATTAAATAATTGGTAAATTTGTGTAGAAATTTCACTTTCTAGCGGAAATGATAACATACCCATTACAGAATAGCCTAAGACCCAGGGCATAAAGTAAAATCTAATCATATAGAAGAACCAAGCAACATATAAAGGAACCAGAGGTGCTATAATGAAAGATGGTGTTAAAGGCTTAAAAATCTTTATTAGTGGATTAGTATATTTGACAAATATTTTCATGAAAAAAAACTCAGAGTCTTCTTTTTGAAAAATATTCATCGCAACCCTTCCTATTAAAGTCCACATAATAACACCAAGTAGGTAGTCAATAAAATAGACTATGGGATGAAAGTTTGCTGACATTTAAAATCTATATTGGAAAAAAGATTAAATTAAAAGGGGCGAAATTAATCGCCCCATAATTAAGATTTGTTAGCTCTATTTACCAGTAACGGTTCTACCGCTTGGTACACGAACTTCGTCAACCATTTTTTGAGTTGCTTTATCTGGCTCTTGAGTCATTAAAGTCACTACAACCATAGCAACTAAACTAACAGCTGCTCCAAAGATACCAAACGTTAACTGAGTAATACCTAGGAATCCGCTTCCACCAGTTCGTACCCAAATCAGGTACCAAATAGATGATGCAAGACCTAAAGCCATACCAGCAATAGCACCTTCTCTGTTAGCTCTCTTCCACCATACACCAAGTACAAGTGGGAAGAACAATCCAGACATCGCAAAGTCAAAAGCCCAGATAACTGAACCTAAGATACCTTGGATTTCCATTGCAGCAATAGTTGCTCCAGCAAAACCAATTACTACAAGTAATACCCTTGCAACAAGAAGTCTTTTTGCAGTCTCCGCTTTTGGATCTATCATTTTGTAATAAACATCATGAGAGATTGCATTTGCAATTGCTAGAATTAAACCATCCGCAGTTGACATGGCAGCAGCCATACCTCCAGCAGCAACCAGACCTGAGATTACATAAGGTAATCCAGCTATTTCTGGAGTTGCTAATACAACCGCTTTACCGCCCATGAAAAACTCATTTAATTCAAGAGTTCCATTGCCGTTAAAGTCACTGATGAACATCAAGTTTGCCTGGTTCCAGTTTTGAAACCAATCTATTGATTGAACTTCAGTAAATGATTTACCGATAATACCTGTTGGTAAAGTCGGATCAATCAACGATAGTTTAGATAGTGTTGCTAACATTGGTGCAGAAGAATACAGAAGGAAGATAAAGAATAAAGACCAACCAACTGATTTTCTAGCTGCTTTTACGCTTGGAGTAGTAAAGTATCTCATCATCACGTGCGGTAATGAAGCTGTTCCCATCATCATCGCTAATGCTAACGAAATAAATGCCCAAGGCGTTGCATTTACTGCTGAGTGAGCTTTAGTTATTCCAGCCAACCCTTTAGGTACCGTTGCTAGATCAGCAGCAGAGTTTTTAACAAAACCAAACTGTGATTCTAACTCACCAATTCTAGCTACTTCATCAGCTAACATAAAGTGAGGGAAGAAACCTGCACCCATTTTGTTACTGATCCAAAAAATTGGAAGCATGTAAGCTATAATTAGTACGATATATTGTGCAACCTGTGTCCAAGTTACCGCTCTCATACCCCCTAACATTGAACAAAGTAAAATACTTATAAGTCCAATATATACAGCGTATTTAAAGTCGATATCTAAAGCAACAGACGCAATAGTACCCGTAGCGTTAATTTGTGCAGTCACATAAGTGAATGAAGCAACAGTTAAAACTATTACTGCAAGCAATCTTGCTAAATTACCACCGTATCTTGTACCTATGAAATCTGGAACTGTGTAACAGCCAAATTTTCTTAAGTATGGTGCTAACAAAGATGCAACTAATACATATCCACCTGTCCAACCTACAAGTAAAGCCATATACCCATAACCTTTAAAGTAAATACCACCTGCCATTGCAACGAATGAAGCACCAGACATCCAGTCTGCTGCTGTCGCCATACCATTGAATACAGTTGGAACTTGCCTTCCGGCTACGTAATACGCTTCTGCTTGAGCTGTTCTTGATAGATAACCAATTAAAGCATAGATGAATATAGTAAATGCTACAAAGCCAATACCTATTGCCTTTGCAGTCATACCCATCTGCTCACCAATTGCCATTAAGATTATGAAACCTATAAATCCTCCTGTATAGATTCCGTAAACTTTTGGCAAATTGTCTATAAATTTACCTTTAATCATTAATTATCTCCTCTTTCGTTGAAGCCGAACTCTTCATCGATTTTCTCTTGCCTATTAGCAAACCAGAAAACCAAGATTACGAAAATTCCAAGAGATCCTTGACATGTAAACCAATATGTCCATGGATATCCGAAAGGTCCAGTAACCTCATTCATTTCAGCTGCAAAAAGGAAGATGCCAATTGAGAAAACAAACCAGATTGCCAATGTTACGAATAACAATGACCTGGTTTTTTCCCAGTGTTTTTGTGCGTTTGACATTTATACCTCTCTTTTTAGTTATAACTAATTAAAACCATAACCATTATATAAGTTTTTAAAAGATCAAAATTGACCAAAATAGGCAGTCTATTAGTTACTTTTTAAGCTATAGTGTGTAAAAACAACAATTATATGCAAAAATATAAACTTTCTTGGAAAGATTTATCATTTAAAGATTTTAAAATTTATTTGTTTGCATTGTTTAAAGCATTTATTCCAAAAAAAAAAATCAAAGATTTAGATGATCTAGAACACTTCATTCAAACGAAGTCAGCTTGGGTCACCCAGGTTACTCTGTATAGCTATTTAAAAACAAGAATGGGGACAAAGTATGTTCTTCATTTTGATAATGATGTTTTTATGTCTTCTGTAAATCAAGCTAAGTGGAATATTTATTCTATTGCTTTGCAAGACTTAACTTTTTTTACTTTCTCATATTTAAAAGTAAACTTTAACTATCAAAATATTGATCAGGCTAAAGAAATTTTTTCTAAAATTTTAGATGATGAGACTTCAAACAAGATGCCATCTGACATAATTGAAGAAGCAAAAAAAAGTTTTAACGAAAGATTTGAAAATTTAGACTGGGAAATTTATTATAAAGATCTTCCATTTAATCCTAGTGCTTTATCATTATATAAATGGGCTCCAATTGCAGAAGAATTAAAAACTTTAGATCGAAAAATTGTTTTAAACTCTATGATTTTAAAATGGGATATTATAAGAAAAGAATTTAAGGATTTAATTCAATTTTAAATATTTTTTCTATTATCAACTAAACTATTAACAACACTTGGATCAGCTAAAGTAGTTGTGTCACCTAATTGATCATGTTCATTAGCTGCAATTTTTCTTAAAATTCTTCTCATAATTTTTCCTGATCTAGTTTTTGGAAGACCAGGTGTGAAATGTATTAAATCTGGTGTAGCCAAGGGCCCAATTTGTTTTCTGACCCAAAGTTTCAACTCTCTCTCAAGGTCACCATTTTCTCTCTCACCTACATTTAAAGTTACGTAGCAATAAAGTCCGTTGCCTTTTATATCATGTGGATATCCAACTACAGCTGCTTCAGCAACTTTTGGATGAGCAACAAATGCACTTTCTATTTCGGCAGTCCCAAGATTATGTCCAGACACAATAATTACATCATCTACACGACCTGTAATCCAATAGTATCCATCTTTGTCTCTTCTACATCCATCCCCAGTAAAATACTTACCGTCAAACTGTGAAAAATATGTATCAATAAATCTTTGGTGGTCTCCATAGACAGTTCTCATTTGACCAGGCCATGATTTAGCAATACATAATCTACCTTCTCCTTGACCTTTTATTTCCTTACCTTTTTTATCAACAAGCACAGGCTCAATTCCATAAAATGGTTTAGTGGCTGAGCCAGGCTTTAAGTCAATTGCTCCAGTTTGAGGAGCAATCATTATTCCTCCTGTTTCTGTTTGCCACCATGTATCAACAATTGGGCACTTTGAATTCCCGATAGTTTTATAATACCACATCCAAGCTTCTGGATTAATTGGTTCACCAACTGTACCTAGTAATTTTAATGATTTTCTTGAAGTTTTTTTAACAGGTTTATCTCCTTCACGCATCAAAGCTCTAATTGCTGTGGGAGCTGTATAAAAAGTATTTACTTTATATTTGTCGATAATTTGCCACCATCTTGAGGTGGTTGGATAGTTTGGAATACCTTCAAACATTATTGTTGTTGCCCCATTTGCTAAAGGCCCATAAATTATATAGCTATGACCTGTAACCCAACCAATATCAGCAGTACACCAGTAAATATCTTTTGGTTTATAATTAAATATGTATTGATGAGTCATAGAAGCATACACCATATAACCACCTGTTGTATGTAATACTCCCTTAGGCTTACCGGTTGAACCTGAGGTGTATAAAATAAACAAAGGATCTTCAGCATTCATTTCTTCAGGTTCACAATGTTTTGAAACATCTTTAATTAAATCATGATACCAAACATCTCTTTCTTTATCCCAATTGATATAATTTCCTGTTCGTTGAACAACGATGCATTTTTTAATATTAGGACAACTCTCTAATGCTTCATCAGTAGTATATTTAAGAGGAATAGTTTTTCCTCCTCTAACACCTTCATCAGCTGTGATTATATATTCAGACTCACAATCATTAACTCTTCCAGAAATAGAGTCTGCTGAAAATCCACCAAAAATAATTGAGTGAACTGCACCAATTCGAACACAAGCAAGCATTAAAATAGCAAGTTCAGGGATCATGGTTAAATAAATAGTAACTCTGTCTCCTTTTTTAATTCCTAATTTTTTTAAGCCATTAGCTGCTTTTGAAACTTTTTCGTGAAGCTGTTTGTAAGATATTTTTTGGTTATCTTTTGGATCATCTCCAACCCAAATTATTGCAGTTTTGTCTTTTTTATCTTTTAAATGTCTATCAATGCAATTTGCTGAAGCATTTAAGGTACCATCTTGAAACCATTTGATCTTAACTTCTTTAGTACTGTATTTTACATCTTTAATTTTTTTGTATGGTTTTATCCAAGTAATTCTTTTTCCTTCTTCTCTCCAAAACTCATCGTTATTTTTAATAGATTTAGAGTATTTTTCTTGATATTTACTTTTTGTAGCTAGACTGTTTTTAACCCACTGAGGTTTAGTTTTAATTACAAGCTCTTTTGAATCTTCAATAGCAACTTTGCTAACAATTTTTCTTTTAACTTTAGTTTTTTTTGTTACTTTTTTTGTAACTTTCTTTTTAACTTTAGTTTTTTTCTTTTTTTTCAAAGGCATGAGATTTTTTATAATTAAACTTTACTCATGTTATTTAATATTTTCCAGCTTTTAGAATCTATTGGCATTACTGATAGTCTGCTTTGTTTAATAAGAGCTAAATGGCTTAATTCCTTAGATTTTTTGATAGTTTCAAGAGTTATGGGTGATGGTAATTTATTCTTAAATTTTACAGTAACAGCTACAAAACGTCCCGATTTATCAGTTTTATCCAGGTACGCTTCTTTTATTACTTCTACAATTCCAACAATTTCTTTTCCAATATTTGAGTGATAAAAAAAACAAAGGTCACCTTTTTTCATACTTTTTAAATTTTTTGCTGCTTGATAATTTCTTACACCATCCCAGGGCGCACCTTTTACACCTGCCTTTTTTTGTTGATCAATTGACCATACGTCAGGTTCGGATTTTAATAGCCAATATTGCATTTTTATACTTTGTATTATTTTTAAAGAATTTATCAATTTATTTTGATAACTATATTTCTATGAGAGCAGCAAATTATTCATCAATGAACATATTTAATATAGAACAAATAAAAGAAATTAATAACATTATTAAATTAAATTTTATTCAAGGGAATGATGTTTATGATAAAGAATCAGTTAAAACTTCTGATGTAAAATTTGTTAATTATGGAAAAATTCAAAAATATATCTCTCCTTTTGTTGAGTTTTGTTTAACAGCAAATAACAATTTTTTTGGTTTTGATCTTCATCCACTGACCACATTGAAAAAACTTAATTATAATATTTATGAGGAGGGTACTGAATATAATTGGCACATTGATGCTGTTCCTCGAGATCCAGTGAGAGATATTAAACTAACTGCCTTATTAAACCTGTCAGAAGAAACTTATGATGGTGGAGATCTAGTTTTATTTAGATCAAGTGAGATTATATGTAATGAGTTCAACACACCTGGTAGTGCAATTATTTTTCCATCTTATATTAATCATAAAGTTAATAAAATTACATCTGGGAAAAGACTTACGCTAGCTATTTGGATGTCTGGACCAAAATTTAGATAGTAAAACCTATAATTTAACACCCGCACCTTTTAAAAAGGCAGCATTTTCATCTAAAGGCCATCTTGGTTTGGCTGGATGATCCAGATTATTAAATTGTTTTAATTTAAATTTTTCTAAACCAACCATAGCAATCATAGCAGCATTGTCTCCACAAAATTCAATTGGTGGAAAAATATTTTGATAATTTTCTTCATTACATAAATTAATTAACATTGATCTAATTCTTTTATTAGCTGCTACTCCCCCAGCAACTACAAATATTTTTTTTTTTAAATTATTTTGTTTTTCAAATTCTGTAAATGCAATCTTAGTTTTTTTATATAAAATTTGCTCCACTGTTTTTTGAAAAGAAGCTGCAAGATCAAATTTTTCCTGATCTGTTTTGATATTTTTTGTTATTCTCAAAATTGCTGTTTTTAAACCTGCAAAAGATAAGTTGCACCCCCCCTTATTAAAAATTGGCTTAGGCAAATCATATTTATTTGGATCACCTTTTTTTGCTAAAATTTCTATTTGTGGTCCACCAGGAAATTCAATTCCCAAAAGCTTTGCAGTTTTATCAAACGCTTCTCCCAAAGCATCATCAATAGTTGTTCCCAATCTCTTATATTTACCTAAGCCCTGAACATTTAAAAATTGTGAATGTCCTCCAGAAATTAATAAAAGCAAATATGGATAATCTAGGTTTGAATTTAGTTTTGGGCTTAGAGCATGGCCTTCCAAATGATTAATAGCAATGAATGGTTTATCTAAGGCAGAGGCGAATGCTTTCCCAAAACTTAAACCAACAGACAAGCATACTATCAAGCCTGGACCAGCTGTGGAAGCAACAGCATCTATCTCTTCAATTTTTCTACCACTGTCATCTATTGCTTTTTGAACAATCAAATCAATTTTTTCTATATGTGATCTTGCTGCTAATTCAGGAACAACACCTCCAAATTCTTTGTGGACATCAACCTGGCTAGAAACAATATTGGATAAAACTACTGGTATTCCATGTTCATTTTCAGTAATTATTGATGCTGCTGTTTCATCACAGCTAGACTCAATTCCTAAAATTAAGGGTTTTTTACACATTCAAATAGTTTTTATTAATTGTACAATCTCAATACAAGTAAGAAATATATTTTTATGAATAAGAAAATTGTCATTGGATCAAGGGGAAGCAAGTTAGCATTAGTTTATGCTCAAAACGCTAAAGATAAGATTGTTCAAATTACAAATTTAAATGATGAAGATATCGTAATTAGAGAAATAACAACAAAAGGAGATCAGGTTCAAAATATTAGATTATCAGAAGTAGGTGGAAAAGGTTTATTTTCAACAAATATAGAAAAAGAACTTCAAGATAAAAAAATTGATATAGCAGTTCATGCATTAAAGGATATGCCGGCTGTTGAAACTGATGGTTTAAGAACTGATACATTTTTAGAAAGAAACGATCCAAGGGAAATATTGATAACTAAAGATAAAAAAAAACTTAAAGAATTAAAAGCTGAAGCTGTAATTGGAACATCATCTTATCGAAGAGAATTTCAAATAAAAAATATTAGATCTGATCTTAATTATAAACTTATAAGAGGAAATGTTGATACAAGAATTAAAAAACTTAATGATGGTTTGTATGATGCAATAATATTGTCATATGCAGGAATTAAATCTTTATCAATAGAAGATCAAATTACAGAAGTATTTTCAACAAAAGAAATAATTCCAAGTGCAGGACAAGGAATTATCTCGCTTCAATGCCGAAATGATGATGATGAGGTTATTTCAGTTTTAGATAAAATTAATGACCAAGAAACATCCCAAAGAGCCAATGCTGAAAGAAATGTTCTCAAAGTTTTAGAAGGTGACTGTGAAACAGCCGTTGGAGCTCATGCCATTATTGAAGGTGATGAAATTCTTTTAGAAGCCGAGCTCTTTTCTCTGGATGGTAGTCAAAGATTTTATGAAAAAAAATCTTCAAAAATTGAAAATGCAAAATTACTTGGTAAAGAAGTGGGGCAGATTTTAAAAACTAAATCAAACAATTCTTACAAAAGATAATATGCATATTTTACTTACTAGACCACTAGAAGATTGTTCTGACATGATTATAAAATTTAAATCATTAGGACATCAAGTTTCTCATCTTCCTTTATTAAGAATAGATAAGGTTGATTATGAACAGATAAATTTTTCAGATTTTAAGGGGATTATTTTCACAAGTGCAAATGCTGTAAATTTTTTAGATCTAAAAAGTATTGACAAAAATCTTTTATGTTTCTGTGTAGGAAATGCTACAGAAAAAAAAGCTAGAAGTGTTGGTTTTCAAAATGTAATTACAGCTGAGGGAAATGTTGAAAATTTAAAAGAATTAGTTTTACAAAATTTCAATCAGAAAGATGGAGCTTTAATTTATATAAGTGGCGAAATAGTTTCTGCTGATCTTGACCAGCAACTTTTAAAAGAAGGATATAATATTAAAAGAGTAGTTAATTATCGGACTACTCATAATCAAAATTTTGATGATGAATTTGTAAACAAATTAAAGCTTAAAATACCTGACATGGTTTATGTTTACTCTCAAAATAGTGCCTTAAGTTTAATAAATTTTATTAAGATGCATCAATCCGAAAGTCTTTGGATGAATACAAATTTAATGTGCATTGGTGAAAAAACCTCGTCAATACTGAATGAAATTAAGTGGAAGAAGATATTTCTTTTTAATCCTGGAGATGAAGAGTTTTTGTTATATAAAATTTAGCTATGGAAATAATAAATAATTTTTCTGATATATTTTTGTCGGTTTGGAAAAAAGGAATTCTAGGTGTTGATATTTTTCAAATATTAATTGGTATTGGGATTTTTTTTATTTTCTTAATTTTTAGAGGTTTAATAAGCAAACTTATTATTAAAAAGTTAGAAATAATTTCTAAAAGAACTACCAATAAATTAGATGATACATTCGTTCATTCTTTAGTAGGTCCTGCTAGATTTCTACCGATTGTTCTTGGTTTTTTTATTGCAAGTTATTACATGACTTTTTCAAGTGATGGCCGTGAAATTGTTGACACCATAAATAGAACACTAATTACAATATTGATTTTTTGGGTCATCCATCAAATCATTGAACCAATTTCTTATATTTTAAGTGGACTGGATAAACTTTTAACCAGAGAGTTAATTGGATGGATCATAAAGTCACTTAAAATTTTAATTTTTATTTTAGGGCTTGCGGCAGTTTTAGAATTATGGGGAATAAAGATAGGGCCAATTATTGCTGGACTTGGTTTGTTTGGTGTGGCCGTTGCATTAGGCGCACAAGATTTATTCAAAAATTTAATCTCAGGTATTTTAGTTTTAGTGGAAAAAAGATTTAAAATTGGAGATTGGATTGCTGTTGAAGGAATTATTGAAGGTACTGTTGAAAATATTGGATTTAGATCAACTTCAATAAGAAAATTTGATAAATCACTTGCTATAATTCCAAATTTTCAATTTGCTGAAAATGCAGTTGTCAATGTAAGTGAAACTTCTAACTGGCGGATTAGATGGATTATTACTCTTCAATATGACTCAACTATAGAACAATTAAAAAAAGTAAGAGAAGAAATTGAAAGCTATATAAACTCAAGTGATGATTATAATCAATCAGCGGGAGTGGCAGTAAGAATTGAAAAATTTTCAGATAGTTCAATAGATATATTGGTAAGATGTTTTACTAATTCTAATAGTTGGAGTAATTCACTAGAAGTTAAAGAGAGGCTTGCAATTGAAATTAAACAGATTGTTGAAAAAAATGGAGCTTCTTTTGCTTTTCCAAGTCAGTCGATTTATATTGAAAAAAAATGATAGCCATCTTTTATTTAGCACTTCAAATTTTGAAACTTTATTCTTATGTTGTTATAGCAAACGTTGTCATTAGTTGGCTAATATCTTTTAATATTTTAAACACCCAAAACAGATTTGTTTACTCTATTTTAGAACTAACTTATCGTTTAACTGATCCGATTTTATATAGAATTAGACGGTTTTTGCCTAATTTAGGCTCATTAGATATATCACCAATAATTCTTCTTTTATTGATTTGGTTTATTGAAATGTGTATGAAGCTTTACATTGCACCAATGATTTTTTAAGGAAGAAATATGATTTTAATAGATGGAAAAAAAGCAGCAGCAGAACTTAGAGAAGAATTAAAACAAGAAGTAACTGAGCTAAAGACAAAATACAATAAAGTCCCAGGGTTAACTGTAATTTTAATTGGAGATATGGCTCCAAGCCAAATTTATGTTCGAAACAAAGAAAAATCAGCAAATGAAGTAGGTTTAAAATCTGAGGTTATAAAATACCCTGATACAGTTGAGGAAAAAACTGTTTTAGAAAAAATTGAAGAATTAAATAATGATGAGAGTGTTTCAGGAATTTTAGTTCAACTTCCACTTCCAAAACATATAGATAAGCAAAAAGTAATTGAAACAATTACACCCTCAAAAGATGTAGATGGTTTTCATCCAATGAATGTAGGAAATTTATCTTCAGGTTATGAAAGTTCAGTACCATGCACTCCCCTTGGATGTTATTTGATGATTAAAAAAATTGAACCAAATTTAAGTGGTAAAAAAGCAGTTGTAGTTGGAAGATCAAATTTAAATGGTAAACCAATGACGCAACTTCTTCTTAAAGAAAACTGCACGGTGACAATTACACATTCAAGAACAAAAGATTTAAAAGCTGAATGCCTAGAAGCAGATATTATTGTTGCAGCAGTTGGTATCCCCGAGCTTGTAAAAGGCGATTGGGTTAAAAAAGATGCAATTGTAATTGATGTTGGAATAAATAAAACTGAGAATGGTTTAGTGGGTGATGTTGCATTTGATGAGGTTTCAAAAGTTGCTAAGGCTTTAACACCTGTGCCAGGTGGAGTAGGACCAATGACTATTGCTTGTTTATTAAAAAATACAATAGATTGTTTTAAAAGATCACAAAAATAAACACTTTTTCATTCATAAGTTTTATTGTCTCAAATTGATAAAACTTAATTAATTTCCTCTCTAATTTGATAAAGTTTCCAAATGAAAAAGCCGCCCTATGAATATCGAATTGGATTAATAATGATATTGTTAACGGCAGTTCCAATTGGAGCAACGCAATTAGGCTGGTATCTATATGGAAAACAAGTTGGTTTTGACTTTGGGATGATAGCTGGTACCTTTTCAGTAATTTTAGCTGGATACTTGATGTATCAAAAAGGTTGGCGTGATGAGGATGAAGATTAATTTATGGAAAAAATAATATTTTTTGGACTAGCAATTCCTATATTGGGTTTTGTTTTTTATTTAGGTGGAACAGCTATTATGAAAGGCTTCAAAGCAAAAGTAGAAAATAGGCCAGAAGAACAAGAAGAAAAAGAACCAGTAATTTCACAATCTGAAGGTGAGAATCTCAGCAATGAAATTACAAAACTAAATGATTTGCTACAAAGTGGAGTATTAACTCAAGAGGAGTTTGAAAAAGCAAAAAAGAAAATATTAGATACTTAATTTTTATTAATCATAAGTGATTTTTTGTATAAAAATAAATTTTTTACTTTAAGAAAGTTTTGATCGACCACCGTCCACTGCTATAATTTGACCTGTTACCCAAGAACTATCTTCAGATATTAAAAACTTAGCTAATGATGCAGAGTCTTTACCCTCACCTAATCTTTTCAATGGGTGAGCTTTAGCGATACCTTCAGCGATTGTAGTATTCTTCAACATAGGCTCAGCAATTTTTGATTTTGTCAAACTTGGAGCAATACAGTTAACTCTTATATTTGGTGCAAATTCTGCTGCTAGTGACACTGTTAAACCTTCTACAGCAGCTTTAGCCGAAGCAATAATAGCATGATTTGTAAAACCTCTTTGAGCCGCAACTGTTGAAAATAAAACTATAGAGCCTTTATTTTTTTTTAAACTTTCTTGATATCCTTTTATCGCCTCTACAGCTGAATAAAGATTTAATTTCATACATTTATTAAAATCTTGTTCAGTAACCATTCTTAATGGTTTAAGATCAATTGAACCAACACAATAAGCAATTCCCTTTATCTCAGGAACATCAGCTTTGACTTTTTCAATAAAACCATCTTCTAAAACATCAGCAACTGTAAATTTGCAACCTAATTTATCTGCAATTGCACTTACTTCACTTTCATTTCTTGCAATTAAGTGAATATCATTTCCTGCATTTTTTAATTGTTCAGCTAGACTTGAACCAATTGAACCTGTCGCACCAAAGATTAGATATTTTTCTGACATAAATTTTTTTATTAGTTATATTTAGTTATGAAATTATTTTTTATACTTGGTAATCAATTATTTCCATTAAAATACTTAGACCGCTTCAAAAAGGACCATGTGTTCTTTATGGCAGAAGATAACGGATTATGCACTTATGAAAAACATCATAAGCAAAAAATCCTATTATTCTTATCTTCTATGCGTTCTTATGCGGATAGTTTAAAGAAAAATAAATATAAATTAGATTACCTAAAAATTGAAGATAAAGATTTCAAAGATGATTATTTTAAAAAGCTTAAAAAAATAATTACTAGAAATAAGATAACTGAAATTACAAGCTTTGAAGTAGAAGATAAGTTTTTTGAGAAAAAAATTTCTCAGTTTTCAAAAAAAGAAAAAATTAATTGGAATTTTATACAAACGCCTATGTTTTTAAATTCTAGAGATGAATTTAAAAATTATTTGGGAAAATCAAAAAAGCCTTTCATGGCAACATTTTATAAGGAAGTTAGAAGAAAGTCTGGAATATTAATGGGTGCTGATGGCAATCCAATTGGTGGAAAGTGGAGCTTTGATGAAGATAATAGAAATAAATTACCTAAAGATATATCCATTCCAAAATTTCCAAAGATCAATGAAACCAATCATACAAAAAAATTAAAACCAATTATTGAAAAATTATTTAAAGATCATCCCGGAAGTACAAATAATTTTTGGTTTGCAACAGAATACGATGATGTTGTTAAACTTTTAAATTTTTTTATTAAAGAAAAATCTAATTTATTTGGTGATTATGAGGATGCTGTAAATCAAAAAGATAACATCTTATTTCATAGTGCTTTAAGTCCATATATTAACCTGGGTTTAATAACACCAGAATTTATTATTCAAAAAGTTTTAGAGTTCCATAAAAAATACAAAATAAGAATGAATTCACTTGAAGGTTATATACGTCAGATAATAGGTTGGAGAGAGTTCATGAGAGGTATTTATCAAGGCTATTCTGATGAAATGGAGGTAGGAAATTTTTTTAAACAAAATAGAAAAATGAAAAAATCTTGGTACGAAGGAACTACGGGTTTGCCTCCATTAGATCATGCAATTAAAAATGCTGTTGATCATGGGTGGTCTCATCACATTGAAAGATTAATGATTTTATCAAATATAATGAACCTCTGTGAAGTAAAACCAACTTATGTTTATAAATGGTTTATGGAAATGTTTGTTGACTCATCTGACTGGGTGATGGTTCCAAATGTTTATGGCATGGGTTTATTTAGTGATGGAGGGATTTTTGCAACTAAACCATACATTTGTGGATCTGCTTATTTTATGAAGATGATGGATTTTAAAAAAGGGGAGTGGTGTAATACGATGGATGGTCTTTATTGGAGGTTTATAGATCGAAATAGGAAATTTTTTTTAAAGAACCCAAGACTGTCGATGATGGTTAGAATTTTTGATAAAATGAAAGATGAAAGAAAAAAAATGATTTTATCTGAAGCAGATAAATTTATAAAATTAAATACTGCATAATGTATATTTCTATAACAGGCATTAAAGTAAAGGGTTTTTTTGGAATGTTAAAATTCATGAGGTATACGATACCAAGTTTTGCTGCAGCAAGAAAAGCAAATGGAAATTTGTTTTGTGACTCAAAAAAGATAAGTAAGTATCATCATACCCTAACAGTTTGGGAAAATAAGAACAAAATGTTAGATTATCTAAGAGGTAAGCATCACGCACTGGCTATGAAAAATTTTAGATTTATTGGAACAGGTTCTGTTTATGGATATGAGGATAATGTTATCCCAAGTTGGGAAGAGGCAATAAAAAAATGGAAAGAAAATTTTAGAGAAATTTAGTTTTATTAAATAAAGTGTATTATTAAATGTTAAAAAGTCTGTTCTTTATATTTTCTTTTCAACTTTTTGGGGAGGCAATACAAAAATTTTTTGAAATAAATATTCCAGGACCTGTTATTGGACTTATTTTATTATTATTAGTATTTATATTTTTTCTTAAATCACCAACGCCCTATAAAAAAATTAAACAGGAAATATCAGAAACTAGTCATCAAATAATTAACTATCTGTCATTATTATTTGTTCCAATAGGAGTAGGTGTTGTGATGCACATTAATTATCTTGGAGATAATTTATTTAAGATTTTAGCAATTATTGTCATAGGTACTTTAGCAAGCTTAGTATTTACCGCTTTCGTTATGGAAAAGATTATTAAATTAGAGAAAAAAAATGTCAAAAGAAGATAAACTTTATAAAATTTGGGTATACTTGCAAGCAGAGCCTTTATTTTGGATAACTCTAACTCTTGGCGCTTTTTTGTTGGGAGACTATTTATACAAAAAATCAAAACTTAATCCTCTAGTAAATCCAGTGGCAATTAGTATTTTAATTGTTTCATCTGTTTTATTGACGATGGATGTCACTTATGATCGATATTTTAATGGAGCCAAGTTCATTCATTTTATGTTAGGTCCCGCAACAGTAGCTTTAGCAATACCTATTTACGAAAAAAAAAACCTAATTTTAAAAGAAATTAAACCAATTGTATTTTCAATTTTTTTAGGAATTCCTTTTGCCATATTGATCACTTATTACTTAGCTTCTTTTTTTAATTTAGATCAGGAAATTATTCTAACCATGGTTCCGAGAAATGTTACTGCACCTATAGCTATGGGTATAGCTGAGTTAATAGGTGGAATTCCCTCTTTAACAGCTATTATAACAATTATTACGGGAATTGTGGGTGCTTCCCTTGGAACTTTTGCATTAAATATTTTTAATATAAAAGATATGAGTGCACGAGGGTTTGGTTTTGGTCTAGCAAGTCACGGTATTGGAACTGCAAGAGCAATGAGTAAAAACAAAACAGCAGGAGTTTTTGCTGCACTCGCCATGGGTTTAAGTGGAATTGCAACTTCAATTTTTGTCTTAATTATTATTAAATTTATTATTTAATAATGAAAAAAGAAAATCTACCTTCAAAAATTTGTCCCGTTTGCAAAAGACCCTTTATTTGGCGTAAAAAATGGAAGTTAAATTGGGATAAAGTAAAATATTGCTCCAAGAAGTGCTCTAAGCTAAGCTAAACTTTAGTGGATATAATTGTTTTACAACACATTAAAATTGAAGATCCTGGTTATATTAAGGATTTAATGTTGGCTGATGGAGTCAAGTTAACCACTATTGAACTTGATGAAGGTGAAAAAATTCCAAATGATCTAAGTAAATTTGATGGAATGTTTTGTATGGGTGGCCCAATGGATACCTATATGGAAAAAGAATATCCTTGGTTAATTGAAGAAAAAAAAGCAATTGAAGAATTTGTTATCAATTTAAAAAAACCTTACTTAGGTTTTTGTCTTGGTTGTCAGTTACTAGGTGAGGTGGTAGGTGGTAAAGTAGTTAAATCTAGTACGCCAGAAATTGGAATTATGGATATCAACTTTAACAAAGAAAAAGATAAAGATAATTTTTTTTCAAAATTTCCAGAACAAATCAAAAGTTTACAATGGCATTCATATGAGGTGCAGGGAATAGAAAATAATAAAGATGTAACTTTGTTAGCATCGTCTCCTGAAACAAAATATCAAATTTTTAAATACCAAAACCACGCTTATGGAATTCAATTTCATATAGAAATTAAAGATACCACAGTTAATGAATGGGGGTGTGTTCCAGAATATAAAAAAGCCCTTGAAGATCAGTTGGGAGAAGGTGCTTTAGAAAAATTTGATAATGCTGCAAAAGATAATATGTCTGACATGAATAACTATTCCAAAATTCTTTATGAGAATTTTAAAACCATATTGTGATTTATTTAATCAAATAAAATGAGCAATAAATTTTTTGAATGGGCAGGTGTGATTACTGCTATTTTATATTCCTTGTTTGTTGCATTAAATATTGGAATAGAATTTTTTGGCTTCTGCTTATTACTTTTATCAGCGATATTGATTGGAATTTGGGCCTATAGAGGAGGCCATAAAGGAATACTTTTGTTGCAATTTTTTTATGCAACCGCTGGTATTATTGGAATGATACGTTGGTTTTAATTTAAATTGTAAAATCTTTTTAAAAAGATAGATAAACCTGATGTCAGAGATATTTATTCAAACTTTCTTCCTATATTTTATAGTAATTGACCCATTAGGAAATACTCCATTATTTTTGAGTATTACTCAACACATGGAGACAAAACAAAAAATTAAAGTTGCATTTAGTGCAACTATAATTGCAACTATCATATTGTTATTTTTTGCGTTACTTGGAAGCTCACTGTTAAGCTATTTACATATTTCTTACCCAGCTTTTACAATAGGAGGAGGAATTATCTTATTAATAATTGCGATAGAGATGTTATTTGACAAGCGTCAGCAAAGGAAAGGAGAAGATATAGATTTAAATTCTGATAACGTGAGTGTATTTCCTTTAGCAACACCTATTATTGCAGGACCAGCAGCCATTACTTCAGTAATTGTTTCTGTTTCAGATATTGGAACTAATTTTACAAATCAAACAGTAGGAATGTTTTCATTGGTAATTGTACTATCTCTAACTTTTATAATCTTTTTTATAGCTTCAAAGTTTTCTAATTTAATAAATAAAAAAATAATTGGGGTTATCTCAAGAGTGGTAGCTATCATTCTTGTAGGATTAAGTGTTCAATATATTTTAGATGGTATTAAAACTTTTTTAGCTTAATTAAATTTAGCAATAATTTTTGGGATATAATTTTTAAAGTTAAAAAAACCTTTATTGCAATATTGCCAAGAAAACTGATCTAACTTTCTATATAATAATTTGATATTTTTTAAATTATTGTTTTGAATAAAATCTAAATTTTCACCAACAGTTGGATAAAGAGCATAAACTTTTTCAGTAATATTCTCTAAATCACTGATGTTAATAAGTTCACAATTAATTGATTTATCTTCTAACCTTGTTTTTTGATCTTTTAAAAGATCAGCTTTAAACTTCAACACTTTTTCACTCAATTTGATAACTCTATTTGTATCATTTAAGACTAATAAAATTTTTTTAAATTTATGATCTTTAAAATCAGAAAATTCAAAAGTCATATTATTTTCAAATATTAATAAAGTTTGATCCTTTAAAATTTCAGAATTTAAAAATTCTTTTTTATTTACTTGATAAGTTTTATCACTGAATATTGGTGTGGCATTTTCATTAAGCTTTATGTTTTGAAATCTATTGTTAGTAAATTTATTTATATTCCATTCACTTGCTAGATAATGTTTACCTTGAGTTTGAACCCCAGCTACCCATCTCCAACCAAGTGTATTTGATGCGGCATCACCATCATAAAGATGTTGCATAAAAAATTCTGCACCTAGCTGCCACGGTAATTCTAGTGTGAATATCCAAATACTTGCAAACCACATTCTGGTATGGTTATGAAGGTAATTATTCTCTTTAAGTTCGGTTAGCCATTGATTAAAGCATTCTATGTCTGTTTTTCCTTCAGTGGCATCTAAATAATACTGATTGTCTTTGAATTCATTTTTGATTTTATCTAATTCTATTAAATAGTCTGACCAAACATTTGGTCTTAACTCAAGCCAACCTTTCCAATAAACGCGCCATAGAACCTCTTGAACAAACTTTTCATTCTTTGAAAATGAATACTTTTTGAGAGATTTATCAATTACCTCTAATTCATTGATTGCTCCATGCGTTATGTATGGTGACAAACAGGAAATATTTGATCTGTTATTAGGTCCAAAATCAAAATTTCTTAATTTTGAATAATCAATTAAATTATTTTCTACAAAATTATGTAATTTATCAACTGCTTTAGCCCTTGAGGCTTCAAACATCATATTAAATTATTTAGATTTTTTTCTTTTTAGACCCAATTTATCACTGTGTCTTAATCTTAAAATTACAATTGCAGCTGATATTAAAACTATAGCAACAGCCTCATAAACTAATGCTGTTGGATCCATTTCTTTACCTTGCAATATAATAAATCGAGCAAGAGCAGTAATCGCAATTAAAAGAGGTAAAGTTATGCTTATTGATTGTTGATCCCAAAAAACCCTTACCATTGCTAATACTTCCAAATAAAGGAACATTAATAATAAATCGGCTAATGTTACAGACTGATTTAGAATCATATATTTAATTTCTATACCAACAGCAATTACTGTGCTTATCAAAATAATACACATTAATGCTAACTGTAAATTTTTTGCTATTTTTTCCATTATTTGTTTTTACTGAACGGTAACCATTTTTCAAATACTGATTTAGATGGCCCATCATAAGGAATAGAATATGAACTTGGATTAGGACTAGTTAAAACCTCAATTCCTTTTGAAAATACAAAAATAAACACTACCACAAAAACAATCACCATTATTTTAAATGGGTCAAAATTTTTTGTTTTAAAAACACTACTAGATTTTTCCTCTGCTTTATGAAAATTTTTAAAAGTCATATAGACGGCAAATATTAAACCAATGTGAGCCACATAAAGACCCGCCCAACCAAAGGCAAAAGTTGTATAAGAAAAAATGTATAAACTAAAAACTGTAGTCCAAATAAAACTTAAAACTAAAAGGATTTGTAATCTTACAGTTTTAGGAAGAGATCTTAGATCATTTTTACTATCATCAAATAAGATATTTGCTGCATCCATCATCCAGTTTTTTAACGATTCCATGGTGTGAAGTTATAATTTTTAGTAATTATAACAAATGTCAAATTGTCCTAAATCTTATTTTAAATTGGCTTTAATAGCGTTTTCTAATTGAATTGAGCTTTGAGCACCAGAAATAAAATCTTTTCCTATCTCAAAAAATGGAACTCCACTAATATTCTTCTCTTTAGCAATTAAAATTTTTGAAGTCACATTTTGAATATTTTTTTCATTAATAAATTCTTTAAAAATATTTTCTGTAATATTATTTTCTTTAGCAATACCAATTAAAACATCAATATCTCCAATATCGAGTCCATCAATAAAATAAGACTGATATATTTTTTCTTTAATTTTATTTTGTAAATTAAATTGTTCACTTAGAACAATTAGTAAATGAGAAAGAACAGTGTTGGGAGTTCTTTTTATTTTATCTAAATTTAAATTTATCCCAGATTCTTTTGCTTTTAATTTCATATTTTCATACATGGGTGCTGCATAATCTTTTCCACCAAATTTTATTTCTAAATACTTATCTCTATGAATACCTTCGGTTGGCATATCTGGATTTAATTGAAATGGAATATGTCTAATATCAAATTTTATATTTGGAAAATTTCTTAAGGCTTTGTTTAAATTTTTATGTCCAATAAAACACCATCCACAAATGGTATCTGCAAAAACGTTTATTTGCATTTTATTTAAGAACGAAGTTTTTTCTTATGAAAATTAATAAATCTTTCAACATTAGATTTATTAAACGTTTTGTTTTCTTCAAATGAAACTTTTTTCATTGAGTAAGCAGAACTTTTAGTTTGTCGAGATTCTATTATTACATTCCCTTTATAAAGCTTAAGTTTTACAGAACCGTTAACTTTATTCTTTTTGAGATCCACAATTTTTTGAAGTTTAAATCTTTCATTTGAATACCAATAACCATTATAAATTAATTCAGCATATCTAGGCATTATTTGATCTTTCTTATGCATGGTTTCTTTATCAAGTGTTACTGACTCAATTGCTCTATGTGCATGAATTAATAATGTGCCACCAGGAGTTTCGTATACTCCTCTAGATTTTATTCCAATAAATCTATTTTCTACTAAATCAACTCTTCCAATTCCATTATTCCCTGCAAGCTGATTAAGTTTTTCTAATAATTTTGCAGGAGATAGTTTTTTTCCATTAATTGCAAATGGGTCACCATTTTTAAAATTGATAGTTACAAAGCTTGGTTTATTTGGTGCTTTTTCAGGCGAAATTGATCTTTGAAAAATAAATTCAGGAGCAGAATTTTTTGGATTTTCTAAAACCTTACCTTCTGTTGATGTATGAAATAAATTATCATCAATTGAAAAGGGAGGGGCTCCTTTTTTATCTTTTGGAATAGTTATTCCATGTTTTTTTGCATAATTAATAAGATCTGTTCTAGATTTTAGTTTCCAAATTCTCCATGGAGCGATAATTTTTATATTGGGTCCAAAATAATGATACCCTAATTCAAATCTAACTTGGTCATTCCCTTTTCCAGTTGCACCATGTGATACAGCATAAGCTTTAAATTTTTTAGCAACTCTAATTTGATCTTTAGCGATGAGTGGTCTTGCTATTGATGTACCTAATAAATAAACCCCCTCATAGATTGCGTGACCTCTAATCATTGGATAAACATAATCTTTAACAAAGATATCTTTTAAATCTTCTATGATTATATTTTTAACGCCAAATTTCTTTGCATTTGTGATAATTTTTTTTCTATCAATTTCTTGTCCCACATCTGCAGTATAACAAATTACTTCAGCATCATAATTTTCTTGAAGCCATTTTAAGATAATAGAAGTATCAAGGCCCCCTGAGTAGGCTAGAACAATTTTCTTTTTTGATTTCATTTATTTAACTACAGGCTTTTTTTGAAGAGTTGTAAGCCTTAGTAAATCCTAGTAATGAGTAGTGATCAATTGTTTGAGAGCCTTTTTGATTATATCCAGTAATCATTATTCTAGAGCCTTTTTTCATTCTCTTAATCATTCTAAACTCAATTTTATTATCAGCAATCCACGCAAAACCTTGTTCTTTTATATCAAATTTAAATTTATTTTTTCCTGACTGGGCAACTACAGAGTTATTTTTATTAAACTCATAACCACCTGTAACACTTACTTCATCAATTATTTTTTCTGCAGGTCTAAAAGCAATAAATAACTTTGCATCTCTTTTATTTGATTTTGGAGCCTGTAAAATCGGAGATGATTGAGCAAAACATACTTTCCCGGTCGCATCAGTTAAAATCATTGATTCCCAGTCTTTATATTTACCAATTTTTTTTATTTCTTCTGCAGACAATTGATTAACACAACCAATAAATAATATTGATACAACTGATAGAATTTTTTTAATTATGGACATGGATTAGGATAAATTGTTTGAACATTATTAATTTCTTTAATGACATCATCAGATAGGTTGATATTTACACTTTCTATATTTGTTTTCAACTGCTCCATCGTAGTTGCCCCAATAATAACGGAAGTTACAAATGGTTGAATTTCTAAAAATTTTAAAGACATCTGAGCTAAATCAAGACCATGTTTGTTAGCAATTCCATAATAAGCATCAACAGCTTTTTCTGTGTTAGGCTTTGCATATCTTGTCCAAAAATCAGGATCTCTTTCAATTCTTGAATTTTTAGGCAGTTGATTATTTCTATATTTCCCTGATAAATATCCACTTGCCAATGGTGAATATGCCAATAGACCAATCTCATCTCTAATTGATATTTCGGCTAATCCAACCTCATAGGTTCTATTTAATAAGCTGTAAGGATTTTGAATAGACATCATTCTTGGTAAATCTTTTTCTTTAGATAATTCCAAATATTTAGAAACACCCCATGGTGTTTCATTTGATAAACCTATTTCTCTTATTTTTCCTGCATCAATGAATCTTTTGAGATTGCCAAGGACATCTTCAAATTTATTCCACTCACCATTCTCTTTATGTTCATATCCAAGACGTCCAAACATATTTGTATTTCTTTCAGGCCAGTGTAATTGATAAAGATCAATGTAATCTGTTTGTAATCTCTTTAAGCTATCATTGATTGCTTGAGTCATCTTATCTATTCCATAATTATTTCCTCCACCTCTTAAATATGCTCTCATAGGGCCTGCAACTTTTGATGCTAAAATAACCTTGTCTCTCTTTTTTGATTTTTTAAACCAGTTACCTATTATGATTTCCGTATGACCATAAGTTTCTTCCCTTGGTGGAACTGCATATAATTCAGCGGTATCCCAAAAGTTAATACCTTGGTCTAAAGCATAATCCATTTGTTCAAAACCTTCTTCTTGAGTATTTTGTTCACCCCAAGTCATAGTGCCGAGACAAATTGTACTTACTTCGAGATTAGTATTGCCTAGTTTTTTATAATTCATAATGGTTTTTGTTTAATTTGGATATTTTTAATCTTTTTAAGGTATCTTGAATAATTAGTAAAAGACTATTATATATTACTTATTATGGAATTTGATAAAAACGGAATCTTAAATAGAGCCAAAGCTGCTCAACAGTCAACAGTTGTAATGGATGAAGGTTTAAGAACCTACATGCTAAAAGTATATAATTACATGGCAACTGGAATTTTATTAACAGGAATAGTTGCACTTTTAACATTTAAAATGTCAGTGGTGACTAATGATGCTGGATCTATTGTAGCATTAACCTCAATAGGTAATGCAATATATTTGTCTGGATTAAAATGGCTTGTTATGCTGGCGCCTTTAGGAATAGTTTTTTATATGAGTTTTGGAATAAATAAAATGAGTGCTTCAAAAGCTCAAACGACTTTCTGGGTTTTTGCAGGATTAATGGGCTTATCTTTATCATCAATTTTATTAGTTTATACCGGAATGAGTGTTACCAGGGTTTTCTTTATATGTTCAGCAACTTTTGGTGCAATGAGCATTTATGGTTATACAACTAAAAGAGATTTAACAAAACTTGGCTCATTTTTGATGATGGGTTTAATTGGAATAATAATCGCTTCAATAGTTAACATTTTTATGAAATCTTCAATGATGTATTTTGTAATATCAATCCTAGGTGTTTTAATTTTTGTAGGCTTAACAGCATATGATACTCAAAAAATTAAAAATATGTATGCAGCAAGTGATACAGGTGAGATCATGGGTAAAAAAGCAGTGATGGGTGCTCTTACTCTTTACCTAGACTTTATAAATTTATTTATAATGTTGCTAAGATTATTTGGTCAAAGAAGATAGTTTTACTTTTGTAACTTTTTCCAGTTAGTATTTTTGAATAATATTTTTAGATCAAAAGAGTTTTTTAAAATCTTTCCACTGGTATCTGTTATTAAATATTTTAGATTTTGATTTTTAGGCTTAAAATTTTTACAAATTTTATATAAAGCATTTTCAGCAGCATTTCTAAAAACACTAAAACTAACTTGTTTACTTGAGATACTTAAGCCATAATCTTTCCATGATCCTTCAGAGACCATTTTTGCATATAGATCTAAGATAACCTTTAGTTCATCTCGCTCAAAAAATTGTCTTTCTTCTATTTGTTTATGGGGATTATTGACTACTAGTTTTAAATTACTAGGCATCAATTTTATGCTTATTGATTAATGGTATCTGGAAACCGGTAAAAATTATAGTTATTGGCAACATGCCCCATACTTTAAAGTTAACCCAAAACTCCTCCGATTGAGTTCTCCAAACACATTCATTTAATATTGCAAGGCCCAAGAAAAAAAACATCCATCTTTTATTTAATAATTCCCAACCAATATCTGTTAGTGGGATTGATTTACCCATAATTTTTTTTAGAACAGGCTCTTTAGTAAAATATTTCCCAAAAAATAATGCTAAAGCAAATAAAATATTTATAATTGTTGGTTTAATATAAATAAATATCGGATCATTAAAATAAATAGTTAAGCCACCAAAAAAAGTAATTAATATTCCACTTATTAAGGGCATCATTGGTATTTTTTTTTCAAAAAACCAAACAACAGCCAATGCAATTAAAGTTGCAACTATAAGTGGAGGAATAGCAACTGATAAATTTTTATCATTATTATAATAATAAAAAAAAAATATAGCTAATGGTCCAAAATCTGTAACGAATTTTAAAAAAGATTTATTCACTTAAAATATAATAACATATTTGCCACATCACAAAACATTAATATTTTTAGCATTGATTTTTATTTTTAAATACCCATACTAATAACTATGCCAATTCAAAAAGCCAAGTTCTCAATTGGGGACATCGTAAAACACAAACATTTCGAATTTAGAGGGGTTATATATGATGTTGATTTTGAATTTAATAATTCTGAGGAGTGGTATCAATCTATTCCCAAAAATGTTAGACCAAGAAAAGATCAACCTTTCTATCATTTGCTGGCTGAAAATGAGGAAATAACTTACGAAGCCTACGTTTCAGAACAAAATCTATTAATGGACGATTCTGACGAGCCAATAAAACATCCTTTAATTGAGGAAATTTTTTCAGGAAAAAAAGGGTCAAGTTATTTTAAGATGTCTAATTAAATCTATCATTTTTCAAACACATTTAGCTCAAATCTAAGCCATATAAATTGAGTAAAAAACTTATATTCTGATCAGGGATGTTAAATTTTAATTCAAAATTATTATCTCCCTCTGCATTCTTGATCAGAAATCCTTTTCGTAATAAACATTGTTAACTAATTATGTTTAAACTTTTTCAACCAAATAGAATTTTTCGAATAACCTCAAAAGCTCCGAAATATATTTTATTTTTATTTGTGATTGTGCTTTCTATTGGATTAACTGAAGCCCTAATATTATCTCCGGAAGATTATAAACAAAGTGATGCTGTTAGAATAATGTATGTACATGTTCCAGCTGCCTGGACAACATTAGGAATTTTTTCATCTATTACTTTATTATCTATTAGTGGTTTTATTTTTAAGAATAAAAATTTTTTTTTAATCTCTAAAAGTTTGGCACCGTCTGGTTTTGTTTTTAATATAATTGCATTAGTTACTGGTTCTATTTGGGGAAAACCAACCTGGGGAACATGGTGGGCTTGGGATGCTCGAATTACATCGATGTTAATATTGGCACTTTTTTATGCAATGTATCTAGTTTCGTGGAGAATTTATGAAAGTGAAGAAAAGGTTTTTAAGATTACAACATTTATAACGATTATAGGTATAGTCAATGTTCCTATTACTAAATATTCAGTAGATTGGTGGAACACACTTCATCAACCAGCATCAATCAATATTTTATCAAAAAGCTCAATTCATTCATCAATGCTTTTCCCTTTGCTAATAATGACTGCGGCATTTGCTCTTTTTTCATTGCTAATTTTCTTAATGAAATATAATACAGAACTGATAAAAATTAAAAATAAAGGCCTAGATAGACTATGATAAATGAACTATTTTTTATGAACGGATATGAGACTTACGTATTGTCTGCTTTCAGTTTTACACTTTTAAGTTTTTCAGCACTATACTTGATTACAAAAGTTCAATTTACTAAGGAACAAAATAAATTTGTAGCTAAATTTGGATCTCTAAACTCTGAGAAAGCTAAATCTGCAAAATCACAAAAAATAAATAAAGAAATTTTAGCTAACGCCACAAATAATTAACTTTTAAACCATGTATGGTCGTAAAGTTAAATTAAGATTTTTGTTTGTAGCTCTTATTCTAATTACTTTAATACTTACGGTATTTCTAGTCTTAAAATCACTTGAAGAAAACGTAGTATATTTTCAATCACCTTCAGAGATTAAAGCTTTATCAGAATTAGATAAAAAAAAAATTAGAATAGGTGGAATGGTAAAAAAAAATTCTATTTTAGTAGAGGCCAGTGAAGTTAAGTTCATAATTACAGATTTCAAAAATGAAATTAATGTCACTTACTCAGGCGCAATCCCAAATCTTTTTGCAGAAGATAAAGGAGTGGTTGCAGAAGGTTTTTTAAAAGACAGAAATTTTTTTTCTGCCACAAAAATTTTAGCAAAACATGATGAAAATTATATGCCTCCAGAGGTAAAAGAGGCGCTTGGAGAAAGATAAAATGCTATTTAGTGTTATAGGAAATTATTCATTATTTCTTGGACTTTTTTTTGGATTGGTTCTCATTTATCTTTCTGTAAAAAATTTTAAAAATCCAAAATTATTAGATACTAAAATTTTATCATTCACATTTTTACAATTTTTTTTAGTTGTAATTAGTTTTTTATGTTTAGTTTTATCATTTGTATTATCTGACTTTAGTAACGAAACTGTTTTTAATAATTCACATACAACAAAACCATTTTTCTATAAAATTGCTGGAACCTGGGGCAATCATGAAGGAAGTTTATTATTGTGGTTACTTGTTTTAACATTGTTTATTCTTATTTTTTTAATAAGAACTAAAAATCAACCTATAAAGTATAGAATTTTAACTTTAACGTTTCAGCAGATTATAATTATAGGTTTTTTTATTTTTTTGATCAAAACATCAAACCCTTTTAATTATATTTATCCAATACCAACAGAAGGATTGGGGCTTAATCCAATACTACAAGACCCAGCTTTAGCAATTCACCCTCCAATTTTATATTTGGGTTATGTAGGTTCTTCAATAATTTTTTCTTCAGTTCTGGCTGCAACAACTTTAAATATTGTCTCACAAAAATGGGCGTCTCATATAAAAAAATGGGCTTTAAGTTCGTGGATTTTTTTAACTCTAGGAATTTTATTGGGATCCATTTGGGCGTATTATGAGTTAGGTTGGGGTGGTTTTTGGTTTTGGGACCCAGTCGAAAATGTCTCTTTAATGCCATGGCTTGCATTAACAACACTTTTACACTGTATTTTGGTTTTAGAGAAAAAATTAATTTTAACTTCTTGGGTTATAATATTATCAATATCAACATTTGCACTAAGCATGAGTGGTACATTTTTGGTTAGATCAGGAATTCTTAACTCTGTACATACTTTTGCAAATGATCCAGAAAGAGGTTTATTTATTTTAATTTTTTTATTTTCTTTAATTTTTCTTTCATTATTTATTTTTTTCTTTTTTCATAAAACTAATAAAAATAATTTAAGTAGTTTTTTCTGGTTAAGCAAAGAAACAGCTATAATAGTTAACAATTGGTTTATGATGTATTTTTTATCAGTTGTTTTGATTGGTACTATTTATCCTATTTTTCTTGATGTTTTGTCTTCTCAAAAAATATCTGTAGGACCACCTTTTTATCATAAGCTTATTATACCTTTTTTAGTTCCCTTTTTACTGATTATGGCGATTGGACCAAAGTTGAAATGGATTAAATCAAACTTAGATGACAAAATTTATTTAATTTCATTATTAATCATTTCGATTTTTTTATCCATTTTAATTGTTAAAAACTTCAGCCCTAATTTTTTGATAAACACAATTTTAATTTCAAGTGCTTTATATTTGTTTTTTATTACTTTAAGAGATTTTTTTATTAAAGGATTTAAAAATCTAGCACAAAATATAGCTCATTTTGGTTTTAGTTTATTAATTTTAAGTATTCTTTTTAACAGTTTATTTTCAAATGAAATTGTTACAAATTTAAGAGTGGGAGAAATTTTTCAGGACACAAAAACAAAAATAGTTTTTAAAAGTATTAGTCAAAAAAAGGAAAAAAATTATAGATCAATTATAGGTAATTTCATTGTGCAAGATTCTAAGGGTAAAATAGAAAATCTATCACCAGAGCTAAGGATATATAATCAACCAAATATTGCCACTAGTGAGGCTGATATTAAAACGACACTATTGTCAGATAAGTTTATTGTTATTAACATGGTTCAAAATCAGAACTTTTTTAATGTTAGGTATCAGGTTAAACCATTTATGTTGTGGATTTGGCTTTCAGTAATTTTGATCAGCTTTGGTGGATTAGTGAGCTTTGTTAAAAAAGAATATGAAAAATAAATTTTTACCATTTTCAATCGTTTTAATTTTTATAACAATTTTTATTATTTTTTATAAAGGTTTACAGGACACTAATATTTATACCCCGGAAGTAAAAATAAATTATGAAGTGCCTTCAGTTTCAGTCGAATTATTTGATTCAGGCAAAACAGTTAATACACTTGAAATTTTTAATACAGATAAATTTTATTTATTAAATATTTGGTCATCTTGGTGTGTTCCTTGTAGGCAAGAACATTTAATTTTAATGGATTTGATAAAAAACGATAATTTAAAGATTATTGGCATTAACTACAAAGACACAAAAAAAAATGCAAAAAAATTCCTTGAAGAGCTTGGAAATCCTTATGATAAGATAATTTTTGATAATGATGGCACCAATGCTATTGAATGGGGCGCTTATGGAGTTCCGGAGTCTTTTCTAATCAATAAAAATAAAATTATTAAAAAATATATAGGGCCACTTAGCAAAGAGTCTATGGAAGAAATTAAATTATTTATAAAATGAAAATATTTAAATTCTTTTTAATCATTTTTTTTATTTTTCCTATTAATAGTTTGAAAGCCGACAATGAAATTTTGAAAAATAAAATTACAAAAAATTTACGTTGTTTGATCTGTCAGGGACAATCAGTTTACGATTCTGACTCAGAATTTGCAAATAGTTTGAAAATTGTAGTTGATAGTAAAATTGATGAAGGATTATCTGAAAAACAAATTTATTCTTATTTTCAAAGTAAATATGGTGAATGGATTTTATATGATCCTTTGTTTAATAGGAATACCTACTTTCTTTGGCTATTACCTCTATTGATATTTTTTGTTGGCGGTGCAATAATATTTAATAAATTTATAAAAAAACCATAATAATCTGCTATTAACAATAATGAGTTTTAAAAAATTAATTATAATTTTAACTATATTTTTTACTGCCACTAGATTGCTTGCGGCAGAAAACAGCAGTCATCAGTATAATTTTTTTACAGGCAATTTTGATTTTAGTGATGATAAGCAAGCAGCAATGTTGTTTGGTATTCAACATCAGAATGAAAATTTAGAAAGAGATACTTTTTTAGGAAATATTTCACCAATTACTGGTGGTTTCATAACAGAAAATTCTGCTGCATATGTTTATACAGGATTTGAGTGGAACGTTGATATGGGCGCTTTAACATTCACACCTAGTTTTGCACCTGGCTTGTACTTCAAAGGAGATGGAAAAGATTTGGGTCATGTTCTTGAATTTAAATCTGAAATTCAGTTTTCTTATGATTTATCTGAAAATTCTAAAATTGGTATATCATACAATCACGTATCTAATGCAAGCATTGGAGACAAAAATCCTGGTGCGAATAGTTATATGTTTAATTTAATTAAAAATTTTTGATAACGACTATGAATTTAAAAGATTGTTATAATTTTAGTGACTTTAGAAAGTTAGCAAAAAAAAGACTACCTTCACCCATCTTCCATTACATTGATGGCGGTGCAGATGATGAGGCTACTCTTAAAAGAAATACAGAAGCATTTAATGACTGTGATTTAGTTCCCAATGTTTTAGCAAGTGTAGGCAAACCTGATTTATCAACAACTGTTTTTGGTAAAAAAATTGATATGCCTATATTTTTATCTCCAACTGCTATGCAAAGACTTTATCATCATGATGGTGATAAAGCCTCAGCTCGAGCTGCTGAAAAGTTTGGAACTTTTTATAGTATGTCCACAATGGCAAACAACACAATTGAAGAAATTGCCGAAATTTCAAAAGGACCAAAATTATTTCAACTTTATGTTCATAAAGATCAATCAATCACAGATGATTTAATTGAGAGATGTAGAACATCAGGCTATGATGGTATGTGCTTAACCGTTGACACATTGGTTGCTGGGAATAGAGAGCGAGATCACAGAACAGGATTTACTACACCACCAAAACTTACACTACAAAGTTTAATGAGTTTTGCATTGCATCCAGAATGGGTATTTAATTATTTTACGCATGGAAAATTTGAATTGTCGAATGTAAAAACTAAGACTGATAAAGGAACTAATATTTCAAAATCAGTAATACAATATATTAACGAACAGTATGATCCAGCAATGAACTGGAAAGATGCTGAGTATTGTGCAAAAAAATGGAACAAACCTTTTGCATTGAAAGGTGTAATGTCAGTAGAGGATGCTAAGAGAGCAATTGATATTGGTTGTACGGCTATAATGATCTCAAATCATGGTGGAAGGCAGCTTGATGGTTCAAGATCACCTTTTGATCAAGTAAAAGAAATCTCAGATGCGGTTGGTGATAAACTTGAAATTATTTTAGATGGTGGAATTAGAAGAGGTACTCACGTTTTAAAGGCTTTAGCAGCAGGGGCTACAGCGTGCAGTTTCGGTAAAATGTTCTTATTTTCTCTAGGTGCTGGGGGTCAAGCAGGAGTAGAACGTCTATTGCAAAATATGCACGATGAAATTAATCGAAATATGGTACTAATGGGATGCAAAACTATTCAAGAATTGAATAGATCAAAAATAATTTATCGAAAATAAATAATTAAGGAGAATTAAAAAATGAAATTAGCAGCAAGTTTAAATCGCTTGGGAACCGAGTCAGCTTTCAGTGTTTTAGCAGAAGCTAAAAAATTAGAAGCAGCAGGAAACCCAATGATACATCTAGGACTTGGTCAACCTGATTTCAAAACGCCAAAACATATAGTTGAAGCAGCTAAAAAAGCTCTAGATGATGGTCATCATGGGTATGTTCTTTCAAATGGAATTCTTGAGTGCAGACAATCAGTCACTAGAAAAATTAAAAAACTTTATAATCAAGATATAGATCCAGAGAGAATTATTATAATGCCAGGTGGAAAACCTACAATGCATTACGCCATTCAATGTTTTGGTGAACCTGGGGCAGAAATTATTCACCCAACACCTGCATTTCCAATTTATGAGTCTATGATTAATTATACTGGATCAACAGCAGTCCCTTATGATTTGACTGAAGACAAAGATTTAAAATTTAGTGCTGATAAGATTTTGTCTTTGATAACTGATAAAACTAGATTGTTAATTTTAATTAATCCGAATAATCCCACAGGAAGTTTTGTAGAAAAATCAGAAATAGACAAATTAGCAGAGGGACTAAAAAAATATCCTCATGTAACAATTCTAAGTGATGAAATTTATAGTAGACAAATTTTTGATGGAAAAGAAATGCCTTCATTTTTTAACTATCCAGAATTAAGAGATAGATTAATAGTTCTTGAAGGTTGGAGTAAAGCCTATTCGATGACTGGTTGGAGATTGGGTTGGAGTTTTTGGCCAGAAGAATTAGTTGAACATATTAATAAATTGTTAATTAATAGCGTGTCATGTGTTAATGCAGCAGCACAGTTTGCAGGTATTGCGGCTTTAGATGGACCTGACGACTCTATAAATGAAATGATGGAAAAATTTACCCAAAGAAGAAAATTAATTCATGAAGGGCTAAATAGTTTGCCAGGTGTTGAATGTAGTTTGCCAGGTGGAGCATTTTACGCTTTTCCTAAAGTTATAGGAACTGGAATGGATGGTTCAGAATTTTGTAAAAGAGCAATGCATGAAGCTGGAGTTGCAATAGTTCCAGGAACTGCTTTTGGTAAAACTTCTAAAGATTATGTAAGATTTAGTTTTGCAGCCTCTCAAGATAACATTTCTAACGCATTGGAAAATATCAAAAAAATGCTAGGCTAGTATTAATGACTGATCTAGTGCTGCCGAAAATTGATAAAAATACAATCAAACGTAAAGATGAAATTGTAAAAAACTTATCTAAAATTTCTGGTTCAGAAAATGTGTTAAGTCATCCTGATGAAATTAAACCTTATGAAACAGACGCTTTAGCAGCTTACACACAAAGTCCATTAACTGTAATTTTACCAAAAGATACAAAAGAAGTTAGTGAGATTTTAAAATATTGCTATGAAGAAAATATAAAAGTAATACCAAGAGGCGCAGGTACAGGCTTGTCAGGAGGTGCTTTACCACTGCAGGATGCGGTCGTATTAGGATTAGGAAAATTTAATAAAATTTTAGACATTAATTATGAAAATAAATATGTAGTAACTCAACCAGGTGTTACTAATTTAGGAATAACTCATGCAGTACAACATAAAGATTTTTATTATGCTCCAGATCCATCTAGTCAATTAGCTTGTTCTATTGGAGGAAATGTTGCTGAAAATTCTGGTGGTGTTCACTCTTTAAAATATGGAACAACTACGAATAATATTTTAGGTGTTGAAATGGTTTTGATGGATGGAACTATTTGTAGAATTGGAGGAAAAACATTAGATCAAGAGGGATATGATTTAATGGGTTTGATTTGTGGCTCTGAAGGATTGCTTGGAGTTGTGACGGAGGTAACTGTTAAAATTTTAAAAAAACCTCAAGTAGTTAAAGCAGCATTGATAGGGTTTCCATCAATTAAAGAAGGAGGTAATGCAGCCTCAGATATTATATCTAATGGAATTGTCCCAGCTGGAATGGAAATAATGGACAAAGCTTTAATTGAAGCAACTGATAATTTTAGTAAAGCAGGATATCCACGTGATGCAGAATTATTATTAATAGTTGAGTTAGACGGGACCGAGTCAGAAGTAAATGAATTATTGAAGAAAGTAAGTGAAATTTCAAAAAAAAATAATTGCTCAAGTTTAAAGTTGAGTAAAAATGAAAAAGAAAGATTATCTTTTTGGGCCGGAAGAAAGGCAGCTTTTCCAGCTTGTGGTGCGATGGCACCTGATTATTATTGCATGGATGGTGTTATTCCAAGAGGGAAGCTTGCAGTAGCCTTATTAGAGATTAAAAAATTATCTCAAAAATATGAATTATTAGTTGCTAATTGTTTTCATGCAGGAGATGGAAATCTTCATCCATTGATAATGTTCGATGGAAGCGATAAAGAGCAGCTAAGAAAAACAGAGGAGTTTGGGGCAGAAATACTTAAACTTTGTGTGAAATTAGGTGGGGTTATTACTGGTGAACATGGAGTTGGTATAGAAAAAAGAGAATTAATGTGTGAAATGTTTAATGACAAGGATATTCAACAACAGCTTGATATTAAAAAATCATTAGATGAAAAAAATTTATTAAATCCAGGAAAAGTTTATCCTATCTTAAGAAAATGCACAGAGGAAGGAAGGGTTCATGTCCATAAGGTCGAAAATAAATTCCCAGATCTTCCAAGATTCTAACAACACTTATTTCCCAAAAAATGAGGAAGAAGTATCAATTTTAATTAAAGAATTTTATAAAAAAAATCTTCCAACTGAAATTATTGGAACTAATACAAAAAATTTTATTGGAAATAAAACACAAACATCTAATAAAATTTCACTTTCCAAATTAACAGGTATCATTGATTATTTTCCAGAGGAACTATACATAAAAGTAAAAGCTGGTACTCTATTAGAGGATGTTGAGAAAGCTTTAGAAAAAAACAATCAAGAATTAGCTTTTGAACCAATTGATTTTGGTTTTATAGAAAATGGACAATCTAACAAAGGCACTGTTGCTGGCTATTTGTCATGTAATTATGCAGGTTCAAGAAGATTTAAAGTTGGAAGTGTAAGAGACCATGTCTTGGGGTTTAAAGGAGTAAATGGCAAAGGAGATATTATTAAATCTGGAGGAACTGTTGTAAAAAATGTAACGGGTTATGACTTGTCAAAATTAATTACAGGTTCTTTTGGAACTTTATGCGTTTTAACTGAAATAACTCTTAAAGTTTTACCAAAGAAAAAATTTTCTAATACAATCGTAATTGACGTAAAAAACAATCAATTGATTTATGACCTATTTAACAAAATATCTGGTTCAAGTAGCGAGGTATCAGGCGCTGTATTTATCCCTGAAGAACCTAAGGACGACAGTTACTTAAAGAATAGAGATAAAATATTCAAATTCAATGATTTGGATTTTAAAGGCTCATTTTTAGCATTTAGAGTTGAGGGAGATAAAATTTCTATTAATGAAAAAATAAAATCTTTGACAGAAGAGTTGCAATTAAACACTTATAAGACATTTTTATTGGATAATTATCAATCTGAACCTTTTTGGGAAAAAATAAATAATCTTGAGCTTTTTGAAAAAACCAAAAATAATTTGGTGAGAATAGTTATTGAACCTTCTAACGGGTCCAAAATGATGAAGTATTTAAGTAATAAATTTAAATATTATATTGATTGGTGTGGTTCATTATTTTGGATTGAGATGCCTGCAAAAAAAAATATGAAAATTAAGGAAATTAAGAAAATTACTAAAGAATATGGTGGATACCTAACAATTATTAAGGCATCTCCTGAATATGATTATGAAGAGTCAATTTTTACAATTGACGATGTTAGGCTGATGATTTCTAAAAAGATTAAACAAAGTTTTGATCCAAAAAGAATTTTAAATCCTGGAAAGATGTATAGAGGAGTTTAATGCAAACAAATTTTTCAAAAAAACAGTTAGAAAATAAAGATAATTTAGCTACCGAAAAAATTTTCAAACAATGTGTTCATTGTGGAATGTGTAATGCAACGTGCCCCACTCATCAATTGTTAGGAGACGAACTTGATGGACCTAGAGGTAGAATTTATTTGATTAAAGATATGTTGGAAAATAATAAAAAACCAACAAGTAAAGTTGTTAAGCATATTGACAGATGTCTATCTTGTTATAGCTGCATGACCACATGTCCTGCAGGAGTGAACTATATGCACATTATAGACCATGGTAAAAAATATATCGAAAAAAATTATGAAAGATCTTTTTTTGACAAACTGATTAGATATTTTTTATCAATCACTTTACCTAATACAAAAATTTTTAGATTATCCAGTTTCTTAGTTAAATTAAGCAAACCTTTCAAATTTTTATTTCCGTCTAAGATTAAGGACATGATAGAGCTTATGCCTACTCATTTTCCAAAAAAACAACTTCCAAATAAAGAAATTTATAAAGCTAAAGGAAAAAAGAAAATCGCAAGAGTTGCTTTATTGACAGGTTGTGTACAAAAAGAAATATCTCCACAAATTAATGAGGCAACTATTAGATTGCTAAATAGGCATGGGGTTGAAGTTGTAGTTCCAAAAAAAATTAGATGTTGTGGATCTTTAAATCATCATTTGGGAAAAGAAGAAGATGCACATCAAGACTTTAAAAATAATATTAATACTTGGTATGATGAGCACCAAAAAGGAAATTTAGATGCAATTTTATCTAATACATCAGGCTGCGGTACGACAATGAAGGATTATGGATTTATATTTAGAGACGATAAAGAATTATGCAAAAAAGCGAGAGTTATCTCTGAGCTGACTAGAGATATATCAGAATATATATTTGAGAGTTTAAAATTAGACCTTAAAGAAAAAAATAAAAAATATAAAGTTGCATATCATTCAGCGTGTTCTATGCAGCATGGTCAAAAAATTCACTCTCAACCTATATCTCTTCTAGAAAAAACAAATAATGAAATTCTTGAAATCCCAGAGGGTCATATCTGTTGTGGTTCTGCAGGGACATACAATATTTTACAGTCAGAAATAGCTAAAAAATTATTATCTAAAAAAGTAAATAATATTGAAAGTTTGAAACCTGATTTTATTTCAACAGGAAATATTGGTTGTATTACCCAAATTTCTCATGGTACAAAAGTTCCAATTGTACATACAATTGAAGTTTTAGATTGGTATACAGGAGGCCCAAAACCACAAGCACTACTAAGGAATTAATTATGAAGAAGATATTGGTTACAAGAAGACTACTTAAAGATTGCGAAGATAAAGCTCAAAACACTTTTGATGCAAAATTAAATTCAAATGACGAACTTTATTCACAGTCAAAATTAATTGAACTAAGTGAGGGTTGTGATGCTGTGTTGACATCTTTGACTGATAAAATGGATGAAGAAACAATCAATAAACTACCCGATACTGTTAAAGTAATTTCAAATTTTGCTGTTGGATTTGGAAATATAGATTTAGAAGCCGCGAAAAAAAGAGGAATAGCTGTAACCAACACACCAGAAGTTTTGTCAGATGCAACTGCTGAAATAGGAATTCTTCTCATTTTAGGAGCATGCAGAAGAGCAGCGGAGGGAATTGAAGCTGCTAAAGAAAGTAACTGGAAATGGTCTGCAGATTATTTAATTGGGAAGCAGTTAACAGGTACTAGACTTGGTATTTTGGGAATGGGAAGAATTGGACAAAAAATTGCAAAAATTGCAAAGTCACTTGGAATGATAATTCATTATCACAATCGTTCTAAATTAAGTGAAGAAAAAGAACAGGGTGCTATTTATCATGATAGTTTAAAAAGCCTTTTTTCAGTATCAGATGTTTTGTCGATTTGTTGCCCTGCTACAAAAGAAACTGTAAATTTAATTAACAAGGAAACAGTAGAATATTTTCCTAAAGGTGCAGTAATCACAAACGTTGCACGAGGTGATATTGTAGATGATGAAGCTTTAATTGATGCTTTAAATAGAAGAAAAATTTATGCAGCTGGTTTAGATGTTTATAAGGGGGAACCAAATTTAAATCCTGGTTACCTAAAAATTAAAACTGCTTTCATTTTACCTCATCTTGGTAGCGCAACTAAAGATACTAGAACAGCAATGGCTAACTTAGCGATAGATAATATTGATGAGTTTTTCAACACAGGAAATTGTAGAAATAAAGTTAATTAATACAATCTCAAATTGAATAAGAATTTAATATTGCCGTTTTACCTGTGACATTTTTGCATTATTACCTATACATGTTCTAAAAATCCTGAGAGGATATCTCCAAACATAACTTAAAAGAGGGGGGAAAATGAAAAAAACATTTTTAATAATAAGTGCTTTTTTGTTTCTAAGCTCAATAACTACACAAGTTTTTTCTGCTGGGGATGAGGCAACTATTAAAAAATTGAGTAGTATGTACAAGTCGGGTGATGACACACAAGCTATTGTTATTCCACAAGACACTAAATTTGCAGCAAATGTAAAGAAAAATATTTTACCAAATATTAATTTACCTGCTGGATTTAGCATCAGTGTATTTGCAGTAGTGCCGGATGCAAGACACATGGCAGTTGCAAGAAATAAAACAACTGTTTGGATTGGAACAAGAAAAGATAAAGTTTGGCAAGCAACAGATAGAGATATGGATGATATTGCAGATACTGTAGAGCAGTTTGCTCCAACAGTTAAATTTGATATTCCTAATGGTGTTTGTTTCAGCGATGATGGACACTTATATGTGGCAGAAAGAAATAGAGTTTTATGGTTTCCAGCTGCTGAATATTTTATGGAAAGTCCAGATACAGTAGCAGTGCCAATTATAGGTCAGGGAAATTTGATACCTGTAGAAGAAGAGTCGTATAACCATACTGCTAGGGTTTGTGCTATTAGTAAAGCAGATAACAAACTTTACGTTAGTTTGGGTCAACCACATAATGTAGCTCCAGCTAATAAGTTGGACTTATATCAAGAAGTTGGAATTGGTGGAATGATTAGATTTAATCGATTCCCAGGAGATCTTGATAGAGAAGTTGTTGCAACTGGAATAAGAAATTCAGTTGGACATGCTTTTAATCCAAAAGATGGATCTTTGTGGTTTACTGATAACCAGGTTGACGGTATGGGAGATGAAACTCCTCCAGGTGAACTGAATAAAATGCCTAAAATGGGTATGTGGTATGGTCACCCGTATACTGGTGGTGGAGAAGTGAGAACTAACGAGTATAAAGGAAAAACAATTCCTAAAAAAGATGCTGACAGATATGTAAAACCTCAAGTAGAGATGATTGCTCATGCTGCTGACTTAGGTATGATGTTTTACACTGGAAAACAGTTTCCAAAAAAATACCATAATGCAATATTTAGTGCACAACATGGTTCTTGGAATGCTGTAAAACCAAGAGGTGCCAGAGTAATGGTTACTTATCTAGACTCAAAAGGTAATGCAAAAAAAACAGAGCCTTTTGCTGATGGTTGGATGACTGAAATGGGTACTTACTTAGGTAGACCAGTAGACGTTCAACAATACTTTGATGGTTCAATTCTAGTTTCAGATGATAAAGCTGGAATAGTTTATAGAATAAAATACGAAGGATAAATAATATAAATTAGAGGCCGGTGTGATAACCGGCCTTTTTTTTTAACTAAATTAAAATTAATTTATAAATAATAATATTATGATTAAAAAAATTATATTGATTGTATCTTTTTTAGTAGTTTGTAGTGGATCAAGTTTTTCAGACACTGAGGAAAAAAAAATATGTACAGGATTTGGTAAGTGGACAAAAGATGGCGAATACAAAGTCGTTAGAAGCAAATGTATTACTGAAAAAGAATACCAGGCATCACTAAATGCACCAGATTATCTATGTAAATATTATCAAAAATCTATCTGGAAAGAATCTGAGAGAGCTTATGGAAAAAAACAATATAAATATACTGAAAAAAGTTTAGCAAAAATTAATACTCTTAAGGCTGAAGGTAAAGCTTTGTGTGAAGCTGGAAAATTGAAAGAAGGTGAGCTGAAATTGGTAGAGGCAATTGCCATTATTAGTCACACAAGAATGAATTAATGAAAAAGATTTTTTTTATTTTAACTGGTTTTTTCTTGTTAACTTTTTCATCAGTTAATGCTGATACAAAACAAGCAGAAACAGGATCGGTTGCTGCTACAGTTTCAAAAAATTTGACCGAAGAATTAAGAAGAGGTAAAGAAAAAGTTGAAACTATATGTTCGGCATGTCATGGATTAGATGGTGTAGCAGCTTCTGGTGGAAATTCGGTTATAATACCTAATTTAACTGCACAACATAAGGATTATCTAATTGCCAAATTAAAAGATTACAAATCAGGTAAAGTTAACCATCCACAAATGACTATAATTGCTCAAATGTTAACTGATGACGAAATTGAATATGTTTCTGAATGGTATTCAAGAATAAAGATAAGAATTTTTGATCCAAATTTAATTTTAGCTAAGCCAAGCAAATAATTATTAAGATTAATATAATTGATTAAATACAGAATTTAATTCTACCTAAGATTGTAAAATAAATTGATATGAATCAAGCTATTCTAGTAAGGATTGTATCTAAATCAACATGTGCCGTTAATGTTATAGACTCTAATCGTTGTATGTAATTAACTTTAAAAGTTAATTAACTAAACGAGGAGATACTAATGATTAAAGATAAGAAATCATTGAAGGGTTCAAAAACACCTTCAAGACGTAAGTTCTTCAAAGCAGCAGCAGCAACAGGTGCAGCAGCAGCAACAGCTGTGGCAATGCCAAATGTAGCTTTTGGTGCTCCATTAACTTTAAAGATGCAAGCAGCTTGGCCATCAGGCGCTAACATCTTTTTTGAAATGGCAGGAGATTATGCAAAAATGGTTAGCGACATGTCAGGAGGAGAATTAAAAATTGATCTTCAGCCTGTTGGAGCAATTGTAAAAACTTCAGAAATTGGACAAGCAGTAAGTTCAGGCGTAGTTGATATGGGTCACTGGGTGACTGCATATTGGTATGGTAAAAATGCTGCAGCTTCACTTTTTGGAACTGGTCCTTCATACGGAATGTCATCTCAAGAAGTAATGGGATGGATGGAGTATGGTGGAGGAAGAGCATTATACGAAGAAGCAGTAAAAAGTGTAGGATTTAATTATACTGGTTTCTTTCATATGCCAATGCCAGCTCAACCATTTGGTTGGTTTAAAAAGAATGTAACAAAAGTATCTGATGTTAAAGGTATGAAGTATAGAACAGTTGGTCTTGCGACTAACGTTTTAACTGCTATGGGAATGGTCGTAAGACAATTACCAGGTGGTGAAATCCAACCAGCTATGAAAACTGGTTTGATTGATGCTGCAGAGTTTAACAACCCTACATCAGACTCACAGTTTGGAATGCAAGATGTCTCTAAACACTATCACTTAGGAAGTTTCCACCAATCTCAGGAAATGTTTGAAATTCCTATGAATACTAAGAGACTAAACAGCCTTTCACCTGCTCATCAAGCTATTCTGAAGAATGCTGCTTACGCTGCAAACTCAGATAACTACTTCAAAGCGCTAGTTAGATATTCTACTGACTTAGCTAAATTGATGAATGAGCATAAGGTTAATGTTTACCAAACATCTGATGCTATCCTAGCAGAACAGTTAAAAGGTTGGGATAAAATCGTTGGTGAGTTCTCTGCTAAAGATGCTTTCTTCAAGAAAGTAGTAGACTCACAAAAAGCATACGCTAAGAGAACAATGAAGTATCTGTTGATGAATCAACCGAACTACAAATTAGCTTATGAAAATGAGTTTGGTCCAATCGGAAAAGTTAAAATCTAATTAACTTTAAATAAATTATAAAGAAGGGGGTTCAAACCCCCTTTTTTTTTACAGATTTTTTAAAGAAATAAAGATAGGTTTATTTATTAATGAGAAATTTTATTAAATTTGCAGATACGCTAAGCACCTCTATGGGTAAAGCTTTTTCTTGGTGTATAGTAATTTTAATGGGTGGTACAGTTTATGAAGTCGTAATGGCTTACGCATTTAACAAGCCAACACTTTGGAATTTTGATTTTAGTATGCAAATGTATGGTGCAATACTTATGATGTCAGGTGCTTACTGTTTGGCTGAAGAAGCCCATGTAAGAGGAGATGTTATTTACAGATTATTTAGTGAAAGAAAACAAGCTTGGATTGACTTAATACTTTATTTTCTTTTCTTTTTTCCTGGTGTGGTAGCTCTAGCATTTTATGGTTTTGAGTATGCAGCACTAGCGTGGAAAATAAAAGAAACTAGTTGGAGTAGCCCAGCTCAAATCCAAATTTATATGGTTAAATCAATGATACCAGCGGCAGGTATTTTATTGATCATACAAGGAATTAGCGAAGTATGTAGATCAATTATTTGTATTCAAGAAGGAAAATGGCCAGCAAGAATGGTTGTTGCAGAAGAAACAGAAAAAGTTTTAATGAGACAAGCTGAAAGTGAGAATAAATAAAAATGTTTTTAAGTCTTACAAATCCTGAAGTAGCAATTTTTATGATGGGAATATTTTTATTCGCAGTGCTTTTGGGTTTTCCTATCGCATTTACGTTAATGGCAATGGGAATTGGTTTTGGCTATTACGCATATTACGATGCAACAATGATGGAGCACATATTCGATAACAGAATATTTCAATTATTTGTTCAAAACACCTATACGGTTATGGATAATAATGTCCTAACAGCAGTACCATTGTTTTTATTTATGGGTTACCTAGTTGAAAGAGCTGGTATAGTTTCAAAATTATTTTTTGCTATAAGATTAGCAGCACATAGGCTTCCAGCATCGATGGCCGTGGCTGCATTAATAACTTGCACATTATTTTCTACTGCTACAGGAATTATAGGAGCTGTGGTAACGCTAATGGGGCTACTTGCTTGGCCTGCGATGGTGAAAGCAGGTTATGATAAAAAATTTGCATCAGGGGTCATTTGTGCTGGGGGATGCTTAGGTATTTTAATACCCCCAAGTATTATGTTGATTGTATATTCAGTGATTGCACAACTGTCACCACTAAGATTATTTGCTGCTGCAATTTTTCCAGGATTACTTTTAGCTAGTTTATATATTGGCTATGCAGTTTTTAGAGCATGGATGAATCCGTCAATTGCGCCAAAACCTAAAGCAGAGGATATACCGCCTCGAGCAGAAATTTTAAAAGAAGTATTAGTTTCTTTTGTACCACTTTTTGGACTAATTATGTTGGTGCTTGGAACCATTTTAGCTGGAATAGCAACACCTGCAGAAGCGGCTGCAGCAGGAGCTTTTGGAGCAATATTGTTATCGTGGTTTTATAAAACTTTAAAATGGCAAAACTTTAAAGAGTCTGTATTTTTAACAGCAAAAACTACAGCGATGATTATGTGGTTGTTTATTGGTTCTTGGACTTTTTCTTCAGTCTTTTCTTATCTAGGAGGACATGAGGTATTTGAACATTTCTTCACTTCAATCAATATAACCACTTGGCAATTTTTAATAATTACTCAAATAATAATTTTTCTTTTAGGTTGGCCATTAGAATGGACAGAAATTTTAATTATTTTTGTTCCAATATTTTTACCATTATTAGAAGTATTTAATGTTAACCCATATTTCTTTGCAATGCTGATTGCTCTGAATTTGCAAACATCTTTTTTAACACCTCCAATGGCAATGTCAGCTTACTATTTAAAAGGTGTTCAAAAAAATAATGTTGAATTAATGGATATTTTTAGGGGTATTATGCCATTCCTTGGCATTGTAATTTTTGCAATGTTTTTAATGTACATGTTCCCTGGAATTGCATTATGGTTACCTGAAACATTGTTTGCGAATTAAATAAGAAATGACAGATATTTTAGAGCTAAAAGTTGAAGACATCGTATCAAAAATAAAAGATGCTCAATTGACTTCGGTTGAGGTTTGCCAAAAATATATTGAAAGAATAAATAAGTTTGAAAAAGATGTAAAAGCGTGGGTTCATTTAGATAAAAAACTATTACTTGAAAAAGCAGCTGAGGCTGATGAATATAGACGATCTGGTAAACCAACAGGACCACTACATGGAATTCCTGTTGCACTTAAAGATATTATTGGAACAATTGATATGCCAACTGAGTGTGGAACACCAATTAGAAAAGGTAAATCTTACTCACAAAATGCAGAAATAGTTGATTTACTTCTTTCTGCGGGGGCAATTGTCATGGGCAAAACAGCAACATCAGAACTTGCTTATCTTGGTCCCTCAAAGACCACAAATCCACATGATCATTCAAGAACACCAGGTGGCTCTTCTAGTGGATCAGCAGCTTCTGTTGGATCGTTTATGGCACCACTATCAATTGGTTCACAAACTGGAGGATCAGTAATAAGACCCGCATCTTATTGTGGTGTTGTTGGGTACAAACCAACATATGGATTAATTTCAAGAAATGGTGTTTTAAAAACATCAGATAAATTAGATCACATGGGAGTATTTGGAAGATCAGTTGAAGATGTTGCTCTACTTGCTAAAGTTTTAATTAGGAAAGATAATCACGACAAAGCAACAGTTCACTACTCAACGGAAAACATGTTGAGTGAAACAAAAAAAGGGCCCTTGTTTGAACCAAAGTTTATTTTTTATAAAACTGATTATTGGAAATTACTTGATAAAAAATCAAAAGATGCATTTGAATATTTCATAAAATCATTTAAAAAAAATATTGAAGTTTTCGATACACCTTCTTACTTTAAGAATATTCACAAATATCATCAAATAATTCATGAAACTGATTTGGCAAATAATTTTGGTTTGTATTTTAAGAAATATAAAAAAAAATTATCTAAATATATGCAAGATGCTATTTCAAAAGGTAATAAACATTCAGCCAAAGATTATGCTGAGGCAATTGATTTTATGAAAAGAAGCTATGATTCATATGAAGAAGTATTTGAGGATTATCACGGTGTTTTAACACCTTCTAGTCCTGGTGTTGCTCCAAAAGGTTTGAAAAGTACAGGCACAGCAGAATTTAATAAGGTCTGGTCTTATCTTGGTACACCTTGTATTTCACTTCCATTACTTCAGGGCGATGGTGGTATGCCTCTAGGAGTACAACTAGTGGGTGCTCGTTATGATGATCATAGGTTTTTAGGTGTTGCCAATTGGCTAGAAAAGGAATGTAATAAATAAAATGCAAAAATTTACAACATTTCTGGGGTCTTTGCTTGCAGGTGCTTTTTTAATTGGGTTGGCAACAACGCTAACTCGATCTTCTATGATTGGTTTTTTTGATGTGCTGCCAGTTTATATTTTGATGGCTGTAGCTATCTTCATGATGCTGTACGAAGCTTTCTTTGATAAAAAATAATTACTAATAGAAAAAAGTTGTCTGATAAAAAAAAAAATTTTTTAGCTTTTTCACTTTTATTTATTCAGCCAATTTTCATGGCATCTAATTTGATTGTTGCAAGAGGTGGGGTTGAATATGTGCCACCAATTTCATTAGCATTTTGGAGATGGACAGTGGTAGTTTTATTGCTTCTACCATTTACATTTTCTTTTTTAATAAAAAATTCAAAAATAATTAAAAAAGAATTTAAAAAACTTTTCTTTTTAGGCGCAATGGGATGTGGTGTTTGTGGAGCGTTTCCTTTTTTAGCAGGGGAAACAACTACGGTTACTAATATGGGAATTATTTATACTTCTTCACCCATATTTATTATTCTAATTTCAGCAATTTTTTTTAACGAAAAAGTTAATTTTATTAAAATTATTGGTTTAATTTCTTGTTTATTAGGAGTTTTTGCAATCATTATCAAAGGTGATTTTAATTTATTATTAAATTTAAATTTTACAATTGGAGATCTATGGATGTTAGCTGCAGCCATTGGTTGGGCTCTTTATTCTGTCTACCTTTTTTATTGGAAATCTAAATTGCCTATTTTTCAAAGATTTACATTAGTAGCATTTTTTGGAGCAGTAAGTTTACTTCCATTTTATATAATTGAAGAAGCAGCTGTTCAAAGAACTTTATTTAATTCACAATTTTTTTTATGGGTTATATTTGCTGCAATATCTCCAGGAATAATTGCTTTCACTCTTTATACTCAGGCTCAAAAAAGCCTAGGTGCGTCTTTAACTGGTTTTACGCTCTATATTTTTACAATTTATGCTGCAATTTATGGATTTATATTTTTTGATGAAAAATTGGAAACTTTTCATTATTTAGGCACAGTTTTAGTATTCTTTGGTGTTTATTTAGCTAAGAAAAATTATGAAACTAAAACGTAGGAATTTTTTTTTGGAATTAATTATTGGAATAATTATTGTTTACGCATCAGTGTTAATTCTTCTTTTTATTTTTCAGAGAAGCTTAATGTATCATCCTGATGAGAACAATTACTTTGATGATAAGTTGGAAGTAGTCGTAGAAAAAGTGAAGATTGTAACTTTAGATAATATAGATTTATTAGGATGGTTTCACAAAAAAGATCTTAAAAAATTTAAGACAATTGTTTATTTTCATGGCAATGCTGGAAAACTTGAAAATAGAATTCATAAATTAAATCATTTTAAAGATATGGATATTAATTTTTTAATAATAGCTTGGAGGGGTTTTAGTGGTAATAAAGGAAAGCCTAATGAAAAAGGGCTTTATATAGATGCCAGAAGTACCATTCAGTGGCTCAAAAAATTAGGCTTAAAAGAAAAAGATATTATACTTTATGGAGAGTCTCTTGGAACTGGCGTTGCAACTGAGATAGCACAAAGCAATAATTATGCTGGATTAGTACTTGAGACACCTTTTACATCAATGGTTGAAGCGGCAAAAAATTTTTATCCATATATTCCAGTCTCTATTTTGTTAAAGGATAAGTATGACAATCAAAAAAAGATCAAGAATATTAATATTCCAGTTTTAGTGATGCATGGTGAAGTTGATCAAATTGTTCCTTTTTGGATGGGCAAAAAAATTTATGAAATGGCTAATCAGCCAAAGTATTCTTATTTTACTAAATTTGACGATCATATGATGGAATATGATGAAAAGCTTTTATTTAAGCTAGAAAAATTTATCAAAAGTTTAAATTAAGCCACATTCTAAACAAACATAGCACAAATTCTTTTATTAAATATTATGTGTGAAGAAAACACTTTTAATACTTATCATTTTTTTTTCTTTTAAAAACTTTGTTGCAGCAGAAGAAAATAAATTACTGATTGATAATTTATTCCATATAGATCAAATGAACTCACATAATGAAAATTTTGCTCTATATTTTAAGGCAAGAGAGAAGGCGATATTAGCAAGAGGAGAAAATAGTAATTATATAAATGATTTTCCCAAAGACCTTTATATGTATGATTATAAAACAAAAAGTTCATCTCCACTAATTTCTTATGAATGGTTTCCCAAAAGAGCAAAATATTTTCTTGAAGAATATGACTTTCCAGTATTTCCAGATGATTTTGCTTACTATCTTTTAAAAGATAACAAAACATTAGTAATGATAAGTGCTGTTAAAAGTCTAAATGCTAATTTTAAATTTGATATTAGTAAAAAAAAATTAGAACTTTATCCAAAAAATGGAAAATTTGATTTTATTATTTCATCAATAGCTAAAAATTGTGGACATGATAATTTTAAAGAAAATTATAAGTGTAGCTTCTATAAACCTTTAATATCAAGCACTTTAATCAACTAATTTGAGTAAAAGCATCAGCAAATTTTTCTGCATCAAAAATTTGTAGATCATCTTCTTTTTCTCCTAAGCCCAAGGCGATAATTGGAAGTTTATATTTTTTAGCAACTGCTAAAAGTATTCCTCCTTTTGCAGTACCATCTAATTTTGTCATTATAAGACCAGTGATAGGAATGATTTTATTAAATTCTTCAACTTGATTTATTACATTTTGACCTGAAGTAGCGTCTAAAACTAAAATTACATCGTGAGGAGCTTCAGGATCTATCTTTTTTGTTACGTTTGCAATTTTTTTATATTCTTCCATCAAATTTTTTTTATTTTGTAATCTCCCAGCAGTATCAATTAAAACTTGATTAAAATTATTAGCAATTGCATCTTCTATAGCTTTATAAGCAACAGATGCTGGATCTGCTCCCTGAGAAGATTTTGTTATCTCAACCTCTACTTTATTTGCCCAATTTTCTAATTGTTCAATAGCTGCAGCTCTAAATGTATCTGATGCAGCTAGCATAACTTTATTTCCATTTGCTTTTAATATTTTACTAATTTTTCCAATGGTTGTTGTTTTTCCAACTCCATTTACACCCGAAACTAGTGTGGCATTAATTTTTTCTTTTTTTTTAAAAAAAGTATTGTTCTCAAGTGGCTTCATCAAAGAAATTATATATTCTTTTAAAATTGTATTTATTTCTTCGGCAATATCTTTCTTTGGATCAATTTTACTATCTGAAATTATTTCCTTAATCTCAGATGCAGCTACAATGCCAACATCAGATTGAATTAAATATTCTTCGATTCTGTCTAAGGTTTTGTCATCTATTTCCTTTTTTACAACTATATCTCTTAGACCAGACGTAAAAGCAGATGCACTTTTTTTAAAACCGGATTTAAATTTATCAAAAATTCCCATCAAATATTAATCTCAATATTTTTTATATCTGAGACAGGTCCTTTCATGTGAATACTATTGTTCTCATCAATAGATATTGATAGTTTACCTAATGCGAACTCAATATCAGTTTTTTTATCTGTTAATCCATTAATATTTGCCGCTACTGCTGTAGCACATGCCGCTGTTCCACAAGCTTTTGTAAGTCCAGCCCCTCTCTCCCAAACCTTAACTCTAATTAATTTTTTATTCACAACTTTTGCAAGTGTAACATTACATTTCTCTGGAAAATATTCATGATTTTCTACTTCAGGGCCTATTTTTTTTAAGTCATAGTCTTCAATATTATCTACAAAAAAAACAATATGAGGATTTCCTACATTAACTGCAGTTCCACCTATATGTTCAATATTATCTTTGTTAATAATTTTAATATTCAGGTTTTTTGTATTTAAATCTTTATTTAATGGAATTTCATTCCAATTGGTTTTTGGAATACCAATTTCCGTTTCCACTAAATTGTCACCTAAAATTTGTGATTTTAATCTTCCTGAAGAAGTCCAAAGTATAATTTCTTTATCATCGTTTTCTTTTGATAAAAGATCAGCTACACATCTAGTCCCATTTCCACAAGCACCAGAAACGCTTCCATCTGAATTGTAGAACTCTAAGTTAGCATCTTTTCTGTCAGTTTTTTGAATAAAAATTAGTTGATCACATCCAATAAAACTCCGATCACATATTTTAATAATTTGATCTTTGTTTAGATTATAACTTTGATTTCTTTGATCAATGATCACAAAATCATTGCCCAAACCATCCATTTTAAATGCTTTAATATCCATATATAGATATTTAACTTATTTATTGACTTTTTGAACCTCTATTATAGGTTGTTGCCGTTTCCGCAAAAACATTAAATTTGCGGTGTCTTTGGAAACAAAGAGATCGACACTAGTCAGCGAGGCTTCGCCCACTAGTGCGATTACTGCTGTGCGTAATAATTATGTTTGAAAACTTAACAAATAAATTCGAAGAAATCTTTTCTTCTTTAAAAAAGGCTCCTTCACTTGATGAGGCTCAAGTAGATGAGGGTTTAAGAGGGATTAGACAGGCCTTATTAGAGGCTGATGTTACTCTTGAAGTTGCCAAAGAGTTTATTGAAAATGTTAAACCAAAAGTCCTAGGTCAAGAAATTATAAGATCAACCTCTCCTGGGGACATGGTTGTAAAAATTGTATATGATGAGTTAGTTAATCTATTAGGTGAGTCAAATACCGAGATAAATCTTAGTGCTGTTCCGCCTGTTCCCATGATGCTTGTGGGCCTTCAAGGTTCAGGAAAAACAACAACTACTGCAAAATTAGCTAAATATTTGGAAACTAACAAAAAGAAAAAAGTAATGATGGTTAGTCTCGATATTTATAGACCAGCCGCACAGGAGCAACTTAGATCACTCGGAGAACAAAATGATATTTTAACACTTCCTATAATTGAAGGTCAACAGCCAACAGATATTTGTCAAAGGGCAATTAGTGCGGCAAATCTAAATGGAGCTGAGATTATTTTATTTGATACTGCTGGTAGAACTCAAATTGATTTACAAATGATGAGTGAAATTAAGCAAATTGAAAGTGTAATAAATCCGACAGAAACATTCTTGGTCGCAGACTCATTAACAGGACAAGTAGCAGCATCTGTTGCAAAAGAATTTAAAAATACAGTAAATCTTTCTGGAATAATTTTAACAAGAGCGGATGGTGATGCAAGAGGTGGTGCAGCTGTTAGCATGAAATATGTTTCAGATGTTCCAATTAAATTTTTAGGTATAGGTGAAAAAATTGATAATCTTGAAGTATTTCATCCTGACAGAATAGCAAATAGAATTCTTGGAATGGGAGACATAGTATCTCTTGTAGAAAAAGCTGCACAGGATTTAGGTGAAGAAAATATTAAAAAAGCAGAAGAAAATTTAAAAAAAGGTCAATTTTCTATGCAAGATTATTTAACTCAGTTGAGACAAATGAAAAAAATGGGTGGTATCGAAGGAATAATGTCTTTCATGCCAGGAGTTTCAAAAATGAAATCTCAAATGGACTCAGCTGGAATTGATGAAAGTATTATTACCAAAAATGAAGCTATTATTTTGTCGATGACTAAAAGAGAAAGAGAGAACCCAAAACTTATTGATGGTTCTAGAAAAAAAAGAATTGCTAATGGCTCTGGCACAGATCCAGCCACTATCAATAAATTGCTTAAGCAATTTAAAATGATGTCTGAAATGATGAAGAAGATGTCAAAAGGAAATCTGAAAGGTATGTCTGATAAAGGAATACCGCCAGAGCTATTTAATCAATTAAAATAATAAAAAGGAGAACAAATGTTAAAACTAAGATTATCAAGAGGTGGAACAAAGAAACGACCTGTTTACAAAGTTGTTGTAGCAGATAGTCGTTTTGCAAGAGATGGAAGATTTATTGAGAAGGTGGGATTTTTCAACCCTCTTTTACCTAAAGAGAAAAAGGAGAGAGTTGGTCTTGAAGCTGAAAGAATTAAGTACTGGTTGGGTCAAGGTGCACAACCAACAACTAGAGTTGCTAGAATTTTAGGTGAAAATGAATTAATGCCAATGCCTGCAAATGGTAACAACCCGAAAAAGGCAGTTCCAAAAAAAGAAAGAAACAAAGAAGGTGAAGCAGCACCAGCAGCTGCACCGAAGACAGAAGCACCAGCAGCAGAAGCGGCACCAGCAGCAGAAGCGGCACCAGCAGCAGAGGCTCCTAAAGAAGAAGCTCCAGCAGCAGAAGCGGCACCAGCAGCAGAAGCGGCACCAGCAGCAGAGGCTCCTAAAGAAGAAGCTCCAGCAGCAGAAGCGGCACCAGCAGCAGAGGCTCCTAAAGAAGAACAAAAATAATTTAAAAGATTATTTATGTGGCAAGCTCAAGTGTTTACACTTTATCCAGAAGTTTTTCCTGGGCCTTTATCAAAAGGCCTATACGGAAAAGCTTTATCTAAAAAGTTATGGGATTTAAATATTGTAAACATTAGAGATGCAGCTGAAGATAAGCATAAAACAGTTGATGACACTCCGTATGGTGGAGGTTCTGGAATGCTTTTAAAAGCAGATATCTTAGCAAAATCTTTAGATCAAAATAAAATTGAAGGTGGAAGAATAATTTACTTATCACCTAAAGGTAAAAAATTTGATCAAAATTATGCTCAAGAATTATCAAATGATAAATCAACATCATTCATTTGTGGTCATTTTGAAGGAGTTGATGAAAGAGTGTTATCTACTAGAAATATAGAGGAAATAAGTATTGGAGATTATATTTTATCAGGAGGCGAAACAGCAGCATTTGTTGTCATTGATAGTATATTAAGACTTTTGCCTGGTGTTTTAGGTAATGAAAACTCTAAAACAGATGAAAGTTTTGAAAATGGGTTATTAGAGTATCCACAGTACACAAAACCTCAAATTTGGGAGGAAAAAGCTGTTCCTGAGGTCTTATTATCTGGTGATCACAGTAAAATTAAAGACTGGCGTTTATCTCAATCTGAGGCTATAACACGCGACCGAAGACCAGATTTATGGCAAAAATATAAGAAGAATTAACTTGATAAATATTGATATGAAAACAATTGAAGAAATAAACCAACATAACGTTAAAAAAATACTATCAGAGAAAAAAATTCCAGATTTTTATCCAGGAGACGTTGTAAAAGTTGGTGTTAGAATTACAGAAGGTAAAAAAGAGAGAATTCAATATTTTGAAGGTGTTTGTATTGCTAAAAAAAGTAGAGATTTAAATTCATCTTTTACAGTTAGAAAAATTTCATTTGGAGAAGGTGTTGAAAGAACATTCCCATTATATGGAACACTAATAGATTCAATAAAAGTAATAAGATCAGGAAAAGTAAGAAGAGCTAAATTATATTATCTAAGAGACAGAACAGGTAAATCAGCAAGGATTGCAGAAAAGATAAGAAAAAAAATTGGAATTGATGTTGATGTAAAGCCAGAAACTGTAACTGAAGAAAATTTAGCGCCTGTAGCAGAGGCTCCTAAAGAAGCGGCACCAGCAGCAGAGGCTCCTAAAGAAGCGGCACCAGCAGCAGAGGCTCCTAAAGAAGAAGCTCCAGCGACTGAAGTTGTTAAAGAAGAACAAAAATCAGAAAGCCCTTCAGAAAAAAAATAATTTTTTTTTCAATGTCCACTACTCTTTACGATAAAATTTGGAACGATCACTTAGTTGATCAACAAGAGGATGGTACAGCATTACTTTTTGTTGATAGACATTTAGTTCATGAAGTTACTAGCCCACAAGCATTTGAAGGTTTAAGAAATTCAATTAGAAAAGTTAGACATCCTAATTTGACATTAGCTGTAGCTGATCACAATGTGCCTACAACAGATAGAACAAAAGGAATAGCCGATGCAGAGTCTAAAATACAAGTAGACACTCTAGAAGCTAATTGCAAAGAATTTGGAGTTCAACTTTTTGGGATGGCTGATAAACGACAAGGGATAGTTCATATAATTGGACCTGAACAAGGTTTTACTCAGCCAGGAACAGTGATAGTTTGTGGTGATAGTCACACTGCAACACATGGTGCCTTTGGCTCTTTAGCATTTGGGATTGGGACATCCGAGGTTGAACATGTTTTGGCAACACAAACATTAGTTCAAAAAAAAGCAAAAAATTTTAGAATAAATGTTAATGGTCAATTACCTCTAGGCGTAACTTCAAAAGATGTAATACTTCAAATTATTGGAAAGATTGGAACAGCTGGTGGAACAGGTTCTGTTATAGAATATGCTGGTGATTTAATTAGATCTTTAAGCGTTGAGCAAAGAATGACTATTTGTAATATGACAATAGAAGGTGGAGCAAGAGCGGGCTTAATAGCACCAGATGAAAAAATATTTAATTACTTAAAAGGAAAACCTATGTCTCCAAAAGGAGATAATTGGGAAAAAGCTTTAAACTATTGGAACACTCTTAAAACTGATGGAGATGCAAGTTTTGATCAAGAGCTGAATTTAAATGCAGATGAAATTTTACCAATGATTACTTGGGGGACTTCTCCTCAAGATGTAATTACTATAGATGGTAAAGTTCCTAGCCCTCAAAATGAAAGCGATGAGGATAAAAAGAATTCTATTGAAAGAGCTTTAAAATACATGGGCTTAAAACCAGATATGGCAGCTAAAGATATTAAAATAGATAAAGTGTTTATTGGAAGCTGTACTAATGGCAGAATAGAAGACTTAAGAGAAGCAGCTAAAATTTTAAAAGATAAAAAAATATCATCACATGTGAATGCAATGGTTGTTCCAGGTTCTGGCTTAGTAAAAGAGCAAGCAGAACAAGAAGGTTTGGATAAAATATTCGTAAATTCTGGTTTCGAATGGAGAGAGCCAGGATGTTCAATGTGTTTAGCAATGAATGCTGATAAATTAAAACCTGAGGAAAGATGTGCTTCTACGTCGAACAGAAATTTTGAAGGACGACAAGGAAGAGGTGGTAGAACACACTTAGTAAGTCCTGGTATGGCAGCTGCAGCAGCAATATCTGGAAATCTAGATGATGTAAGAAAGTATCAAAACTAATGCAAAAATTTAATACATTAAAAAGCGTACCTGCATATTTACCTATAGTAAATATTGATACAGACATGATCATTCCAAAACAATTTTTAAAAACAATAAAAAGAACTGGACTTGGAAAAAATTTATTTTTTGAAATGAGATATGACGATCAAGGCAAAGAAATTAATGATTTTGTTTTAAATCAAAGTCCATACAATGATTCAAAAATTTTAATTGCTGGTAAAAATTTTGGATGTGGCTCTTCTAGAGAGCACGCACCTTGGGCATTATTAGACTTTGGAATAACATGTGTAATTAGTTCTAGTTATGCAGATATTTTTTATAGCAATTGCTTTAAAAATGGAATTTTGCCTATAATTTTAGAAGAAGAAAAAATTAAAGAGCTATCAGAGTATGCAAATAGAAAAGAAGAAATTTCAGTTGATTTGAATGATGAAAAAATTGTTTATGGAAATAATGAAATTAAATTTGATATAGATCCATTTAAGAAAAAGTGTTTGCTAGAGGGATTAGATGATATTGCTCTATCTCTTAAAAAGTCAGACAAAATTGAAAATTTTGAAACAGATCTAAAAAACAAAAAACCATGGATTTTTAATGATTAAAGTAAAAAAAAGAAAAATACTTTTATTGCCAGGTGATGGTATTGGGCCTGAAGTCATTGGCGAAGTAAAAAAAATTATTAATTGGTTCAATGATAATAAATCATTAGATTTCGAAATAGATGTGGATCTTGCTGGAGGTTGTTCTTATGATAAACATGGTACACCTATAACGGACGAAGTATTTTACAAAGCTTTAGAAAGTGAAGTGGTTATGCTTGGTGCTGTTGGAGGTCCTAAGTGGGATAATTTAGAATTTTCAAAAAAACCTGAAAGAGCATTATTAAAACTTAGAAAAGAATTAAAGTTATTCGCTAATTTAAGACCTGCTATTTGTTTTGAACAATTAGTTGATGCATCAACATTAAAGCCAGAAATTGTATCAGGCTTAGACATAATGATAGTAAGAGAATTGACGGGTGGAATATATTTTGGTGAGCCAAGAGGTATTAAGCCAATTGATAATGGTGAAAGAAAAGGAATTAACACCCATACATACACAACTAGTGAAATTACCAGAGTAGCAAGAGTTGCTTTTGATTTAGCTAAAAAAAGATCAAATAAAGTAACATCATGTGAAAAATCAAATGTAATGGAGGCAGGACAGCTTTGGAAAGAAGAGGTTCAAGAACTTCACGATAAAGAGTACAAGGATGTAGAATTAAGTCATATGCTTGCTGACAATTGTGCAATGCAGCTTTTAAGAAACCCAAAACAGTTTGATGTGATAGTAACTGATAATCTATTTGGTGATATGTTATCAGATCAAGCTTCAATGCTTACAGGGTCTTTAGGACTTCTACCATCTGCATCATTAGGGGCAAAAAATAAAGATGGTGAAATGAGAGCTATGTATGAACCTATTCATGGATCAGCACCAGATATTGCAGGCAAAGGAATAGCCAATCCGATTGCATCAATATTAAGTTTTGCAATGGCTCTTAGATATTCATTAGATCTTGATAATGAAGCAGACGCTTTAGAAAAAGCAGTTCAAGACGTATTAAATGATGGTCTTAGAACAAAAGATATTCTATCAGAAGGTATGAAAGAAACATCAACCTCTGAGATGGGTGATGCGATAATTTCAAAATTGCAATAATCTTAGAATTATTCTAAGCTTAAATTATGCCAAGTTATACTGCGCCAGTAGAAGATATGCTATTTCTTTTTGAAAAATTAAGAAATAACAAAAACTACAATGATTTAAAAAAATATGATGAAGTTAGTTTAGATTTAGTAAAAGATATTTTAGAAGAAGCAGCAAAAATTAATCAAAATTTAATCTTACCGTTAGCAAAGATAGGAGATGAAAATCCTGCTGTTTTAGAAAATGGAGTAGTGAGAACACCTCCAGGCTACAAAGAAGCTTACCAAAAATATATTGAAGATGGTTGGACATCATTATCTTGTGATCCAAAATATGGTGGTCAAGGTATGCCTAAAACAGTAAGTGGATTTTTTGATGAAATGCTTTCGTCAGCAAGCCTCTCATTTAAATTATATAGCGAATTAAGTATTGGTGCCTACAATTGTATTAATCACCATGCTCCTGAAGAAATTAAGGAGAAATACTTACCAAAAATGGTTGAAGGAAAATGGAGTGGCACAATGTGTTTAACAGAGCCAGTATGTGGAACAGATTTAGGGTTATTAAAGACAAAAGCTAGTCATCAAACTGACGGTACTTATAAAATAAGTGGTCAAAAAATTTTTATCACATCAGGTGATCACGATTTAACAGAAAATATAATTCATTTAGTTTTAGCTAGATCAACAGATTCACCAGCAGGAACAAAAGGTATAAGTTTATTTTTAGTTCCAAAATTTATTGTAAATGAAGATGGAACAATAGGACAAAGAAATGGAATATCCACAGGATCTATTGAAAGTAAAATGGGTATTAAAGGCTCTGCAACATGTGTTTTGAATTTTGATGAAGCAACTGGTTACATGATTGGGTCAAAAGACAAGGGCTTGAATGCCATGTTTACTATGATGAATTTAGAGAGAATTGTTGTTGGTATTCAAGGCTTGGGTATTTCTGAAATAGCATATCAAAATTCTCTGGCTTACGCTAAAGAGAGAAAACAAGGCAAAACTAATAATACAAAATCAACAAATGGTGCAGATTTTATAATTGAACATGCGGATATAAGAAAATCATTGTTAAACATGAAGTCAATAATCGAAGGAGAAAGAGCCCTTTGTTTTTGGCTTTCACAACAAACAGAAGTTAGTCTTTATCATCCAGACGATAAAATAAAACAGGAGGCTTCCGATTATGTTTCGTTAATGACCCCTGTTGTTAAATCACTATTTACTGATCTGGCAATGGAAATAACTAATGATGCTATGCAAATTCATGGAGGATATGGATACACAAAAGATCAAGGAATTGAACAATTATATAGAGACAATAGAATTACACCAATTTATGAAGGAACAAATTCAGTTCAGGCAGCTGATTTAGTTTTTAGAAAACTTTCAAATAAAAATGGAAATATAATTCAAAAATTTCTAGACTTGATTAAAAGTGAAAGTGATAGCAAGAACGAAAAAGTGAAGTCATATTCCAAGGAATTAAATTATTACTTAGATATTTTGTATAAATTTACAGGCTGGATTGAAGATAAATCTAAAATTGAGAAAGATGATGTTAGTGCTGCTGCAAATGATTATTTAAAAACACTTGGTTATGTATCAATAGCATACTCTTGGATTAAGGTATTAGAAGTAAGTTTTACTGATTATGAAACTAATAAAGAATTTTATGAAGATAAAATAAATACAGCAAAATTTTATTTTGATAAAGTGTTACCAAGAGCTGAATTTCATTATAAGTCTGCAATATCTGGAAGTTCAAATATAATGAATTTTAAATTCAATTAATTATGAGTAGTTACGATGTAAATTTAGATAAGAACAAAGCTAATCATATTCCTCTTTCTCCATTAACTTTTTTAGAAAGAGCTAAAGATGTTTATCCCAATTATGAAGCAATAGTTTATGAAGATAGAAAGTATACTTGGTCAGAAGTTTATAAGAGGTCAGTAAAATTTGCTAGCGCATTATCAAAAATTGGAATTAGTAAAGGAGATACAGTTTCATTTTTAGCGTTTAATACTCCTGAAATTTTTGAGGCACATTATTCAGTTCCAATGACTGGTGGAGTGCTAAACACAATTAATGTTAGATTGGATGCAAACACTATTGCCTATATATTAGACCATAGTGAAGCCAAAGTATTAGTTGTGGACAGACAACTTCATGTAGAAGTTAAAAAAGCTTTAAGCATGATAGATAAAAAAATTATTATTATTGATATAAATGACAAATATGCAGATCAATCAAAGTTGGAAAAGATTGGTGAATATGAATATGAAGATTTTTTAGATACTGGCGATGAAAATTATGATTGGAAAATGCCAGAGGATGAATGGCAGGCTATTTCCTTAAGTTACACTTCAGGAACAACAGGTAACCCAAAGGGAGTTGTTTATCATCATAGAGGTGCGTACTTGATGTCTACTGGAAGTTCAGTTGCATGGAATATGCCGAATAGACTAAATTTTCTAACTATAGTGCCAATGTTTCACTGTAATGGCTGGTGTTATCCTTGGACTATCCCAATGTTAAACGGAAGAACCATTTGTTTAAGAAATATAGATGTTAAAAAAATTTTTGAATTAATAGACAAATATAAAATAACTCATTTTGGTGGTGCACCAATTATACTTAATATGATCACAGGAGCCCCAGAGAGTGATCGAAAAAAATTAAATCACAAAGTTCATGTATTAACAGCAGGAGCTCCTCCACCCAGTATCATTTTTAAGAAAATGAATGATTTAGGATTTGAAGTAATGCATGTTTACGGTTTAACGGAAACGTATGGCCATGTTACGCAATGTGCTTGGAATGATGAATGGAACAATTTTGATGAAGATAAGCAGAATGAAATTAAAGCACGACAAGGCGTTAGATATCCAAATACTGAAGGGGTTACAGTTATGCATCCTGAAACAATGAAGCAAGTTCCACATGATGGAAAAACTATTGGTGAAATTATGATCAGAGGAAATATTGTAATGAAGGGATATTTCAAAGATAAAGATGCAACAGATAAAGCGATGTCTGAAGGCTGGTTTCATACAGGTGATTTAGCTGTTATGCATCCTGATGGATACGTTAAGATACAGGATAGATCTAAAGATATAATTATTTCTGGAGGAGAAAACATATCATCTATTGAAATTGAAAATACACTTGCAAAACATCCATCTGTTTCCATTGCAGCAGTAGTTGCTAAACCAGATGATAAATGGGGTGAAGTTCCTTGTGCATTTATAGAAATAGTTAAAGACAAACTAGTTACGGAAAAGGAATTAATAGATTTTTGTAAAGAAACTTTAGCTGGATTTAAAGTTCCCAAAAAAGTTGTTTTCTGTGAACTTCCAAAAACATCAACAGGAAAAATTCAGAAATTTGAATTAAGAAAGCAATTCTAGGAAATTATTTGATATTCGAAATAGAAAATAAAAGTATTTATGCGTCAGATGCTGGTCAAGAATTAGATCATAAAAAAGAAACTATTATTTTTCTTCACGGCAGTGGTCTTTCTCATATAATTTGGTCTTTAGTTGAACAATTTTTTGCAAATAGAAATTTCAATGTTTTATCCGTTGATCTTCCTGGACATGGTAATTCTGCAGGGCCCTGTCTTCACACAATAGAAGAGATCGCAGACTGGTTAGAAAAAGTATTTATTAAATTGGAATTAAAACAAGTTATTTTAATTGGTCATTCTCAGGGGTGTTTGGAAATGCTTGAATACTCAAATAAATATAAGAGCAGAATAAACAAGTTAGTATTTGTTGGTGGCTCTTATAAAATGCCAGTAAATCAAGACTTAATAGACCTAGCTCAAAACGGAGACTCAGATGCTGTTAAATTAATGATGAAATGGGGTTACGAAGGGTCAAAAAAATTTATAGGTGGAAATCCTATAAAAAGAATAATCCAATCTCCGAAAGATATTAGTAGAATATTAGGAGTAGATCTTGTTGCTTGCAACAATTACAGCAATGGTTCAAATGCGGCAAAAACAATTGATTGTCCCACCATGCTTGTTTTGGGCTCCTTAGATAAAATGGTTAACATAGAAGTAGGAAAAAAATTTGCAAATATGATTAATAATTCTACAACTCACATTATTGATGAATGTGGACATATGATTATGATTGAAAAAGCTTTTGAAATGCGGGAAAAAGTCTTAGAATTTTTACAAAAATGAAACAGTATTCAATTGCAAAATCCAGGAGACTTAGAAGTACTCCATACACTTCAAGAATAGAGAAACAAGGTGTAACTGCTTATACTGTTTATAATCATATGCTTTTACCTGCAGCATTTGGATCTATTGAAGACTCATATGAGCATTTAAAAAAAGATGTTCAAGTTTGGGATGTTGCAGCTGAACGACAAGTTGAAATTCAAGGAAAAGATTCTGCAAAACTAGTTCAATTGATGACATGTAGAGATTTATCAAAATCTAAAATAGGAAGATGTTATTATTGTCCAATTATTGATGGTTCAGGAAATTTAGTAAATGATCCTGTAATCTTAAAGTTAGCAGAAGATAAATGGTGGATATCAATTGCTGACTCAGATGTGATTTTTTTTGCAAAAGGTTTAGCATCTGGATATAAATTTGATGTCAAAATTATTGAACCAGTTGTTGATATTATTGCTGTTCAAGGCCCTAAATCTTTTGATTTAATGGAGAAGGTATTTGGAAAAATAATTAAAGAACTAAAATTTTTTGGTTTTAGTTATTTTGATTTTGAAGGAGTAAAGCATTTAATTGCTAGATCTGGATGGTCTAAACAAGGGGGATATGAGGTGTATGTTCAAGACACACAATCAGGACAGAGATTGTATGACCACCTGTTTGAGATAGGAAAAGAATTTAATGTTAAACCAGGTTGCCCAAATTTAATTGAAAGAATTGAAAGTGGATTGCTTTCGTATGGAAATGATTTTGACAATAATGATAATCCATTCGAATGTGGTTTTGATCAATACGTTTCATTAGATAATGAAATAAATTTTTTAGGAAAAGAAAATCTTAAAAAAGTTAAACTAAATGGAATTAAAAAAAAACTTATGGGAATTAAATTTGAAGCTAAAGAGGTCAGCTTATCAGGATCATTAGACTTAAAAGATGAAAATAATAACATTATTGGAGAATTAAGATCAGCATGTTATTCACCACATTTCGAAAAAGTAATTGGCATCGCAATGATTAAAAAGCCTTACTGGGAAGTGTCTCTAAGTGTGAAAGCTGAGATAAACGGCAATATTTGTACTGGAAACGTTTGCGATTTACCTTTCATTTAGTATAAACTTTAACAAAATCATGAATATAGCTATTGTTGGAGCCACTGGTAATGTAGGCAGAAAAATATTAGAAGTTCTAGAAAGAAAAGATCTAGCTATAGATAATTTGTATTTATTAGCATCATCTAGAAGTGCAGGATCTAAAATTATTTTCAATGGAAAAGAGCATGAAGTAATCGATTTAGAGACTTTTGATTTTTCAAAAGTAAAAATTACTTTTTTTGCAGCAGGGGGAAAAATTTCAGAAAATTTTGCTGGAGTTGCCGCAAAACATTCTTTGGTGATTGATAATTCAAGTTTTTATAGAATGGACCCAGATGTACCATTAATAGTGCCTCAAGTAAATTCAGACCATTTACACAATATAAAGAAAAATATTATTGCAAATCCAAACTGCTCGACAGCTCAACTTGTCATAGCATTAAAACCGTTGCATGATTTATTTAAGATTAAAAGAATAGTTGTTTCAACATATCAATCAGTTTCAGGAGGTGGTAAGGCTCCCATGGATGAATTGATAGAGCAAACAAAACAAGTTTTACAAAATAATAAAATAGAGTCTAAAAACTTTACAAAGCAAATCGCATTTAATGCAATTCCTCACATAGATGTATTTTCAGATGATGGTTATACAAAAGAAGAACTTAAAATGACAAATGAAACAAAAAAAATTTTAGATAGCAAAATTGATTTAACGGCTACTTGTGTAAGAGTGCCTGTGTTAGTTTCTCATTCAGAGTCAGTTAACATGGAATTTGAAAATTCTTTTTCATTAGAAAAAGTTAGAGATGCCTTAGATAATTTTGAAGGATGTAAAGTAATTGATGAAAGAGCTGACAAAGGTTATTCAACGCCTATTGAAGCTGAGGGAAAAGATGAAACTTTTATTTCTCGTATAAGAGAGGACAAAACAGTAAGGAATGGCTTAAATATGTGGATTGTCTCAGATAATCTTTTACGAGGTGCAGCTTTAAACGCAGTTGAGATTGCAGAAACATTAATTAAAAATAATTTTTATGGAAAATAAAAATCCTTTATCTCCACATATACAAATCTATAGGTGGCACATTTCATCATTAGTATCTATTTCTCACCGAATAACAGGAATTATTAATATTGCTGCAATTACATTGATTTGTATTTGGGTTTCTTTTTTAGTGTTAGGTGATGCAAATTATAGTTTAATAAATCAATTCTTAAATTCTATATTTGGAAAATTTATTGCAATAGGTTTAGTTTGGTCTTTTAGCTTCCAAATGTTAAGTGAAATTAGACACTTGGTCATGGATATGGGCTATGGTTTTGAATTACAAACAACTCGTATCACAGGTTTTATGGTTATCTTTGGATCATTTGTATTAACTATTTTGATTTATTTAATAGGTAAAAATTTAATATGAATTTAGCTACAAAAAAATGGGTATTTTTAAAGATATCATCAGTGATGTTGTTACCGTTAATGTTTTGGTTTGCAGTAAATTTTATAGAAATTTATGACCAAAATCATTTTGAATTAGTAGAATTTTTTTCTAATTCAGTTTCTAAATTTTTATTTAGCTTATTTATTATTTTTGCTTACTTTTTTTCTGCACTAAATATTAGTGAGGTTTTTGAAGATTATATAACAGAGGATAAAATCAAATATGTCGCAAACAGACTATTATTTATTTCTGCTATAATTATTCCATTATTAACAATTATTTTTTTATTTAATCTAAACTAATGAGTTCTTATAAAATTATTGATCATGAATACGATGTTGTTGTTCTTGGAGCAGGTGGGTCTGGTCTAAGAGCTGCTGTAGGATTAAGTGAAGCTGGATTAAAAACAGCTTGTATTTCAAAAGTTTTTCCAACAAGAAGCCATACATCTGCTGCTCAAGGTGGAATTTCAGCTGCTCTAGGAAATATGGGTGAAGATGATTGGAGATGGCACATGTACGATACTGTAAAAGGTGCTGATTGGTTGGGTGATCAGGATAGTATTGAGTACCTATGTAAAGAAGCCCCAAAAGCAGTAATTGAACTAGAAAAATATGGTGTTCCATTTAGCAGAACTGAAGAAGGGAAAATTTATCAAAGACCATTTGGTGGAATGACTAAAAATTATGGAAACGGAATAGTACAAAGAACTTGTGCGGCAGCTGATAGAACGGGCCATGCAATATTGCATACTCTTTATGGACAAGCTCTAAAACATAATACTGAATTTTTTATAGAATATTTTGCTTTGGATTTATTGATGAAAGATGGTGAGTGTAAAGGATTGATTGCATGGAATTTAAATGATGGAACAATTCATAGATTTAGAGCACATACTGTAATTATTGCAACAGGTGGTTATGGAAAAGTATACTACTCAGCAACCTCAGCTCACACTTGCACTGGTGATGGTAATGCAATGGTTCTTAGAGCTGGATTACCTTTACAAGATATGGAATTTGTACAATTTCATCCAACAGGAATATATGGTCACGGTACTTTAATAACTGAGGGAGCTAGAGGTGAAGGAGGTTACCTTACAAATTCTAAAGGTGAGCGATTTATGGAAAGATATGCTCCTAATGCAAAAGATCTAGCTTCAAGGGATGTAGTAAGCAGGTCAATGTCAATTGAAATTAATGAAGGAAGAGGAGTTGGAAAAGATCAAGATCATGTTCATCTTAACTTAAGTCATTTAGATAAAGAAATTATTGAAAGCAGATTGCCAGGTATAACTGACGCTGCAAGATTATTTGCAAATGTTGATGTCACCAAAGAACCAATTCCAGTTGTGCCAACTGTTCATTATAATATGGGAGGTATTCCGACAAATTATAAAGGAGAAGTTTTAACAGTGAATGGTTCTGAAAAAACAGTGCCAGGCTTAATGGCTATTGGAGAAGCAGCCTGCGTTTCAGTTCATGGAGCAAACAGATTGGGGTCCAATTCTCTAATTGATTTAGTTGTTTTTGGAAGAGCAGCAGCAAAAAGAGCTGCTGAGCTGGTTAAACCTGGAGCACCACATGAAGAAATTAGTGAGAATGAAACACAAAAATGTATTGATAGATTTGATAAAATTAGAAATGCAGATGGAGACACTGGCACAGCTGAATTAAGACTAGCGATGCAGAAAACAATGCAATCTAAATGTGCAGTTTTTAGAACAGAAAAAACTCTCAAAGAAGGAGTTGAAGAAATAAGAAAAACTTATGATGGATTAGATTCTATATCAGTAAAAGACAAATCATTAGTATTTAATACTGATTTAGTAGAAACTTTAGAATTTGATAATTTAATTAGACAAGCTGTAGTGACAGTAGACTCTGCATATAATAGAAAAGAAAGTAGAGGAGCTCATGCTCGAGAAGATTATCCTAAAAGAGATGATGAAAAATTTATGCAACATACACTTGCCTGGTGCGATGGTAAGAACACAAAAATTGGCTATAGAGAAGTACATAAGTCCACTCTGACAAACGAAGTACAATATTTTCCACCGCAAGAAAGAGTGTATTAATGGTTCAAATAAATTTACCTAAAAATTCTGAAGTAACTAAGGGTAAATATTATCAAGATAAAACTGGTTCAAAAAATTTAAGAAAAGTTAGCGTTTATAGATGGGACCCGTCCACAGGAGAAAACCCAAGGTTAGATACCTATGAAGTGGATATGGATAATTGTCCATCAAAAGTTTTGGATATTCTTAATAAAATTAAGAATGAAATTGATCCAACATTAGCTTACCGAAGATCTTGTGCACATGGAGTTTGCGGATCTTGTGCTATGAACATGGGAGGTAAAAATGGCCTTGCATGTACCACACCTCATGCAGAAATTGATGGTGATATAGATATTTATCCCTTACCACACTTAAAAGTTAAAAGAGATTTGATTGGGGATTTAGATGGGCTTTACAAACAATATCAATCAATTGAGCCTTGGTTAAAAAATAATTCAACGAAAGAAACAACTGAAATAGTTCAATCAAAAGAAGAAAGAGCTAAACTTGATGGTGCCTATGAATGTATTATGTGTGCATGTTGTTCAACATCTTGTCCAAGCTACTGGTGGAATGGTGATAAATATTTAGGTCCTGCAGTTCTTCTTCAAGCTTATAGGTGGATCATTGATAGTAGAGATGAAGAGAGAAAAGCAAGATTAAAAAAAGTTGCAGATGAATTAAAACTTTATAGATGTCACACTATTCTAAATTGTACAAATGCTTGTCCAAAAGGCCTGAATCCAGCAAAAGCAATTGCTGAAATTAAAAAAATGATTGCTACAGCCAATGTTTAAATAGACTAATAAGCTTTTTTGATCTAAAAGACCCTATTCATGAAATTAATAGAGCACTTCGTTGGTGGAAAAATTATTCCTGGTTCATCAGATAAAAAGGGCAAAGTTTTTAATCCTGCAACTGGAGAACAAGAATCTGAAGTAAGACTTGCTTCAAAATCAGACTTAGATCAAGCAGTTGAAGTTGCTAAAAAAGCTTTTGAAACTTGGTCATTAAAACCTCCTCTTCAAAGAGCAAGAGTGATGTTTAAATTTAAAGAATTAATTGAAAAAAACTCGGATGAACTAACAAAATTAATAGTTTCTGAGCACGGTAAAGTTTATGATGACGCCCAAGGTTCACTAACAAGAGGACTAGAGGTAGTTGAATTTGCTTGTGGAATTCCTCATTTATTAAAAGGTGAGTTTTCAGAAAATGTAGGAACTAATGTTGATAGCTGGTCAATGAGACAGCCGTTAGGAGTTGTGGCTGGAATAACACCTTTTAACTTTCCAGCAATGGTTCCAATGTGGATGTTTCCAATAGCTATAGCATGTGGAAACACATTTATACTTAAGCCTTCGGAAAAAGATCCTTCATGTGCAATCAAATTAGCACAATTACTTACAGAAGCAGGGCTTCCAGATGGTGTATTTAACGTTATTAATGGAGACAAAGAGTCAGTTGATGCAATTTTAGAAAACAAAGATGTAAAAGCGGTAAGTTTTGTAGGATCAACACCTATTGCTAAATACATTTATGAAAATTCAGCTAAAAATGAAAAAAGAGTTCAGGCATTAGGTGGAGCTAAAAACCATTTAGTGGTTATGCCTGATTGTGATTTAGATGGAGCTGTAAATGGATTAATGGGTGCAGCCTATGGTTCCGCAGGCGAAAGATGTATGGCCCAATCTGTGGCGGTGGCTGTTGGTGACATAGGTGATGAATTAGTCTCGAGATTATCAAAAAAAGCTGAAGCTTTAAAAGTTGGTCCAGGCATGGATAAAACTTCAGAAATGGGACCCCTGGTTACTAAAGATCATTTAGCAAAAGTTAAAAGTTATGTAGATCTAGGTGTTGAAGAGGGAGCAAAACTAGTTGTAGATGGAAGAAACTTAAAACTCCAAGGTTATGAAAATGGCTTTTATATTGGTGGTTGCTTATTTGATCATGTTTCAAAAGACATGAGAGTTTATAAAGAGGAAATATTTGGACCAGTGCTATCAGTTATTAGAGTAAAAACTTTCGAAGATGCAGCTAAATTGATTAATGATCATGAGTATGGAAATGGAGTAAGCATTTATACTAGAGATGGAGATGCTGCCAGAACTTTTGCAAGTAAAATTCAAGTAGGTATGGTTGGTATTAATGTTCCAATTCCGGTTCCAATGGCGTTTCATAGTTTTGGAGGATGGAAAAGATCTTTATTTGGAGATAGTGCAATGCACGGTATGGAAGGAATAAAATTTTATACAAAATTAAAAACAGTAACATCAAGATGGCCATCAGGTATTCGTTCAAACGCGGAATTTGTAATGCCAACAATGAAATAAGGAAAAACATGACTAAAATATCATTAATTGGTGCAGGTCAAATAGGCGGAACATTAGCACACTTAATTGGAACAAAAGAGCTAGTAAACGAAGTAGTTTTGTTTGATGTTGCAAGCGGAATAGCAAAGGGAAAAGCTTTAGATATAGCGCAATCTTCATCAGTTGATGGTTTTAATGTAAAATTTTCTGGCACAGATGACTATAAAGATATTAAAGACTCTGATGTAATAATTATTACTGCTGGTGTACCAAGAAAACCAGGCATGAGCAGAGATGACTTATTAGGAATTAATTTAAAAATTATTAAACAAGTAGCAGAAGGAATTAAGCAAAATGCCCCTAACGCGTTTGTTATATGTATTACTAATCCTTTGGATGTCATGGTAATGGCATTTCAAAAATTTTCAGGTTTACCAGCTAACAAGGTTGTTGGAATGGCTGGAATTTTAGATAGCTCAAGATTTAAATTATTTTTGTCTTTAGAATTAAATGTTCCTGTAAAAGAAATAGATGCAATGGTAATGGGTGGACATGGAGATACTATGGTACCAATGCCTAGATTTACAAAAGTTTTAGGAAAACCTTTGCTTGATTTAGTAAAAGAGGGAAAAATTTCCAAAGAAAGATTAGAGGAAATAAATCAAAGAACTAGAGATGGTGGGGCTGAGATAGTGAAATACCTTGAAAAAGGATCTGCATTTTATGCGCCTGCAGCATCAGGAGTTCAGATGGCAGAAGCATATTTAAATGATGAAAAAAAATTATTACCATGTGCTATTCAGTTAAATGGTGAGTATGGTGTGAGCAATGTTTATGCAGGTGTTCCAGTAATTATAGGAAAAGATGGAGTAGAGAAAATTGAGCAAATTGATTTAGATGATAAAGAAAAAAAAGAATTTATGCATTCCATTGACGCAGTCAAAGCTCTTTGGGAAGCAGCGTCTAAAATAGATCCTGATCTTTCTAAGTAATAATGAACATTCACGAACATCAAGCCAAACAAATTTTAAAGAAATATGGTGCAACCGTTCCAGAGGGTGTGTTTGCACTTTCTGTTGATGAATTAGTAGAAAAAGCAAAATTATTAAATACAAAAAAATATGTATTAAAAGCACAAATCCATGCGGGTGGAAGAGGTAAAGCTGGAGGAGTAAAAATTTTAGATACTATTGAAGAGTTAACTGATGCAGCAAAAGAACTGATGGGAAAAACTTTGGTAACCCATCAGACAGGTCCTGAGGGTAGAGAAGTTAAAAAACTCTACGTTGAAGAGTCGTCAAATATAGATAAAGAGTTTTATTTATCATGTTTAGTCGATAGAGCTAGTTCTAAAATAGCTTTTATATCTAGTGATCAAGGAGGGATGGATATTGAAGAGGTAGCAAGTAGTTCACCTGAAAAAATTATAACAACAAAAGTTGATATAAATAATGAAATTTCAGATAAAGAATGTGAGGAGATAGTTAAAATCTTTAACTTAAGTGATAGTGCAAAAAAACAAGCAATTTCACTAATAAAATCAATTTATCAAATGTTTATAAATACTGATGCAAACATGGTTGAAGTTAACCCCCTAATTTTAACTAAAGAAGAAAAAATAATTTGCTTAGATGCAAAAGTAAATTTTGATTCTAACGCTTTATTTAGACACCCTGAAATTGTTGAGTTAAGAGATTTAAATGAAGAAGATCCAACAGAAATAGAAGCAAGCAAACATGATTTGGCTTACATTAAATTAGATGGAAGTATTGGCTGCATGGTTAATGGAGCAGGACTTGCTATGGCAACAATGGATATAATTAAATTATATGGAAAAGAACCAGCTAATTTTTTAGATGTAGGTGGTGGTGCTTCTAAAGAAAAAGTTTCTGCGGCTTTAAAGATAATTCTATCTGATAAAAATGTTAAGGGAATTTTAGTTAATATTTTTGGGGGAATAATGAGATGTGATGTACTTGCTCAAGGGGTAGTCGATGCTGCTAAAGAAATAAATATTAGTGTTCCATTAGTTGTTAGACTTGCAGGAACAAATTTCAAAGAAGGAAAAGAAATATTAGATAATTCAGGATTGAAATTGATATCTGCTGAAAATTTAGATGATGCAGCTAAAAAAATTGTAGAGGCAATAAAATAATATGTCTGTTTTAGTAAACAAAAACACAAAAGTAATTTGCCAAGGTTTTACAGGCGCACATGGTACTTTTCATTCTGAGCAAGCAATTAAATACGGAACCAATTTAGTTGGAGGAGTAACTCCTAAAAAAGGTGGTCAAAAGCATTTAGATAGACCTGTTTTTAATAGTGTTATTGAAGCAAAAAATAATGTTGGTGCGGACGCATCAATGATTTATGTTCCTGCTAAATTTGCTGCTGCAGCTATTATAGAGGCAATCGATGCATCTGTAGAATTGATTGTTTGCATTACTGAGGGTATTCCAGTTCAGGATATGCTTAAAGTTAGACAAAAATTAAATGGTTCTAAAAGTAGATTGATTGGACCAAATTGCCCAGGAATAATTACGCCAGATGAATGCAAAATTGGAATTATGCCAGGAAATATTCATAAAAGAGGTTCAGTCGGAATTGTATCTAGATCTGGAACTCTCACTTACGAAGCAGTTGCACAAACGACTGAGAACGGTTTAGGCCAATCAACTTGTATTGGAATTGGAGGCGACCCAATAAATGGAACAAACTTTATTGATTGTTTAGATTTGTTTTTAAATGACGAAGAAACAGAGTCTATTTTAATGATAGGAGAAATTGGGGGTACAGCAGAAGAAGAAGCTGCAGAATTTGTTAAAAATCACAAAATTAAAAAACCAATTGTTGGTTTTATTGCTGGAATTACAGCTCCACCAGGACGTAGAATGGGCCATGCAGGAGCTATTATCTCAGGAGGAAAAGGTGGCGCCGAAGATAAGATTAAGAAAATGGAAGAATTTGGCATTACAGTAGCAAAATCACCTTCAATAATTGGTAAAACTTTATTTAATAAATTGTCAAATTGAAAAATAATATTAGAGGATTATATTAAATAGATAGATGTCAGCATCAAAAAATCTCGAATACGAAAAAACCTCATTTTTAAACAAGTCTAATAGTGCATTTATTGAGCGAATGCACCTTAAGTTTGTTAACAAAGATGCAGATTTACCAGATAGTTGGAAGGATTATTTTGAGGGTATCGGAGATGAATTAAATATTATTGCAAAAGAAATTAATGGCCCTTCTTGGGGTCCTAAAAAAAACAAAATAGATATTGATGAGCTTCAGAAAAAAATTGATCAAGAAGATCATAACTCCAATGGTGCTGCTTCTAATGTGGGTGATACGAATGTAAATTCATCTGGATCAAACGAAGATTCAATAAAAGCTGTTTCGATGATAAGATCTTATAGGCAAAGAGGACATCTCATAGCTAAATTAGATCCATTAGAATTAATTAAATCAGATTATTTAGATGAACTTCACCCTGAGTCATTTGGTTTTAAAAAATCTGATTATAAAAAAAATATTTATTTAGGTGGTGTGATTAATAAACAAAATTCAAATATAAAAGAAATTTTAGAATTTTTAAAAAAAACTTATTGTGGATCAGTTGGATATGAATATATGCATATTTCAAATCCTACAGAGAGAAAGTGGTTTAGGGATAGAATTGAAAAATCAGAAGATGATTTAAGTTTTACTAAAAATGGTAAGGGAGCTATTTTGAATAAATTAATTCAAGCCGAGGGGTTTGAAAAATTTCTTCATACCAAATATGTTGGTACCAAAAGATTTGGATTAGATGGTGGAGAGAGCTTAATACCAGCTTTAGAACAAATTATTAAGATTAGTGGTCAATCACAAGTAAAAGAAGTAAAAATTGGAATGTCCCATAGAGGTAGGTTAAATGTTTTAGCCAATGTGTTGCAAAAATCATATAAGAGAATATTTAATGAATTTGCTGGAGAATTTGGAACTTCATCAGATGAGGGTGCGGGTGATGTAAAATATCATTTAGGTGCTTCATCTAATAGAGAATTTGATGGAAATTCAGTTCATGTTAGTTTAACTGATAACCCTTCACATTTAGAAGCAGTTAATCCAGTTGTGCTAGGTCAAACTAGAGCAAAACAATATTTCCACAAGGATAAAGAGAGAAACAAAGTAATACCAATTTTAATTCATGGCGATGCTGCTTTTGCAGGCCAAGGTGTTGTAGCTGAATGTTTTGCAATGTCTGGACTGCCTGGACATAATACTGGTGGTACAATTCACATAATAGTTAATAATCAGATAGGATTTACGACAAGCCCAAGATTTGCCAGGTCTTCCCCATACCCATCTGATGTAGCAAAGATGGTTGATGCTCCAATAATTCACGCAAATGGAGATGATCCAGAAGCTGTTGTTTATGCGGCTAGAATAGCAACAGAGTTTAGACTTAAATTCAATAGAGATGTAGTTGTAGATTTAATTTGTTACAGAAGGTTTGGTCACAATGAAGGAGATGAGCCATCATTTACGCAACCTTTGATGTATGAAAAAATTAGATCTCATCCTTCAACAATAAAAGTTTATGGTAAAAGACTTGTAGATGAAAATGTAATTTCAAATGAAAGTTTAGATAATTCAATTAAGACTTTTAAAAACTTGCTTGATGATCAGTTTAAAAATGCAAAAGATTACAAACCAAAAATTGCTTGGTTTGAAGGTACGTGGTCAGCATATAAACCTGAAAAAGGAAAAGATAAAAGAGGAGTAACGGGAGCAGATACTAAAAAGCTTTTACAAATTTCAGAAAAAATAAATGCTTCATCGGATGAATTAAATTTACATAAAACGATAGTCAAAATATTAAATAATAGAAGAGAAGCTGTTAAGAGTGGATCCAATATTGATTGGTCAACAGCTGAAGCTTTAGCATTTGGATCTCTTTTAGAAGAGGGCTATCCAGTAAGATTGGTTGGGCAAGATTCTGGAAGGGGAACTTTTAGTCAGAGACATTCAGTATTAAGAAATCAAAAAAATAACAGTCGATATGTTCCTCTAAATAATATTTCAAATAATCAAAAACAATTTGAAGTTGTTGATAGCTTTTTATCAGAATTAGCTGTTCTGGGATTTGAATATGGTTATAGTTTGGTTGAACCAAATACTCTTACTCTATGGGAAGCACAATTTGGAGATTTTGCGAATGGTGCACAAGTTGTGATTGATCAATTTATTGCATCAGGAGAGAGAAAATGGAGAAGAGCTTCTGGATTAGTAATGTTATTGCCCCATGGATATGAAGGTCAAGGACCAGAACACTCATCAGCTAGATTAGAGAGATTTTTACAGATGTGCTCAAATGACAATATGCAAGTTATGAATTGTACAACACCTGCAAATTATTTTCATGCTCTTAGAAGACAAATGCATAGAGATTTTAGAAAACCATTAATTATGATGACTCCAAAATCTTTACTTAGAAATAAATACTGTGTATCAAACTTAGAAGATTTTAGTAAATCGAATTCTTTTCATAGAATACTTTGGGACCATGCAATAGACCCACAAACAAAAGGTTTTATAAAATTAAAAGAAAGTTCAAAAATTAAAAAAGTAATAATGTGTTCAGGTAAAGTTTATTTTGATTTATTGGAAGCTAGAGAAAAATTAAAAAAAGATGATGTAATTTTATATAGAGTGGAGCAACTCTACCCATTTCCTGCGAAAACTCTTGTTAAAGAGCTTAAACCATACGCAAAGAATGCTAAATTTTTTTGGTGTCAGGAAGAGCCTAAAAATATGGGTGCTTGGTTTTCAGTTAGAGATTATATCCAATGGACATTGGATACTATTAAGGCTAATAATAATGAAATTTCTTATATAGGAAGAAGCCCCGATGCATCCCCAGCAACAGGATATGCAAAAAGGCATAATTCTCAACAACAAGAAATAATTGATAAGGTTTTTGAATAATTATAGATGAGTGAAAAAATTGTAGTTCCTGTTCTTGGCGAAAGTATTACTGAGGCAACAGTTGCAAAATGGCTAAAAAATGCTGGTGATGCTGTTGACGCTGATGAGCCAATCGTAGAGCTTGAGACAGATAAGGTTAATCTTGAAGTGCCATCTCCTGTTAAAGGTATTTTAACAGAAATAAATTCAAAAGATGGCTCTGTGGTAGAAGTTGGAGCTTTGTTAGGCTCAGTATCAGAGAGTGGATCAGCAGGGTCAGTTAAAAAAGAGGAAATTAAAAAAGTAGAACCCACTCAAAAAGAAGATAACGTAATTAAATTAGATGCATCTAAAAAAGAACCAAAAATTTTTGAGGAAAAACCAGAAGAAAAAACTGAAGATGAACCATTAGTTTTAACTGATGAGGTCATAGAAGAAGAAACTCCAAAGGCCAAAATAGAAAAATCAGAGCCTAAGGCCAATACAGAAAGCCAAACACTTTCACCAGCTGTTAGAAAAATTGTTACAGAAAATAAAATAGATATTAATTCAGTTCAAGGCTCAGGAAAAGATGGAAGGGTTTTAAAAGGTGACCTAATAAGTTTAATGGGAGCTAATCCACAACCTTCAGAAAGAAAAGCTCAGTATGGTCAAGAAGAAAGAATTAAAATGACCAGACTAAGACAGACGATAGCTAAGAGATTAAAACAAGCACAAGAAAATGCAGCTTTGTTAACTACATTTAATGAAGTTGATATGACTAATATTATGGAAATGAGAAAAGAAAATCAGCAAGATTTTCAAAGTCGTTATGGAATAAAATTAGGTTTTATGTCTTTTTTTGTTAAAGCGTGTGTTGTTGCATTGAAAAATTTCCCAGCAGTAAATGCTGAGATAGATGGTGATGAAATAATTTATAAAAATTATTATAATCTTAGTTTTGCTGTAGGTACCGAAAAAGGTTTGGTTGTACCTGTATTAAGAAATGCTGATGAATTATCATTTGCTGATATTGAAAAAAATATTAAAGAAATTTCAGAAAAAGCAAGAGACGGAAAATTAACTATTGAAGATCTTCAAGGTGGAACATTTACAATTAGTAATGGTGGTGTGTATGGATCAATGTTATCAACACCAATATTGAATCTTCCTCAATCAGGGGTACTTGGAATGCATAATATTGTTGAAAGACCAGTTGTGGTTGATGGAGAAATAAAAATTAGACCTATTATGTATTTAGCTTTGTCATATGATCATAGAATAATTGACGGTAAAGAGTCAGTTTCATTTTTAAAAATGGTTAAAGAAAATTTAGAAGACCCTAGACGGTTATTTTTGGATATTTAAATGTCAGAAAAATTTCAAGCAGTAGTAATTGGAGGGGGTCCTGGTGGTTATGTTTGTGCTATTAGGCTTGCTCAACTTGGACTTAAAACAGCCTGCATAGAGTCAAGAGGATCACTTGGGGGAACGTGTTTAAATGTTGGGTGTATTCCCTCAAAAAGTCTATTAAATTTATCTGAAGAATTTCATAAAGTTCAAAATTTATCTAGTAAAGGAATTGAAGTTGGAGAAGTTAAGCTAAATCTAGAAAAAATGATGAAAAGTAAAGATAAAGCAGTGACTATTCTTACTAAGGGAGTCGAGTTTTTATTAAAAAAAAATAAGATCACTTATTATAAAGGAATTGGAAGTTTTAAATCAAAAAATGAAATCATAGTTAAAGATGATCAAAATAAAGAGACTATTATTCAAGCCGAAAAAACAGTGATTGCAACAGGTTCTGTTCCAGTGTCCTTGCCAGGAATAGAAATTGATGAAAAAATTATTGTATCTTCAACAGGTGCGTTAAAATTAGATAAAGTTCCAAAAAAAATGGTTGTTGTCGGTGGTGGTTACATTGGATTAGAGATGGGATCAGTTTGGTCAAGATTAGGTGCTGAAGTGCAAGTAGTAGAGTTTTTAGATCATATTACTCCAGGTATGGATAAAGAAATTTCTTCAGAATTTATGAAGATTTTAAAAAAACAAGGCATCAAATTTAATATGCAAAATAAAGTTGAAGCTATCCAAAATAATAAAACAGGAGCAGTTGTTTCAACGGTTGATAAAGATGGAAATAAAAATAATTTTGATTGTGATGTAGTTCTTATTTCTGTTGGACGAAAAGCAAACACTAATGGTTTAAATTTAGAAGCTGTTGGGGTTGAATTAGATGAAAGAAAAAGAGTTAAAACAGACAATATGTTTAAAACAAACGTTGATAACATATATGCGATAGGTGACGTTATAAGTGGACCAATGCTTGCCCATAAAGCAGAAGATGAAGGAATTGCAGTTGCAGAAAATATTGCAGGTCAATCAGGTCATGTTAATTATGATACGATTCCTGGTGTTGTTTATACAACACCTGAAGTTGCATCAATTGGTAAGACAGAAGAGCAATTAAAAGAATTAAATACAAAATATAAAATTGGTAAGTTTTCATTTATGGCAAACTCTAGAGCAAAAGCAATAGATGATGCAGAAGGGTTTGTTAAAATTTTAGCAGATGAAACTACAGACAAAGTTTTAGGCGCACACATTATTGGCCCTCATGCTGGTGAATTAATTGCAGAAATAGGAATTGCTATGGAATTTGGTGCAAGCTCAGAGGATATTGCAAGAACATGTCACGCTCACCCAACATTTTCAGAAGCTGTTAAAGAAGCAGCATTATCAGTAGATAAAAGAGCAATACATTCTTAACAATAGGATTTTAAAGTAAAATCCTAAATTATCCTTAGTTATTTTAAATATCCAAGTTCTTTCATCTCAGCTGAAAATTTAGTTTCAATCTCTTCTATAATTTTTTTATCTAATAACTTTTTCCAGTTATTTTCTGGACCTAAATTAAAAAATTTTATTTTTTTATTAATTATTTCATAGGCATTTTCATTAAAATAACCTTTTTCCTCTAAATTTTTTAGATATTTGAAATTAGTAGTCTTAATTATATTTTCAATTTTTTTCTCATTACTTTGAATTTCAGTATAATTTTTTATAAAACTAATTATTCTTTCCAATTCAAATCTTGCATCTTTTATTAAATCTTCATATTTAATTAATAAAAAATCTTTATTATTATTTTTCCAAAATTTATAATGTTCATTCCAGGTACCTAGAAGATCCTTTAAACTGTCTTTAATTAAGTCACCGTTTTTTTTATATCCCCCAATTAATTTTGGAGTGAACAAAAATTCTTTTGATTCTTCCAATGTTTTACTATAATGATTTGAAATCGAATTTACTAAATTTCTAGGATCTCTAACAATATAGATTGTAGCTAAAGTATTTTTTTTATTAGTAAAATTATGATTATCAACTTTACAATTAATATGGTGTGTTTTTAAAAATTTAACTTTGTTATCTAGGTTTATTAGATCCTGAGCAACTATCCAGTGTTTTTTTATTTCATGAAAATTACCATAGTCATTTGTAAAGTTTTTAAAGTGCGCTTTATCAGGAAACTGTTTAATTCTTTTTAAAAGATCAAAATTAAAAACACCATCCTCTGTGTACATTAAAGCAGCCACTATAGACCTTACCCATGTGTTGCCACTTTTGGGGTATGATGTGAGCCAAATGATCATTAATATTTATAATATTTAGATTAAAAAAATCAACAAAACTAGTACATAAATAATGTCAAAAAATATATTAAGATTATAATCAAAATTTATTAATCTGATACAATTATTGCAAATATGAAATACCCAGTTCTTTTACCAAATATATTTAATCATCCTTTTACTTATGATAGCGATATTGTTTTAAAAGTAGGAGATTATGTGGTTGTACCTTTTGGTAAATCTAAAATCACAGGAGTAGTTTGGGATGAATTTGAAAAAAAAAATGATAGAAATTTTAAGATAAAGAGTGTTTTAAAAAAATTAGACGTTTCTCCATTAAAAAAAACAACTATCAAATTTCTTAACTGGTTTTCAGAATACAATATAATTCCTAAAGGAATGGCTTTAAAACTAGTTTTATTAAGTAGTAATGCTGTAGAAAAATTTCAACAAGATGCTTACAAAATTTTTGATACAAGTATCAAAAAAAATTCAATAAAGCTTTCTGAAGAACAAAAAAAATCCCTTAAAAAAATGAATTTTTCTAATCAAAAATTTAGGGTTCATGTTCTCCAGGGAACAACAGGCTCAGGAAAAACCATGGTATATTTTGAAGCCCTTAAAGACATTATAAACAAAGGTTTTCAGGGCTTAATTTTATTACCTGAGATTGGCTTAACAGGTCAATTTGAAAAAAAATTTATAGAATTCTTTGGTTTTACCCCAGCAGTTTGGCATTCTGGTATTACAAAAAAAAAGAAAGAAATTATTTGGAGTGGAATTGCAAACGGGGAAATAAAAGTTGTCATTGGAGCTAGATCATCATTATTTTTACCATTTAAAAAACTAGGTCTAATTATTGTTGATGAAGAACATGACCAATCTTATAAACAAGATGAAGGAGTTACCTATAATGCAAGAGACATGGCTATTTCAAGAGCGTCATTTGAAAATATTCCTATCAATTTAATTACAGCTGTTCCATCAATTGAAACTTATGAAAATATTAAAAAAGGTAAATATAGTATTTCTAAATTAGAAAAACGTTATCAAAATGCATCATTACCAAATTATGAAATAATCAATCTTAATGAAACAAAATTAGAAAAACAATCTTGGCTTTCAAAAAAAATAATTGAGAAAGTAAATTTTCATCTTGATAAAAACGACCAAGTATTATTTTTTTTAAATAGAAGAGGTTTTTCTCCACATGTACTTTGTAATAAATGCTTTAATAGTTATTCGTGTCCAAATTGTTCAATCAATTTAGTCTATCATAAAAATAAAAATAATTTATTGTGCCATTATTGTGGTTTCAAATCTTCTTTAAAAAGAACTTGTGTAAAAGATGGTGACTGTGAGTTTATTTTTAGTGGGCCTGGTGTGGAAAGAATATCTGAAGAAGTTAAAAAAAACTTTCCATCAAAAAAAATAGAAATTTTTTCGAGTGATACTATGAATAAAAAAGACTCTAGCGATAAATTAGAAAAAATAATTAATAATGAAGTTCAAATATTAGTTGGAACACAGTTGATCTCTAAAGGTTTTCATTTTCCAAGCCTTAATTGTATTGTGGTAGTTGATATTGATCTTTCGTCTCAAGGACATGATCTGAGAGGAGCTGAAAAAAATTTACAGTTATACCACCAGCTTTCTGGCCGTGCAGGAAGAACAGGTAAACCTGCTACTGTGTATTTTCAAACTTATAATACTAATACTAAAATGATTTCAGATTTAACAAATAGTAATCCTGACATCTTTCTTGATAGAGAATTAGATATTAGAAGACAAAACAAGCTTCCACCATTTCAAAGATTTATTTCATTAATTCTAACAGGAGACAATGAAGTAAAATTAGAAAAAGAAGCTTTTTATTTTAAAAATTTTATTGAAGAAAAAATTAATGGAAGAGTTTTAGGACCAGTCAGTGCACCTATTTTTAGACTAAAAAGGAAATTTAGAATAAGAATGTTAATTAGAGGTTCAAAATCTCTCAAATTACAGAATTCAATCGCTGAAATTATCCCAAATTACAAATTTTCATCAGGAATAAAACTTTCAGTTGATGTTGATCCAATAAACTTCAATTAACCTTTAAAAAAAGGACTTTTAAACGAATGTGCTACTTGAAGACATTATGGTCATATGCTAATTAGAGCGTGATTTTAAAATAATCTTCAACATAACAGAGGTACCAAGTTGAGTAAAAATAAGGGATTTTCAATAACTTCAGCTGAAAGATATTCTTTAGCTTTGTATGAGCTTGCAAGTGAAAGCAATGTTCTTTTTCAAGTAGAAGATCAGTCCTCATCTATCTTAAGCCTGATTTCATCAAGTAAAGATTTCTCAGATCTAATTAAAGATCCAACTAATAGCCAAGAAGATCTTTTAAAAGTTATAGATATTATTTCTAATGACAACAAATTTGAAAGTTTATTAAAAAATTTCTTAAGTTTTTTAATTTCTAAAAGACGTTTTTTTTATGTAGATCAAATTTTAAAGAGCTTCATTGAAACATGTTCTCAAAAAAGAGGAGAATTAAAAGCAGAATTAAAATCTGCAAAAGAATTATCTGGTGATGAAATATCAAAAATTACAGAAGAGCTTACTAAAAATTTTAGCTCAAAAATAAAATTAAACTACAAACATGACGAAAGTTTAATAGGAGGTTTAATAGTGCAAGTTGGAAGTACTATGGTTGACACCTCAATTAAAAATAAATTACAACAAATCGAAAACAGAATGATAGAGGCATAAATGGAAATAAATCCTTCAGAAGTAACAAAAATATTAAAAGAACAAATTAAAAATTTTGGTGATAAAGCAGAAGTAACTGAGGTAGGACAAGTTTTATCAGTGGGAGATGGTATCGCTAGAATTTATGGTCTCGACAATGTTCAAGCTGGAGAGATGGTTGAGTTTGCAGATGGCTCTAAAGGTATGGCCTTAAACTTAGAGAGTGAAAACGTTGGGGTTGTAATTTTTGGAGATGACAGAAATATCAAAGAAGGTGATACTGTAAAAAGAACTGGGAACATTGTTGATACTCCAGTCGGAAAAGAATTATTAGGTAGAGTTGTTGATGGGTTAGGAAATCCAATTGATGGCAAAGGACCTTTAGATAAAAGTGTTAAAAAAAGTAGAGTTGAAGTAAAAGCTCCAGGAATTATTCCTAGACAGTCAGTTAGTGAGCCTATGCAAACAGGTCTTAAATCTATTGATAGTCTAGTTCCAGTTGGAAGAGGTCAGCGTGAATTAATTATTGGTGACAGACAAACAGGTAAAACTGCAGTTGCAATTGATGCTATCATTAACCAAAAGAAAATTAATGAGTCTGGTGATGAGAAACAAAAACTTTATTGTATTTATGTTGCTATTGGTCAAAAAAGATCAACTGTAAGACAAATTCAAAAAACATTGGAAGAAGCTGGAGCAATGGAATACACAACAATCGTTGCCGCAACAGCATCTGACTCTGCGCCACTTCAGTTTTTAGCACCCTACACAGGTTGTACAATGGGTGAATATTTCAGAGATAATGGAATGCACGGTTTAATTATTTATGATGATTTATCTAAACAGGCTGTTGCTTATAGACAAATGTCCCTATTGTTAAGAAGACCTCCAGGACGTGAAGCTTACCCTGGTGATGTATTCTATCTTCACAGTAGATTGTTAGAAAGAGCAGCAAAATTAAGTGATGAGCATGGTGGAGGTTCTTTAACAGCGCTTCCAATTATTGAAACACAAGGTGGTGACGTATCAGCGTTTATTCCAACTAACGTAATTTCAATTACTGATGGTCAGATTTTCTTAGAAACTGAACTTTTTAACCAGGGGATAAGACCAGCTATTAACGTAGGTTTATCTGTTTCAAGGGTTGGTTCTTCAGCACAAACAAAAGCGATGAAAAAAGTTTCTGGATCAATGAAATTAGAGCTAGCACAATATAGAGAGATGGCTGCTTTTGCTCAATTTGGATCTGATCTAGATGCTTCAACACAACAACTTTTAAATAGAGGTTCAAAATTAACTGAACTTCTAAAACAAAAACAATACTCACCAATGACAGTAGCTGAACAAGTTATTTCTGTCTTCTGTGGAGTAAAGGGATATTTGGACGATATTGAATTAAAAGATATTGCTGAATTTGAAAATAAAATCATTGAAAAATGTAAGTCTGATAAACCTGAAATAATTGATTCAATTCAAAGCTCAGGTAAACTTGAAGATGATAAAGAAAAATTACTAATTGAAGCAATAACTCAATTAAAGGAAAATTTTAAATCTTAATTTATTATGGCAAGTTTAGACGACCTTAAAAAAAGAATAGCTAGTGTAAAGTCTACACAGAAAATTACCAAAGCTATGAAGATGGTAGCGGCAGCAAAACTTAGAAGAGCCCAAGAAAGTGCTGAGAGGGGAAGGCCTTATTCAGAAAAAATGAATAATATAATTCTAAATCTTTCTAGTGGCATTTCTGACAAAGAAAATGCTCCAAAATTATTATCTGGATCAGGTAATGATAAAGTTCATTTATGCGTAGTGATGACTTCCGATAGAGGTTTGTGTGGTGGTTTTAATTCAAATATTATTAAAAAGGCCAAAAGCTATTTTGCTAAGCTTTCAAAAGATGGAAAGGATCTAAAGATCATTACTGTAGGTTCAAAAGGTAACGACCAACTTAAAAGAGCCTATAATGACAAGATAATTGCAAATATTTCATTCAAAGAGTCAAAACATGCTAACTATTTTGATGCTGAAAAAGTTGGTAAAATGGTAATTGAAAAATTTGGAGCTGAAGAGTTTGATGTTTGTACTATTTTTTATAACCAATTTAAAAATGTAATTACTCAAATTCCTCAAGCACAACAAATAATTCCTTTAAATGTTGAAAATTCAGAGGATGATAAATCTGAGGATAGTTACGAGTTTGAACCAGATGAAGATGAGATTTTAGGCAATTTATTGCCAAAAAATATTTCAACACAAATATTTAAGGCAATGTTAGAGAATTCAGCTAGTGAACAGGGCTCAAGAATGAGTGCAATGGATAATGCAACCCGAAACGCAGGTGAAATGGTTGACAAGCTTACTATTGAGTATAATAGAAGTCGTCAGGCAGCAATTACTAAAGAACTAATAGAAATCATATCAGGAGCAGAGAGTTTATAATTATGAGCAAAGGAACAATTACACAAGTTATTGGAGCAGTAGTAGACGTAAAATTTGATGGAGATCTTCCAGAAATTTTAACAGCCTTAGAATGTAAAAATGGAGACAACAGACTAGTTTTAGAGGTTGCTCAGCATTTAGGAGAATCTACTGTTAGAACAATTGCAATGGATGCTACTGAAGGTTTAAAAAGAGGTGACGAGGTGACAAATACTAAAGCGCCTATCCAAGTTCCAGTTGGCCCTGAAACATTGGGAAGAATTATAAATGTAATTGGAGAGCCTATTGATGAAAGAGGCGAAGTAAAAACAAAAGAAAGCTGGCCTATTCACAGAGCTGCACCCGAATTTAACGAACAATCTACTGAAACAGAAATATTAGTTACAGGTATTAAGGTAATTGATTTACTAGCACCATATGCAAAAGGTGGAAAAATTGGACTGTTTGGTGGAGCTGGAGTTGGAAAAACAGTTTTAATTATGGAATTAATTAACAACGTTGCGAAAGCACACGGTGGATTTTCAGTATTTGCAGGAGTTGGAGAAAGAACTAGAGAAGGAAATGATTTATACCATGAGATGATAGACTCAGGTGTTATTAAAAAAGATGGAGCTGGATCTAAAGCTGCACTAGTTTATGGACAAATGAACGAGCCTCCAGGAGCTAGAGCTAGAGTTGCTCTTACAGGATTAACTGTAGCTGAATATTTTAGAGATCAAGAAGGTCAAGATGTTCTTTTTTTTGTAGATAATATATTCAGATTTACACAAGCAGGTTCTGAGGTGTCAGCACTATTGGGTAGAATACCATCGGCTGTTGGTTATCAGCCTACACTTGCAACTGACATGGGTAACCTTCAAGAAAGAATTACTACTACTAATAAAGGATCGATTACATCAGTACAGGCTATTTATGTACCTGCCGATGATTTAACTGACCCTGCGCCTGCAACATCATTTGCTCACTTGGATGCTACTACCGTACTTTCGAGACAAATTGCAGAAATAGGTATTTATCCTGCAGTTGATCCACTTGACTCTACTTCAAGAATTTTGGATCCTAGAATTGTTGGTGATGAACATTATAGAGTTGCTCGAGAAGTTCAAAAAATCTTACAAACTTATAAATCGCTGCAAGATATCATAGCTATTTTGGGTATGGATGAATTGTCTGAGGAAGACAAGTTGGTTGTAGCAAGAGCTAGAAAAATCCAGAGATTTTTATCTCAACCGTTTTTTGTTGCGGAAGTGTTTACTGGATCTCCGGGTAAACTAGTTGATTTAGACTCAACAATAAAAGGCTTTGCTGCAATTTGTAAAGGTGACTATGATCACCTTCCAGAAGCAGCTTTTTATATGGTTGGAACTATAGAAGAAGCAATAGAAAAAGCTGAAAAAATGGCTAAGGAAGCTGCTGCTTAATGAGTGAAGAGTTTAAGATTGAAATAGTAAATCCAGAAAAATCTTTTTTAGTTAAAGAAGATGCATCTGAAGTTGTTGTTCCTGCCTTTGAAGGTGAGATGGGAATACTTAAAGATCACATTTCTATAATTTCATTTTTAAAGCCAGGTATTATAAAAATTTTGTCAAAATCTGGTGATGAAAATTATTATGTTGAGGATGGAATTGTTGAGTTTAAAAATAATAATTTATCAATCCTGACAAGCTCGATATTTAATCTCACAGATTTAGATAAATCTAAGCAACAAGATCTATTAAAATTGGCTGAAGAGGAAGCAAGTAACCCTGAGATAAATGACCAATCTAAATATTTAGTTGATCAAAAACTTGAAGTACTAAGATCTCTTAATTAATAATCTTTTTAACTTTTTCCTGGAGTTCTTTGTAAACGTGTAGCTTAAAATCTACCACAACTTCTGTAATTTGATCAATATCGATCCATTTCCAATCTAAAAACTCTGGATTTTTAGTTTTGATATTAATTTCTTTTTCTTCTCCTGTAAATTTCATTAAAAACCACTTTTGTTTTTGACCTTTGTATTTACCTTTCCAAATAATTCCTAACAATCGATCAGGAAGTTCGTAGGTTATAGAGCCATCTATTTCTTTGATTAGTTCTACGCTTTTAACACTAGTTTCTTCCTCAAGTTCTCTGTAGGCAGCTTTTAAAAAATCTTCTCCCTCATCAACCCCACCTTGAGGCATCTGCCAAAATTTTTTTGCATTATCGATCCTTCTTGCAACAAAAACTTTATTGTCATTATTTAATAAAATTATTCCTACCCCAATTCTTAGCGGTAGTTCGCTAAAATTCTTTTTCATATTACTATCCGTTTAGTAACTTAATTGCGTAATTTAGCTGATTATCGGTAACAGTTTTAATTCTAAAGTCATCACCTTCTTCATTGACTTCAATATCTGGTCTTACTCCTACTTCTGATATAGATTTTCCAGATGGAAGGTAATATTTTGCAATTGTTAATCTGATAGCTCCTTTGTTTTTTAGAGGAATTATTGACTGCACAGATCCTTTTCCGTAACTACTTTCACCAAGTATAATTGCTCTTTTATGGTCTTTAAGAGCTCCAGCAACAATTTCAGATGCAGATGCAGATCCATAGTTTATCAATACCAATAAAGTTTTTCCATCAGTAATATCTCCTTTTCTTGCAAACCATTTTCTATTCTCTGATTTTTTTCTGCTTTTCGTTGATACTATTTCACCATTTTCTAAAAAAAAGTCAGAAATTTTTATTGCCTGAGATAATAGACCTCCAGGATTATTTCTTAAGTCCAATATAAATGCTTTTAAGTTTTCGTTTTCATTTAGTTTTTTAATTTGTTTTTTAATCTGTTGACTACTGTTGTCGTTGAAAGAAGTTAATCTGATGTATCCTATATTATTTTCTAATAAATCTGATTTAACAGATTGTACTTCAATTATTTCTCTTGTTATGTTGAATGTAAGAGCTTTTTTTACTCCTCTTCGTCTCACAGTTAGTTCAATGCTAGAACCAACTGGACCTCTCATTAAATCAACTGCTTCACTTAAAGATTTTCCTTGCACCTGAGTGTTATTAATTTTTACAATATAGTCTCCAGCTTTAATGCCAGCTTTTGATGCAGGAGTGTCATCTATGGGTGAAATTACTTTTACAACACCTGATTCCATACTAACTTCAATTCCAAGACCACCAAACTCCCCACTAGTTTCGGTTTGCATCTCTTGAAAAATTTCTGGTGACATATAAGCGGAATAGGGATCAAGTGACTGAAGAAGACCATTAATAGCAGAGTCCATGCTTTCAGATTGATTAATTTCATCTACATATTCTTCATTTATCTTTTCAAGGACTTCTCCAAATAGATCAATTTTTTTATAAATATCTATTTCAGCTGAATTTATTGAATAGGAGAAAAAAAAAGAAATTAAAAAAATTATCAAATAAAGTTGAATTTTTTTCATATAATTAACTTTTCTTTTGGAATTAGTTCTGACCAAATTTTTTCAAGCTCATAAAACTTTCTTTTTTCAGGATGGAATATATGCACAATCAAATCAATTCCGTCAACCAGCTTCCATTCACTACTTTCTTTTCCTTCAATCTTTGAATTTTTGATACCATTATCTTTTAACTTTTCTAAAACCTGCTCTGATAAAGACTGTATATGTCTTGAAGAAGTACCACTTGCAATAATCATATAGTCTGCCATTGAACTTTTATCTTTAAGGTCAATAGTTACAATGTCTTGAGCTTTGTTAAGATCCAGTGTGTCAATTACAACTGATTTAAGATCTGAAATTTTATCCATTAGTTAAAATAAGACTATCAAATTTTTCTTAATTGAGAAGATGAAATGTTGACTTTTTTAAATTCAACAAATGAAAGAGTTTTATTGTTAAACTTCTTAAATGTCTTTGATTTTAAAGAATTTTTTTTATATCCATGACGATCGAATACGATGATATTACATTTTTGAGTAATTAATTCTGATTTGTGCCATCTATGAAAATCAATCAGATTGTCCGCCCCCATTAAAAAATAAATTTCAAAGTTTTTATTTTTTTTAAGATGGTTAATTAGATCAATAGTTTTATTAGATTTAATTATATTTTCATAAAATTTTACTTTTATAAAAGAATTCAATCCAATTATTTTTTTACAATCCTTAATTTTTTTTGCAATAGGTGTCTTGCTCTCAGATTTAAGTGGATTTTGCTTAGTAATAGCCCAAATAATTTTTTCAAGTTTGAATTTTTTTTTAGCTTCTTTAGATATTGCTAAATGACCTTTGTGAGCTGGATCAAATGAACCTCCCAAAATTCCAATTTTAACTTTTTTTATATTCAAGTTATTCTCTTATTTTTCCTTTACTTGAGATTTCATATTTGTATGAAACTAATTGCTCTAAGCTAACAGGGCCTCTTGGAGGTAGTGTATTAGTTGATATACCTACTTCTCCACCAAATCCGAATTCACCACCATCTGCAAACTGTGTTGAAGTATTATGCATTGCAATAGAGCTTTTAACATTTTTTAAAAACTTATTAGCTGTTTTTTTATTTTTAGTAATAATTGAATCAGTATGCATTGTTCCATATTTGTTTATATGATTGATAGCTTCATCAGAACTTTTAACAACTTTAACCGATACAGCAGCTGTTAAATATTCTGTAGACCAATCTTTCTCTTTAGCTGGATAAACTTTACCTTTGTAATATTTTCTTATGATATTATCACCGTATATTTTACAATTTTCATTCTCAAGTCTTTTTAAAATTGGATTACAAAATTTTTTAACTATTTCTTCATGAAGTAAAATAGTTTCGGTTGCACCACAAATAGCTGTATTTCTTAATTTAGCATTATAAATAATATTTGATGCCATATTTAATTCTGCATCTTTATCAATAAACGTGTGACAGATACCTTCTAGGTGGCCGATTGTAGGAACTGTTGAAAACTCTTGAACTCTTTTAACTAAATTTTTTCCACCTCTAGGAATTATAACATCAATGTATTGTTTCATTTTTGAAAGCATAATGTCGACCATTTTTCTATCTTTAGAGTCTACAAATTGAATATAATTTTCATCGACATTATTTTTTTTAAGAGCTTGTCGAAATAATTTTGCCAATATTCTGTTGGTATTCAAAGCTTCTGATCCACCTTTTAGAATTACAGCATTACCAGATTTAAAGCATAGACCTGCTACATCAGATGTTACATTGGGTCTACTTTCAAAAATAACACCAATTACGCCAATTGGTATAGTTACTCTTTTTATATTTAATCCATTTGGTCTACTCCATTTTTTTAGAGTTACATTTACAGGATCTTTTAGTTTAGAAATTTTAATGACAGAATCTTTGATATTTTTGAGTCTTACTTTATCAATTTGTAGTCTGTTAATTAGATTTTCTTTAATTCCTTTGCTTTTAGCAAATTTAACATCTTTTAAGTTTTCTCTTAATATCGATTTATTTTCTTTATCAAGTAATTTAGCGTAAAGATTTAAAACTTTATTTTTAGTATCTAAATTAATTTTTTTTTCGGAGGCTTTTCTACTTTTAATACCTATTAATTTCATTTTTTTAATCATTTTAAATCTCTACCATATCATCTTTGTGAATAACTTCTGATTTTGCAACATAACCTAGTAATTTTTCTATTTGATTTGAATGATTTCCCATAATTTTAATTATTTCATCAGATGTAAAAGAACTTAAACCTCTTGCACATTCGTTGTTTTTTTTATCTAGAATTTTGACATGATCCCCTTTACTAAATTTTCCTGAAATTTTTTTAATCCCAGCGGCTAATAAGCTTTTTCCTGATCTTAAAGCTTTTTTTGCACCATCATCAATTATAATTGATCCTTTTGGCGCAATAGAACTTATGATCCATTTTTTTCTAGCATCAAGCTTTGAAACTTTAGAATTAAACCAAGTACAATTATTTTTTTCATTAATCATTGAGATAGGATTTAAGTGTAGTCCATTTGCTATAACCATATTACAGCCTGCTAATTGACAGATTTTTGCTGCTTCAATTTTAGTTTCCATTCCACCACTGCCATATTCGTTTACACCTTTAATATTAATCTCTTTTAAATCTTTTTTTATATCATTTACATTTTTGATTAATTCAGCATCTTTGTAAATTTTTGGATTTTTTGTGTAAAGACCATTCACATCTGAAAGAAGAATTAAAGTGTCAGCATCTGAAATTTGTGCAACTCTAGATGCTAGTCTATCATTATCACCATATTTTATTTCAGTTGTGGCTATTGTGTCATTTTCATTAACGATTGGAATAAAATCTAAATCAAATAAATTTTCAAAAGTTCTTTTAGCATTTAAAGATCTTCTTCTTTCCTCTGTATCCTCAAGAGTTAATAGGATTTGTGAAATATTTAGCTTATATTTTGTAAATGTTTGAGAAAATAAGTTCATCAGTTCGATTTGCCCGATTGAAGCTATAGCCTGACTCTTATCTAGTTTAATTGTTTTTTTATTTATATTCATTTTCTTGCATCCAAGCGCTATTGCACCTGAGCTTACAATTACTACTTTTTGATTTTTATCTTTTAATTTTTTGATATCTTTTGCAAAACTAGAAAGCCATTTTTTTCTAATCTTTTTATTGTTATCTACGAGAAGTGAAGATCCTATTTTGACAACTATTATTTTAGAATTTTTAAGAGACATATGACAAAAGTTTAGCTTTAATTTTAGATATAGAGTCTTTTTCTAATGTAGTCATAGTCATTATTTCACAATTTTTACCTTTTGAAAAATAATCAATTACATCTTTAACAGTATCTTCATCTACTAAATCTATTTTATTAAGTACTACAAGCTCTTTTTTATCAATTAATTTTGAGCTGTAACTTTTTAATTCATTTTTAACTTGTTCGTAAGACTCATTTAAATCTAAGTTCGTAATATCTATCAGATGCAATAATGATTTACATCTTTCTATATGTTTTAAAAACTGTATACCAAGACCAACGCCTTCATGAGCACCTTCTACAAGTCCTGGGATATCTGCAATAGTAATTTCTTTATCATCATAAGATGCAACTCCTAAATTAGGATTTAAAGTAGTGAATCTATAATTTGCAATTTTTGGATTTGCGTTTGTTATTGCAGCCAACAAACTTGATTTTCCAGCATTTGGTAAACCAATTATTCCAATGTCAGCAATTGTTTTTAATTGAAGCCAAATTGTAAACTCTTCTCCAATTCCACCTTTGGTAAATTTTCTTGGGGCTCTATTTGTAGAACTTTTAAACCTAGTATTTCCAAGTCCACCTTTACCACCAATAGCAACGACAAAATCTTCTCCTTTTTTATTAAAATCAAATAGTAAAGTTTTGTTGTCTTCTTCAAAAACTTGAGTTCCAAGGGGCACCTTTAAAAATAAATCGTCACCTCCTTTACCTGTACGATTTTGTCCAGCACCATTTTCTCCTCGTTGTGCTTTATGATGTTGTTGGTACCTATAATCTATAAGTGTGTTAAGATTATCTTCAGCCTTTAAAATTATTGATCCACCCTTTCCTCCATCACCTCCATCAGGGCCTCCATACTCAACATATTTTTCTCTTCTGAAGCTTGGTGAGCCATCACCACCGTTTCCAGCTTTAATATAAATTTTTACTTGATCTAGGAATTTCATAATACAACATTTATTTAAGTTGTACTATTAATTGGGCTTTACTGAAACGAAAGTTCTATCTGCTTTAGATTTTTTGAACACAACTTTACCTTTTACTACTGAAAAAATAGAATGATCTTTACCCATTCCTACATTTTCCCCAGGAAAAATTTTAGTTCCTCTTTGTCTTACAATTATATTTCCAGGTATTACTGTCTCACCACCGTACTTTTTAACACCAAGTCTTCGCCCAGCACTATCTCGTCCGTTTCTCGATGATCCACCTGCTTTTTTTGTTGCCATAACTTACCTAATTTATTTATTTGCCGCTTCTGTTTTTGGTTTAACTTCAGCTTCAACTTTTTTAGTTGGTTTAACCATTTTTTCTGCTTCAGATAAAACTTTACCATCTTTAGAAAAAATTTTGTTAATTCTAATCATTGTATGTTCTTGTCTATGACCATTTTTTCTTCTTGAATTATGTCTTCTTCTTTTTTTGAAGATTAAAATCGTTCTGTCTTTACCATTTTTAATTAAATCAGCTTCTACTTTAGCACCTTCAACATGTGGGGTACCTATTTCTATAGATTTATCATCTCCATATGCAAGTATTTCGTTGAATTCTATCTTAGATTCAGGTTTTGAGTCTGGTAATTTTTCAATTTTCAGGATTTCACCAGCTTTTACTTTATACTGTTTGCCACCTGTTTTTATTATAGCGTAAGACATAGTAAGAATTTAAATTTAAGTTACCGCAATATAGTTGTAGCAAGGTTTTAGTCAAGTTGAATTAACTAGAAATTATCCTTTAAATCTCTCAATTTTGAAAAGGATTCAACGTTTTTTGCTCTTAAAAATATATTACATTCTATTTCATCTTTGACACTAGAGGGGATAGTGGGCAGGTTATTTTTAAGCTTTTCATTAATTTTTGATATTTTGTTTTGTAAATTTATATTTTCAGGCTCATGTTTGATACAAAACTTGGAATTTTGAAGTGTGTATTCATGTCCACAATAAATTTTAGTATCCTCAGGAAGCCTTTTTATTTTTCCTAAAGAGTTAAACATTTCTTGATAAGTGCCTTCAAAAATTTTTCCACAACCAAGAGAAAATAGTGTGTCACCAGTAAAGATTAGTTTTTCTTTAAAAAAATGAAAACTAATATGACCTGTCGTATGACCAGGTACATGAATAATTTTTGCCTCAAAGTTATCAGCTTTCCAAATTTGACCATCCTCAAGTAAAACTTGGATCTCTGGAATTCTATTAGCATCATCTTTATAGCCAACTATAATTGAATTGTATCTATTTTTTAGATCTATATTTCCTCCAATATGATCAAAATGATGATGTGTATTTAGAATATATTTTAGAGTAATATTTTCTTTTTCAATAAAATTAATAACTGGTTTAGACTCACTTGGATCAATAACACATGCTGTATTATTAGACTCATCAATTACTAAATAACTGTAATTATCTTTTAAGCAGTGAATTATTTCTATTCTCATATTATTTTTCAATTAAAAATATACCTAGATCAGCAAATAAATTTTTAAGACCCAAATTAGTATCATTAATTGATGATACGTTTTCATTACTTAGAGCTATCGATTTGAAAATTTTAAAATTTCTAGATTTTACAAAATGAACAAAATCCTTAATTGTACACATATGTAAATTTGGAGTGTTATACCATTCATCAGGTAATGTTTTAGTTATAGGCATTGTTCCTTTAATTAATAAATGAAGTCTAATTTTCCAATAACCAAAATTAGGTATGGTAACTATTGCTTTTTTTCCAACTCTTAATAATTCATTTATTACTAGTTCAGGATTTAAAAATGCCTGAAGTGTTTGACTTAAAACAACATAATCAAAAGATTTATCAGGAAATTGGATTAAATCTTTCTCAGCATTTCCCTCAATTACTGTTAATCCTTTTGCTATACATTTTTGAACTTTATCTTTTGAGATTTCTAATCCTCTAATGTTAATATTTTTATTATCTTTTAAAAATTTCATTAAAGTGCCATCTGCACACCCAACATCCAAAACTTTTTTATCTTTTTCAATTAAATCAGCAATAACTTGGAATTCATTTTTCATAATTAATTATCTGTATAAGATTTATCTAAAAAATTTTTAAGAGCACTTAGAAAGTCTGGGACATCAAGTAAGAAAGAATCATGTCCTTTATCTGACTCGATTTCAACAAAACCAACATCAGCACCAATAGCGTTTAAAGCAATTACGATATCTTTATTTTCCTGAGTAGGGTAAAGCCAATCTGATGTAAAAGATATTATGAAAAATTTAGCTTTAGTTTCTTTAAAAGCATCTGATAAATTTCCGTTAAATTGTTTAGCTAAATCAAAGTAATCCATAGCTCTTGTAATATAAAGGTAACTATTTGCATCAAATCTATCTACAAAAACTGATCCTTGGTATCTCAAGTAACTTTCAATTTGAAAATCAGCATCAAATCCAAATTTTAGATCTTCTCTTTCTTGTAATTTTCTCCCAAATTTTTCTTGAAGGCCTTTTTTTGAAAGATATGTGATATGAGCAGCCATTCTTGCAACTGCCAAACCTTTATTGGGTATAGTATCTTTGGAATTATAATCTCCTTCATTCCAATTACTATCTGCAGCAATCGCTTGTCTTCCAAGTTCATTAAACGCAATATTTTGTGCTGAATGACTTGAGGTACACGCAATAGGAATTACAGTTTTAGCCTTATCTGGAAAATTACTAATAAATTGTAGAACTTGCATTCCACCCATTGATCCCCCCACAATAGAAAAAAGTTTTTCTATACCAAAGTGATCTAGTAAATTATTCTGAGCATTTACCATGTCATTAATAGTGATTACAGGAAAATTAGTACCAAAAACTTTTTGTGTATTTGGATCTTTGTGACTTGGACCAAATGAGCCAAGGCATCCACCAATCACATTTGAGCAGATTACAAAATATTTGTTTGTATCAATTGCCTTATCAGGACCTACAGCATAGGACCACCAGCCATCTTTATTTGTAATTGGATTTAGGCCAGTTACAAATTGGTCACCTGTAAGTGCATGAAAAACTAAAATAGCATTATCTCTTTTTTCATTTAAGGTTCCATAGGTTTCGTATGCAATTGGAAAATCATTGATAGTTTTCCCACAGTCAAGTTTAAGTGGTTTTTTAACTATTAGAGTTTTTAAGTTTAATTCCGTATTCATAATAAATGCTATTATTTGAATTGAGAGAAAAAAAACAATTTTAGCGGTTTTTTTTAAGCGCTCGCAATTCAGTTAAATCAGCGCATAAATTTTGTACTAGATGTTATTTATTATGTCAATTTTTTTAAAAAATGTCTTATTCTATGTAAAATTTTATAATTTTATCTATAAAGAACTCATAAATTAAAAATATGACTACTCCAAAATTTAAAAATTTTAATATTGAGCCCTACAAACCTGGTAAATCCAAAATTAAAAAACTAAAAAAAATAATTAAATTATCAGCAAATGAATCAGCTTTGGGAATGAGTTCTAAAGCAACCAAGATAATATCTAATAAAGGGTTAAATTTAGAGAGATATCCAGATGGTAAATCTCAGAATTTAAGAAAAGAAATATCAAAAAAATTTAAATGTGATCCAGATAAAATTATATGTGGAGCAGGTTCAGATGAAGTTATTCAAATGATATGTCAGTTATTTTTAAAGCCAAAAGATGAAGTTGTAGTTCCAGAATACAGTTTTCTAATGTACAGAATTTATGCAAATATTGTTGATGCAAAAGTTAAATTTGCAAAAGAAATTAACTATAAAATTTCAAATGTTGAGATACTCAAAAAAGTAACAAAAAATACAAAAATAGTTTTCCTTGCTAACCCTAATAATCCTACTGGAACTTATTTGACAAAAAAAGAGTTACTAGATCTTAGAAAAAAATTAAATAAAAATATTTTATTGGTGGTAGACGATGCTTACGCAGAATATATGAAAAATTCTGACTATAAATCAGGATTAGATTTGTTTAAAAACAAAGACAATGTTTTTGTATTAAGAACATTCTCTAAAATATTTGGACTAGCTTCTTTACGAGTTGGGTGGGGATATGGATCCAAAAAGATAATAAATGCATTAAATGTTATAAAACCCCCATTTAATGTTAGTCATATTGGACAAATGGCAGCAACGGAGTCACTTAAAGATCAAAATTTTATAAAACGCTCAATAAAACATAACTTATATTATGCAAATAAATTAAAATCTTTTCTTGAAAGATACGAAATTTTTTCAAATCCAATTTCTGCAAATTTTTTATTTTTAGATTTTGAAAAATGTAAATATACAGCAAAGTATTTTTATGAAAGACTAAAAATAAAAGGAATTATTTTAAGATCCACAGAAGATGGTTATCACATTAAAAATAAATTAAGATTAACTATTGGATCTAAAAATGAAAATTTAGCATTTATGAATGCTGCAAAAAAAATATTAAATTAATATGAAAAATGTTTTAATTATTGGATGTGGGTTATTAGGATCATCTTTGCTGAGAAGAATTCAAAAAAAGAGGATGGCTAACAAGATTTATATTTATGAGAAATCAAAATCCAACATTACAAAAATAAAAAAATTAAAACTACCGGGAATAATTATAAAAAAATTAGAGGATGGAGTTGTAAAAGCAGATCTGATTATTTTATGTACACCAATGAATGAATATAAGAATCTTATTCTTAGAATGAATAAATGTTTATTATCCAAAACTATTATAACTGACATAGGTTCGTCAAAAATAAAGTCATCAAAGATTATTAAAAAATTTTTAAGAAAAGATATTTCTTGGACACAAAGTCACCCAATAGCAGGATCCGAGGTAAGTGGCCCAGAGCATGGAAGGCAAGATATATTTGAGGATAAATGGTGTGTTTTGATAAAAGAGAAAAATACTAAGAAAAATCATTTAAATATATTGAATAAGTTTTGGAAAAAGATTGGATCAAAAATAGTTATTATGAGTCCAGAAAAACATGATAAAATTTTCTCTATAACTAGTCATCTTCCACACTTGATTGCATACAATTTAGTAAAATCAGCACAAGACTTTGAAAAAATACAAAATTATGATTTGATTAAATATAGTGCAGGTGGGTTACGAGATTTTTCAAGAATAGCAGCCTCAAATGAAATTATGTGGAGAGATATATTTTTTAACAATAAGAAAAATATTTCAAAAGCTATTGATCTATTTATCAAAAACTTAAATTCTTTTAAAAAAGATATTAATTCAAAAAACAATAAATCAATTTTAAAAAAATTAATTCAAACCAAAAAAGTAAGAACAAAAATTATTAAATTAAAACAAGATGTTAACAAACCTGATTTTGGAAGAAGTTAATATTTTATAGAGGATATTTTTTTTATAGACAGGCTAGCTGTTCTTTCAATTCTCTCTATTGTTTTTATTATTGGCATAATTAATACTTTTTTTTCTGGACCATAAGCGTGAATTAATTGTTTAGAATCAATGCACATGGCAACATGACCTTTCCAAAAGATTACATCACCTTTTTTAAATACTTTTCTTTTTAATTGTTTTCTAGAATATTTGATTTGGTCTTTTGTATCTCTTGGATAAAAGGAGTTATTATAATAATAAAATAGCTGCAATAAAGCTGAACAATCAATTCCATTGAAAGTTTTACCACCCCATATATATTTGGTTTTTAAAAATAATTTAAATATTTTAGTAAAATTTTTTTCTTTATGATCTATTTTCTTTAAATCATATTTTTTTACCCATTTATTTTTTTCAAATTTTGCAAGATTTTTACTTTCTCTAATTATCGAAATTTTTGAACCAAAGGGTAAAAATTCATTGGTTATTTTTTTTTGTGTACTCCAAACTTTAGCTTTTAAACTATAAACTTTATGACTTGGCTTATGTTTGTCTGTATATTTTTCATTTTTGATGAAACCTATGTAATTATCAAATGAAGATCTTATTTTTATCCATTCTTTATTTTTAGATAAGATTTTAAATTTTTCTCCATAGATTATTTGAGAAGTAACTTCAGAATTCTTTGAAGCCTTTTTATAAATATTTGAGAATTGACTCTTATAAAAAAAATTATTTTTCACGAAGTTTAAGTTTATCTTTAATAAACCATAAGCAAATCAATGAGGGGATAACCATAATTGCAGTTAAAATAAAGAATATACCCCAGTCTCCATTTAGCCAATCCACTAATGCTCCAGATGAGGATGCAAGTGTAGTTCTTCCTGCCGTTCCAATCGAGGCAAGAAGTGCATATTGAGTTGCAGTATAAGTTCTGTCTACTAACAATGAAATAAAAGCTACAAAAGCAACTGTTGCAAAAGCTGCAGCTATATCATCAAAAATAACTGCAATTGCAAATAACAATTCTGATTTTCCACTCCATGCGAGTGCTGTAAATAATAAATTAGTTGCAGCCATCAGGATACCTGCAAGAAACATTGCTTTTAAAACTCCTGATCTAATTACAAAAAGACCACCTAATAATGTAAAAATAACTGTCGTTATCCAGCCCAAGGTTTTAGAGTAAATTGCAATATCACCCTTAGAAAATCCAATTTCTTTATAAAAAACAATCGACATACGACCTAAAAATGCCTCACCTATCTTAAATAAAAACACAAATCCTAAAATACCTATTGCAATAGAAAACCCATTTTTTTTGAAAAAACTAATTACAGGACCTCCAAGAGTTCCACTTATCCATGAAATCATGTTTGTAATAAAATTTTGTGATCCAAGTTTACTTTGTATAAGCTCATCAGTTTTTTTCTGATTAACCTTTCTAGTATTTGAATGTGTTTCATAAACAAACATCAATCCAATATTCATTAAAATTACTACAATCCCTAAAATTAAAAATGTTGATTGCCAGTAATTAGTTATGCCAATATTTTGAAAGTATTCCGCAGTAAATAAAGCTATTACACCACCTAATTTATATCCACTCCACCAACCAACCACTGCCATTGCAGCTCCAGCAGCCATTGATTTACCCTCATTTTCACCAATCTGCTCAATTCTTAATGCATCTACAGTTATGTCTTGAGTTGCTGATGCAATTGCAATGATTAAACCAATTGTAATTAATAGAGCAAGATTTTCTGTTGGATTTATCAAACTCCAACCAACCAAACAGATTAAAATTGCAGTTTGCATTAATACTATCCATCCCCGTCTATGGCCAAGTTTTTTTGTAAGATAGGGAATTTGTAGTCTATCTATAAGAGGAGCCCACAAATAATTAAATGCGTATACCCCAAATATTAATCCAGCCCATCCTATTGTTGATCTACTTAAGCCTTCCTCTTTGAGCCATAAACTTAAACTACTACCGATCAAAACCCATGGAAAACCAGAGATTGCTCCAAGTAATAGTATTCTCAACATTCTTCTATCAAAATAAACTGAAAAAGTTTCTGAAAGAGATTGTTTTTTAATTTCAAGCATTTTTAACTTCTCCAAAAAGATGGTAAAAATAATACTAATATTGCAAATAGTTCAAGTCTACCTAAAATCATACCAACTGTTAAGATCCACTTAGAAATATCAGGTAAAGATGAAAAATCTCCATTAGGACCTATTATAGGCCCCAATCCAGGTCCAACATTTGAAATTGATGTAGCAGCTCCTGAAATTGCTGTAATAAAATCGAGACCAGTTAACGATAGTAATGCTGTAAGTAAAAAGAAGATTACAAAGTAAAAATAAATAAAAGAAATTATTGACGCAATAAATTTATTATCAACTGAACCCTGATCATATTTGATCACAAACACACCTTTTGGATAAATAATTTTTTTAAGTTGATTTACTACAAACAAATACAGAATTTGAATTCTAAAAATTTTGATACCACAAGCAGTTGAACCAGCACATCCACCTATAAACATAAGTGCTAGAAACAAAGTTATTGGAAAACCACCCCAACTATCATACTCAGAATTTACATAACCAGTTCCTGTCAATATAGAAATAGTATTAAAAAAAACTGACCTTAAATTAAAATTTTCATTATTAACTAATAATAGATATGTCGACAATAATACAATTGCAGTAACAATAACTTTAAAAAAAGTTTTAATTTGCACGTCTGTTAAAAAAATTTTTTTGTTTCCATTTATAAATTTGATGTATGCAATAAATGGGATACTTCCTAAAATAATGAATATCATTGATGCTATTTCAATTGGAATACTATTGAAAAAACCTATAGATTGATTGTAATTTGAAAAACCACCTGTTGCGATCGTAGTCATAGAATGTGTTATGCTGTCAAATTTACTCATTCCAAATAACCTATAAGTCAAAGCACACATTAAAGTTAATCCTGAATATATATAGATTAACCTCAGAGCTATCTCTTTAGATTTTGGAAGTATTTTTTCTTCAGAGTCATTGCTAGAAATTTTAAACAATTGCATTCCACCAACGTTCATTATTGGCATTAAAGTAATAGCCATGACAATGATACCAATGCCACCTAACCACTGTAGTATTGCTCTCCATAATAAAATTCCTTTTGGTGTAAACTCTAGATTTGAAATAATTGTTGAGCCGGTAGTTGTTATCCCAGACATACTTTCAAAAAATGCATCAGTGATGGATAATTCTATTGTTGAAAATATAAAAGGCAAAGATCCAAAAATTGCGATACTTAGCCAAGAAAGTGCAGTGAGCAAAAAAGCTTGTTGTAAATTTAATTTTTTATCATGATCTAAGTTAGCTAAAAAAAATAAAGTTCCAAAAATTATTGTAACAATTGATGCTCCAAAAAATGAAGAGTCTATTTCAGAATAAGCAAATTGAGCAATAATGGGTATGAACATGGACACCCCAAGAATTATTTGTAAAATTCCCAGTGTAAAAAAAACAGTTTTATAATTAGACATTTTGAAAGAACATTATTTTATGGTAAATAAATTTCAACTCTATAAGAATTAGTAAAATCACTGATTTAAGATTTTTAGAAGCAAATTCATGATTAAAAAAGAAAATTTAGATAAAACTAGTGCTTGGCCTTTTGTAGAAGCAAAAAAACTACTTCGAGAAAGAAAGTCCTTTATAGAAAAAAAAGGTAAGATTACTCTTCAAACAGGTTATGGTCCTAGTGGTCTTCCACATATTGGAACATTTGGCGAGGTTGCAAGAACATCAATGATGGTAAATGCTTTAAAGCAACTATCAGATCTTCCAACTGAAATAATAACATTTTCAGATGATATGGATGGCTTACGAAAGGTGCCAGACAATGTGCCTAATCAAGAATTATTGAAAGATAACCTTCATAAACCGCTGACTAAAGTTCCTGATCCATTTGGAAAATTTGAAAGTTTTGGTGAACATAACAATAAAATGTTAAAAAAATTTTTAGATAGTTTTAAATTTAATTACAATTTTCAAAGTTCTACATCACTTTATAAAAGTGGATTCTTCAATCCAACACTTAAAATAATTTTAGAAAATTATGAAGGAATTATGAATATTATTATTCCAACTTTGGGTAAGGAACGTCAACAAACTTACAGTCCCTTTTTACCAATTTGTCCTGAGACTGGACATGTTTTAGAAATTCCTGTTATCGAAATTGATAAAAAAAAATCAAATATTATTTTTGATAATAAAGGTAAAAAATTAGAGACAAGTGTCTTGGACGGGAATTGTAAATTACAATGGAAAGTTGATTGGGCAATGAGATGGTACGCATTAGATGTAGACTTTGAGATGTACGGAAAAGATTTGATTGAAAGTGCAATTTTATCCACAAAAATAATAAATTTATTAGGTAAGAAAAATCCATCTGGTTTTGCATATGAGTTATTTTTAGATGAAAAAGGAGAAAAAATTTCTAAATCAAAAGGAAATGGGATAACGATTGATCAGTGGCTGGAATATGCATCACCAGAAAGTTTATCCTTGTACATGTATCAAAATCCAAAAAGAGCAAAAAAGCTATATAAAGAAATAGTGCCCAAAGCTGTTGATGAGTATTTAGATTGTATTGAAAAATCTAAAAAACAAAATGAGCTACAGTTATTAATGAATCCTGTATGGCACGTACATAATGGTAATATTCCAAAAGAAGAAATGATTATGACATTTTCAATGTTACTTAATTTAGTTGAAACAAGTAATGCTGATAGCAAGGATTTGTTATGGAAGTTTGTTAAAAAATATAAGTCAGATATTTCTGAAAAAAATTTTTCAATTTTTGATGGCCTGGTTGGTTATGCAATTAAATATTTTAATGATGTAATTAAAGCTCAGAAAAATTATAAATCACCAAATGAATCAGAAAAACTAGCTCTTGAAGCATTAGTGAAAACTCTAAAAAAATGTACAGATGAAATGTCTCCAGAAGATATTCAAACTTTGATTTATTCTACCGGAAAAGAAAATGGTTATGCAGATAACTTGAGAGATTGGTTCAAATTAATATATGAGGTAGTTTTTGGTGATGAAAATGGACCTCGAATGGGATTTTTTATAAGTTTTTTTGGTGTAAAAGAAACTACCGAGTTGTTAATGAATAAATTAAAATAATGTTTTCTAAATTAAGACCGCTGATATTTAAAGTAGATCCTGAAAAAGCACATACGTTAGCAATAAAATCGTTAAAATTTAATTTAATTCCTAATGTATTTGATGAAAGTAAAAATGATCCTATTTTTCAAACAAAAATTTTCGACAAAGATTTAGATAATCCAATTGGAATGGCAGCTGGTTTTGATAAAAATGCAGAAGTATACAACTCATTATTTAAATTAGGTTTTGGATTTGTAGAGGTTGGAACGATTACTCCTTTGAAACAATATGGAAATCCTAAACCTAGAGTATTTAGATTGGTAAAAGATGAAGCATTAATTAATAGACTAGGCTTTAATAATCATGGTGCTGAAATTGTTAAAGAGCGCATTAAACGTAATAACAAAGTGGGCTTACTTGGTATTAACATTGGACCCAATAAAGACTCTAACGATAGATTGAATGATTATTTAATAGGATTAAAAACTTTCTATGATGAAGCTGATTATATAACAATCAATATTTCATCACCAAACACTGAAAATTTAAGAACATTTCACGAAGGTAATAAATTAAAAGATTTACTCAAGTCTATTATGACAGAAAAAAAAAATTTAAAATCAAATATTCCTATTGCTGTTAAAATTTCACCAGATATAGATGAAAATCAAATTAACTTAATTTCTGAAATTCTTTTAGAATGTGAAATAAAAGCAATCATCATTTCAAACACATCAGAAGCTACAAGGGATAAACTGAGTGATATACAAGGACATCAAAAAGGGGGCTTGTCAGGAAAACCAATTGAAGAAAAATCTAACATTCTAATAAATAGATTTTATAAATTATTAAAAGGAAAAATAAAAATTATTGGTGTTGGTGGGATTGATTCTGGTAAGGCGGCTTATGACAAGTTAGCAGCTGGCGCAGACTATGTGCAGTTATATACAGGGATGGTTTTTAAAGGTCCAAATATTGCAGGAATTATAAAAAAAGACCTAAAAGAATTATTAATTAGAGATGGAGTTAAAAATTATACTGAAATTGTAGGAAATAAAACTCTATCTTAAATCTATTAAACTTGACGCTTTCCATATCTCCCCTTATATAGGCACTATTATTATGTCAAAAAAATGTGAATTAACTGGAAAAATCCCCATGAAAGGTCACAACGTTAGTCATGCTAACAACAAGACCAAGAGAAGATTTTTGCCAAATTTAAAAAAAGTAAAATTCACAAGTGAATTATTAAAGAGAAGTCTAAAGTTAACAGTAAGCAATTCTGGTGTTAGATCTGTTGATAAAAAAGGTAGCTTTGATGAATTTCTCAAGGCAGTTAAAAACAAAAATCTGTCTCCAAGATTAAAAAAACTAAAAAAAAGTATTTTAATAAAATCTCCATTTAAGAAAAAGCCCATAGCTAAAACTGCTTAATGAGCAAACTTTTTATTACCCTGTCAATTTTGATGGGAGTAGTTGTTTTATCCTCAAATTATCTAGTTCAATTTCCAATTAATTATTATGGTTTAAGTGAGATTCTCACTTATGGAGCTTTTAGTTATCCAGTAGCTTTTTTGATTACAGATTTAGCCAATAGATTTTATGGTAAATTTGTTGCAAGAAAAATTGTATATTTTGGATTTTTTATTGGAATTATTTTTACTCTTATATTTTCAACAAATTTTGCTGATTTAATTTCTATTAGAATAGCTATTGGATCTGGAATAGCTTTTCTAACAGCTCAACTATTAGATATTCAGATTTTTGACCGTCTAAGAAAAAAAGAGTGGTTTATAGCCCCTTTAACTTCATCTGTAATTGGATCTACAGTTGATACTTTTTTATTTTTTTCGATTTCATTCTATGCAACAGGTGTGCCTTGGATAACATTATCATTGGGTGATTTAGCAGTAAAACTATTTGTATCTCTGGTAATGTTGGTACCATTTAAAATTTTACTTAAGATCAGTAAGCCTGTCTAAAATTAATATAAAAATTTATAAGATAAAATTTTGTAAGCTAGTTTTGCTACAAGAAAGTTATATGAGTTAAAGCCTTTTATTGGTGATAATTCATTAATATCTGCACCAACAATTTTTGAATTTTTTGCTGCAATTCGAATAATATTTAAAGTTTCATCCCATAACAATCCACCTGGTTCAGGAGTTCCTGTTGCTGGCATGATACTTGAGTCTAATCCATCTACATCAAAAGTTAGATAAACTGTTTTGTTCTTAATTAATTTCTTAAATTTATTAAGATTCCATTTATTTTTATCTTTTGCCCAAAATATGTTAATTCTTGATGAATTTTTTTTTAAAAAAGGAATCTCACTTTCTGATATATTTCTAATACCAAAAGAAATTAGAGAAATGTTTGGGTAGTCCAAACATCTTTTTATAGCTGAGGCATGGGAGAACTTTTCTCCATTATAGCTTTCACGCAAGTCCGCATGAGCATCAAAGTGTAGTAGACAAATATCCTTATATTTTTTTGCAAAAGGAGCAATACAACCAGGTGTGATAGAATGTTCACCACCAAAAGTCATTGGAAAAAGTTTTTTATCTAAAATTTCCTCATTAATTTTAGACATTTTACTAAGTGCTTTTTTGATATCTTTATCAATTTTAAATGGCTTTAAAGTTTTAATACCTATCTTTTTATGGGGCTCACAATTCAATTCTTCGTCATAAAGTTCAACTTGGTGAGATGCTTTTATTATTTCTTTTGGACCATTTTTTGTTCCCCCACCATAACTCACTGTTTTTTCAAGACCAAAAGGAACTATTACAACTTTTTCTTTAAAATTGACTTTATTGTCAATTCCTAGAAATCCATTTTTATTTGAAAGATATTTCAATTTTATTCAAAAATTTTTGTAAAGTTTTTTCTATCTCTATTTTTCCACTCACCCTTATGATAAGCATCACTTGCAATCAAAGGTAATACACTTGTTGCCTCTGCAAATACCATTTGTTCTTTTGTAATATCAACTTTTCCCCAAGAACTTGCTTCTTTTAATGTTGAGCTACTGCAAGCACCATCTCTACTATCAGCAACAGTTATTTGTACAGCATATTTATGCATGTCAACTTCTTTACCTAATAGTTCAGCACAAATTACTGTATCTTGAATAAAATTTTTTGGTACACCTCCACCAATCATGAATAGACCCGAACCTTTAGATTTAATCTTTATTTCTGTTAACTCTCTGAATTCTCTTACAGAGTCTATAGTCATGTGTTGTTTTGGATTTTTTTCTTGATGAATCACTAAACCAAAACCTGCACTTGAATCCGTGAAAGCTGGACAAAATATTGGCACATTGTTATCAAAAGCTGTTTCGATTAAAGAGTCTTTCTTTTTAGAATTCTTCTTTAAATATTTTCCCATTTCATAAATAAATTCTCGTGACGTGTAACTTCTTGGTTCCAATGTATCAGCTATTTCACAAATAATTTTATCACACATTTGAAGCTCTTCTTCATCAATATACGTGTCATATATTCTATCTATATAATTATTTCTTAATTCAGTATCATCTTGAAATTGAGAACCTTGATAATGTTTGAATCCAAGTGCTTCAAAAAAATCCATGTCTACAATAGAAGCTCCAGTTGCAACAATAGCATCAACCATATTGTATTTCACAAGATCTTTATAAATATTCATACACCCAGCAGCTGATGTTGATCCAGCCAAAGTTAGAAATATTGTACAATTTTTATCTTTCAACATATCATTGTAAATGGTGGCAGCATTAGCGGTTTCCCTTGAAACAAAGGACATTTTTTCCATTGAAGAGATTATTTTTCGAGAGTCGAACGAAGTTATATCAATGTGTTCTACAGGGTTTTTTAAGAAGTCTTTTTTACTATTATGACCTGGGTTTTTTTGATCAGACATTAAGCAACCAAAGTAGCTTTGTTAATATCTTTGTCATACATTGTCATGATTGGTTTATCTTCAACTTCAAATATTTCATCAGAGTAATAACCATTAAATTGAGTTCTAAATGTTAAACCATAAGCACCAAGTTGGCCAAGCTCAATATAATCATTTTCCTTTATATTATTTGGAAGAAGAAAAGGTCCTTTCATATAATCCATGCTATCACACGTTGGTCCAAAAAAATCAAAAGCTGTTAATTTTTTTGATATTATCTTATTAGAATTTTCTTTAATCATTTTAGATGGAAACACTATATTTGGAGTTCCTGCATCAAACAGAGTTCCATACGTACCATCATTTATGTAAAGTTTTTGTTTTTTTCTTAAATTTACTCTGACAATTGTGGAACCACTTTCTGCAACTAAAGCTCTTCCAGGTTCACAAATAATTTCAGGCATTTTCTCAAGTTTTAAATTTTCTAAACCTTTTTTAATTTCATTAAAATAACTATCCATAGATTGAGGCACTAAGTCTGGATAAATTGTTGGGAATCCCCCTCCAACATTAATATAATCAGGTAAAATTTTTGTTTTTTTAATTATATTTCCAATTTCATTAATGCCTTTAGAGTATGAAATAGGATGCATACATTGTGAACCAACGTGAAAGCTTAAACCAATTTTTTTTGCATGTTGTTTTACTAGTCTTAATAATCCTGCTGCTTCTGAATTTAAAGCACCAAATTTTTTGGATAAATCTATTTCAGCATGCTCATTAGAAACTGCAACTCTAACAAATAATTCTAAATCTTTGGCACCATTTGTGCTTTTAATAATCTTTATTAATTCATCCTTTGTATCTAGTGAGAATGTTTTTACTCCATGGTTAAAATAAGCTTCTTTAATACTTTCTTTACTTTTTACAGTATGCATGTATGAACATTTTGCTGTTTGGCTAAACATTCTAATACTTTTAATTTCCTCTATAGAAGCAACATCAAATTGTTCTACACCACTATCTATGATTGATTGAATTACGACAGGATGTGGATTGGTCTTAACTGCATAAAGAATTTTGCCAGGAAAATTTTTATTGAAAAAATTTACTGCAGAACGAATAGAATTCTTTCTGATACAATATATCGGTTTTTCAGGTTTCAGTTGACTTGTTATTTGTTCAACTGATTTAAATTTTTGCATATAAAATGCCTCCAAAAAAAAATTTAATAAAAAAAAGCTTTTTATTACTAAAAAACTTTAAAATTTCCTCCTATTAAGCCCATAGATTAATAATGTAAAGTAAATAATAGGTATTGAATTATGATAGCTAATCACCATATTAGTCGAATGAAAGAACAAGTAGTCCTTAAAAATATTAACGATTTTGATAATAAATCTCTACTTATAGTTGATGATGATAATCCGTTTAGAGAGAGACTGGCAAGGGCTATGGAAAAAAAAGGATTTGAAGTTATTCAAGCAGAGAGTGTACAAAAAGGAGTAGAATCGGTTAAAGCGAAAAAGCCTGGTTTTGCGGTAGTAGACTTAAGACTTGGAGATGGTAACGGATTAGAGGTTGTAAAAGAAATTCAAAATACAAATAGCGAAAGTAGAATAATTATGCTGACTGGTTATGGAAATATCCCAACCGCAGTGGCAGCCATTAAAGAGGGTGCCATAGATTATCTTGCAAAGCCAGCTGATGCAGAGGATGTAGAAAAAGCTTTACTTGCAGATCCTGCAAAAAAAGCTGCTCCTCCAGAAAATCCAATGTCTGCAGATAGAGTGAAATGGGAACACATACACAGAGTATTTGAATTATGTAATAGAAATGTTTCTGAAACTGCAAGAAGATTAAAAATGCATAGAAGAACTCTTCAAAGAATTCTTTCTAAAAGATCCCCTAGATAAAATTTCTAATTTTTAAAATTTGCTTCGTTATCAAGGCTAAAAGCACTACTTTAAATATCTCTGCTAATAGAAATGGCTGAGCTCCTAAAGCTATAATTGGCTTGTCCCACCCAATAAGTGTTCCTAACCATAATAATCCAAACATATAAATTGTAGAAGTTGCTATTGTTAGTTTAGCTAAAATTAATAAAAGGCTGTCTTTGCTATTAACTTTTGAGGCTAAGTAGCCAGCAGTTAAAAAACCGATTAAATAACCCATAGTTGGGCCTGTAAAATAAATTAATCCAACCCCTTTTTCAGGAGAATTTGAAAAAACAGGTAAACCTAAAATTCCTTCAAACAAATACAGCCCAATACTCGCAAGCCCCATTTTATATCCAAGGCTTACACCCAAAAATAGAACTACAAATGTTTGCATAGTCATTGGAACTGGATAAAAAGGTATTTTAATTTTTGCTGATATGGTCAGTGCTATAGATCCAAGTACTATTGCTAATATTGATTTTATTAATTTAGTTTGAGATATATTTTTAGTTAACTCCATATCAAAATGATACTATCAAACATTAAAATAATCTAGATATAATTAATGATCTTAAAAAAAAGAAATTTTTTTATATACAGATTTTAATACGACTGTAATATTTAACGATATTTTAATGGATAAAATTCAAAAAACAGATCATTTTTACCTAATTGATGGCTCAGGATATATTTTTAGAGCCTATTATGCATTACCACCATTAACTAGAAAAAGTGATGGACTACCAACAGGTGCTGTTAGTGGATTTTGCAGTATGCTTTTTAAATTACTTGAAGACTCAAAGTCAGAGCAAAATTTACAAAAACCTTCACATTTTGCAGTAATTTTTGACTCAGCAAGAAAGACATTTAGAAATGATATTTATAGTGATTATAAGGCTAATCGTTCAGAGGCACCTGATGATTTGGCGCCTCAATTTGAGTATATCAGAAAGTCAGTACTAGCTTTCAACTTACCATCGGTTGATCTACCCAATTATGAAGCGGATGATTTAATTGCTACTTATGTGGAAAAAATACTGAAGAAGGGAGCTAAAGTTACAATTGTTTCGTCAGACAAAGATTTGATGCAATTATATAAAAAAGGTGTTCGAATTTTTGATCCTATGAAAAATAAATTTATTTCAGAAGAAGATATTTTTACAAAATTTGGAGTTGATGCAGCAAAAGTGATCGATGTACAGTCTCTCGCTGGTGATAGTAGTGATAATGTTCCAGGTGTACCTGGTATAGGAGTTAAAACAGCTGCTGAACTGATTAATAAATACGGAACTTTAGAAAAACTTTTAAAGTCAGCTAGTGAAATAAAACAAAATAAAAGAAGAGAAACATTAATTGAAAATAAAGATAAAGCATTGATTAGTAAAAAACTTGTAACATTAATGAAAGATGTTCCAACTAACAGAGATTTGACAGAGTTTAGACTAAAAGAAATAGATAAAGATAAACTTTATACATTTTTAAGAGAGATGGAATTTAACCGACTTTTAAGTTCTGTTATTTCTGCATATGGTGAACCAAAACTAAAAGACATATCTGATAAAACAAAAGCTTCAGAAAAACATCAACCAATCAATAATAAGAACTATCACTTAATTAGCGATCCTGATCAAATAGATGAATGGATAAAAGAAGCTGAAGAAGTAGGAGAGGTTGCAGTGGATACAGAAACAAATTCTTTAGATCCACATCAAGCAGATTTAATAGGCGTTTCTCTATGTTCCAAAATTGGTAAAGCTTGTTATATTCCAATAGGGCATAAATCATCAAAATGTATCAAGAAAGATATTGTCATTAAAAAATTAAAACCTTTATTAGAAGATCCAAGTGTTAAGAAAATTGGTCAAAATATTAAGTTTGATTTTATAGTTTTATATAAGCAAGGAATAACAATTTCATCAATGGAAGATACAATGCTTATGTCTTATGTGTTAGATGCAGGAAAAAATAGACATAATATGGATATACTTTCAGAAATTCATTTAGGACATAAAACAATATCTTTTAAAGAAATCGTTGGAACTGGAAAGAAAGAGATAAATTTTAGTGATGTAGAGGTTGATAAAGCTAAAGATTATGCAGCAGAAGATGCTGATATAACTTTTAGATTATATAAAAAATTTATTAAAAATTTAAAGTTAGAAAAAATGGTAAATATTTATGAAATATTTGAAAAACCATTAATTAAAATCCTAGCCTTTATGGAAATGGAAGGAATTGAGGTTGATAGCAAATTTTTAAAATCACTTTCTTCAAAATTTGAAAAAAAAATTAAGAATTTAGAAAAAGAAGTTTTTAAAATTTCAAAAAAAAAATTTAATATAGCCTCACCAAAGCAATTAGGTGAAATTATTTATAATGATTTAAAGATTGCAGGTTTAAAAAAAACAAAAAAAGGAAGCTTTGCAACAAGTGCAAGTGTTTTAGAAGATTTAGCTTTTAAAGGGCATAAATTTCCTCAAATAGTTTTAGATTGGAGACAAGTATCAAAACTAAAAAATACTTATTCAGATTCTTTACCAGAACATATTAATCCAACAACAAAAAGGGTGCATACTTCTTTCTTATTAGCGGCAACTACAACTGGTAGATTGGCATCAAGTGATCCAAATTTACAAAATATTCCAATTAAATCAGAAGATGGAAAAGATATCAGAAAAGCTTTTGCTGCAAAAAAAGATCATTTGTTAATTTCAGCAGATTACAATCAAATTGAAATGAGAATTTTAGCAGATTTAGCAGATGTTAAAGAGCTTAAAAAGGCTTTTAAGAATAATGAAGACATACATTCATTAACAGCTAGCCAGATTTTTAATATTGATATTAAAAAAGTAAATCAAGATCATCGAAGAAAAGCTAAAGCAATTAACTTTGGAATTATTTATGGAATTTCACAATATGGCTTAGCAAAACAAATTAATGTTTCAAACTATGAGGCAGAAGAATTTTTAAATGCATACTTTGGAAAATTTCCTGAAATAAAAGTTTATATGGATACTACTATTAAGTTTTGTAGAAAAAGTGGTTATGTAAATAATATTTTTGGTAGAAGATCTCATTTTAATGGAATTAATGATAAAAACTTCAATGTGAGAAACTTTCAAGAACGAGCTGCAATCAATGCGCCTATACAAGGGTCGGCATCAGAAATTATGCGTTTAGCAATGATTAGATTAGACAAAAAATTGTTAGAACAAAAAAACATTAAATCTAAAATGCTTTTGCAAATCCATGATGAATTAATATTTGAGGTACCAAAAAAAGATGAAAAAATGATGATCAAATTAATAAAAGAAGAAATGACCAGTGTTGCACAAAGTGATTATCATTCATTTTCAACTCCACTAACTGTTGATGTTAATGTTGGAGATAATTGGGGAATGCTTCATTAATTTTATTAGATTGCCCAATTTAGAACAATTTAGTATTTTTATATAAGGAATGCATAAACAAACTATAGCTTTAATAGATGATGATAGAAATATTCTAACTAGTTTAAGTATAGCTTTAGAAAAAGAAGGTTTTACAGTTCAAACTTATATAGATGGAGAAGGTGCATTAATTGGTCTAACTAGAACACCTCCTGATTTAGCAGTTATCGATATAAAGATGCCTAAAATGGATGGAGAAGAATTGCTTAAAAAACTTAGGAAAAAAACATCTCTACCAGTAATTTTTTTGACATCCAAAGACGATGAAATTGATGAGTTGCTTGGATTGAAATTAGGAGCAGATGATTTTGTAAAAAAATCTGGAGGGTTTTCAATTAAAGTTTTGATTGAAAGAATTAGAGTTCAGCTAAGAAAAAAAGATACGAATAATATTTTAGAGGAAAATAAAAGTTTAATTTCACACGGTAAGCTAAAATTAGACCCATCTCAACTTGAGTGTGAGTGGAACAGTAAACAGCTCCCAGACAAGTTAACTACAACAGAATTTTTAATTGTTAAAGAGTTAGCAAAAAGACCTGGAATTATTAAAGAACGAGCACAATTAATGGATATTGCTTATAGAGAAGACACTGATATTGAAGATAGAACTATCGATAGTCATGTTAAAAGAATTCGTAAAAAATTCAAAAAAGTAGACCCTGATTTTTCAGCTATTGAAACTAGATATGGTAGTGGATATAGATGGAATGTTAGCTAATGTTTAGTAAATACTTAAAAAGTCTATCTATATTAAAAAAATTTTTATTTATAAATTTTATAATTTTTACAATTATTAGTTTATTTACATTTATTTATCTAAACAGCGTTCAACCTAATCTAATTAAAAAAAAATCAGTAAAACACGTAAATGTAATAGATAACACTATTAATACTCTTGTAAGACTTGATGTAAAATTTGATGTTGAAGATATAAGAAAGTTTTTATTTTCAACACGATTTATATTTCAAAACCTTGATAGAGTGATCTTTTTTGATAATGATTTAAATATAGTAGGTGACACAGATACCTTAGATCTTGATCCAAGATCTTTTTCTACAAGATTAGATGAAATTGAATTTGAAAGTTTGAATGATAATGAAAATGACAAAAATAATACAAATGAAAATAATAATTTAACTGAAAATAAGAACTTTACTTATGAAAAAATATTAAAAAAATATTTAAATTCTGACGCTTATGGAAATTCTTATACATTCATACAGGAGGATCTTAATCAATTTAAATTAATTACAATTAAAAATGTAATTAAAGATAATTCTAATATTGGATACATTGCCATTACTGAAAATGCCAATGATATCAAAATTGCCACTGATGAAAGGAAAGCTTTTGTAACTAGAACCGCAATTGCTGTAGGCTTTGTAATTCTTATTTTCTCTTTTGTTTTGAGTAGATATTTTATTAAACCAATACAAAACCTTGTAAGCTATACAAAAGTTATTAAAGACAAAAGTCAAACCAAAACAAATATTGAAAGTTTAAAAAGTCGTAATGATGAATTAGGACTTTTATCAAATTCACTGGATGATATGACAATTGAACTTCAAAAAAGAGTTGCTCATGCTGAGAATTTTTCTACAGATCTAGTTCATGAAATAAGAAACCCACTTGCATCTTTAAAAAGTGCTTCTGAGATATTGCAAGACAGTAACAACTCTGAACAACGATTAAAATTATTGAATATTCTTAGCCATGATGTTTTGAGAATTGAAAGATTAATAACTGATTATTCACAGATGTTAAAAGATGAAGTAGCTCTTAGTAAAGAAAAGATGAAAAAAATCAATATAGAGCCAATTATTCAATCTGTTGTAGATGATTATAACAACATCCAAGGAGTTAAAAAAAATATTAAAATTAATTATAAAAATGATGGCAATGAAAAATATATCATTAATGGTATCGAAAACCGAATTGAGCAAATAATTGCTAATTTATTGGATAATTCAATTTCATTTTGTAAAGAAGGAGAAAATATTTTTGTAAATATATCCAATACTGCAAATAAAAAAATTGTGGTTAAAATTATTGATGATGGCCAAGGCTTTAAAGAGATAGATACATCAAAAATATTCAAAAGATTTTATAGCAATAGACCAGATAAATTTGGAGAACATTCAGGTCTTGGATTGAATATTGTTAAAAATTTAGTTGATCTTCATGATGGTGAAATTGTAGCATCAAATCGATTAGATAGAGATGGTGCTATCGTAGAGATAAATTTTCCAAGCGTTTAATCTTATCTTGATTAATTTGTTGTTAACTGTATAAAACTTTTCCATGGAAGATTTTAAAGTCAAAGATATATCATCAGCTGAATTTGGTAGAAAAGAAATTTCGATAGCAGAGAGTGAAATGCCAGGATTAATGGCTTTAAGAGAAGAGTATTCAAAAACTAAACCATTATCAGGAGCAAGAATTATTGGTTGTTTGCATATGACTATTCAGACAGCTGTATTGATAGAAACATTGGTTGCTCTAGGGGCTGAGGTAAGATGGTCTTCGTGTAATATTTTTTCAACTCAGGATCATGCAGCTTCTGCGATCGCCAAGGCTGGAATACCTGTTTATGCATGGAAGGGTGAGACTGAAGAGGAATATCTCTGGTGTATCAAACAAACTATTATTGGCAAACCTGATTGGAAACCAAATATGCTTTTAGATGATGGCGGTGATTTAACTGCAATTATGCATAATGAATATAAAGATTTGATGAAAGATATAAAAGGAGTTTCAGAAGAGACTACTACAGGAATAAAAGCTTTAAATAAGATGGAAAAAGATAATTCTCTTTTAGTGCCAGCGATTAATGTTAATGACTCAGTTACTAAATCAAAATTTGACAATTTATATGGTTGCAGAGAAAGTTTAGTGGATGGAATTAGAAGAGCAACAGATGTAATGATGTCAGGAAAAATTGCAATCGTAGCGGGCTTTGGAGATGTAGGTAAAGGAAGCGCAGCATCATTAAGACAAAGTGGAGCAAGAGTTTTAGTTACTGAAGCAGATCCAATCTGTGCATTACAGGCTGCAATGGAAGGATATGAAGTTGTTTTGATGGAAGAAGCTATTAGCAGAGCTGATATCGTTGTAACAGCCACAGGAAATAAAGATATTGTTACTGCTGACCATATGAGGGATATGAAAGATAGAGCAATTTTATGTAATATTGGTCACTTTGATAATGAAATTCAAGTTGAAGCTCTTAAAAATTATAAATGGAGTGAAGTTAAACCACAAGTTCACGAAATAGAATTGCCAAGCAAAAAAAGAATTATTCTATTGGCAGAAGGTAGACTAGTTAATTTAGGTTGTGCAACTGGACATCCAAGTTTTGTTATGAGTGCTTCATTTACAAACCAAGTAATTGCACAGATTGAGCTTTGGAATAATCATAAAAATTATGAAAATAAAGTTTATGTTCTTCCTAAACATTTGGATGAAAAAGTTGCAACTCTTCATTTAAAAAAAGTTGGTGCTAAACTTACAAAATTATCCAAAGAACAAGCAGATTATATAAGTGTTGGAACTGAAGGTCCATTCAAACCAGATGCCTATCGCTATTAAAAATAGCATAATAGATATATCCTCAGAAGAGACGACCAAAGAATTAGCTAAGAATTTTTCCAATTATCTGACAGGTGGCGAAGTAATCTTTTTATATGGAGAAATGGGGGTAGGTAAAACTACTTTTGTAAAATATTTAATTAATCAATTTCAAATAAAAAAAAAATTACAAACTACAGAAGTAACAAGTCCAACTTTTAACTTACTTAATGAATATGAGACAGATGATTTAATTATTAAACATTATGACCTATTTAGATTAAAAGATGAGTCTGAAGTTAAGAATTTAGATTTATTTGATAATAATCAAAATACAATAACACTTATTGAGTGGCCAGAATTAATTAATAAAGTAAACTTTAACAAGGCCATAGATTTAATTTTTAACTATGAAAATGAATTAAATAATAGATCTGTTAAAATTGATGGTCTAGACTGATCTTTTAATATGAAACTTTCAAAAGATTTTAGGGAAATTAAAGGAGATGCTTCTTTTAGAAAATTTTACAGAAATACTAAAAAAAATTCAATTGTAGTGTTTTCAAATAGAGAAAAAATTAAAAATTTATTAATTTATGACTCAATTAATAAAATCTTAATTAAAAATAATATAATTGCCCCTAAATTATTAAGTCAAAATTATAAAAAGAATTATATTGAAATACATGATTTGGGAAAAAAAACTATTTATCAAATATTTTCAAGAAATAAAAAAAATCAATATTTAATATTTAAGAAAATAATTAATATTTTAAATAAAATTCAATTAGTAAAAGATAAAAAAATTAAAAATTTTAGAAATAAATTTTACCTGATTAAAGATTATAAAAGCAAGATCTTATTAGATGAAGCAAAGTTATTTAGTTATTGGTATGTTCCAAAAAAATTAAATAAAAAAAAAATTAATATATTCAATAGTAAATTTAATAAAGAAATTAAGTTGGTATTATCAAAACTAAACTTTAAAAATGATACTTTTGTCCATAGAGATTTTCATGTTTCAAACTTAATCATAAACTCCAAAAATCAAATTGGATTAATTGATAATCAAGATGCTCTTATTGGAAACAAAGCCTATGATTTAGCGTCCTTAATTGATGATGTCCGATATAAAACACCCAATTCATTAAAAGATAAGGTGTACAACTATTATTTAAACACCAATAAAACAATTGATGTAAATAAATTCAAAAATGATTTTGATATTTTATCTGTTCTTAGAAATTTAAAAATTATTGGAATATTCATGAGATTGGCAGAAAGAGATAAGAAAAGAAAATATTTAAAACTTATTCCATATGCCTGGAATATGATTGATAGCAGGATGAGTAAAAATAAAGATTTAATTAATTTGAAGTTATTATTGGCAACTAATTTCCCTAAATTTATAAATAAGTAAAATGAAAATTAATACAGCCTTTATTTTATGTGCAGGATTTGGAAAAAGATTAAATCCACTGACACTAAATATTCCCAAACCTTTGATCAAATTAAACAATATTGCAGTGCTTGAAACTTGTATTAATCTAATCGAAAGTTTGGGTATACAGCAAATTATTCTCAATACTTTTTATTTAAAAGATCAAATTCATGATTTTATAAATAATAAAAAATTTAAATCTAAAATTTCAATTATTGAAGATGGTGAGAGTATTCTTGATACAGGTGGCGGAATAAACAATATGATGAAACATACAAGTGAAGATAATGTTTTAATATTTAACCCAGATACAATATGGAGGAAAAATTATTTCAATGAAATTATTGAAATGGAAAATATGTATTTTTCCAAAAAAATAAAAAATATACTTTTATTAGTAAAAAAAGAATTAAGTTTTGATAAAAATTTAAATGGTGATTTTGATCTTAAAGAAAATTTAATCATAAAAAATAATGAGAGTAAATTTATTTATACGGGTTGCCAAATTATGAATAAAAAACTTCTATCTGATTATAAAGATAAAATTTTTTCAATAACAAATGTATGGAACGATCTAATTGAAAAAGAAGAACTATATGGATTTGAGACTGATAATGATTTTTATCATTTAACTGATCTTGAAACTTTTAAAAAACTACAAGATCTTTAGCTCTTTCTTTATCTAAGTATTTGCAATCTGTAATTTTATTCTCTTCATCTAATTTTATTACAAGTGGATTTCCAGTTGGAATCTCCAATTTAGATATTTGATTTTTATCTAATTTAAATAAATATTTACATAATGCTCTAATCGAATTTCCATGTGCAGATATTAAAATATTATTGTTAGAAATCTCATTTTCAATTTCTTGTTTATAAAAATCTAATACTCTTTCATAAGTATCTTTAAGAGACTCCGTATCAGGAATTTTATTGATTGGTATTTTTTTATAGGTATCAATATTAATAGGGTGATAAGGATTGTTTTTATCTAAAGGGTCTGGTCGCAAATCCCATGAACGTCTAAATTGATGAACTTTTTCTTCACCAAGTTTTATTTTCATTTCATCTTTATTTAAACCTGTGAGTGCCCCATAGTGTCTCTCATTCAATTGCCAGGCTTCTTTCGAAATTTTTGTATCTTGCAATGTTTTTTTTATTAATTTTAAGGTATTTTTTGCTCTTAGTTGAAAAGATGAATAATAAATATCAATGTTTATATTATTTGTTTTTATTAATTCACCAGCTTTTTGAGCCTCCAACTTGCCATTTTCAGTTAAGTCTACATCTACCCAACCTGTGAATTTTTTCTCAAGATTCCATACACTTTGTCCATGTCTTACTAAAATTAAATAACTCATTTGTTTATCTTTTAGATCAATTTGATAAATAAAACTATTCTTAATGATCAATTATTTTTCAAAATATAAATTTTTTTTTTACTTATGCAATTTCATTATAATTATTTTATATTTATTCCCGGGGAGTATTCTAGGTTGGTTTTTATATAATGATGCAAGTTTACAACCACAAATTACCCCCAATCTTATAGTCTCATCTAATCACGTTTATGCTTTTTTAATTCTTTCTTTTGTTGGTTTTTTTACCTATAAAAAAATTGAACAATTAAAATTTCTAAGTATTTATTTAATATTTTTGTCCATAATACTTGAAATATTGCATTACTTTATACCGGAGAGAAGTTTTGAATTTTCTGATTTATTTGGAAACCTTGTGGGTGTGATTATAGTAATAATTATATTTTACGCTTTTAAAAAAAAATGAAAATTTTAAAAATTAATTATTTATTTATTTTAGTTATATTAATTGCAGGCTGTTCTTCAGTTCCTAAAAATACTTCAAATAGTTGTTCAATATTTAGTGAAAGATATTTATGGTTTAAACATGCAAAAAGATCAGAAGTAAAGTGGGGTACACCTGTTTATTTGCAACTTGCTATAATTAAAATGGAGTCAGATTTTGATTGGCTTGCCAAACCCCCTAGACAGAAACTTTTTAAAGTAATTCCTTACAAAAGGCCCTCAAGTTCATTTGGATATTCTCAAGCCGTAAATGGTACCTGGGAACAATATAAAAAAGAAACAGGAAATAAACTTGCAGTTAGAACAAGGTTTAAGGATAGTGTTGACTTTATTGGATGGTACACCAATAAATCAAGTACTAATTTAAATATACCAAAAACTGATGCTTTTAAACAATATGTTGCTTATCACGAAGGATGGGGAAATTATAAACATTATAAAAAAAATAAAAAAATAATTAATTTGGCAAAAAGGGTTGAGAAACAATCTAATGTTTATAAAAATCAGCTAAAAGAATGTGGCACCTCACTGAGCAGAAATAAATATATTATTTTTTAGATAATTCTTTTTTTAACTCTAAATCAACCGAGTCTATTCTTTTACTATTTCTGGCAAGTGCCAAGTACATTGTTGGTGTCACATATAGTGTAAAGAAAGTAGAAATTATCATTCCTCCAAGAATAGTTGCTCCAACAGCTAGTCTAGATGCTTCTCCAGCTCCTGGTCCAATATTTCCAATTACTAAAGGCATCATTGCTATCATGGTACTTATAGATGTCATCATAATTGGTCTAAATCTTAAACTAGATGCTTCTTTTACTGCGCTTACCAAATCTTTACCTGTCGTTCTTATTTGATTAGCATAATCTACAATTAAAATACTATTTTTAGTTGATATCCCAATTAAAATTACAAGAGCAATTTGAGAAAAAATATTTATTGAGCTATTTAAAAATAGAATAAAAACTAAACCACCAAAAACAGCCAATGGCACTGTAAGCATAATTATAAATGGGTGGACAAAAGAGTTAAATGTTGCAGCCATTACTAAATATGCTGTGAGTAAACCAAGTGCAAAAATAATATAAAGTTCATTGGTAGTTTCTTTGATCTCTTCAGACTCACCTTTCCAAGTAATTTGGTTTGTGGGCGCAACTTCTGACATAATATTTTCCAGATATTCAATTGCCTCAAATAACGAGTAATTTGGATTTACATTCGCTGATATTGTTACTGCTCTTTGTCTATCGTATCTTGCTAGTACTTTTGCAGACCCTTCTTCTTTTAAATCAACTAAGTTTGATAGTGAGATTAATTCACCAGTTATGCTAGATCTTACAAATAGCTTGCTCAAACTATCTTTATCTTTTCTATCAACAAGATATTGCTGAAGAATAATTGGATATTCTTTTCCTAATTTGTTAAATGTAGTAACTCTTTTACCACCATATAAAGTTTCTAATGTCTGACCAATAGATCTAGTCGATATTCCTAAATCTTTAGCTTTATTTTTATTTATAACTAATTTTACTTCTGGTTTATTCCTATTAAAATCTGACTCAATTCTTGACAATCCTCTATTTCTTCTAAGTTTACTTATAACTTCTTTTTGAATACCTTCTAGTTCTTCGTAGGTACTTCCTAAAATTACCATTTGGACTGGTTTATTGTAATTGGAAACCCTTATCCCTTGAGGTGAAATTGGAAAAGCTAAAGTTTGAGGTACAGTTACTATCTTGCCTATAGCTTGTCTCATGATTGTCATTGCATCTTTATCTCGTTTTTTCCAATCATCTAGTAAAGCAATTATGATAAAACTATTAAATGAATTTGCAGAGCTTCCAAAACCTGGAACTCTCATGATGAATTTATTGTAAGGACTATCTTCAGCCTGTAGCAATGGAAGCAATCTTTTTTCTACATCTTGAGCTTTTTGTTGTGTATAATCAAACGAACTTCCTTCATCTGTAAAACCAATAACTAAATAAACACCCCTATCTTCTTTTGGAAGAAGCTCTTTAGTTGTGTACATAAATAAAGCCACAGATCCAGCTATAATTAAAAAAATAAAAGTTATTATCGTTTTCTTTTTATTAATCCAATAGTTTAATGTTTCTTTATAAAAATTAGAAAAACCCTGAAAAAAAATATTAAATTTTTTTACAAAGAATCCAGAACTAGCTTTTTTATCTAAAAATTTGCTCGCAAGCATTGGTGACAAAGTTAAAGCAACAAATGATGATACAACAATTGAAAAAGATAAAGCTATAGCAGTCTCTCTAAATAAAGTTCCTGATATTCCTTTAATAAAAATCAATGGAATAAAAACAGCAAGTAAAATTAAAGTTGTTGCAACAATTGCAAAAGTAATTTGTTTAGACCCTTTATATGCAGCAACTAATGGATTTTCTCCATTTTCTATTCTTCTATATATTGCATCTGTCATAATAACAAAGTCATCGGTTATAATTCCAATTGCTAGTATAAAACTTAGAAGCACAAAAATATTTATTGATAAATCAAATAAATAAATACCTAAAAATGATGCAATTAAGCTAACTGGTAGAGCAACAGCAGGAACTATTACTGCTTTAATATTACCTAAAAATAAATAAATTATTATTACAACCAAAACAAATGCAATTGCTAGAGTTTTATAAACTTCATCAATTGCTGCCTTAACATATGTGGCTCTGTTAAATGAAACTTCTAACTTGAGACCTTCTGGTAAAGTTTTTCTAACTTCAACAATTTTTTTTTGGATTTCTTTTGATAGCTCAACTGTTGAGGCACCACTCTTGGCATAAATCCCAATACCAACTGTTTTTTGATTTAAATTATTTTTACTTTGAGCTTTAAATAATGTTTTTTCAGAAACAGGACCTAATTCTACATTTGCAACATCTGATAATCTAACTATTTTATCTTTTGTTCTTTTAATAGGTAAAAATTTTAATTCATCAATATTGTTATAGGATTTATCTAAATTAATTGTTAGATCTATATTATCTGCTTCCAAAGTTCCAGCAGGCAGACTTATGTTTTCATTTCTAAGTGCATTTTCTACTTCCTGAATAGTCATATCATTTGCAGCTAGCTTAATAGGATCAATCCAAACTCTAACACTAAGTTCTCTAAGACCTCCCAGTAGAATTCTTCCAACATTTTTTACACTTGAGAAAGAATCCACTAAATATCTATCTGCATAATCGCCAAGTTCTAAATCCGACCATGTTGAAGATGAAACAGAAAGCCACATTGTTGTGGTAAAACCTGCTGCTTGTTTTAATATTTGTGGAGCATCTGCTTCAGAAGGAAGATTATCGACTACTCTAGCCACTCTTTCTCTTATGTCATTTGCGGCATCATCAAGCTCAATATCCGTATCAAACTCGATGTTAATACTACTTCTTCCGTTTTCAGACTTAGAGTCAATATTCTTAATTCCTTCTGCTCCTCCAATAACATCTTCGATAACCTGAGTTATTTCTTGATCTACAATTGGAGCTGACGCAGATTTATAATCAACTTTAACTTGCACTACAGGTGGCTGTAAACCATCAGGTAGCTCTCTTACCGGCAGTTCAGAATAAACAAATAAACCAAATACAATAAGTATTAAAGATAGAACCCATGCTACTACAGGTCGTTTTATGCTTACTTCGGTGATGTACATTTATTTATTTTTTCTCTGTCTCAGATTTTTTAAATGGGTTTAATTTTTTTAACCAATCAAACTTACTTTTTTTCTGCTCTGTCTTAGCTGGCTTACCTTTTTTCTTCCAACTTGATGACTTTGGTTTTGAACCATATTTAATTGGTTTTATTTTTCCATTAGGTCTTGTTTTTTTTAGACCTTCAGCAACTACTGTGTCACCATCTTCAAGACCAGATTTGATTTCTACAATTCCTTTTTTTCTTAAGCCAATTTCTACTGCTACTTTTTTTACAGTATTTTCTTTGTCTACTTTATATACATAAACATTATCACCCTCCATTAGCAAACTAGTATCAAGAATGCTTAACGAGTTTCTCTCATTGTAGTTAATAGAGATCTCTAATAGCGACCCAGATAAAAGTTCATTGTCAGGGTTATCAAGTTTAATTCTAACTGGAAGAGATCTTTTATTTGTATCAATTCTGCTTGCAGTAGATTCTACAGTTCCAGAGTATTTTTTAAGAGCATTTCCAGAAAATTTTATATTTACGTTTTGACCTTTTTTTACATATGGCGCAAACGTTTCAGGTATATCTACATCAACAAATAGAACTGAAGTATCTTCTAAATTTAGTATAATTGAACTCTTTGATACATCTATATCATTAGAAAAATCTCGTTTACCAATAATTCCATCGAAAGGAGTGGTTATGTTTCTATTCTTTAATTTTGCAATTACATCTCCTGTTTTAACTTTTGTATTAAATTTAATCGGCTCTAAAATCTCATATTTTTCAATATTAAAGGATTTAATTTGTGCTGGAACTGCAGTACCAAATGTCTCGATAGTGTTTTGAAATAATTTTTGTTCAACCACTTGAACAATTATTCCTGGGGGCGGTCTTTTGCTAAATTTTTTCTTAAAATGATTACCAATCATTGTTCTAGCAATGATTACTGCTGCAATGATAAAAAAGAAGATTAATACTATTGATATAATTTTTGTTGATCTTTTCATAATTTAACTCTTTCCATACTCAGACCATGAGCCATCGTAAATTGTGGGCATATATTTATCATTTATTATTGAATAAGCTAGTGCCAATACGCTCGCAGTGACTCCAGAACCACAAGAAAATACTAGGTTTTTATTTATATCAAATCCTACTGAATTAAATTTTTTTATAATTTTATCTTTGTTAATAAATGTATGATCCTCATTTATTAATTCAGAAAAAGGGATACAAAAAGAATTTTCGATAGATCCACTTTTTAAGCCTTTTCTTGGCTCTACGACTTTTCCTTCAAATCTTTCTTTGCTTCTAGCGTCGACAACTTCAAATTCTTTTTTTTGAATATTTTCATCGATTTCTTTTTTATTTTTAACAAGCTGCTTATTTTCTTCTGCTTTATAAATTGATACTTTTAAATTTGTTTGTTTGCTGTCTGTTAATTTATTTTCATTTTTCCACTTCTTTAAACCACCGTTTAATACATGAACTTTTTTTGGGTTATGACCAAAATAAATTAGATTATACCAACATCTACAGGAACTTATAACATCTGAGTTGTCATAAATTACTATTTCATCATTATTTTCTATTCCCATGTTACTTACAATTACTTCCCATGATTTTGCATCAGTTAGCATATGAGGCAAATCTGTATTTAACTTTGAATTTTTATCTAGATCAAAAAAAATAGCATTTGGAATATGCTCTTTACGATATTCAATAAAACCATTTCTTTTTGTTTGTGGCATATGCCAAGAGCAGTCAATAATCTTAACTTTATTTATATTTTCTTCTAGCCAATTTGTATCTACTAATGACATTTTATCTCTTTTCTAAATATTTTTGATGATATTCTTCTGCTGGACAATAATTTTTTACCATAGAAATTTTTGTAACAATTTTCCCAGATAATTTTTTATTTTCCTCATTTGTAATTTTTTCAGCAATTTGTTTTTGTTGATCGTTAAAATGAAATATTTCACTTCTATACTGAGTTCCAAAGTCTGGACCTTGAGAGTTTAAGGTGGTTGGATCATGAATTTCATAAAAATATTTGATAATTTTTTCATATGAAATTAATTTAGGATCAAATTCTAATTTTACTACTTCAGCATGGTTAGTTGTGCCTGAACAAACTTCTTTATAATTAGTTTTACTACCGTTACCACCACAGTAACCTACTTCTGTTTTTAGAATCCCTTTAAGTTTGTTAAACTTAATTTCAGGTCCCCAAAAACATCCAAGTGCTAAAATTGCTATTTCCATTGATAATTAAATTATTTGATCTAGACTTAATCACATGTTCTCTAAAAATCAATTAGGCTTTTTTTACATGTTTATCTCTATATGTGCATTTTCTGTAATGGATGTGATTGTAAAATGGACCAATGATTACCCAGTTGGACAAGTTTTGTTTTTTAGAGGTTTTTGTGGATTAATTCCTATTTTATTTATCATTCCTAAGGAAAGATATATTGATTTTTATAAAACGAGCAGACCATTGTTACATTTTAAAAGATGTATGGCTGGAATAATTGCGTTAATTTCAATTGTTATTGCTTTAAGAAATCTTCCATTAGCTACTGTTGTTAGTGTTACTTTTGCAGCACCAATATTTACTACTATTTTTTCAATATTTTTATTAAATGAAAAAGTTGGTTTTTATAGATGGTTGGCAGTTATAGTTGGTTTTATTGGGATTATTGTTATCTCAGAGCCAGGATTTAGTTCCTTAAATTTTTATTTTATTCTACCTATTATTTTTTGCTTAGGACTATCTTATGTAGCTATAACTATTAGGAGATTATCCACAACAGAACCAGTTTGGTTAATAGGTTTCTTTTTTTCAATTTCAATAATGATTTTAAGTTTTTTTACATTTTATCAAAATTGGTTATTACCAAATTTAGTAGATTTATTTTTATTATCCATGATAGGAATTTTAGGAGGATTAGCAAACTTATGGCTAACCCAGTCTTATAAATTATCCGAAGTAAGTTTGGTTACCCCAGTAAAGTATTTAGCATTAGTATTTGCCATAATATTTGGTTATTTAATTTGGGATGAAATTCCAACAACCAAAACTCTATTAGGGGCTATTTTAGTAATAGCATCTTCAATAATAATATTTAGACGTGAAATAGTTTTAAAAAAAAATTTATCATTATCAAGACATGAGTAAGATACCAAGTTATTGGAGTAGAGCAAAAAAAAATTTATCTAATAAAGATAAAGTGATGGCTAGTTTAATTATGAAATATAAATCTCCTACAGAAAAAATTCTAACAACAAGAAAAGATATTTTTTTTTCTTTATGTAAAAGTATTATTGGTCAACAGATTAGTGTTGCAGCAGCAAACTCGGTTTTTTTAAAATTTAAAAATAAATGTAAAAATAAGATTAATGCCAAAATGGTAACTACATTAACATTTACACAATTAAAATCATGCGGTCTTAGTAAACAAAAAGTAAAAGGAATTCAAAGTTTAGCAAAACAAACTTTGGATAAAACTTTTAATCCAAGATTAATATCAAAAATGTCAGATGAAGATGCTATCTTATATCTTTCACAATTAAGACAAATTGGTAGATGGTCTGCAGAAATGATTTTATTATTTACTTATAATCGTTCCAATATTTGGCCAGTACAAGATATCGGACTTCTCAGGGCAATTTCTAAAAATTATAAAAAAAAATATTTACCACCTGAGAAGTTTGTAAATTTGTTGCAAAAAAGATTTTCACCATATTGTTCTGTTGCAACCTGGTATTTGTGGAGAAGTATAGATCCTGAACCTATTCAGTACTAAAGCCCTCAATTACCTGCATATGTCTCTTAGTGGTGTCTTTTGCCAAATCCCATCCAGCTAAATACTCTTTTGAATTGTGACATTCAATTGCTTTTTCATAACTTGGAAATTCCCAAATAACTGATCTGGAAAAATCATCTCCATCGTATGTTTTATGTTTTCCGCCTCTTACAAGGGGAACACCCCCAAAACTTTTAATAATTGGCGTAACAACTTCTGCATATTTTTTTAAATTATCTTGATTTTCAACTTTTACATATAAACTGATCCAATAAGCTTTCATTATTTCTTCCTTTCAAAATTTTTTAGTTATGATAGTAAAATTTATGGCTGACAAATTAATTATCACTTTTGATGAGTATAACAAAATTGTTGAAAAGTTAGCAATCGAGATTCATAAAAAATATAAACCTACGGTTCTAGTTGGAATAATGAGAGGTGCAGCTCCAATTTTGGATATTCTTTCAAGAATTTTAAAATTACCAATAGCCTACATTGTTATCCAGAGCTACTCTGGAGAAGGCATGGAAGATAAACAAGGGCAACTAATGTTTGCAAGGGAAATTAGTTCTTTAGCAGAAAACAAAGATTATAATAAAGTACTTTTGGTTGATGATCTTTCAGACACAGGTTTAACATTAAATAAAAGTATAGAATGGTTAAAAAATTATGGTCCAACGAAAGATTACATAAATGAAGTCAAAACAGCCTGTTTATGGAAAAAAAAATCATCAACTTTTGAACCAGATTTTTGTCCAGTAAGATTAGATACAGATCCATGGATTGTTCAGCCAACCGAACATTATGAAGAATTATCTATAGAAGAAATTATAAAAAGAAATTAAAAAATAGGGCTAGTTAAAGCTAGCCCTATTAAATATTTTTAAGCAACCGCAAAACTTACGACACTTAGTATCGCGATAACAAATATTGCTGGCGAAGTAGATGAAAACTTACCAGTAAATATTTTAATTAAAGCATATGACACAAATGCTAAAGCAATACCGTTACTAATGCTATATGTTAACGGCATAGCAATCATTGCTAGAATAGCTGGAGCAGATTCTGCAATATCATCCCATTCAATATCTGTAATATTTCTTACAAATAGAACAGAAACAAAAAGTAAAGCCGCACCATCAATTTGTTTTGGTAGGCTAGTTGCAAGTGGAGCAAAGAATATACATGCTAAAAACAGCAAGCCTATTACAAGAGATGTCATACCAGTTTTTCCACCAGCTTTTACACCAGCACCAGACTCAACATAACTTGTAACAGTAGTAGTTCCCATCATTGCACCAGCAACTGTACCAACACTATCAGCTAACATAGCTTTATTAATATCTTTAACTTTTCCTTGTTTATCAACTTTACCAGCAACGTTTGCAACTGAAGTTAATGTTCCAGCTGTATCAAAGAAGTCAATAAACAATAAAGTAAATATTACTGTAGACATTCCCGCAGTCATTGCAGCAGATAAGTCAAATTCAAATAGATAGCTCATTGGTGGAGGAGAGCTCGCAATACCATTAAAGTTTGCAAGTCCTGCAGCCCAGGCAATAATACTGAATACCAAAATACCAATAATGATATTACCTTTGACATTCATTTTTTCTAAAACAATAATTGCTATGAATGTAGCACAACCAAGCAATACTAAAGGATTACCTAGATCACCAAGTTTTACAAGTGTAACTGGATCATCAACAACTACCTCCATAATTTGTAATCCAATAATTGCTAAGAATAAACCTATACCAGCTCCAATACCTAACTTAAGACTTCTAGGTATGGAATTTATTAACCAAGCTCTAATAGGTGTAAGAGATATAATTAAAAATAATACACCGGCAACTAGTACTGCACCCAAAGCTTCTTGAGGTGTGTAACCCATTCCTGCACAAACTCCAAAAGCAACAAAGGCATTAATCCCCATACCAGGCGCAAGTCCAATTGGCCAAGTTTTTCCATAAAAAGCCATTATAAAACATGCAAGTGCTGTTGCTAATATTGTTGCTGTATAAACTGCGCCGAAATCAAAGAAACCTTTTTCGGGTCCGGCAAATTCACCCGATAAGATAAATGGATTTAAAAACATTATATAAGCCATCGTTAAAAACGTAGTAGTTCCGGCTATTACTTCTGTTTTAAAATCTGTTTTGTGTTTTTTATAATTGAAATAATTTTCAAGCATTTGTCCTCCTAATAGATGATAAATATTTGATTCTTCTTATAAATACCCTGTAAAACTAGCGTTTATTCACATATTTCAACTCAGAAGTTTATAATTATGCCATAATTGTAATGTTATTGTTATTTAATGGCAAAACTAAAATTACTTTTAATTATATCTTTTTCATTTTTGATGATTGCCGGATGTCAAACAATCAAAGATAAAACAAATAAAATTGTTGAAAAAGAGAATGAAAAATTAAGTAAATACATTAGTAAGCCAGCGAGTGTTTTACAGATGGATTTAGGAAAACCAGATGAAGATTTCAAGAATGCAAAAGGAAATTTTGAATTAATTTATAATACAAAAAAATATGGAATTCCTTGCGAGAGAAGATTTGAAATAAATCCTGATAAAATTGTTATTGGTTTTGTATCAAATGGTTGTTTTTAATTAAGTACTTGCGAGGAATTTATCCCCGCAAGCAAGGTAAACTTATTTAATTTCTATAAGTTTTTTCTTTTTATGTTCTGGTATAATTCTTTCACAAGAAATATTTAATAGACCATCTTTTAGTTCGGCACCATTTACCTTTACGTCATCAGCAATAGTGAATGATCTTGCAAATTGTCTTTGTGAAATACCTTTATGAATTATTTCCCCATCAACATTGTTTTCATCTGATTTATTAACTTGTTTGGTTCTTACAGTTAATAAATTATCTTCAAACTCAACCTCAACATCATTCTTATTAAAACCAGCCAATGCAACTTCAATAGCATAGTTGTCTTTTCCTGTTTTTCTTATGTTGTATGGTGGATAATTTGACTGCATGGTCAAATTTCCATTTCCAAGCATACTTTCAAATTGATCAAACATATCATCAAAACCAATTGAAAATGGTCTTAGTGAGTTAAAGATTGATAGATCCTTACTTGTCATAATATTCTCCTTTGTTAAGCAAGTTTATTTATGTAAGCCCCATTAGGCGACTTACATAGTATATATAGGAATTAGTTTTACTGTTTCAAGATCTACAGGATTAAATTTTTTCTGATATTTTAAGTGCAAACGCATAATCAATTGCAATTTCTTCAATAGCACCATCTCTTCCAGATTTTCCTCCATGACCTGCGTTCATTTCTGTTTTTAAAAGAAGTAAATTATTATCAGTTTTATATTCCCTTAATTTTGCAGTAAATTTTGCAGGCTCATCAAACAAAACTCTATTATCACTTAAGCTTGTGGTAATTAATATATGAGGGTAATCCATTTTTTTAATATTATTATATGGTGCATATGAAAATATATAATCAAAATGTTCTTTATTATCTTGAGCATTTCCAAATTCATCAAACTCTCCGACAGTTAATGGAAGAGAATGATCAAGATTTGTTGTTAGAGAATCTACAAATGGTACAGCCATAACAATTCCAAGAAATAATTCTGGAGCTTGATTAACAACAGCGCCCATTAACAATCCTCCTGCAGATCCACCCATACCTATGATCTTTCCTTTTGATGAATACTTGTTGTTAATTAAGTATTTTGCAGCAAAGATATAGTCTTCAAATGTGTTTTTTTTATTTGTAAGTTTTCCCTCTTTCCACCATTTCATTCCTTTTTCCATACCACCTCTGATATGAGCTGTTGCCCATATAATATCTCTATCAATTAAGCTTAATCTTGTAGAAGAAAAGTTTGGACTCATAGAGCTACCGTATGAACCATATCCATATAGTAGTATGTTTGCTGAGCCATCAATTTTAGTTTTTTTATGTCTAGTAATTGTTAGAGGAACTAACCTTCCATCGTGAGATTTGTATTCTACTCTTTCAACAATATAATTTTCTGGATTATGTCCAGAAGGTATTTCCTGTTCTTTTACAAGTTTTTTAGATTTATTATGTAAGTCGTACAAGTAAACCCTAGATGGAGTTTTGGGAGACGAATAGCCAAGATATAATTTGTTAGTATTTCTATCTCTTTGAACCAAAGAAATACCTGGTACATAAATATTTTCATTAGAAAATATTAATTCCTCTTCAAGATCTGATGTAATATTTCTAACAAATAATTTATCTAGTGCGTTGGAAGTTTCAGATCTAATAATCCAGTCTTTTAAAAAAGTTAGCCCACCTATTAGAACTTCATCTCTTGGAGGTATAAATGTTTTCCATTCTTGAAGTGTAAGACTATTAGAAATATCGATTTTAAAATCTTCGGCATTTTTGTTGGTATGATTATAAAATTTTCCATCCCAAGAACTAACCGAGTAGAGAATTCCTTTCTCTCTTTTCATTATTAATTTTGGTGAAGGATTTTTCTCATCTACATTAAAATAGTATTGTTCAGATGTGTTATGGTCAGATGTATTAATAAAATAATATTTTTCATCGGAGCTTAAGCCAATGCTAACAGTGAATGCCTCATTTTTTTCCTCAAAAATTAGCTGATCTTGGTTTTTAAAATTACCAATTTCATGCCTGTATATTTTTCTTGCACGATGATTTTCATCAAGTTTAGAATAAAAAATAAATTTATCATCTAAACTAAAAGTAATTCCTCCTGAAGTTTCAGAAATTTCTTTTGTGATGATTTTATTAGTTTCAATATTTCTTATAGAAATTGTATAGTATTCAGAGCCTTTGGTGTCTAAAGAATATCCTAGGTATTTATCATTATTGCTTACTTCTAAATCTCCAACACCAAAATATTCTACTCCTAGATTTTCTTTTTCTTTATCACCATTCCAAATTTCTTCTACTAAATCTGAATTAATTTTCTTTCGAAGTTTAATTGAATAATTTCCAGTTTTAGTTGTTTTGGTCCAATATTCATAGGTGTGATCTTTATAGAGAAGAGACTCGTCATCTAACTTTATTCTTCCTTTAATTTCATCAAATAATTTTTTTTGTAGAGGTTTCGTGTTTTTTAAATGATAGTCAGTGTATTTATTTTCTTCTTCAAGATAATCTTTTACTTCAGGTAATAGTTTATTTTTATCTCTAAGTACCTCTAAAATATTTTTTTGATGTATCCAGCTATAATTGTCTTCCCATGTAACATCATGACATGATTTTAATTCTGGTTTTTTTTTTAGATATGGTATTTTCATAAAGTATAGGAAATATATGAATATAATAATTTATACACTGATAATTTTGACTTTTTTGTATTTTTTAATGAAATGGTGGAGAGGTGTTTTCTCAAAGAACATGTCTAAAAGTGTAAGGTTGTTCACGATATTTATTCTAATCATTTTAGCCATCATATTTGCAGCAGGTGGTAAAATTTTACTTACATTGCCTTTAACTCTTTTAAGTTTAGCCCTAGTGAAGTTAAAAGGCTTATCAATTTTTCAATTATTTTCATTATTTAGACTTATTCAGACACTTAGACAATCAGGAAGATTTTCCTTTAATCAATCTCAAAATAACAATTCAAATACTCTGTCTGTTTCTGAGGCTTATAAGATATTAAATTTAGATAAAAATAATAAACCAACAATAGAGTTAGTAAATCAGGCTTATATAAAAATCCAAAAAAAAATACATCCTGATATTTCTCCTGAAACATCAAGATTGTCTGCAATCGTTAATGAAGCTAAAGAAATTGTAATTAACGATATTTCTTAATTTAAAATTGATATAAATTTATCAAAAATTTTATCTGGATTTATTTTGTCTTTTCCAAAAGTATTATGTCCCACAGTAGTCTCACCATCTGGTAAAATGGGATACATGTTAGAACTATAAGAACCATAAATTAAAGGAGTGTCGGCCATTAGTGTTATTGTTTTAATCCCAAGAGCTGATGATAAGTGACTAAAACTTGAGTCATTACAAATTGAAATGTTACAATTTTTTATAATTGGCAAAGTATCAGCAATTGATAAGTCATCTAAAGGGATACATTTGTCTCTGAATTTTGAGCTCAGTATCTGATTTAAAATTATTTGTTCATCATCTTTTTTTCCAGTTGCTAAAAAAAATTTACTTTTCTTAAAATTATAAATTTTTTCTATAACAGATAAAAAAGTTTCGGAAGGTATTCTTTTAGTGGGCCCTGAACCACCAATTCCTAGGAGAATATTTAGTTCACTTGAATTTATATTAAATTTTGACTCTGCTTCTTTAATCAAATTACTATTAATTTCAATTTGAGGATCTTTAACAACATTAACCCCTAAATTTTTTTTGATTAAATAATTTGCGGGTTGGACAATATGTTGATTAGTTTTTTTTAAAAGAGGATATTGATAAATTTCTTTAATATTTGCTAATCTTGCAATCAAATTAAACCTTAGCGACGAATTAAATATAAAGATTTTGTCAAATTTATATCTTTTTAAATCTTGAGCCAATCTAATACTTCCCATAAATCCATTATGTCTCTCATTTTTTTTATTATTTCTTTCTAAAAATATTACTTTATCTAAATAAGCAGTCTGCTTGATATATTCATCTACTTTTGAACTTTTTTTTACAAGTAAGCTCACAGGGGTATTAAATTTTCTAGAAATTGCCTCTATAAAAGGTAAAAAAATAACAGTATCTCCAATTCCCATTCTATTCTGAACTGCTAAAATTTTCATATTTTATTTATAAACTTTACTAATTAATATTTTTATATAAATTTTATGTATGAGTAAAATTAATGGTATTTATGCCGCTGTTATGTCAGTTTTAAACAATAATCTAACATTAAATATTAGTAGAACTATTAAACATGCGGAAATGGTTATTGATCAAGGTTGTCATGGGGCTGCAATATTTGGTAGCACGGGTCAAGCCCAGTTAATTTCAATTAGTGAAAAGATAAATTTATTTAATCAACTATCTAAAAGTAAATATAAAGAAAAATATATAATTGGTACTGGTTTAAATTCTTTAAGCGAAAATATAAATCTAATTAGTGTAGCTAAGTCTTTAAATTTTAAGAAATTTTTAATTATGCCTCCAGCGTTTTATAAATATTCAGATAATGATGTAATTAATTTCTATTCAAAAATTATTGATGTTCACCCAGATTGTGAAATAGTGCTGTATAATTTTGAAAAATTATGTGGTTATAAGTTTAGTGTAGAATGTGTTCAAGAATTAGTAAAATTATTTCCAGAACAAATTATTGGTGTTAAGGATAGTTCCTATAATCTTTTTGAAAACCTAAAAATAGATAATTTTTCAATTCTACCAGGCTCAGAGTCTAATTTATTAAAAGGTTTAGAACTTGGGTGTTCAGGAATAATTACAGCTACTTGTAATGTTACATCTGCATTAGCAAGAAAAGTTTATGATGACTTTTTTTATAAAAAGGAACAAACAGTTAATCAAAAGCTTTGTGATGTTAGAAATACATTTGAAAAATATAATTTAATATCTGGACTTCATGCTTATTATTCAAAAAATGATTTAATTTATAAAAACGTTTTACCACCATTATCAATTTTAAATTCTAATGAAGAAAAGGAGTTAATTGATAATTTAGAAAAATTAAATTTTTCCATCAAACCAATAATGGCAGCCTAAAATGCAATTAGCTAGATTTCTTAACAATGTATTTAAGAAAGATGGTTTTATTTTAGAAAATGCTTATTCTAAAAATTATATTATTGGATCACCAAAAAGTGAAAAGCCAATTAAAGTTAAAATTTTAGACAAAAAACTTCATTATAAACTGTTATTCCAGCCAGATTTATATTTTGGGGAAGCTTATACTAATGGAGAGTTAATTATTGAAAATGGAAGTTTGAGTGATTTTTTAGATTTGGCATTAATGAATTTTGGAAGAAATGATCTAAATTTATTTAGTTATTTAATAAATAGACTTCGAGGATCTTATAGATACTTAACTAACTTTAATTTCATCAAAAAATCTAAAATGAATGTATCGCATCATTATGATATTTCAGATGATCTTTATGATTTATTTTTAGATCCCAAGAAACAATACTCGTGTGCGTATTTTAAAAATGAAAATGATACACTCGCAGATGCTCAAAATAATAAAATTCAACATATAATAAAAAAATTAAACATAAAACCTAATCAGAAAGTTTTAGATATTGGATGTGGCTGGGGATCTTTAGCTATTGATATTGCTCAAACTGCTAATTGTGAGGTTACAGGAATAACATTGTCTAAAAATCAACTTAATTATTGTAATAAAAAAGCAAAAGAACTTAATTTAGAAAATCAGCTAAAATTTAAATTGATAGATTACCGACAGCTTAATGAAAAATTTGATAGAATTGTAAGTGTAGGAATGTTTGAGCATGTTGGTAGGAAATTTTATAAGAAATTTTTCAAGCAAATTAATAAATTATTAAGCGATGATGGTATATCTTTAATTCATACAATAGGCTCAGTAAATCCACCAAGAGACCCACATCCTTGGATAACAAAATATATTTTTCCAGGGGGTTATACACCAAGCTTAAGTGAAGTGACCACACCTATCGAAAAAGCTGGGTTAATAATCTCTGATGTAGAGGTTTTAAAACTACATTACTCGCATACATTAAGACATTGGAAAGAAAACTGTATTAAAAATAAAGAAAAAATTATTCAAATGTTTGATGAAAAGTTTTTTAGAATGTGGGAATTTTATTTAGCAGGTTGCGAAATGTCATTTAAGTGGGGTGATCAGGTTGTATATCAATTTCAACTTACAAAAAATTATACTTCAGTCCCGGTAACAAGAGACTATATTTATCAATGATTTATTGATAGATATAATTCTCCTGAACATGAAAAAAATAAAAAAACATTCAAAAAAAACTAAAAAAAAAACTAAAAAAAAAGTTAATAAAAAAGTTAATAAAAAATCAAAAGTTATCAGAAAAAAAATAAAAAAGATAAAATCAAAAATTAGACCAAAAAAATTAGATAAAGCCAAAAAAAAAATTATAAATAAAAAAATACCAAAAAAACAAAATTTTATTTTAAGATTAATAAATTTTCAAAATTCTTTAAAACCTCAAATAAACTTTAAAATTAGTTTTAGTATTGAAAAATATATTCAAGCTTTCTTTGATAAAATAGCTAATACAATTTTTGAATATAAAGAGACTAAAAAAGATGAAGCTAGAAGACTAAAATTAGAAAAATTAGAAAAAGAAAGACTAGAAAAAATTAATCTTGAAAATGAAAAGCAAAAGCAGGAAGAATTAAAGATTAAGTTACAGGAACAAGCTTTAAAAGATGAAATTAAGCTTGATAAACAAAGAGCCAAAGATATAAAAATCTTTCTTCGAAAAGAGCAAGCTTTATTGAGAATAGAACAAGCTGAAAAACAAAAGCAATTCTTAAAGCAATTAAGATTAGAAAAACAAATTGAAAAATTCAGAATTAGAGAAGTTAAAGAGTTAGAAAAATTAGAAAAAATATCACTTAGAGAAAAAAGAGATGACTATGCAGGCCTTCAACAACGAATAGAAAAACTAAAAGAAAAATATCGAATAATTAGAGATCAGAAGATAAGAGAAAGAGTGGAGGCCCTTGGAGTAAAAATTCAAGGTGATGAAGATAGAGAAACGTTACTTAGAAAAGAAAAAGAATACACAATAGCAAGACAAAAAATAGAATTTGCACTTGAAAGTTTTTACCGCAGTGCAAGCAGTTTAGTGTTTCAGTTAAACAAAAGACATATTACAAGACACATGTCTATCTTTAGATGTATTGATAAAAGATTTGAGACTGGTGAGATCTTTGTTAAATGGGATGAGTCTTCTGATGAAGAATGGTTATTATTAATATATATCAAAAATAACTCACCAGATGAAGGAATAGTCATCGAAGATAAGACTAACCCAGAAAAAAATGTATCTCATGAATTTAAAAATAATGAAATATTTAAAGCATCAGATACGATGGTTGACTCTCTTACACAGCTTATTGCTAGAAAAAGGGTAAAAAATAACAATTAAACTATCTTATTTAATTAAGTAATATTTAGAATGTTTTTTGGTACAATTACAATGGCAATTCTATACCTAATCCTAAGATATACTCTTGCTTGGATAACCTATTATAATAACTTAGACTCGAGACTTGGAAACTCTACATGGCGTTGGAGTTATGATTATCAGGTAGTTGGTGAAAGAGACATTTCAGATTTAGATGATAAAGATTTTGTGAGGCTGAGAAGAAAAAAAAATAAGATTGTTACTTTAATGTACTCAGTTGTAATGATTATGTTTATTGCTTCTATGTCTTTATTGAGCAAGTTTTTAATATTTTTTCTAAATTAGTTTTTTAGTTGTTTTTTATTTTTTAAATATAAAAAATAAGCAATAATTTCATATCCAACTCTAAAAAACGTAAAAATTACAGGAAGTTTAAAAAAATTATATAGAAACTTATATTTTGGAATTTTTTTCCAAACATATAAAAATGCCTCTGCACCTTCAATTATGTTATCCCCATCTTTAACATGAAGTCTTCTTAAAAGATCTTTATCTTTTTTTGATGTTTCTTTTTCAGCGATAGAATTATCTGTTATATCAACCCAATCGATATCTTGAATTTTTTCTTTTTTGTACAAATTAATTTCAGATCTACAAATTTTACAGGAATTATTAAAATATACTTTCATAAATTAAAGTTTGTATCTATGTAATTAATATATGTACATGTGTTAATTCATCCATTGAAAATTGACTATAAATAGCTATGTAATGTCCATGGCAAATTTTTTTGACAAATCAGATCTTACTAGAAAAGATGTGGATGAAATTGTATCTGACACTTTAAAGAATTGTGATGATGGCGAGTTATATTTTGAAAATTCAAAATCAGAGTCTATTTTATTAGATGATAATAAGATTAAAAGCTCAAATTATAGTTCGGATTTAGGTTTTGGTTTTAGAGCTGTTTCAAATGAGGTAGTTGCTTATTCCCATTCTAATGAAATTTCAAAAGATTCATTAAAAAGTTCTGCTGAAAATTTAAAATCTACACTTAAATCTAGTAAAGGAATTTATAATCATGAAATTCCAAAAACTAACAACAAATTTTATGATGACATAAACCCCATTGAACAAAAGACACTCGATTCTAAATTAGAAGTTCTAAATAATGTAAATGATTATTTAAGAAAAAAAGACTCTAAAGTTAAACAGGTAACTGCAAGCTTTAGTGGAGAACAAAAATCTATTGAAATTATTCGTTCTGGTGGAGAAGCTTTAACAGACATTCGTCCTCTAATTAGGTTTAATGTTTCAGTAATGCTTGAGAAAAATGGCAGAAAAGAAACGGGAGTTTATGGAATTGGTGGAAGACAATCTTATGATGATTATTTAAAAGATGATAATTGGAAAAATGTTTGTGAGGAAGCTTTAAGAATTGCTTCTGTAAACCTTGATAGTAAACCAGCGCCAGCAGGTGAAATGAAGGTAGTGTTAGGACCTGGTTGGCCAGCAATATTAATTCATGAAGCTATTGGTCATGGTTTAGAAGGAGATTTTAACAGAAAAAAAACATCAGCATTTCATAATTTGATGGGCCAAAAAGTTGCTAGTGAAGGGGTTACAATTGTTGATGATGGAACAATAGATAAAAGAAGAGGAAGCCTTACTATCGATGATGAAGGAACTCCAACAGAAAGAACAGTTTTAATAGAAAATGGAATTTTAAAAAATTTTATGCAAGATAGATTAAATGCAAGGTTAATGAATACCAGGTCTACAGGTAGTGGGAGAAGAGAGAACTACAAGCACATTGTTTTACCAAGAATGAGAAATACGATGATGTTAAGTGGAACCCAAACTCAAGATGAAATGATAAAGTCAGTTGATAGAGGAATTTTTGCTGTCAGTTTTGGAGGTGGACAAGTAGATATTACATCTGGAAAGTTTGTTTTTAATTGCACGGAAGCCTATGAAATAAATAATGGTAAAATTGGGTCACCAATTAAAGGAGCAACCTTGATAGGAGATGGTCCATCAATTTTGAAAGAAGTATCAATGGTGGGAAATGACATGATGATGGATCCAGGTATTGGAACATGTGGTAAAGCAGGCCAAGGTGTGCCAGTTGGAGTAGCGCAACCTTCAATTTTGATAGATAAAATGACTGTTGGTGGAACCAAATTATAAATCATGGTTAAAAATCAAGAATATTTAAAAACCAAAGCTTCATATTGCTTAGACTTAGCAAAAAAACTTGGAGCAACAGATGCAAGTGTGACTGTTGGAAACTCAATTTCAGAAACTGTTAGTTTTAGAAATAAAGTTTTAGATGAGTCTAATAGATCAGATAGTTTAGCAATAAGTATTGAAACATATATTGGTAAAAAAAAATCATCAATATCATCATCAAATTTATTGGATGATAATTTAAAAACTTTAATTGAAAAATGTTATGAAACCACAAAGATGACACCAGAAGATGAATTCAATTCCTTGCCTGAAAAAGACTTATTGGCAAAAAACATTAAAGATTTAGATTTGTATGATCAGTCTCATATAGAGAATGATAAAAAAATAGATTATTTAAGAGAATTAGAAGAAACAGCTTCAATTGATGAAAAGATTATTAATACTGAGTCAGGCTTTACAGAAAATAAGTCAAATTTTATTTTAGCAAATAGTGATGGTTTTTGTAATGGGTACAAATCATCTTCATTCTCAGCATCTTGCGTAACTGTCGCAAAAGATGAAAATAGTATGGAAAGAGACTATGAATTCACAAGCAAATGTCATTTAAATGATATTGCCAATCCTTTGGAGCTTGGAAAAACAACAGCTGAACAAACTATAAAAAAATTAAGTCCAAAAAAAATTGGTAGTGATAAAATGAGTATTATTTTTGATAAAAGAATATCCAAAGGTTTTTTAAGCTCCTTTGCGGGTGCTATTTCAGCCTCATCAATTGCAAGAGGCACATCATTTTTAAAAGACAAAATAAAACAACAGGTATTTTCTAATTCGATTAATATTATTGATAAACCAGATTTAATTAAGGGTATGGGTTCACAGTGTTTTGACTCTGAAGGGGTAACGACAGAAAACTTAGAATTAGTTAAAAGTGGAATTCTTAATGATTATTTAATTGATACATATAATGGAAAAAAATTAAATCTAAAATCTAATGGTCGAAGTAGCGGATGTACTAATCTTTATTTTGAAAACGGGAAAATTAATTATGATGATTTACTAAAAAGTCATTCTAAGATTTTATACGTGACTGAGACAATAGGACATGGAACTAATTTAGTGACAGGAGATTTCTCTGTAGGAGCTACTGGCTTTCTAATTGAGGGTGGAGAATTTAAATATCCAGTAAATGAGATAACCATTGCTGGAAATTTTAATGAGATGTTTAAAAAAATTACTTTGGCAAATGATTTAGAATTTAAATATTCAGTAAACTCACCTACCATGATGATTGATGAAATGACCGTTGCAGGAAAATGAGCACTTATTGTGTGATTGGCTCTGGTATCTCAGGAGCAACAATTGCCAATCTTTTAAGCAAGAAACATTCAGTTGATTTATTTGACAAAGCAAGAGGGCCAGGAGGCAGAGCTTCATTTAAAAGATTAGATAAGTTGAAGGGTTTTGATCATGGAACACAATATATTTCTCCAAAAAACTCATCCTTTAAAAATTTTATTCAAAAGTTAATAAAAAAAAAAGTTTTAAAAACTTGGGGTGGAAAACATTTATTTCTAAATAAGATTAAGAGAGAAAATAAAAATCATTTAAAAATAATAGGCAAATTTGGCAATAACGATATCAGCAAGTATCTTCTCAAAGATATCAATTGTAATTTTAAAGCAGAGTTAAAAAAAATTGATTATAAAGAAAAAAAATGGGTCCTAACTTTTTCTGATGGAACTAAAAAAATTTATGAGAAATTAATTCTTACTTGTCCATTTGTTCAATTATCCAAACTATCAAAAAAATTTATAAAAAACTCATTCATTAAAAAAAAAATAAAAATGGATGCAAATATTACAGTGATGATAGTTACAAAAAAAATAAAAACAAATATTAGTAGTTACTTATTTGATGATAAGATTTTAGGGTGGGTTGCTAAAGAAAATACAAAAAAAAGATTTAAAAGTAGTAAGGATTTATGGACTCTACAAAGTACTTATAATTGGGCAAATAAAAAAATTAATAAAAATAGAGAAAATAAAGATTTAAATTCTAAAATTTTAATTGAACAGTTCTTTAAGTTGACAGGAATTAAAAAAACCAAAGTTTTATTTTCTCTTAATCATGGTTGGAAATATTCATCTAATTCAAAGCCTCTGAAAATAAAAAGTTTTTGGGACTCGTCAACTAATCTAGGTGTTTGTGCAGATTGGTTTGTAGGTCCAAGATTGGAAGCTGGATGGATAAGCGCCAATGATCTTTATAAAAAGATAGTAAAGTAAAGTTATTCAAATTTTTTAACTTTATATTCCCAATTACCTAATCTTGAGTAGGCAACTTTTAAAATTAATGCATTTTTCTTGTTAAACCAGACATCAAAATTAAGTCTTTTATCTTTTGGAATAGACATATCTTTTGAGGTCAATTTAAAGTGCTCTACATCATAAGTTTTTCCATATAGGTCTAATTTTTCTTTACCAATAAAAGTCACAACCTGCTCCTTAATACTGCCTGAAACAGGGCTAATTTGGCTATTTGCCTGCAGTATTTTATGGCTCCACCAATTTCCAACTACATTATCTGTTGATGCTTTTCCTGTATACGATGACCCTTGAATTTCAAATTCATTTGTTTGATCATAAAGTTTAAGATTTACAAACTTTTCTTTTTTATTCTGGCGTGTTTTTGACTCAAATGAAATTAATTTATCTTTTATATATTTTTCTTCACCAAAACCCTCAATTTCAAAAACGGTTGCACCAAATAATTTTACTGTAAATTTTATTTGGTTGGTAACTATTGTTTCATTCTTATTTCTTTTAAAAAAATAAAAATTATAACCTATCACTTCACCATCCTTTAAAATTTCCATTTCTATTTTGTTAAACTTATTATAGTGAGCCATATGAGCCATGCTGTTGAATGGGAATACAAAAAGAAATATAAGTAATAAAAACTTTTTCATTTGATATTAGTTTAATAGACTTTGATAATAAAAGAAGTATTTTATTAAATATGTTTCTACAAATTAAAAATATACCAAGAGTTTCCTGGAGTTCTGACAAACCATTAAATTTAAAACCAAAAATCTCTACTTTTTTTTTTCTTTGTTTTGGCTTGATTTTATTTGGTTTGGGAGAAGGGATGTTAATTGTCTCAGCATCTGGAGCATCACCATGGAGTGTGCTAGCACAAGGTATATTTTTAAATATTGGTTTTTCAATCGGTCTTATAACTATTTTTATTAGTATTGCAGTTTTATTACTTTGGCTTCCATTAAAACAAAAACCAGGAATTGGCACTATTTTAAATGCTTTAATTATTGGAGTAATGATAGATGTGTGCATTAGATATGTTCCAACTCCAGAAAATTATATATCCCAAATATTACTTGGAGCATTTGCAGTGTTGACTGTAGGAATAGGAGGAGGTATTTATTTAGTTGCAAATTTAGGGGCAGGCCCAAGAGATGGTTTGATGATTGGTCTTCAAAAAATAACAAATTTACCTATTGCTACTGTAAGAGGTTTGCTTGAAATTTCAGTAATGTCTATAGGTTGGTACTTGGGAGGTACTGTTGGAATTGGAACTTTATTGTTTGCTTTTGGGATAGGACCTTGTGTAGCTTTGGGGTTATTTTTAGTAAATAAATTATTTAACTAAGCAGCAGTCCCAGACTTTTCACTTCTTTTTCTATCATGGGGGTTAAGAATAGATTTTCTTAATCTTAGGGATTTTGGCGTAATTTCTAGAGCTTCATCAGTATTTAACATACTTAATTGTTCCGCGATTGACATTTGTCTTACAGGGGTTAGCACAACATTTTCATCTGTACCTTGAGTTCTCATGTTAGTTAATTGCTTACCTTTCATGACATTTATAATCATATCACCAGGTTTTGGAGTTAATCCAACAATCATTCCCTCATATACAGGGTCATTATGAGTAACAAACATTTCACCCCTTGCCTGTAAGTTAAATATTGCAAATGCTACAGCTTTTCCTGTGGACATTGAAATTAAAGCACCGTTTTTTCTACCATCCATTTCACCTTCAAACTTTCCGTATCCATGAAAAATTCTATTAATTACACCTGTTCCTTTTGTTAAGGTTAAGAATCTACTTGTGTAACCCATTAAGCCTCTAGTTGGTGCATGAAATACTAATCTTTTTTTATCTTTTCCAGTATCTTTTAAATCTAAAAGTTTACCTTTTCTTCTATTCATCGAGTCAATTATTTTTGAAGAATACTCTTCATCAAGGTCAACAGTAATTTCTTCAATAGGCTCAAGTTTATTACCATCTTCATCTTTTTGATATAATACTTTTGGAGGACTTACTGTCATCTCAAATCCTTCACGTCTCATTTGGGTAAGTAAAATTTCAAGCATTAATTCGCCTCGACCACTTATTACAAATGAATCTACATTTGCATTTTGAGAGAAAGTAATACCAACATTATTTTGTGCCTCAGAAACTAATCTGTCTCGAATTTGTGTGCTTGTTAATTTTTTGCCCTCAGTTCCAGCTAAAGGTGAACTATTAACACTAATCGTAATAGACATTGTGGGAGGATCTATTGGAGTTGCAGGAATTGGATCATTTAATTCTGGATCACAGATTGTATCTGCAACATTCGCTTTTTCTAAACCTGCAATTACAACAATATCTCCAGCTTCGCCTATTTCAATTGGAACTTTTTTAGTTCCTTCATATCTAAAAATTTTTGTAAGTTTACCTTCATCTACTTTTTCACCCTTAAGATTAATTGCTTTAATAGGCTGGTTAGCTTTTGCAGTTCCTTGAGATATTCTTCCAACAAGACTTCTTCCTAAAAAACTATCTGCATAAAGCAAAGTAGAGAGCATAGCAAAAGGTTTAGTTTTATCTAATTCTGCTGGTTGTACGTGTTCGATTATTAAATCTAATAGTGGGTGGAGATTTTCTCTTGGACCATCAACTTCTTTACTCGCCCATCCAGATCTTCCACTTGCATATAAAACAGGAAAATCTAATTGTTCTTCATTAGCATCTAAACTTACAAACAAATCAAAAGTTTCGTCTAATACTTCATTTGCTCTTTGATCTGCTTTATCTAATTTGTTAATTACAACGATTGGTTTTAATCCTTGTTTAAGTGCTTTTGCTAATACAAATTTTGTTTGAGGCATTACACCTTCTGCAGAGTCTATAAGTAATAACGCACCATCAGCCATACTAAGCACACGCTCAACTTCAGCTGCAAAGTCTCTGTGACCTGGTGTGTCTATTATATTTACTCTTGAGTTTTGCCAATTAATTGATGCAGGTTTAGCAAGAATTGTTATGCCTCTCTCTTTTTCTAATTCCCCTGAATCCATTAATCTTTCATCAACAACTTCATTATCTCTAAATGAACCACTTTGTTTCATTAAGTTATCAATCATGGTTGTCTTTCCATGGTCAACGTGTGCAATGATGGTGATGTTTCTGATATTATTGCTCATAAATTGTGGCTCTTATACATCAAATCCTTCATTTGAAAACTTAAAAAAAGACAGTATTTACTTGATTAAAAGTCTTTTACAAAAAATTCATTTCTTGTGATTGTTTTAAAAACATATAGATATCCCAGTAAAATTAGATGGACGTAGAATCAAAGTCTATACATCTAAATCATTAAATGGAAAATTTTAAATTACTTAAAATAGAAGATTCACTAAAAAATTCATTGCAACGAATGAGTTTTACAAAACCCACTCCTATTCAAGGAATGGCAATACCTGCTGCCTTAGAAGGAAAAGATATTTTAGGAACAGCACAAACAGGAACAGGAAAAACTTTAGCCTTTAGTATACCTCTAATTAATAAGTTGATTTTAGACAAGAATGCTTTTGCATTAGTTATGTGCCCAACTAGAGAATTAGCAACACAAGTAATGGAAGCAATCAAAAGTATTATAAGTGATAAAATAAGTATTAAATCAGCTTTGCTTATTGGTGGAGAATCAATGCAAAAACAATTGAGACAACTAGGTAACAGATCTAGAATAATAGTTGGAACTCCAGGAAGAATTAATGATCATTTAAAAAGAAAAAGCTTAAATTTATCAGCCACAAAGTATTTGGTTTTGGATGAGACTGACAGAATGCTCGATATGGGGTTTACCCCACAAATTGAAATGATTTTAAAATTTGTTCCAAAAGATCACCAAACATTATTATTTTCAGCAACTTTACCTCAAAATATTTTAAGAATTTCAGACAGATATTTAAACAAACCTGAAAGAATTTCTACAGGAGCTACATCGATTCCAATTGCAAAGATTAAACAAGAAACTCTTCAAGTTTTTAAAGAAAATAAATACGATGAATTAATTGATCAATTTTTAGCCAGAAAGGGTTCCATTTTAGTTTTTGTTAAAACTAAAAGAGGTGCTGATAAAATGGTTAAAAAACTAAAAGAAGAAGGACATTCAGCTGATGCAATTCATGGTGACCTTCGTCAAAGTAAAAGAGATCGTGTTATTAATTCTTTTAGAAAAGGACTAAAGAGAATTTTAATTGCAACAGATGTCGCAGCTAGAGGTTTAGATATTCCTCTAATTCAACATGTAATCAATTATGATCTACCACAAGTTCCAGAAGATTACATCCATAGAATTGGAAGAACTGCAAGAGCAGGATCTGAGGGATCTGCATTAACATTTTTAACACCCGATGATAGAATAATGTGGAATTCAATAAATAAATTAATTGATCCAAATTTCAAACCAGCACCTAGTGGCTTAAGAAGAGACTCAAAAAACAAAAGAAGAGGCAAGGGACCAAATAATAAAAAAAGAAAAGCTAGAGATGAAAAAAGATCTTTTGGAAAAGGTAGAAAAGATCGATCGTCAAATTTTAAAAGCAAATCAAAATCTTATAGTAAAGGTAGATCAGACAAACCATCAAGAGATGGAGAGAAAAAAAGTTTTGGTTTTAAAGGGAAATCAAGTTTTAGAGACAAACCATCAAGAGATGGAGAGAAAAAAAGTTTTGGTTTTAAAGGGAAATCAAGTTTTAGAGACAAACTATCAAGAGATGGAGAGAAAAAAAGTTTTGGTTTTAAAGGGAAATCAAGTTTTACAAAAAAAAATAACGCAAAACCATCTGGCTTTACAAATAATCCAAAATATTTTGGAAGAAAACCTTCGGAAAACACATCTTCAGACTCAGAGAAAAAAAGTTTTGGTTTTAAGGGAAAGAAAAAATTTAAGAGTAGAAATAGCAGACCTAAAAACTTTAGCTTTAAAAAACATAGTAAAAAAAGAGCTAAATCTTAAGATTTTTTAGTCTTTTCTTTTTTTTGTTTTCTCTTTTCCTTCAGACTTAATTTTGGTTTTTTACTAACGCTAGAGTCTTTGAATGATTTTCCACTGTATCTTTTTGACATCCTAAAATTATAGCATTTTATTAAAAAAAAAGGCCATCTAAAAAGATGGCCTTTAAATTTCTTTTTAGAAAAGAGCGGGATTACATTCTATTTAAGCAGTTCAACAATTATTGATTTACTTATGTTTTCTTAAAATTGTTCATCACTGTTCATCACTTTTAGTAATGAATTCAAAAGGAACTCAAAAGCAACTAACTAAATTTTAAACTTTTCTTTTGCTTAAAATTTTTATCTAAATTTTTATTTGCGAAATATCTTAAATAACCTTTTTTTAATTTTTTCCATTCTTTGTCAATAACGGAAAACCAAGCAGTATCTCTATTTCTTCCTTTAATTACTGCTGCTTGTCTAAACACACCTTCAAATTTAAATCCTAATCTTAAAGCAGCATTTTTGGATTTTGCATTCCCATTATTACATTTCCATTCATATCTTCTGTATTTAAGTGTCTCAAACACATTCTTCATCATTAAATACATCGTCTCAGTTGCTTCAACTGTTTTTCTTAAAATTGGAGAATAAGTTATATAACCAACTTCTATTGAGCCTACTTTTGGTTGTATTCTTAGATAAGATGCTAATCCACAATATTTTTTATGTCTTTTTGAGTAAATGGCGTAAAAAAAACAATCTGTACTTTTTAAATAGTGATTTAATTGTTTTAAATTTTTAAAGGGTCCATCTGGCATATATTTCCATAACAAACCTTTTTTATCTAAACTAAATGTTTCAAATAAATCTTTACCGTGTTTCGCTGGATTGACTGGTTCTAGGATTACAAATTTACCTTTTAGAAATTCTTTACCAGGTACATTTGGAATTATAAATTTTATTTTTTTTCCTAACATTTTGAATTTATATCTCAAAAACAAAAAACCCCCAGAAACTTTTTTCTGAGGGTTTCTAATTTGTTTAACTCTTGTACTTAGAGCGTTCTGGTCGGGGAACCGTATTACATTCCCATTCCACCCATACCACCCATGCCGCCCATTCCACCAGGCATACCAGCAGGCATTCCACCACCAGCATCTTTTTCCTCAGGTTTGTCAGCAATCATAGCTTCTGTAGTAACTAATAATCCAGAGATAGAAGCAGCATCTTGAAGAGCAGTTCTCACAACCTTAACTGGGTCAATGATACCTTTTGCAAACATATCGCAGTACTCTTCGCTTTGAGCATCATAACCATATGATGTTTTTTTCTGCTCTAACAATTTGCCAACTACTACTGAACCATCTACACCAGCATTTTTAGTAATTTGTCTTATAGGTGCTTCAAGTGCTTTTCTTACAAGTTCCACACCTGCTTTTTGATCATCACCTTTTACTTTAAGTTTTTCAAGATCTTGCGCAGCATATAGAAGAGCACAACCACCACCTGTTACAATACCTTCTTCAACAGCGGCTCTAGTTGCATTTAAAGCATCTTCAACTCTATCTTTTCTTTCTTTAACCTCAACTTCTGTTGCACCACCAACTTTGATAACTGCAACACCACCTGCTAATTTAGCAAGTCTTTCTTGAAGTTTTTCTCTATCGTAATCTGATGTTGTTTCATCAACTTGTTTTTTGATTGAGTCACATCTTGCAGCGATATCTGATTTTTTACCACTACCACTAACGATTGTACTGTTATCTTTATCAACTTTAATCTTTTTACAAGATCCAAGGTCTTCAAGTTTAACATTTTCAAGTTTAATTCCTAAGTCTTGAGAAATTACTTGGCCACCAGTTAGTATAGCGATATCTTCAAGCATAGCTTTTCTTCTATCACCAAATCCTGGAGCTTTAACAGCTACAACTTTTAGTCCACCTCTAAGTTTGTTTACAACTAAAGTAGCTAACGCTTCTCCTTCAACATCTTCAGAGATAATCATTAACGGTCTGCCTGATTGTACAACAGCTTCTAATAATGGAACCATTGGTTGTAAGTTAGTTAATTTACTTTCATGTAATAAGATGTAAGGATTATCTAACTCAGTCGTCATTTTATCACTATTAGTGATGAAGTATGGAGATAGATATCCTCTATCAAATTGCATACCCTCAACAACATCTAATTCAGTTTCAATTCCTTTAGCTTCTTCAACAGTAATAACACCTTCGTTACCAACTTTTTGCATTGCTTTAGCAATCATTGTTCCAATTTCTTTATCACCATTTGCAGAAATTGTTCCTACTTGAGCTATTTCATCACTATCTTTTACTTTTTTTGCTGAAGAAATTAAGTTTTCTTTTACATTTTCAACAGCTGCATCAATTCCTCTTTTAACATCCATTGGATTCATGCCAGCAGTTACATACTTAATACCTTCTTTTACAATTGCTTGAGCTAAAATAGTTGCAGTAGTTGTACCATCACCAGCTTCTTCATTAGTTTTGCTAGCAACTTCCTTAACCATCTGAGCACCCATGTTTTCAAATTTATCCTCAAGATCAATTTCTTTAGCAACAGAAACACCATCTTTAGTAATTCTTGGTGCACCATAAGATTTATCCATTACAACATTTCTGCCTTTTGGACCTAAAGTAACTTTAACGGTATCAGCTAAAATATTGACACCTCTCATCATTGCCGCTCTTGCTTCAGCGTCAAATTTAATTATTTTTGCCATTTTACTCTCTCCTTTAAATTAAATTATTTTCCTGAAATACCCATAATGTCTGACTCTTTCATTATGCTGTATTCTTTGCCATCAATTTTGACTTCAGTTCCTGACCACTTGCCAAATAAAACTTTGTCCCCAACTTTAACATCCATTGGAATTAATTTTCCATCTTCTGTTTTAGCTCCACCACCAACAGCAACAACTTTACCTTCTTGAGGTTTTTCTTGAGCTGTATCTGGGATGATTATTCCACCAGCAGTTTTTTCACTGCTGTCTAAAACTTCGATTAATACTCTGTCATGTAACGGTTTAAACTTCATAAATTCTCCTTATTAAATATGAGCTTCATATAGATACTGACTAAACTTTTTCAAGATAATTTGAGAAATAAGTTGTGAAAAATCTTAGGAAATTAAGGATTTTATGGTTTATACCTTAAAATATGACTAAAAATTTAGATTCTGAAGGTTTGCAGTCAATTGCTGAAAATTATGATCTCTTTTATATAGATCTATGGGGAGTAATTCATAATGGCATTAAACTTCATGAAGGTGCAATTTTTACCCTTAAAAAACTATTAGAGATTAATAAAAATTTTGTTTTATTAACGAACGCACCAAGACCCATCCAGCCGGTTAAAGAATTTTTAAAAAAAATGGGATTAGATGAGAAATTTAGAGATAAAGTATTTACTTCAGGTGAAGCAGCACTAAATTATCTTAAGAAATTTTATTCTTTAAAAAGATTTTATCATATTGGTCCACCTAGAGATTTTGATTTATTTAATGACTTTAGAAGCAATAAATCCAAAGAAATTGATAAATGCCAATATTTTTTATGCACAGGTTTGTTTGATGATTATGATCAAGATTTAAATTATTATAAAAATTTATTAGAAAACCACATTGACAAAAAGATGATTTGTACAAATCCTGATTTAATAGTTGATAAAGGAAATAGAAGAGAATTATGCGCTGGATCTGTTGCAATGGTATTTGAAAAAATGGGAGGAGAGATTGTTTATTTTGGTAAGCCTTATCCAGAAGTTTATAATCAATCAATAGACAATAAGGATAAAAAAATTTTATCAATTGGAGATAACCTTAATACTGATATTAAGGGAGCAAACCTTTTAAATTATGACTCATTATTAATTTCTAATGGAGTACATAAAAATGAAATAAGAGATAACGGAATAGAAAAAATATCAAAACAATATGAGTCAATTGTTAATTTTATGCAGTCAGATTTAATATGGTAAAATTATATAAAAATTTTGATATTAATAAAAATCATAAAGGATCAATAATTTTAATTGGTAACTTTGACGGCGTACATTTGGGTCATCTAAAATTGTTTAAATTAGCCCAAACATACAAGAAAGAATATAATTTAAAAATTGGTGTGATTAATTTTGATCCAATGCCAAAAATGTTTTTTAATAAAACTTTAAAAAATTTTAGACTATCAAGTGTAACTCAAAAATTTGATTTATTAAATAATCTTGGAGTTGATTTTATAGTAACTAAAAAATTTGATAAAACTTTTTCAAAAACAAAATCAATCAATTTTATAAAAAATATTTTATCAAAAAAATTAAAAGCAAGATTTATATTTGTTAGTAATAACTTCAGGTTTGGAAATAAAAGGGAAGGAGATGTAAAATTTTTAGTTCAAAATGAACATAAGTATAATTACCAAGTTATTAAACCAAAACCTTTTTTAGTTAATAAAAAGATAGTTTCATCCTCTTTAATTAGAAGCTATCTGGAAAAAGGTTTTTTAGAAAGAGCTAATAAATTATTAGATAGAAAATGGTCTATTAATGGGATGGTTCAAAAAGGTAGACAAATTGGAAAAAAAATTGGTTTTCCAACATGCAATATAGACATCAAAGATTATGTCCTAGCTAAACCAGGTGTGTATGCGGTAAGTGTTTTAAGGAAGAATAATTCCAAAACTCTTAAAGGAATAGCAAATCTTGGTTTTAGACCAACATTTAATCAAAAAAAAATCCTACTAGAGGTTCATTTGTTTAATTTTTCTGGAAATCTTTATAATAAGTACTTATCAGTTAAGTTTTTAAAATTTATAAGAAAAGAGAAAAAATTTAAAAATATTAACAAGTTGAGATCTCAAATTAAATTAGATTTAAAAATAGCAAAGAAAGCATAATGAGCAATTCACAAATTAATCTTCCAAAGACAGCTTTTTCTATGAAGGCTAATTTACCAGTAAGAGAGCCAGAAATCTTAAAATATTGGAAAAAAATTAATCTTTATCAGGAGCTTAGAAAATCTAGCAAAGGCAAAGAAAAGTTTGTCTTACATGATGGCCCTCCGTATGCAAATGGCAATATACATATGGGTACTGCTTTAAATAAAATTTTAAAAGACATTATAGTAAAATTTCATCAAATGGATGGAAAAGACTCGATATATGTTCCGGGATGGGATTGTCACGGTTTACCAATTGAGTGGAAAATAGAAGAGCAGTATAAAAAAAATAAAAAAAATAAAAATGAAGTTCCAATAGTTGAGTTTAGAAAGGAATGCAGATCATTTGCAGAAAAGTGGATTGAAGTTCACAAAGGACAATTTAAACGACTTGGCGTTATAGGTGACTGGGAAAATTATTACTCTACAATGAGTTATGATGCAGAAGCTCAAATTGTAAGAGAATTAGGAAAATTTCTAAAAGAAGGTAGTTTATATAGAGGATTTAAACCAGTCTTGTGGTCAACAGTTGAAAAAACTGCACTTGCAGATGCAGAAGTTGAATATCAAGATCATAAATCTGATACCATCTACACATCTTTTACTGTTAAATCATCTAACATCAAAGAGCTTGAGGGAAGTGAGATTGTTATTTGGACAACAACTCCATGGACAATACCTGCCAATAAAGCTTTAGCGTATAATGAGGCCCTTGATTATGTGTTGATACAATTAAATGATGATGGTGATTTTCAAAATCGAAAAATAGTTGTAGCAGAAGCTTTGTTGGACTCTGTCATTAAAGATTGTGAAATAAAAGATTTTAAAGAGATAAAAAAATTTAAAGGTAAAGATTTAAAAAATACAATCTGCAGTCACCCTTTTTTTGATTTGGGATATGAATTTGATATTCCAATGTTAGAAGCAAGATTTGTAACAACAGAGCAGGGAACAGGTATCGTTCATTGTGCACCAAGTCATGGACCTGATGATTTTAATTTATGTTTAAACCATGGAATTAAAGCTATTGAAACAGTGGATGGTGATGGAAAATATACTAAGAACGTCCATTTATTTGAAGGTAATCATATTTTTAAAGCCAATCCAATTATTATTGAAAAACTCAAAGAACAAAAAAAATTACTATCAAATGGTGAGCTGACACATTCTTATCCTCATTCATGGAGATCTAAGGCTCCATTGGTACATAGAGCAACGCCACAATGGTTTATATCAATGGAAAGTCATAAATTGAGAGAGACAGCTTTAAAAGCTCTTGATGTAACTACGTTTTATCCAAGCAAAGGAAAAGAAAGATTAAGATCTATGATTGAAACTAGACCTGACTGGTGTGTTTCAAGACAAAGAGTTTGGGGGGTTCCTCTTCCAATTTTTGTTAATAAGAAAACTAAAGAGATCTTAGTCGATGACGAAGTAAATGAAAATATAGCAAACATTTATGAAAAAGAAGGTTCTGATTGTTGGTTTTCAGACAATCCACAAAGATTTTTAGGTGAAAAATATAAGTCAGAAGATTATGAAAAGTTGAGTGATATTGTTGAAGTATGGTTTGATAGTGGATCTACTCACTCGTTTGTTTTAGAAAAAAGAGAAGATTTAAAATGGCCAGCATCGATGTATCTTGAAGGCTCTGATCAGCACAGAGGATGGTTTCATTCGTCACTTCTTGAGTCTTGTGGAACAAGAGGGAAAGCTCCATTCGAATCAATTTTATCACATGGTTTTGTTGTTGATGGAAAAGGACTAAAAATGTCAAAATCACTTGGAAATGTAATTGCCCCTGAAGATATTTTGAAAAAATATGGCGCTGATATTTTGAGAATTTGGGTAGCTTCATCTAACTATGCAGAGGATTTAAGAATTGATCATTCAATTCTAGATCAGCATGCGGACTCTTATAGAAAAATAAGAAATACATTTAGATATTTGCTTGGAAATCTTAATGATAATTTTGAAGAAATTGACCTGGAAAAAATAAATTTATCTGAACTGCCAGAATTGGAACAATTTATGCTTCATAAAATTTATTCTCTAAATGAAAATTTTAAAAATTATTTTAATAATTATGATTTTCATAATCTTTATAAAGAATTATTAAATTTTTGTACTGTAGATCTATCGGCATTTTATTTTGATATTCGAAAAGACTCTTTATACTGTGATTCCATAGATTCTAAAAAAAGACAATCCACAATTATATTATTAAATGTTATTCTTAACTCATTATTAAAATGGTTTGCACCAATTCTATCCTTTACTACAGAAGAGATATATAGGTTAATACTGAATGATAATAAAAGCATTCATTTAACAAAATTTTTAGAGTTTCCGATAAGTTTCAAAAATGAAAATTTAAATCAAAAATGGTTAGAGCTTATTAAAATTAGGAATGTTTGCAATATTAGTATTGAGGAAAAAAGAGCAACTAAAGAAATTGGATCAAGTTTAGAAGCAAGTTTAAAAATTAATTTAGATAAAAAACTAAATGACATTTCAAAAGATGTAGATTTTTCAGAACTTTGTATTACTTCAAGTGCAGAAGTTTCTTATTTAGAAAATTCTGAGACAAAAGTTCAAACTATGAAGGCAGAAGGTTTAAAATGTCAAGTATGCTGGAAAATTACCAAAGAGGCATGTTCAAGAAAAACTTGTCCAAAACATTCTGAATGATATTTAAATTTTTAAGTAAAAATTTTTATATTAGTTTTTCAATAATAACTTTAATTTATTTTTTAGATCGACTAACAAAAATATTCGTCATTCAATTAGATAAAAATAATCTTGGATCAGATATCTTTAATTCTTCTTATTTAAACATTGTGTTAATTTGGAATAAAGGGATTGCGTTTGGCTTATTCTCTTTTAATGAAGCATATCTATACAATATTTTAAGTTTATTAATTTCAATAATAGTTGTCATACTGGTTATAATGTCACTAAAAAATCAGGGTTTTAAGAGATATTCGTTACTAATGATTGTTGGTGGTGCATTAGGTAACTTACATGATAGGATTTTTTATAATGCTGTGCCAGATTTTATAGACTTTCATGTTGGAAATTTTCATTGGTTTATTTTTAATGTATCAGATATATTTATAACATTAGGCGTGATTAGCATGATTGTTTTAGAGCTAGCAAACAATGAGACAGAAAAATAATGATAAAGAATAATAAATTTTCTATTTTACTAATTATAAGTACTATTTTGCTTTCAAATTGTGGTTCTGTTCAAAAAGCATTTGATCCACAGAATAAAAATACATCTGAAGAATTCTTAGTTGAAAAAAAATCTCCTCTTTCAATGCCACCAAGCTTTGAAGAATTGCCAATACCATCAAATCAAAAAATAGATAAAGAAAATCAAACAAATAATATTGAATCTTTAATTACCGAAAATAATAATGATATTGAAAAATTAGAAAACATTGAGTCTGATAAAAATTTTGAACAGTCAATACTGGATAAAATCAAAAATAATTAATGTTTACTAAAAATATAAGTTTTAAAAATTTTTTAATAAAAAAAAAAATTTAACAATTAAAAAAAACTTAAATTTAATTTTAAGCGAAAAAAATCAAGTAATTCATTCACTTTCAAAATTTTATAAAGATAGTTTTAATAAAAAAAATATTAAAAATTTTAATAAAAAATTAGATTACAGAATTATAGGAATGGGGGGATCCACGCTTGGAGCTCAAGCAATTTATGATTTTTTAAAGAAAAAAATAAAAAAAAAATTTATATTTGTTGATAATTTAAATGCTTTTGAAAATAAAAAAGGAAAAAAAAATCTTAATAATTTGATTATATCTAAATCAGGAAACACAATTGAAACTATAGTAAATGCAAATATTTTAGTTAGGAAAAAAGACAAAAATTTATTTATAACAGAAAAAAAAGAAAGCTATTTAAGTTTACTCGCACAAAAATTAAAAGCAGACATTGTTGATCATAATAATTATATAGGAGGAAGGTATTCTGTTTTATCCGAGGTTGGAATGTTACCGGCAGAATTAATGGGATTAAATTATAAAAACTTCAGGCAATTAAATAATTTAGTAAAAAATAAATATTTTATGAGAGCATTAGTTTCAAATGTAGAAGCTACAATTTATTTTCTGAGAGCAAAAAAATTTAATTCTGTTGTTATTAATTACGATGAACAATCAACTAATTTATTTAATTGGTATCAACAATTAGTAGCTGAAAGTCTTGGAAAAGAAAATAATGGCATACTTCCTATTATTTCAGTTATGCCAAAAGATAATCATAGTGTGATGCAATTATACCTTGATGGTTTTAAGAATAATTTTTTTACTCTTTTTTATTCACAAGAAAAAAACTCTTCAAAAATAAATAATGATTCAGTTTTGTTGGAGCAAAAGTTTTTAAAAAACAAGGATATTAACCAAATTATGTTTGCCCAAAAAAAAGCTACAGAAATTGTTTTTAAAAATAAAAATATTCCCTTTAGAAGTTTTGAAATAAAAAAAAGAGATGAAAAAACACTAGGTGAACTTTTTTGTTTTTTTATCCTTGAAACAATATTGATTGGTAAAGCTTTAAAGATTAACCCATATGATCAGCCAGCAGTAGAACTTATTAAAAAAGAAACTAAGAAAATTCTACTCTAAAAGTAAGATCCAAATATAATTTTTGAAATTCCATATTTTTTTTGATCAATTAAATAAAAATCTTCTGGAAATATATCAATTTCTTTTTTATGCCTATGGATAATAATTATACCATTATCTTTAAGAGTATTGTTTTTAATTATTTTATTTAGAATATCTTCTAAGGCTCGTTCTTTATAAGGAGGATCTAAAAAAATAACATCATATCTTGATTTTAAACTTTTAAATTCAAATTTATTTAAAATATCTGCATCAATAATTTCATAATTAATTTTTGACTTTAAATTATCTAAATTCTTTTTGAGAATAGGCAAAACTTCTTCATACTTTTCTATAAATGTCACATGACTCGCACCTTGGGAAAGACATTCTATACCAAAAGAACCTACTCCAGAAAATAAATCTAAAACGTGAGCTTTTTTAATATCTATTGAAAACTTATTTGAATGATTGATGATGTTGAATATAGATTCTTTTGTAAGATCTTTTAAAGGCCTTGTTTCTTTATCTTTAGGTTCAAGTAGTTTTTTTCCCTTAAATTTACCGCTAATGATTCTCATTAATCAATTACTTTAAAACCAATATCTCTTCTATAAAATCCACCATTCCAATCTAATTTTTTTAGACATTGATGTACTTCATTTCTTGCTTTTAAAAAATCATCTGAGAGTGAGATAAAATTTAGCACACGACCGCCAGTAGCATATATTTTATTATCTCCTCTTTTAGTCCCAGCATGAAATACGAAGTTGTCTTTATCTAAATTAAAATTTTCAAGATTATTTATTAAAACATTTTTTTTGTAGGCATCTGGATATCCTTTAGAGCATAAAACAACGCATAAGCTTTTTTTATTAACCCAATGAATATCTTTTTGTGCAAGTTTTCTTTCACAACAAGCTTCAAGTATTTCTACTAAATCAGTTTTTAACTTCGGAAGAATAGTTTGACATTCAGGATCTCCCATTCTGACATTGTATTCAATCAAATAGGGTTCGTTTTCAACTATCATTAAACCAGCATATAAAAAACCTTTATATTCAGTCCCAAGATCTGAAAGCCCTTTAAGAGTAGGTTTAATAATCTTACTTAAAATTTTATCTTCTAAATCATTGTTTATTAGTCTTGAAGGTGAATAGGCTCCCATCCCACCAGTATTTTTTCCATTATCTCCTTCAAGAGCCCGTTTATGATCTTGGGCAGTTTCGAATGCTTTAAAAGTGCTTCCATCACTAATTATAAAATAGCTCATTTCTTCCCCTTTAAGAAATTCCTCTATAAGCACATTTTTAGCTTTGCCAAATTTTCCATCAAATATTTCTTCAACGGCCATGAAACTTTCTTGTTCATTATTACAAATATAAACACCTTTGCCTGCCGCAAGGTTATCTGCTTTTATTACATTTGGATATTTTGTATGTTTTAAAAATTTTTTTGCATCAATTCTATTTTCAAAAATACCAAAGTTGGCGGTTGGAATATTGTATTGCTGACAAAGCTTTTTTGTGAAAATTTTAGAACCTTCGAGTTGAGAAGCAATTTTATTTGGACCAAATACTTTTATGTTCAGCTTTTCTAAATAATCAACGATTCCATTTACCAAAGGTTGTTCTGGACCTACAACAACTAAATCTACTGAGTTGTCATTTATAAATTTGTATATTTTATCAAATTCATTAATATCTAGCTCAACGTTAGTTGTAATTTGTGAAGTTCCAGCGTTCCCAGGAATACAAAAAATTTCTTTTACATTAGGAGATTTAGATATTGTAGCTGCAAAAGCGTGCTCTCTACCACCACTACCTATAATTGCAATTTTCATAATAATATTTATATATCTTATAGATGAAAAATAAATTAGCTAAATTAAAATATATGCCAAATAATTTTCAAATTATTGAGGAAGGTGATCACGTAATTTGTGCTATTTCACAAAAGAAAATACCTTTAGAAAATTTAAATTATTGGAATGTAGATAAACAAGAGGCTTATTTTTCCTATGTTGAGTCTTCAATTAAGAGAGAAAAAGACGAAATAAATAATTAACTTTTCCATCTATCATGGGTCCATATCCACTGATCTACATTTTTTAAAATCATTTTTTCAAGAACTTTATTAAGAAACTCAGTAATTTCTAAGATAGATTTTGATTTATTTACCTTGATTGGTTTTGAAACATAAATTTTAAAATAATTTTTTTTATAACGCTCAATATAAATAGGAACTAATTCACAATTATATTTCTTTATTAGTTGAGCAGGTATAGTTGTAGTTGTTGCAAGATTATCAAAAAATTTAACTTTTTCACCTTCTCTAACTCTTTGATCAATCATTAAAGCTATTGATTTACCTTTAATTAAATTTTTAATAATTTCACGACTTCCAGCTCTTCCTTTTTTAATTTGGTTTCTACAAATATTTTCTTTTCTAATTTTTTCCATAGTCTTATTTAAAAAGATATTATTTAATGGTCTATAGATTGTAGCAAGTTCAATACCAGCTTTTTCAATTTCCATTGCCATCAGTTCAAAATTATTAAAATGACCTGAAATAAAAACAGCTTTTTTATTGTTCTTTTTTAAATTTTCTAGATATTCGAAGCCTTCTATTGAGACATATTTTTTTAAATCATTATTTCTAAATTTTTCTAAATAGACGTATTCAGAAAAAATTCTACCATAATTACCCAGAACATTTGAGGCAATTTTATTAGGATTATTATGATTTTTAATGTTTGCCTTCCTTAAATTTTGAATGATTAATTTTTTTGATCTAAATATTGGGCCTATAGTTTTTCCAATAAAAAAACCAAGGTTTGATGAAAATCGATAACCAATTAATTTAAATAAAATAAACAAAATTTTAATTAAAATAAATTCAATAAGGTAAACTAATTTTTTCATAATTTTGATAGCAAAGTTTTTTTAAAATTTTTTTTATCATTAATTTCTAACTTAATTTTTAAAAATTTTATATTTTTTCTTTCAATTTTATTTAATCTAAAAAAATCTTTTTCAGTTGTTATTATTGTAAAATTTCCCTTTTTAGCTTTGTCTTTTAATTCTTTAAGTTCAATTTGTGTAAGCTTATGATGATCAGGAAAAATTATTTTTTCACAAATATCAAATTTATATTTAAGTAAAGTTTTCTCAAATTCATGTGGATTTCCAATACCACAAAACATTAAATATTTTTTTTTTAAATTAAATTTTTTTAAATTTAATGGCTTGTATTTTCCCTCAAAAATTTTCAATTTTTGATTGATAGATTTAAGCTTAGACAAAAGTTTATAATTTTTTCTTTCTCCGTTTACAAAGATTAAATCATATTTATTAATTGCATTTATGTTCTCTCTTAAAGGCCCAGCTGGAAGCATAAATTCATTTCCAAGAGCATCTTCTGAATTAAAGCATACAATTTTTAGATCATAATTAATGTTTTTTTGTTGTAATCCATCATCTAGTATTGCTACTTCATAATTTTTTTTTGTAGCTGTTAATAGAGCATTCCTTCTATTATCTGATGATATAATTTTTCCTTTATTTTTTAGTAAATCTATTTCGTCTAGCTGATTTTTATATTTTTTTTTTATAAATACAGTCTTAAATTTTTTACAAAGTAATTCATTTATTTCTATTGCCAAGGATGTTTTGCCTGTGCCACCTACAAAAATATTACCAATGCATATAGTTTTAATTGCAAATTTTTTCTTAATAAAAAGTATTTTTGAAATATTAATTAAATATGTAATTAGAGATAGAGGATAAAGTATAAATGAAATAAAATTTTTTGTTTGCCAAAATTTTGGTTTGATTAATTTCATATTAAATATTTATTTATATAAAATAAATTTTTTTCAAGTACATCATTTCCTATTTTTATAATTTTTTCTATATTTTGATTGGCATTTTTACTGTTTAATTTTTTAAATATTATTTTTTCCATAGATGAAATATTAGAGGTTGGTGATGACATTTTAAGCTTATTCAAAAAAGCATATATTTCTTTGAAGTTTTTTACATTGGGTCCATTTATAATGTAATTCCCCAATCTTGCAGGTTCTAGAGGGTTTTGACCACCATGTTTTATTATTGAGCCACCAACAAAAGTCACATTTGTTAAATCATAAAACTTAGATGACTCACCGTAGCTATCAACTAAATATATGTCTGTGTCTTTTTGTATTTCTTTTTTAGAAGAATGAGTGATAATTTTAAGACCTAGTGTATTCAAATCACCTATAATTTTACTAGTCCTACTAATATGTCTTGGAATTATTATGGTGATTAATTTTTTTTCCTTTTTTTTTAAATTTTTATGTAATTTACCAATCAATATCTCTTCAGTGTTGTGTGTACTAGCAGCACACCATACCTTAACATTTTTGAACTTATCTTTTAATGGTTTGTTAGCATGATCTTGATTATTTTTTTCACCAAAATATTTTAAATTACCTGCAACCTCTATATTTTTAACTTTTAACAATTTGAGATATTTAAAGGTCTCTACATTTTGAGGTAATGCTAATGATATTTTATTAAATACTTGGTTTGCAAAATTTGGAAAAATTTGCCACTTGTTAAAACTACGTTCTGTAATTCTAGCATTCATAATTATGATTGGAATATTTTTCAAATGTAAATTTTTGATCATATTTGGCCATATTTCTGAGTCTATAAAAATTGCTAATTCTGGTTGCCAGTATTTAATAAACTTCTTTACAATATAATTATTATCTAATGGAAAATATACATGTGATGTTTTTTTTAATCTAAGTTTTTTAAAAATTTTTGCAGAACTAGTTGTGGATGTTGTTAATAAAATATTATTTATTTTTTTATTTTTTTCTAATTTTCTAATAATTGGAACTATACTCATTAGCTCACCAACACTAGCTGCATGTAACCAAATTTTTTTTTTATTTTCTTTTTGAGAATATATACAAAATTTCTCTTGAACTCTTTTTATATCTTCCTTACCATTAATTACTCGAAAAAAAATGATTATAGGCGATATTATAATTATTAAGTTGGTAAATATATTGTAAAAAAAATACATTAATTTTTTTTAATTTGATGTTCATAAAAATTTTTATAAATTTTTGATTGAGCTAAAAGCTCCTCATGTTTTCCTGAGTCAATAATTTTACCTTTATCGACTACATATATATTATCTGAATTAAGAATTGTTGATAACCTGTGTGCAATTACAATAGTAGTTTTATTTAAAATTAACTGACTTAATGCTTTTTGAATTTTTTCTTCAGTTTCAGAGTCTAATGATGAAGTCGCCTCATCTAATAATATTATTTTACTTTTCTTTAAAAAAGCCCTTGCTATTGAAAGTCTCTGTTTTTCTCCACCAGATAATTTTACTCCATTTTCACCTATCATGGTTTCATAACCATTCTCTAAATTATCAATAAACTCTTTACACATCGATTGTTTTGCAGCCTCCAAAACTTCTTCATTGCTAGCTTCTGGTCTAGCATATTTAATGTTGTTTAAGACTGTATCGTCAAATAATGTTGTGTTTTGATCTACAATGGATATTTCACTTCTTAAAGATGCTAAATTAAATTCTGATATATCTTGATTGTCTATATGTATAGCACCATTAGTTGGGGCATAAATTATTGGTATCATGTTCAATAATGTTGATTTACCAGATCCACTATGACCAACTAACGCGGTCATTTTACCACCAGTAAATTTTGCATTAATATTTTGAAGGACCTTATTATTCAGATTGGACTTATAGGTAAAGTCAACATCTTCAAAAATTATATTTCCATTTGAAATTACCAATCTATCTTTATCTTCATTGAAATTAATTTTATTTTCAATATCTATAATTGGTAGAATTCTTTCTGCAGCAGCAAAACCCTGTGATATTGAAATATTAACTTTAGTAAGTGTTTTTACAGGTTGATAAGCTAGCATCATTGCTGCAAGAAATGAAAAAAAATTATTTATCGCAATCTCACCGCTAATGATCAATTTTCCAGAATAAAATATCAAAATTGCAATCATTATACCTGTTAATATTTCCATCACTGGTGCTGATCTAATATATACAGCTGAAATTTTTGCAGATTTTTCTTTCAAATCATTAACAAATGATTCAGATCTATTTTCTTCATAATTTTCTCTTTGAAAAATCTTAATAATCTTATGATTTTTAAAAAGATCAATCAAATATCTATTTAAATCCCCAGATTTTTCTTGTGCTTGAGTTGAAATTTTACTCATTCTTTTTCCTAAAATTTTTGCAGTGATAGAGGCAAGTGGAATCATGATAATTGCAATTAAGGAAAGCTTCCAGTTTTGCAAAAACATCACACAAAGTAATCCTATTAATGTAAGACCGTCTTTGAAAATACTTAGAAATGCTTCTGCTAACATTCTTGTGATTTGATTTACATCAAAATTTAAATTTGAAATATATTTACCAGAGTGTTTACTTTCAATAATTTCAGTATCAGCCCTAATAAAAGATTTTAACATATCTGTTTGTAAAATTTTTTTAATTTCCTCAGATACATTAATCATAATAAGTTTTGCAAAATAAAGAGAAATACCTTTTGCACTAAAGGCAATAATAATTGCAAGTGGAATTAAGATAATTAAGGTTTGATCTTTGTTAATGAATATTTTTTCTATTGCTGGATCTAAAAGCCAAGCTGTTGCCGAAGTACTTAAAGCAACTATTATAGAAAAAAAAGCAGCTAATAAAATTTTACCAATAAATTTTTTTGTATAATCTTGATAAAGTCTTTTGAATATTTTTGATTTTATCATTTTAATTATATTAATTTTCCAATAACAATATTGATAAAAATTATTAACCCTAACAAATTATTACTTTTAAATTTAGTTAAACAGTCATTAGATAATCCAGTATTTAATTTTTTAACTTGAAATACTAATAGGTGCAGAGTTGGTATTATCATAAATAAAAAATAATAGATTTTAAATTGCATTAATATCCCTACTAGAAACAAGGATAAAATAAATAAAGAGTATGAAATATACAAAAATTTTTTTGGATCATTTTTAAACTTTATTGAAGTTGATTTTACTCCTATTATCTCGTCATCCTTAATATCTTGAAACCCATAAATTGTGTCGTAGCCTAGTGTCCAAAATATGGCTCCAAGATAAAATATAATTGGAACTATTGAAATTTCGTTTGAAATTGAAATCCAGGCTAAAATTAACCCATAATTAAATGTAATTCCTAAAAATAATTGTGGCCAATAAGTAATTCTTTTCATTAACGGATATGTAAAAGCCAATGGCATAGATATCAAAGCCATCAAGATCGTGAAATTATTAAAATTGATTAATACTAAAAAAGCAGCACCACATAAAAATAAAGCATATACTGATGCAAGCTTTATAGAAACTTTACCAGATGCAATGGGTCTATTTTTAGTTCTTTCAACTTTTTTATCAAAATTTTTATCTGCTATATCGTTTACTATACATCCTGCTGAGCGCATTAATATTGAGCCTGAAAGAAAAAGCGCAGAATAAAAAAAATAATTTAATAAATCTAAATTTAAATCGTAAACTATTGTAAGCCCCCAAAGGCATGGCCAAAACAAAAGCATAAAACCAATAGGCCTTCCTAATCTTGTGAGCTCAATAAATAGCTTTATTTGGTTCATAATTTACTTGTAAATAACAAAGGCTAGTTTCATAATCAAATTGATTCGTATGAATATAGATTACACAGTTACAGCACTAATGTTTCCAGCTATTCCTTTGCTAATGAGCATCTATAGTAATAGATTTCATTCACTTAGTAAGCTTATTAGAGAACTTCATGATGAACACGTTTACGAAAACCATATTCCTCATGAGTGGAAAAAACAATTTATAAACCTAAGTGGAAGAATTACTCTTTTGAGATGGACTATTATGTTTGCTGCTTTTGGATTTTTGTTCAATATGATGACCGTACTAGGCCTTTATTTAAATGAAATATTTATTGCAAGATTAATTTTTGGCTCTTGTTGTTTATCTATGATAATTTCAATTCTTTTCTTTATTAGAGAAATTCATATCTCAACTAATGCACTTAAATTGCATATGGCTGATATGGATGTGGATGTTAGTTAGGAATAATTACTGCAGGACCTAAAATTTTTCTTCCCTCTAAATCCTGGTGAGCCCGAACTGCTTCATCTAATTTATATTTTTTAAATATTTTTATCTTAACTTTTCCAGAACTAATTTTTTCAAACATTACTTTAGATGCTTCATCTAGCTCTTCTTTAGTAGATAGATATTGCTGCATAGCAGGTCTTACAAGATATAAACCTTTTGGCTGAAGCATTTTAGGAACGTTTATATCTGACAATGGTCCTGATGCATTTCCAAATGAAACCATCATTCCTCTTGTTGTCAAACATTCAATAGATCCATCTAAAGTGTCTTTACCTACACCGTCATAAACTACAGGAACACCTTTACCGTCTGTAATTTCTAAAACTTTTTTTGCAAAATCTTCTTTATTATAATTAATTACATGATCGTAGCCATTTTCTTTTGCTATATTTATTTTTTCATCTGAACCAACAGTACCTATAACTGTGCAGCCTAAACTTTTTGCCCACTGACCAAATATTTGACCAACTCCTCCAGCTGCTGCATGATAAAGAATTGTTTGTCCTGAATTTACGGGAAATGTTTTATGTAATAAATAAAATGTAGTTAAACCTTTTGTCATCAAAGTTGCTGCAACCTCAAGATCAATACCCTCTGGTACTTTTACAAGATTTTTTGTTGGGTAATTTCTGTGTGTTGAATAAGATCCTAATGGAATACCAGCATAAGAAACTTTATCACCAATTTTATAATCTTTTACATTGTCTCCAACTTCAGTAATAACACCTGCACCCTCCAAACCCAAACCGCTTGGCATTTTTAAAGGATATAAACCTGATCTGTGGTAAGTATCTATATAATTAAGACCAATAGCTCTTTGTTCTATTGTTACCTGGTCCGTGCCTGGCTTATCTAGAGTAATATCTTTAAGCTCTAAAACTTCAGGCCCACCATTTTTTTTAATTTCTACAGCTTTCATAATTTATTTTACAAATGTATCATTATGATAATCTTGTACTGCTTGCAAGATTTCAGCTTTAGTATTCATTACAAAGGGTCCGCCTCTTGCAATTTCTTCGTTAATTGGCTTTCCTGAAATCACTAAAAACTTAGCATCTGATTTTGCTTTTACAGTTAAATCCTCACCTCTAGTTAATAGTATTAAAGTACTATCTTTAACATTATCATGTTTATTTTTGCCTATTTCGATTTCACCATTAATCAAATAAATAAAACTATTATGAGTTGATGGTAATTTAAAATTGAATTCTTTGTCTTTATTTAATTCAACATCAAAATAAACTGGTTCAACATTATGACCTTTGACAGGGCCTTCAGCATTTTCATATTTACCAGCTATGACTTTAACTTGTTTATCTCCATCTTTGTGAACACTCATTTTATCTGCATCAATATAAATATATTCAGGCTTACTCATCTTCAATTTAGCAGGCATATTTACCCATAATTGAAAACCATGAAGCTTACCTTCTTTCATTGCTGGCATTTCAGAATGAATTATTCCACTTCCTGTTTTCATCCACTGAACATCTCCCGCAGTCATTCTACCTTCGCCACCAGTGCTATCTTTATGTTCAAAATCTCCAGCTAACATATAGGTGACTGTTTCAATTCCTCTGTGAGGGTGGGATGGAAAACCTGCAATATAATCTTCACTATTTTCTGATCCAAATTCGTCCAACATTAAAAACGGATCAAAGTAATTTGGTTCAACACCAATACTTCTTTTTAATTTTACTCCAGCACCATCTGATGCTGGAATAGGGTCTATAATTTTACTTACTTCTATATTTGACATTTAATTTCCAAACTTTTTATCAAGACTAAAATCTTTAGCTCCATTAACAACAAGAAATAAAAATCCTCCAGCAAGACCAATGTTTTTCATAAATGAAATAAAGTGCATTTGATCACTTAAATCACTATGGAAAATAATCGCAGTGGCTATACAAAATACACTTAGCAAAGCTGCTGAAATTTTAACTTTATATCCTGTTATTATTAGTATTGAAGCAACGATTTCTAATATGATTGCTGGGATTAAAAAAATACCAGGCATACCTAAGGACTCCATCCAACCAACAGTTCCTTCATAGTTTCCAATTTTATTTATTCCACTTAATAAAAAAATAAGTGAAATAAAAAACCTTGCTACTAAATCTAATATATTTGTCATAATTTATTTATTGTGTGAACCATCACAGAATGGTGCATTGTTAGTTTGTTTACACGCACAAAAAAATACTTTCTTTGTTTCTTCTGCCTTGTATGCTAATGGAGTAAAATCAGTTCCTTTATGTGATCCATCACAAAATGGTTGTTTTTTTGATTGTCCACATGAACACCAATAATAAGATTTATCTTTTTCAACTTCTACTGCAATTGGTCCATTGCCAGCACTCTGTCCTTTAGTCATATTTACCCTTTCGATTAATATCGAACATAATTAATGATTTGTTGTAAATTATGCAAGTACGCAAAATAATCATACTAGTATGTATAAACATACCTTGATAATTAAAATAAAATAGTTATTTAAGTAGATATGAAAGAATTAATTAATTGCCCAGCTGAAAGAGCTATATATTTTCTTGGCGGTAAGTGGAAAATAAGAATTCTATTTACACTGTTTCACAAAAAGAGGGTAAGATTTAATGAGTTAAAGAAAGTATTAAAAACTATCACTCAACAAATGTTATCTAAGCAACTTAAAGAGTTAGAAATAGATGGTATTGTTAATCGAAAAGTTCATCAAGTAGTGCCTCCTAAAGTAGAGTATTCACTTACTGAATTTGGCTTATCAGTAATTCCTATTTTGAAATCTTTTTCTGATTGGAATAAAAGAAATACTAAAACTATCTCATTAAAACTTAATAAAAACTTTGAAGAAAACAGAATAAGATAAAGCTTATTCTTTTGACAACATTGTTTATTTGTGATTGTATTGATTAGCGCTGATTTAAGTTAAATTGCAGAGCGCTTTAAAAATCCTGCTAAAGCGACACTTCAACCACCGCTTTAGCCGGTGGTTTTTTTTTGAAATTTTCTCAAATTAAAATCGGGTATTTGAACCGTATTGTGCGCCCAGCATTTTGCTAAAGCACTAAAAAGGAGAGAAGAGCTAATTTTTACCCTCTTTGGTTAATTAGTTTCTTTTCTCCAAATTAATGGAGGGAAGAGCTATTTCAAAATAAATTGATTTGATTTGTATCAAAGTTTAAGCCTCTTAACTCTGTATTGGAGAAAAAATGAAAACAAATATACTAAAAGAAAGATTAGATAAAGGACCTGTGATTTGTGCTGAAGGTTTTTTATTTGAAATAGAGAAACGTGGATATATGGCATCTGGAGAATTTGTGCCAATGGTATCTTTAGATCATCCAGAAGTTCTTGAAAATTTGCATAGAGAATTTCAACATGCAGGATCTGATATTGTTGAAGCCTTTACTTACAATGGACATAGAGAAAAGATGCGAGTTATAGGTAAAGAAGAATTACTTGAACCGCTAAATCGTTCTGCTTTAAAAATTGCAAAAAAGGTTGCTTTGGATACACCTAAAGGATCTCAGCCAAATTTAATGGCTGGAAATATTTCTAACTCAAATATTTGGAAGGAAGATGATAAGCAAGGCCAAAAAGTAGTTGAAGGCATGTTTTCTGAAATGATTGGTTGGGCAGTTGATGAAGGTGCGGACATGTTAATTGGTGAAACTTTTTATTATGCTGAAGAAGCTTTTAAAGCTCTTGAAGTAATGAAGAAAGCTAATCTTCCAACTGTATTAACAATTTCTCCAATGGGTGAAAACAAAATGAGAGATGGAAAGTCTGTAGTAGATACATGTAAAGAGCTGGAACAAAGAGGTGCTGATGTTGTGGGCTTAAATTGTTTTAGAGGACCAGCAACAATGTTGCCATTCTTAAAGGAGATTAGAAAAGCAGTCAAATGTCATGTAGGTGCTTTACCAATTCCATATAGAACTAATGAAAAATTTCCAACTTTTTTTAATTTGCCTGACAGAGCCGATTGTGGCTGTCCTTCTCCACATGGAAGAACATTCCCAACAGCTTTAGATCCACATTTTTGTAATAGATATGAAATAGGTCAATTCGCAAAAGAGGCAAATGATTTAGGGATAAATTATCTCGGTGTTTGCTGTGGAGCTAATTCAATGCTGATTAGGGAAGTTGCAGAAGTCAGTTGGATTAACTGTTCCAGCAAGTAAATATAGAGAAAAAATGGAAAATCATTTTATGTATGGAAAAAATAAAAGAATTCCAAAACATATGACTGATTATGGAGATAAGGCTTAATTTTAATTAGATTTTATATTGGGTAACAGATCTTTTAAGTTATTGATCTCCAACTTTGGTTGGTAGTCAAGTTTATCAAAAATATTATTATTTCTGTTTACCCAAATAGAATTATAACCATAATTTCCTCCACCTGATACATCCCAAGTGTTTGCACTCAAAAAAGCAACTTCATTTTTTTTAATTTGATATTTGTTAATTGGCATATCGTAAACTTTTGTGTCTGGTTTATAAATCCCTACTTCTTCGATTGAAAAAATATCATCAAAAATATTTTCTAAATTATTACTTTTAACTAATTGATTGAGAAGGGTGGGTGTGCCGTTTGAGAGAATAGCTAGTTTATATTTTTTTTCTTTAAGTGATTTTAAAACTTCTGTAACTTCAGAAAATGGTGAAAGGATTTTATAAAGATCTAACAACTCATTTCTCATCGAGAGGTCAATTTTATAAGCTTGCATTGACTTATCCAAACTATCCTCAGTCACTTGCCAAAAATTTTTATGTCTTTTCATCAAACTTCTAAGCCAAGTATATTCTAGTTGAGTTGTTCTCCAATAATTTGCAAAACCTTCCCACTTATTACCAATTTTTTCTTTACATTTTTCTGCTGCTGAATTGACATCAAATAATGTGCCGTATGCATCAAAAATTATTGCTTTAATATTTTTCATAATTAAACTTGTCTTAATGAGTAATATTAGATTATTTTATAGTGAAAGTTTATCACTTAATTTAACAGCTACACTTGATAAATCACAATCTCATTATGTGAGTAAAGTAATGAGAGTTAAAGAAAATGAAGTTTTTTCATTATTTAATAGTAGCGGAGAGTGGGAAGCAAAAATTTTAAGTATTTCAAAAAGTATCGTTAAATTTAATATTACCAATCAATTGAGACAAAAAGAAAACCCCAAAGAATTATGGCTTGCTTTTTCACCCATTAAATCAAACTATTTTAATTTTATGATTCAAAAAGCTACAGAGTTAGGTGTTACAAAGTTTTTACCCATAATATTTGATCGAACTATTGTTCGTAAGATTAATAAAGAGAGAGTTGAAAAAGTCATTATTGAAGCAACCGAACAATCTAATCGGATTAACGTTCCTTTAATCGAAGACCCTCAATCTTTGGAATCTTTTTTGAAAAATAAAAACATGGATTTAATATTTACGGATTTAAACTCAAAAAATAATAAAATTGATACAGATCAAATAACGTCTAAGCCAACTTGTGTAATAATTGGACCGGAGGGAGACTTTTCTGAATTGGAAAGAGAACAGATTCTTAAATTTGAAGGTGTTCAGCCAATTAAAATCAATGAAAACATACTGAGATCAGAAACAGCTGTGATTTCAGCTATATCGATCATAAATTATGCAATAAATTGATATTTTGTCGCGAAAAGTAAAGTGTAATTTTACAAAAGACGAACTATATAGTGTTTACAAATGAAAAAATTTTTATACATATTTCTAACTATTTTTTATTCATCAAACGCGTTTGCTAATCAACCAAAAGATTGGCAACTAGGTTTTCAGAATGCTGCATCCCAGTCAATGAGGGAGATAGTTAATTTTCATGATAATTTGTTACTACCTATTATAATTGCAATCAGTGTCTTCGTATTATTTTTGATGATTTACGTGTCTATTAGATTTAGAGCTTCAAGAAATCCAAACCCATCAAAGACAACACATAATGTTGCAATCGAAGTGTTGTGGACTTTAATTCCATGCTTAATTCTGATTGTTATAGCGGTACCATCTTTCAAAATTCTATACAAACAAGACACTATTCCAAAAGCAGATGTTACGGTTAAGGCTATAGGTTACCAGTGGTATTGGGGTTATGAGTATCCAGATGAAAATATTATTTTTGACTCATATATGATTGAGACAAAAGACTTAAAAGAAAATCAACCAAGACTACTTTCAGTAGATCATGAAGTTGTTGTTCCAGTTAATAAAGTAGTGAAGGTTTTAATTACAGCAAATGATGTTTTACATGCTTGGGCATTACCATCTTTTGGTGTTAAGAGAGATGCAGTGCCTGGAAGAATTAATGAAACATGGTTTAAAGCTGAAAAAGTTGGAACTTACTACGGACAATGTTCTGAGCTTTGTGGAATTAAACATGCGTTTATGCCAATTACTGTGAGAGTTGTATCAGAAGCAGATTATGCAGAATGGCTAACAGGAGCAAAAATTAAATTTGCAAAAGAACCGTTATTAGAAAACGAAAATATAAAACTAGCGAGTAACTAATATGTATACACAAACAGCATCACACGACGATCATCACACACCAACTGGTTGGAAGCGTTGGGCTTATTCAACTAATCATAAAGACATTGGAACAATGTACTTAATATTTGCAATTGTTGCAGGTGTAATTGGTACTGCGTTTTCAGTTTTAATGAGAATGGAATTGATGCATCCTGGTGATGGTATTTTAGGTGGTAATTATCATTTATATAATGTTTTAGTTACAGGTCATGGATTGATAATGATTTTCTTTATGGTGATGCCTGCAATGATAGGTGGTTTTGGAAATTGGTTTGTGCCAATTATGATTGGTGCACCTGATATGGCTTTTCCAAGAATGAACAATATTTCATTTTGGTTATTACCAACTTCATTTATTTTATTAATACTTTCAATTTTTATGGATGGCCCTCCAGGTCAAACAGGAGTTGGTGGAGGCTGGACTATATATCCACCTTTATCATCTAAAGCTGGGCAACCAGGACCTGCAATGGACTTTGCTATTTTAAGTTTACACTTGGCTGGAGCATCTTCAATTTTAGGCGCAGTAAACTTTATTACTACAATTTTAAATATGAGAACACCAGGCATGACGCTTCACAAAATGCCTTTATTTGCTTGGTCTATTTTAGTTACAGCGTTCTTACTATTATTGTCATTACCAGTTTTAGCTGGTGCAATTACAATGCTTTTAACGGATAGAAATTTTGGTACTGCCTTTTTTGATGCGCAAACAGGAGGGGATCCAGTTTTATTCCAACATTTATTTTGGTTCTTTGGTCACCCCGAAGTTTATATTTTGATTTTACCAGGCTTTGGAATGATTAGTCATATTGTTTCTACATTTTCAAAAAAACCTGTCTTTGGCTACTTAGGAATGGCTTATGCAATGGTTGCAATTGGAATTGTAGGTTTTGTAGTTTGGGCTCACCACATGTACACAGTTGGTTTAAGTACAGACACTAAAGCTTATTTCTTGGCAGCTACTATGATCATTGCTGTTCCAACGGGTATCAAAATATTTTCTTGGATAGCTACAATGTGGGGAGGATCTATTTCATTTAAAACTCCAATGGTTTGGGCTTTAGGATTTATATTTTTATTTACTGTTGGTGGTGTAACAGGTGTTGTTCTTGCGAATGCAGGTGTTGATACCGCAATGCATGACACTTACTATGTTGTTGCACATTTCCATTATGTATTATCTTTAGGAGCAGTATTTGCGATCTTTGCAGGTTTTTATTATTGGTTTGGAAAAATGTCTGGATACGAATATTCAGAATTTTTAGGACAATTGCATTTCTGGCTTACTTTTATAGGAGTTAATTTAGTGTTCTTTCCACAACACTTCTTAGGTTTAGCTGGTATGCCAAGAAGATATGCTGATTACCCAGATGCATTTGCTGGATGGAACTATGTTTCTTCTATCGGATCTTACATATCAGTAATAGGCTTGTTAGTATTTTTTGTAAATTTAATTTATTCATTTTCAAAGAAAAAAGCTGCAGCCCGAAATCCTTATGGAGAGGGTGCTACGACTTTAGAGTGGACAGTACCATCACCACCTAATTTTCACACTTTTGATGAATTACCAAAGTTTGAAGACGAAGAAAGTCTTGAAAAATCTAGTAGTTAAAAAATAATTTAGATTTTTCACACTAAAAAAAATGATCAAGTCTAAATTAAAAAATAGAAACTTAAGCCAAGAAGACGTTTTTAATTTTTCAGAACTCTTTAAACTAATGAAGCCAAGAGTGATGTCATTAGTAATTTTTACATGTGCTGTTGGTTTGTTAATGGCACCAAACATTATTCCAACCAAAGATGCAATTATTGGAATCATCCTAGTATCTATTGGTGCTGGAGCAGCTGGAGCATTGAACATGTGGTATGAGTTTGATCTTGATGCATTAATGTCAAGAACTTGTCTTAGACCAATACCAACTGGAAAAGTTAATAAAAACCAAGCTTTAGTTTTTGGTATTGCTCTTTCAGGGTTTTCAGTAATTGCTCTTGATTTTTTTGCTAACAGAATATCAGCTAGTTTATTATTATTTACTATCTTGTTTTATGTGTTGGTTTACACAATTTGGTTAAAAAGAAAAACTGCACAGAACATAGTTATTGGGGGGGCCGCAGGAGCTTTGCCACCAGTTATTGGCTGGACCATTGCTACGAATACTCTTTCATTAGAACCTTTAACATTCTTTTTGATAATTTTCTTTTGGACACCATCTCATTTTTGGGCATTAAGCCTCTATAAATCTGATGATTATAAAAAAGCAAAAATTCCAATGCTTCCATTAACAAATGGAATTGAAAGCACTAAATTAAATATTTTTATTTATTCTTTGATAATGGTGCCTGTAATTGTGATGCCTTATACAATTGATTTTGTGGGATTAATTTTTTTAATTCCATCTTTAATTTTAACTTTTTACTATAATTTTTTATGTTTTGAACTATATAATTTTAAGAAAAATAAATTTAGTGCAAAAAAAGCAAAATCTATATTTGGATATTCAATTTTATATTTATTTTTGATTTTTGTTCTTTTTTTAATTGATAAAATTTTATGATAATACCAGATAAAAAAACTAAGAAAAAAAATATTTTAACTGCGGTAGCAATTCTAGCATTTATGGTTTTTCTTTTTGTGTTTACTTTATACAATGTGGGAGTTTTTGATAGACAACTATGATGAGAAAAAAAACTTTAACTCCAGTTTTGCTTGGTGGAATTTTTTTCCTTATGCTTGGTCTTTCATTTGCAGCTGTACCTCTTTATGACATGTTCTGTCGAATAACTGGTTTTGGAGGGACCACTCAGGTATCTAAAGAAGCCCCAAATATAGTATTAGACAAAGTTGTCAGTGTAAGGTTTGACACCAATGTAAACAATCTTACTTGGGATTTTAAAGCCAAGTCAAATGTAATTGATGTTAAAGTAGGTGAAGTAAACAGAATAGAGTTTGAAGTTGAAAACTATGGTAATGAAACAACTTATGGAGTGGCAAGCTTTAATGTTTCGCCGTCAAGTTTTGGAAAATATTATAGTAAACTGGGTTGTTTTTGCTTTGAAAAACAAGAACTAAAAGCAGGAGAAAAAGCCACTTACGTAATGACTTTTTATTTAGACCCTGAGCTAGTTAATGACCCAACTACGAAAAATTTAGAGGATGTAACTATGTCGTACACTTTTTTCTCGACAGATTACTATAAACAATCATAATCACAAAAAATGTCAGCTGAAAAAAAACATGATTATCATTTAGTAGACCCAAGTCCTTGGCCTATCTACGTATCATTTTCTTGCTTGGTATTAGCAATTGGAACAATTTATTACATGCATAATGATGTTTCATGGGGAATGTACCTAGGTTTGGCTCTTGTGCTTTATGGTGCTTACATGTGGTTTAGAGATGTTGTGATAGAGGCAGAACATCAAGGACATCACACTCCTGTTGTTCAAATTCACCATAGATATGGGATGACATTGTTCATTGCATCAGAGGTTATGTTTTTTGTTGCCTGGTTTTGGGCATATTTTGATATCAGTTTATTTCCAAATGAGTTTGTTGGGAATGTTTGGCCACCAAAGGATATAGAAACTTTTGATCCATGGGATATTCCTTTAATTAATACACTTATTTTACTACTTTCAGGAACGACAGTTACTTGGTCTCATCACGCATTATTGGAAGATGATAGAAAAAGCTTTATTCAAGGTCTTACATTGACAGTCATTTTAGGTTTCTGTTTTACTTTACTTCAGGCATACGAATATCATCATGCTACCTTTGATTATTCAGGACATATTTATGGAGCAGTCTTCTATATGGCAACAGGTTTTCATGGTTTTCATGTTGTAATAGGTACAATATTTTTAGCAGTATGTTTGTGGAGAGGTAAACTTGGACACTTTAATAAAGATCATCATTTTGGATTTGAGGCAGCAGCTTGGTATTGGCACTTTGTTGATGTTGTTTGGTTGTTTTTATTTGCAGCTATATATATTTGGGGAAGTTAATATTTAGTCCTTGAAGAATAAGTTATTATTTTCAGTATTTGTTTATTTTATAATCCTGGTTCTTTTGTCACTAGGGTCATGGCAGCTATATAGATTAACTTGGAAATTAGATTTAATAAAACAAATTGAAGGCTCATTAAAAAATAAACCAGTTAAACTATCAAGTAGTGAGAAAAAAAATTATTTAAGGATAAAAACATCTGGGAATATCAATTTTGAAAAACAAATTTATTTATATAATTTAAATGAAAGTGGCAAACCTGGGTTTGAAGTAATTAATCCTATTTTAATTGATAATGAAAATTACTTAATTAATAGAGGCTGGATTCCTTTTGATAAAAAAGAAAAACCTGAGATTAATTTAATCAACCAAAACAACATTAATGGAACATTAAAGAACCAAACTATAGCAAATTTTTTTAAACCTAAAAATGATATTGGAAAAAATTATTGGTTCACATTAGATAGAGATGATATTTTTAAATATACAGGTAAAAAATTTTCAAAATATATTATCTATTTAAATGGTGATTATCAGCTACCAAAACCGAAAGTGATTACAGCTAATATTTCTAACAATCATAAAAAGTATGCGATTACTTGGTTTTCAATGGCGATTTCAATTCTTTTAATATATCTATATTTTAGAAAAAAAAATTATTAGATGGAATATATAAGCACAAGAAACAGTAAAAAAGTCTTTGAATTCAGGGATGTTTTTGTAAAAGGGCTTGCTGATGATGGGGGTTTATTTGTACCTAGATCTCTCCATAAAGTTGATGTTAATGAACTTAAAAATCTTGAGTACAGTGAATTAGCAAAGAAACTTATTTATCCATTTATTGGAAGTTTTATGACTGAAAATGACTTGGGCAAAATTGTAGATCAATCTTATTCAGTTTTTAGAAAAAAAAATGTTGTTAATCTTGTAAAAGTTGGAGATCGATCTGTTCTTGAATTATTTCATGGTCCTACGTTAGCCTTTAAAGATATTGCAATGCAACTTCTAGGTAATTTCTATGAATACTATTTAAATAATCAAAATGAGAAACTTAATATTGTTGTGGCAACCTCAGGAGATACAGGGGCTGCAGCTATAGATGCCATTAAAGGCAAAAAAAACGTGAATATTTTTGTACTTCACCCACATAATAAAGTGTCACCCGTTCAAAGAAAATTGATGACTACAGGTAAAGATAAAAATGTTTTCAACATCGCCATCAAAGGGAATTTTGATGACTGTCAAAATTTAGTTAAAACAATGTTCGCTGATAAAAATTTTTCAAGTGATATTAAAATGTCAGGTGTAAATTCAATTAACTGGGCACGTATAATAGCTCAAAGTGTATATTACTTTTATAGTTATTTTTTAATTGAAGATAACAAACAACCAATAAATTTTTCAGTTCCAACAGGAAATTTTGGTGATGTTTATGCTGGATATCTTGCAAAAAAAATGGGACTTCCAATTAATAAATTGATAGTAGCAACTAATCAAAATGACATTTTACACAGAGCTATTTCAAAAGGTAGTTATGAAGTGGAAAATGTTTCTGAAACACTGTCTCCTAGTATGGATATACAAGTTGCAAGTAATTTTGAGAGATTGCTCTACGATTTAAATGATTGTGATGATTCACAAACAATAGACGTTATGAAAAATATTAGAGAAAAAGGAAAATATACAATTGATCAAAATAAATTAGATAAAATTAATATTAATTTTTTATCTTCACGAATGAGTGAGGAAGAAGTTCTTAAAACTATTGAAGAAGTTTATGAAAAATACAATATTGTATTAGATCCACATACTGCAATAGGCTACGGTGCTTTTGATAAAATACACTTAAATGGAAATAATATAGTTTTAGCAACAGCGCATCCCAGTAAATTTCCAGATGCAATTAAAAAAGCTATAAATTTAAAAGCAGAGCTTCCTAAAGAATTAATGTTTGTTATGGATGAAAAAGAAAATTATGATATTATTGAAAATAACGTTGAATATGTAAAACAACAAATAAAAGAAAGAATTTAATGAATATAAAAGAAAATGATCAAGTTCCAAATTCTGAAATTTTTATTATGGAGAATGGAAATCCTGTTAAGAAAAATACACAAGAATTTTTAAAAGATAAAAAAGTGGTTATTTTTGGTCTACCAGGTGCTTACACTTCAGTATGCTCGGCTAAACATTTACCAGGTTACGTTAAGATGTTTGAGAAATATAAGGAAAAAGGAATTGATCATATAATTTGTATTTCAGTTAATGACCCATTTGTAATGAATGCATGGGGTAAAGAGCACAGTGTTGGTGATAAAATCTTAATGATTGGTGATCCTTTTTTGAATTTTACCAAAGCAATTGGAGCAGATGTTGATAAAAGTGCAAGAGGGCTAGGTATTAGATCTAATAGGTACACGATGCTAGTAGACAATTTAAAGGTAGTTAAATTAAAGGAAGAAGATGATGCTGGTTCTTGCGAAGTCTCTGCTGCTGAAAATTTTATTCAACTAGTCTGAATTTGCAGCTTTTTTGGCTAATAGGTCAACCTCTTCATTCATGGTATTTCCAGCATGAGCTTTAACCCAGTTCCATTTAACATTTAAAGATTTATTTAAATTAAATAATTCGACCCACAAATCTTTATTTTTTACATCCTCTTTTTTAGATGTTTGCCAATTATTAATTATCCATTTATTAATCCATTGAGTTATCCCAAGCTTTACATACTGAGAGTCTGTATAAATAGAGATTTGTGACTTAGAATTCATTTCTTTTAATGCATTAATAGGAGCTAATAATTCCATTCTGTTATTTGTTGTTTTTTTTTCATTACCACTAATTTTTTTAATTTTACCATCTTCAATTATTATTGCAGCCCATCCACCATTTCCAGGATTTGTTAAGCAAGAACCGTCTGTATAGATTTCAATCATTAAATTAAATAATCTTTGTATGAATTTAAATTGTTATGTGTAATAAGTTTTTGATAATATTCGTTAGGATCTTTAATTTTTATCAATGCTGTTTTAGGAGTATTAGAATAGTCAAATAGCCGGGTCAAAAGATATCTAATTGCAGCACCTCTACATAATATGTTTAATGATTTTTTTTCTTTATATGAAATTTTTTTCATACTCTCATAACCTTTTATTAATTCACTAATTTTTTGTTTATTTAACTTAAATTTTGAATTTTTTTGATCGAAGCATAAAGCGTTGATACAAATAGCAATTTCATACATAAAAATATCATTTGCAGCAAAATAAAAATCAATTACTCCAGACAATTTATCTTTTTTAAAAAAAATATTATCTATAAATAAATCTCCATGTATTATTCCTTTAGGAAGTCCCAAAGGCCAATTTTTTTTAATGTCATTCAAATTATTTGTTAAAAATTTTTCTAAGTTAGAAAATTTCTTTGATTTGAATTTTATACTTTTTAATAATGGTCCCAATTCTTTAATACCCATAGAATTTTTTCTAGATATTTTAATGTTCTTGGTAGCTTGATGAATTTTTGCTATCATTTTGCCTACTGCAAAGCAATTTTTTGAATTAAGTTTAATTTTGTCTTTACCATTTAAAAAAGAAACAACGCATGCAGTTTTATTTCTCAATTTAATCAAATATGAGCCATTTTTGTTTTTAAGGGGTTTTGGACAGTTAATATTTGAACTATGCAAAATTTCCATTAATCTCATAAAGAATGGTATTTCTTTATTTGAAACTCTTTTTTCAAAAATTGTTAAAATAAATTTATTTTTTTTTGTTTTTAATAAGTAATTTGTATTTTCAATTCCTTTTGTAATTCCATTGAAATCGATAATTTTTCCTATTTCAAACTGATTATTTATTGAAGAAATATCTCTTTTATTAATCTTTGTATAAACAGCCATTTAATTTAATTTTTTTGGGATTTTAAATACTACGTTTTCTTTAATTATTTCTATTTCATTTATTTTGATAGTAAATCTATTTCTTAAATCATCGATAAAGTTATTTACCAATATTTCAGGTGCAGAAGCACCAGATGAAATACCTATTGTATTTGAATTTTGTATTTCATTATAGGGTATTTTACTTTCTGAATGAATTAACCTTGAATTTTCACAACCAGATTTTTTAGCAACCTCCACAAGTCTTACAGAATTTGAAGAATTTCTACTGCCTATTATAAAAAACATATCACATTGTTTTGCAATATTTTTAACAGCCATTTGCCTATTGGTTGTGGCATAACAAATATCTTCTTTTTTAGGTTCGTGTATATCTTTAAATCTACTTTTTAAAATTTGAATTATATCTTTTGTATCATCTACAGATAAAGTGGTTTGAGTAACAAATGCTATCTTTTTATTACTTTTATTATTATAATTTTTTGCTTCTATTTCATTTTGTATAAGTTCGATTGAGCCGCTAGGTAATTGACCCATTGTTCCTACGACTTCTGGATGGTTTTCATGACCAATTAAAATTATATGGTAACCAGCTTTATTAAGATTTTCGGCCTCTCTATGAACTTTTGAAACTAAAGGACAAGTTGCATCTATATAAGTCATATTATAATTTTTAGCATCTACAGGTATTTTTTTTGGCACTCCATGAGCTGAAAAAATAACTGGCCTTGATTTATCTTGAATTTCTTCGAGTTCTTCAACAAATATAGCGCCCATTTTTTTTAAGTCATCAACAACAAATTTATTATGAACTATTTCATGACGCACATAAACAGGTGCTCCATATTTTTGAATTGATTTTTCAACAATTTCAATAGCTCTTTCAACTCCTGCACAAAATCCCCGAGGTGCTGACAGTAATATTTTGATTTCTTTATTTTTCATTTTTTTCTAATAAATATTCAAGCAATATATGAGGAAAGGTTAAGGACGCCAAACCTATAAATATTACTTTATAAATTGAACTGTTTAAACTGTGACTATTGTTTAGAAAAAATACACTTATTAAGCACAGAATAGCTGTCAAAATTGTTAGTGGAAGGGCCTTTTTTAAAAAAATCTTTAGGCCATTATTAAAGTTAAAATTATCTATTTCATGAATTAAAGAAATACTATGTCTGATTGAGTGCAAAAAACAAAAATAAATTGTAAATGCTATTAATGGTGAAAAATAATAATTTATTATTATGATTGAAAAGAAATCTAAAAAAATAGCAAATTTTTTTATTTCAAATTTTTTAATAAATAAAAAAACACTTGATAAAGTACTTAATATAATTCCAATCAATAAAATATCATTACTTTCTATGTAATCCAATGTTAAATAAAATGACTCATTTTCAACAAATAAAAATTTATATATTGCAACTGTTTCATCAAAGTGAAAAAACATTGGAGCTAAAATGACCAATGATCCTTTAAGAAAATAAAAAAATTGATTTTTTATAGAATTTTTCTCCATTAGAAATTGAGTATCTTCTTTACCAAAATGATAAGAAGCAAAGATTAAGAAAACTAATAAAGAGATGGTTGGCACTAATACCCATGCAACAATTATAAAAATAACAAATAGAATGTATGCTAGATAAAAAAATGACATTTTGTTGATATCTAAAATTTTTAAGAGCTTTCTTCCTTTAATGTGATCAAGTGATCCATGAGAAACACCAATAATTAAGATAAGTATTAGGCATGCTATAGGTGAGATAGCAAAATTATTAGTTTTAAAAACTATTATTGAAATAATGTTACAAAATAAAAAAAAAATAAAAGAATGATTTAAATTTATTTTTTTTATTTCATTAATCATATCAAAACATTTCTTTTAAAAATTTTAATTTTGGCATTTTAGAGATAATTGAAAGATCTTCTAAAACACCACTTTTATTTGATAAAAAATTGATTACCGTTCTAGGAGAACAGTTAAACATTTTAAAAAAAATTTGACCCATATCTTGTGGATTATTTTTTAAAACTTTAAGAAAAATATTATCTAAAAATTCATATTTTTTATTGAGCGTAAACAAATTAGCACTTTGAATATTGTCCAAATTATTTCTTATATATTTAGAGTGCTCTTGAATATTAAGAAATGTGTATCCAGTGCTTAATCTAGTCATTCCTCCTGCAGTTCCAATATTAATTTGATTGTTCTTTTTATTATTATTCATATTAAACAAAGGTATAGCACCCAATTCTTTAAAATTAATTTTGTAATCTTTTATTTTTAAATTATTCTTAATATAATGGGTTAGTTGATTGTCATAATCTTGAATAGACGTATTTTTTAAATCTGAAATCCAGGTAGTTTCAACAAGAGCTCTTTTTTTTGAATATGGAAGTGTATAAAAAAAATGCACATTATTTTTTTGATCACAATCAAAATCCATTAGGTTAAAGATTTCTTCATCAAAGAACTCTTTATTTGTTTCTATTTCAAAACCCGAAAAGTGTTGCCATAAATTACCCTTATCTTCCGTTGCATCTGCAACACTATTAAATATAAATGAATTATTTTTATTGATTTCATTCATATTTTTAAAAAAATGAATATTATTATTTTGCCTCAAGGAATTAACTATTTTTTCATAAAATAAACCACTATCAATCGTTTGATAGGGCGCATTGCTACAATCAATATATTTTGTATGATTAGGAATATTGATAGTAAAATTATTCCAACTTTTTTTAATACAATCTTCAAAATTATGGGAAAAAATTTTCCAAAAAGACCAAGTTTTGTCTTTTTTATAATTATCTCTTGGTTCAATAATTGCTAAAGTTTTATTCTTTAATTTTTGGTGCAAATTTAATTCATAGGCAAGCGATAAGCCTGCGCAACCACCCCCAATAATTATATAATCAAATTCTTTCATCTAAATTTATTTCTTCATTAATTAAAAAATGATTATGTTGAATATCATCATCACTTTTATTAATCAAAAATAATTTAATTAGATCCAGTAAAGAATAAAGAGTTTCAATTATTTTTTCAAGATTGGATACATAAATTTTACCTGATTTTTTATAATTATTTAAATTTTTTTTATTTAGAATTTTATATCCAATTTTTCTATAAACTCTCCTCGCAACTAAAATAGCAAAACGTAAGCTGAATGGAATTTTTTGAATTGAGTAGAACGAATTTTCATAATAATTTTCAGCAAGTTGTATTGTAGATTTAATTTCTTCAAAATCTAAATTTATATAGGATCTTCCATTATTTAGATCTTCAACAACATCTCTGGATATGTTTGTTAATTGCATAGCTATGCCAAGGTCAATAGCTGATTTTAATGAGTTTTTTTCATTTACTTTTAGAATTTTAGCCATCATCAAACCCACTGTCCCTGCAACTCTGTAGGAGTAGATTAGTAAATCTTTTTTCTTATCTAGCTTTATATTTTCTTGGATATCAGAGTTAATCCCATCTAATAAATCATGAACTACTTTTAAGGGTATATTAAATTCACTTATGAGCCCCCACATATTCTTTATAATAGGGTCATCAAATTTCTTATTATAAAAGTTATTTTTAAATTCTAAAAATTTTATTTTTTTTTCTCCAATTGGGTCATTGTTATCAGCAATATTATCAGCTACTCTACAAAAATCATACAAAGCTGAGCATTTTAAATAAGTTTGTTTTGGTAAAAAAAACCCCGCCCAATTGAAAGATTTTGCATATAGCGATAAATAACTTCGGCTAGACATTATAAGATTTTATCTAATACCTTTGCGGAAGACAAGACACCTGGCACTCCCGCACCTGGATGTGTACCTGCTCCAACAAAGTAAAGACCATTATATATCTCTGATTTATTATGAAATCTGAAGTAGGCTGATTGAGTAAATTTTGGCTGAATGGAAAAACCAGAACCAAATTTAGTATTTAAATCTTTTTCAAAGTAATTTGGTGTTAAGTAAAAATCTTCTATAATATTTTCTCGAAGATTTGGCATTAAATCTTTTTCCATCTTATCAATTATTAAACTTTTCATTTTTTCACCCTCTATATCCCAATCAATTCCTGACTGGTTATTAGGCACTGGGACCAATACATAGAAACAATCATTACCTTCAGGAGCCATTGATTTATCCGTCGCAGTTGGTCTGTGTAAATAATAACTAATATCCTTATTTAATTTTTTTTTATTAAATATATCGTCAAGATGTTCTTTATATTTATTGCCAAACTTTATGGTGTGGTGTTCAACGTTATCATATATTTTTCTAGTTCCAAAATAATAGACAAATAATCCCATGGAATATTCCATCCTATTTTTTTTCCAATTAAATAGAATTGAATTGTTAGTGTTTTCATTTAATAATTTTTCATAGACAGCTGGAGGATCAGCATTACAAATTACATTGTCAGCTTCTAAATTATATTGACCATTTATCTGCACTCCATAGATCTTACCATTCTTTGAAATTATTTTAGTAACTTCACTTTTTTTCATCACATTTATTCCAACTTCACTCATTAGTTTTTCATAACCTTTAATGATATTTCCAGTCCCACCCATTGAGTAATGAATTCCCCATTTTTTTTCTAAATATAAAATAAGTCCATAAATAGAGGTTGTGGTAAAAGGGTTTCCTCCTACCAAAAGAGGGTGCATGCTTAGCATTCTTCTCAGTCTTTCATTTTTAATATATGACGAAACTAAAGAATATACAGATTTGTAGCTTTTAAGTTTTAAAAGCGCAGGTAATTGCTGCATCATTACAAATGGTTTGTCAAAAGGGATATCTGCTAGTTCAGTAAAACCTTTATCAAAAATTTTTTTTGTAAAATTCACTAATTTTTCATAGCCTTTTACATCTTCTTTACTAATCTTTTCAATTTGGTTTTTCATTTCAGTTTCATTTCCCGAATAATCAAATTTTATTTTGTCTTCAAAAATAAATTGATACCAAATTTTTAGTGGAGAAATTTTAATATAATCTTTAGGGTTTTTTTTAAAAAGCTCAAACAATTCATTAATTAAATAAGGTGCTGTAATTACTGTCGGTCCACCATCAAATGTAAAACCATTTCTTTTAAATACCCTTGCTCTGCCTCCCAAGTCAGAATGTTTCTCTACCAATGTGACCTCATGACCTTTAGCTCTAAGTCTAAGAGCTGCAGCAATTCCTCCAAATCCGGAACCAATAACTATAGAATTCATTTTAACAACTTATAGTTTTTTTGAAAAATTGTAAGGGTATTATGAGTTAATTTTTTTTAACTCTTCTTTAGTTTCTTCTAAATTTTTTTGAAATACTGTATCTAGTTTAGATTTGTCAATGGAGGTAGTAATAATTTTTTTAACTGAGTTTACCGTAATTTTAATTGATACATCCTTTATCTCTTTGATGGCAGCTTCCTTCATTTGACTTATTTTATTTTCGGCTAAATTTTTTTTAATTTCGGATGATTTATGAAATTTATCATTTAATTCAATAATTAACTTATCTGAATCTTTTTTAGCTTCTTCTAAAATTTCATTACTAATTTTTGGTGCTGTATCTAATTTATTTTGTGCATTATCAAGTAAAGTTTTTGCTTCAGTTCTTAATTTTTCACTTTCATCAATTTCACTTTTAATATCTGATATTATTTTATCTAATATTTCAGTGATTTTTTGAGGTATCTTTAGGTAAATCAGGGCTCCAAAAAAAATAACAAATGAAACTGCTACCCAAAAAGTTGCATCAATTACCATAATATTTGTCTCCACTTCTTTTAGAAAGGTCATCTACAATTGCTGAAATACTGCTGTTGTTCACTTCAGCTCCTATAAGTTTTTGTATTAATTCTGATGAAGTTTCTATTGCTATCTTGTTGATCTTCTCAGCTGCACCACTTTGTAGTACTTTGATTTCTTGTTCTGCTTTAACAATTTCATCATCAATCTGTTTATCTAGCACTTCTTTCTTTGCATTGATGTCTTTTAAAGCTTTCTCTCTAGCTTGATTAAATATATTCTTGGCTTCAAATTTACCTTTTGAAACAATTTCTTCATATTCTTTCAGCTTTTCTTCACTATTTTCTCTTTGTTTCTCTGCAGCCTCAATATTTTCTAATATTTGAGATTTTCTAGACTCTAAGTTTTCACTAATTTTAGGAAGTATTAATTTTGATAAAACTATATACAAAATTCCAAAAGTTAGTGTTAACCAAAAAATCTGAGAAATCCAAAATTCAGGATTTAATTGAGGCATACCCCCGCTTTCAGCTGCAAAAGCTTCCATCGAAAAGAGGAAGCTAAAAAATATCGACTGAAAATATATTTTTTTAATCATCAAATTTAAAATGCAAATAGAATGATTAATGCAACTACTAATCCAAATAATCCTGTTGCTTCTGCAAGTGCAAAACCTAAAAGCAAATTAGGAAATTGTTTTTGTGCTGCTGATGGATTTCTCATCGCACCTGACAAATAATTTCCAAAAATTATTCCAATACCAACACCGGCACCAGCCAATGCTATTGCTGCTAAGCCTGCCCCGATCATTTTTGCTGCTTCTAATTCCATTATATCCTCCTATGTTAATTAATGGTGTAAATTTAATGCATCATTCAAATAGATGCAGGTTAAGATTGCAAAAACATATGCCTGAAGAAAAGCAACTAAGATCTCCAAACCTGTTAACGCAACCGAAAAACTTAGTGGAAGCCATCCACCAACTATTCCAAGACTTATTACAAAGCCTCCAAAAACTTTCATCATAGTATGACCTGCCATCATGTTGGCAAACAATCTAACTGATAAACTAATTGGTCTACTTAAATAAGAAATTATTTCTATTACAACAATCAGTGGTAGCAGGACTGCAGGAACTCCACTAGGTACAAATAATTTTAAATAACCAAAACCATGCTTCATAAATCCAATAACTGTCACTCCAATAAATATAAAAGCAGCTAATATAAACGTAACAATGATGTGGCTTGTAACTGTAAAAGTGTAAGGTATCATTCCAAACATGTTACAAAAGAGCACAAACATAAAAAGAGAAAATATAAAAGCAAAGTATGGTTTTGCTTTAAGACCAGCTGTATCACTAATCATTTTAGAGACAAAAGTATAACTAAGCTCTGCAAGAAGTTGAATTTTATTTGGTATTAATGAATTTTTTTTTGATCCAAGATTAAAAATAACTAGAATTGCAACTGAACTAATAATCATAAACAAACTTGCATTTGTAAATGAGATATCAAATGTGCCAACTTTAATTTCTGGTCCAATTCTGTGAACATTGAATTGGGTCATTGGATTTGCCATAAAATTTTATCTATTTTTGCATATTTTTTGCAGATCTAATTACGTTTGTTATTCCAGCAACGACACCCACAAAAAAAAATATTAATATAAACCAGGGTTTAGTACCAAAGGTCTTGTCAAAAATAAACCCAATAATTGTCCCAACGGCAACTGCAGATACTAATTCTGTGCTTAATTTAAAGGCTGTTCCAATAGATGATGGATTATCTTTTTTATTATATAAGTTTTTCCTTAAAATCTTACTTTTTGCAATCTCTAGGCGAGTTTTTAACGGATCTTTTGGCATTTGTATAGTTTAGGCAACCATACTCTCTGCTTTTTGTAAATCAACAGCTACTAGTTGGCTAATCCCTTTTTCTGGCATTGTAACCCCGTAAAGTCTGTTCATTTTTGACATTGTCAAGGCGTGGTGCGTTACAATAATAAATTTTGTGTTTGTAATCTTTATTAGCTCCTCTAGAAGGCTACAAAATCTTGTGACGTTAGCATCATCAAGTGGTGCGTCCACCTCATCTAACACGCAGATCGGAGAAGGATTAGTTAAAAAAACTGCAAAAATTAAAGAGAGAGCAGTCAAAGCTTGTTCCCCGCCAGATAATAAAGTTATTGATTGGAGTCTTTTTCCAGGAGGACTTACTAACATTTCTAAGCCTGCTTCTAATGGATCATCAGAGTCTACTAACTCAAGCTTTGCATTTCCACCATTAAAAAGCTTAGTATACACTTCATTAAATTTTCTATTAACTTTTTCAAAGGCTTCAATTAATCTTTCTCTACCTTTTTGATTAAGTTCGTTAATACTGTCTTTTAATTTATCGATTGCAGTCACTAGATCAGAACGATCTTGCTCCATTTTTTTTATTTCTTCTTCATACTTACTTGTTTCTTCGTCAGCTTTTAAATTAACTGATCCTAAACTTTCTCTTTCTTGCTTTTTTTTATCTAAAGAATCTTCTTGATCAACAGCATTTGGCAATTCTTCAACACCATTTAAGTTCGAATTTTCTAAAATATTTTCTTCTGTTAAACTAAGTTCAGAATTAATTCTATCTAGTAAATCACTTTTTCTTTTTTGTAATCCTTCAATAGTTGCACCAGAACTTGCTTTACGTTCTCTAATTTGAATTGATTGTTCTTGAATTTCATTTAGCTGTAGTCTTAAAGCTTCAATTTTTTGATCTGTTTCTTCTATGATATTGTCATTATCTATTTTTTCTTTATCAGAAATTCTTAGATTTTCAGAAATTTGACCTTTTCTTTCAGCTTGAATACTTGGTTGATTATCTAATTCTTTTAATTGTTTTGTTAATTTATTTTTTCTCTCTGTTAATTCTGCAACCATTTTTTCTGAATTTGATAATAAATTTATCCAACTTTCAATTTCAGTTTCAATAGTTTTAATTCTTTCATTACGTTTAATAGACTCATTTTTGATTGATTGATTTTTACTATATGCATCAGCATACTTTTCTTGAAGTTGTTTAATATTTTGTGATTTCTCATTTACACTTAATAACTCTTCTCTTGATTTTTCATTTTTTAAGTCATTTAAGAAGTTATCAAGTTCCATGTTGCATCTATCTAAAAGAGTAACAGCCTGATTTATTTCGTTACTGTCTATTAATTGTTTAACTCTATCAATAGAGTTTTTAACATTCTTTATTGGGCCAATGCTTATATTTAGTGTTCCTTCAGCAATATTGTTAACTACTTCATCAACAGCTTTTTGTTCCTCTTTAAGTTTGTTTTTAGCTTCTTCTAACTCGTCATTGGATAGTTTTTCAGTTTCAAAATATTTTGAGTCTACTTCTATTAAATCACTTTTTTCTTCTTTAAGTCTTTTTTCATTAGAATTTGCATCTATTATAATACCTCTTTCTCGTGTGATATCTTCGTCAAGGGTTTGAAGAGATTTTTTAATAGCTTCAATTTCATCTTGTGTTCTCGTATTTTCCTCATCTAAACTTTGTAGTTCCAAGTTTAATCTTTGAATTTTAGATAAATTTTCAATATTTTTTTCTCTAAGTGGAGAAACTTTATCCATTGCCGTTTTAATTAAATTTTCCAGCTCAGATATTTTGCTATTAAAACCCTCAACTTCACCTCCAGCCTCACTATTAATTTCATTTTCTATTTGTATTTCTTTGTCTATTTCTATTAATTTTAAATAATAAAGTCCTGCTTCTATTTTTTTAATTTCATCTGTAATTAATTTATATTTTGTTGCCTCCTCAGCTTGTTTTTGAAGATTAGCTAATTGTTTTTCCTGTTGTCTTCTAAGCTCATCAGCTCTTTTAAGATTATTTTCTGCAGCTCCCAACCTTAGTTCAGCTTCGTGTCTTCTTACATGTAACCCAGATATTCCCGCAGCTTCTTCCAAGATAGCTCTTCGATCTGTTGGTTTTGCAGTTACCAAGGCCCCTATACGACCCTGGCTAATCATTGAAGGTGAGTGTGCACCGGTTGATAGATCAGCAAAAAACATTTGAGCATCTCTTGCTCTTACTTCTTTATCATTAATATAAAACTTGGAGCCTTTATCTTTTTCTATTTTTCTTCTGACACTTATCTGATCAAGTTCACGGTATTGAACTGGTCCTTCGTTATTTTTATTTTCTACATCAATAGAAACTTCAGCAATATTTTTGGAAGCTTTGTTTGATGTCCCATTAAATATTACATCCTCCATGCCAGAGCCACGCATACTTTTTGCAGACGTTTCTCCCATAGCCCATCTTAAAGATTTAACAATATTAGATTTTCCACATCCATTAGGGCCCACTATTCCAGTTAAACCCTCTTCAATTAGAAAATTCGTTTTATCAGCAAAAGATTTAAATCCATTTAATTGGATTTTTTTAAACTCCATGCTTAAACTTATATCAGTTTTTCTAGAGCTTTTTTTAAATTTTTATAATTAAGAGTTTTTTCGAATTTTTTATTATTAATTACTATCGTAGGAGTAGCATTTACTTTAAACTTTTTAACTCCATCAATTCGATCATTTAAAACAAAATCTTCTATTTCTTTGTTATTTATGCATTTTTCAAAATTAATATCAAAACTTTGGTTAATTAAAAATTTTTGAAGATTTTTATTTGCTTCCTCTACAGAATTACCCTTTACCCATTTTTGCTGGTTGGCGAACAGACTATTCAAAATTGCCGAATCACCATCATTTTTACATTGCGAAACTTTAGAGGCATTAAATGCAGCTACATCTAATGGGAAATGTCTGAATTCAATTTTAGCCAAACCAGTATCAAGGTATTCTTTCTTAAGTTGAGGGTATACATCTTTGTGAAAACTCGCACAATGACTACAAGTCAAAGACTCAAACGCAATTATAGGTTAAAAATTTTTTCATTTTTTTTTAAAGACCTTAGTTAGTTCGACAAGTGATTTTTTAATTTTTTCATTCTTAACATTATTAATCTGATCTTGGTATTTATTAATTGCGTCATTTTGGCGAGCAGTGTTTGTTTTAACAAAAATTTTTTGCTCATCATCAAAGCTAATAAATTTAAGTTTTTCAACTACTGAGTATCCAAAAAAACTATTCATTTTATCCATTATATCTTTTTTCGAATATTCCATATCAACTTCATGACCTCTTTTAACCATTATCAATAAAGTGCTTACTCCAAATTTATTTGAATTTTTAAATGTTTTTGGATAGCAAACTTTAAATAAATTCTCACCAACAATGTACTTCCAGTTATTTAAAGTTTCAGAATAAATATGTCCTTTTTTATTTATGATTTTTTTTACATTCTTTGGCAAAGTGTCTTTAAATGATCTTAGGCCTTGAATGGTTTTATTTCTCTGCTTAGTATTATCTTTAAATTGCATATGAAAGAATTGATAATAACAAATAAAATTCTTAATTGGTATGATATAAATAAAAGATCATTACCTTGGCGAAAAAAAACTTCATCTAAAAAAAAACAATATTATACATTGGTTAGTGAATTTATGTTGCAGCAGACACAAGTTGCAACAGTGATTCCGTATTTTAATAGATTTATTAAAGAAATTCCCAATTTAGAAAGTTTGGCAAATTGTGATAATCAAAAACTAATTAAACTTTGGGAAGGTCTTGGGTATTATTCAAGAGTTAAAAATCTCAAAGAAACTGCACAAAAAGTTATTAAAGATTTTAATCAAAATTTACCTGATAATTTTTTAGATCTTAAGTCACTTCCTGGTATTGGAGATTATACAGCAAGTGCAATTTTAGCTATCGCATTCAATAAACCTATTATTCCTTTAGACGGTAATATTGAAAGAGTGTTAAAAAGATATCTTTATTTAAAAAATGAAAATGAAATTGAAAAGAAAAATTTAATCAAACAAAAAACTTTTTTAGGCACATCTGCTAGAGCTAGTGATTATGCTCAAGCATTAATGGAATTGGGGGCATTAATATGCAAGCCCACAAATCCTTATTGTGAAAAGTGCCCTATCACAAAAAAGTGTAAATCATTTATAAAAAAAGATTTTAAATTGTCTAAATTTAAAAAGAAAAACAAAGAAAAATATTTTTTACTTAAGGTTTATAAAAAAGATAATAAATATCTATTAGTTAAAAACAAAAATTTTAATTTTTTAAAGAACTTTAATATTTTTCCGATGGAGGAATTAATTAAGCCTAAAAATTTTGAACAAAATTTAAATTTTAAAATGTCTAATATGAATATGAATATTAAAATTCAAAATGATAAGATTATTAAGCCAATCCCATTTTCTTATTGGATTGATCCTAAAAAATTAAAAAACTATACTTTGCCAACTTTTACAAAAAAAATTGTTACTTATCTGGAAAACTGTAAATGAAAAAAATTGCAATAATTGGAGCTGGTATTTCAGGTTTGTTTATTGCAAATTTATTTAAAGAAAACCCCAATTACCACGTCACTATTTATGAAAAAAATAGTTCTATTGAATCGGATGAGGGGTATGGAATACAGTTATCTAATAACAGCATTAAGCTTCTCAACAGAATTGGATTTAATACTTTAGATAATAAAGACAAATTTAACCCAGAAAAAATTGATTTTTATGAACTTAAGCAACAAAAAAAAATATGTGATCTTAACATTTCAGAATTTAATTCTGAAGATTGCAAGTATACAGCACTTAAGAGATCTAAATTAATTAAATTTTTAAAGGATAGGTTGGATATTAATTTATTAAAATATAATCATAATATTTCAAAAATTGAAAAAAATAACGATCAAATAAATTTAATTTTTAACGAAAATAACAAAGTAATTTGTGATCATTTAATTATTTCTGATGGTGTTTTTTCTAAAGGAAAATCATTAATTTCTGACAATAAAATAAAACCAGTTTTTAATAATTCCATTGCGATTAGAGGAAATATCTCAAGAAATAAACTCAATGAGTTAAATGAAAAAAATATTTCTTTATTTATGGGTCAAAATTTTCATTATGTAATTTATCCGGTTAATAACAATAATGAAGCATTCAATTTTATTGGAGTTTTAAAGTATAAATTAACAGCAAATGAGCTTGAAAATTATAGTCTTTTTAAAGATGTGACTTTCTTTAAAGGTATTAAAGACAATTTACAAAGCAAAACTTCCTCAACTATTTTAGATCATCTTACAAATATTAAATGTTTTCCAATATTTGTAAGCAAAGGTTTCGTTAAACCTGGGAAAAATATTTTCTTAATTGGTGATGCATTTTATGCTTTTCCACCTTCATTTGCACAAGGTGCCTCTCAATCGATTGAATGTGGTTCGGAGTTGTTTGACTGTATCACAAATAATAAAAATAATTTTTATGATAATAGAATTTTAAAAGTTAAAATGATTAATAATAGATCAAAATTAAATCAATTTGCTTTTCACTTATCTAACCCAGTCATAGTCTTTTTAAGAAATATTAGCTTAAGGATATTAACTAAAAATAAGAGATTCTTGGAAAATTATTTAGGTAGAATTTATAAAAATTAATTTTTAGAAATTAATCGTTGTCTTAAATAATCAATTGGATAAGTTCTCCCGTTAATATCACAATGCCAATAAGTCCAACCATTGCAACTTTCTGCACCTAAAATAGTTGCTGCAACTTTATGAATAGATCCTTCTGCTTGATTATGCTTAATGCTTCCATCAGCCATTATTCTCGCAGTAATTTTTTTTTTGTTATCAAAAATATTTGTACCTGGTTTAATTATACCTAGCTCTACTAATGAACCAAAAGGTATTCTTGGTTTAGATCTATTATTTTTCAAAGTATCTAAGAAATCATCCTTAATAGGTTGGGTGTTTTTTAATCTTTGTTCGGCAGCTTTAAAATATGTTTTTTCTTTTTCTATACCGTAATAATTTCTACCTAATTTTTTTGCAACTGTTGCTGTTGTACCTGACCCTAAAAAAGGATCTAAAATTAAATCATCTTTATTTGATGAAGCGAGTAAAACTCTATGTAACAGTGCCTCTGGTTTCTGTGTTGAATGTACTTTTTTTCCATTTTTTTTTAGTCTTTCAGTTCCATTGCAAATTGGCAGATTCCAGTTAGATCTCATTTGAAGATCATCGTTTAAACATTTTAAAGACTGATAGTTAAAAGTATATTTTGATTTTTCACTCTTAGATGCCCAAATTAAAGTTTCATGAGCATTAGTAAAACGTGTTCCTCTAAAATTAGGCATTGGATTATTTTTATTCCAAATGACATCGTTTAATATCCAAAATCCTAGATTTTGAATTGCCGTTCCTACTCTAAATATATTATGATAGCTTCCTATTACCCATAGCGCTCCATCCTTTTTTAAAATTCTTTTACACTCTGCTAGCCAAGAATATGTAAATTCATCATATTTCTTAAAATTTTCAAATTGATCCCACTTATCGTTCACAGCGCTAACTTTAGATCTATCTGGTCTAATTAATTCATTTTTTAATTGTAAATTATATGGAGGATCTGCAAAAATTAGATCAAAAGTTTCGCTAGGAATATTTTTTAACTCCTCAAGACTATCTCCATTAACAATTTTATTTTTAAATTCAGTATTCATTTATATAAAATAATTAGACTCCAAAAGGATTCCAGCGTCAACCTGAGATTGAATTATTTGGATTCGATTTGTGCTGACTTAATATTGGGCAACTAGATATTGTGTGTCTTTAATTTAGATAACGGAGAAAAGGTTTTCCTGTGATGCTTATTTATTCCAAGTTTTTTAATAGCTTTTAAATGTTGTTTAGTTCCATAACCAAAATTTTGATCCCAACCGTAACCTTTATTCTTGCTTGCCAATTTAGTTATGAATTTATCTCTAGCAACCTTAGCAACAATGGATGCTGCAGAAATAGAAGGAATTTTTTGGTCACCTTTAATTATTGCTTTTAAATTATAGTTTTTTAAATAAGGAATTTTATTTCCATCGATTAAAACTTGTGTAGGTTTTTTTTTAAGTTTTTTAATTGCTCTTTTCATTGCAAGCAAGCTTGCTTGTAGGATGTTGATTTTATCTATTTCTCTAACTGATGCTTTACCAATTACCCAAATAGAATTTTTTTTTATATATTTTGATAATAATTCTCTTTTATCTTTAGTAATAGTTTTAGAATCTTTTAATAACTTTTTATTAATATCTGTATTTAATATTACAGCAGCTGCATAAACTGGCCCTATTAAACTTCCTCTTCCAACTTCATCGACACCAGCTATAATTTTCATTTAAACAATTAAGAAGTGGTAAATTAGCAGTCCAACTAAAATTCCTTTTATGAAAGAAATCCATAGAAGGCCATAATTAGAGATATTGAGTTTTTCTTTCCACCAATAAACATATCTTTTATGTAATTTAATCATATAAATTTAAATAATAATTTTCATGTCATTAATTTTCTGTTTAATCTTTTTTAAATCTTCCCAAGAATATTTTTTATTTTCTGGAAATCTAATTAAATAGGATGGATTAAATGATATCATCACTGGGTATGTCTTATTTTTTAATATTGTTTCTTTCCATTTGCCTCTTTCAGAAGATATTTTACTATTAATACCTGTTACAGCTTCCATTGCTGAGCTGCCCATAAGAATAATAATTTTTGGGTTAATAATAGAAATATGCTCTCTTAAGAAAACAGAGTATCTTTTAATTTCTTGTGTAGTAGGTTTGCGATCTTCTGGAGGTCTAAAATTTATAGCATAACTACAATAAATATTTTGTTTTTTTATTTCTATTGCGAGCAGCATTTTGTTTAATAGGTCTCCAACCTCACCTTTAAATGTTGTGCCAGATTTATCTTCTTCAATTCCTGGAGCCTCACCAATTAACATAATTGAACTATTTATATTTCCATCCCCAAGGACAAGATTTTGAGAATTGTCTTTTAAATTACAATTTTCGATTGAATTTATTTGTTTTTTTAATTCTTCTAGTAGCTCAGCTTTATTTGTTTGATTACTGTCATTGCTATTTTCGATAATGTTAAATCTATTTATTGGCTTATCTTTAAATACATAGTTAGGCTCAATCGTATTTATTAATTCCTCGTCGAATTTGCCTTTTTGATTTATCACTTTTTTAGTCATACAATGATCAAATGTTTAATAAACTAATAAAACTAATAGTAGTTTTAGGGTTATTCTATCAGACGTCTGTATATTCTAAAAGTGCTAGTTTTAATGATTTCAATTCAAGAGATCTATCAAATTATTTTTCAGGAATTATTGCCTTTGAGAATAACGATAATTCTGATGCATTAAAATTTTTTAATGCTTCTAAGGTACTACTTAATAAACATGACGCATATTTAAAACGATATGCTTATTCTTTGGTTCTAGAAAATAAAGTTGCTCAAGCTATTAATGTAATAAAAAATAGTAATAACAAAAGTAATTTAGATTTTTTTGATGCATACATTCTTTTAATAGCCGATAGTTTAAAAAAAAATAATTTAGATCAAGCTGAAAAATATTTAAATTTAAGTTTAAAATTTCAAAATGAAAATAGATTTAATTTAGTAATATTTGAAACTTTAAGACAATACCTTCATACATTTAAAAATAAAAAAATTTTAATTAATAAAAAAAACTTTGGTAATATCTCTATTATAAATCAAGCATTTCAAAGATGCTATTTGAAAAAAGAAAACACTAGATCATCTTTTTTAAATTTAATAAATAATCCTGATGGAGATTATTCAAGATATATATTTTTTTATATCAATTATTTAATTGAGAATAATCAAATTGAGGAAGTAAAGGTAGTCGCTGATCAACTTGAATATATAAATTCTACACTTCTGTTGTCCCAAAGTAAGAGTTGGGTGGAAAATAAAAATTTTAAAGAGTTCGGTAAAATTTTTTCATGCAATAACCATAATGACATAATTGGTGAATTTTTATTTTTAATATCAAATCTTTATTCATCTCAAGATGATATTGAAAAATCCAATTTTTATCTAAATCTTTCAAATTATTTAAATCCAAAATTCATTTTAAATTCAACACTTGTAGCTGAAAACTTTTATCTTAACGACGAATATGACAAGGCTAAAAAAATTCTAAAAAAAATTGATAAGCAATATGAATTTTATTATTGGTTTAGAGTAAAAAAAGAAGCTCAGATAATTATCAAAAATAAAGGATATAATGAGGGTATAAATTTTATAAGTTCAAAGTTTAGTAAAATTAAAAATCCGAATGTGAAAATGGTTTTTGATATTGCAAACTTTTACAAAAATTCAAAAAATTATGAAAAAGCAATTGAATACTACAGTGAAATCATCTTATCTTTGAGTGTCAATTCGGAGATTAAATCTGATTTATTGTATAGGAGAGGTGGTAGTTATGAACGATTGGGTAATTACCAAAAAGCAGACGAAGATTTAAAACACTCACTTGAAATAAATCCAGATGACGCCTATGTTTTAAATTATTTGGCATATTCATGGTTAGAACGTGATTATAAAATAGATGAAGCAATACAAATGTTGGAGAAAGCTTACGCTTTAAGGAGTAATGATCCTTATATTACGGACTCAATAGGGTGGGCGTATTACTTGATAAAAAATTATAACGAGGCAGAAAAATATATAAAAAAAGCAGTTGAGCTAATGCCTGAAGATCCAACTGTTAATGATCACTATGGTGATATTTTATGGAAATTGAATAGGAATATTCAAGCAAGATACTTTTGGAACTACGTTTTAAGATTAGATGACACTGATGAAGATATTAAGGAAAAAATAGATATTAAAATTATAGAAGGCCTCAATAATTCTTAAATGAAAATTTATGAACTTAAATCGTTTGCTAAAATAAACTTAGCTTTGCATGTTACAGGCAAACTAATTAAACTACATAAGATTGAAAGTATCGTAAAGTTTATAAAATTGCATGACTTAATTACAATTAAGAGAATTGACAGCAATAAACATAAAATTTCTTTTAGTGGAATTTTTTCTAGAAATATTAAAAAGGATAACACTGTTGATAAATTATTTAAAATTTTAGATGACAAGAAATTATTAAATAATAAAAAATTTGAAATAAAAATTCAAAAAAATATTCCACAGGAAGCAGGCCTAGGTGGTGGGTCAATGAATGCAGCAACTATTTTAAATTTTTTGATTAAAAAAAAATTTGTCAAAATTAACCAAAAAAAAATTTTACAATTAACAAATTTAATTGGTTCAGATGTGATTTTAGGTATAGTTCAAAAAAGTACTATTTTGTCATCCAGTGGAGGTATTAAAAAATTTTTAAAAAGTTCTAATTTTTATATTTTACTTGTGCGTCCAAATTTTGGATGCTCTACAAAAAAAATTTATTCAGGTGTTAAAAAGTTTAGTAAACCAGTATTGAGCAATCCAAATAAGAATATGTTAAATTTAAGATTTTTATTAAAACAAGAAAATGCTCTAGAAAAAGTTGCATTTTCAAAATATCCAAAACTAAAAAAATTAAAATCTTTTATGGAAAATTTAAACCAACCTCTATTTGTGAGAATGACAGGCTCTGGGTCGGTAATAGTTGCGTATTATCAAAATAATCAAGATTGTGAATTAGCCAAAGTTAAATTTAAAAGAAAATTTAAAAATTATTGGTGTAATGCATCGAAAACTATATAAATATTATTTTTTTATGTTATATGAAAACAATATTGGGGCGTAGCCAAGTGGTAAGGCACTGGTTTTTGGTACCGGCATCCTAGGTTCGAATCCTAGCGCCCCAGCCAAATATGTATAATTTTTTAGATAAAATTTTTTTTAGATCTCGTAATCTTGATTATATAAGTCAAAATCTTACTGATTTAACAAACCAAACACCTGCTAATAGAATTTTTGAAGCACTTAATACTTATTCGGAAGGTAGTGAAGTTAGATATGTTGGTGGCTGTGTAAGAAAAATTATAAAAAAACAAATTGTTGATGATATTGATTTAGCCACCAATCTAAAACCAAGTGAAGTTTGTGATGCTTTAAAAAAAAAAGAGATTAATTTTTATGAAACAGGCGTTGATCATGGAACTATCACGGCAATAATTGATAAGCATAAATATGAAATTACATCTTTAAGAAAAGATGTTTCTACAGATGGAAGACATGCAAAGGTAGAATTTTCCACAGATTGGAAAGAAGATGCAGCTAGAAGAGATTTTTCCATAAATTCAATATACTCCGACAAAGATGGAAATTTGTTTGACCCATTTAATGGTAAAAAAGATCTTGAAAGTGGAATTATTAATTTTATTGGAGAAGCAGAAAATAGAATTAAAGAAGATTACTTACGTATTCTTAGATATGTGAGATTTTTTATAAATTATTCAAATCAAAGTCATAACAATAAGATAATTAAAATAATTAAAAAAAATATTGGGGGGATTTCAAAATTATCTTCAGAAAGATTATTAGATGAATTTAAAAAATTAATAAAATCGAAAGCATTCTTAAAAATATTTAAAGATGAAATCAGTTTAGAGCTTATAAAAATTATTTTTCCTCAACTTAAAAATTTAGAAAATTTTAAAAAATTAAATTCTTATGCTCTTGATAATTTATCCAAGATTGATTTTATCTTTTTACTTTCACTAATGATTGTAGATGGAACTGATAATACGGATTATTTTATTTATAAATTTAATCTCTCTAAAAAAGATCAAAAAAGATTAAGATCAATTGATTTTTTCTATAAAGAAAACGTAAGTATAAAAAATTTTAATGAAAAGAATTTTAATAAGATTTTTTACTTTAATGGCAAACAAACTGTACTTGATATTATCAATTTTAAACTATTTACATCACTTAAAGTTGAAAAAAAATTACTTAAATTAGTGGAGACCTATAAAGATAAAATTATTCCAACTCTACCGATCAATGCAAACACTTTAATGACTAAATATGATATTCCTGCGGGAAAGATATTGGGCAATAAGTTAAAATTAATAGAAGAAATTTGGGTTCAAAATAGTTTTCAAATCTCAGAAAAACAAATTCAAAAAATCATTAAAAGCTAAATATATTTGACGTCTTTTACCTCAAAGTTTTTAACTCCAGCGGGAGTGGTAATCTCCACCAGATCATCTTTATTTTTTCCAATTAAACCTTTTCCAATTGGTGATTGAAAAAAAATTAGTTTTTGTTTTAAATCAGCTTCATCTTTGCCAACAATTTTGTAGTTAATTTTTTCACCATTATCCAGGTTTTCTAAAAATACAGTTGAACCAAAGATTATTTTTCCATCATTATTTAATTTTGTAACATCAATGACGTTGGCTCTTGCAATGATATCATTGATTTCTGTTATTCGACCTTCACTGTGAGATTGCTCCTCTTTAGCTGCGTGATATTCTGCGTTTTCTTTGAGATCTCCATGTGATCTTGCTTCTGCAATCGCAGCCACAATTTCAGGTCTCTTTTTTTCTTTTAAATAAACTAATTCTTCCTTTAGTTTGTTTAAACCATTTAGAGTTATTGGTTCTTTATCCATTTTTTATTTCCATTTAGCAATTGGTGGTAATGACATCAATATACCCTCAACATTTCCGCCTGTTTGTAAGCCAAATTTTGTTCCTCTATCATACAATAAATTAAATTCAGCGTATCTACCTCTTTTAATATACTGCATCTCTTTTTCTTTTAAAGTCCATTTTTTTGTGATTTTTTTTTCAATAATATCATTAAAAATCATTTGAAATGTAACTCCTACATCTCTTATAAATTTAAAATCTTTTTCAAAATTATCTTTTTTATAATCAAAAAAAATTCCACCAATTCCTCTTGCCTCATTTCTATGTGGTAAATAAAAATATTCATCACACCATTCTTTATATTTCTTATAATATTTTTTACTGTGACGATCACACATTTTTTTTAGTGATTGATGAAATTTGGTTTTTTCTTTAACATCTTTAATTGAAGGTGTTACATCCATCCCTCCACCAAACCAATTTTCAGTTGTGCAAATATATCTAGTGTTGAAATGCATAGCTGGAATGTGGGGATTTTGCATATGCATTACTATCGAAATTCCAGACGCCCAAAATCTTGGATCTTTACTTGCTCCAGGAATATTTTTTTGAAATTGTTTTGGAAATTTTCCATAAACTTTTGAAAAATTTACTCCTACTTTTTCAAAAATTTTTCCATTTTTAATAATTCTATATTCACCACCACCTTCATCTTTACTTTTACTTCTTTGCCATGTCGTTGATTTAAATTTAACTTTATTTTTTTCTAATTTAACAATATCATCACAAATAGCATTTTGTAAAAGCTTGAACCAATTACTAGTGATGTCTTTTTTTATTTCATTATCCATATTATATTAACCCTGTTTGTCTTAAACTTTCTGCTAAAACAACTGCAACCGAGGACGCAATATTAAGTGATCTAGCATTTTCATTCATTGGTATCTTCAAACGATCATTTATAGATTGATGAATATTTTCAGGAACACCAGCACTTTCTCGCCCAAACAATATTGTATCATCTTTTTTGAAATTAAACTTTGTATAAGATATCGATGCTTTTGTTGTCATTAAAATAACTCTATGATTCTTTTTTGCCTCAAAGAAATGTTTTGAACTTTGATATAAATCAATTTTATCCCAATCCATATAATCCATAACTACTCTTTTAAAACGTTTATCACTGAGATGAAAACCACATGGTTCAATAATTTCAAGTTTAGCGCCCAAACAAGCGCATGTTCTAATTATTGCTGCTGTATTTTGAGGAATATCTGGTTCATATAATGCAATAATGGGTCTATGGCTCATAATTATGTGTCATTCTTTCAGTAGAAAAAAAACTATTATCTTATAAGAAATCGTATATTAAGTAATTTTTTAACAATAATATTTAAAAAAATGTCAGATAAAAAGCCTAAAAGAAGAGAATTTCTATTTACTGCCTCGTACGCAGTTGGTGCAGTTGGTGTTGGTGCAGTGGTTTGGCCATTAGTAGATCAAATGAATCCTGACGCATCTGTAAAAGCATTAGCAAGCACGGAAGTTGACGTAAGTTCAGTCAAACCTGGAAATACAATAACTGTACTTTGGAGAGGTAAACCAGTTTTTATTAGAAGAAGAACGCCAGAAGAAATTTTAGAAGCAAAATCTGTTAAAATGGAAGATTTAAAACATCCTGAAAAAGATGAAGACAGAGCTAAAGATCCTGAGTGGTTAGTAATGCTTGGAGTTTGTACTCATTTAGGTTGTGTACCATTAAATGACAAAGGTGATTATGATGGATGGTTCTGCCCATGCCATGGTTCGCATTATGATACATCTGGTAGAATTAGAAAAGGTCCCGCACCTTTAAATATGGAAGTTCCAAAATATGAATTTGTTAACGCTAACACAATTAAAATTGGATAAATAATATTATGAGTGATCACGAATACACACCTACGTCAAAAGTTGGAAAATGGTTTAACGATAGGCTTCCGCTTTTAACTTTAGCAAATCACTTAACAGATTATCCCACTCCAAAAAATTTAAACTACTGGTGGACATTTGGTGGAATTTTAACTTTTTGTTTAATAACCCAGATTGTCACTGGTTTAACGCTTGCAATGCATTACATAGCTCACGCTGATATGGCTTTTGAAAGTGTTGAGCATATCATGAGAGATGTAAACTATGGCTGGTTGATCAGGTACATTCATTCAAATGGTGCATCAATGTTTTTTTTAGCAGTTTATATTCATATATTTAGGTCTTTATTTTATGGATCTTACAAATCTCCAAGAGAGATTATTTGGATTATTGGAATAATTATTTATTTATTAATGATGGCTGCTGCATTCATGGGCTATGTATTACCTTGGGGTCAAATGAGTTTCTGGGGAGCAACAGTTATAACAAATTTATTTAGTGCAATTCCATTAGTGGGTGAAGGAATTGTCACTTGGTTATGGGGTGGTTATTCAGTGGACAACCCTACATTAACAAGATTTTTTACACTTCATTACTTAATTCCTTTTTTAATTTTGGGATTAGTAGTCTTGCATATTTGGGCACTTCATGTTCCTGGAAATAACAACCCAGTTGGAATTGATATAAAGAAACCTTCAAAAGATACTGTGCCGTTCCATCCTTACATCGTAATTAAAGATGGTTTTGCATTACTAATGTTTGTGATTGTTTTTGCTTTTTTTGTTTTTTATTCACCTAATATTTTAGGTCATGCTGATAATTATATTGAAGCTAATCCAATGGTTACTCCAGCTCACATTGTTCCTGAGTGGTATCTGTTGCCCTTTTATGCAATTTTAAGATCAGTTCCTGACAAATTACTTGGAGTTGTGGCAATGCTTTCAGCTATTTTAATTTTAGCAGTGCTACCTTGGTTGGATACTTCAAAAATTAGATCTGCGGTATTCAGACCTTTGTACAAACAGTTTTACTGGATACTTGTAGCTGATGTTCTAATTTTAGGATACATGGGTGCTATGCCAGCTGAAGGGCTTTACTTGTTGATTGCGAGAGTAGCTACAGCATATTACTTTCTTCATTTTTTAGTGATTTTACCTGTTTTAGGATTTAAAGAAAAAACACTACCTGTTCCATTAAGTATTACAGAACCAGTGCTTGGAGGCTCTCCTAACTTAGCTACGGCTAAACATAATGAAAGTTTTGATAAATAAAGTGAAAAATTTAATAAAATTATTGTCAATTCTAGCTTTAATTACCTTTGCAACAACACACTCTAATTCTGCAGAGACGGCTAAACTTTTAAAAACTGATTGGAGTTTTAAAGGTCTTTTTGGAAAATTTGACAGGGGTGCCTTGCAAAGAGGATATCAAGTTTACACAGAGGTGTGCGCTTCATGTCACTCAATGAAATATGTGAGTTATAGAAACTTAGGTGAAAAAGGTGGACCAGAATTTACAGAAGCTGAAGTAAAAGCAATTGCAGCTTCATTTGAAGTAACAGATGGCCCTAATGCAGATGGTGAAATGTTTGTAAGACCTGCAAAACTATCAGACAAATTTGTAATGCCATACGAAAATGTTAAAGCAGCCCAAGCTGCTAATGGTGGTGCTTATCCGCCCGACATGTCTGTTCTAGTTAAAGCAAGAGGGGGTGGGGTAGATTATATTTATTCTTTACTTCAAGGTTATGAAGATGCCCCAAGTGGAATGACTTTGGACGAAGGAGTACATTATAATAAATATATGTATGGTAATAAAATTATGATGTCAGCACCGCTTTCAGATGACATATTAGAGTATGGAGATGGTACAAAAGCAACTGTTGAACAAATGTCAAAAGATGTAACAACATTTTTAATGTGGGCGGCAGAACCACATTTAGAGTCTCGACATCAAATGGGCTTTAAAGCGATTGTTTACTTAATTATTTTAACTATCTTAGTTTATTTTAGTATGAAAAAAATATGGTCACGTGTTGAATCTGAAGTTTAATACATCACCATCTTTGACTATATAATCTTTACCTTCTAATCTCATTTTTCCATTAGTTTTGGAATTAACCCACCCATCATTTGCTACAAAATCTTCATACGAAATTGTTTCTGCTCTTATAAAACCTTTTTCAAAATCAGTATGAATTTCACCAGCTGCTTTTGGGGCTGTACAATTCTTTTGAATAGTCCATGCTCTAGTTTCTTCTACACCAGACGTGAAATAAGTGTCTAGTTCTAAAATTTTATATCCTTTCTGAATTAACATGCTTAATCCAGTCTCTTTTAAACCAATCATTTCCATGTAATTTTTTCTCTCTTCAGATTCTAGTTCATTGATTTGATTTTCTATATCTGCTGATACAATTAAAGTATTTTCTTCACCAAATTTTTCTATAAATTTTTTTGTGTATTGATTGCCTTCTTGAACACTTTGTTCGTCTACATTGCATACAAATATTTTTGGTTTAATTGATAATAAACCACTTTGATTTAGCTGTTTACTTTCAAATTGGGATTTTAGAATTGAGATATCTTTATCATTATTAATACAATCTAATGCAATCTCTAGTATTTTTAATTGTTCTTCATCAACATTTTTTTTATTACTTTTTTCTAATCTTTTTTGAATTGACTCTAAATCAGCCAACATCATTTCTGTCTCAATAATTTCTAAATCCCTGATTGGATCCACTGTTGGATTGACATTTTGAATATCATCAGAGTCAAAACATCTTATCATGTGAATGATTGCATCTACTTCTCTGATATGTGATAGAAATTTATTACCTAATCCTTCGCCTTTTGATGCACCTTTTACGAGTCCAGCAATATCAACAAATGAAATGGTGGTGTTAATGATTTTTTTTGATTTTGATACTCTGGATAAATTGTTTAATCTTTCATCTGGCACGGGGACTACCCCAACATTTGGATCAATTGTACAAAAAGGGAAATTTGCTGCTTGAGCTTTACTGGAATTTGTTAGAGCATTGAATAAAGTAGATTTACCAACATTGGGCAAACCAACAATTCCACATTTGAAGCTCATTATTTATTATTATTTACTGTACTAGAAAATAGATCTAATTTTTTTTCTACTAATATGGAAATAGAATTATTGATATCAGTTGAAATTTTTTCTATTTTATTCAATTCATCATCATCAAAATTTTGAAGAACAAAATCTCCAACTTCAATGTTTTCTTTTGGTTTACCTATGCCAATTCTAACTCTTGAATAGTCTTTACCTATAAACTTATCAATTGAAGCAATTCCATTGTGTCCTGCACTTGATCCACCAAATTTTGCTTTAATTTTTCCAAATTCAACATCTAAATCATCATGAAAAACGATTACGTCTTCTGCATCTATTTTGAAATATTCAATAAGTTCTCTTATGCAAATTCCAGAATTATTCATGAATGTTAGAGGTTTAATCGCATAAACTTTTTGATCACCAACATTTCCAGTTGTTAGTAGTCCTTTAAATTTAGGTTTTTGTTTTGATAAACTAAATTTTTTGTTGATTGAATCAATAATTTTAAAGCCAACGTTGTGCCTATTATTTTCACTATCTGGTGTTGGATTACCTAAGCCTACAAATAAAAGCATATTTTTTAATGGATAGTAAAATTTAACTTTGACAGTTTATTTCTTTTCTTCGGCAGCTTTTTTATCGTCACCCTCTTTTTTTTCACCTTCAGCTGCTGGTTTATCTCCATCTGCTGCCGCATCTGCTGCTGCTTCACCTTCTGCAGCCTCTTCTGCTTCAGTTGGTTTTTCAGGTTCTTTCATTACTGTAGGTGCAGCCAGTGTCGCTATAACAAAGTCTCTTCCTTTAATTGTTGGGGTCACATCTGTTTCTAAATTGATTGATGATATTTTGAAACTTTCACCAATATCAACACCATCAAGGTTTATTACTAAACTTTCAGGAATTTTTTCACTTGGACATCTTAATTCTACTTTTCTTCTAACAATATTTAAAACTCCACCTCTTTTTAAGCCTGGAGATTTTTCATGGTTAATAAATTGTACAGGTACTTCAATTCGTATTTTTACACCTGGTACCACTCTTAAGAAATCAACGTGAATTGGTTCATCTGAAATAATGTGATATTTAATCTCTCTTGGAAGAACGTTTTGAGGTTTTCCATCAACATTTAAAGTTACTATATTTGATAAAAAATTTTCTTTATCAATTAGAGATTTTAATAATTTTTTTGAAATTGATACTGTTTCATTTTGTGCTTCACCACCATAAATTACAGCCGGTACACCGCCATTATTTCTAAGTGCGCTAAGCTCACCTTTAGTTTTTGTATTTCTAATGTTTGCTTCTAATGAAATCATAAAATCATGGGTTTTTAGCGCAAGTTCTTTAATAACTCAAGGTAATTATTTAAATAAATCTGAAACAGATGTTGAATTAGATATCCTTTTGATCGCTTCTCCCATTAAGCCTGAAATAGGCAGAACCTCAATGTTTTTAGCGCTTTTAATTTTGTCGTAGTTATCAATCGTATCTGTAATGACAAGATTTTTAATTACAGAATTTTTGATTTTTTTTACAGCTTCACCGCTCAATACTCCGTGTGTAATGTAAACATAAACTTCTTTTGCACCTCTATCTTTTAGTGCTTTTGCAGCATTTACTATTGTCCCACCTAAGTCAATAATGTCATCAACAATTACACAAGTTTTGCCCTTAACATCTCCAATTACATTCATCACTTGTGATTGACCTGGTTTTGGTCTTCTTTTATCAACAATTGCCAACCCTACATTTAATAATTTTCCTAAGGCTCTAGCTCTTTCAGTTCCACCAACATCGGGTGCAACACAAATAATATTTTTATTTTTTATTTTTTTCTTAGCATGTCTTGCAAAAATAGGAGTTGCAAATAAGTTATCAACTGGAATATCAAAAAAACCTTGGATTTGACCAGCATGTAAATCTACTGTCACGACTCTATCAGCACCCGCTTTAGTTATTAGGTTAGACACCAGTTTTGCTGAAATGGAAGTTCTTGGAACAACTTTTCTATCTTGTCTTGCGTACCCAAAATATGGAATTACGGCAGTAATATTTTTTGCAGAGGATCTTTTTAAAGCATCTATACAAAGCAAAAGTTCCATAAGATTATCGTTAGCCGGCGATGAAACTGACTGAATAATAAAAATACTGTTTCCTCTAATATTTTCATTAATCTCAACATAAATTTCACCATCAGAAAAGTTTCTTATACTAGAGTTTACCAATTTAGACTTTAAATATTTTGCAATATTTTTGCTAAGAGGTTTGTTGCTATTTCCGGATAATAATTTCATTAAAAAAACTAATTAATCATAATTATTGAAATATTTCTACCATAATCATTATGTTTTAATTTTAAAGCTCTTCTTGCACTGAAAAATTTATTTTTAATATCAAAAGTATCAATATTTAAAACATCTATGTGTTTAACCTTAATAGCTTTAAGGGACTTATATATAAAACCAGTTAGATTAAAGTATAATTTGTTTTTTTTATTCTTAAAAAATATTAAATTTTTTTTATCTTTTTTGGTAAATTTTTTCTTAAAATCCTCTTTTACTTCATAGTTTTTTAGAGAAATAGACGGACCTATGACTGCAGTAATATTTTCTAAATTACAACCTTTTTTGATCATAAATTTAATTACATTATTTATTATACCTTTATAGGCTCCTTTCCAGCCTGCGTGAATTGCAGCTATCATTTTTATTTTGTTGTCATAAATTAATATTGGGGCACAATCAGCTGTTAATACGGCAATAGGCAAGTATCTTTGATTAGTTATAATAGCATCAGCTTTAGGTTTATTTTTATTTTTATATTTTTGGTCGATATATATGAATTTGTTACTATGAAATTGTTTAACTAAAAAAATATTTTTTGCTTTATTGCTAATTTTTTTTCTTACAATCTGTAAGTTTTTTTTAATATCAGATTTTTTATCATACGAACCAGGTCCACAGTTTAAACTCTTGTAAATTTTTTTTGATTGACCGCCGCTACTATTAAAAAAGCCATGCTTTAAATTTCTTAATCCCACTAATTTTTTTGATTTAATCAATTTCAAAACCTATCTTAAATTGATTTTTTGTCTTTTTTATCAACATCACTTTAAATAGCTCACCCATTTGTTTTTCATCTATAAGACGCCTAATTCTATAAAATAAATCTGATTTTTTTGAGAAAGGTATATTTTCACTTATAATTTCTGCTCTTTGAACTATTCCCATACTAGTTAAAAATTTTTTTTGATTAGTAATTATTGAATTTAAATCACTAAATTGATCAACAAATTTTTTAAATAAACCAAAGTTAATATTATAAGTAATGTCAGAATCTCCAATATCTTCTAGAACATTTGAATATTTATGATTATTGATAGCTTGGAGCGTTTCATGCATTTTAAAATTTAAATATCCATAATCAATTATTAGTATTCCGCCATTATTTTTTTTTATTAGATCACAAATATTTTTTAAATAATCAAATGAGCCTGGTGAATATTCAATAATTTCTTGATCTTTTGAAATTTCAAAGTTTAGACTCTGTTCAATCTCTTTTATTTCTGTTAATTGCTCTTTAAATTCAGCCTTGTTTTCTTCTTTCAAATACACAAATCTTTCAACCCAACCTTCTTTTTTTTTAAAAAATTGTTTAATTGGTAGTGCATCAAAAAACTCATTAGCTACAAATATCGTCGGATATGAATTATTTACCTTTATATCTTCTATCCAAGTTATTTTTTCTGATTTTAAATTTAATTGTTGTTTTTTTTTTAAAAGTTCACTTTTTTCATGTATTTGAAAATTACAATTATTAAAACACCCTGAAAAATTTTTTAATGTTTCAATTATGACTTTCATCATTTCACCATTTCCAGCTCCAAGCTCAAGCAAATTAAATTTTTTTGGTGATCCGATACTTTTCCAAAAGGTTAATACCCAAATCGCAATCATTTCTGAAAATAGTCTTGTAATGTTTGGTGCGGTAATAAAATCTCCTTCTTTTCCAAAAGGATTTTTTTTCATATAGTAACCTGAATCTTTATTATATAGAGCAAATTCTATAAATTGATCTAAAGGTAAATTTGTTGTTCTATTAATCTTCATTTTTAAGATAAAAAAGAATTGTTCCAATCGTTACAAACACTAGGCTAATTATTTGTCCCATAGTTAAATTTAAAACTAAATAGCCTAACTGTACATCTGGCACTCTAAAAAATTCAATAAAGAATCTAAACAAAGAATAAAAAATTAAAAATAATGCTGAAATTAAACCAGGTTTTCTCAAATAGTCTTTTTTTATAAAGTATATCAACACTAAAAATAAAATTATACCTTCTAAAATTGCTTCATACAATTGAGATGGATGTCTTGATAAATTATCTACTTTAATAAAGATAACTGACCATGGAATATCTGTAGTTATTCCATAAAGTTCAGAATTTATAAAATTAGCTAATCTTCCAAAAAAAATTCCTATTGGCGCTACTAGTGACACCTGATCTAGATAAGAAAATGGATTTTGATTATTTTTTTTTGCAAAAAAGAAACTTGAAATGATTACTCCTAATAATCCTCCGTGAAATGACATTCCACCCTGCCATATCTTAAAAATATCAAATATATTATCTAAATAATATGAAAAGTTATAAAATATAACATATCCTAATCTTCCACCTAAAATTACTCCAATGACAAGATAAGCTATATAGTCATCAAATTTTTCATTTATATCTGAGTCTTTGATAAATACTTTTTTACATAATGACCAACCAATAACAATTCCCAAAATGTAAGCTAGAGAATACCATCTAATTTCAAATGACATAATTTGAAAAGCGACTGGGTCAAAATTATTGATGAACATTTTAAATAATACTTATATTATATATCTTAAATATGAAAAATTCTAAATTTATAATTGATAAACTTGGTAAACTTTTTGAACAAGGTATTATCTCCTCAAAAGATCTTAGTTCAGAGCTTTTTAATATCTTGAAATCCAAAAGAGATGAAATTGTTTTTAAAATGAAACTCGTCAGCAAGGACGAATTTGATGTGTTATCAAAACGAGTTGAAAATTTAGAAAATAAAATTAAAAAATTGGAAACAAAAAAGAAAATTAAACAGGTAAAAAAATCTTAACACGAAGTCCGTTCATTTTAGATTTTTCAAGAACAATATTTCCCCCATGAGATCTGATAATATCTGATGCTATAGATAATCCAAGACCGACACTTGACTTGGACTCTGCTCTACCTTTATCAATTTTATAGAATGGCTTGAATACATTTTCATGTTCTTTTTTTGGAATGCCAGAACCATCATCATCAATGATAATTAACAAATTTGTATTTTCTTTGTTAAGTTTTACTTCAACTTTATTTCCATATTTTAACGCATTATCAATTATATTATTAAGACATCGATTAATTAAATTTTTTCTACCATTGAGATAAACTCTGGGTATTAAATCTTTTTGAATATTCTTGTTATTATATTTGATAACAATTTGTTCTATCAATTCTGATAAGTTGAACATCTCATCTTTTTCAATATAGGATGAACTTGTAAATTGCAGATATTCATTAAGCATTTTTTCCATCTCATTAATATCCTCTGCTAGTTTTTTAGCTAAATCCTTATCTTTAATGAAAGCAACTTGAAGTTTCATCCTCGTAAGAGGCGTTCTCAAATCATGACTTATGCCAGATAACATCTCGGTTCTTTGATTTAAATGTTTGAGAATTCTTTTTCTCATTTTATCAAACTCATGCCCTGCTTGTCTTATTTCCAAGGCACCAGAAGGTTTGAATTCCACTATTTCTTCACCTTTACCAAATTTTTCAGCAGCACGTGCAAGATTGGTAATTGGTCTAGTTTGATTTTTTAAAAATATTAATGAAATCATAACCATTATAATTGCTGGAACAGTTATCCAAAGCGCAAATATTCGTGCAGACGAACTAGTAACTCTATCTCTAGGTACTAAAAATCTAAAGTATCCATCTTCATATTTTATTCTTATATCAATTAATTCTTTATAACTTGTTGTATCAAACCAAAACTCACCAAGATTAAAGTTTGATTTTAATTCTCTTCTAAGAGTCCTATCAATTGGACTGAATGTTCTTTTATTATATTTACTATTAAAATTCTTATTATTAACATGCTCTATGTTTAGATCTATAAATAGAGAAAAGAGATTTTTTAATTCATCTTTATCAATTTTTTGATTATCATAAACTTCAACAAATAAATTAATTTCATTAATTAATGCCTTGGTCATTCCTTTATTAGTTTTGATCCAAAGGCTGTCAAAAAATACAATAGTTACGATTAATTGAAGAACTAAGACAGGAACAGCTACAATTAAAAGGGCCCTATAAAACAATCTTTTAGGTAATATTTTTTTTAAAAAATTACTCAATCCAAAGAACATATCCTGCACCCCTTATTGTTTGTAAAAATTTTGGATTTTTGGGATCAATTTCAATTTTCTTTCTTAACCTTGTAATAATTACATCTATAGATCTTTCTTTATCTAGCTCTATTAATTGACCAATATTCTCACGTGAAAATGTTTTACCTGGATTATTAATCATTTTTTCTAATATTATTTTCTCTGTATTGTTAATTTTAAACTCATTATCATTTTTAATAATTAATAGTTTATTTAAGTCAATTTTAACATTTTCAAACTCTATAATTCTAACTTGTTCAGTTTTTATAGTTTTATTTAAAATATTTTTAATTCTTAAAATTAATTCTTTTGGTTCAAATGGTTTTGGCAAATAATCATCAGCCCCAACCTCTAATCCCTCGACCCTTTCATTAGCTTCACCTTTAGCAGTCAAAAGAATAATAGGTGTATCTAATTTTTTTTTATGATCTTTGATAAACTCTAGTCCATTTTTTCCAGGCATCATTATATCTAAAATTATTAAATCAAATTTTATGATACTAATTTTTTCTGATGCATTTTCTGCACTATCAGCAGTCGTGACTAAAAAATTATTTTCATTCAAATATTTTTTAACCAAAGATCTAATTCCATCATCATCATCAACAACTAAAATATGTGCAATAAATTTATCCATTTATAATTTTGGTTAAGACATTATCAAAATTAATTACTTCTTCTGAATTTGAATCAAGTAATGCTTTATAAATCCTTTTTTTTTGTAGATCGAAAATTTCATTAAATATTTTTTTTCCTTTTTCATTTAAAAAAACATGCTTTACCCTAGTGTCTTGATCATCTTTTTTAAAAGTTACAATTTCTAATTTAATTAGATCTTTAAGCACCCTGTTTAGGCTTTGCTTTGTTACTTTTAAGCGCTTTAAAAGCTCTGAAATTGAAATACCTTGGTACATTGATAATAGATGAATAACCTTATGATGAGCTAAACCAATTGAATATCTATCTAATACCTTTTTGGCGTCTGAAAATGTTTCTCTGTAGCTTACAAATAATTTTTCAATTAAATCTTTTAGTTGTTCGTCTTTTAAATATAAAAGTTCTTTCATTATAGGTAAGTTATATTGACATATTAAAGATACAAAGATAATTTTCACTAATAATTTAAAAAATTTCATACATGGTACCGTACGATAAAAGATCTGGAAAAATTTGGTATAATAGTGAGCTAGTTGATTGGGCTGATGCCAAGATACACGTTTTAAATCATGGACTTCATTATGCCAGTTGTGTTTTTGAAGGTGAACGGGTGTATGATGGTTCGATATTTAAATTAGAAGAACACACTTCAAGACTTTTTTATTCAGCAGAAAGAATGGGAATGACAATTCCTTACAGCGAAAAAGAAATAAATGATGCCTGCAATAAAATTATTTCAGTTCAAAAAGTAGAAAACGGATATGTAAGACCTACTATTTGGAGAGGTAGCGAGATGATGGCAATTTCTGCACAACAAACAAAAATTCATGTTGCTATAGCGACTTGGGAGTGGGGCTCTTATTTTGATCCAAAACTAAAAGTAGAAGGAATAAAATTAAATATTTCAAATTGGCGAAGACCAGCTCCAAATACAATTCCTTGGGATACAAAAGCTTCAGGTCTTTATATGATTTGTACTTTATCTAAGCATGAAGCAGAAAAACAAGGATACACGGATTCATTAATGTTAGATCATGATGGAAATGTTGCTGAAGCAACTGGAGCAAATATTTTTTTCAAAGATAAAAATGGAGAAATTCACACTCCAATTCCAGACTCTTTTTTAGATGGAATAACAAGAAGAACAGTTATTGAAATTGCAAAATCTAAAAATATTAAAGTTCATGAAAGAAAAATAAGTCCATCAGAACTTTCTAATTTCGTTGGATGCTTTTTGACTGGAACAGCTGCGGAAGTAACACCAGTATCATGCATTGCAGAAAATCAATTTAAGGTATGTGAAACTATAATTGATTTAAATGAAAGTTATCAAGCTTTAGTAAGAAAGAAAAAAGCAGCCTAATCTTTGTTGTCTTCTGACATCGCGTGATCTATTCCTTTACGCATATAATCATACCCAGTGAAAAGTGTTAAAAATGCTGAAAGCCAAAGAAGAATAATTCCTATAGTTTGTGCATTATAATCTTGAAAATTAATAATCTTATTTCCCGTCTCTCCTGAGAGCAAAAGACCAATCGATACCATTTGTAAAACAGTTTTTAGTTTTGCAAGATTTGATACTGGAAGTTTTATTTGACCTTTAGCTAAAAATTCTCTTAATCCTGAAATTAAAATTTCACGTGTAAGAATAATTATAGCAGCAATAACCTCATAATTTCTTATGGTACCATCCATAACTAATAAGATTAATGCTGTAGCTACAATAATTTTATCTGCAATTGGATCTAATAATTCACCCAATTTAGACTCTTCCCCAAGCATTCGAGCCAACATTCCATCTAAAAAATCAGTGAACGAGGCAATTATAAACAATATGAGCGCAGTCAAATCTCCATAAAAGCCTGGTAGATAAAAAGCCAAGACAAAGAAAGGGACAATTATTATTCGCCCAATGGTTAATATATTAGGAATTTTTCTAAGCATAATTATTCGTGAAAGAAGTTATATATCTTTTTTGCAACTTTTTCCTCAACACCTTCTACAGACTTTATCTCGTCAAAACTAGCAGACTCAACGGATCTTGCTGAACCAAAATGGTTTAATAATGCCCTTTTTCTAATAGCGCCAATACCATCGATCTGATCTAGCAATGATTTCGATAATCCTTTAGCTCGTTTTGCTCTATGTGAGGTAATTGCAAATCTATGTGCTTCATCCCTAAGTCTTTGCATAAAAAATAAAGTTGGATCATTTTTTTCAAATTTATAGCTTTTACCATTGTAGAAGAATGTTTCGTCTCCACTATTTCGCATTTTACCTTTTGCAATAGCAATCATTGGAAGGTCATGTAGACCCAATTCATCTAGCACTTCTTTTGCTGAAGAATACTGTCCTTTTCCACCATCAATCAGTATTAAATCTGGTAAGGTTAAATAATTACCTTTTTCTAAAATTGCTCTTTTAAATCTTCTAGATAAAACTTCTTTAAGCATAGCAAAATCATCTTGCTCTGCACCTTTTGTTTTAATATCAAATTTTCGATATCTCTTTTTAACAAAACCTTCATTGCCAAATGTAACCATTGCCCCAACACTGTTGGTTCCTGAAATATGACTATTGTCGTAAACCTCAACTAAATTGATAACATTTTTTAAATCAAATTTTTTAGCAACACCTTCAAATAAATTCTTATTATTATTTGTTTCATAAAGTTTTCTATTTAAAGACTCTTTTGCATTTTTTTCTGCCATTGCAACAACTTTTGCTTTAGTTCCTTTTTTTGCTGTATTGATGGAAATGCTATTTCCTTCTTTTTTACTTAAAGTTTCTTCTATTAATTTTTTATCTTTGATATCACTATTAATAATAACTAATTTAGGAACAGTTTTATTTTCATAAAATTGCATTAAAAAAGAAGACATAATTTCCGAAATTTCTTGATCTGGATCATGTTTTGGAAAGTAAGCTTGATTACCCCAATTTTGTTTTGATCTATAAAAGAAAACTTGAATGCAAGCTTTCCCAGATTCTTTATATCCAGCAATCACATCAGCATCAACTAGGTTTGCCTCATTAATTCTTTGTGAAGATTGAATGATATTTAGAGATTTTATTCTATCTCTAAAAATTGAAGCTCTTTCAAAATCAAGTTGATCACTTGCGGCCTCCATTTCTTTTGAGAGATTTTTTTGAATATCTCTAGATTTACCAGACACAAATTGAATTGCTTGATCTACCGAACTTTTATAGTCATCTTTATTTATGTATCCCACACAGGGACCTGAACATCTTTTAATTTGATAAAGTATACAAGGTCGTTTTCTATTTTTAAACGTACCATCATCACAAACTCTTAATTGAAATATTTTTTGAAGCATCTTAATAGTCCAGTTTGCAGTGCCTGCAGACGCAAAGGGACCAAAGTAAAATCCTTCTTTTTCTTTTTTCCCTCTATGTTTTGTAACTCTTGGCCATTGTTCTTTTTCACCAATAAATATGAAGGGAAATGATTTGTCATCTTTAAGTAAAATATTGAATTTTGGTTTATGTTTTTTTATTAAATTTGCTTCCAACAGTAAGGCTTCACTCTCATTTGCAGTAGTTGTGATCTCAAGCTTAAAAGTCTGAGACAACATTCTCTCTGTCCGAATGATGTGGTTTTTCTCTGCCACATAACTTTTTAATCTATTCGGTAAATTTTTGGCTTTACCTACATAAAGAATATCATCTTTATGATTGAGCATTCGGTAAACACCAGGGCTTTTAGGAATTAATGGAAGCTCTTTTTTTATTACTTCTTTTCCAAGTTCAGAGCTTTTCATGACTTCTTTTTTTGGTAATTTGAATACCAACTGACGTACATTCTTTTAAAATCTCTAATTTTTCAATTTGAAGCATTATTTTACCAATACGTTTATCTTTAAATAAAATATCAAAAACATCTTCCGCAAGTGTTTCTAAGAAATTGTAATGCTTATTTTTGGTAAGTTTTTTGATCAATTTTACAACTTGCCCATAATTTACAATAGATTTGATATCTTTGTCACTGGTTGGTTTTTTATCTTCATAATCAATTTCAAGGCTAAATTTTACTTTTTGAGGTTTTTCTTTTTCAAATTCGTAATAACCAAGTTTTAGATCTAAGGTTAATTCTTTAATAAGAATTTTTTTTTCGTAATTAAATAAACTTTTATTTTTGTCTATTTTTACAACTTTAAAATTACTTTTTTTCATTCTTTTCCAATTACATCTGGTGTTTGCCAGTTTAAATTTTGTCCACTATCAATAGCTAATACTTGACCTGTAATAGAACTGTTTTTAATAAAAAAGTCAACAGCATTACATATTTCTTTAACATTCACCTGTTGCTTTAAAGGTGTAGCTAAATATTGTTTTTTAAAATGTTTATCTGTTTGACGCTTATTTTTTATTGTTGGTCCAGGAGCTATACCGTTTACTCTTATGTTGGGAGCCAAACTCATAGCACTTGTTTTTGTTAATGTGTAAAGTCCAGTTTTACTTAATGTGTATGAAGTAAAAAATGGAGTTAGTTTAAAAACTCTTTGGTCAATAATGTTTATGATATTATTATTTTTACCTTTAATATTATTTGCAAATTCTTTTGTTAGATAAGCAGGAGCTTTTAAGTTTACATCTAAATGATTATTCCAACTTTTAGATGTAAAATTTTTTAAATTATCATTTTCAAACAATGAAGCGTTATTAATTAAACAATCAAAGTATTTTAATTTTGATTTTGCAAACTTGATAATTTTTTTTAAATCATTTTCTTTGGATAGATCTCCTTTAATCAACCAAACTTTTGTTTTATTTTTCTTTAGTTCTTTTTGTAATTTCTCAGCATTTAATTTTGATTTATTATAATGAATAACAATTTCCACATTTGGACCTGATAGCTTTTTAGCAATCGCAGCACCCATTCTAGTTGCTGCTCCTGTTATAATTATTTTGTTTGCTTCCACTTTTTTTTACCTTTTTGCGCTCTTGTTCCTGGAAGACCCATAGTTGATCTACCTTTTGGATACATTTTATTATTTGAACTATATTTTTTTACTTTTGGATTTAAAGTAATTTCTAGCTCAGATGCTTCAAGTTTTCTAATTTCATCCCTAATTTTTGCTGCTTCTTCAAACTCAAGGTTAGTTGCTGACTCTTTCATTCTTTTATTCAGAGCTTTTAGGTGTTTCTTAAGATTACCACCAATATTTTCATCAGTTCCAACTTTTACATAGTCTTTCTCATAAACACTTTCAAGCACATCTCCAATTTCTTTTTTTATACTTGTTGCACTGATCTTGTGTTTTTTGTTGTAAGCTACTTGAATAGTTCTTCGTCTATCTGTCTCTTTGATTGCATTTTTAATACTTTTTGTTTCCTTATCCGCATAAAGAATAACTTTACCCTCTAGATTTCTTGCAGCTCTTCCAATAGTTTGAACCAAAGAAGTCTCAGATCTTAGAAAGCCTTCTTTATCTGCATCTAAAATTCCAACTAATGCACATTCTGGAATATCAAGTCCTTCTCTTAGTAAATTAATTCCAACTAATACATCAAATACTCCAAGCCTTAGATCTCTCATGATTTCAATACGCTCTAAGGTGTCGATATCAGAGTGCATGTATCTAACTTTGATACCATTTTCGTGAAGATACTCAGTTAAATCTTCGGCCATCTTTTTAGTTAAAGTAGTGACTAATACTCTAAAGTTGTTGTTAATTACTTTTACACACTCATGCATTAAGTCATCAACCTGGTTTTTTGCAGGCCTAATTTCAACTGGAGGATCTATTAATCCTGTGGGTCTAATGATTTGTTCGACAAATTTATTTTTTGTTTGTTTTAGTTCCCATGGTCCTGGTGTAGCTGACACAAAAACTGTTTGCGTTCTCATTGCATCCCATTCTTCAAATTTAAGTGGTCGGTTATCCATACAAGAAGGTAATCTAAAACCATACTCTGCAAGATTACTTTTTCTTGATCTATCACCTTTATACATTCCATTTAATTGAGGAACAGTTACATGACATTCATCAACAAAAATTAAAGTATTGTCTGGAAAATATTCAAATAATGTAGGAGGGGGCTCTCCAGGTTTTCTTCCAGATAAAAATCTTGAATAGTTTTCGATTCCAGCACAAGATCCAGTTGCTTCAATCATTTCTAAATCAAATTTAGTTCTTTCTTCTAATCTCTGTGCTTCAAGTAATTTATTTTGTTCTTTAAATCTTTTTAAAGTTGCCTCTAGTTCTCTTTTAATTTTAATTATTGCTTGTTCAATAGTTGGTTTGGGTGTGATGTAGTGACTGTTAGCATAAATTTTAATTACATCAAGTTCACTAACCAAATCTCCTGTTAAAGGATCAAACTCTTCTATTTTTTCTAATTTGTCTCCAAATAAACTTAATCTCCAAGCACGATCTTCTAGGTGAGAAGGAAAAATTTCAAGGTATTCTCCTCTGGCTCTAAAAGTTCCTCGATAAAAATTTTGATCATTTCTTTTATATTGAAGTGCTACTAAAGATTTTATTAATTCTTCTCTGTTGTAATCATAATTAGTCTTTAAACTTAAAGTCATCTTGCTGTAAGCCTCAACAGATCCTAGACCATAGATACAAGAAACACTTGATACAATAATAACATCGTCTCGCTCAAGAAGTGATCTTGTTGCCGAGTGACGCATTCGATCGATTTGCTCATTAATTGAAGCTTCTTTTTCAATATAAGTATCTGAACGTGGAACATATGCTTCTGGTGTGTAATAATCATAATAAGATACAAAATATTCAACTGCATTATCTGGAAAGAAAGATTTCATTTCTCCATATAGTTGAGCAGCCAATGTTTTATTTGGAGCAAGAATTAAAGCTGGTCTATTAGTTTTTTCGATAACCTTAGCCATAGTAAAAGTTTTTCCAGATCCAGTAACACCCAGTAAAACCTGACTAAGTTGATCTTTATTTGCGCCATTAACTAATTGTTTAATGGCTTCAGGTTGATCCCCTGCAGGCTTAAAATCAGTTTTCATCTGAAACTTTTTACCTCCCTCAAGCTTAGGGCTGATCCCAGGATTTTTATTTTGAATTTCGGTAATTAAATCTTGATAAGTATTCTGCATTATTTATAAAACTAGTAGATTAAAATTATATTTCAATGAGCATAATATCAGACAGTTTAAAAAGAATTAAACCATCACCAACTATTGCTGTTACTCAAAAAGCAAGAGAATTAAGAGCTGCAGGCAAAGATGTAATTGGCCTTGGTGCTGGTGAACCAGATTTTGATACTCCAGACAACGTAAAGAATGCAGCAATTAAAGCTATTAAAAATGGAGACACTAAATATACAGCAGTGGATGGAACTCCCGCTTTAAAAAAAGCAATTATAGCAAAGTTTAAAAGAGAAAATAAGTTAAGTTACACTGCAGATCAGATCACTGTTGGAACTGGTGGTAAGCAAGTTTTATATAACGCATTCATGGCAACTTTAAACAAAGGTGATGAAGTTATAATCCCAGCACCTTTTTGGGTGTCTTATCCAGATATGGTTTTATTATCTGGAGGAAAGCCAAAAATAGTTAAATGTACTGAACAAGAGGGATTCAAACTTACACCTTCAAAATTAAGAAAAGCTATTACAAAAAAAACAAAATGGTTAATTTTAAACTCACCCTCAAATCCAACAGGTGCAGGTTACACTAAAAAAGAAATTGAGGAATTGGCAAAAGTTTTAGTTAAAAATAAAAAAGTTCATATTTTGAGTGATGATATTTATGAGCATATTAAATATGATAATTTTAATTTTTATACCATCGCACAAAATTCAAAATTAAAAGATAGAACTCTTACTATGAATGGTGTTAGTAAATCTTATGCAATGACTGGTTGGAGAATAGGTTATGCGGCAGGTCCAAAAGATGTAATTAAAGCGATTGGTAAAATTCAATCACAATCTACATCTAACCCATCTTCAATAAGTCAAGCAGCAGCTGTTGAAGCCTTAAATGGTAATCAAGGTTTTATTCAAAAAAGATCAAAAGCTTTTAAAGAAAGAAGAGATTTTGTTGTTAAAAGTTTAAATAATATTAAAGGCATTAAGTGCTTAACACCTAATGGTGCTTTTTACGTATTTCCAAGCTGCAAAGGTCTCTTAAACAAAAAAACAAAATTAAACACAGATACTGATTTTGTTCAAAAATTACTTGAGAAATCAAATGTTGCCGTAGTGCAAGGATCAGCCTTTGGATTAGATGGTTATTTTAGAATTTCATATGCTACTTCAATGCAAAATTTAAAAAAAGCAATGGAGAGAATAAAAACTTTTTGTGAAAGTTTATCTTAAGAAGTGAAAACAGCCTTATTATTTGGTGCATCTGGGTTAGTTGGAAGCCATGTTTTATATCAATTAATTAGCAATAATAACTATTCTAAGATTAAGTTATTTGTTCGTTCATCAATAGATACAAGTGATCCAAAGATCGAAATTATTCAAACAGATTTTAATAATTTAGAAAATCATAGAGAAGATATCAAAGGGGATGATTGCTTCTTTTGTATTGGCACTACAAAGAAAAATTCACCAGATAAAAATGAATATAAAAGAGTGGAGCTTGAGGTTCCAAAACAAGTTGCTCAAATTGCAAAATCAAACTCAGTAAATTCATTTGTTTTTATCTCATCTGGTTATGCAGATCCAAAAAGTTCAGGAGATTATTTAAAATTCAAAGGAGAAGTAGAAGAAGAATTAAAAAGACTTAATTTTCCAAACCTAGGAATAATGAGACCTTCTTTTTTATTAGGAGATCGAAAAGAAAAGAGAATAGGCGAGAAAATAGGAATTTTTGTATTTAAATTATTATCTCCTCTATTTTTAGGGCCTCTAAAGAAAATGAAACCCATTCAATCAGCAACTGTTGCAAAAGCAATGATTGCCATTACTCAAAATAAAGTTTCAAAAACAATTTTTGAGTCTGATGAGATAGCTGACTTAAGTAGTTCATAATTTTAATCTTCATCACACGTCCTCAAAATGTAGAAAATTTATATATATTTATTTCTAACTAAAATATATTGTTATTAAAATTTATGGACAAAATACAATCACATGCAAAGTTAGTAATTATTGGAGGTGGTATAATGGGTGTAAGTCTTTTATATCATTTAACCAAAGAAGGATGGAGTGATGTGGTTTTAATTGAAAAAAGCGAACTTACTTCTGGTTCTACTTGGCATGCCGCAGGTCAGTGTCCACATATGTTAACAAGTTTGAATCTTGCAAAAATTCATCTTCATTCAACAAATCTCTATAAAAATCTTGAAAAAGAGACTGGTCAGCCAACTGGTTTTCATGAAACAGGAAGTTTAAGACTTGCATATACAAATGATGATTTGGAATGGTTTGATTACACTAAAGGAGTATTGGATATAGTAGGTGCGCCTTGTTCAATAATTTCTACAGAAGAAATTCAAAAATATCATCCATTTATAAAACTTGATGGAATTAAAGGAGCATTTTTAACAACTGAAGATGGCTATACTGATCCTACGAGCACAACGAATGCAATGGCTAAAGGCGCTAGGAATGGAGGAGCTAAAATTTACAGAAAAAATAGAGTAACCGACATTAAAAAAACATCCTCGGGTGAGTGGAAAGTAATTACTGAAAAAGGAGATATAATTTGTGAGCATGTTGTAAATGCTGCTGGAAGTTTTTGTCCTGAAGTAGCTGCAATGGTTGGGTTAAAAAATGTGCCAAGTATTAATATGGTTCATCAATATCTAGTAACGGAAGCTCATCCTGAAATAGAAAAATTAGATAAAGAATTACCAGTTGTTAGAGATCCAGACTCTTCATCTTACTTAAGACAAGAAGGCAAAGGATTATTAATTGGCCCATATGAAAAAGATGTAGCAGCCTGGGCATTAGATGGAATGGATTGGAAATTTGATATGGAATTACTAGAACCTGATTTAGATAGAATTGCAGATCATTTAGAAAAAGGTATGGATAGAATCCCTGAATTTAAAGATGTTGGAATAAAAAGAATAATATGTGGTCCTATTACTCATACACCTGACGATAATTTTTTAGCAGGACCAGCGCCTGGCCTTAAAAATTTTTGGATGTTTTGTGCTGCAAGCATTGGTATTGCACATGGAGGTGGAGCAGGAAAATACATGGCTCAATGGATTGTTCATGGAGACTCAGAAATTAACATGCAAGAATTTGAACCAAGACGTTACATGAGTTGGGTCAATAAAGATTATTCTGTTGAAAAGTCAAAGGAACAATATCGAAGAATGTATGTCACTCCAATGCCTCATGATAAAATTGAAATTGGAAGGCCAATGAAAACCACGCCAATATATCAAAAACTTAAAGATAAAGGTGCAGAATATTTTGATTTATATGGATGGGAAAAACCTGATTGGTTTAATAAAGATAATGTTAAAGAAGCTTTAAGTTACAAAAGAAATAACGTTTTTCCATATATTCAAAATGAATGTGAGCATGTTCATAATCATGTTGGTGTAATTGATTTAAGTAGTTTTTCTAAATTTGAAATTACAGGAGAGGATAGTTATCAATTTTTAAATAGATTATGCTCGAATAGAATTCCTAAAAAAGATGGAAGTATTATTTTAACCCATGCTCTAAATGATATTGGCAGAATTCAAACTGAGTTTACAATTACTAAATTAAAAGATAATCATTATTATGCTTTATCCGCAGCTATTTCAGAAATAAGAGACTTAGACTGGTTAAATCATAATAAACAAGAAGGTGAGAGAGTTATAATCAAAAATGTAACTCTTGAAAAAGGAGTTTTAGGTTTAATAGGACCTAAATCTAGAAATGTACTTCAAAAATTAACAGATTCAGATTTAAGTAATGAAAATTTTCCATGGTTAAAATCAAAGCATATAAAGATTAATAATATAGATGTAATTGCACTCAGAGTTAATTACATGGGAGAATTAGGCTGGGAGCTTCATCATTCAATAGATCAGATGAGTGAAATTTATGATCTTATTATTAAAGAAGGTAAACAAGAAAGTATTATTGACTTTGGAACTCGAGCAATGAATTCTATGAGAATTGAAAAAGGATATAGAGGATGGGGAACTGAACTTACTCCTGAAATTAGTGTTGTTGAAGCAGGTCTTGATAAATTTTTTAATCTTGAAAAGAAAAATGAATTTAAAGGGTCCAAAGCAGTAACAAAATTACTAGATAATGGAATAGAAACTAAGCTGGTATATCTTGAGGTTGAAGCAAAAGATGCTGATGCACATGGAAATGAACCTGTGTACTTTGATGATAAGAAAGTGGGACTTACTACTTCTGGAGCTTATGGTTTTAGAGTTAAAAAAAGTTTAGCTTTTGCATATGTTAAGCCAGATTGTGCAAACATAGGAAATGAGTTATTTATCAAAATTCAAGGAGCAAAAATCAAAGCAAAAATAATTGACGAACCTATCTTTGACAAAAATAACGATCGATTAAGATCTTAAATCAACCCAAGTCTTATTACTGAGTTTCCAGCATCTTTGATGCTATCTCGTGCTGGTTTAAATTTTATCCCCAATAAGTCTTCAGCATATGAAGTATCTGTTTGCATTAGAATGCCTAGTTCTGGTACCATAAGTTTTGCAGATGAATCCAGATAACTAATTAATTTTAACATAAAGTTTGGCATTTCTTTTTTTGGTAGTTTTTTTGCGTACTGTGGAAACTCTTCTTGCATAATTTTAGAAATTTCCAGCATTTTTTTAACTTCTGAACCAATTAATAGACGTCTTCCATTTACTTTAGAATTTTTTAATGAAAGTACATGTGCTTTTGCTACATCTTTTACATCAGAAATTAATATTCCAAAATTTGGAGCCATTGGATATTTTCCTTTAAGGAAAAGTTGAACATATTTAGTCGATGTATTTTCTTTATCATCTAATGCATCACCATTAACACCACCTGGATTAATTACAGTTAATTTATCTTTCAATCCTTTGCTTTCCATTAATTCCCAGGCAACTTTCTCAGCTTTAGTTTTAGATATAATATAATCGTTAGAACCACTCCATTCAGTATCTGACCAATCATTTTCTCCGACATTGTAAGGGTTGGTTCTATTTGGTCTTTTAAACATTGCGGCTATTGATGATGTTAGAACTATCTTTTCAATGTTAGCCTCTATACCCGCATTTAAAACTCTCAAAGTTCCCTCTTTAGCAGCTGGAACTAAAGCTTCTCTATTTCTTGAACTTTTCATGGGATAAGGAGAAGCAGTATGTATAATATATTTACAGTCTTTAGCAGCCTCATTCCAACCTTCATCTTTTAAAAGATCCAATTCAACAAATGATAATTTATCTGTTGAAACATATTCGCTTATAGTTTTTTTAGTTTTCTCTAATGAATTTTGACTTCTAACAGTTCCCAAAACTCTATATCCAGAATTTAATAATTCAATTGCTATATGTTTCGCTATCCAGCCACTTATTCCAGTTAGCAGTACTTTATCAGTCATTTTGTTTTCCTTTAGTTTGTATTAAGTTTTAATGGTTCTTATCAGTGAGATAAAAATTTTTCAGCTTCAAGCGCAGCCATACAGCCCATCCCCGCAGCTGTTACAGCTTGTCTAAAAGTTTTGTCTTTAACATCTCCAGCAGCATAAACTCCAGGGACATTAGTTTCTGTAGAATCTGGTTTAGTTAATAAATAACCCTCTTTATCCATATCTAATTGTTCTTTAAATAAAGCTGTTGCTGGATCATGTCCAATCGCAATAAATAACCCATCAATCTTCATTTCTTGAATATCGTTAGTTTTTAAATTCTTAACTTTAATTGCTTTAACATTTTTAGGATCATTATCTCCGATAACTTCATCAACAGCACTATCCCAAATAATTTCAATTTTTTTATTTTCCATTAATTTTTTTTGAAGCATCTTTTCAGCTCTTAGTTCATCTCTTCTATGAATTAATTTAACTTTTGATGCAAATTTTGTGAGAAACATTGCTTCTTCAACAGCAGCATTACCACCACCAACAACTGCAACTTCTTTATCTTTAAAGAAAAAACCATCACAAGTAGCACAAGCTGAAACTCCAAAACCTCTGAATTCTTGTTCTGATTTTAAATTTAACCATCTAGCTTGAGCGCCTGTAGAAATTATAATGCTATCTGCCGTATATTTTTGACCACTATCGCCAACAGCTTCAAAGGGTGTAGATTTTAAATTTACCGATGAGATATGATCTTCAATCATTTCTGTTCCAACTGCTTTAGCCTGATCTTTCATCTGATCCATTAACCAAGGACCTTGAATTACATCTGCAAAACCTGGAAAATTTTCAACATCCGTAGTTGTTGTCAATTGCCCACCCGGTTGAACGCCGTAAACTAAAATTGGATTTAACATTGCACGTGCCGCATAAACTGCTGCAGTGTATCCGGCAGGACCAGATCCTATTATTAACACTTTTGTGTGTTTTGTTGGATTTTGACTCATATGGAAGCTATATAGTGATTAATGACTAAATTAAAAGGCATATTATTAACTCAAGGAATGCATGGCATGATTAGTCAGGTAGAGGGTTTGGCAAAAGCTTTAGATATCGATTTTACACACCACACAGTTGAACTAAATAGTTTTTGGAAAGTGATACCACCTAAGCTGACACCCATTTCACAAAATGTGTATCAAAAAATTAATCAAGATGACTTTGATGTGATTATATCTTGCGGACGTAAAAGTGTAATTCCCTCAATTCATTTAAAAAATAAAGCTAATAAAAAAGTATTTAACATTCATATTCAAGATCCAAAAGTAGATTTAAATCATTTTGACTTTATTGTTGCCCCAGAACACGATGGATTAGAAGGTCAAAATGTTATCAACACCAAAGGCGCCATTCATTATCTCACAGAAAATGAAATTACTGAAAATAAAGATTACCTAAATTCATTTGTTAAAAAAGATGAAAGAAAAATTTGGACATTAATTATGGGTGGTCCAACAAAGTATTACGATTATTCCACAAAGAATATGAAACATATCTTTACGATGTTATACAAATTGCTAAAAAAACATGATTTTCAACTAGTTATAATCCCTTCAATGAGAACGCCAATAAACACAATTCATTATGCCAAAGAATTTTTTGGAGATAATCATACGGTTATAATGGATGTTGATAAAAAAGCTTACCTGTCAGCTCTAGCACTTGCAGAGAATATTATTGTTACATGCGACTCTAGCTCAATGATCTCTGAGGCAGCTTTAACGGGAAAACCTATTTATGTAGCTAATATTTTGCCTAAAAAAAATGACAAAAGATTTCAAAGATTTAGAAATTTATTTAGAGAATTAAATATAACTAGAATTTTAGGTGAAGAGATTGAAAATTGGAACTATCAAAAATTAGACGAAACGAATAGAGTAGCAAGTATTATCAAACAACAAATTAATTCATAATGTCACTTTTAGATTCAATTCAAAACCAATCAAAAAAACATGAATTTCCCTTTGATCACTGGGAATACCATAACGCACTTACTAATGGTACAATAAAGGAAATTATTAAAGCAGATATTCCAGATGTAAGTAAACATAATTTAAATTATGATGGAACTAGAGCAATTGATGGTGGAGCTGCTGAATTTAGAGAGGGAATAGCTTCTGGTGGTGAGGCAATAAAATTTAGATGTTTTGTAACTAAAGAAAATGAAAAACAATTTCCAAATTTAGTTAAATTCATTAACGAACTTCAATCTAAAGAAGTGCATCAAGCTATTTCAAAAATGATCAATAAAGATTTATCAAACTCATATGTCAGAGTTGAGGTTATTTGTGATCGCGAGGGTTTTTGGTTAAAGCCTCATTGTGATATTAAAGAGAAACTAATGTCAGGATTAATATTTGTTAATAATACTAACGAGTCAGAGAAGCTTGGAACAGATTTTTATAATGATAAATTAGAAAAAGTAAAAACAGTTCCATATAAAAATAATTACGGATACATGTTTACTAGTGGGCCTAATACTTGGCATGGTATGGAAAAGAAAAAAATTGTTAAAGAAAGACGCTGCATCCAGGTTAATTATGTTACCTTTGAAACAGACTGGAAAGTTTTATAATTTAATTAAAGCTCTTTATTAGCAGTTAAAATTTTATTAATTTTAATGAATGTTCTCCACCCATCTGAGTTAACAATTTTTTTTTCGTATTTTTTTTTAACCAAATCAAATGAAGAATTAAATCTAGGTAGTTCAACAATTTCACAGCTATTGTTTTCAGCAATATCAACAGCCTTATTAGTGAGCTGGAGGTAAACTTTTTTTTCTACAACAGGACTTGAAGAAATTAAATTTTCTACAACTAAACATTTAGAAAATTCTTTTTTAGCATTTTTGGAAAAGCCTTTATTTATAATGTCTTGCATTGAGTAAATTAGCAAACCAACATTGTACAAAGAATTATTTTTTGCAACCAAGATGCCGTTCGACTCTTGTTTTAGAACTAATCTAATATAACTTTTTAATCTGTCTAACCCCCAAGATGGAAATTCTTCAGCTAATAAAGGTAAAATACCCATTAAGTTTAAGTCACTATCTTGAAATCTAAAAATATTGAGACCTGGCAGATTGTTCGTATTATTTGTACTAAGCACACTTTGTATCTATCCTAAATTTAAAAGAACTATTTGATCTGGATCAATAACAATTTATACTTTCTTTATATATTTTGATATGCAGTCAACTCAATTAAATAAAGAATTTAACGAAAAGAGCAGATGCTTAGAGTGCAATATTAGACCACACTCATTTTGCAGATGTCTACAGGAGGAAAAGCTCAAAGAATTTTCAAATATTTCATCAGAAAAAAAATTTCAAAATAAAGCAAATATTTTTTTGCAACAGGATGATGCAAAAAATATTTATAATATTACTGAAGGGAATGTTAAAATTTATCAATTAATTGATGATGGTCGTATTCAGATAATAGGTTTTCTCTACCCTGGAGATTTTTTTGGTTCTTATAAAAATGGTAAATACAATTATTGTGCAGAAGCTATTGGCCAGGTGCGTGTATGTGTTTTTGAACAGAAAAAACTAGATGAATACATTGATAAAAATATGGTTCTTGCAAAAGAGCTTTTGAATCAAACATCTCATGAATTAACACTGGCTCAAGATAGAATGGGTGTTCTTGGAAAATTAGATGCCACAGAGAGACTTACTAAGTTTTTAATAAATATATCAGATCAAAGAAAAAGAATTGGCTGGCAAAATAATCCAATAAGTTTACCAATGACAAGACAAGATATAGCTGATTACCTAGGTTTAACAATTGAAACAGTAAGTAGAGAAGTATCTAAATTAAAAACTTCAAACATAGTTAAAGTCTTATCTTCTAAGCAAATCTATATTAACGATTTCGATAAATTATCTAATCTTTCAAAATAAATTAAATAGCCTCAGTATTTAACTGAGACTACTCATAATATTATTGCCTGCTAGTAATTGGTATTTCCTCAACATATTTTGGCAAAGGTTTTTCTTCTCTTAACTTAATTGATAATAAACCTTTTTCCATGATCGCCTCTTTGACTTTTATATCCTTGCTTATAATAAAGCTGGCACAGATATTTTCTTTTTCAACACCTTTATAAAGATATTCTTTATCATCTTTTTCAATTTTATTATTTGAAGAAGACTTTATTATAAGAACATTATCTTCAACACTAACTTTGACATTTTTTTTATCAATGCCAGGTAATGCAACTTCAATGTTGTAGTCTTGTTTTCCTATCTTTGTAATATTGTAGCCACCTCTGTTGGTTTCAAAAGCATCCAATTCTCTATGATGAATATCTTCAAAATGTTTAAACATATCATCAAAACCAACTGAAAAAGGTTTTAATGAGTCTATAATTGATAGTGATTTCATGTTTCTCCTTTCTATTAATTTAAACTAACAAAACATGAAAAAAAAAATTTGGTTTAAATCAAAATTATGAATTATTGATTTTGATCAAAACTGATATTTTTTGATGCATATCAGCACAAAAATTAATCGTTTAAATATACTTACAACAAAAGGAGTAATAATGAACTACATGTTAACTAACAGGCCTTATCACGGTAAAGCTAATATTGCGATTGCAATGATATTCATTGCATTAGCGGTAACGTTGATTGCTGTTTATATGCCAAAATTTACTTCTAATCTTAAGACTGGAGTAGGTGGCACTGGTTTAGATTACAATCAAATACCATAATATAAAAAATAGATGGGTCCGGACCCCAATGTTAGTTTTGATTTAAATCAATATCAAATTTTAAAAAACATCTATTTTACAATTATGAAAATACATAATCTTGTAAAAACTTTGATACTAGCCATAGCTATAAGTTCTTTAATTACTTTTGCTACAATTTGGATTTCACCATATCTTTTCTAGGATAGGCCCCACCATTTCAGAGACAATGTTGATACTCGTAGGGTAGATACATGGTGAGACCTACTAATTTGTAACAGAATAAATCTTAATATTTTTGATTCACATCAACTTTTTCTTTTTAAATTTCTTTAAAAAAAAATCATGTCAATTAAAGATCTAGTTTATAAAGTTCCAGGTTTATCATTTGATGTTAATAGACTGGTTGACACTTATAGAGAAATCAAAAGAAAAAAAGAATTTGATCAAGGTGATGGGTCAGTGTCACATATAGATAGTATTTCTCTTAATAAAATTCCAGGTAATGATGATAGTACATCTGGAAAATATTCATGGGGACTTTATTGGACGAAACCAGATAGCTCAGGTCAAGAGGTGGCCAGAGCAGATTATATAGAGGAAAATAATTTCACAGAGTTTTTACCAGAGTTTGAAAACACATATTTTAAATTTGTTTACGATATATTATCTAGAAGATTCGCTTTAGGAAGAACTCGAATATTAAAAAAAGGACCAAGATCAACCTTGAGTTGGCACAAAGATCCAGAACCAAGGTTACATATACCAATTATTACTAATCCAGGATGTAGATTTGTAATTGAAGACAGATCTTTTCATTTACCTGCAGATGGGGGTGTATGGATAGTTAATGCAAAAAAATACCATAATTTTTTTAATGGTGGAGAAGAAGATAGAATACATTTGGTTGCAACACTTCCACATAGCAAATTATTTACTAAAAAAAAGTACACTTATAATCAACTTTGGGATCAATGGGCGAGCTAGATTTAAATCTTTTAGTAAATTTTTTAGCGTGGCTAATTATAGCTAATTTCTTATTTATAATTTTCCGAGTATTTATATTTGGAAGTTATCCTAAAAGTTTTATTTATAAGATACATCATTCATGCTTTAAAGTTTCACATAAAGATTTTGCAAAAGCACATTACAAAGGCATCATTCTCCATGTAACCTTAACAGTTTTTTTTGTTTTACTTCCTTATATTGTCTTAAGATATTCAATTTAATCTCATAAAATTTTTATCCACCTAACGTTTGACACAAATCAAATTATAAAAACTTTGATCAAGATCAAGTAAAATTTTGAATCAGTCATTAAGGTGATATTTATGGATACAAAAAATTATATATCTATCTTTATCTCTTTAATATTAATTTCAATTACATTACAGGCAAAAATATGAATACAAAAAAATATATATCTATCTTTATCTCTTTAATATTAATTTCAATTACATTTCAGGCAAAAAGTGGTGAAGCAGATAAGCTTCCTGTAGTTATCCAGGAGCTAGTGCCGGCACCATTAGTTCCAGCTCATAACATAGTTGCAAAAGGGGGACCCAAAGTAATTAAAGTTAGAATGAGTATTACAGAAAAAGTCATCACTATTGATAAACAAGGAACAAAGTTCAGAGTTTTTGCCTTTAATGATAGTGTACCAGGGCCACTTATCGTTGCCCATGTTGGAGATTATATTGAGCTAACATTAGTTAATCCTAAAAAGAATAACTTTGAACACAATTTAGATTTTCATGCAGCAACAGGTGCTCTAGGTGGAGGAGGTCTTACACATATTTTACCAGGTGAAGCAGTAATACTAAGATGGAAGGCAACTAAACCAGGGGTATTTGTTTATCACTGTGCACCGGGTGGTGCCATGGTGCCTTGGCACGTTGTTAAAGGAATGAACGGCGCCGTTATGGTTTTACCTAGAGATGGATTGAAAGACAGAGAGGGAAATCCAATCACATATGACAAAGCATTTTACATTGGAGAACAGGATTTTTATCTTCCAAAAGATGATAATGGAAATTACAAGGAATATATTCACCCAGGTGATGGTTTTAGCGATGTTTTAGAAGTGATGAAAACATTAACACCTACTCATGTAGTATTTAATGGATCAGAAGGTGCTTTAGAGGGAGATAACGCTTTGACTGCAAAAGTAGGTGAAACGGTAATGTTTATCCATGCACAAGCAAATAGAGATACACGACCTCACTTAATTGGTGGACATGGTGATTATGTATGGCCAAACGGATCGTTTAATGATCCTCCAAGAACTAACTTAGAAACTTGGTTTGTACCTGGAGGTGCAGCTGGAGCAATGGTTTATAAATTTAGACAACCAGGAACTTATGTTTATCTAAATCATAATCTTATTGAAGCGTTTATCTTGGGGGCAAAAGCTGAAGTGAAAGTAACAGGTAAATGGAATAATGATTTAATGGAACAACTAATGGAGCCTACAAGAATTGCAGATTAATAATATGTATGTATCCGACAAAAGCTTGAATGAAAGTATAACGCTAGAAAAAATATCAAAATTACAAAATGAAAACAAATATCTCAAAGATGAAATGGATGAAGAATCACAAAAGTTCATACAAACTATAAGTGTTCTTAAAAGAGAGATTGAGTTTTATAAAAATAATACTGATATTTTAAATAGAGAAATTAAAAATCTAAAAAAAACACAAAGGAGAAAACTGTTTACATCATGAAAAAATATATATTAATACTTTTTTTAATATTTTCTAATTACGCGATGAGTGAAGAAATAAATATTAAAATGTTAAATAAGCTAGATAAAGAAAGAATGGTTTATTCAGAAAAGGTTATCAATATTAATGTTGGAGATAAAGTTTTTTGGGAAGCAACAGATAAAGGGCATAACGTCGAATTTATAAAAGGTGGCGTACCTGATGGTGTAGAAAAATTTAAATCTAGATTAAATGAAGATGTAAGTTATGAATTTACTATTCCAGGTATTTATGCCTATTGGTGTACTCCACACAAGAGTTTAGGAATGATAGGGTTTGTCATCGTTGGTGATGATAAGTCTAATTTAGATATGATTAAAAAAATAAGATTTTTTGGACAGTCTAAAAAATTAGCTAAAGTATTGATTGAACAAATATAAAAAATGGCACAAACAGTAAAAATTAATTCTGATACATCTAAGTTTGTAAATAAAAGTGGATTAATGACTGGTGACCCAATTTATAAACCATTCAGATATCCTTGGTGTTACGATGCTTGGTTGACGCAACAAAGAATTCATTGGTTGCCAGAGGAAGTTCCGTTAGGAGACGATGTAAGAGATTGGCAAAAAGTAATTTCTGCTTCAGAAAAAAATTTATTAAAACAGATATTTAGATTTTTTACTCAAGCAGATGTTGAGGTGAATAACTATTATATGGGTCACTGTATGAATGTATTTAAACCGACAGAAGTGAAAATGATGTTGTCTGTATTCTCTGCAATGGAAACTGTTCATATTGCGGCCTATTCTCACTTATTAGACACAATAGGTTTGCCTGAGACAGAATATTCTGAATTTTTAAAGATTAAAGCTATGAAGGATAAATATGATTACCTTCAAAAATGTGATGTGAATTCTCTTCATAATATCGCAAAAACACTGGCAATATTTAGCGCTTTTACTGAGGGTGTTCAACTATTTGCTAGTTTTGCAATTTTACTAAACTTTCCACGTCATAATAAAATGAAAGGAATGGGACAAATCATAACTTGGTCGGTGAGAGACGAAACTTTGCACTGCAATTCAATGATAAGATTGTTTCAGGTGTTCATTAAGGAAAATAAAGAAATTTGGACAGATAAATTAAAAAATGAGATTTATGAGGCCTGTAGAATAGCGGTATCACAGGAAGATGCCTTTATCGATGTTTCATTTGAAATGGGACCTCTTGAAAATCTAAAGGCACAAGAAGTAAAAGATTATATAAGATGGATTGCAGATAGAAGACTTGTTCAATTAGGACTTGATAGAATTTATAATATTAAAAAAAATCCATTAACTTGGTTGGACTCTATATTAAATGCTGTTGAACACATGAACTTTTTTGAAGGTAGATCCACAGAATATTCTAAAGCTGCAACCCAAGGTACATGGCATGAAGCTTTTGAAGATTTAAAATCACCTTATTTTGATTTACTTGAAAAAAATAAGGTAGTTGGTGAAACAGAATTTTTTAAACCTGAACATTAATAAGGAAATAAAATGTTAAATAAAACAGAGATAAAAGACAAACCAATATGCAAAAATTTTTTTGAATATAATGATGTTAGAAAAAATTTAAATAATGCTTTATCAGTTAAACACCCATTTAATTATTGGACATTTGATAAAGTTTTGCCAAAAAATTTAGTAGATAAATTTCTCAAACTTCCAATTGATCCACCAGTTATCAATTCTTATTCAGGAAAAAGAGAAAGCAACAACATGACACGAATATTTTTTAATAATGAAAATTGTAAAAAATATGATTGTATGGAGGAAATTGCAGAAATTTTTAACAGTGATGGAATTATCAGTACATTAAGTTTAATTTGTGGAAAAGAGTTATCAAAAGGGAAACTTCGTATTGAGTATACATTAGATACAGGAGACTTTTGGCTTGAGCCGCACTTAGATATTAAAGAAAAAATGTTAACTTTTTTAATTTATCTTTCAAGCGACTCAAACACCTATGCAAAAGATTGGGGAACTACAATTTACAACAAAGATTTAACATTCCATTCAAAAGCACCCTACAAACAGAATACTGGATTCATGTTTGTTCCAGGTGAAGATACATGGCACGGTGTACCTAAACAATATATTTTTGGAGTCAGAAGAAATTTGATTATAAATTATGTATCAAGTGATTGGAAAAGTACCAAAGAACTTTACAAACTATCTTAAATTTATTTTTTACAATTACATTCTTTAATAACAAAGAAATGGATCAATGCCATTGAGAACCACATCCAGGTCATTTCATTAATAGAAAATAAAGCGTTGCTGTGTGACATCATTGTGTCCTGATTAATATCTTTCCATAAAAATATTATTCCAAGGAATAGAAAAATAAGACCTGAGTAATTTATTTTCATCAATTCTTAACTAATAAATCTAAATATTGTAAAAAAGCTATGTTTTAAGCCAATAATTTTCTATTAGTTTCTTGTCTATAAGCTGCCTGTTTTTTTTCATTATCAAGTAAACCAAATTTTTTACGAAAGATTTCTCTCTCTTTCTCAAACTGTCGTTTAATTGAATAATGCAAAATTGAAAAACTTATAAGTGTAAAAATATATGCAGACCAAATATAAATTCCATAACCATTTAGATATAATATTTTATTAATCATATTATTTTTTAACCTTTTTTTTTTAAATAAAGATTGATCTGCATCAAATCTAATAAAAAATAAAAAAGATATATCTTTTTAATGATCAACTATAATGATGAGATAGTTAAAAAATTTACTATTGCATCTATATTTTGGCTTGTAGCGGGATTAGCAGCAGGTTTACTAATTGCTTTTCAGATGGTTTTCCCATCATTAAATTTTGAACCATTATTAACATTTGGTAGGTTGCGCCCCCTACACACTTCAGCTGTAGTATTTGCCTTTGGTGGCAATGTGTTGTTTGCAACAAGTTATTTTGTAGTTCAAAGAACTTGCCAAACTAGATTATCAGGTGATGGATGGGCAAATTTTACATTTTGGGGATACCAGGCATTTATTTTAATGGCTGGTTTAGGATATTTATTTGGAGTTACTCAAGGTAAAGAATATGCTGAACCAGAATGGTATGCTGATTTATGGTTAACAATAGTTTGGGTAATATATTTGATAATTTATTTAGTTACTCTTACAAAAAGAAAAGAACCTCACATTTATGTAGCTAATTGGTTTTTTCTTGCTTTCATAGTTACAGTTGCGGTTCTACATTTGGTTAACGGTGTTTCTATTCCAGTATCATTGTTTGGTGCAAAAAGTTATCCGTTATGGGGAGGTGTTCAAAGTGCAATGATCCAATGGTGGTATGGACATAATGCAGTAGGATTCTTTTTAACAGCTGGATTTCTTGGAATGGTTTATTATTTTATTCCAAAAAGAGCTAATCGACCAATTTACTCTTATAGGTTATCTATTTTACATTTCTGGTCTTTAATTTTTTTATATATTTGGGCGGGTCCCCATCATTTACATTACACTGCCTTACCAGATTGGGCTCAAACATTGGGTATGACTTTTTCAATTATGCTTTGGATGCCTAGTTGGGGTGGAATGATAAATGGAATGATGACGTTATCTGGAGCTTGGTACAAACTTCGAGAAGATCCTGTTTTAAAATTTATGATAATTTCTCTAGCATTTTATGGGATGAGTACTTTTGAAGGTCCTTTAATGTCTATTAAAGAAGTTAATGCTTTAAGTCATTATACTGACTGGACTATTGGTCATGTTCACTCAGGCACATTAGGTTGGGTAGCATTTATTAGTTTTGGTGTAATTTATTATTTGTTTCCAGTTTTATGGAATAAAAAAAATCTTTACTCACTAAGATTGGTTAATATTCATCTTTGGATTTCCACTATTGGTATTGTTTTTTATATATCTTCAATGTGGGTATCAGGAATTATGCAGGGTTTGATGTGGAGAGCTTACGATAATCTGGGTTTTTTAGAGTATTCTTTTGTTGAAACGGTTATGGCGATGAAGCCATTTTATCTAATTAGAGGTATTGGTGGAGTTCTATTCTTTGTTGGAGTTTTGATCATGATTTACAACTTAATCAAAACTTTAGAGATACCTAGTACAAATAAATCAACAATTTCTCAAAAGGCTCAAATCCAATGATGGAAAAACATAAAAAATTAGAAAAAAACTCAATTTTATTATTAATTTTTACAGTTATCGCTGTTTCAATTGGTGGCATAATTGAAATCGTTCCACTTTTTAGATTGGAAACTACAATTGAACCAATCAAAGGTGTTAGACCTTATACACCCTTAGAACTTAAAGGATTTAATATTTATTTAAGAGAAGGTTGCTATACGTGCCACAGTCAACAAATCAGACCATTACGAGATGAAGTTGAACGTTACGGGCATTATTCTTTAGCAGCAGAAAGTATGTATGATCACCCATTTCAATGGGGATCAAAGAGAACAGGGCCAGACCTTGCTCGTTTAGGAGGTAAATATTCGGATGAGTGGCATGTAGAACATTTAATCAAACCTCAAAATGTAGTTCCAGAGTCAATTATGCCTAGCTACAAACATTTAAGTAATCGAGTTTTAAGCTTTGATGACATGGGAAAACATCTGAGAGCATTAAAAATTACTGGTGTTCCTTACACAAAGGAGATGATTGAAAATGCTTCAAAGGATGGTCTTGCACAATTAAGACCAGAAACAGATTTAGCAGAAAATTTAAGAAATAGATATGGTGAAAAAGTAAATATCAGAGATTTTGATGGTAATGAAAACTTACCCACAGAATTAGATGCTTTGATTTCTTACCTTCAGGTCTTAGGAAGTATGGCGGATCTAAAAAATTATGACCCTCAAATAGTTGAAGAGGTTAAAAAATGATAAGTTTTATTTCTGACAATGCAGGTGTTTTAGGTCTAATTATTTTTTTCTCTATTTTTTCAGTAGTTGTTATTTGGTTATTTAACCCAAATTTTAAAAAAAAAATTGAGTCACATAAATTTATACCAATTAAAAATGAAAAAGTAATCTATGTCCGAAAAAAATAATAATAAAGAGATTGATAAAATAACAGGCCAAGAAACTACTGGGCATGAGTGGGATGGTTTAAAAGAATTAAATACACCTGCACCAAGGTGGTGGATATGGGTATTTATAGTTACAGTAATTTGGTCAGTTGGTTATTGGATTGTTTATCCTTCTTGGCCAACTTTAACTGGAAGCGGTTATCGTGGAGGGACAGTTGGGATACTAGATTGGACTCAATACAAAAAATTAAGAGATAATCAAAAAGAAATATTAGATATTAGAGAAAATTATAAAGAGTTTTTTAAAGCAACTTCATTTGACGAAATACTTAAAGATAAAAAATCTTATACTTATGCAGTAGCAGGAGGTAAAGCAGCATTTAGAGATAATTGTGCAACATGTCATGGATCAGGCGCTGCTGGAGCGAAGGGGTACCCTAATTTAAACGATGATGATTGGTTGTGGGGAGGAAACGTTGAACAAATTTATTCATCCATAAAATATGGTATTCGATCTGGTCATGATGAAGGTAAATATTCTGAAATGCCAGAGTTTGTAGAAGTTTTAAATGATGAGCAAATTAATGAGTTGGCTGAATACATCTTATCTCTTAATGAAAACAATAACCAATCCAGTGAAAATACCTTATTTGCTGATAATTGTGCTGCTTGTCATGGAAACAATGGTGAAGGAATTCAAGATTTGGGCGCTCCTAATTTGAGAGATAATATTTGGTTTTATAGTAGTGGCGATAAATCGAGCATTATTTCTCAAATTAAAAAGCCAAAACATGGAATTATGCCAGCTTGGGAGGATCGTTTAGATGACCCAACTATAAGAATGCTAGCTTTATATATTCATTCACTATCAGCGTCACAATAAGACATTAATTATGCAAGAAAGTTTGGAAAAAAATCCACTACGTTTGTTTTCTGAGCAAAAAATCATCTTTCCAAAAAGAGTTTGGGGAAAATTTAGAAAAATAAAATGGATTATTATGACTTGCACATTGTTTGTTTATTATTTTGCTCCTTGGATAAGATGGGATAGAGGTCCACAGATACCAAATCAAGCAATATTAATTGATATGCCGAATAGAAGAGCATACTTTTTTTTCATTGAGATATGGCCACAGGAAATTTATTTCTTAACTGGAATATTAATATTCTTAGCAGTAGCATTATTTTTAAGCACAAGTCTTGTAGGGCGTGCCTGGTGTGGTTATGCGTGTCCACAAACAGTTTGGACTGATTTATTTGTTTGGGTGGAAAGAATTTTTCAAGGAGATCGCAACTCTAGAATGAAATTAAGTAATGCACCGATCAGTTTTAACAAAATATGGAAAAAACTATCAACTCATATAGCTTGGATCGTAATTGCAATATTGACTGGAGGTGCGTGGGTTTTTTATTTTAATGATGCACCAACATTATTAGAACAAATTATAAATTTTGATGTTCCTTGGTCTGTTTTAAGCTGGATTGTAGTTTTAACTTTTTCAACTTATTTGATGGCTGGTTTTGCAAGAGAGCAGGTTTGTACTTATATGTGTCCCTATGCTCGGTTTCAGTCAGCAATGTTTGATAGGGATACATTAATTATAAGTTATGATGAATTTAGGGGAGAACCAAGAGGCAAACATAAAGCTGGTGATAGCTGGGAGAACAAAGGTCACTGTATTAATTGTACAGAATGTATTCAAGTTTGTCCTATGGGTATTGATATAAGACAAGGTTTGCAAATGGAATGTATTGCCTGTGGTTTGTGTATAGATGCATGTAATAAGATTATGAAGAAAATTAATCTACCAGCAGGATTAATTAGATATGACACAGAAAAAAATAAAGGTAGACGTTTTAGAAATGAAAAAGAAAAAAAAAGCCAATTAAGAGGACGTACATACAGTTATTTATCAATCCTTCTTATTTTAAGTGCTGCAATTCTTTATATGCTGTTGAATAGATCAATTTTAGAACTTAATGTTTTGCATGATAGAAATCCATTATTTGTAAAACTTTCAAATGGTCAAATAAGAAATAGTTATGATATTAAAATTCTCAACAAATCATTTAAAAGTAAGAAATATTCACTTTCTATTGAAGGTCTAAAAAATTTAAAAATTAAAATTCAAGGTATAGAAAGTTTATCTTCTAACAACTTACCTGTTGTAGCTAATAGTGTTGGTCATTATCGTATTTTTCTTATAGCGGATAAAAATAAAGAGGTTCGAAAAAAAGTAATTTTCAATATTAAAGAATTAGATGATGAAATATCGGATACAGTAGAAAACATATTTATTAGTGGGAAATATTAGTATGATTAAGCAAAAAAATAACAGTTTTCCTCATTATTTTATAGTTTTCTTCGTTATTTTGATAATTTTAGATAGCATATTTGTTTATCTAGCAACCTCAACTCATAGAGGTGTAGTAACAGAGAACGCTTACAATCAAGGATTAAATTACAACAAAATAATTGAGGCTAGTAAAAAACAAAATGATTTAAATTGGAAAAGTGAAATCATTTATCAAGATGATTTTCTAAATTTTTATTTAGAAAATGAAAAAAAAGATAGTTTTGATGGAGCTTCTGTTACAGCTTTTTTAGTTAGACCAACTCAAACTGGTTATGATTTTTCAATTAAATTAGAAAAACAAACAAATGGTAAATTCCAAAAATTAATTAAATTTCCTTTAAAAGGACAGTGGGATGTAAAGATATTAGTAATATGGAACAAGCACAAATATCAAACAATAAAACGAATTTTAATAAAGTAGAGATAAATAAATTATTTTCTCCTTTTGTTAAAATTGATCCAAAAAATAATAATAGTATTATTTTTAAAGTAAAAAATATTCACTGTGCTTCATGTATCCATCTTATTGAAAAATCACTTTACACTCTAGAAAATGTTTTTTTTGTAAGAGTGAATATGTCTACTGAAAAATTAGAAATTAAGTGGGTAGGTGAAAAAAAATTAGCAGATAAATTTGCTAAAATTGTATCTGAGTTGGGATATCCAATAAGTTTGTATGATGTTGATAATTTAGATAATGATTTTGAAGAGAATAAAAAAGTCTTGATAAGATCTATTGCAGTGTCAGGCTTTGCAGCAGCGAATTTAATGTTAATTTCAGTTGGCTTATGGTCATCATCAGTTGAGACAATGGGATTTGCAACAAGAGAACTATTTCAATGGATTTCAAGTTTAATTGCACTACCAGCTATAATCTATTCTGGAAGACCATTTTTTTATTCAGCATTAAAAGTTTTGCTAAAAAAAAATACAAATATGGATGTGCCGATTTCATTAGCAGTAATTTTAACTAGTTTAATAAGTTTATTTGAAACAGTTAATAATGGTGAACATATCTATTTCGACTCTGCAATAATGTTATTGTTTTTTTTACTCATTGGCAGGTATCTAGATGTCTTAGCAAAAGGTAAGGCAAAAAAATCTGCTAAAGAATTACTTTCAGCTTTAGGTGGAACTGCAACAGTTATAAAGGATGAAAAACAAGTAATTGTTCCGATAAAAGACATAAGGACAGGAGATATTATTACAATTTCTATAGGAGAAAAAATACCTGCAGATGGAATTATTCTAAACGGATCTACAGAAATAGATTTAAGTCTTATTAGTGGTGAAACATTACCTAAAAAAGCAAATATAAATGATAATGTATTTGCCGGTACAATTAACATTTCAGCACCAATTCAAATTGAAGTTTCTAAATCTACAGAAAATAATTTACTCACAAACATTGTGAAACTAATGGAAAAAGCAGAGATAAGTAAATCCAAGTACACCAGAATTGCTGATAAAGCAGCCAAATTATACACACCAACAGTACATTTAGCTGGCTTATTTACATTTATTGGATGGTGGATGTTCGCTGATTTAGCTTGGCAACCCTCACTTTTAATAGCTGTAACCGTATTAATTATTACATGTCCCTGTGCTTTAGGTTTAGCAGTTCCAGTCGTTCAGGTATTAGCAAATAATTCGCTTATGAAAAAAGGCATCTATTTAAAATCTGGTGATGCTTTGGAAAAATTATCAAAAGTGAAATATGTAATTTTAGATAAGACAGGAACACTAACAGTGGGTAAGCCTAATTTAATAGGATCATACTCAGAAGAAGATCTACAAATTGCAGCATCGTTAGCACATTATAGCAAGCATCCTTTTTCAAGATCTATTTGTAATCAATTTAATGGCAAATTACTTAATTTAGATAATGTAAAAGAAATAATTGGTTGTGGAGTGGAAGGATATTTTAAAGGTAAATTATTAAAACTAGGAAAAAAAAATTGGTCTTGTCCTTCACAAAAAGATGAAAATGAAATTTTTTCAGAGATATGGCTTTCGGTAGAAAATGAAAAAAAAATCTGTTTTAGTTTTGAGGATCAATTAAGAAAAGATACCAAAGATGTAATTGATGAGATTAAAAAATTAGGAATTACTCCAATAATTTTATCTGGTGATCGAAATGAAGTAGTAAAAAGAATAGCAGAACACCTTGGTATAAATGATTATTATTCTGAATTTTCAATAGAAATGAAAAGTGAATTTATTAGAAAATTAAAATTACAAAATAAAGAAATTCTGATGGTTGGAGATGGTTTGAATGATGCCCCATCGCTGGCTGAGGCTGATGTATCTATTTCACCATCGACTGCAATGGATATTACCCAAAATACTGCAGACATTGTTTTTCAAGGTGAAAAACTATTTCCAATTATTAGTTGTATTAAAGTTGCAAAAAAATCAGTTTTATTAATCAAACAAAATTTTTTAATGGCAATTATTTATAATATCTTTGCTATTCCTATGGCGATCATAGGTTTAGTTACACCATTAATTGCAGCTATTGCAATGTCAAGTTCTTCATTATTTGTAATTGGAAATAGTTTTCGTTTAAATCTAAAAAGGAAAAAAATTTAATCATGAATATTTTGCTCTATCTTATACCTATTGCACTTACTCTTGGTTTAATAGGGTTACTAGCATTTTTATGGACGTTAAAAAATAATCAATACGAAGATCTAGAAGGAGCTTCTGAAAGAATTTTGATTGAAGAAGAAAAAGAAAAAAATGATAGAGACTAGTCTATTGATATTTAGCAGAAAATTGTTTTATATATCCTTCAATTTGATTACCTGGCATTGGTTTGGAAAATAAAAAACCTTGTATTAAATTTATACCAATTTCTTTTAGATATTTTAGCTGCTGTTTAGTTTCAACTCCTTCAGCTATTATTTGATTATCTAATCTAGTTGCCATTGTTTTAATTCCTTCTACCGCAACACGAGAGCGTTTATTAGATACAACATTATTAATTAACTGTTTATCTAATTTAATGATATTCCAGGGTGTATTAATCAAACGTTCAAGATTACTTCCTTTTACTCCATAATCATCTAAAGCAACTGACACTCCTTGATTTTTCGCATATTGTATTTCCTTATTGGCCACTTTGTCATCAATTCTAGTATTTTGCGCTTCTGTAATTTCTACTATTATTTCATTATCAATTAAAGTTTTTATATATTCTATTTCTTCCATCACTAGCTTTCCTGCTCCAATATTTGCAAAGTGAGACATTTGAAAATTAATTGAAAATTTTATCCTTTTATCGATATTAATATTTTTAAAACTTTTATCAAAAACCGTTCTCCATATTCTAGTACCTTCTTTCATAGATCTTGCATTTAAGTGAACAAATTTAGATAAGAAATCTTTTGGTAAAAGTATAGTACCATTAGGCTTAGTCCATCTAATTAAACATTCAAAAAATTTAATTGAATTATTTTTTACATCAATAATAGGTTGAAAATAAAAACTTAATTGACTTTTTTTAAGAGCTTCACTTAATCCATCAAGTGTAATAATTTCATCTAATTCTTTAGAGACACTAATAAATTTATCATCTGCAAATTTATAATTATTACGACCTTTTTTTTTAACAACTTGCAAAGCTCTGTCGGCGTATGATAAAGAATCTGAAATTTTACCATCAACAGGAAGTAATGCAGAACCAAATGAACACGTTTTTTGTATTATTATCTTATTATCATCTAAGAAAATACTATTCAATTTATTATGAATAGATTTTGAAAATTTATTTATCTTTTGAGATAGAGTAAAACCTTTATATCCTTTTGTAGTTTCATATTTTTTTTCAATATCTTTTAAATTGAAAAGTAGTGCAAATTCTTCACCACCTAATCTTACAGAATTTAAACTATCTACTCCAATTTTTATTAGTTCTTGACCAAATTTTTTTAAATATTTGTCACCAACTTCATGACCATAACTATCATTAACACTTTTAAAATAATCAATATCAATAATTAGAATTAAATAATCAAATGTTCTTTTACCATTATCACTATTATTAAAAAAGAAACTTCGTCTTGTTTGAACATTTGTAAGTTCATCAACATTAACTATTCTTTCCAATTTATCTGTTTTAATTACAATATAAGATAAAAATACTACAAATAAAAAAAATACTATAAAAATAAATACAACTTCATAAAAACTAACAATGAAATTATTTAAGATAACATCATTTAAATTTTCAAACTCATGATTGTGATCAGGTGAGAATAAATGAATTAAAAAAAAACCTGAAAATATTACAACAAATAAAATAAATAAAAGTAAAACTTTATGTGTTGTTTTTAAATTTATTAATAATTTTATCATATTTAAGTTAAATATTTACCATGTGTAGTTTTGGCCCAATAATGTGGCTTGGTTATTACTTCAAGAAGTCCGATGAAAGCTGCATAACTATGCAACATCCAATAAATAGGAACCAGCGGTAAGATAAAATATAATTTACTAAATTTTCTATTTATACCTGCTACCATTGACATAAAAATATTTGATAAATTGTATAAAAGTATTCCATAAATAAAATATGTTAATAAATCATCTCCAAACCCCACCCAGCTTGAATAATCAGGGGATGTAAGTAAGAAAAATCCTTGTAAAATAGCAAAGGGATTAATTAAGAAATTTATTAAAGGCAGCGTTAAAAATAAGTGAAATCCTAAAAATCCCCTTAAACCAGTTCTCCATAAAAATTTAAATGGATTTCTATTATGAATTAAGACAGTAATCATGTGTCCTTTAATCCACCTTGTTCTTTGTTTAATCCAAGCTCTTTTGCTACCGGTTGCCTCTTCCCATGTAGTAGAATTTAAAATTGTTGTCTTAAATCTTTTTTGATAAATACGAATACCTAGATCTGCATCTTCAGTCACATTGTAAGAGTCCCAATTATAAAGTTCGTATAATTTTTTTCTTTTAAAATGATTAGATGTTCCTCCTAAAGGAATTGGAGATTTAAATTTATTTAAACCAGGTAAAAACCAATCAAACCATTGAGCGTATTCCAATGAAAATAAACGAGTTAAATAATTATAACCTTGATTGTAATAATTAAGAGATGCTTGCAAACAGACATAATCATCGGGCAAAGATCTAAATTTAGCTACAGCTTTTAATAATTGATCCGTCTCAGGTTTATCTTCAGCGTCATAAATACAAACATATTCACCCCGACAAAATGTTAAAGCATAATTACATGCCTTAGGTTTTGTTTGTGGATAACTTTTAGGTACGATAATGAATTCAAAAAAACGAGGTGGATTTAATTTTTTTGCTAATTCAATAGTCTCTAAATCGTCTTCTTCAAAGATTAATTTTACATCAAGCTTTTTTTTGGGATATTTTAATGCAGATATATTTTTAATAAGTTTTTTTAAAACTTCAGTTTCTTTGTATATAGGAATCAATATTGAGTACGTTGGTAAATTCTTTTGTCCTAAAATGGGGATTTCTTTTTTATATCTATTTTTAAATTTTAAATAAATAGCCACTACAAAAAGCCAAACCCTAAATGATGAATTAATTAAAAAAACACACGTACAAAAAGCGGCAAAACAAAAAGAGGTTTCAGCTGGATATTTATAGCCACAGGTGACTAACGTCCCAATTAATGACAATAAAAAAATTGTAAGTTTCAGGGAAAAAACTTTTTTTGCAGATAATTTAGGTTCTCTAATATGAAGCAATTCAGATGCATTTTTAGTATCCGTTCTTTTATAAATTTTTTGAAAAAATAATTTTAGATCCCTAGGTGTTGTTAATACAATTTTTATTTGATCCTTTTGATATTCAGACAATAAAAAATCTATTAATTTTCTATCTATATTTGTTGCTAAAATTAAAATTTTATCATCTTGCTTTGAAAAAGGGTGGCATCTATTTTCAAGGTAAGAAATGTGTTTATTTTTTTTTCTAAAATTTGATAAATCTTTTGATATTTTTTTATTTCTTATAATTTCATTATACAAAATGAAATCATAACCATGTAGGCTCGCTAAAGTTTTATAATAATCTAAATTTGAAATTTTTTTTCTATTAATTATTTTTTGAGATATTTTTTTTAATTCAGGTTTTAGATTTATTAAATTAAACCCTTTGTATTTTCTAACTTTAAATTTTTCGTCCTGTATAATTTTTCTGGATCTTGGAAATGATAAAATTTTAGTATTATAAATTTGCAACATTGCTTATTAAGTTTTGTTATAAATAATTATTAAAAATTAATTTTCTATATTTTTATAAAAAAAAAAATTTTTTGAAGATTTAACTTCACTATTTTAGGTTTTTTTAAATATCTTGAAGTGAAGTTACTTCTAATTTTCTAGTTTTAAGGGATTTTATAGCTTCTAAGCATGCTTGAGCAGTAGACATGTTGGTACAATATGGAACTTTATTCTTTAGTGTTGCTCTTCTAAGTGCGATTGCATCATTTAATCTATGTTCACTATTTCCACCCCCAGTATTAATAACAAGGGCTATTTTTTTAGAGTCTAAGACATCGACTATATGAGGAGATCCACTACTTACTTTATTAATAATTCTACATTTAATTTTATACTTTCTAAAATATTCTGCAGTACCTTTAGTTGCACAAAGTGTAAAATTTAACTTGATTAACTCTTTTGCTAAATCAATTCCTTCATCTTTATGAGAATCTTTTAATGATACAAACGCCAGACCTTGTTTTGGTAATGAATTTGCAGCACCGATTTGACTTTTAGCAAATGCCATACCAAAATTTTTATCAAACCCCATTACTTCACCTGTTGATTTCATTTCAGGCCCTAGAAGTAAATCACTGTTTGGAAATTTGTTAAAAGGAAACACAGCTTCTTTAACTGCATACATGCCTTTGGATTTATCTTTTAAATTAAATTTAGATAATTTTTCACCAGCCATTACACGTGATGCAATTTTAGCAAGCGGAAGACCTTTTGCTTTTGATACAAACGGTACCGTTCTACTAGCTCTAGGATTTACTTCGATTACATAAATTTCATCTTTCTTAATTGCAAATTGAATATTCATAAAACCTTTAACTTTTAAAGCTAAAGCTAATTTCTTAGTTTGATTTTCAATTTCTTTAATTAAATGTGGCTTAATTGATATTGGAGGCAAACTACAAGCCGAGTCTCCAGAATGAATTCCTGCTTCTTCAATGTGTTGCATAATACCTGCTACATGAACTTGTTTTCCATCAGATATTGCATCAACGTCAACTTCCATTGCATGATCAATAAACTTATCAATTAGAATTGGATTTTCTTCAGCTGCTTTAAACGCTTCTTCTACAAAGTTTTTAAGTTGACTTTTTTCATGAACAATCTCCATTGCTCTTCCACCTAATACATAAGAAGGTCTAACCATTAAGGGTAAACCAATTCTCTCAGCTATCTGGATAGCTTGCTTAAACGTTTTAGCAATTCCACTTTCAGCTTGCTTTAATTTTAATTTATTAAGAAGATTTCTGAATAAATCTCTATCTTCTGCTAAATCAATTGATGTGTACTGCGTTCCTAAAATTGGAAGTTTGTTATCATGTAAAAATTTAGCAAGTTTAATTGGAGTTTGGCCTCCAAATTGAGCAATAATCCCAATTAGGTTTCCTTTTTCTTTTTCCTTTTTAATTATATTAAAGACATACTCCTCTTTTAACGGCTCAAAGTATAACCGGTCACTGGTATCATAATCAGTTGAAACTGTTTCAGGGTTACAATTAATCATAATTGTCTCAAAACCAGCGTCTTTCAATGCAAAACTAGCCTGACAACAACAGTAATCAAACTCTATCCCTTGTCCTATTCTATTAGGTCCACCACCTAATATTATAATTTTTTTCTTAGCTGATGGATCGGCCTCACACTCAGAATTAATTGAAAAATTTCTTTGGTATGTAGAATACATATAAGGAGTAAACGATTTAAATTCAGCTGCACAAGTATCAACTTTCTTAAATACCGGTAATATTTTAAGAGCAGTTCTTTTACGTCTAACGACATCTTCCGATGTTTTTGTAAGTTCAGACAGCTTTTTATCAGAAAAACCAATAGATTTTATTCGGTTAAACTCATTAAAATCTTTAGGTAATCCTTTATTTTTAATCTTAGTTTCATTATCTACAATTTCTTTAATTTGCTCTAAGAACCAAGGGTCAATTTTTGATAAGGTAAATATTCTCTTTAAATCGATCTTTTTTCTAATCGCTTCAGCAACTAATAAAATTTTATTTGGAATACTTTCTTTAAGTTTCTTCTCAATTTGTTTCTTATTTAGATCAAATATTCTATCTAATCCAGAAAACCCTGTTTCAAGTGACACCAATGCTTTTTGAAGGGACTCTTTAAAGTTTCGACCAATTGCCATAGCTTCACCAACTGATTTCATAGATGTACCCAATGTTGCAGGTGAAGTTGAAAATTTTTCAAATGTAAATCTTGGAATTTTTGTTACCACATAATCAATACTAGGTTCAAATGATGCAGGTGTAACTTTTGTGATCTCATTTTTTAATTCATCTAACGTGTAACCAACAGCAAGTTTTGCTGCAACTTTTGCAATTGGAAACCCAGTTGCTTTTGATGCAAGAGCAGATGAACGTGACACTCTTGGATTCATTTCAATTACAACCATTCGACCATTTTTGGGATTGATTGCAAATTGAACATTTGATCCACCTGTTTCAACGCCAATTTTTCTTAAACATGCAATGGATGCATTTCTCATTACTTGATATTCTTTATCAGTTAAGGTGAGAGCAGGGGCAACAGTAACCGAGTCCCCTGTGTGTATTCCCATTGGATCAATATTTTCAATCGAACATATGATGATGCAGTTATCTTTTTTATCTCTTACTACCTCCATCTCAAACTCTTTCCAGCCCTCCAAGCACTCTTCAACTAATACTTGGCTTACAGGAGACTCGTGTAATCCACTTTTAATAATTTTTAGATATTCTTTTTCATTTTTAGCAATCCCACCACCAAGGCCTCCAAGAGTAAATGCAGGTCTAATGATTGCAGGTAATCCTATTTTCTTTAAAACTTTAGATGCTTGATTAATGTTATTGACGATTTCAGATTTAGGTAGATCTAAACCAATATCAATCATATTTTTTCTAAATTTTTTTCTATCTTCTGCGTTTGATATTGCTTTAGAGTTTGCGCCGATTAATTCTATTTTGTATTTTTTTAGAATTCCTTTTTTCTCAGCTTCCATTGCAAGGTTAAGAGCAGTCTGACCACCCATGGTTGGAAGAATTGCATCTGGTTTTTCTTTTTTAAGAATTTTTTCTAAAACCTCTAAAGTAATAGGCTCTATATAAGTTTTATCAGCAACATCAGGATCGGTCATAATTGTTGCTGGATTTGAATTAATTAACACAACTTTATAACCCTCATCTCTTAAAGCTTTACATGCTTGTGTACCTGAATAATCAAACTCACAAGCTTGACCAATAATAATTGGACCAGCTCCAACAACTAATATTTTTTTAAGATCTTTTCTTTTTGGCATTTGTTTTCATGTTGTTGATAAATTCTTGAAATAAATAAACACTGTCTTGTGGTCCTGGGTTTGACTCAGGGTGGTATTGAACTGAAAATATTGGTTTATTTTTTAATCTGATACCTTCAATACAATTATCAAATAAAGATTTATGAGTAACTTCAATATTTTTTGGCAAACTTTCTCTAATAATTTCAAAACCATGGTTTTGACTTGTTATTTCAACATTGTCGTGAACTAAATTCTTAACTGGGTGGTTTGCACCTCTATGACCTAATTTCATTTTTTTTGTTTTAGCACCAAGTGTAAGGGCTAGTATTTGATGCCCCAAACAAATCCCAAATATGGGTAAATTATTTTTAATTAAATCTTTGATTATATTGATGGCATATTTTCCAGTTGCAGCTGGATCTCCTGGACCATTTGATAAAAATATTCCATTTGGTTTAAGAGCTAAAATTTTTTCAGCTGATGTTTTGCAAGACACTACAGTTACTTTGCAACTAAAGTCAGAAAAATATCTTAAAATATTTTTTTTTATTCCATAATCAATCGCAACTACATGAAAAGAATTCTTGGTATTTTTTTTGTATCCCGTTTCTTTTTTCCAAGTTTTAAGACCTTTCCAAATATAGTTTTTTGGGGTTGTAACTTCTTCCGCAAGATCAAGGTTTTTTAATCCACTCCACTTAATTGTTGAGTTGGTTAATTTACTAATATTAAATTTGCCAGTTTTAGAATATGAGATCGTTCCTTTTGGAGCACCTTTATCTCTGATAAAATTAGTTAAACTTCTAGTATCTAACCCTGTAATTCCAACTATTTTATTTTTTTTAAGCCAAGCATCTAAATGAAGAAATGATCTGTAATTCGATGGCGATGTTATTTCTGAATTAAACACCACTCCTTTAGTCCATATTTTATCAGACTCGTAGTCCTCTTTATTAGTGCCAACATTTCCAATATGAGGGAATGTAAAATTTATGATTTGCCCGGCATAAGATGGATCTGATATAATTTCTTGGTATCCAGTTAATGATGTATTAAAACAAACTTCCCCTGTTGCTTCTCCTTGGAAGCCAATTCCAATTCCTTTAAAAACCTTTTTATTTTCAAGAACTAAGACGCCTGTGCTGATTTGTGAATTTTTTGAGTTCGATTTTTTTGCTTTTTTGATCAATTACAACTCTTGAGTTAGAGGTTAATACAATAATTGCATTATTATCGCAACAGAGATGTAATATAAAATTGTAAAAAAACAATTTTTCTTTTGAAGATTTTTTTCTTTGAAGTAGATTAAAAAATTATGGCATTAAAAGAAACTATCGAAACTGATTATAAAAACGCACTAAAAGCTAAAGATAAAACTAAAATATCAACCTATAGGTTAATATTATCATCCATTAAGGATTTAGACATTGTGAATAGATCTGGTCCTAACAAAAAAGATACTGATGACGAAGATATTAAAAAGCTTTTAAAAAAAATGGTTAAACAAAGAGCCGAATCGATAGATATTTATAAAAAAAACAACAGATCAGATCTTTTAGAAATTGAGCAAAATGAATATGAAATTTTAACAGCGTTTTTACCCAAACAGCTTGGCGAAGAAGAAACTAAGAAAATATGTGCCGAAGTTATATCAAAACTTGGAGCAAGTTCAGTTAAAGATATGGGAAAAGTAATGGGTGAATTAAAAAAACTACATGCTGATGAAATTGATTTTGCAAAAGCAGGTCCACTAATTAAGGAACTATTGGGCAGTTAATGAAATACCCCAAAGAGTACTTGGATGAAATTAAAACGAGACTCAAAGTTTCAACAGTCGTATCAAAGTCAGTTGCTTTAAAGAAAAGAGGCAAAGAATACGTAGGTTTGTCTCCATTTAAAACTGAAAAAACTCCATCGTTTACAGTTAATGATGAAAAAGAATTTTATCATTGTTTTGCAACATCTGAGCATGGAAATATTTTTGATTTTATAATGAAAACACAAAATTTTAAATTTGGTGAAGCTGTCAAACACTTGGCTCAGCTAGCAGGTATGCAGCCTTATATGTTTTCAAAGCAAGATGAGGAAAGAGAAAAAAAATGGAAGGAATATCTATCAATCTATAGTCAGTATGTTGATTTTTATCACAGTGAGCTATTAAAAAATGAAAAATACTCTAACGCTAGAGACTATTTAAAAAAAAGATCACTTGGTAGAGAAGAAGTTAAAAAATTTAAAATTGGTTACATAGAAAAAAATCCTAGTTTTTTTGATAAATTAAAAGATGAATTTAGCGAACAAGCTTTAGTAGAGAGTGGATTGTTTTACCTGGATGAAAAGAAAAAAATATATGTTGAAAGATTTAGAGGAAGATTAATTTTTCCAATAAATAATATTTCAGGACAGCCAATTGCTTTAGGCGGAAGAATAATAGAAAATTTAGACTACTTAGCAAAATATATTAATTCACCTGAAACAACTTTTTTTAAAAAAGGTTCAAACTTATATAATTTAGATTTAGCTAGAAAATTATCTAACAAACTAGACCACATTTATTTAGTTGAGGGATACATGGATGTTGTTGGATTGAGTAAAAATGAAATTGAAAATGTAGTTGCTAACCTTGGAACTTCATTAACTGATAAACAAATTTTAACTTTAAATCAGTTCTTTGACGATATTATAATTTGTTTTGATGGTGATGAGAGTGGATATAAAGCTGCTCTTAGAGCTGCAGAAAATTCTATAAGAGAATTAAGGCCTGAAAAACAAATATCCTTTTTATTTTTACCGGATAAAGAAGATCCTGATAGCTATGTTAATAAACATGGAAAAAACTACTTTGTAGATTTTACAAAACAAAGCAAGCTATCCATTCATCAATTTATTTTTAGTCATTACAAGAAACAAACTGAAAACAACCCATCTTCAATGGCAATATTTGAAAAAAAACTTAGATCTATAGCAAATACGATTAAAGATGATTTTATTAAAAAATATGTGCTTGAATATTTTTTGGAAAAAATTGCAGAGTTAACTCCTCACTCCAATCAAAATAAAAAAAAGTTTTATATAAAAAAAACAAAATCACTAGACTCAACTAAAAAATATTTTAATGAAAGCCAATCAATAACTGGTGTAGAGCTTAAAGAATTTTCTTTACTATATCTACTTCTAAATAATCTATCTCTTTTTCAAGCAAATATTCATTTAATTGAAAATATAAAGTTATTCACAGAAATAAATAAACAAATATTTAATTCTATTATTGAAAGACTAAAGTCTGGTGAGCAAATTAGTATTGAAGATGTAAATTTGGATAAACAGCTATTGGATAAGATAAATAAATTTGCTCCAATTAAACATATTCTGAAAAATAAATCTGAAAATGACAATCAAGCAATAGAGTTACTTGATGATATTTCTAAAGATTTGTTTAATTACGATCTTGAGTTCAGAATCCAAGAACTAGAATCGAGGTTTTCAAAAGATATGAGCCAAACAACATTTAATGAGCTAAAAGACCTAAAAAAAGAGAGAAAAATCAACTAATCTCAATAAATTAGCAATGGATTTTTGTTAATTTGATATTATATAAGTCTTTCAAACTTATATTGCTGTGGAAAGAATAATTACTAAATCATTTGCTAGATTAATGGGTAGAGGAACCCACAGAGGGTTCATCACTTATGAAGAGTTAAATAAATCTCTTGGAAAAAGAAATCTATCTGATGAAAATTTATCTCAAGCGTTCATTCATATTTTAGATGAAGGCGTAGCGTTAGTAGAAAAAAAATCTGATTTTAAAGTTTTAAGAAAAAAAGAAGGATCCTCCAAAGAAGAAGGTAAGACAATGGAGAAAAGTGATGATCCTATTAGAATGTATCTTCGAGAAATGGGTGGTGTTGAATTACTTTCAAGAGAAGGTGAAATTGCTATTGCAAAAAGAATTGAAGCTGGAAAAGATGTAATGTTAATTGCTTTGTCGCAAAGCCCAATGACTGCTCAACAGTTTTATGAATGGAATGATCAATTACAAAAAGATGAAATTTTAGTAAGAGAAATTATTGATATTGATACAAATTACATGGAAGATGAGTCAACTGGTCCTAGCGCTAAACAAAAAAATGCAGGTGAGACTGATAAAGATGAAAACTCTGGTGACGGTGATGATGATGACTTTAACCCAACTCTTGCTGCCATGGAAACTGAAATTAAACCAAAAGTTTTAAAAACAGTAAACACCTTAACGAAAGAGTATTCAAAATTAATAAAATACCAAAAAGAAAAATTAGATTGTATCTTAAATTCACAAAATTTTTCTCCTGCAAAAGAAAAAGGATATCAAAAAATTGTAGATGATATTTTAGAAAATATTAAATCACTTCAATTATCACCTTCAGTTTTAGAGGAGTTGGTGCAAAAACACTATGTTGAAAATAAAAAGATTATATCTCTAGAAGGAAATCTTTTAAGATTAGCAATGGATCATAATATTCCAAGAAATGAGTTCATTAAATTTTATATTGGAAACGAAATTAATCCAAATCTTAAAAAATTTTTAGATACCAACTTAATTTGGAAAAAGTTTTTTGCAAAAAATAAAGAAGAGTTTAAAAATATTAGAGAAAGATTAATTGAGATTAGTCATAAGTTGGGAATTTCTGTTACTGACTTTAAAAAATTAGTAAGTCGAGTTCAAAAAGGTGAAAAAGAGTCTAGAATTGCAAAAAAAGAAATGGTTGAAGCTAATTTAAGATTAGTAATATCAATTGCTAAAAAATATACCAACAGAGGTCTTCAATTTTTAGATTTAATTCAAGAAGGTAATATTGGTCTTATGAAAGCAGTAGATAAATTTGAATATCGAAGAGGTTATAAATTTTCAACATATGCAACATGGTGGATAAGACAAGCAATTACAAGATCAATTGCTGATCAAGCTAGAACCATTAGAATTCCAGTTCACATGATTGAAACAATAAATAAGATCGTAAGAACTCAAAGGTTAATTTTGAGTGAGTTTGGAAGAGAGGCAACTCCTGAAGAGTTAGCTCAGAAACTTAGAATGCCACTAGATAAAGTTAGAAAAGTTCTAAAAATTTCAAAAGAACCTGTTTCATTAGAAAAACCAGTGGGTGATGAAGAAGATAGTAGTTTAGGAGATTTTATAGAAGATACAAAGGCATTGGCACCTTTAGAGCAAGCTATAAAATCTAACCTTGGAGAAGCAACAACTAAAATTTTATCTACTTTAACTCCTAGAGAAGAAAGAGTTTTAAGAATGAGGTTTGGTGTTGGGATGAATACAGATCATACTTTAGAAGAAGTTGGTCTTCAGTTTTCTGTCACTAGAGAAAGAATTAGACAAATCGAGGCAAAAGCTCTTAGAAAACTAAAACACCCAAGCAGATCTAAACAACTAAAAAGTTTCTTAGAAAGTTAATTTTACTGGGCCGTTAGCTCAATAGTAGAGTACTGCATTGACATTGCAGGGGTAGTTGGAGCGTAACCAACACGGCCCACCATTTAAATATTATCTATAATTGATAACTTATAAAAAATGATATAGTTAACTGAATGATTTTGGGCCTGTAGCTCAGTTGGTTAGAGCAGTACACTCATAATGTATTGGTCCCAGGTTCGAGTCCTGGCGGGCCCACCAAAATTACTATTAGTTTTTCGAAAAATTTTCTAAAGTCTTAAATAAGATATTTATGTTGTTATCGTTAGAGCTCAAAATTGATGCAAATTCTTCTTTTTGTGTTCTTGCCAAGCTAAGTCCCTCTATTATTAAATCTCTGATTAAAGGATTGTCAGGATTTTTTGTATAAATCCTCCAATCAATCTTTACCTCAGGTCTATCAGGTGTGCTAATTAGTAAACTATTAACAATAGTATAATTCTTATTTATAACTTTTTTATCCTGAACCTCAATTTTTGGATTAGTGTATTCAGACAATCTACTTGAAAAACTTTTTAAAAAATAATTTTCAAATAAATAAAAATATTCTTTTTTTTGATCATCATTTAAATTTTTTCTAACTGAGCCAAGCGAGTAAGATCCTATTCCTCTTATGTCAACTGTCTCTTTAGCTATAATCTTTAATCCATTTATCTTTTCTTCTTTTGAGATATTTTTTGATAGAATTTGTGATGCTCTATTTACAGTAGATTGAACAAATACATCTGGTCCAATAGAATAAGCATAGCCAAAGCTTAGATTTAAAAAAAATAGAATTATAAAAAATTTTTTCATACTAATTTTTGTTTATTTGAATTATTATTTGGTGTCTATTTCTTCCCAGTCATCTTCATCTTTATATATAACTTCTACACTTCCTCTTTGGTTATTCTTAATTTTATTTTCTCTGTCTTGTAAATATAAACTTCTTAGGGATGCATAAAAGTCTATTGAATTTGCTTCTAAATTATCTAATGATTCTAGATTATCTGATCTAAAGTTAATACCACCTAAAGCTCTTGATGTTATGTAAACACTCTCACTCAAAAATTCATTATTCCCATGAATTGATGCATTGTACCATGGGTCCCCACCTAATACATTGGCAAAAGAACCTGCTGTATCTCTAATTGTAGATGGTCCAAGAACTGGTAAGACCACATAGCAACCTGGGCCTATACCCCAAGCACCTAAAGTTTGACCATAATCTTCTATTTCATATTTTGGAAAACCCATTTTATTGGCAACATCAATAGTACCCAGAAGTCCAACGGTAGTATTTATGACCAATCTGCCAGTATTTATTATTGCCGTTTTAACATCTCCCTGCAGAATGTTGTTAGGTATTGTTATAAGGTTAGATAAATTCTTAACTGCGTTGCTAGTACCTTTTTGAATCGGATTTGGCAAATTTCTATAACCTTTTGCAATTGGTTTAATAATTGCTTTATCTAAACCCTGGTTAAATGCAAAGGTTGTTCTATTTAACTTTTCGAAACAATCTTTTATTTCTTTTGGTTGATTTTTCTTTAATACCAATTCTCCATCAGATCCAGCGTTTGCATTAAATGCTAATAAAAAGATATAAATTATAGTTATTGTTAATTTTCTCAACATGATCATATATATTATATAATTATAGTTTGTAAAAAAACATTTAATTTTAAAAAATGTCTACAAAGTGTTTATAAATAGTCGAAATTTATACCTAAATTGAATATGGATACAACTCTGAATTATTCTCCAAATTTTGAAGTAAAAAAAAGAAAACTTAATCAGATTAAATTTATTATTTTTCATTATACAGGAATGAAAAAGGAATCAGAGGCAATAGCAAGACTTACAAATATAAAATCTAATGTGAGCAGCCATTATTTGATTAAAAATAATGGAGAAATAGTTGTTATGGTACCAGACTTGTATGAAGCATGGCATGCTGGAGCATCATCTTGGAAAAATTTTAAATCTTTAAACAAGAATTCAATCGGAATTGAAATAAGCAACCCAGGTCATAACTTTAATTATAAAAAATTCTCCAAAAAACAAATACGATCAATTAAAAAGTTAAGTAAATTTTTAATTAAAAAATACAAGATTAATCCAAAAAATATTTTAGGTCATTCTGATATTGCTCCAATTAGAAAAAAAGATCCTGGTGAAAAATTTCCATGGAAATATTTGGCTGAATTTGGAATTGGTGAGTGGCATTCATTATCACAGAAAACTCTCGTCAAAAGTAGAAGAAAAAAAATAAGCCAAGTAGATAAAAAAAAATTTTATAAAAATTTATCAAAAATTGGATATTCAATAAATAGCTCAAAAAAAACAAAAAAAGATAAATTTTTTATTCTTACAGTTAGTGCGTTTCAAAGAAGATTTAGACAAGAGTTGATAAACGGTAAAATTGACCAAGAATGTTTGCTTATAGGTCAAAATTTAGCAAAAAAATTGAATTAAAATTTCTTGCAGTTTTGTAGTTTAGTAATAAGTTGAAGTTGCCAGATAAATGATTTATCGCTTTAATTTATTAAAGAGGAAAGTCCGGGCTCCACAAGGATACAGTGCCAGATAATACCTGGCGGGGGCAACCCTAGGGATAGTGCCACAGAAAATAAACCGCCATAACATGGCAAGGGTGAAAAGGTGTGGTAAGAGCACACCGGTTCTATTGGTAACAATGAACGCTGGAAAACCCCACTGGGAGCAAGACTAAGTAGAGATGACATTGTCGAAAGACTAAAAGCCATCCTTGGCTAGTCATCAGGGTTAGTTGCTTGAGCTTAAGAGTGATCTTAAGCCTAGACAAATGATAGGTTTTAATGACAGAACCCGGCTTATAGTTTATCTGGCAAAATTATCCACAGTTTAACATTACACTTTAAATAAGTGTTCACGTTTTGATTCACTAATGAGTCAATAATGTTCTATTTTTTCTACTCAAGGTATGTGGCTCTTAATCAATACAATTTGAATAAATTATTACATTCGATATTAAAAAGTTGTTAACAGTTGTCAATAATTTGCAAGATTCAATATTTGACACTAAATTAAATAACCCATATATTCCCATATATTCCCAATTATGGAATTTAAAAATTATAAATTATATGTTTTTATCAATTTACGAGAACAAACTAGACAAAAAAGGGAGAGTTTCTGTGCCTGCTAGTTTTAGATCTCATCTTTCAAATTTAGGATATAATGGAGTTATTTGTTATCCTTCTTTTAATAATACTTCTATTGAAGCTTGTTCTCAAGATAGAATAGAAAAAATTTCCTCTGCTATAGACTCTTTAAATCCATTTGAGGAAAAAAGAGATTTTTTTGCAACGTCAATTTTAGCAGAAAGTACAAATTTACAATTCGATGGAGAAGGAAGAATATCAATTTCATCAAAATTATTGAAGCATGCAAAGATTAAAAATAACATGTTGTTTGTTGGTCAGGGCCAAACATTTCAAATTTGGGAACCAGCAGCATTTGAAAAATTTAAGGTTACTGCAAAAAAAAAAGCAAATCTAAATCGAGCAAGCCTTAAATGGGAAAAACATTTTAACAACAACGAGGGGAAATAACAGATGACAATTAACTTTAAAGCACCAGAAATAAAAGAATTACAACCACGACTTTTAGTAATGGGAGTTGGTGGAGCAGGTGGAAATGCAATTAATGAAATGATTGAAAATAATCTACAAGGTGTAGAATTTATTGCAGTCAACACTGATGCGCAAGATTTAAAGTTAAGCAAATGTAAAACAAGAATTCAAATTGGTTTAAATTTGACTAAAGGATTAGGTGCTGGAGCAAAACTTGATATTGGTCAAGCAGCAGCTGACGAGTCATTAAACGAAATTGTAAACACTTTACAAGGTGCTAATATGGTTTTTATTGCTGCTGGTATGGGTGGTGGAACGGGCACTGGTGCTGCTCATGTAATTGCTAGAGCTGCAAAAGAATTAAATATTTTAACTGTAGGTGTTGTGACTCTTCCATTTTTATATGAAGGCCCCTCAAGAATGAGAAGAGCACAACAAGGTTTAGAAGAGTTAAGAAAACATGTAGATACAATAATAGTAATTCCAAATCAAAATTTGTTTAAAATTGCAAATGAGCAAACAACATTTGAAGATTCTTTCAATCTTTCAAATAATGTTTTAATGCATGGTGTGCAAAGCATTACTGATTTAATGGTAAGACCAGGTTTAATAAATCTTGATTTTGCTGATGTAGAAACTGTTATGGCTTCAATGGGTAAAGCAATGATGGGAACTGGTGAAGCAGAAGGAGAAGGTAGAGCGCTTAAAGCAGCAGAGATGGCTGTAAGCAATCCATTAATTGATGACTATACTCTTAAGGGTGCAAAAGGATTATTAGTTAATATTACTGGTGGCAAGGACCTTAAACTTTTTGAAGTCGATGAAGCAGTTAATAAAGTTAGAGCTGAAGTTGATCCAGAAGCAGAATTAATTATTGGAGCAATTACTGATGCCGAGCTAGATGGAAAAATGAGAAGTCTCTATTGTTGCCACATCATTAGATGGCCAACAACCAGAAACTAAATCTGTGATAAACATGGTACATCGTATCCAAAATAGAAATCCAGGTTATTCAGATTTTTCAAATATTGGATCATCTGCATCTTTTAATTTTTCAAATTCTATTTCTAATCCTGTTTCACATGGTGCAAATGCGCTTAAACTTGAGAATGAAATTGTTCAAGAACAACATCAAGAACATTTGAACTCTAATATTTCAAATGAGGAAACGATGCATAGTAATAATTTTGAAACTGAAAGTGTTGTTGAAGATAGTTCTGTAAATGAAATGGAAAAATCTTTTTCTCAAGAAGCCATGGAAACTACTTCAGAACAGACTGCAGAAGAAAATATTGAAGAAGATGTTTCTAATGATCTTAAAGAATTTGGAGTTGACTCAGATGCACCAGATTTATTTAGTTCAGAAACTGAAAATTCAAGTTCAGATGATTTATTATCTTCAAGCAATGAAGAAGAAGAAGATGATCTTGAGATACCAGCATTCTTAAGAAGACAAAAAAATTAATGGTCTTCAAAGAAATAAATGGACGCCACCATAGTATCGGATGAGCAAAAGCATTATCCGGTACTGCTAAAAGAAATTATTAGCATTATTTCCCCTCAATATGGTGGCACCTTTATTGACTGTACTTTTGGTCAAGGTGGTTATTCAAAAAAAATTCTAGAGTTTGAAAATACTAAAGTTATAGGTTTAGATCGTGATATTGAGAGTGTCGCAAAAGCTAATCAGCTAAAAGAAAAATTTGACGATAGATTTTTATTTAAAAATATTAAATTTAGTCAGCTAAATAATCTAAAACTCAAAAACGAGAATGTTAGAGGAGTAATATTTGATCTTGGTTATTCTTATGTTCAAATAAAGGATCCTAAGAAAGGATTATCTTTTCAATCTAAAGGAAATTTGAATATGAAAATGGGTTTAAATAATTATTCAGCTGAAGATGTAATCAATAAATTAGATGAGAAAGAATTAGATAAAATATTCAAATTCTTTGGGGAAGAAAAAGAGAGTAAATTTATAGCTAGAAATATTATTAAGGAGAGATCTAAGAAAAAGATTGATACTGAAACACTTGTTGAGATTATAGACAAAACAAAAAGAAAAAAAAACTTCAAAGTTCATGTTGCTACCAAAGTTTTTCAAGCTTTAAGAATTTTAGTTAATAGAGAAATAAGTGAATTAATCTTTGGATTAATTAATGCAACAAAGGTTCTAAAAAAAGATGGTGTGCTTGCTGTGGTTACATTTCATTCACTAGAAGATAAAATTGTTAAATATTTTTTAAAAAGTCTTTCTGAAAAAAAAAGTATATCAAGATATGCTCCTATTATTGAGCAACCAGAAACATTACTTAAATTAAATGAAAAAAAAGCAATTACACCCTCTGATGAAGAGATTGTTGAAAACTTACCATCAAGATCAGCAAAATTGAGATATGCGATTAAAAAAACTGATTTTTATGATTTTGAAACTGATATTTTAGATCAATTTAGGAATTTGATAGAGATAGAAAACTTTGGGAATAAGTTGTGAAAAAAATTGCTTTAGTATCAATTATTTTTTCATTAATTTTATCTACCGCTATTATCAAAAATTCTGCAAAAAAAAATGAAGATAAAATTTTTACAATAAAAGAAAATATCAGAGTTTTAAATTCCGAACTTGATAAAATTAAACTAGAATTTGATTATCTGAGTTCCTCTGACAAATTGTTAGAATTTCAATCTTTATATTTTGAAAATGATTTAGTACAAAAAAAAATTGAAAATATAAAAGTTTTTAAAATTACCAACAAAGACAAAAAGATTGAAAATTTAAAAATAACTAAAGATTAATGAAAAAATTAAGGTCAAAAATTATTATTGAAGATTATAAAAATAATTTTAATTATAAAAAAAATGATACAAATTTAAATATTCAATTTAATAGAGTGGCATTTATATTTTTCTTCTTTTTTATTATTTATCTAATTTATTCAATTCATCTAATTCATCTTGGATCACGTAAATCTAAGATAGAATTGAATAATGATGTGTCAAAGTTTGCCAATAAACTCTATAGAGCTGATATAATTGATATAAATGGGAATTATTTAGCTAAAACAGTCAAATCTATTGATATAGGTATAAAGACATCAGATGTAATAGATAAGAAAAAACTTTTATTAAGTTTAAATATCATTTTTCCAAATAAGGATTTTAATAAAATTAGAGAAAAACTTGATACAAAAAAGTTTTTTTGGTTAGAAAAAAAAGTTTCTGAGAAAAACTATGAAAAACTAATGAAACTTGGAGATAATTCTATAAAACCTGAGGAAAAGGTTTTAAGGATGTATCCTCAAAAAAATCTTTTTAGTCACATAATTGGTCAAATAGATGATGATAATAATGGAATATCAGGTTTAGAAAAATCATATGATGAGGTTCTCAGAAATTCAAAAAAACTAATAAAGCTCACAGTTGATAAAGATGTGCAGTTTTTAATAAGAAAAGAACTAATTAAATATCAAGAAATTTTTAAAAGCAAAGGTAGTGCTGCTATTCTAATGAATGTGAATAATGGAAATATACTTTCACTTATTTCGTTACCTGATTTTAATCCTAATAAAAGACAAAATATAACTGATGTAAATTTTATTAATAGAGTAACAAAAGGAACTTATGAGCTTGGCTCAGTTTTCAAACCATTTACATTTGCAAGTGCTTTAAACGAAGATTTAATAAAACCAGAAACTGAGTTTTTAGATTTACCAAAATCTATTCGTTGTGACAAACATAGGATTGGAGAATATGATAATAAAATTCCCTCAGATCTCACAGCAGAACAGATTTTGATTAGATCAGGTAATATTGGCTCTGTTAGAATTGCTCAATTAGTAGGACCAGAAAAACACAAATCCTTTTTAAAAAAAGTAGGTGTATTAAATTCAATTGATTTTGATATAGATGAAATAGCTCCTCAAAAAGATTATAATTTTGGCAAATGTAGATTAGCTACAGCTTCATTTGGCCATGGTATTGCAACTACAATTCTTCAGCTAGCAAAAGGTTATGCGGTAATATCTAATGGAGGTTATGATATTAAACCAAGTTTGATTGAAAAAATCACTGAAACTGAAGAAAAAAAAAGTAGATTAATTAATAAAGGAGTTTCCGACCAAGTTGTTATGGCTTTAAGAAAAATTGTAAATACAGAAGAAGGTACTGCAAAATTTGCTGACGTATCAAATTATGAGATTGGTGGCAAAACAGGAACTGCCGATCAACCAAAAGAAGGATCTTATTCTGAAGCAAAGATAAATACTTTTGCTTCAATATTTCCGACATCAAATCCACAATATGTATTTATTGTTATGTTGGACACACCCCAAAAAGCAAAAGATTATTATTATAAATACAGGCATCAAAAAGGTGGCTGGAAGGGAACCTTGTATAATACAGCAGGTTGGACTTCAGTAGAGGTGGCTGGAAAAATAATGGAAAAAATTGGGCCTATTTTAGCCACAAAATATCTAGAAATTAATTAATTATGTTCTTAGGCGATTATTTTCAAAATATTCAATCTACTTATAAAAAAATTTTTTTTTCAGGAATTTCTTTTGATAGTACTCAAATAAAAAAAAATAATATTTTTTTTGCAATTAAAGGAAATAAAATAGATGGTAATTACTTTGTGTCATCTGCAATCTCTAACGGTGCAAAAATAATAGTAACTGAAAAAAAAATTAATGGACATAAAAATGGTATTTTATTTATTCACTCAAATAATATTAGAAAGTTATTAGCTGAAATATCATTTAAAATTAATAACAAAATTCCAAATAATATTATTGCGGTTACGGGTACAAATGGAAAATCCTCTATTTCTGATTTTTATTATCAAATATTAGATTTGAATAATAAAAAAGTTGCATCAATTGGAACATTAGGGATTAAATCAAAAAAATATAAAAAAAATTTATCTAATACTACAATAGACCCAATTCAATTAAGTAAGATTTTAAATAAATTAAAAAAACAAAATATTAACAATGTCATTATGGAGGCTTCTAGTCACGGTCTAAGTCAAAACAGGCTGGATGGCTTATTATTTAATACAGGAATATTTACAAATTTATCACAAGATCATTTGGATTATCATAAAAATACAAAAAATTATTTAAAAGCGAAACTATATTTATTTGAAAAATTAATTAAAAAGAGGGGGAATATAATAACTGATGAAAAAATACCAGAATTCAAAAAAATAAAAAATATAGCAACCAATAAAAATTTAAATCTTTTTTCATTATTAGATAAAAAAAATAATTTTCAATTCTTGTCTCATCAATATGAAGGTGAGTCTCAATTGTTGGAGATAAAATATAAAAATTCAATTCATAAAATTAAGCTTAATTTGATAGGAAAAATTCAATTTAAAAATGTATTAATGGCAGTCATTGCCTCAATCAAAAGTAGTATCAATATTAAAGACATACTTAATATAATACCAAAAATTAAGTCTGTAGAGGGAAGATTTGAAAGAGTTGGCAGGATAAAAAACAACTCAAAAGTAATTTTAGACTACGCACATACACCTGATGCTTTAAAAACTTGTCTTAGAAATATAAAAGAACAATTTCCAGGTAAAAAAATAACTTTAGTGTTTGGTTGTGGTGGAAATAGAGATCAAAATAAAAGAGCTAAAATGGGTAAAATTGCTGATATTTTTTCAGACAAAATTTATCTTACTGATGATAATCCAAGACTAGAACAACCTAGCAAAATAAGAGAAGACATAAAAAAAGGAATAAAAAAACAAAAAGTATTAGAATTTTCTAATAGAGCTAAGGCAATTGCAGAGGCAATAAAACATTTAAATACAGGTGAGATTTTACTTGTAGCTGGAAAAGGTCATGAAAAAGTTCAAGAAATTGGTGAAAAAAAAATTTTTTTTTCAGATAAAAAAATTATTCTTGATGCAATCAAGAGGAAAAATTTAAATTTATCAAATAATTTAAAGGTTAATATACTTAACGAACTTAGTGTAGAAAAAAAATTATCTAACCAAATCTCTCTGGAGAAAGCTAGAATTAATTCAAAAGAAATAAAAAAAAACGATATCTTTTTTGCAATTAAGGGAAAAAAAAATAATGGTAACAAATTTATAAGTGAAGCTTTCAAAAAAAAAGCATCAATTGCAGTAGTTAATAAAATTGAAAAAAAAATAAATATTTCTCGTCAAATTAAAGTTAAAGATCCTCTTAAATTTTTAACAAAAAGTTCTGAGTTATATAGAGAAAATATAAAAACAAAAATTATTGCTATTACAGGTAGCTGTGGGAAAACCACATTAAAGGAATTATTAGGTAACTCATTAAACCAATTATCTAAAGTAGGTATTTCCCCTAAATCTTATAATAATAAGTATGGAGTTCCGTTAAGTCTTTTTAATTTAGATCAAAAAAATAATTATGGAGTTTTAGAAATTGGGATGGATAAAAAAGGTGAAATTGATTATCTCTCTAAAATTGTTAAACCAGATGTTAGTTTGATTACTAACATTAGTTATGCACATGCTAAGAATTTTAAAAATATAAAACAAATTGCTTTAGCAAAATCAGAAATAATAAACAACACAAAAATTAATGGTTTTATTGTTCTAAACGCAGATGACAATTTTTATACTTTGCATAAAAAAATAGCTAATAAAAGAAAACTTAAAATTTTATCATTTGGTATTGATAATCAAAATGCAAATATAAAACTGGCAAGTATTAAAAAATTTTCCAATAAGTTTAAAGCAACAATTAGAGTAAATAATTTAAAAACTTATTTTTTTATTTCTAATAATTTTCAAAACAATATCTTAAATATTTTAGCCACCCTATCTGTAATGAGTATTTTTATAGATATATCTAAATTGAAAAAAAATATTTTTATAGGTTTTAAAACACCACATGGCAGAGGAGATATTGCTAAAATTAAGATTGATAACAAAAAATTAAACTTGATAGATGAAAGTTATAATTCAAACCCGTTGTCTCTTAAATCTGCAATTTTAAATTTTGATAAAATTAAAATTAACAAAGGAAAAAAATATTTATTATTGGGTGATATGTTGGAACTAGGAAAACACTCAAAAAAACTTCATCTATCTATAGGAAAAATAATCAATAACACAAAGATAGACAAAGTCTTTGTTAGAGGGAATAATGTTTTATTTGCATATAATTCTATTTCAAAAATGAAAAAAGGTAGGGTGTTGAATAACAACTCACAAATAATTGATTTGATTAAAAATGATTTAGATAATAATGATTATCTCATGGTTAAGGCCTCAAATGCGACAGGATTTAACAAGATAATAAGCGAAATCAAAGGATAAAAATAAATGCTTTATCAATTTTTACTTAATTTCATTGATACCTTTGGGTTTTTAAACGTTTTTAAATACATCACCTTTAGAACAGGATTATCCTTATTTACCTCATTAACTGTAGTTTTGTTAATTGGAGGACCTTTTATAAATTTTTTTTCAAATAGAAAAATTGTTAATCCTATACGTGACGATGGTCCACAAGATCATATTGTAAAAAAAATTGGTACTCCAACAATGGGAGGAGTAATCATTTTGTTTGGATTACTATTTTCTGTTTTCTGCTGGGGGGATTTATCAAACATAAGTATTTTATTTTGTGTTTATATTGCCATTTCATTTGGTTTACTTGGAGCTTTTGATGATTATAAAAAAATAAAATATAATAATTCTTCAGGAATTTCGTCTAAATTTAAAATATTATCACAGATTATATTAGCTATATTAGGAATTAGTTTATTTGTTTATTTTATTGATTATCAAGAAATTACTAATTTATATTTTCCATTTTTTAAAAATTTAATAATTAATCTTGGATGGTTTTTTATTCCTTTTTCTGTATTTGTAATTGTAGGTTCATCAAATGCAGTAAATTTAACTGATGGACTTGATGGATTAGCTACAGTTCCTGTAATTTTAGTTGCAGGTTGTTTTGCTTTTATAAGTTATGTAACTGGAAATATTGTTTTTTCTGATTATTTACAAATCCCATACATTGAAGGCACTGGCGAAGTTTCAATTTTTTGTGGTGCAATAATAGGATCATGTTTAGGATTTTTATGGTTTAATGCCCCACCTGCTAAAATTTTTATGGGTGATACAGGCTCTTTAGCGCTTGGAGGCTCTTTAGGCGCTGTTGGAATAATTACAAAACATGAAATAGTATTAGCAATTACAGGTGGGCTGTTCGTTTTAGAGGCTGTTTCGGTAATGGTACAAGTAATTTCTTTTAAATTAACTGGAAAAAGAATTTTTAGAATGGCACCAATACATCATCATTTTGAAAAAAAAGGATGGCCAGAGTCAACTGTGGTAATTAGGTTTTGGATAATTTCAATCATTTTAGCAATGATAGGTTTGGCAACTTTAAAATTAAGATAATGATTGAAGATAAAAATATTTTTTTAGGAAAAAAAATATTAATTTATGGTCTGGGAAAAAGTGGAATCGCTTCATATAAATTTTTAAAAAATAAATCTAAAGTATATTTATTCGACGATGATTTAAAAAAAAAAATTAGAAACAAATCATATCAAAGACTAAAAAGTATTCAGTCAATATCTAAAATTAAGTTTGATAGTATTATTATCAGTCCTGGTATTGATGTTTTAAAATGTAAATTATCTAAATTTCTTAAAAAGAATAAATCTAAAATTTATACAGATTTGGATGTATTCTACTCATTTTACAAAAATAAAAGCATCACTATCACTGGAACTAATGGAAAATCAACCACTGCTAAAATATTACATGAAGTTTTATCAGACCAAAAGTATGACTGTAGATTGGTTGGAAACATCGGAAATCCAGCATTATGTGAAAAAAAAATTACTAAAAATACTTTTTTTGTGGTCGAAGCTTCATCATATCAATTAGATTATAGTCAATTATTCACCTCTAAATACTCAGTAATACTTAATATAAGTCCTGATCACATAGAGAGGCATAAAAATTTAAAAAATTATATTAGTGCTAAATTTAGGCTATTAGATTTACAGTCTAGGGAGTCTACAGCATTTATAAAAAAAAAAGACGTATTAATAAATAAAAAGTTAAATAGCAAAAGATACAATCCAAAGATTATTAAAGTTGATTTAAAAAAAGCTAATAAAATGATTAAGCTAATAAAAAATAAATACTTTTTATCTGCAGGTAACTTAGAAAATCTATCATTTATTTTAAAGATTTCAGAAGAATTAAATTTGAATAGTAAAATATTAATTAAAACCTTAAATAGATTTAAAGGATTAAAATATCGACAACAAATTATCTATGAAAATAAAAATTTATTAATAATTAATGATTCGAAATCAACAAGTTTTGCCTCATCAGAAAATTTATTAAAGAATTTAAAAAATGTTTATTGGATTTTAGGTGGCATCCCTAAAAAAGGCGATAAATTAAATTTATCTAAAAAGCACTGTAAGAATTTTAAAACATTTGTGTTCGGTAACCACTATAAAAAATTTGAAAAAAATATTAAAAATAAAATGCCTATCAATCATTTAAAATATTTAAAAGATATATTAAAAGAAATATTTTCTGATTTAAAAAATAAGAAGTTAAAAAAAAAAATCATATTTTTTAGTCCAGCAGGAGCATCATTTGATAGTTTTAAAAATTTTGAAGATAGGGGAAAATATTTTAACAAATTAATTAAAAAAATTCTTAATGCAAAATAATATTTTTTTATTTAAATTTTATTATCAATGGTGGAAGAATATAGATAAATCAATATTTTTACTTATTAGCTTATTATTTATAATTGGACTTTTTTTCTCGTTAGTTTCTACATCATTAATTGCTTCTGATAAATTAGATACAAATAGTTACTTCTTTTTTTTAAGCATTTAATCTATATTTTTATTGGAATTTTTATAATTTTTATTTTTTCTTCTTTAAAAACTAATCAATTATTTCATTACTCATATTTTCTTTTTTTTATTACTTTGGCTACTTTACTTTTAGTTCCTATTATTGGTGTTGAAGTTAAGGGGTCAAAAAGATGGATAGATTTATTTTTTTTACCAAGATTTCAACCAATTGAATTATTAAAACCCTTTTACATTATCATGATTTCAACTATTTTATGTAGTGTCAGAACTTCAAATATTTATTTAAAATATTTATTATCAATAGTCCTAGTATCAATAATTGCTTTATTTCTTATAATGCAGCCAGATATAGGTCAAACTCTTCTTGTTATTTTCTCTTGGGCAGTTTTAATTTTTACATCTGGAGTAAATATCTTTTTACTTCTTGGTCTTTCCATTATTGCTATTATTTCATTAGCTTACTTAATTATGTACGTACCTAAGTTTGATTATATTCAAGGTAGGATTTTTTCTTTTTTTAATAGAGATACAGGAACACATAATTTTCAATCTGACAAAGCTATCGAGTCCATTACAAGTGGTGGTTACTTTGGTAAAGGAATTGGTGAAGGAACTTTAAAAAATCTAGTTCCGGAAGCACACACAGATTATATAATCTCTGTAATTTCTGAAGAGTTTGGTGTTGTTGCCATAATATTAATATTATTATTATTTTTAATATTTATTTATATGGTTTTTAAAAAAATAAACTTTGAAAAAGATGATAAAATTAAACTTGTTTTAATTGGATGTGTAAGCTTAATTTTAATGCAGGCAACTATTCATATAGGTGTTAATATCAGATTGTTTCCCACCACAGGTATGACCTTACCATTTTTGAGTTATGGAGGTTCTTCAATAATAAGTATCTCAATAATATCAGGCATAATCTTAAATTTAACAAAAAGAAAAATAGAAAATTAAAATGACAGGTAAGATTTTAATCTCTACGGGAGGATCTGGTGGCCATGTTATTCCTGCAATTACAATCCATGATCATTTAAAAGAAAATTATGATATATCAATTTCAAGTGATGTTAGAGGTCTTAAATATCTTGATGATAAATTTTATAAGATACTAGTTATTGATACACCCAAGTTAAATAATTTAATTTTATTTCCATTATCAATTTTAAAAGTATTCTTTTTAGTTTTAAAATCATTGATAATATTAAAAAAAGAAAAAATTCAAATTCTTATTTCTACTGGTGGGTACATGTCACTACCATTATGTATAGCAGCCTGGATATTAAATATAAAAATTTATTTGCTAGAACCTAATATGGTAATTGGAAGGGCAAATAAATTTTTTCTTAAATTTTGCAAAAAAATTATATGTTATTCTGAGAATATTATTAGTTTTCCAAAAAAATATAAAAATAAATTAAATATTATAAATCCACTTATAAGAAAAAAATATTATAATAAAAAATCAAAAGAAAATAATAATAATAATAACTTTACTTTAATAATAATAGGAGGGAGTCAAGGTGCACAAATATTTGATAAAATTTTGCATGAGTCAATTATTAGGGTTTCGAAGTTTAAAACTTTAAAGGTAATTCATCAAACAAATCAAAAAAATATAGATAATCTCAAAAATCTATATTTAGAAAATAAGATTGATAATACTGTTTTCAGTTATGATCAAAATCTTAATTTATTAATAGATCAAGCCGATTTGTGTATCACAAGATCTGGTGCCTCTAGTTTAGCTGAAATTTCTTTGTGTGAAAAACCATTTATTGCCATTCCATTACCAAGCTCTAAAGATAACCATCAATTAGAAAACGCTAATTATTATAAAAATAAAGGTTGCTGCTGGGTTGTTGATCAAATTAATTTTGATAAAAAAAAATTTGAAGATTTGATATTAAACATATTGAGTAATAAAGATGAAATACTTATAAAAAAAAATAATTTAAAAAAATTAAATTATCAAAACACCTGGAATAATGTTAATCAAAATTTATTAAATATTATTAATGAAAATTAAATTAGCAAAATCAGAAATTATTCATTTTATTGGAATTGGTGGAATAGGTATGAGTGGATTATCACTTATAATGAAGGGTAAAGGATTTAAAGTTCAGGGCAGTGATATTGCAAACAATAAAAATATTGAAAGATTAAAAAAAGATAAAATTAAGATTATAATTGGACATAAAAAGCAAAATATTAACAAAGCAACAATTGTAGTAGTTTCTTCTGCAATTAAAAAAAATAATCCTGAATTAATAGAGGCAAAAAAAAAACAACTGCCGATTTATAAAAGAGGAGAAATGCTAGCTAATATTGTTTCTTTAACAAAAAATATTGTAGTTGTTGGTTCTCATGGAAAAACAACTACAACATCACTAATAGCCTCGATTTTTCAAGAGACTAAAATAGATCCAACCATTATTAATGGAGGTGTGATAAATTCTATCAACAATACTGCAAAACTTGGTAAAAGTGACTGGTCTATCTTAGAAGCTGACGAGTCTGATGGTAGTTTTGTCCACGTTCCACCGACATATTCAATAATAACCAATATAGATAGAGAGCATATGGATTTTTATAGCTCTATGGATGAGTTAAATAATTATTTTATTAAGTTTGTAAAAAAAGTTCCATCCTTTGGAAAATCTTTTATTTGTATTGATGATAAGAATAATAAAAATTTGATTAAGAGGCTGAGTAATAAAAATTTTTATACATATGGAACAGATACAAAATCAAATTTTTGTATTAGAAATATTAAACAATCAAAAGATTATTCTGAGTTTGATTTAAAGATAATTTTGCCAAATATAAAAAATAAATTAATTAAAAAAATTAAGATACCTTTATTAGGAATACACAATATTAGAAATTCAGTTGCAGCATCAGCTTTGGCTATTACAGTTGGATTAACAGTTTCAAGTATTAAAAAAGGATTAAAAAACTTTAAGGGTGTTCAAAGAAGATTTAATAAAATTTTCACATTTAATAAAGTCGACTTTTTTGATGACTATGCCCATCATCCAACTGAAATCAAATTTGTGCTAGAAGGAGTAAATAAAGTTTATAAGGGATATGAAAAAGTATGTATTTTTCAACCACATAGAATATCAAGATTAAAAGACTTAAAAAAAGATTTTACTTATGCATTTAAAAATGCAGATAAACTAATCTTACTTCCTATTTATACAGCAGGAGAAAAAATATCATTAGGTTTTAAATATGAAAGTTTTGCAAGAGAAATAATCAAAAACTCAAAAGTAAAACTGTTTTTAGCGGATGATAGATTTCAATTAGCGAAATATATTAAAAATAATATTTATGGAAAAAAAATAGTTATTGGAATGGGTGCAGGGACTATCTCAACTTGGATGAGAGAAATGCCTAAATATTTATAATGAGCATTAACCAAAATGATTTGTTATCAGAATTTAATGAAAATATTAAATTTGATTATAATTTAAAAAAAAGGAATTGGTTTAATATAGGTGGTAATGCTAAAATTTTCTATAAAGCTGAAAATTTGAAAGAATTAATTAAATTTTTAAAATTAATAGAAAATAAGGAAAAAATATTTGTTCTAGGAGGGGGCTCAAATACTCTAATTACTGACAAAACTTATGATGGTGTTGTAATAAAGTTATCAAATAATTTTAATAATATTTCCCTTCTGTCAGAAGACATAATTATTGCAGGAAGTGCTGTTAGTGATAAATCACTTTCAGAATTTGCAATGGATAATAGTTTGGGTGGATTTGAATTTTTATCTTGTATACCTGGCACGGTTGGGGGAGGTATAAAAATGAACGCAGGTTGCTTTGATAGAGAATTTAAAGATATCCTAATTTCAGTACAAGCTATAAATAAATCAAGACAAGTTGTTACAATTCCAGCAAAAGAGATTGATTTTAAATATAGAGATAGTGGATTACCTAATGATTTAATTTTTTTAAGTGCATCTTTTAAGGGTTTTAGTAAAAAATCAGATTTGGTTAAGAATGAAATGATAAAATTAAAAGAAAAAAAAGAAAAAGCACAACCTACAAAAATTAAAACAAGTGGAAGTACTTTTAAAAATCCATTAGGTCAATCAGACAAAAAAGTTTGGCAATTAATAAAAGAGTCAGTTCCTCTAGAAAAATCATTTGGGGATGCTGGTATTTCTGAAAAACATTGTAATTTTTTTGTAAACAAAGGCAATGCTAAATTTGATGATATGAAAAAATTAATAGAATTTGTGTCTGAAAGTGTTTTAAAAAAAACTGGTGTAAAGCTACAAACAGAAATAAAAATTTTAGAATAAATTGAAAAAAAAAATATTAATACTTGCTGGTGGAATTTCAAAAGAAAGATTAATTAGTCTTGATACGGGTTTACAAGTAGCAAAAGAGCTGAAAAAAAATGGTTATAAAGTTAAAATTTCTGAACCAGATAGCAGTTTGTCAAAAAATATTAATCAATTTAAACCAAATGTTATATTTAATGCGTTACACGGACAGTTTGGCGAAGATGGTTATATACAAACCATCTTAGAAGGATTTAATATACCTTACACTCATTCAGGAGTAATTGCTTCTTCATTAGCAATGGATAAAGCAATATCTAAAAAAATTTTTATACAAAATAAAATTAATACTCCAAAATATATTAAATATTCTTATAAAGAAAATAATTATGACTTAATAAAAAATATTGAAAAGAAACTAAAATTTCCAGTTGTACTAAAACCAATAAATGAAGGCTCAAGTGTAAACGTTTTTATTTGTACAAAAAAAAATATTTCAAAAATTTTAAGCTTAATGAAAATTTATAAAGAGATAATTATAGAAGAATTTATTGGTGGAAGAGAAATTCAGGTTGCAATCATGGGCAATAAAAAATTAGGAGCAATAGAGCTAAAACCAAAGAGAAAATTCTATGATTATGAGGCTAAATACAGTGCAAACGCAAAAACCGAACATATAATTCCAGTTGAGCTTCCAAAAAATAAATTAAATGAGGTAATGGACTTATCACTTAAAGCACACAAGGTTATTGGCTGTAAGGGAGTTACAAGATCAGATTTTAAATTTTTTAAAGATAAGTTTTATTTACTTGAGATTAATACTCAACCAGGAATGACAAAGTTATCTCTTGTTCCAGAAATAGCAAAATATGGGGGGATATCTTTCATAAAACTAATTGAGTGGATTTTAAAAAATGCAACAACGAAAAAGTAAAAAAATTTTAATATATTTTTTTTTACTACTAGTAGTTGGTTCAATAAATAATATCAATTTTAATCGTTTAAAATTACAGAATATTAATAATATTAATATTGTTGGATTAGATATTGAGGACAAGTCATCTTTACTTAAAAAAATAAACAATTTAAATCTCAATAATATTTTTTCAATCAGTAAGATTGATCTAGTTAATGAAATTGAATCAAATTCTTTGGTAGAAAAATATTCTATTTTTAAAAAATATCCATCTTCACTAGATGTAAAGATTGAGAAAACTAAATTTTTAGCAAAAATAAATAAAAACGGTCAAATTTTCTACATCGGCTCTAATAGAAAATATATAAAAAAAGACTTTTTAGATAATCAATTACCTTTTATTTTTGGAAACCCAGAAATAATCGAATTTTTTAATGTTAAAGAAATTATTGATAAATCTCAAATTTCCTTCACAGAGATAAAAAATTTATATTTTTTTCCATCTAAAAGATGGGATTTAGAATTAAGAGATAATACTATAATAAAATTGCCAAATGATAATATTAGTCTTGCTCTTAATTTAGTAATAGAATTTTTAGACGATAATAAATTTATAGATGCAAGAATTGAAAATCAAATTATTTTAAATGATTGAAGAAACTAATTTTGAAACTTTTCTGTTTATTTCTAAAAACAAATATCAAATATTTGTTTTTGATAAAAATAATTTAAAAAATTTATACAATGAGGAAATTAAGATTAATGATGGGATTGAACTAGACAACCTTTCAAAATTTCTTAATGAAAATATTTATAAAATTGAGAAAACGATAAATAGTTTTATTAGAAATATCATTTTGATTTTAGAGGATGATAAAGTTATAGATGTCAGTATATCAATAAAAAAAAAAGATTATGAAAAAAATATAGATCGAAAATATCTAGAAAACACCCTAGTAGAAGTTAAAGATATTTTTAGAGAAAATTATCAAGATCAAATCATTATGCATATGATTATTATAAATAATGATGTGAATGAAAATAAGTTTTTATTTAATAATCCTAATATAAATGTTGATTATTCATTTTTAGAGGTGAAATTCATTTCTATTTCAAATAGCTTTACTTATATGTTTGATAAGTTATTGGAAAATCATCAAATCAAGATTGGACGCTATATGTCAGGGAATTATATTAAAAGTTATATTGGTGATGATGCAACCGAGTTATCTGAGATGGCAAATAAATTAAATAATGGCCTGAATGAAAATGAAGCTCAATTAGTTTCAAAAAGTATTGAAAATAAAGGTTTTTTTGAAAAATTTTTTCAATTATTTAGCTAAAAGTGTTTTTTCTAGTAATATTTGTTGTTTTTAAAACTTATTAAAAGCAAATTAAAAGACTTGTGTGTCTTATTTAACTCAAAAAACAATTAAAGATAACGTATTATTTAACGGTGTTGCATTACATAGTGGTTTAGATGTCAATATATGTATTAAACCAGCTGAGCCTAATTTTGGAATAGTTTTTAAAAGAGTAGATTATAAAGAAAATAACTTAGTTTATCCAAATTTTATGAATGTTACCAATACATCACTTAATACAACTATTGAAAATGAATTTGGTGTTAAAGTTTCAACTATTGAACATTTGATGGGTGCATTATTTGGACTTGGGATTGATAACGCATTAATTGAAATTGACAATGAAGAAGTTCCAATTCTAGATGGATCTGCAAAAGAATTTATTGAAAAAATTATTAGTTCTGGATTAGTAGTCAGCGAGGCACCAATAAAAATTATAAAAATTAATAAAGAGATTAAATTTACAGATGGTGAGAGATTTATTTCAATAGAACCATCTACTTTAAGTTTAGACATAGACTTTGAGCTGAAATATAAAAATCCAATAATTGGAAATCAAAGTAATAAAGTGAAAGTTTTTGAAGATGATTTAACTACTGTTTATAATTCAAGAACATTTTGTTTGTTTGAAGATATTGAATTGATAAAGAAAAATGGACTGGCCAAAGGTGGAAGTTTGCAAAATGCGATAGTAGTTAAGGATAATGAAATTTTAAATCCTGAAGGATTAAGAAATAATAAAGAATTTGTTAATCACAAAATACTTGATTGTATTGGCGATCTATATACATCAGGTTATAGAGTAATTGCTAAAATAAAATGTTCTCAAGGAGGTCACTACCTTACTAATCAATTACTTAGAAAAGTATTTGAAAACAAAGAAAATTTTTCAATTCTTGAAATAAAAGAAAAAAACCTACCTCATACCTTAATAAACAGAAAATTATTAAAAGCTATAGCCTAAGCCAAACATATATTTTAAAAGATATAAATTAAATGTATAACAAATTATGATTTATCGTAATTTATTTAATATTTTTTTGATAACTTTACTTTGTTTTTCTTGTTCAAAAAAAAATATCGAAAAATCTACAATAAAAGAAGTGAATTTAGAGTCTCAAATGATTGAAGCTTACAAAGAAGGATTGAGAGAGCTTGATGCTGGTGACGCGCTTTTTGCAGCAAAGAAATTTAATGAAGCAGAAATTTTGTTTCCACAATCAGAGTATGCTCCAAAATCTGCTTTGATGGCTGCTTATTCTTATTACTCTCAAAATTATTATGGTGATGCGATAGCTGAATTAATTAGGTTTTTACGTGTCTATCCTAATCATAAGGATTTAGTTTATGCGGAGTATTTATTAGGTTTGTGTTATTATGAACAAATTGTGGATGAAAAGAAAGATCTTCAATCAATAATTAATGCTAAAAAAACATTTGAAAGTCTTGTTTCAAAACATCCTGATACTGAATTTGCTACAGACGCTATGTTTAAGATAAATCTAATAGACGAGATTTTAGCAGCTAAGGAAATGTATTTAGGTAGATATTATGTTGATAGAAAAAAATGGATTCCAGCTTTAAATAGATTTAGAATTGTTGTTGATGATTATGAAACTACAATTTATGTAGAAGAAGCCATTCATAGATTAGTTGAAATTTATTATACAATAGGAATTGAAACTGAAGCAAAGAAATATGCTAATTTATTGGGTTATAATTATCAATCTTCTGAATGGTATGAAAAATCATTTAGCGTCTTTAATAAAAAATATAAAAAAAATATAATAAAAGATATTGAGAAAGAAAATAACTCTATTATAAAAAAATTTAAATCTCTATTAAATTGAGATGAATAAAAAAATAATTGAATCTGAATATAAAAAAAAAATAAAGCTGTTAATTAATTATAATAAAAATTATTTTGATGCTAGTAAACCATTAGTTACTGACAAAGTATATGATGATTTAAAAAATAGTATTCTTATTCTAGAAAGTAAGTATTCTTTCCTCAATTCAGAAAACTCACCATCAAAAGTAGTTGGATTTAAACCATCTAAAAATTTTCAAAAGATAACACATAGAGCCCCAATGTTATCTTTGGCAAATGCTTTTGGAAGAGAAGATTTAATTAATTTTGAAAAAAGAATATTAAATTTTTTATCTAAAAAAGATGATTTCGTTTTATCTTATAGCACAGAACCAAAGATAGATGGTATTTCTGCGTCGTTAATATATAAAAATAGTCAATTTAAAATTGGATTATCTAGAGGTGATGGAAAAGAGGGTGAAGATATAACGGCTAATCTTGCAACGATTAAAGATATTCCAAAAAAAATTAAGTCAAAAGATTTTCCTGAAGAAATTGATATTAGAGGTGAAGTTTTTATACAAAATAGTGATTTTGAAAATTTAAAAGAAAAATTTGCTAACCCTAGAAACGCAGCATCAGGATCGTTACGACAAAAAAATCCAGATGATACAAAAAAAATTCCTTTGAAATTTATTGCTTATACTTTTGGTTACCAAAAGGGTCTCAAAATAAATAACCAAATAGATTTTTTAAAAAAATTAGATGATTGGGGATTTAAAACAAATCCATTGAATAAGTTGGTTGCAGGTGTTGAAAATTTATTGACCAATTATTCCAAAATAGAAAAAGATAGAACAAAAATAGATTTTGATATTGATGGTATAGTTTATAAAATAAACAACTTTGAACTTCAAAAAAGACTTGGATATGTAGCAAATTCACCAAGGTGGGCTATTGCTCATAAATTTGCATCTAATAAAGCAATATCAAAAATTCTTAATATTGAAATTCAAATTGGAAGAACAGGAGCTTTAACCCCAGTTGCAAAAATAAAACCAATTAATATTGGAGGAGTGATAGTATCCAATGCAACTTTGCATAATGAAGATGAAATTGACAGAAAAGATATAAGAATTGGAGATTTAGCAACTATTGAAAGAGCTGGAGACGTAATACCTCATATTATTTCAGTTGACAAATTAAAGAGAGATAAAAAATTAACAAAATTTATTTTTCCAAAAAAATGTCCTTCATGTGGTTCAAAAACAATTAAAGAATTTAATAATGTTACCAAAAAAGAAGATGCTGTAAGAAGATGTTCCAATGAAGGATATGAGTGTGAAAAAATTGCAATTGAAAAATTAAAACACTTTGTTTCTAAAGATGCATTTAACATTGAAGGTTTTGGTAAAAAAATAGTAGAAAATTTTTGGAATCTCAATTTATTAAAATTACCACACGATGTATTTAATTTGGATTTTAATAAAATAGAAAGTCTTGAAGGCTGGGGTAAACAATCAATGGAAAATTTAAAATATTCAATTAATCAAAGAAAAAATATTTCTTTAGAAAGATTAATCTATTCACTAGGTATTAGACATATTGGTTTAGAAAATGCAAAAATTTTATCTAAATATTTTAAATCATTTTCAAAGTTCATTAGTTTTTCAAATAAAAAAATTTTAGATGATATATTAAACATTGATGGAATTGGTGAAACTCAGCTGAAGTCAATAAAAATTTTTTTTGATAATAATGTTAATCTAAATATTTTAAAAGAATTACAAAAAATTTTAAAAGTTAAAGACGCAATAATTAATGATAAAAATGGATTGTTAAATGAAAAAACATTTATGGTAACAGGAAAATTAAATGGTATCAGCAGAGCAGAAGTGAAATCTTTGATAGAAGTAAATTCTGGCGCATCAGTAAGCACTGTAACTAAAAAATTAAATTATTTAATAATTGGTGAAAAACCAACAAAAAAGAAAGTTGATAAAGCTAAAGAATTTAAAATTACTATATTAAATCAAAGCCAGTTTTTGAAAATGTTAAATGTGAGTAGCTAACCATTTTCTCTCATCAAGAGAGAGGTACTTCGAAAGTTTTGAGTAAACTTCTAAGTGATATTTAAAAAGATAATTTTTTTCTAATTTAGTTAAAAGTTTATAATTAATTAATTCTTTATCTATTGGAGCAAGAGTTAAATTTTCAAAAAACATTTTTTTTTTATTTTTTTTAACGTAAACAAGATTTTCTATTCTGATACCAAAAGAACCTTTTTTATAATAACCTGGTTCATTACTTAAAATCATACCTTCTTGAATTTTGACTTTATTTAGTTTGGAAATTGATTGTGGTCCTTCGTGGACGTTTAAAAAGAAACCAACTCCATGTCCTGTACCATGAGCATAATCTAATTTGCTTTCTTTCAAGTATTTTCTGGCTCTTTTATCTATTTTTGTACCAGTATTATCTATTCTTAAATCTGTTTTTGCTACAGCTATATGTCCTTTTAATACTTTAGTGTAAATATTTCTGATGCTTGATTTTGGCTTTTTAAAACAAATAGTCCTAGTAACATCAGTGGTACCATATTTATATTGACCACCTGAATCACATAAAAAAATGTCATCTTTTCTTATTGTTCTACAACTTGCTTTTTTGGCTCTATAATGCACAATAGCACCATTCTCACCAGATCCTGCAATCGTTTCAAAACTAGGATATAAGTAATTGTTACTTTTTTTTCTTAATTTTTCTAATTTTATCTGAGCATCAACTTCTGTAATTTTTTTTTTATTAATTTTTTTAATCCAATAAATAAATTTTGTTAGTGCCACTCCATCTATAACATGAGATTTAATCATATTATTAATTTCAGTATTATTTTTTATAGCTTTTAAAAGATAAGTTGGATCTTCTCTTTTTATAATTCTAAATTTAGATTTAATAATATTCTCATAAAAAAATGAACAAGATTTATTATCAATTATGAAACTTTTTCCACTTAAAGTTAAAATATTTTTTGGTAAATCATTTGTGTTAATCAATTGATTTTTATTAATTATTTTTTTTTTATTAATTCTTTTGCTTTTTGAGGCTCCGTTATTAAAAAGACCTTTTTTGATTTATTAATGATTAATCTTGAATTTGGTATTGGGCTATTGGGACCATCAGCACCCCTAATATTTAAAATCCAAGCTACATTTTCTGGGGCTGTTACAAATAAATTGTCAGCTTTATTTTTTTTTAAATAATTTATAATTTTATTAACTTTTGACTCACTATTTTCTCCAATTATTTCATCTTTGAGTAGAAAAAAAGGAGTATTATTTATAACTTTTTGAGTTTTAATTTCATCAATTAAGTTATTTGATAAAAATTTAACTTTATTATATTTTAAAAAATAATTTTTTATTTGCATATGTGTAAAGAGTTTTGGGTCTAATCCTAACTTTAAATTTTTGAATAAATTACAATTAATTATTTTTTCATAACTAGTAATTTTAAAATGTTTTCCACTCTCTATTTCACTTTGAATAGTGTATCTACCATCAGAAAATAAGTAGTTTTTATTTTTTAAAACAACAGCCAAACCAGCAGATCCACTAAAATTTGAAATAATTTTTAATCTATTTATTTTTGAATATTCTGTAAAATAATCATCATTTTTAGGTATAACATATCCATCAATATCGTATTCTTTAAATTTTTTTCTTAACTCTTTTACTTCTCTATTCATTTAATTCTCTTTTGATATCTTATCCATCCGGGACTTCTTGTTCCTTCTTCAATTTCAAAGTCTTGATTAAAATCAAAATCTTGATTATCGTCAACCTCCTCTTCAAAAAATGAATTCTTTTCCAAATGCTTTTCTGGCAATTCTTCTATGAATCTTGAGGGCATGCTATCAATCCAATCACCTTGGTAAAATCTATTCATTGAAAAAGAAATTATAGCTTTTTTTTTAGCTCTAGTAATACCAACATAAGCTAAACGTCTCTCTTCCTCCAAGCCATTTTGCCCTTTTTCTTCAATTGATTTTTGATGTGGGAATAACCCCTCCTCCCAGCCAGGAAGAAAAACTACGTCAAATTCAAGCCCTTTTGCAGCATGCATCGTCATCATATTAATTTTTTCACCATCCCATTCTTGATCAATTGATGTTGCAAGAGAAACATGTTCTAAAAAACTCTCTAAATTATCAAATTCTTTCATTGCGCTTAATAATTCTTTAATATTTTCTAATCTATTTTCATTATCTAAATCTTTTTTATTTTTAAGCATAGCTGAGTAACCAAACTCGTCCAAAACTATTTGTAGCAATTTGATGTGACTTATCTTTTTGATACTAAGGTCATTTCTCCATTTATTTAATGCATTAAGAAAAAAACTAAGACCTATTTTAGTTTTTGGTTTAATTAAATTTTGTTCAAGCATTTTATTTGCAGCTATCTCTAAACTTAAATTATTTTCTTTTCTAAATTCATGAACAGTTTTTAACGTAGTATCTCCAATTGATCTTTTTGGATTATTCACAATTCTTTCAAAGGCTAGATCATCTTTTTCTTGATGAATTAATCTCAAATAGGCAACACAATCTTTTATTTCGGCTCTTTCATAAAATTTCGTTCCTCCTAAAATTCTATAAGGCATGCCAATTTTAAGAAACCTTTCTTCAAATTCTCTTGTTTGAAATATAGCTCTAACTAAAATAGCCATTTCATTAAATGAAAAATTTTTTTTTAATTTTTTTTCAATTTCATCAGAAATTCCAATCGCTTCATCTTTACCATTTTTAAAACAATTAAGCTTAATTAAATCTCCTTCCTCCATATTAGTAGTAAGTGTTTTGCCAACTCGATTTTGGTTATTTGAAATTAAATTTGATGCAACGGATAAAATATTTTGAGAAGATCTATAGTTTTGTTCAAGTCTTATTACTTTTGTATTTTCATATACCTGATCAAACTCTAAAAAATTTTTAATTTCTGCTCCTCTCCAACTATAAATAGATTGATCATCATCCCCCACACAACATAAATTTTTATTTTTTTCGGATAATAAATTTAACCATTTGCTTTGAATAAAATTAGTATCTTGATATTCGTCAACTAAAATATATTTAAAGTTAGTTGAATAGATCTGTCTAATATCAGGATAATTTTCTAAAATTTTTACAGTATGCAAGATTAAATCACCAAAATCACATGAATTTAAGTCTATTAATTTCTGTTGATAGATTTTATATAAAGGAAGTATAGTTCTCTCATAAACGTCTTTGTTATTTACTATAACTTCAGAAGGGTAGTATCCTTTGTTTTTCCATCGATCAATTATTGCTAATATGAATCTAGGTGCTAATTGTTTGATATCAATATTTTCACTTTTGCAGATATTCTTAATAAGTCTTGTTTGATCATCTGTATCTATAATAGTAAAATTTGAATTCAGATTTGCGGCTGCTGCATGTTTTCTTAATATCTTTGCGCATATTGAGTGAAATGTTCCAAGCCATGAAAGTCCAGTTGCAGCTGATCCAAGCATTTTGCTGACTCTTGTTTGCATTTCTTTAGCTGCTTTATTTGTAAAAGTTACTGATAAAATTTGATTAGGAAAGGCTCTCTTTTCTTTAATTATGTGTGCAATTCTTGAGGTTAAAACCTTTGTTTTTCCAGATCCTGCACCTGCAACAATTAATAGTGGTCCATCCAAATATAATACTGCCTCTTTTTGAGCATTATTTAGGTTTTTTAAATAATCGGAGTTTATCATTTAAAATATTTCATTATAAGTTTTATAATTTTATGAACAGACATAATTATTTTGTTAGAATCCTAAAAAAAATCAATTTCTTTATAAATAGTCATTTAAAGAAAAATTTAAACAAATTAAATTTTTTATTTGAAAGAGATAAATTATTAACTTTTTTAAGTTTTAAAAGAATTTTTGTCTTTATTTCAATCTTATTTGTTTCTTGTTTTTTATATTTATCTATACCACACCTGTTTAATAGTAAAAAATTAGTTTCTAATATTAAGAATCAGTTATTAAAAAATTTAAATTTAGATCTTAATTTATCAGATAACTATAGTTACAATTTACTTCCAAAGCCTAACCTAAAATTTGAAAATAGCTCATTTCTAAACCAAGTTGAAAGTTTGGGAGAGATCAGGATATATATCTCACCTAAATATTTTTTATTCCCAAACAAAATTAAAATAAAAGATGTTATTTTTGATAAAATGAATTTTAATTTGAATAAAGAAAATTATAATTTTTTTATTAAACTTTTGAATAATGATTTTTCTAATTTTTCACTTAAAGTTGAGAATAGTAATATCTTTTATAAAAATATCGAAAATGATGTTCTGTTTATAAACAAGATTAATAAATTAAAATATTTTTATGACAGTAAAATTTCAGAAAATATTTTATTTGCTGATAATGAGATTTTTAACTTGCCTTATAAAATTGAAGTTAAAGATGACATTACTAAAAATAAAATTTTTAGTAAAATCAATTTAGATTTTATTGATCTTCAAATTGAAAATATTTTTAATTATAAAAATTTTGAAAAAGATGGCTTGATAGTGATTACAAACAATCATAAGAAAAGTGGAGGTACATATAATCTTAAAAAAGATTTTTTTGATTTAAATTTTTTTGATAAATCTCTTGATCAAAATTTTGAATATAATGGTTTTATTAATCTTAAACCTTTCTTTTCAGAATTATCAGGCAATTTAAATAAAATTAATTTAGATATATTATTAAATCCAAACTCAATATTGATTCAATTTTTAAAAACAGGATTACTTAATAATAAGAATTTAAATATAAGTTCAAATATCATTGCAAAACAAGCTACATCTTTAAGGGATTTTATTAATTTAGTACTTAATGTTAAGATAAGTGAAGGTTTAGTAGATATAAATGAAACTAAATTTAGTTTAAAAAATTATGCTGATATTAAAATAACAGATAGTTTAATTTATACGAACAACAACAATCTAATCTTGGATGCTTTAATTTCTATTAATGTTAAAGATTTTAACGAAGTTTATAAGGTTTTCCAAACACCTCGTAATAATCGAAAAGAAATTAAAAAGGTTGAGTTTAGATTAAGTTATAATTTTGATCAGATGACTGCTGACTTGAGTAGCTTTAAAATAGATGAAATAATTAACCAAAAAATTGACAAAACTTTAAATCAAATTATTTTTAAGGATAACAACCTACAAAATAAAATTTATTTAAAAAAATTAGTGAACAAAGCAATGAATGATTATGCTGGGTAGATCATTTTTTTAGGATCTACTATTTTATCGTAATCCTTTTCACTAATCAGACCTGTCTTTAATGTTTCAAACTTAAGTGTTGTGTCATTTTTAAGTGCTGTTTTTGCAATTTTTGCTGCATTGTCGTAGCCAATTTTAGGAGCTAAGGCTGTAACAAGCATTAAAGAATTGTCCAAATGCTCTTGGATTTTTTTTTTATTAGCTTTTATTCCTTTAACACAATAAAGGGCAAAATTTTTAGTACTGTCTGCTATTAAATCAATTGATTGTAAAATATTATGAGCAATTAAAGGTTTAAAAACATTTAATTCAAAGTGCCCATGAGATCCAGCCATAGTGATACCATTATGATTTCCAATTACTTTAACACAAACCATAGTAACTGCTTCACATTGAGTAGGATTTACTTTTCCTGGCATAATTGATGAGCCTGGTTCATTCTCTGGTAATATAAGCTCACCGTATCCTGCTCTAGGACCTGATCCTAAAAATCTTATATCATTTGAAACTTTCATTAAAGCTACAGCACATGTATTTAATGTTCCTGAAAAATTAACAATTGAATCGTGTGCTGCAAGTTCAGCAAATTTATTTGCTGCTGGTTTGAAAGGAATTTTTGTAAATTTAGCAATTTCTTTAACGATCTTTTTATCAAAATTTTTTTTAGAATTTATACCAGTTCCTACAGCTGTTCCACCTTGCGCAAGATATAAAATTTCTTTTAAAGCATACTCTATTCTCTCAATACTTTTTTGAATTTGTACGTGATAGCCTGAAAATTCCTGTCCAAGAGAAAGAGGTGTTGCATCTTGTAAATGAGTTCTTCCAATTTTTACAATATTTTTAAACTCAGTTGATTTTCTTTTTAATTCCTTTTCTAAAATTTTTAAACTTGGTACCAATTTTTTTAAGGTTTCCTCTGCTACAGAAATGTGCATTGCTGTTGGAAAAACATCGTTTGTTGATTGTGATTTATTAACATGATCATTTGGATGTACTGGTTTTTTGGATCCTTTTTTCCCACCTAAAATTTCAATTGCTCGGTTAGCGATTACTTCATTAACGTTCATATTAGTTTGGGTTCCGGAGCCTGTTTGCCAGACTTTAAGAGGAAAGTTTTCATCTAACTTACCTTTTATCACTTCATCTGAAGCTTTAATAATCGCTTTAGAAATTTTATTACTGATTAGTTTATCTTTCGAATGAACTATAGCAGCCGATCTTTTAATAATTGCTATAGATTTGATTATTGAAATATTAACAAGAATTGTACCAATATTAAAAAATTTGTTTGATCGTTGAGTGGATGCACCCCAATATTTATCATTTGGGACATTAACGCTTCCTATACTGTCAAATTCTTTTCTTAATTTCATTGATTAATTTGTAAGTAATAAATAATTATTAACATACAATAATTTTAAAAAACTTACAGGAGCAAAATGTCGAATTTTAATAAAGTTGGAATTTTTATGAAAACCTTTGGTCAAGAGGTCAAAACTAAGCCTTCATTTAGCACTGATAAAATCAATAAATTAAGGATTGATTTGATTAAGGAGGAGCTTGATGAGCTTAAAGAAGCAATGGATAATAATGATCTGCTAGAAGTAGCTGATGCACTAACAGATATTTTATATGTAACTTATGGAGCAGGACATGCCTTTGGTATTGATTTAGATAAATGTTTTGATGAGGTTCAAAACTCTAATATGAGTAAACTAGGTGAAAATGGTGAGCCTATTTATAATGAGTCTGGAAAAGTAATGAAGGGTCCAAATTATTTTAAACCTGATTTGTCAAAATTTGTATCTTAGATTTCTAATTTTAAATCAATAGCAGTAGAACTATGAGTTATGCTTCCAACTGAAATTCTATCCACTCCTGTTTTAGCAATGCTTTTGACTGTTTTTAGATTTATATTGCCTGAGGCTTCAGTTTCGTAATATTTTTTAGCGATCTTAACACCTGTCCTTAAATTTTTAACATTCATATTGTCAAACAGAACAGTATTGAATTTAAGACCCATAATAGTTTTTAATTGTTTTAAATTATCAACTTCGACAGTAATTTTCCTTCCTTTTTTGTTGTTAATAGCTAGCGAAACTAAATCTTTAATATTTGATGATGCAATATGATTGTCTTTAATTAAAAATTCATCACTAAGATTAAATCTGTGGTTAGTACCACCTCCTAATTTTACAGCATATTTTTGAATAACTCTAATGTTAGGAATTGTTTTACGTGTACAACAAATTTTGCATTTTTTACCAGCGAGTTTTACAAATTGATTTGTTTTTGTAGCAATGCCTGAAATATGAGATAAAAAATTTAAAGCAACTCTCTCAGCAATTAAAATATTTTTAGCATTCCCTTCAATAGTTGCAATCAAAGAACCTTTCTTAACAATAGATCCATCTTTTTTTTTAATGTTAAATTTAATCTTATTATCAACTAAATCAAAAGCTTGTTTTACAAACAGCAAACCACCAATAATTGCATTTTGATTTGAAAGAAGTTTAACTTTAATAACTTTATTATTTTTAACTAAACTTGATGTGATGTCTCCAGAGGGGTAGAGATCTTCATTTAAAGCTCTCTTAACTGTATTACGAATAAAGTCTTGACTAAGTTTTATTTTTGACACTTAATTATCTGCCGATAGCTGCCATTTTTTCAACAGATATTCTAGCTTTATCAATTGTATCTTTGTCCATAATTATTTCGCCTGTTTCATTTTCTAAGCAATCTAATATTTTAGGAAGTGTAATTTTTTTCATGTAAGGACACATGTTGCAAGGCTTTATAAAATCTACATTTGGATTTTCTACCTGAATATTATCACTCATAGAACATTCCGTAACCATCATTACTTTTTTAGGTTGGTTATCCTGAACATATTTAATCATACCAGAAGTTGACCCTGCAAAATCACTAGCATTAATTACTTCAGGTGGACATTCAGGATGGGCTATAATTTTAATTCCTGGGTTTTTTTCCCTAATATCGTGTATTTCTTTTTCATTGAATTGATCATGGACAATGCAAATGCCTTTCCATGAAATGATTTCAACATCTGTTTGTGAAGCAACATATTTTGCAAGATAATCATCTGGTAAAAATATTACTTTCTTTACCCCTAATGATTTTACAATTTTAACTGCATTCGCCGAAGTACAGCAAACATCTGTTTCCGCTTTTACTTCTGCAGATGTATTAACGTAAGAAACTACAGGAACTCCTGGATATTTTTCTTTCAATAATCTTACATCTTTACCGGTAATCGATGATGATAATGAACAACCAGCATCCATGTCTGGTAATATAACTTTTTTTTCAGGACTCATAAGTTTTGCTGTTTCAGCCATGAAATGAACTCCAGCCATTAAGATTATATCTGCAGAAGTTTTTGACGCTTCAATTGCCAAAGCAAGTGAGTCTGCAGCAAAATCAGCCACACCATGATATATTTCTGGAGTTTGATAATTGTGAGCAAGTATCACAGCATTCTTTTCTTTTTTAAGTTTGTTAATTTTATGGATATATGGAGCATGCACTGACCATTCGATTTCAGGCATAACCTTTGAAATCTTTTGGTAAATTGGATCAGTTGCTTTTTGTACTTCTTGAGTAAAATCCATAGTGGTTTTTACCAATTTGAAAGTTACTTGTCATTCATTTATTATGAGACATATTGCGGTCGTGCTGAAATTGGTAGACAGGCACGGTTGAGGGCCGTGTGGACCTAGTCCATGAGAGTTCGAGTCTCTCCGACTGCACCAAATTGTAAATCTGATCAAATTTTTTGATAAAAATTTAGAAATAGCATAATTTACATTAGAACATGAAAAATATTTTTATTACAATATCTTTAGTTTTTTTCATTTTTGGCAACGCCCAAGCAAATGAAAAACATTTTTTACCAAACGGTTTTTACAAATTTTTATGGACGTACAAAGACAAAGATAAATCTGAATATCTAATTGCTGATACAGTTAAATTTAATGAAGGTAAATTGGAACATTTATACATACCTTGCCATAAAGGAATTAAGGGAAATTATAGAAAAAATTTTAAATATAAATTATCAAAAAATGGAAAAAAATTTTCGGTCTCTGGCACAGTAAAACTCTGGGAAGATTTAAAAAATGCAAAGATAAATATTAAATTTGATAAAGATAAAATTGAAAATTTTGATATTACAAAAAGATCAGTAAAATCCTCTTCTCCGTATGGAGACTATGAAAAAGAAGAGGTTCAGCTTAAAATAATAAAAGTGGATAAATTCAAAGATAGTAAATTTATTTGTAGTAGCGAAATTGTAAAATTTAATAGTTTTTCACCCAAAACTGCCAAAGAAATGCTTGGGGGTTTAAAGAAGTTAAAAAAACAAAAAGTTTATGGTGATTTATATATTCCACAAACAAATAAAAAAAAAATTCCTTTGATTATTACCCTGCATCCATCCATGGGTTTTGTACCCAGTCATCATTTTGAATATTTTAATAATCTAGGTATAGCTATTCTTGATATTCAAACATTCAAATCCAGAGGAATTGAAAACCAATGGCACTATGAGGTATCTGAAGAGGCTGCGACTATAGATGCGTATGCTGCGCTTGATAATATAGCCAAAGACCGAAGAATTGATAAAAATAAAATAGCAGTAATGGGATTTAGCTATGGTGCAATGGCAGCAATAAATACTCATCAAAATTTTTTTATAGATATTATTAAACCAAAAAATAGGTTTATGGCGCACATCGCTTATTACCCATTATGTTATTTACACAAAAACATTAAGACAACCAAAGCACCTCTTTATATTTTAGTTGGTGAAAAAGATAGATTAACACCTTATGAGTTTTGTGAGGACTATGTTAAAAAAATTAAAGAAAATAATGGAAATGCAGTGCTCAAGGTTTTTTCAGAAGCCACTCATCGATTTGATTGGAAAGAATTAAAAAGCCCAATAACAATGAAATCTTTTAGTGAGATGAAAAAAGAATTTGTTTTAAGTAAGCTAGACTCATCATATCCAAGGTATACTATAGGAGAAGGTGTTTTTGATACAACTGAACCTAATGGATGGTCATATTTTTCTTTAAAAGATGAAAATTATAGAAAAAATTATTACGCAGAATGTTGTGATATTAAAAGCACTATAAAATATAACGATAAGGCTGCTACCGAGTCTCTTAATATTATAAAAAATATTTTTGGAGTGAAATAATTATTTAAGATTTTATCCAATTTGGTTTTTCAATCTTAATTATAGCGTTTTTTGTATTAAAATTAGCTTTTTCATTAAAATTTTCATCTAAGTATTTAATTAAAGCAAATGGATACTGTTTATCTATTAATACTTTGCCAATTTCATTATCATTATAATAAATACTTTCACCTTCATTTAATTCACCTTCAACAACATTTATTGGCAATAATCTTTTTGAAAGCTTATTTTTTAATTTAATTCTAGCTGTATTTTCTTGCCCAACATAGCAACCTTTTTTAAAATCAATTCCATTTAATTCTTCATAATTACATTCAATTCCAAATAATTTATTTTGTAATTTGTTTAAATCCTTTGGAACTATTCCAAGTTTATGACTAAATGAGTGATATTCATTCATATTTGCATCATGCAAGTCTAATTTCTTTAGAGATAAATAAAGTTTTTCTAAATTAATAATTAATCTTGCTCCTAATTTTTTATTTCTTGGATCTAAAAAAATAGGATCTTCCCTATATTTTAAAGTAAACCCAGAAATATCTTTTGCTTCTTCAAAAGTTAGGAATTTTTCATGAGAAAAAGCAGCAACCACAAATTCATTACTAAGATTTAGAATTTCAACTTTTGATCTTAGTTTATAAATACTTAATTGCTTATATAATCCATCTACTTGAGATTTTTCACAATCAATTATGTAACCAGATTTGTGTTTAATTATTATAAACTCATACAAGAATTTACCTTGAGGAGACAACAAAGAAGAAAAGCAGCTATTATTTTGATTTACTTTATTAATGTCATTACTAATTAGATTTTGAAGAAACTCTTTTATATCCTCGCCATTTAAGTAGAGAATGGCTCTGTCATCCAAAATATATACGTTTTTAATATTCATATTTGATTGATTGATGATTTTAATATAATTACTTTTTTCATAAATGTTAGATCTAATAATTAAAAACGGAAAATGTTATATTGATGGTGAATTGAAAGATGTAGATGTTGCTGTTAAAGATGGTAAAATTCATCAAATTGGTCAAATTTCAGATGACGCCAAGGAAACAGTTAATGCTCAAGGCCAAACTGTTTTACCTGGATGTATAGATACTCAAACGCATTTTCGGGAACCAGGATCAACGGATACAGAAGATTTGCATTCTGGAAGTAGAGCTGCAATTGCTGGAGGAATTACCAGTGTATTTGAAATGCCTAACACTAATCCACCAACTTCTAATAAGAAAGAATTTCAAAGAAAATTGGACCTCGCAAAAAATAGAATGTATTGCAATTATGCATTTTATTTTGGTGCAACTGCTGACAATGCAAATGATTTAGCAAGTTTAAAAGATTTAGAGGGTTGTTGTGGAATTAAACTTTTTGCAGGGTCTTCAACTGGAAACCTTTTGGTTGCGGAGGAAGATGATATTGATAAGGTTTTTCAAAATAGTTCAAAAGTTGTTGCGGTTCACTCTGAAGATGAAGCAATTTTAAATGTTAATAAAAAATTAATCAAAGATGGTGATGTTCATTCCCATCCTGTTTGGAGAAGTGCAGAATGTGCAATATCCTCAACAAGACGAATTGTTAGAATTGCAGAAAGACATAAGAAAAAAGCACATATTCTTCACATAACAACAAAAGAAGAGATTGATTTTTTATCTCAACATAAAGGTAATATTACTTTTGAGATTACTCCACAGCATTTAACAATTTATGCGCCGGATTGTTATGACAAACTTGGAACTTATGCTCAAATGAATCCTCCCCTAAGAGATAAATCTCATTATGATAGATTGTGGTATGGAGTTAGAAATAATTTTAATGACACAATAGGCTCAGATCACGCTCCGCATTTAAGAGAAAATAAAGAAAAAAGTTATCCAAATTCACCATCTGGTATGCCTGGAGTTCAAACCTTAATGCCAGTTATGCTTAATCATGTTAACGATGGAAAGCTCTCTCTTAATCAACTAATGAATTTAGTATGTGAAAACCCAGTTAAGATTTTTGGAATTCAAAACAAAGGTTTTATTAAAGAAGGTTATGATGCTGATTTTACAATTGTCGATATGAATAAAACAATTGAAATTAAAAATGAAAATATTGAGAGTAAATGTGGTTGGACTCCATTTAATGGATATAAATTTAAAGGAACTCCAACTTCGACTATCATTGCTGGAAAAATTAAGATGCAAGATGGTAAAATACTAGGGGATCCTGATGGAACACCTTTAAAATTTAGCTAAGCTTTACTGTAAAACTATTAACTAGAACAACTCCAATAACAATAAGGAACAATCCGCAAATGGCTTGCCAAGCTAGTGTTTGTTTAAAAAATATGTACCCAAGTATTGCTATTGTAAACACACCAAGTCCACTCCATGTTGCGTACACAATCGCTATTGGAAGTTTATCCATAACAAAAGTCATTAAATAGAATGAAGCAAGATAAAATATTGCAAGACAAACTGTTGGTATAACTTTTGTAAAATTTTGTGATACTGGCAATAACATCGTTCCAGCTACCTCACAAAATATTGCAATAGATAAAAAAAAATATGTTTTAATCATTATTTAGAATTTTGTTATCAATTAAGTCTTGCTTAATCTCGTCAAGGATTGCAGGATCATCAATTGTAGGAGGCACTTTATATTCAACACCATCAGCAATTTTTCTAATAGTTCCTCTTAAAATTTTACCAGATCTTGTTTTTGGTAATCTTTTAATAACAATTACAACTTTAAATGCTGCAACAGGTCCAATTTTATCTCTAACCATTTGCACACACTCTTTAGAAATCGTTTCATTATCTTTATCTACTCCAGATTTTAAAACAACAAGCCCAATAGGAAGTTGTCCTTTTAATTTATCTGCAATTCCAAGTACTGCACATTCAGCAACTGATTGATGTTCAGATAAAACTTCTTCGATAGCACCAGTTGATAGTCTATGACCTGCAACATTTATAATGTCATCTGTTCTAGACATAATCCAAATATAACCATCGTCATCAATGTGACCCGCGTCATAAGTTTGGTAATAACCCTCATAATTTGACATATAATTTTCTTTATATCTCTTATCTGCATTCCATAATGTTGGAAAAGTTCCTGGAGGCAGTGGAAGTTTGACTACGATATCACCCATTTCATTTGGTTTTGCTAAAGTTTGATCAGGTTTAATAATCTTAACATCATAACCAGGTACTGCTTTGCAGGCTGAACCATATTTGGTTTCCATCATTTCAATTCCAGTGCAATTAGAGCTAATTGCCCAACTAGTTTCGGTTTGCCACCAATGATCAATTACAGGAACTTTTAATAAATTTTCTGCCCATTTAATTGTGTCTGGATCCGCTCTTTCTCCTGCAAGGAATAAGCTCTCAAAATTACTTAAATCATACTTTGAAAAAAACTTACCTTCAGGGTCTTCTTTTTTAATAGCTCTAAAAGCAGTAGGAGCTGTAAAAAGAGATTTAACTTTATAGTCAGATATAATTTTCCAAAAAGCTCCAGCATCAGGAGTACCAACTGGTTTACCTTCAAATAATACTGTAGTGCAACCTTTGAATAATGGAGCATAAACAATATAAGAGTGTCCTACAATCCAACCAATATCACTTGCTGACCACCAAATATCATCGGTATCAATATTATAGATATTTTTCATAGTCCATTTTAGAGCAACTATGTGGCCACCTATATCTCTGACTATTCCTTTGGGGGTACCGGTTGTACCAGAGGTATATAAAATATATGCAAGTTCATTTGAATTCATTTCAACACAATCAGCATTTGATGCATTTGAAACAACTTCATCCCAACTAACTTCAATTGGACCATTCAATTTTACTTCATGACCTGGTCTTTGAAATAAAATCATTTTATTAATTTTATGATTGGCAAGTTTAACAGCTTCATCCACCAAAGGTTTGTATTCAACAGTTCTTCCAGGCTCAAAACCACATGAAGCTGTGACTAATAATTTTGCTTTACTGTCATCTATTCTGCTTGCAAGTTCGTTAGAAGCAAAGCCACCAAAAACCACTGAGTGTATTGCTCCAATCCTAGCACAAGCTAGCATTGCAATAACTGCTTCAGGAATCATTGGCATGTAAATAATTACCCGATCCCCTTTAGTAACTCCTTGTGCAGTTAGTGCTCCTGCAAATTTTGAAACTTTTGATCTTAGTTCTTCGTATGAGAATTGACTTTTGTTTCCTGTAATTGGACTATCATAGATAAGAGCAGTTTTTTTTCCTCTACCTTGATCAATATGGATGTCTAAAGCATTGTAACAAGTGTTGGTCACACCATCTTCAAACCATTTATAAAAGGGAGGATTAGATTTATTTAAAATTTTACTAGGTTTTTTAAACCAAAAGATATCATTAGATGCTTCTTGCCAAAATTTTTCAGGATTATTTATAGATTGTTCGTAAATTTTTTGAAATTTCTCTGACATAATTTTTGATTCGAATTCTTATTTATTGTTGGTTTTTAAATCACAAATTGTATTTAATTTTAAAAAATAAGTAAAATCAATGTAAATTAACAGTAATTAACTCTTCATAAATCTAAATTTATTTGCTATTTAACCAAAATCTTTGTTCGAGGAAACTCGAACTTAGTTCATATAAACTAAATAAATAAAAACTAACTAAAGAGGGAGTTTTTTTATGAAAAAACTTAAATTGTTTGCTCTTACAGCTGTTGCCCTAATGGGTGTTACAGGTGTAGCAAACGCTGAGACCGTTATGTTAGCTCAAGATGATTTCGTGGGTATTTCATTTTGGTTAGTATCAATGGCTTGTTTAGCTGCTACTGTATTCTTTTTCTTAGAAAGAAGTTCGGTTCCAGCTGGATGGAGAGTTTCAATGACGGTTGCTGGTCTAGTAACTGGTATTGCATTCGTACACTACATGTACATGAGAGATGTATGGATCATGACTGGTGATTCACCAACTGTTTACAGATATATTGACTGGTTAATTACAGTGCCACTACTAATGTTAGAATTCTATTTTGTTCTATCAGCAGTAAACAAAGCAGATTCAGGAATTTTCTGGAGATTGATGCTTGGTACATTAGTAATGCTAGTAGGTGGATACTTAGGAGAAGCAGGATACATCAACGCTACACTTGGTTTCATTATCGGTATGGCTGGTTGGGTATACATTCTTTATGAAGTATTCTCTGGTGAAGCAGGTAAGAGAGCAGCAAAAAGTGGTAACAAAGCACTTGTAACTGCTTTTGGTGCAATGAGAATGATCGTTACTGTAGGTTGGGCTATTTACCCATTAGGTTACATTTTTGGTTACCTAACAGGTGGAGTAGATGCTAACTCACTTAACGTGATTTACAACGCAGCTGACTTTTTGAACAAGATCGCTTTTGGTCTAATCATTTGGGCAGCAGCAATGCAACAACCTGGTAGAGCTAAGTAGTTTTACTTAAAAGTTTAAATTAAGGGCAGGTACAATTTTGTACTTGCCCTTTTTTTTTGCCTGCAATAATTTAAGCTATGGAAGTTAATCTAGACAAATGGCACAAGTGTAAAGTCGATATTGAAGTTCTTAAAGAGCTTTCAAAAAAATCTGACATAAAAGGTTTACAACATATCTCTCTTTTTTTTGGTTTATTAATTTTAACTGGAAGTTTGGCATATTTAACTTGGGGAACTTGGTGGTCGGTGTTTTGGTTTTTAGTGTATGGAAACATCTATTCATTTTCAAATCCATTGTGGCATGAGACGGGTCATAAAACTGCCTTTCAATCAAAATTTTTAAATGAAATTTTTTATTATATTTCATCTTATATGGCTAATTTTGAACCAATCAGATGGAGATACACTCATTTTGTTCATCATGGCAATACTTATTCAACTGAAAATCCTTTTGATCATGAAATTGAATATGGAAACAATTTAAAAGAAACTCCAAAAGGATTAATTATAAATATAATTCCGTTTTTAGATTTAATATTTTTTAAAAAACATATTTCATATGAAATTATTCAACATGCATTTGGAGTTAAAACAAAAGTAATGGAAGACTGTATTCCTGAAAAAGCACAAGCAAAAGTAATTTTTAGTTCAAGAATTTATGTTGCAATTTGGTTGTTAATTATTTTATGGTCAATACTAGCGTCATCTTGGCTACCGATGCTTTATTTTTTATTGCCACAATTTTATGGAAAAACTTTACACAAACTTGTTGCATTTACTCAACATGCGGGACTTGCAAGAAATGTTAAAGATCACAGATTTTCATCAAGAGAAATGTATCTAAATCCAATATTAAGCTTTTTATATTGGAAAATGGAATTCCATTTGACACATCATATGTTTCCAACAGTCCCGTCATATAACTTAGATAAACTTCACCACCATATAAAAGATCAATTGCCTAAACCAAATAATGGACTGATAGACGCATACAAAGAAATAATTCCAGCATTGATTAAACAGAAAGAAGATGCGAGTTATTTTATAAGAAAAGATATACCTCAATTACAAAATGTCTGAAAATAGACTTGGTATGATTTTACTCACTTGTTCTATCTAAATAAAAACCTATATATAGCCCATGGCAAAAATTACATATAATACTCACGACAGCAAAACACACACAATCGATGTTCAAAATGGATTAACAGTAATGGAGGGTGCAGTTCAAAATGATATTCCGGGAATTGATGCTGATTGTGGAGGTGGAATGGCGTGTGCAACATGTCATGTGTATGTAAATGAAGAGTGGAAAGATAAACTTCCAGCCAAAGAAGATGGTGAAGAAGATATGTTGGATATGGCTTTTGAGCCAAAACAAAATAGCAGATTAAGTTGTCAGCTAATTGTTTCAGATGAATTAGATGGTCTAGTTGTAAACATTCCATCAAAACAAGGTTAGATGAATAAAACAGATGCATTAATAATTGGAGCAGGTCCAACAGGACTTTTTACTGCTCATCAATTAAAATTAATTGGTCTTAACTGTGAGATTGTTGATAACCTAGATAAAATTGGAGGGCAATGTATTGAGCTTTATCCGGATAAACCAATATATGATATTCCAGCAGTTCCTGAATGTACAGGAGAAGAGTTAACAAATAATTTAATAAACCAAATTAAAACTTTTAATATACCTATTCATTTAAATGAAAGAGTGGATGAAGTTAAAAAAGAAAACAATAACTGGTTGGTAAAAACAAACGCTGGAAAAACTTTTATTACACCAAACGTAATTATTGCTGGTGGTGTTGGCTCTTTTGAGCCAAGAAAATTTGCACCAAAAGAGTGTGAGAAATATGAAAATCAATCAATTTTATATTCTGTAAAAGATAAAAAGGTATTTGAGGGAAAAACAGTCTCTATTTTTGGAGGTGGAGATAGTGCATTAGATTGGGCCGTTGAGTTATCAAAAACTTCTAAAGTAAATTTAATACACAGAAGAGATGATTTTAGAGGTGCACAATCAACGGTAGATAAAGTACAGGAGCTTGCAAAATCAGGCGCAATCAATCTTTACACAAAATATCAGTTAGCAAATGTTAGTGGTGAAAAAAGTTTGGATAGTATTGGTATCAAACATGATGATGGTGAAATCAAAACTTTTAAGACTGATTATGTTTTAGGTTTTTTTGGATTGATAATGCAGTTAGGTCCTATTGCAAATTGGGGACTTAATATTGATAAAAAAACTATTGAAGTTGATACAGAAAAATTTGAAACCAACAAAAAAGGTATTTATGCTGTTGGAGATATATGTAATTACCCTGGAAAGTTAAAACTTATTTTGTCAGGTTTTCATGAAGGAGCATTAGCTGCTAGAGCTTGTTTTAAATTAGCTCGACCCGATGAAAAGTATAGATTTGAATTTACTACTTCGTCTAAAACTATAAAAAATAGACTTGGTGTTAAAGAGTGATAGAACTTTTTACAGCTGACACCCCAAATGGTAAAAAAATTTCTATTATGCTTGAAGAGATTGATTACGATTATAAAGTAACAAAAATAGACATAAGTAAAGATGAGCAATTTAAACCAGAGTTTGTAAAGTTAAGTCCTTTTAGTAAAATTCCAGTAATTACCGACCATGATAACAATGAAAGTATTTTCGAGTCTGGAGCTATTCTAATGTATCTAGGAGAAAAGAGTGGAAAGCTTTATGATCAACAAGATAGATTAAAAATTAATCAATGGTTGATGGCTCAAATGGGAACCATTGGACCCATGATAGGTCAACACCATCAATTTCATCACTACAATCCTGGCAAGAGTGAATTTGGTGAAGAGAGATACTTTAAAATTGCAAAGAGAATATATCAAGAATTAGATAATAGATTGAAAGAGTCAAAATTTCTTGCAGGAGTAAAGTATACAATTGCTGATATTGCAACTTTCCCTTGGTTTGCGAGACATGAGTGGCATGATATTGGATTAAAGAATTACAAAAATTTATCTAGATGGTATCTTGAGATATCAAACCGTGATGCAGTTATAAAAGGGTACGATCTTTTCAAAGATGGTTCAAAAATTCCAAGCCTTTAAATCCCATTGTTTGCTTGTTTTCATTTAAGATTTAAATTAACCTCATTTAAATATGTCTGAAGTTTATAAATTAGGAATTTCAATTAAAAATAATCAACCAATAAATGAAGTAAATTCAATTGAAGTCCTGACTAATCAAGGTGTTGTAGGAGATAGACATTTTAAAGAATTTAATGACCCATATAATCAATTATCTTTAATCGAGTCTGAAAATATTGATTATTACAATTTTAAATATAGTTTAAATATTCCCTATATAGATTTCAGAAGAAATGTTGTTACTAAAGGAATTCAATTGAATGATTTAGTTGGTAAAAAGATTTTGGTTGGAAATGTAGAAGTTGAAGGCATTGATTTGTGTCGTCCATGTAGGCATTTAACTGAAGTTCTTGGACAGGATAACATTTTAAAAGAGTTTTTAAGAAGAGGTGGTCTAAGATGCCAAGTGCTTACCTCTTCTAGTATCAAAATAGGTGATAAAATAAAGGTGCTAGATTAATTTAAAGTTAATTAATCATCTGCATGAACTTTTTCATTTTTTTCATGCTTTTCTTGTGCGGCAATAGTGTATTTTGCAACAGGTCTTGCTATTAACCTTTTTAATCCGATTGGTTCTGCGGTATCTAAGCAGTAACCATAAATATCCTCTCTAATTCTAGCCAAAGCTTTATCAATTTCAGATATTAACTTGATTTGTCTATTAATAGCTTTCATCTCTACATTTTTATCAGTGTATGAACTTGCTTGATCCACAACATCAGCAGAAATACTATTATCGTCCATACTTCCAAAGTAAAGCGCCTCATTATTGGCTTTAACTAAATCTTTTTTCCATTCTGTTAATCTCATTCTGAAAAACACCTTATGTTTTTCGCACATATATTTTTCAGTATCTTTTGGCACGTAAGTTTTTGAAATTTTTATTGGAGCTTTAGCTGCAACTTTAGGTTTGGCCGCAACTTTTGTTTTTGGTTTAACAGCTTTTGATTTAGGCTTAGAAACTTTTTTTATAGTTTTAGTAGTCTTTGGCATTGTTTAAATTTGAATTTTCGCAGTATATTTAGCAAATTAGAGGTGTCAAGCAAGCTGAATTGTTATAAATATTTATAAATGACCAATAACAACAGAAATATAAATAATATTTTTTATATTTTCGTTATATCGCATCTAATATTTTGGACTTTGGTTCCATCTATAACTAATCACAATTTACCACTGGATACTATAGAAGCATTAGCTTGGGGAAGTAATTTAGATTGGGGATTTAACAAACATCCACCAATGAGTGCCTTTTTTCCAGAAGTTTTTTATCAAATTTTTGGCTCTCAAGATTGGGCTTATTATTTGCTTAGTCAAATTTTTGTACTTATTTCTTTTTATTACGTTTTTAAATTTTCTAAAGAAATTTTTAACAATAATTTATTAGGTTTAATTTCAGTTTTACTTATTGAGGCTATCTATTTCTATAATTTTACAACTCCTGAATTTAATGTGAATGTTTGTCAACTCCCATTTTGGTCAGCCACAGTTTATTATTCATGGAAAATTTATAATAGCAAAGAGGTAAAATTTTCTGATTGTTTTTTAGTTGGATTATTTGCAGCCTTTGGTTTTTTATCCAAATATCTATTTGTTTATCTACTAGCTTCAATAGATCTATTATTCATGTATTTAATTTTTATAAATAAAGATAGAAAATTTGATTTTAAATATTTAATAACACTAGAAGTATTTTTGATAATTTTAGTGCCTCATTTAATCTGGCTTAATAACAATGAATTTATTACAATAACATATGGACTTGCAAGAACAGGATTAGAGCAATCTAGTGTATTTGACCATATTAAATTTCCATTTATTTTTTTGACAAAACAAATCGGATTACTAATTCCATTTTTAGTTTTGGTTTGGTTGTTAGTAAAAAAAATAAAATTTAAATTTAATTTTAAAGATAAGAAGCTACTTTTTTTATTATTTATTAATATTCTTCCCATCATATTAATGTTTTTAACTTCAACAGTTACTGGTTCTAAAATTAGGACAATGTGGATGACACCGTTTTATTTATTTTTTGGAACTTTATTTGTTTATTTATTTCAAGCTCAAATAAACTTCAAAAAGCTAAAACCATTCATGGTTGGATTTATTTTTCTATTCTTTTTATCTCCAATATTTTATGCATATGTCTCATTATCAAAAGAAGATAAAAGGACCGATTATCCTGGCAAAGAAATTGCCTTAAAAACACAGTATGCTTGGAATCAGCAGTTTAATACTAAGATAAACGTAGTTTATGGAAACGAATGGAATGCTGGCAATTTATCATATCATCTTCAATCAAGACCTGTTTGGGAAGGAATTATTGTAAGAGAAAAACTTGATCAATTGAAAGATTATATGTGTCTTGATAATGTTTGTGTTGGCTCAAGATAAATATGAAAAAGTATATAATTTTAATCCCAATTTATAATGATAGAGAAAGTTTAACTAAGTTAATTGAAGATATTAACTCAGAAGCTAAAAGTCTTAATGCTGAGATATCAGTTATTATTATTAACGATGCATCTTCTCAACAGATAATCGATAGGTATCAAAATACTGAAAATATTAATTCAATTGAAATTATAAATATGAAAGAAAACAGAGGTCATGCAAGATGTATTGCTTCTGGACTTAAATATATTTTTGAAAAAAAAGAATTTGATTATGTAATACCCATGGATGGAGATGGTGAAGATAGACCTGAAGAAATAAAAAATTTTATACAAATTGCAGATCAAACAGAAGACAAAAGTATAATTGGTGAAAGAGTAAAAAGATCTGAAAGTTTAATATTTAAAGTTTGCTATCAAGCACATAAAATTTTAACTTTAGCTTTTACTAATCAATCTATTAAATTTGGTAACTTTACCTGTTTGTCAAAATCAACAGTTGAAAAATTACTTAATGAAAAAGCAACTTGGAATAGTTTTTCAGGATCATTAAAAAAAGTAGAAAAAGACTTATTATCAATACCTTCAATTAGAGGAACTAGATATTTTGGACCATCAAAGATGAGTTTTTTTAATTTACTAAAACATTCTTTATCAATAATTAGTGTTTTTAGAAAAACGGTTCTAATTCGTTCAGCATTATTTATAGTTTTTTATATTCTTTTAATAAAAAGTAATGCTTCTATTATCACTTCACTACCACTAGTTTTATTATTGATAATGATTTATTCGATTTCTAATCTAGCTCTAAGAGAAAATATGAGTGAATTTGACAAATCACTAGAAAACATTAATAATATTAATATAGTTAAATAGTTATGAAAAGCTTTTTTAGAAAAGTTGGTTTTGGTCTGAAACCTGGAGAGAAAGCTCCATCTGATCCACTATCTTGGGCTCAAAAACAAGTTGAAACAATACCTGAATTAAATTGGAAGGGTAAATATATTTTTTCTGAAAAAGAAATGAGAAAACATTGGATCAAACAAAGAGTTACTGAAGAAACAACTTTTAAAAAAAAATACAAAAATGATCCAGAAGGATTAAGAATAGCTGAAAAGATACTTGAAGATGACAGTGGTGCAAAATTTTGGCCCAATAACGAAATATGCATGAGACATGCAGAAGGAGTAAGAAGTAATAATCCTGTACTTGCTAAACTTTGGTACTTTTGGACCAATCATTTCACAATAAGTGACGCCCAAAGGCTACCAAGTTTTTCAACTGGAGCTTATCAAAGAGAATTTATAAGAGCTAATATGGATAAAAATTTTGAAACTATGGCTATCGAAGGAACTATTGCATGGCCGATGATTATGCATTTAGATAATAAAGATAATATTGGACCAAATTCTATAAGTGGAAAAGAAGATTGGCGAAAGAAGGAAAATGAACCTGCAACAATAAATGAAAATCATGCAAGAGAATTAATGGAACTTCATACAATTTCACCAAAAGCTGGCTATACCCAAGAAGATGTCATGGGGCTTGCATGCATAATGACGGGCTGGAGACCAAAGTGGACAAAATCAAAAGATCAAGGAACAGATATTAGATTTATGTCAAAGCGACATGAGCCAGGAAAAAAATATGTTTTTGGTAAAGAGTATAAAGCAGGAAAAAAAAGTTTGAAAATTGCTATTAAAGATTTGGTAAATCATCCTTCATGTAGAGAATTTATAGCAACAAAACTTTGTAGGTATCTAATTACTGACAACCCAACAAAAGAGATGATTGCTCCAATTATTAAAGCATGGGAAAAATCAGATGGATATCTGCCTGAGGTTCATAAGGCTGCTATCAAAGTTGCATTTGAATATAATGATAAATATCAAAAATTTCAAAACCCTGAAAATTGGTGGTTGCAAACTATAAATATGTCAGGCGCTACATACGCATATCCAATACCAGAAAAGAAGATGGATAAGTTTGAATTAGGTAATTTAATTAGTCAAGAGTTGAGAGAACCTGATCGGTTGTTAAAAGATATAGGTTATCATCCATATAGATCCAAACAACCTAATGGATATTCAGATTTATCAAGTGACTGGATGTCTACCGAATTAATAATTAGAAGATTAATGTATGCGAAAAGAGCTTTTCATACATACAAAATTAAAGATCAGATAGACGATACTATTCATGAAAAAATTATTCGAACAAATTTTGATAATCCAGACAAAATTTTAAAGATAGTTTCAAAAGCTAAAAGTAATGAAGAAAAACATATGGTTTTATTTAATCTACCTGAGGTATTAAGAGCATGAAGATATCAAGAAGAGATTTTTTAAAAGGTTCAGCTACAACTTTATTTTTAGCAGGATTTAATCTTCCAGCTTTAGCTTCATCATCCAAAAAAAAGAACTTAGTGGTAATTATGTTACGTGGAGGTATGGACGGTCTTTGTGCTGTACCTATAATTGGAGACAAAAATTTCGAAAAAAGACGAAAAAATATCTTAATTGAAAATACAATAAAACTTAATTCTGATTTTGCTTTGCATCCAAGATTAATAGGATTTAATAAATGTTGGAATGATAATACAGGATCAATAGTTCATGCAACTAGTATTCCCTACACGCAAAGATCACATTTTGAAGGCCAAAATTTAATGGAGTCAGGTGGAAAAATTGCCTACCAAGAAAAAACAGGATGGGTTGGAAGAGCAATGAAGCTAGCAAAACTACAGGGTGATGGATTAGCACTATCATTACCAATGCCATTATTGCTTAGAGGTATTCCAAAAAATAATAACTATTTTCCAGTAGATGGAAAACTTCCACAGAAAGACACTTTGGATCTTTTAAGATCAGTTTATGCCGAAAGCTCAGAAGATGAGCTTTACGAGATGATGGACTTCATTAAAAAAAGAAAAGATGAACAAATGATGGGCGGTTCCTATCGTCGTGGAAAAAGAAAAAATAAAAATCTTGCAAGACAAGCAGCTACATATTTGAGAAAATCAGATGGTCCAAGAGTAGCAGTGTTTGAAGTTAATGGTTTTGATACTCACGCAGCACAAGGGGGTGTGGATGGCACTCATACAAAATGTTTAGTTGAAATGGATGAAATTATTAATAATTTGAAGGATAATCTTCAGGAAGCTTACAAAGATACAATTATTTTAACAGTGACTGAGTTTGGTAGAACCATAAAACAAAACGGAGGAAATGGAACTGAGCATGGCTATGGAACCGCAATATTTATGGCAGGGGGTTTATTAAAGAAAAGCCAAGTTCATACAGATTGGCCAGGTTTAAAGAAAAAAGAATTATATCAAGGCAGAGATCTTAACGCTACAATTGATGCTAGATCCGTTTATGCATCAGCAATGTCCACTGTTTTTGATTTAGATTTCAAACGTATTCAAAAAGAAGTTTTTTGGGGTGAGGATTTACAAAATCTTTCCGACAAGCTCTTTAAAGCTTAATAAATAAACCTATTTTGTTTTTTATTTATTTTGACCGTATCTTTAATATTTGCTAAGTTTGTAATATTATAACAAAGTCTGGTTGTGCTGACTTTTAAATCAAGGGACAACATATAAATTATGAAAAATATAATTTTAATTGTTGTATTAATCTTTTCATTTCAAAACAATCTATTTGCTTCTGAGGCCTCCAACCAAAATCAATTCAATCAATGGCTTTTAGAAAACGGTTATCATCAATATGTAAACTTAGAACCAAACCCAATTTGCAAAGAAGAACCAAAATATAGCAATAATTGGTATTATAATAAATGTGATCAATTTCAAGGATCTAACAATCTAGATATCAAGATAGATAATAAAGCATTATCAGGCACAAATATTGCTTATCACTCAAACCCAAATAGAGACACCTTGATTTATTATTTATGGAAATACTCTTATAGAGATAGAGGCTCACATTTAAAAGAGTTTAAAACAACAAATAGTTCCTACGATTTTAAATTTAACTTAATGGAAGATAAATTTTTAAAAAAACAAATGAAAACTAAAGGTATCCTTAGTTATTTATATTATCAAGATGGCGAAGTATTGATTGATGAATTTTCTCCCAAAGAAAGATTAGGAGAGTTTTTAAATAATGAAACAAAATTTTATTCTATGTCAATGGGTAAGTCAGTAACTTCTTATTTAGTAGGTCACGCAATATGTGAGGGTTATATTGATGGAGTTGATGCAAGAGTAAATGACTGGCCTGTAATAAAAGATTCACTTTATCATGATCAAAAATTAATTAATTTTTTAAATATGAATACTGGCGATCAAAAATATATTGATGAATTTGAAGATGGTACCAGTAAATTAGGCGCATATGAAGATAGAGATATTGAAACAACTATGCGCTCACACTTTAGAAACAAAAATACAAAAAAATCTAAGGAGAGATACAATTATAATGGATTTGTTACTCAGTTAATTTTGAACTATATAAAATTTAAAACTGGTGAAGATTATAAAAAACTTTATAGCAAAGTTTTCAACGATAAAATAAAGATCAAACATAGTATTCGTTATGGCTATACTAGTTTTCAAGAAAAGAATGGAAATGGACATCCCAACATAATGGCAACAAGATTTGACTATCTTAGAATTGCAAAAGCTATAATGGATGATTATCAGAATGATACTTGTGTTGGAAAATATTTAAAAGAAATTTATAAAAGAAGAATACCAAAAGGAAGCAAAGAAAAAGAAGAGCCTTTATTTAATCGCACAAAATCATATGGGGGTCAATTTCATATGGATTTTCCAGGATTAAAAGACAAAATTATATTTGGCATGGGTGGCTATGGCGGGAATATGATTTTAATTGATGTGGAAAATTCAAGAATACTGGTTGTTAATTCACTCCATTATAATAATAAAAAATATAAATATAATCACAAAAAACTACTACACGATCGGTTTAAAAAAGGTAAATGAAAAAAATCTTAATAGTTATTTGTATATTAATATTTTCAACTTCAACTTACGCAAATAAAAACAAAAATACTTGGGATTATCCACTTAGAGATTATGAAGGCTGGGTAGTTAAAGGATCAGAAAATCACTACAAGTTTAAATCAAATCTAAGACAAGATAAGAATGTTTTAAAAGAATTTAAGAACAATAAAAACACAGGAATTATTAGTTACTTACTATTTGAAAATGATCAAATAGTAATTGATGAATCTGACATACCATATTCTGTTCAAGGGGATAAAATCATTGATGGCATGTTGCCATCACACTCAATGGGGAAAAGTTTAGTTTCTTATGTAACAGGGCATGCCATTTGTGAGGGTTATATAGATAATATAAATGTAAAATTAAATGATTGGCCTTTAATTAAAAATACCCTTTACGAAGACTCTATATTACTCGATCTTTTAAATATGAAAGGTGGAGATCAAAAATGGGTTGGTGAAAGAAGAAATGTTGGATCTGACAATAGGATCAAAGGTGAAAAAAAAGAAGAAAATGTAAATGTCATTGGTTTAGTTAAGGTAATGAATAAATATTTAAGAGGTACAGAAAAAAGTAAATTAATTTATAATTATAGTGCCCTGACTACTAATGTGATTATGAATTACGTAAAATTCAAAGTCGGTGAAGATTGGGATAAATTATTACATAAAGTATTTAATGAACATATTGGAGTTAAAAACAAAGTTCAATTTCAAAAATCTAGAAAATATTTAAAATACGAAGACTTTGTTTCTGCAAGATATTCATTTTATGCAAATAGATATGATTATTTAAGAATTGCTAAAACTATGATGGATGATTGGCACAATGATACTTGTGCTGGAAAATATTTAAAAACTATTTATGAAAATAGAGTTCAAAAAAAAGATAAGACAAAAAAAGCAACTGATGTTGGTCTTTATACAAAATCATATGGCGGCCAAATCCATTTTGATATTTTTGGAATTGATAAAAAAAGAAAAATTTTAGGATTGAGCGGATTTGCAGGTCAGCAAATATTAATTGATTTAGATAATAAAAGAATAATAGTAGTTAGTTCATTATATAGAAACTATAATTGGAAAAAAATAGTTCATTCAGTAATTAAAGGTTAATTGAAAAAAATTTTAATCACTCTTCTATCCCTTCTTTTGCTTCCATCACTTTCTTACGCTGGAAAATGGCACACAAATATGAAAAAACAAGAGAAGAAAGATTTTGGACGTTATGTTTTGAAAGCTCAGTCAAAAAATAAAATGGTTTTCAATACCAGAAATGCTCCAAATAAAAATGGTCTTTACAAATTTTTTGATAAATTTGAAGATCATATGGGTGTTGCAGAGCAAGGAATTGAATTTAATTTAAAGTATTCAAACAAGGGACACAAACATGATTGGAATAGATGGGGTAAACCAGGTCACGCTCAGAGATTTCAAATTATGGAACCTTACAAACATACTACAAAAAAAGGTAAAACTAAGTGGTATAGAGTAGGCTACTTTGTTCCAAAAGATATAAGAACAGATGAGCATACTATTTCTTTGTTTGATTTTAAAAAACTTTATGGCAAAGGTGAACGAACACATGATGCTTCATTAAATATAGTAAAAAATAATTTTACTTGGTCTTTCAATTCACCAAATTATGGTTCTAAAAAAAATGAAACTGGAGGAGAATATTATTATTTTGATAGTTATACTGTAGTCCTTGATCCTGATTTCTCTTCACTAAAAGGTAAGTGGGTTAATATTTTAATAAATGCGAAATGGGCCAAAAAAGGTTTTTTGCATTTTTGGATAGATGGTAAGTTAAGAACAAGTTATTTTGGTGATACGATGGTAGGTGCATCAAGTGCAAGATTTAAGTTTGGTCCTTATAGACATCATATGGATGAAGCTACCGATGCTGGATTAAAAATACCTGATACAGTTATTCGATACTCAAATGTGGGCAAAGCAGATAGTTGTGATGATTTATGGAGTGGGTGTTCCGACATAATAAGTCAACTGTCTGATAAATCTCAAGTACATGGTGCAAAAAATGTTGCTTTATGTGGAGGAGTGCCAGGAAAATCATTTTGTAAGGATTTAAAATATTCACAAAATCAAAGACCTTTTTAATTTTTTCCTTAATCAAAAATTAATTAATTTTTACACGTAAAAATTGAATATTAATTTCATTTATAACATATTTAAACAAAAATTAGCTATGTCTATGAAGGATAATAAGTAGTAGGATTTTTCTTATGAATGGTTTCTTAGCCAGGCTCAGTTAAATTTAAAACTGTATCGTTAGTAAAAAAAATTTTAATTGTTTTAACTTTTATAATTTTTTCTTCATCAAATTTAGAAGCTGCAAAAAAAAAAGATAAAGAAGAGAAAGATTGCATTTATTGCCTAAAATATGAAAACCTAAGTGAATGGCCTGAGAGCGAAAGACCAGAAGCATTTATCTATGAAAAAATAGATTACCCAGAAAAAATGTTTCATAAAAATCATAAAACAAGTAAGCAAAAACAAGGTGCTGCAGGAAAAAAAGTTTATGCAAGATTTGTTAAAGGAAAAGGACAATTGAATAAATATCAACATCATATGATAAGAGACATGGCTTACTTTGAGGCTTTATTTAATGAAATGTTAAATGATAAAAATGCAAAAGTTGAGACTTTAGAGGGATTAAAAAAAGGAAGAGAAGCTATGAGAATGAGTTTAAATATTTCTCCTAAAGCTAAATCATCTGAAGCAATTTTGAAATTTTGGGCTACAGGTAAGATGCTTCATGCAGCATATAAAAAAAATAAAAAGAAAAAGAAAAAAAAAGTAAAAGAATTAACACCTGAAATAGCTGAGCGAGCAGCAGTCCTAGCTAGTTTAAAAAAACAAATTGCAACAGCAAAAGTTAATGCTCAAAGAGCAGCAACTATTAAAGCACAAGAAAAAATTGAGGAAGTTAAATGATGATTATAAAAAGTTTAATTATATCCTTACTATTTTTGAATATGGTTGCGAAAGCAAATGATATTACTTCTATGTCAGGAATTTCTGAAGCAGCAGGTAGTTCGGCTCAAGCAGCAGCTGATCAATTAGCGTCTGATGCAGGAAAAGTTGCTGAAAATATAGCAGGCGCCACAGAAGCGTTAGGGGAGGCTAAAAGTGATATTGGTAAAGCTTTAGATGTTTCAATAGCGCAAGCTGAAAGTGCAATGTCATTTGCAACAGAAAGTTTAGCTAAAGGGGATATTACTTCTGCAGTTCAAGCAATGTCATTGGTCGAGGGTGTAACTGATATGGCTTTAGGGGCTATTCCTGATCCAACAGCTTTAGATATGACAGGAGTAGATTTTGCAAAAGATTTTTCCCCAGCAGAAATGGCAGCATTATCAAGTATAGCAGGACAAATGGGAGCTGGAAAAGTTGTAGCTATGCAAAAAATGGCAGGACAAATGAATGCGCTAGGTGCTGCAGGATTTGATGCAAAAGGTATGATGGGATCTCTTGATGCCCAAGGTATCGGAATGGGAGCTGCGATGGAAGGACTTGCTAATGCTGGAATGGTTGACATGGAAGCAGTTACTGGGTCGGCAAATTTTGATATGGCAAATTTTGATGCAGGAAATTTTGCATCTATGAATGTTGCAGAAATGGGAATGAAACCTGCAATGATGGCTGGAGCACTAGAAGCATTACCTGTTGGAGCAGCAACAGCAGCGCTTGAAACTTTGGCTGCTAATCCAGAAGCTATGGGACAAATGGGCAAGACTATGACTGGTGCTATAGTTGCAACTATGAGTGCAAAAGGCATGGGTAAAGATATGATGAAAAGTATGGAAGGTAATATTGGCATGCAAGGAATGGCAAATATGGCTGATGGTATGAAAGGTATTGAAGGAATGAAAGAAATTGGAAAAGCTATGGCTGACATGGGTATGGAAGGTATGGCTAAATCATTATCGACTGCATTTGCAAATCCAGAAGTAGGCATTGCAGGTGCAATGTCAGGAACAGTAGGAATGATAAGTCAAGCCATATCTGGAAAAGCTCCTACAGAAAAAACTGCACTTCAAAAAGGAACAGAAATGAAAGGCTCTTTTGCAAATAATATGGCAGAAGCAGGACCGCAAGCTCTAGACATGCCAGAAAATATTAGCGAGTCAGGTATGATGATGGGAGCAATGGTTATGGCAAAACCATCATTGGCAGGAGGATTACCTGGTGCAATGGCGCCACCAGAAGGTATGACAGCAATGGGTATGACTGCAGCAGGAGTAATTGGTGTTGAAGCTGGTGTGGGTATGACAGGTATGGCTGGAGTTATGGGTGCAGCTATGAATCCAACAGAAATGGGAAAAACTATGTCGGGAATGACTGGAATGGATGCAGGAGCAATGAATGAATTAGGAATGGCTCAAATGGCAGCACAGACAGGTTTAACCCCAGGAATGGTAGCAAGTATGGGTGCAGCTGGAATGGCAGGAATGGATATTACATCAGTTATGTCAACTAATGTTGCAGGATTAGGAAGTCAAGCAATACAAGGAATGGCAGAAATGGCTGCAGGAGGAACTATGGGTGCTGGGATGATGGGTGACATGATGGAAGTAGGTTTGGTTAATCAAGGTACAATGGCTGCAATGGGCGCAAATGGAATGAAAGGTTTAAGTGGAGCCATGGGTATGGAAGGTGGCGATATGGGATTAGCAGCAATGAGTGGAGGAATGGTTGGAATGGGTGCAATGGATTTGAATGCACAAATGAATCCAGAAATGGCAGCCAGTATGGGTTTAGCTGGAGGACCACAAGGAGCTAAACTTGGAGATTTAATGGGAGATCCAAAAGGAATGGATGGTGCCATGATGAAAGGAGGAATGAATTTAGGCCAAGTTTCTGCTGCAATGGGAACAGGTATTGATCCTGGAAAAGCAATGGGTTCAGTTGCAGGTGCTGCAATGGCAGCTAATGAGGCAGGATCAGGATTGGCAGGTGCAGCAATGGGAGCAGCAATGTCAGCTCAAGGAGCTGCAGCTTCAGCTATGGGTTCTCATGCAATGGGAGCAGCAATGGGAGTCGGTGGTATGGGCAAAGGTGCTATGGGCGAAGCCATGGGTGGAGCTATGAAAGAAGGTATGGGTGGTGCTATGGGCGGAGCTATGGCAGGCGCTATGGCAGGAGGACCTGCAGGACCAGGAATGGGCGATGCTATGGGTGGCATGGGAGATCCAGGCGGAGCCATGGGAGATCCAGGTGGAGCTTTAGGTGGAGCTATGGGAGATCCAGGTGGTGCTATGGGAAATATTGGTGGAGCAGTTGAAGGTGCTATGGGTGGTGAAGGAGCGCCAGGCGGACCAGGAGGACCAGGTGATCCAGGTGGACCAGGTGGACCAGGTGGACCAGGTGATCCAGGCGGACCAGGAGATCCAGGTGGCGACCCAAAATAAAAAATTAATATCACAAAATGAAAAATAAAATTATTTTTTTTAACATCTTAATTCTTTTATTTTTTTCATATAAATTTTCTTATTCTGATTCAAGATTTGGTGAATTAACAGAAATGCGTGATGAAAGAATGAGAGGAAAAGACGGTCAGTGGGTAAGACCTCATCCAGGACCTTTTGTATGGAATAAAATTGAAAGGAAACAAGGAAGTTATTCCTGGGATGAAGCTGATGCACAAGTTGTTTATGCTCAAGAACACAATCAAACAATCATAGCAACTATTTGGCCATACTCTAATTGGGAACAAAAATCTTGTAAAAGAAAAAAAGCAAGAAGTCCTTTTGGTAAACATTTTTCAAAGTATTTGAGCAAACCTTGTTCAATGGATAATTATAAAACTTTTCTTTTAGCACTAGTAGATCGTTACGATGGAGATGGTAATAATGATATGCAAGGATTAACTAAGCCAATTTTATATTGGGAGATAATGAACGAACCAGAATTTAAGATGTTCTTTAAAGGAAAGAAAGATGAGTTTATAGAAATTTTTAATTTTTCTTCAAAGATTATTAAAGAAAAACAAAAAGACTCTATAATAGTTATGGCAGGTGCTGCTGGAATGTTTCCAGAAAATAAAAAGTTTTGGAAATATGCTTTACCAAAAATAAAAGATAATTTTGATATTGCTAATATTCATCACATAAGCACTCCTGATGGAAAATGTGATAAAGAGCTTTGGGTAGACGAGTTTGCAGCCTTATTAAAAAGTGTAGATGTTGATAAGCCTATTTGGTTAACAGAAGCCATGACCTGTGGTCCCCCAGTAAAAGCTTGGATAAATGCATTTTTAAACGGAGCGGATGTTATTGTTGATGTTGGTGTTAATGCACCAGGCAGGAAGATGAGTAAAAAGGGTAGAAAAAATTTAAATGATTTTATTACTAATTATGATGGTTTTTCATCTCTAAAACTTGTCTCAAAAACAGAAGTAGAATTTCAATATAAAGACGGTTCTACTAAGGCTTTTAAACTTAATTAACTCTAATTGTTGGAAGACTATAAAAATCTGCCGTATCTATCTTAGAAGAATACTCTCTTTTCATGCTCCATTTCTTTTGAACACCAGCGCTTGCAACACTTAAAGTAGATCTACCGTATCTGTGATTAGTGTTATCAATAGATCTCATTAAACTGTTTATCTTCTCGTCTTTTTCAGATGAAAATAAGTTTGTTTTTTCATTAGCATTAGAAAGTCCTGTAAGCATCACACCTGCTTTTTGATATTGATAACTATTTTTGAAAATTGTTTCCAAAATTGTTACTGCAGTTTTAACTATTTCAATACTGTTGTTTGTTGCAATTGGAAAATCAACAGTCTTTGCATTTGAATAGTAACCATAGTTTCTTTGAAATGGACTAGTTCTTACAAATACTGTGATTGCTTTTGCAACTAACGACTCTGATCTAATTTTTTCAGATGCATTTAAACAATAATTTGCAACAGCTTCTTTTAATTCTTGAAATCTTTCCACTCTCTTTCCAAATGATCTTGAAACAACACAACTCTTTCTTTTTGAGGTAGTAGTTTCTAAATTAATACAAGGAATACCTTTAAGTTCCATTGCAGTTCTTGAGCTTAAAACATTGGAAGACTTCTTAATCCAACTGTTAGATTTATTTTTAAGTTGTTTAGCATTATAAACTCCATTTTTATTATAAAATTTTGTTAATTGTTTACCAACACCCCATACATCATTAATTTCAATTTTTTCAAGTACTGGATCTAAGTTATCAATCCCAATTAAGCTAGTAACTCCTGATTGCTTTTTCTTTGCAATTTGATTTGCAATTTTACTCAAGGTTTTTGTTTTAGCAATTCCAATACTAGTTGGAATACCAGTCCATTGTAAGACTGTTTCCTTAATCTCTTTTCCAATTTTTTCTACATCTTCATCTGGAAAATTTGATAAATCTAAGAATGCCTCATCAATAGAATAAATTTCCATATCTGAATTAAATCTTTTAAGAGTTCGCATTACTCTTCTAGATAAATCTCCGTACAAAGAATAATTAGATGAGAAAACTTCTACTTTATTTTTGATGATAATATCTTTTGCTTTAAAATAAGGCTCACCCATTTTAATCCCTAAAGCTTTTGCTTCAGTAGATCTTGAAATAATACAGCCATCATTATTAGATAAAACCACAACAGGCTTTCTTCTTATTTTAGGATTGAATAATCTTTCACAAGAAACGTAAAAAGAATTACAATCAACTAATGCTATTTTTTTAGTACGTAGAATGGATGACATAAGTTACAACTCCCCAGATAAAAATATCTTGTTCTTCATTAATTAAAATTCTGTCAGTAAACTCTTTAGATCCTGACGTTAAAAATTTCTTATCTCTTTCTTGAACCAAGCTTTTAACTACAAGCTCATCATGAACGTTTGCAATCACTGTTGAAAAGTTTTTTGGTTTCAAACTTTTATCGACAACCAATAAATCTCCATCATTAATTCCAACATCCACCATTGATTTACCTTGCACCCTGATAATGAAAGTTGCTGGAACATTTCTTATTAAATGCATATTTAAATCTATATCCTCTTCGATATAATCGGTTGCAGGGGATGGAAAACCAGCGCCTGCTTTATGTAAATAATAAGGGATAGTTAGTTTCATGTTCTTGTTTTGTTCTACTTTATAGACTATTTATACAATACACTCAAGAGGTTGTATTTTGAGTCTGTAACTGAATCAAAAGTGAATCAAAACGTGAACATCCAAAACTACATTTTGTGCTATTGTGGATAACTCCAACCACTAGTAGTTTAAATTTAGGAAAATAGATTAATGATTTGTATCAAAGCTGAAATACCAAAAGAGTTAAACAATATAGAAGATGAGTTAAAAGCTATTTATCATAGCAAAGATACAGTTTGTTTTTATATATTTAAAACAAGAGAATTAAGAAATGAATTTATAGAAAAAACTAAAGGGATGAATAAAGAGAGTAGAGAACAAATTTATAAAGAGCATCAATCAAATTAAGAAAGAGAGTTATATGAAATTAAATTGCCACTGTGGAGCTATTGAAGCTGAAATTAATGTTCCAGTTAATGAATTAGCAAAAATTGTGAAATGTAATTGTTCAATTTGTAAAAGAAAAAGTGCAACTATGGGCATGGTTAAAAATGAAGATTTTAAAATTACCAAGGGAGAAGATAAATTAAAACTTTACCAATTTCACACAAAAGTTGCTAAACATTATTTTTGTTCTGAATGTGGAATTTACACCCATCACAATCCAAGAAGCAATACTGCGATGACTGGATTTAATTTAGGATGTGTTGATGAAGTCGATGTAGCAAACTTAAAAGATATAACTTTGATAGATGGAAAGAACCATCCAATGGACCAAAAAAAATAATAAGTTTGATGAAAGTTACCGAAGAGTGTTTTAGTAAAGTTAAAAAAGATTGTTTTAAATTTATTAAATCACAAGAAACACCTAGAGAAAAGTTTGGTAATAAAGAGGGGATGCTTAAGTCTTTTTTAATTCCAATGTGTTTTTGGATTGCAAAAAAAGCAAATAATAAAAAACCTTACTTCGTTGGTTTGGCAGGTGGGCAGGGAACTGGCAAAACAACAATAAGTTCAATTATAAAGATTATATTAGAAAAGTATTTTAAGTTAAAAGTGTTTAAAATATCTATTGATGATTTTTATAAAACTCGAAAAGAAAGATTAAACTTATCAAAGAAAGTTCATTCAATGTTAGCTACAAGAGGAGTGCCAGGAACACACGATGTACAAATGATGTTAAGCTTTTTTAAAAAAGCAAAAAGTAAAAACTTTAAGAAAATCGATTTACCAAACTTTAATAAAGCGGTTGATGACAGATTTCCTAAAAAAAATTGGTATAAGATAAAAGAACAACCTGATGTAATATTATTTGAAGGTTGGTGTGTAGGAGCCAAGGCAGAAGAGAATAAAACTCTTAAAAAATCAATAAATTCACTTGAAAAAGTAAATGATCAAAAGTTAGTCTGGAGAAGATATGTTAATCAGCAACTAAAGACCAAATATAAGAAATTATATTCCCAACTTAATTGTATGATTTATCTAAAAGCTAAAAACTTTACCTTGCTTCAAAAATGGAGACTAAAACAAGAGCACAAATTATGGTTAAATACTAAAAAGTCTTCTAGTCACAAAATTATGAGTAAAGGGGATGTGATAAATTTTATGCAAACTTATCAAAGAATTACAGAAAACATGTTCAAAAAAATGCCTAAATATGCGTCTATTATTTTGAATTTAAACAGTAACCATCAAATTAAATCTGCGGTATATAAGTTAAAATGAAAAAAATATTAATACTAGTTAGCTTAATAGCCTTTAGCTTTAGTAACGCTTTTGCAGTTACTTTATACGATGCTTTAAATCAAACTTATCAAAATAATATTCAACTGAATGCTGAAAGAGAAAATATAAAAGCATCAGAAGAAGATATTAATATTTCAAAAGCTGATTATAAACCTACACTTACTTTAAGTGGATCTAAAAGTTTAGAGAATACAAATAAATTAACTAATCAAAGTGGAGGAGATGCCACAATAAATGATGTAGATCCATTTACCACATCAATAAAATTAGAACAAACGCTCCTAGACTATGGAAGAGATTTAACTCTTGAAAAAAATATTACAGCATTAGATTTAGCTAAAGCAAAATTGATTAAAAAAGAACAAGATATTCTTCATAGTGCAGTTGATGCTTATACAAATTTAATACTAGCTAGAGAAAAGCAAAATATAAATAGAAAAAATTTAAATCTTTTAAAAAGACAAGTTGAAAATGATAAAATTAGATTAGACCGTGGCCAAATTACAATAACTGATTTAGCACAGTCCGAATCTTCATTTGCTGGTGCTCAAGCTCAATTTACTCAAGCAAAAAATGATTTGTTAATTGCAAAATTAACTTATGAAAATATTATTGGAAAAATAGCCGATCCTAATCAATTAAAGAAAAATTCAAAATCAATTGTAAGTATTCCAAATTCTTTAAATGAAGCAATTAATTTATCAAAACAAAATAATCCAGATATTAAAATTGCTAAATTTGATTTAGCCCAATCTGAAAAAGATGTAGCTATCTCAAAATCAGATTTAAAACCTTCAGCATCTTTATCATTTGAGAGATCCTATTCGGATAATCTAAGTTCAACAGTTGATGAAAGAGAAAAAGATGTATTAAAGGCAACAGTTAGTTGGCCTTTCTTTACAGGTGGAAAAACACAATCAAAAATAAACAAACAATCTAATTTAACTACTAGAAAAAGATTATTATTGGATGATGCTGTTAGAACTAACGAAACAAATGTAGCAAGTGCATGGTCAAGTTTAGAGTCCTCTAAAGGTTTTTTAAATTCTGTAAAAGTACAAGTAAGAGCGGCTAAAATTGCAAATGAAGGAATTGCTGCTGAGTATGAAAGAGGATCAAGAACAACACTTGATGTTATCCAGTCATATTCTCTATTACTTTCTGCTCAACTATCTCTAGTGAGTTCAGAAAGAAATTATCTAATGGCTCAGTATAACCTGTTAAAAGCAGTTGGCCTTTTAAATAGCCAATACCTAAAACTTAAGTAATTATTTGTTTTTTTTGACTAAAAAATTAATATATTGCTAATGAGAACAAAATGTGTACATTTAATTCATGATTCGAGTGTTAAAAAAATTAAAAAAAGAGGCAAAAAATGACGAAAAGTAACCTAAAAGTAGTTAAATCTACTAAAGATCAAGAAATGGATATTAAAGAAAAAAACAAAGCATTAGACGCAGCAATAGCACAAATTACTGATAATTTTGGAAAAGGTTCAGTAATGAAGCTTGGACAGAGAAGAGCAATGGATATTGAGTCTGTTTCTACAGGATCTTTAAGTCTTGATTTGGCCCTAGGAATAGGTGGATTGCCAAAAGGAAGAATAGTTGAAGTTTATGGACCAGAGTCTTCTGGAAAAACAACATTAGCATTACAAGTTGTTGCTGAAGCACAAAAAGCTGGTGGAATTTGTGCATTTGTTGATGCAGAACACGCGTTAGACCCAGTTTATGCAAAAAAATTAGGTGTGAATACAGAAGAACTTTTAATTTCTCAACCAGATGCTGGTGAACAAGCTTTAGAAATAGCTGATACTCTTGTTAAATCAGGATCTATTTCAGTTATCGTAATTGACTCAGTTGCAGCCTTGACTCCAAGAGCTGAAATTGAAGGTGAGATGGGTGATCACCATGTTGGTCTTCAATCTAGATTAATGAGTCAGGCTTTAAGAAAGCTAACAAGTTCAATTTCAAATACAAACACAATGATGATTTTCATCAACCAAATTAGAATGAAAATTGGAGTTATGTTTGGAAGCCCTGAAACAACATCAGGTGGAAATGCGTTGAAGTTCTACTCATCTGTTAGAATGGATATTAGAAGAATTGGTGCAATTAAAGATAAAGATGAAATTATTGGAAACTCAACAAGAGTTAAAGTAGTTAAAAACAAAGTAGCACCACCATTTAAAGTTGTTGAATTTGATTTAATGTATGGAAAAGGGATTAGTAAAATGGGGGAACTCGTTGATCTAGGTTCTAAAGCAGACATTATAGAAAAATCAGGAGCATGGTATGCTTATAAGGGTGAAAAAATAGGTCAAGGTAGAGAAAATGCCAAAACTTATCTTGCTCAAAATCCAAAAGTAGCTGCTGAAATAGAACTGTTAATAAGAGAAAAAGCAGGTGTAATTCAAAAAAAGATTGAAGGAAACCCTTTAGATCCTGAAAAAGCTGCAAAAGATCAAATTGAAGATCCAAAAGCAGAAAAGAAAGAGGAAGTGGTTCCTACTAAAAAAAATTAGTTAAAAGGTCATCTTTAATTATTAAAAGGCGCTTAGTTTAAGCGCCTTTTTTCCCTTACTGTTTTTGGAAAACCAAAGTTTATTCAAAGACACTCGTACTCAAAATTTACTTTATTTTTTTACTTTGAAGTAAGTTTTTAAACTTAGTGTTTTGCTGCTGTTGAATGTGAGATTAGCAATGGATAATTATACTTATAGTTTTTGACACCAAAATACGTACATTCCGCCAAAAGATCGAGAGTTAATTTCCTCGTATTGATGCCATAACGCTAAATCATAAATATCCACTTCTTTCCTGTAAAACTTTTTAAAATTTGAGATAAGGTCATTATTTTCAAATCCGCAGAATTTTAGCCCCAACTTCTCTAAACATTTTTTAATCTGAGGAAGGGTAAAACGATGCTCTTGTACGTGAAATATTAAGTCTCTTAAAGTACTTAGACTAAAAAAATCATTCGACGTTGTTAATCGCTGATGATACTCGTCTTTAGACTCTACTAGTGATTGTCTGAATTTTCTAATGTCAGCCTCTGTTGTACCCACTTTTTGTAATATGATTTCCTTTCGAATCTCTACTATAGGTTGTCTAGCCAACTCACTATATAAACCTATCTTCATCAAACCGCCGGGCTTTAGGAGATCCGTGAGAACTCTCCAGCCAGCCATGGGCTCATCCATATGGTGAAGAACACCCACACTTTCAATGATGTCAAATTTTTTTTTTAGCTGATTTAGCAACAAGATGTCTGCTTGCAAATATTCTAGATTAGTAATTCCAAGCTCAGTCGTCTTCCTCTTAGCATATGCGAGACTTGCAAGACTTAGATCTATAGCAGTGACCTGGCAGTCAGAAAAACGAGAGGCTGTTCCAATAGAGTGCTGTCCCGTACCACAACCAGCAACAAGTATATCTGGAGCAATCACGTTTTTAATACTTTTTGAATGAAGATGAAGATTTTCTTCATCACTAATCTCAGAGATTAATTTCGCTTTTGAAGCTAATCCTATTTTAACCCATCTTGGATAGGGGTTTTCTTCATACTGTGCTCTTACTTTGCTAGACACATTGTCTGATATTTTTCCTAAAATAGGAATTTCTGTCACTATCGCTTTCTCACTATAAGGCTCTTCAATTAGTCGAAATTTTACCTCTATTAAATTATCGAGAGCTTCTATTTTTTGGCACCAATTATATTGATGTAATAGACGATAAGACGCTAAACACAAAATCTTTTTGGCTTCTGGTTGCTCTGATTTTGCAATGGATTGTGTAATCTCATTCTCTAAATTCTTAATTAATTTAGTCTCTTCGTCTTTTTCAAAGTAGATATATTCATTAGTGAAACAGTGAAGAGAAAGATTAGATAAAAAATGGATGAACTCAGGAGTAGAGTCGAAATTATCCAGATTCGTAAGAATTAAACTACGCATATTTACAAAGAATTTTTCAAACTGAAGATCAGGAAGCGGGCATACACGCATCAGATGGTGAAGAAGCGTAAGTTTATCTAGGCTACTAATTATGGAATTTGCCTCTTTTAGGTTTGTAGCAAAATTTTCTTCGAGCAATAAATTTTTAATTAGAGGGTCATGTTTTAAGAGACTTAAAATACTGGGAGCCAATTCCGAAGGACGTACATAATTACCAGTATTTAATAGTTGGATTAAAATTGGGTAGAGCTTAATGTTTGATAAAGTGAACCTTATTTTTTTAATAGCTATAGCAAAATTTGCATAGGCATCAGTGAAATCTGGTTTTAAATTAATTACTTGAATAAAAGCAGAGCATGCTTCTTCTAATCTTCCATGTTCTCTCATTATGACACCCAAGTTGCTATGTGCTTGAGCTAAGTCAGGTTTTAATTTTATTGCTTGTCTATAGCTTGCTTCAGCTTCTTCTAATCTTCCTTGTTTTTTTAATATGATACCCAAGTTGTTATGTGCTTTGGCTAAGTTAGGTTTTAATGTTATTGATTGTCTATAACTTGCTTCAGCTTCTTTTAATTTCCCTTGTTTTAACATTACGTTACCCAAGCTATGGTGTGTTTGGGCCAAGTCAGGTTTTAATGTTATTGATTGTCTGTAGCTTGCTTCAGCTTCTTTAAATCTACCCTGTTCTTGCAATATGATACCCAAGTTGTGGTGTACTTCGGCCAAGTCAGATCTTAATGATATTGTTTGTCTATAGCTTGTTTCAGCTTCTTCTAATCTTCCCAGTTCTTGCAGTGTGATACCCAAGTTGTAGTGGGCTCCGGCATCCTGTGGATCTAACTGTACAGATTTTTGACTGACAATTAATGACTCATTTATCCTACCTTTTTGTTTGAGCACAGCAGCAAGCACTTTCCAGGCAAATTGATGTTTAGGAAATTCTTGAGTTATAGATAAAGATAGTTTTTCAGCATCAATATATTGTCCAGTTTGATAGTATTTTAATAAATTATTTAATTGTTGCTGAGATGGTTCTAAAAGATTATCAGAGATTTTTTTCACAAAGTAGACGCTACCAAATCTATAATAAGGTGTCTAGGCGATGTAATTATTAACTTGATTTATATTTTTTCTCTTACTGTTATCTAGACATAGAATAAAAAAGCTGTATTTTAAAAATATGGCAGACAAATCTTTAAACGAAATAAGAAATACATTCTTAAAATATTTTGAAAAGAATGATCATAAGATTGTAGAGTCTAGCAACTTAGTCCCAAATAACGACCCTACTTTAATGTTTGCTAACTCAGGTATGGTTCAGTTTAAAAATGTGTTTACAGGGTTAGAGAAAAGAGATTATCAAAGAGCAACTACTTCTCAAAAATGTGTAAGAGCAGGCGGTAAACATAATGATTTAGAGAATGTTGGTTATACACCAAGGCATCACACATTTTTTGAAATGTTAGGAAATTTTTCATTTGGAGATTATTTTAAAGAACAGGCAATTCATTATGCTTGGAATTTAATTACAAAAGATTTTGGTATAGATAAAAATAGACTTTATGTAACAGTTTATCATGAAGATGACGAAGCCTTCAATTTTTGGAAGAAAATTGCAGGTTTTAGTGATGATAAGATTATAAGAATAGCAACATCCGACAACTTTTGGTCAATGGGCGAAACAGGCCCCTGTGGACCATGCTCAGAAATTTTTTATGATCATGGAGATCATTTAGCTGGTGGGTTACCTGGTACAAAAGATGAAGATGGTGATCGTTTTATAGAAATATGGAACTTAGTCTTCATGCAATTTGAACAAATTTCGAAAGATAAAAGAATAGATTTACCAAAACCATCTGTCGATACTGGTATGGGGCTAGAAAGAATAGCAGCCTTACTTCAGGGTACGCACGACAATTATGAAACAGATCATTTTAAAAAAATAATAAGCTCAGCATCTGACATAATTAAAATAAAACAAGATCAATCTAACCAATCTAGTTTTAGAGTTATTGCAGACCATTTGCGAGCTAGCGCTTTTTTAATAGCGGAAGGCGTACTACCTTCTAATGAAGGTAGAGGTTATGTCCTAAGAAGAATAATGAGAAGAGGTATGAGGCATTCCCATTTACTTGGATCTAAGGATCCAGTTTTTTTTAATTTATTTGATACGCTCAAAAATGAAATGTCAGGTAATTATCCTGAATTAGTAAGAGCGGAGTCTTTAATTAAAGAAACACTAAGAATGGAAGAAGAGAAGTTCCTAGTTCTTTTAGATCGAGGAATTAAAATTTTAAATGATGAGGTGTCTAAAATAGATAAAGTATTACCTGGTGAAGTAGCATTCAAATTATATGATACTTATGGATTTCCATTAGATCTTACAGAAGATATTTTAAGAAATAAATCAATGTCAATTGATACAGATAAATTTCAATCATTGATGAAAGAAAGCAGAGAACTTGCGAAAAAAAATTGGAAAGGATCTGGAGATGCTGCAGTTGAAGATATATGGTTTGGAATAAAAGATAAGTTAGGAGCTACAGAATTTCTAGGTTATGAAAGTAACCAGGCAGAGGGAGTAGTTTTATCACTTCTATTAAACAATAAAGAAATTAATGAATTAAAAGAAAATGATGAAGGCATGATTATTGTCAACCAGACTCCATTTTATGGAGAATCTGGAGGTCAAGTAGGGGATACAGGTGAAATTATTGCAAATAATTTTAATTTCGAAGTAACAGATGTTCAAAAGAAATTAGGTGATCTATATGTGCATTACGGAAAAGTTATTAGTGGATCAATAAAGATAGATGAAAGTGTTGAACTTAAAATTGATACTAAAAGAAGAGATGATACCAGGGCTTACCATTCCGCAACTCACTTGTTACACGAGTCTTTAAGAAGAGTATTAGGTGATCATGTAACACAAAAAGGCTCTCTAGTTGAACCAAGCCGTTTAAGATTTGATTTTAGTCATATGAAGCCAATAGCAACAGATGAAATTGATAAGATAGAAAAATTTGTGAATACAATGGTTTCAAAAAAATCAGACGTAAAAACTCGTCTAATGACACCAGATGAAGCAGTAGAAAACGGAGCATTAGCTCTATTTGGAGAAAAGTATGGTGACGAGGTTAGAGTTCTTTCAATGGGAGATGATGAAGGGAAGTATTTTTCAACAGAACTTTGTGGTGGTACTCACGTAAAAAATACGAGTGATATTGGTAAATTTAAGATAATTAGCCAATCTTCAATTGCAGCAGGAGTGAGAAGAATTGAGGCTCTAAGAGATAAGCAATTAGAAGATTTTTTACAAAATAAAGAGAAATTATCTAATATTTCCTCAGAAAAAAATGATGAGTTTATTAAAGAATTAAGTGAACAAATATCTAAATTAGGTGGAAAACCAAACTTAGATCAATCAGATCAAAAAACTTTAATTAAAAATTTATCAAAACAACTAGAAACAATCTCTGTTAATTCAATTTTAGAAGATAAATCAAAAAATATTATTAAAGATGAAAAAATTAATGGAGTTAAATTAAGACTTCAAAAAGTCGATGGATTACAACCAAAAGAATTAAGAAAACTTGTAGATAAAGGAAAAAAAGAATTGAGTGATGGAATTGTAATAGTTTTTGCAAGTAAAGATGACAAAGTTGGAATTGCAGTTGGAGTTACCGATAGTTTAACAGAAAAATTTGATGCGGTTAAATTTGTTAAAGTAGGATCAGAGATTATTGGAGGTCAAGGAGGTGGAGGTAGAAAAGATTTTGCTCAAGCTGGTGGCCAGGACCAATCAAAAATTGATGATGCTTTTGAAAAGTTAAAAACTTTAATTTAATTTCTTTTTAAGATTACCATCAATCTCATCTAAAAACTGATTAGTAGTCAAATATTTACTTGAAGGACCGATTAAAATAGCTAAATCTTTTGTCATTGCGCCATTTTCAACACATTCAATACAAACTTTTTCAATAGTTTGAGCAAATTTTATTAACTCATCATTGTTATCAAGTTTTCCTCTGTGTGCCAATCCTCGCGTCCAAGCAAAGATAGATGCAATAGGGTTTGTTGAAGTTTCTTTACCTTGCTGGTGCATTCTATAGTGTCTAGTAACTGTTCCATGTGCAGCTTCAGCTTCCATTACTTTTCCATCAGGTGTTAATAGGGTACTAGTCATTAATCCTAAAGATCCATAACCTTGGGCCATGGTATCAGATTGAACATCACCATCATAATTTTTACAAGCCCAGATATATTTACCACTCCATTTCATTGCACAAGCAACCATATCATCAATTAATCTATGTTCGTACGTTAGGTTATTTTTTTCAAAATCTGTTTTGTATTCTTTTTCAAAAATTTCTTGGAATATGTCTTTAAATCTACCATCGTATTGTTTTAAAATTGTATTTTTCGTAGACATGTAAACAGGCCATTTCTTTATTAAGCCATAGCTAAAACAAGACCTAGCAAAGTCTTCAATTGATTTATCTAAATTATACATTGAAAGCGCAACACCAGGACCGGTAAAATTAAACACTTCATATTTTATTTCATCTTTGCCATCCTCAGAAGTCCATTTAACTTCCATCTTACCTTTACCGGGTACTTTAAAATCTGTTGCTCTATATTGATCTCCAAAAGCATGTCTTCCAATGATCACAGGATCTGTCCAAGAAGGCACAAGTTTGGGTATATTTTTGCAAATAATTGGCTCTCTAAAAACGGTACCACCAATAATATTTCTTATAGTTCCGTTAGGAGATCTCCACATCTTTTTAAGGTCAAATTCTTTAACTCTATCTTCATCAGGTGTAATTGTTGCGCATTTAATTCCAACACCAATTTTTTTAATGGCATTTGCTGAGTCTATTGTGATCTGATCGTCAGTATTGTCTCTACTTTTCATACCAAGATCATAATATTCAATTCCAAGATCAAGATACGGAAGAATTAGTTTATTCTTGATAAACTCCCATATGATACGAGTCATTTCATCGCCATCAAGCTCTACAACTGGGTTATTTACCTTGATTTTACTCATTAAAATAATTTATCTTATTAATTGAATTTGAATGGTTTATATACATATTAATCAAAAATTAGCAAATAGAAGAAAATGATTAGCAAGATATTTCCAAAGATACACACAGAAGGCTACAAATTTTTAGTTATTGCAGGCTTCATTACAATAATTTTATTATCTCTAAGTGGTTTTCTTGGAACGATAGGTTTACTGTTAACTGTGTGGGTTTATTATTTTTTCAGAGATCCAGAAAGAGTTGTAATAGAAGACGATAATTATCTAGTAAGTCCAGCAGATGGAGAGGTAATTAAAGTTGAAGAAGTTGATGGACCTAAAGAAGTTGGTTTAGAAAATAAAAGATTTAAAAAGATAAGTGTGTTCATGAATGTTTTTGACTGTCATGTAAATAGAACACCTTGTTCAGGAAAAGTTGAGGAAATATTATATAAACCTGGAAAGTTTTTCAACGCATCTTTAGACAAAGCAAGTGAGGATAATGAGAGAAATTATTATAAAATAAAAGATAAAAGTGGAAACGATATAATAGTAGTTCAAATAGCTGGACTTGTTGCAAGAAGAATTGTTTGTGAAACAGATAATGGTCAAGAAGTTAACCAAGGTGATAGAATTGGCATGATTAGATTTGGAAGTCGCGCGGATATTTATTATGAGAATTATGAACCTTTAGTAAAAGTTGGGCAAAAAACTATTTCTGGTGAGACTTTGTTGGCTAAAAAATAAAAATGGAACAACCCAAAAGTAATTTTAAAATTATAGCAGATAAAAAAAATGCTAGAGTTATTCTACCCAATATACTTACCTTAGTTGGCGTTTGTATTGGATTAACCTCAATTAGATTTGCATTAGATGAAAAATTTGAATTTGCAATTATAGCAATAATTTTTGCAGCTTTATTTGATTGGTTAGATGGAAGAATTGCAAGATTAATTAAAGGAACTTCAGAAGTTGGAAAAGAATTAGACTCTTTAGCAGACGTGATAAGTTTTGGTGTGGCGCCGGCATTTATTATGTATTTTTGGAAGTTAAATGAATTAGGAAGATTTGGCTGGTTGTTATGTTTAATTTATGTAAGCTGTGTGGCATTAAGATTGGCAAGGTTCAATGTTAATTCAAATCAAGGACCTTCATGGAGAGATAATTTTTTTGAAGGCGTTCCTTCACCAGCAGGAGGAATTTTAGTTTTGACACCTTTAATTATAAGTATAACAAATTTTGATTATATTATGCTTGATTATGATATTATTGTATCAACTTGTTTTATAATAATTTCTTTACTGTTAATAAGTAAATTCCCTAGCTATTCATTTAAAAAGATTATTATACAAAGAAAAGCAACTATTTTTTTATTGTTTGGGATTGTTCTATTTTTTGGACTATTATTAGTTTACCCTTTTAATGTTATAGCAATAAGTTCAATAGTTTACCTGGTAATGTTACCTATTAGTTTTTTTCACTATCAAAAATTAAAGAAACAGTATTCAGATAACAACCCAGCTGATGATGATAACTTTGAAGACATTTTATAATGAAAAAAAATGTTATTATCTCTTTAGCAGACTCTAATTATTTTGAGTTATTAAATGAGCTGGTAGACTCAATAAAAAGATTTAAACAGAGTGATAACACTGCAATTTGTATCTTAGATGGTGGATTAACAGATGATCAAATAAAAATTTTGAAACCTAAAGTGGATGAAATAAAATCCTCTGACTGGGATATCAAAATTAGTCAATTTAAGACTATGGGAAAAAAATGGCTTAAAAGTTTGATAACAAGAGCTTTTCTTACTGAATATTTTCCTAATTATGAAAAGTATTTATGGATAGATGCCGATGCCTGGGTAAATTCTTGGGAAGCAGTTGAATTATACTTTAAGGGTTGTGAAAATAACAAACTATGTATTTCAACAAATGCTGATAGAGCTTATGGAGGACTAAGAGTAGGTTGGTTTTTTGGAAGTTTTGCTAGAGTTAAATCACAGAATTATAAACATGCTAAATCTTCTGGATTTTCTGAAAAAGTGGCAAGAGAAGTTGCTTTAAGGCCACATCTAAATGCTGGAGTTTTTGCTTTAAAGTCAAGCGCACCACATTGGAAAGTTTGGAGAAAAAATTTAGAAGACTCTTTAAAATCAGGAAAAGTTTGGGGTTCAGATCAAATAGCGTTAAATATAACAATTTATCATAATAATTTACCTGTAGAAATACTCCCAGCTTATTGTAATTGGACACACATAAGTGGAATGAAATATGATGAAGACAGAAAAACATTTGTCGAACCTTATTTGCCTAATCATGAAATTGGTATTATTCATTTTGCAGGTAAGCACAATAATGAAATAAGAAATAATAAAAAAACACTAAGTAAAATTGAATGTCTTAATGGTAAGATTATTGAAAAAAATCTTAGGTTTAATAATGAATAAAAAGATTCTCATTTTAAAATTATGAAAAAAAATGTTATTGTGTCATTGGCAGACTCCAACTACTTTCCGTTACTTGATGAATTAATTAATTCTATTAAAAGATTTAGCGAAAGTAATAATGTTGCTATTTGTGTTTTAGATGCAGGTTTAACTAATGAACAAAAAGAAAAACTATCTACAAAAGTTGATGAAATTAAATCTGCTCAATGGGATATAAAAGTTCCAGATAGCAAAATTAAAGGAAGAGAATGGCTAAAGAGCCAAGTTTCAAGAGCATTTCTCTCAAAATATTTTCCAAGTTATGAAAAATATTTATGGATTGATTGTGATGCGTGGGTCAATGATTGGAAATCTATAGAATTATATTTCAAAGCATGTGACAATGGAAAGCTTGGTATAACGCAAACTATTGGGCCGGGATACAGGATAACGTCAAAAGTTAATTGGATTATTGGAAAATTAGCAATTATCAAATCTCAAAATTTTAAACACGCTATAAAATCAAATATTAGTTATGCAAAAGCAAGAAAGCTTGCGTTTGCACCACATATAAATATTGGAGTTTTTTCATTAGAAAAAAACTCAGGTGCATGGGAATCTTGGCAGAATAATCTAAAACAAACCTTAAAGGGTGGTGATATATTTGGCTCAGAACAGTTAGCAATGAATATGTCTGTTTACATAGACAACATTGAAACTGAATTTTTACCTCTTAATTGTAATTGGATAACAAGTAATCTTTTACCAAAATATGATGTGGAAAATTCTACATTTGTTGAACCTTATTTGCCAAATTATAAAATTGGAATAATGCACTTAGCTGCTGGAATCTGGAAAGATAAAAAAGACATGAGACTTAATAAAGAAATCGCAATAGATATTGAAACTTTACAAGGAAAAACTGTGAATAAGAGTTTAAGGTTTAATAATTAATTGAAAAAAAATAAAATTTCAAAAAACTGGGTTAATAAACAAAGAAGAGATACCTATGTTAAGCAATCAAAAGTGGATGGGTATCGAGCGCGATCTGCATATAAATTAATTGAAATAGATGAAAAATTTAAAATTTTTAAAGGTGGTATTTCTGTAATAGATATTGGTGCGGCTCCAGGTAGTTGGTCACAATATGCGGCAAAAGTTGCAAAAAGTGGTAGACTGATATCGATAGACTTAAAAGAAATGGAGCCCATAGGCAATACCGTTCAAATCCAAGGTGACTTTACTGAAGAAAATATCCAAGACGAAATCAAAAAACATGTAAAAACTAAAATAGATGTAGTCATGTCAGATATGGCTGTTAATACGACAGGAATAAAAAACATTGATTCAATCCAAACAGGTGAACTATGCAAGGAAGCTATGTTTTTTGCAAAGGATCTTTTAACTGATAAAGGTTATTTTATTTCAAAAATTTTTATGGGAGGCACTTTTAACGAGATAGTTGCAGAAGGAAAAAAATATTTCAAAGAAGTTAAGGTTTTTAAACCTAAATCTAGCAGAAAAGACTCTAAAGAAAGTTTTATCATTTGTAGCAGTCTTAGATAGGTACTTTTAATTTAAAAGGAATCGTATATAAAAGATTATGGTTCCTATAAAAGAAGCACTTACCTTTGATGATGTCACGCTAGCTCCAAAATACTCTGAAATATTACCTTCGGAGGTAAATACTGACATCTATTTAACTAGTAACCTTAAACTAAAAATTCCTCTTCTATCGTCTGCAATGGATACGGTCACAGAGAGTAAAATGGCAATTGCTATAGCAAAAGCTGGTGGAATAGGAGTTATTCATAGAAATCTAGACATCAAAAAACAAATTATAGAAATTAAAAAAGTCAAAAAGCAAAAATTATTAGTTGGCGCAGCTGTTGGAGCTGGACCAAACGAATTTGATAGGTCCAAAGCTATAATAAAAGAAGGTGTTGATCTAATAGTGGTTGATACAGCTCACGGTCATACTAAAAAAGTTGGAGAGATCATTAAATTTATCAAAAAATTGAAGAATAAAAAGATTGCTTTATGTGCTGGAAATATTGCAACACCAGAAGCAGCTAAATTTTTAATTAAATTAGGTGTTGATATTATTAAAGTTGGAATTGGCCCTGGATCTATTTGCACCACAAGATTAGTTGCAGGAATTGGAGTTCCTCAATTAAGTGCAATTTTGTCTGTAAGAAATGGATTGAAAAATAAAAATATAAAAATTATTTCTGATGGTGGAATTAAATATTCGGGTGACCTAGCAAAAGCATTTGCCGCAGGTGCTGATGCTGTAATGATAGGATCATTATTTGCTGGTACAGATGAAACACCAGGAAAATTAATAAAAAAAAATGGAAAATTATTTAAAAGCTTTAGAGGTATGGGCTCTGTAGGAGCAATGAACAAAGGTTCAGCAGATAGATATTTTCAAACCAAACAAAAAGATACATCAAAATATGTTCCAGAAGGAGTTGAAGGTTTTGCAAAATATAAAGGAGATGTAGGAAGTATTATTTATAAATTGATTGGTGGACTAAGATCATCTATGGGCTATCTTGGATCCAAAAATTTAATAAAACTTAGAATAAAACCAAACTTTGTTAAGATTACTAAAGCAGGTTTTTATGAAAGTATGGTTCACAACGTAGATGTAGTTAAAAATGACAGTAAATATTAATGAATAAAATTTTTAAATTAATCACTTTAATATATTTTTCTTTATTTTCTATAAACTTAGCACTAAGTGCAGAAAGTTTTTTTGATGAAGCGTTAAAAAAGTATCAAGATAAAAAATATGATGATGCACGATTTATGTTAGAGCGCAATATAGTTTTTAATCCTAAAGATGCAAAATCGTATTTGTATTTAGCAAAAATTTATAATCATGAAAAAAATCAAAAAAAGGAAGAATATAACTTGGACACAGCGTTACTGATAGAGCCAAATAATGAAGAAGTTATTTTAATGTTAATGAAAATAGCTTTAAAGAAATCAAATTACTCTAAAGTCAAAGATCTCTCGCAAACATTTGTAAAAGTTTGTGATGAATTATGTGATGAAAATAAAGAAATTCAAAAGTCTCTTAAAAATATAGAACCAGAAAATGAGTCTTGATCAAAATCTTGATAAAATCTTAATAATAGATTTTGGTTCACAATTCACTCAATTAATTGCTAGAAGAATTAGAGAACTAGGAGTTTTTTCTGAAATAATAAGTCACAAAAAAATCAAAATTAAAGATATTGATAAATCTATTAAAGGAATTATTTTATCTGGCGGACCTTTAAATGTTTATCAAATTAACAAATATTCATTTGATAAAAAAATTATAAATTTAAATATTCCAATTCTTGGTATTTGTTTTGGTCATCAAATTCTTTCTAAGCTTAATGGGGGTAAAGTTAAGCAATCAAAGCATCGTGAGTTTGGATTAGCTAATATTTATAAAAAAAACGAAAGCCTTTTAACTAAAAATTTTTTTAATAAAAAAAAATTTAAAAAAGTTTGGATGAGTCATGCAGATCAAGTATCAAAGCTTCCACAAAATTTTAAAGTAGTAGCATCAAGTACTAATTCAAAATTTGCCATTGTAGAAAATAAATTAAAAAGGTTTTATGGAATTCAATTCCATCCAGAGGTAACCCATACTGAAAATGGAAAAAAATTGATTAGTAATTTTATTTTTTTGATTTGTAAAATTAAACGTAATTGGTCTTCTAAAGATCAAAAAATACAGCTTATTAAGGAAGTTAAAGATCAAGTTGGATCTGAAAAAGTTATTTGTGCTTTATCAGGCGGTGTTGATAGTAGCGTGGTGGCTCAATTACTTAATAAAGCCATTGGTAAAAAATTATATTGTATTTTTGTTAATACTGGTCTTTTAAGAAAAAATGAAGAAGTACAAGTTGTTAAGACTTTTAAGAAACGTTTAAAAATGAACTTAATTTATGTAAATGCTGAAAAGGAATTTTTAAAAAAGCTACACAATGTTTCTGATCCTGAAAAAAAGAGAAAAATTATAGGTAATCTTTTTATAAAAATATTTGAAAGATATGCAAAAAAAATTAAAAATGTAAAATTTTTAGCTCAAGGAACTCTATATCCAGATTTAATTGAAAGCAAATCAGTAACAGGCAGTCAAACCTCAAAAATCAAATCACATCATAATGTTGGAGGACTTCCAAAAAAGATGAAGCTTAAACTTGTCGAACCCTTAAAATTTCTTTTTAAAGATGAAGTTAGAAAATTAGGTTTAGAATTAAATTTAAGTAAGGATATTATCTCAAGGCATCCTTTCCCAGGACCTGGTTTAGCAATTAGAATGCCAGGAATAATTACAAATGATAAAATTAAAATACTTAAAGAAGCTGATTCTTATTTTATACAAGCATTAAGAGATCACGGTCTTTACCATAAAATATGGCAAGCATATGCTGCTTTGTTACCTGTCAAAACAGTAGGTGTTATGGGTGATAATCGTACTTATGAGTATTTATGTCTTTTAAGAGCAATAACATCTGAAGATGGAATGACAGCAGATTTTTATGAGTTCAAAAAGTCTTTCATGGAAACAATTTCTAATCAAATAGTGAATAGCATAAGAGGTATTAATAGAGTTGTTTATGATATTACCTCAAAACCACCTAGTACTATTGAATTAGAGTAGTTTTAAACTATAAATTAGTCATATGAAATATTTGCATACCATGATCAGAGTTAAAGATATTGATGAGTCATTAAAATTTTTCTGTGATGGGTTAGGCTTAAAAGAAATAAGGCGTATGGAAAATGAAAAGGGCAGATTCACTCTTGTCTTTCTTGCAGCTCCAAATGATGAAAAAGCAGAAATTGAATTAACATACAATTGGGATGGCGATGAACTTGGTAAAGGTTCAAGAAATTTTGGCCATTTAGCTTATAGAGTTGATAACATTTATGAAACTTGTCAAAGATTGCTGGATATGGGTTATACTATTAATAGACCGCCTCGTGATGGTCATATGGCGTTTGTTAGATCTCCAGACAATATTTCAATTGAAATACTTCAAGAAGGAAATTTAGAACCCAAAGAACCTTGGGCTTCAATGGAAAATACCGGCTCGTGGTAAGTCGATGAAAAAGCAAATATTAGATATAATTAAAAAAAAAATAAATCAAAGATTGTTAGTTTAACTGCTTATTCAAAGAATATTGCTTCAATCTTGGATAACTTCTGCGATATAATTTTAGTAGGAGATTCACTTGGTTCAGTTTTATACAATTATAAATCTACAAGACAAGTAAGCTTAAAGACTATGATAGAGCATTCAAAAAGTGTGAGAATGGGTATAAAAAAAAGCTTAATGGTTGTTGATATGCCACATAACACATATCGAAATGCTAAAGAAGCACTTAGAAATGCAAAAAAAATAATTTCAATTACAAAATGTGATGCTATTAAATTGGAAGGTGGAAAAAAAATTTATAATATTGTTCAAGCTTTAACTAAAAATAAAATACCAGTAATGGGTCACTTAGGATTACTGCCTCAATCAGATAAAACTTTTAAATACAAAGGAAAAAAAAGTTCTGAAAGAAATAAGATTTTAAATGATGCCAAATTATTAGAAAGTGCAGGTGTATTTTCAATTGTTCTTGAATGCGTAGAAACTACTCTAGCAAAAAAAGTAACAAGTCAGATTAACATTCCAACTATTGGAATAGGAGCTTCAAATAATTGTGATGGACAGATTTTGGTACTAGATGATTTGATTGGACTTAACCCAATAGATGTTAGGTTTGTTAAGAAATATAGCAACATTAGAAAAGAAATAAAAAAAGCAGTATCTAATTATTCTAAGGATGTGAAGCAAAAAAAGTTTCCACTAAAGAAACACTCTTATTAACTAAAAATATTTAATAAATTCTTCATTAATTTTTAAAATTTCTAGATCAACTAATCCACCAATTATTAACTGCAATCCTACAATAAGAATAAATATTAACCCCATATAAGCAATCCAGATATGTTTTTGTATGTAATTTGCCATGTAGGTTGCTAAGGCTCCAGTCAAAACGACTGATAAAACAAGGCCAAAAATCATAAAACCAAAATATTCTTTAGCCGCTGCAACAACCCCAATCACATTGTCAAAGCTAATCATAATATCTGCAAATAAAACTTTTCCAATACTACTTATGTAAGAGGGTTCTTTTGTTTTTTTAGTTTGTGATTTAATTTTTTTAATATCAACCAAATCTTTTCTTAAATCATTGACAATCCAAATTAATAATAATCCCCCTAATATTTTGATGAAATAAAATTTAAATAAGTAAGTAGCAAATATAGCAAAAAAAATTTTGAATACAAAAGCTCCTGCCACACCCCACAAAATAATTTGTTTCCTATTTTTGGGTACAAAGTTTGCTGCAATTGAACCAACTATAACTGCGTTATCAGCTGTTAAGATAATAGTGATAAAAATAATTTTAGTTAAAATAACGAGTTCTTCAATCAAGGTAAGTTAATATTATTTTAAATTTATAATAATTCAATAAAAAGTATAAAAAAAAAGGCGGTCAAATTAATGACCGCCTCTAATATTATCTAAAATTATTTTTGAGACCAAGTAGGCATTGGATACTGCAATTTACATGCAGCTAATTCAAATGGATAAACTGTACAATATTTACCACCTTGAACTTGCATCAAAATACCTCTAGTTTTTTCATTTTGACCGTCAGCACCAAATTTAATTCCTCTGTAAGGAACAATTAAAGAGTCTGATGACATATCTAAATTAACTAACGCTTGTCTAATTTTTTCAGGATCAGTTGATTCAGCATTATTAATTGCATTCGCTAATGCCATAAAGCCAGTAAAAGCTCTAGCTGGTACATCAGATAGATCTCTTCCGCCTGAGTGAGTTTTGAAAAGGTCATTTACAGTACCAATCATTGGAATTGTAGTAGCCAAGTCAGTATTGAAAGGAGATCTTGTAATTACACCTTCAGCTTTACTTCCCATAGTAGCTATAAATTTTGGATCAGTATATCCAGCATTCTGTGCAACTAAAAGTTTAGGGTTATAATCAAGTTCTTTAGCAGTATTTAAAAATAAATAAGCATCAGCAGTATAAGATGACGGCAATAAAACATCAGGGTTTTTTGCTTTCAATCTCTGTACTTCAGAACTTAAAGATGTTGTTTTTGCTTTATAGCTAATTTTTTCAATAACTTTAAATCCTTGATCTTTAGCCATTTTATTTTGTGTTCCACCACTATCAGATCCCCACAAAGTATCTTCATGAATAATACCAAGTGTATTTAATTTGTTATTATTCTTTTTGTTGAAGTCATTCATAAATTCAAACATTAATTGAGTAAATTCACCATCGTGTGGAGTGACTTTAAAGAAATATTTAAATCCTCTTGTTGTTAATTTTGGAGATGTAGACTCACCATTAACCCAAGGTATACCAGCTCTTTCAGAAACTTGACTAGCTGCACCAGTAACTGATGAATAGTAAGCTCCAAACATTGCGTGAACTTTATCAGAATTTAACATTTTTTCTGTTTCACCAACTCCAATATCTGGTTTTCCACCATGGTCACCAACAACTATTGAAATTTTTCCACCACCCAAACCTTTTAGACCAGCATCTTTTGCTAAAGGCATTCCAGGAATATTGTGGCTATTATTAATAATATCTAAAGCAGTTTGTACTGCAGCAACCGCATCCTTACCCACTTGGGCTACAGGACCAGTTAATGGATACAGTACTCCAATTTTAACATCTTGCGCAGAACTTACTACAGGTGCACAAATTAATGATAAAAAAGTAAATACTGCAAGTATTAATTTTTTCATTTATTTCCCCTCATATTTGTTTTTGTTAATAACTAATTAAATACCATATATAAAATCAATTCAATGATATACTTTTGCAATTATATATAATGTTTATACGTTTTCTAATTTATATTTATTCTTAATGACATCAGAGATTATTCTTCAAGCAATTGTTACCGGTCTAATGATGGGATTAATTTATGCCTTAATAGCTGCAGGACTGAGTTTAATTTTTGGTTTAATGGATATTGTGAATTTTGCTCACGGTGAACATTTAATGCTATCAATGTTTTCTTCATTTTGGCTGTGGTCATTATTTGGGATTGATCCTATTTTTTCAATTCCGATTACAATTTTATTGATGGCTGTATGTGGAATACTCACACACTATTTTTTAATTAGATACATCTTAAAAGCAAAAATGTTAATTCAAATTTGTGCTACTTTTGGATTATCAATATTCATAAGATCTATAGCTCAATTATTATGGACACCAGATTTTAGAAATGTAGAAAAACCTTTATTGGAGGGTAGGCTTGAAATAGGATCTGTTTTTATTGGTCAACCACAATTAGTAGCAAGCTTAGTATGTTTGGTTGCTTTTATAGCTTTGTATTTATTTGTCACAAAAACTGAAACTGGTTTAGCTTTACAGGCTACAGCTCAAGATAGACACGCTGCTGAAATTTTAGGAATTCCTTCAAACAAAATGTTTGCAATTGGATGGGCAATTGGACTTGGATGTGTAGGTATAGCAGGTGGAATGATGGCTAACTATTTTTTCATTTTTACTGATGTAGGAATTAATTTTGCTCTATTTGCATTCGTTGCTGTAGCTTTAGGTGGTTTTGGAAGTATTATTGGCTGTTTGTATGCAGGAATAATTATTGGTCTTGTAGAGTCATTAGGGGGCTTATTGATAGATCCATCTTTTAAACTTTTGTATGTCTTTGCGATATATTTATTAGTGGTAATTTATAAACCTCAAGGTTTATTTGGTAGATATTAATGAACTATAAATTATTAACCGCACAAGCAGAGCCACTTTGGAACACAGACAAAAAAATTATTTCATTAATTGCTGGTATAGTTTTATTATTATTTGCACTACCTCATTTTGGATTAAACTCTTTTTATCTCCATTTAATGATCATGATTTTCATGCATGCTGTTATGGCTCAATCTTGGAACGTGATAGCTGGATTTTCTGGCCAGATTAGTCTTGGCCATGGTGCTTTCTTTGGCATAGGAGCTTATGCAACTTCATTTTTTTATGTTCAGTACGGTATTTCTCCCTGGATAAGCATTTTTTTTGGAATAATTTTTTCAGGAGTTGCAGCAGTTTTAATTGGAATACCAATGCTTAGATTAAGTGGGCATTATTTCGCAATCGCAACGTTGCTGATAGGGATAAGTTTTCAAGTGGTTTTTCAAAGATGGGATTTAGTTGGTGCAGCATCTGGTTTATGGGTTCCAATGACATCTGGTGACTCTTGGTTAGCGCTTCAATTTCATACAAGTAAAATGCCTTACTACTATGTTTTTTTAGTATTTTTTTTAATCACTTTTTATTTGGTTTGGATCTTAAGTAGATCAAAATTAGGATTTAGATTAAGAGCTGTGAGAGATGATCCTCAAGCGGCATTAAGTTTGTGTATTAATGTTTCAAATTATAAAATTATTGCTTATGTAATATCAGCTATGATTATGGCTCCAATGGGAAGTTTGTTTGCTCAATATATTTTAATAATTGATCCCGATAGAGTTTTTAATATTGAAATATCAATTATTGTTTTGTTGATAACTGTCCTTGGTGGAATAGGTAATGTTTGGGGCCCACTACTTGGAGCAGCAATCTTGATTCCAATTTCAGAATATTCAAGAATATATTTAGGTGGTACAGGTGGTGCGGTAGATCTAATCCTTTATGGACTAATATTAATGTTAATTTGTGTCTTTAGACCAGATGGACTTATATCTTTTGTTCCAAAAAATATTTTAGAGAGAAAAAAACAAAGATGAAAATTTTATCAGTAGAAAATTTAAGTAGAGCTTTTGGTGGAATTAAAGCAAACAATAATATTTCTTTTGACGTTGAAGAGGGCTCTATACTTGGTGTAATTGGCCCAAATGGTGCGGGAAAATCTACTTTATTCGACTTAATCACAGGCTATACAAAAGCTGATACTGGTGAAGTTAAATTTTTTGAAAAAAATATTTTTGGATTAACTCCTGACAAAATAAGTAAACTAGGTATTGGAAGAACATTTCAAAAATTAAAACCATTTGCAGATCAAACATTGCTTGAAAATGTAATGATAGGTTCGTTTGTTAAAGAAAAAAATATTAAAAAAGCTAGAGATAAAGCTTTAGAAATAATTGATTTTGTTGACTTGATTGAGAAAAGACATCATTTTGCAAAAGAGCTTTCTACAGGACAAAGAAAAAGACTTGAGATGGCAAGGGCAATGGCAATAGAGCCAAAATTATTACTAATGGACGAAGTAACTGGTGGCGTTGACCAGAAAACTATACCTGGTCTCGTGGAACTTATCAAAAAACTTAAAAAGTCAGGAGTTACAATTGTTACGATTGAACATAATATTAATATCATTATGGAGATTTCAGATAATATCTTAGCTCTAGATCAAGGAGAAAGAATAGCCTATGGCTCTCCAAAAGAAATTCAAAATAATAAACAGGTTGTGGACTCTTATTTAGGAACATTCGATGCTGCTTGATATTAAAAATATTGATGTTTTATACGATGACTTTCAAGTAATTTGGGACGTATCTATAAATGTTAAGAAAGCAGAAATGGTTGCTCTTTTAGGGCCAAACGGTTCTGGAAAAAGTACAATTTTAAATACAATAAGTAATTTAGTACATCATAAGAATGGAAGTATACATTTTGATAACAATTTAATCTCCAAAGAACCTACACATAAAAGAACTGCACTAGGCATATCTCATGTTCTTGAAAGAAGAAGAGTTTTTCCTCATTTGAATGTAATGCAAAATCTTTTACTTGGCGCTTGGCACCCTGCAGCTAAAAAGGAATTAGATAATTCGCTAAATAAAATTTATAAGATCTTTCCAAAACTTGAAGCTAGATCCAGCCAATTAGCGAGGACAATGTCTGGCGGTGAACAACAAATGTTGGCAATAGCTAGAGGTATGATGGGACTCCCAAAACTTTTAATGGTTGATGAACCTTTTTTAGGTTTGTCACCTATGGTAATGAAAGATTTAATTAAAATTTTTAAAAATATTGTTAACGAAGGAATATCAATTTTGTTTGTTGAGCAAAATGTTAGATTGGCTCTTAGTATGGCTGATAGAGGTTATGTGCTTGAAAGTGGAAGATTAGTTATTGATGGAAAATCAGAGGATCTAATTGATAACAACAAAGTTACAAAAGTTTTTTTAGGAAATTAATTATAAGGCTGCCAAATCATTATTTAGCTTATCAGTTATAAGCATTTTCCCAGGACTGTGTGTTATACAAAAATCTGGTTTTGAATCTTGTAAAACTGATTGAGGTGTTACTCCACAAGCCCAAAAAACTGGAATCTCATTATTTTTAAATGCTTTTGGTGGATCACCATATTCTGGATTCATTATATCTTTTATGCCAATTTCTGAAGGGTCACCTAAGTGTACAGGTGCACCATGAACAGCTGGAAATCTTGAACTAATTTGAATTGATCTAATTGCATCTTTTGAATTCAATGGCCTCATAGAAACCACAAGCTTTCCTGAAAATTGGCCTGCAGGTTCACAATCTATAGATGTTCGATACATTGGTACAATAGTATTATTTTCTATATGTTGAATAGGTATTCCTGCTTCAATTAAAGGTAGCTCAAAAGACATTGAGCATCCCAAAACAAATGTTGTTAAATCTTCATTCCAATATTTTTTTATATCATAAGGCTCATCAATAATTTTTCCTTTTTCCCATACTCTATATTGAGGTATATCTGTTCTGATATCGATATCTCCCAAATCTTTTAAAGATGGATCTCCCTTAGTGCCAAAGCCTATTAGAGGACAAGGCTTTGGATTTTTTTGACAAAATGAAGCAAAATCCATTGCGTACTTACTTGGTAAAATACAAATATTTCCTTGTACATATTTGTTTGCTGATCCAGCTGTTTGTTCAGTATATTCGTTATTTCTGATAACTTTTCTTGCTTCTTTTGGATTCTGTATGTCAAGCATATGAATTAATATTTTGATGTTTTTGTTCCATCAATTATTTCTTTTAATTCACCATACTCTTCACAATTACAATTTTCCAATACATTTAATCTTTCTTTTGCAAGATCAATTCTATTGGTTACAACGTAAAGTTCGCCCAAGTATTCATTAATTCCTTTATGATTTGGATCAATTTCTAAACCAAGTAAATAATATTTTTCTCCATTTTCATAATCACCTAGTTTTCTAGTTGTAAAACCCAGATAATTTAAAGTATCAGCTTGAAGGGGTTTTTTTTTATTAGATTTTAAAAGTAATTTTTGAGCTTTCTCATATCTTTTATTAGCTTTATCAGTTTTACCTTTTTTTTCATATTTCTTTGCTTGTTTAATAAGTGAAACAGCTTTGTCATAATTAGATTTAACTTTTGCTGAACTATCATCTGTTCCAGCAGCTTGTGAACTAATTGAAAATAAAGTTATAAAAAAAGACACAATTAAATATTTTTTTAACATTAAATAAATTTCTCCATTAAGTTTAAAGGTTTAAGTTTAAGTCCATTATCAATCAAATTATTTTTGATTGATTTTGCTGTAGCTAATGAACTATTGTTATCACCATGTATGCATACAGAGTCTATTTCACAAGGTATCTGTTTTCCACTGTGACAATTAAGTGCCTGATTTTTAACCATATTTAGCACGTGTTTTTTGGCTTGCTCTGGGTCAGTTATTAATGCGTGAGATTTTTTTCTAGAAACTAGATTTCCATCGTCCTCATAGTTTCTATCCGCAAAAATTTCACATGCAATTTTCATGTTGAATTTTTTTGCAGCTTCCTCCATTTTCGAACCAGTTGGAACAAGGTAAATTAAATCTTTGTTAATTCCTTTTATTGTTTTAGCTAAAGTAGTTGCTAATTCTATATCTTCACAGGCCATATTGTTAAGTGCACCATGAGGCTTAATGTGTGTAACATTTTCTTTATAATTGTCTGCAATTGTTTGTAAAATATCATATTGATCAATTATTAATTTTGTAATTTCACCTGAAGAAAGATTCATTCTTTGTCTGCCAAAATTTTCAGGGTCATTAAATGATGGATGTGCACCAATGCTTACCCCATTCTCCTTGGATATTTTAATAACTTGGTTCATAGACTCATCGTCTCCAGCATGAAAACCACAGGCAACATTAGCAGAATTTACTATCTCTAGTAAATCAGGATCATACTTATTAGAATGATGTTTAGATTTTTCACCTAAATCACAATTTATATTAATTTCCATAGTCTTAAATGTTGAAGTATAACATGACATGATAAAAAATATATCAAATCTTGGTGACGCAGCTCTTTACTGTGATTTTGGAACTGAGGTTAATAAACAAATTAACTCTGATGTAATTAAGTATTTTAATACAATTAAAGAAAAAAAAATTAAAGGAATTAATAATCTTACACCTTCTTATAATAAATTGATTATTTCTTATGATCTTCGTGTAACAAATTTTAGAGAAATCAAAGATAAAATTGAAAAACTTAATGTTGAAGAAACTTTAAAGATAAATAACAAAAATTTAGAAGTGCCAGTTTGCTGTGATGCTTCTTTTTCTTTAGACATGGAAAGATTAGAAAATAAATTAAATTTAACTAAAGAAAAAATTCTAGAGAATTTTTTTAATAAAGAATTTTTTTGTTATATGACAGGATTTATAGCAGGCATGCCTTTTTTAGGTGATTTAGATGAAAATATGAGAGTTCAACGGTTGGAAACTCCAAGAGTAAAAGTACCAAAAGGATCTGTTGGAATAACAGAACAATTTGCTGATATTTATACATTTGAAAGTCCTGGTGGGTGGAACATTATCGGAAATACCCCGTTAGAAGTATTTGATATTTCAAAAGAAAAAGATCCTAATTTAATTAACCCAGGTGACACTGTTAAATTTAAACAAATAACATTTGAAGAATATAAAAATTATAATGAGTAACAATTATTTTGAAATAATAAGAGCTGGTATAAACACAACATTTCAAGACATGGGAAGAAATAATTTATACCATATTGGTATTCCTTTCAGTGGAGCCATGGATAATAGAAATTATCTACTAGCTAATAGACTAGTTGGTAATAAATTAGACTTACCAGTTATCGAGTTTGCATATCAAGGTCCTTTATTAAAGTATAGTGGAGACAATATTACCATTGCTGTGGCTGGAGATGTAATCTTTAAAATAAGAAAAAAGGATAACGAAATAGAGGGTAATTGTTATGAAAATTATCTAATAGAAAATGGAGATGAGATTGACATTCTATCAACCAACAAATCTGTTTATGGCTATTTGGCTGTTAGTGGGGAGTTTGATTTAAAATTTCAATGGGGTAGCTGCTCGATAAATACAAAAGCCAACATTGGTTCTAACGAGGGTAAAAAATTAGAGAATAATCAAAAATTAATCATTTCAAAGATAAGTACAAATCAACAAAAAAATAAAACTAATTATTTAAACTCAAAAGTAGAAAATATAAGAGTTATAAAAGGAACTAATTTCGATTATTTTTCTGAAGAAGGAAAAAAAAATTTTTTTGAAAAAGAATTTACAGTATCAAAATTATCTGATCGAATGGGTATGAGATTAAATGGCCCTGAAATAGAAAACATTGTTAATACAAATATTAAATCTGAAGGTTTGTTGAAGGGGGTAATACAAGTTCCAGCAGATGGTAATCCAATTATAATGCTATCAGACCATGGAACGATAGGGGGTTATCCAAAAATAGGAGTTGTTGCTAGTGTTGATTATGACAGATTGGTTCAAATATCACCTGGGTCAAAAATAAAATTTAAAGAAATAGAATTATCTGATGCAGAAACTTTGTTTAAGTTGTATGAAATGGAAACTCAAAATTTAATTTCACAAATCTAATGAATATAATTACAAAATTACCTGGACCTTTATTAGTATTTTTAGGTGCTTGCTGTTTAAGTTTTGGTGGACTTATAGTTAAGTCATTTGAAGGTTCAACTTTATGGCAAATTTTATTCTGGAGATCCTTATTTTTTTCTTTGACAGTTCTAGCTTTTTTAATAATCAGTTATAAGAAGAAAACTTTTAAAGCATTTAAAGATTCTGGTTTACCAGGGTTTATTGGTGGAATTATTTTATCTTTTGGTTTCTGTGGATATGTATTTGCAATGTATAACACGACGGTTGCTAATACGAATTTCATTATATCTCTTCAAATTTTATTTCTCGCAATATTTGGTTATTTTTTTCTTAAGGAAAAAATTTCTGCAATTACGTTAACATCAATTATTTTAGCAATATCAGGCGTTTTGTTAATGGTGGGAAATTCATTAACACCAGGTGAGCTTTCAGGAAATCTTGCAGCATTTACAATGCCTATCACCTTTGCAGTTTTAATTATTATTGTGAGAAAATTTCCAACAGTTGATATGGTGCCAGCACAATTTGTAGCAGGTATATGTTCATGCTTTATTGGTTTTTTACTTTCAACAAAAATAATGATTTCACCGCATGATATTTTTCTAGGTTTTCTAGGTGGCTGTTTTCAAGTTGGATTAGGATTTATATTTATTACAACTGGAGCAAGAACTACACCTTCAGCCATGGTTGGAATAATAATGTTATCTGAATCTGTTTTGGGACCAATTTGGGCCTTTATATTTGTTAGTGAAAGACCATCTATGTTTGGGTTGATAGGAGGAGCTATAATTATTTTTGCTGTATTAGTTCAATTTTACTCACTATTAAGTGCGCGTAAAAAAAGTATTTCTCATTGACCATCTGTAAATAGTTGATAAGTTGATCATTAACGGGAGAGATTACAAATTTTGTAACACCGAAGGAGCAACCACCCAGGAAACTCTCAGGTAAAAAGGACCGTAACATATTAACTCTGGAAAGAGATTAAGTTCTCGCCGAAGGAGCAAAACTCTCAGGCAAATATACAGATGGGTAAAGCGAGTTAGTATGGAAATAAAAAAAACATCTTTAAACAAACTTCATCAAGACAACAAAGCTAAATTTGTAGAATTTGCAGGCTATGAAATGCCAATACAATACAGCAAAGGTATTGTTGAAGAGCATAAATTTACAAGAACACACTCAGGCATTTTTGATGTTTCGCATATGGGGCAATTGTTTATTTATGGTGATGATAGTCTAACTGCGGATTTAGAAAAAATTTTTCCGCTTAATTTAAAAGACTTAAAAGTAAATTCATCAAAATATAGTTTTTTAATGAATGAAAATGCTGGAATTTATGATGATTTGATTATTACAAAAATAGATGGTGGTTATCTAATAATATTAAATGCTGCTTGCAAGGATAATGACTTTAAAATTATATCTAAATTACTTAACGATAAATATAGGATGAATTTAGAGGAAAATAGATCTTTAATAGCAATACAAGGACCTAAGTCTGTAGAGATTTTAGATTTAATTCTTAATAGAGCAAAAGATCTAAATTTTATGACAGGAAATTGGTTTTATTATAAAGATCAAAAATTATTTGTAACTAGATCAGGTTATACTGGTGAAGATGGCTTTGAAGTATCTATCCCCAATGATTTTGCCGAAGAGTTTACAAAAAAATTACTTGAAAATGGAGCTCAGCTTATAGGACTTGGCGCTAGAGATACATTGAGATTAGAGGCTGGACTGTGTTTATATGGTCATGAATTGGGTTTGGATAAAACTCCAATCGAAGCCAATCTTAAATGGGCAATATCTAAAGAAAGAATAACAAATGGTGGGTTTATAGGTTCAGATAAAATTATAAATCAAATTAATGAGGGTACTCCGCAAATTAGAGTTGGCATTAAACCAGAAGGAAGATTAATTGCGAGGGAGAAAACAAAAATTTTCAATGAAGATGAGTTGGTTGTTGGTGAGGTAACTAGTGGTACCTTTGGACCAAGTTTGAATGGACCTGTTGCAATGGGTTATGTTGAAAAAGAATTTTCTCAAAAAGATACAAAAGTTTTTCTTGAGGTAAGAGGAAAAAAATATCCAGCAAATATTTGTGGATTACCATTTTATAAAAAAAGTTATGTGAAAGGAGCAACTAAATGAGTGAAGTTAAATATTCTAAAGAACATGAGTGGATAAAAATAGAAGGCGATGTTGGCACAATAGGTATTACCCAGCATGCAACTGAAATGTTGGGAGATATTGTATTTGTAGAATTACCTGACGTAGGTACTTCTGTTGAAAAAGATGGAAATGCGGGTGTAGTAGAATCAACTAAAGCTGCAAGCGATGTTTACACACCTATATCAGGGGAAGTAATGGAAAATAATCAATCTATAGTTGACGATCCTGGTAAAATTAATTCAGATCCAGAAAATGAAGCTTGGTTTTTCAAATTAAAAATTAAAGATAAAAATGAACTAGATAGTTTAATGAACAAAGATGAATATGACAAATTTGCAAAAGAAAGCGGTAGTTAAATGTTAAAAAATGCTCAAAAAGATTTTATTCAAAGACACATCGGCCCCTCTACTGAAGAGCAAAATATTATGCTTAAAGAGTTAGGGTATAAAAATCTAGATGAGTTAATAAAAAATACCGTACCAGAAAACATTTTATTAAAAGATGATTTAGAGATAGGAGATCCAAATTCTGAATATAAAGCACTCAGAAAATTAAAGAATATTTCAAAAAAAAATAAAGTTTATTCTAGCTTTATAGGAATGGGATATTACGGAACCTACACTCCTTACGTTATATTGAGAAATATTTTAGAAAATCCAGGGTGGTATACTTCTTACACACCATATCAGCCTGAAGTTGCTCAGGGTAGACTTGAGATGTTAATGAATTTTCAACAGATGATCATTGATTTTACAGGTATGGATATAGCTAATGCTTCACTTTTAGATGAAGGAACAGCCGCAGCAGAGGCTATGGGTTTAAGCTATAGAATATCTAAGACAGACTCAAATAAAGTTTTTGTATCAAAGAATTGTCACCCACAAACAATTGAAGTCATTAAAACAAGAGCCGAACCTTTAGGGGTAGAAATAATTATTGGTGATGAGGAGACTGATATCAAAGATGAGATTATCTGCGGTATAATCAGTTATCCTGGTACATTAGGAGATATTAAAGATCCTAGTGAAGCAATAAGTAAAATACATAAAAAAAATGGTAAAGCAGTTTTAGTTTGTGATTTGCTAGCTCTTGCAAAATTAAAAACACCTGCAGAATTAGGAGCAGATATCGCTGTAGGAAGTTCACAAAGATTTGGTATTCCAATGGGTTATGGTGGCCCACACGCAGCATTTTTTGCTACAAAAGATGAATACAAAAGATCGATGCCAGGTAGAATAGTTGGAGTTTCAGTAGATAGACATGGTAAAAAAGCTTATAGATTAGCTCTTCAAACTAGAGAGCAACATATTAGAAGAGATAAAGCTACAAGTAATATTTGTACTGCTCAAGCTTTGTTGGCAATTGTTTCTGCAGCTTATGCAGTTTATCATGGCCCTAAAGGAATTAAAAAAATTTCAGAAAGTGTTTCTCAGTTAACAAAAAATTTTGCTGATAAGTTGAAACAATCTGGATATGAACTTTATTCAGATCATTTTTTTGATACTGTAACTGTAAAAACTTTGGATAAGACTGATAAGATTTATAAAAATGCTTTAGATGAAGGTGTTAATATCAGAAAAGTAAATTCAGAGATGCTTGCGGTTTCTTTTGATGAAAGAAAAAACCTATACAGAGCTAATCAATTGCTAAAAATTTTTAATTGTTCTGAAACAATTAAAGAATCTATGAATGAGAGCTTATCTAATATTCCTAAAAATTTATTAAGAAGTTCAACTTACCTAGATCATCCAGTTTTTAATAGCTATCATTCAGAAACTGAAATGCTTAGATATTTAAAAAAACTAGAAGATGCAGACATTGCTTTAAATAGATCAATGATAGCTTTAGGTTCATGCACAATGAAGTTGAATGCAGTATCTGAGATGATACCAGTAACTTGGAAAGAGTTTTCACAACCACACCCTTTTTCTCCAGTAGAACAAATGGATGGTTATAGAGAACTTTTTACTGATTTAAAAAATTGGCTTAGATCAATTACTGGTTTTTCAGGTGTATCACTGCAGCCAAACGCTGGAGCCCAAGGCGAATTTGCTGGATTAATGGTAATTCGTAAATTTCATGAAAAAAATAATGAAGCTAATCGTAATGTTTGTTTAATTCCAAGCTCTGCACATGGCACTAATCCTGCGAGTGCGCAAATGGTTGGGATGAAAGTCGTTGTGGTTAAATGTGACGATCATGGAAACGTAGACTTTGAAGATTTAAAGAAAAAAGCTGAAGAACATAAAGATAATTTAGCAGCATTAATGGTTACATATCCTTCAACGCATGGAGTTTTTGAGGAGAAAATAACTGATATTTGTGAACTTATTCATGAAAATGGTGGACAAGTTTATATGGATGGAGCAAATCTAAATGCATTAGTAGGTATTGCAAAACCAGGAAAATTTGGCCCAGATGTTTGTCATATAAATTTACATAAAACATTCTGTATTCCACATGGTGGAGGAGGACCAGGCATGGGACCAATAGCTTGCAAAAAACATTTAGAAACCTTCTTACCAAAACACTCAGTGATTAAAGATTGTGGACCTACAACAGGAATTGGTGCTGTTTCAGCCGCCCCTTGGGGAAGCTCAAGTATTTTATCAATCTCATGGATGTATATAAAAATGATGGGTTCTGAAGGTTTAAAGAAAGCATCACAAGTTGCTATATTAAATGCAAATTATATTGCTCACAAATTAAAAGATTCATTTCCAATTTTGTACAAAGGCAAAAGTGGGAATGTTGCCCATGAATGTATTATTGATATTAGAAAAATAAAAGCTGATACAGGTGTTACAGAGGAAGATATAGCTAAGCGTTTAATAGATTTTGGTTACCATGCGCCCACAATGTCGTGGCCTGTTGCTGGAACTATGATGATTGAACCAACTGAAAGTGAAAGTTTAAGTGAGATAAATAGATTTTGCTCAACTCTTCAAAAAATTAAACAAGAAATCGATAAAATACATTCAGGTGAATATGATAAATTGGACAATCCAGTAAAGAATGCGCCACATACTCATCTTGAATTAGCTTCCAACAAGTGGGAACATAAATATGAGAGGGAGGAAGCAGCTTATCCATCTGAATTTTTAAAGACAGCCAAATATTGGCCACCAGTTGGAAGAGTAGATAATGTTTATGGAGATAAAAACCTATTTTGTACATGTCCATCAATGGATGAGTATGAAGATACTGCTGCATAAAATTATTAAATGAAAATTGCAGTAGTAGGTTCGGGAATATCAGGATTAAGCTCAGCTTACTATTTATCAAAAAAACATAAAGTTGATTTGTTTGAAAAGCAGGATCGTTTTGGTGGTCATTCTTATACATTGGATGTTAAATACAATGATAAAGAAAAAGTTGCCGTTGATATTGGTTTTATGGTTTTTAATAAAATCACATACCCAAATTTAATTAATTTTTTTAAAGAAAATGAGATTGAAATTGAAGAAAGTGACATGTCATTTTCAGTCAATGTTAAAGAAACCAATATCGAATATTGTGGCAAAGGTTTAAATGGTATTTTTTCAAACAAATTAAATTTATTTAATTATAAATTTGTAAAAATGATTTTTGAAATAATTAATTTTTACAAAAGGTGTGAAAAATTAGATCCTAATACACTTGAAAATAACATTACACTTGGAGAATATTTGCAAAAAATCAAAAAAACTAATTTCTTCATAGATTATCACATAATACCAATGGTTTCAGCGATATGGTCAATGCCACCATATGAGGCATCGCAAATGCCATTATCATTCTTTTTAAATTTTTTTAAAAATCATGGATTGTTTAAACTTAAAAACAGACCTCAGTGGTTCACAGTATCTAATAGAAGTAAAACTTATGTTAATAAAATTTTATCTAATATAAGTGGAGAATATTATAAAAATTATGAAATCAATAAAATCGTAAGAGGTGACAACAGGGTAAAGGTTTATTATGGATCAGAACATGAATTTTTTACTTATGACAAAGTTGTACTAGCTTCTCATGCTGATGAGAGTTTAAAGATCATCTCGGATGCTTCTGATCAAGAAAAACAAATATTAAATAATTTTAAATATAGAAAAAATATTGCAATAATTCACTCTGATGAAAGCTCAATGCCAAATAATAAAAAAGCATGGTGTTCATGGAATTCATCATTAGATCCAAATAATAAAGAGAATTCATCAGTTACTTATTGGTTAAATCAATTACAAAATTTAAAGATTAATCAAAATATTTTTTTAACAATAAATCCTTTTTTTAAAATTGACTCTAATAAGATTTATAATGAGATAGATTTTGCTCATCCATATTATGATGAAAATGCATTAAAAAATCAGTCAAAATTAAATTCTATTCAGAATGTTAACAATACTTTATTTGTAGGAAGTTATTTTGGTTATGGATTTCATGAAGACGGCATAAAATCTTCAATTGAAATGCTAAAAACTTTAAATGATTAATTCATCTATATATAACGGGCAGGTAATACACAAAAGGTTTAAACCAAAGATTCATTATTTTAAATATAATGTTTTTTCATTATTAATAGATCTTTCTGAATTGGAAACACTACATAATAAAGTTAATTTTTTTTCATATAATAAGATTAATTTAATTAGCTTTTATGACAAAGATCATGGTGAAAGAAATGGATCTTCATTGGTAGAATGGGTACATAATAATTTAAAAAAAAATAATATTTCTACTGACAATATAAAAATTAAGATTTTATGTTATCCAAGAATTTTTGGTTTTGTTTTCAATCCTTTAAGTGTTTTTTATGTTTATGATTTAAAAGATCAATTAATTTCAATTTTATATGAAGTTAAAAATACATTTGGCGAACAACATACTTATATATTTCGAGTAGAAAAGGATGCTAATTTAATACAAAATAATTGCTCTAAAAAATTTCATGTATCTCCATTTATTGAAATGAATTGTAATTATTTTTTTCGACTATTAAAACCAGGAAATAAAATATCAGTTATAATTGATCAGTATGATGCTCAAGATAAAATTTTATATGCCTCACAAGATGGAATTAGGTCAGATTTTAATACAAAATGTTTAATTAAATCATATTTAAAACATCCAATGATGACTTTTAAGATCATCCTAGCGATACATTATGAAGCGTTTAAATTATGGACAAAAGGAATTAAGTTCATAAAAAAAAAAATTAAAACTAACAATAATATAACAATTGAAAATTAATGTTACTTTACAGCGTTGCAGATAAAATAGTTTTTAGTATTCTTAAAAGAATAAATGTTGGATCTTTAGAAATCTCAACTTTTTCTGGTGAAGTATTAAAATTTGGCAATCCAAATGATAAACTAAAGGCTAATTTAAAAATTAAAACTCCTGCATTAAATTATAATTTAATCAAAGGAGGAAGTATTGGATTTGCTGAATGCTATATGAGAGATGAATTTGAAACTGATAATTTATCTGATTTAATTGAATTAACTGCAAGAAATATTAATATTGTACATAAATTTGCTGGTTTATTAGATTTAAAATTTTTAAATTTTATTAAAAATAGATTTATTAAAAATACAAAAAATAGAAGTAAGGTAAATATTGCTAAACATTATGATCTTGGAAACGATTTTTTCTCTCTTTGGCTAGACAAAACTCTCACATATTCAAGTGCAATATTTGATGATCAAAATATAAATTTGTCTGATGCACAAAATAACAAGTACCAAAAGTTAATTAATTTAATTCAGCCCAGCAATGGGGATAAAGTTTTAGAAATTGGTTGTGGTTGGGGTGGTTTTGCAGAGTATCTAGGTAAAAATTATGACGTTAAATTGGATTGCATTACTATCTCAAAGAGACAATTTGAATATGCAAAAGAAAGAATTCATAATTGTGGTTTGAATGAAAAGGTTAATATAGAAATTAAAGATTATCGAGACTTAAAAGGAAAATATGACTCCATAGCATCAATTGAAATGATTGAAGCTGTGGGTCAAAATTACTTAGAGAGCTATTTCAAAACAATCAAACATAATCTCTCTGACGGAGGCATGGCTGCTATTCAAGCTATTACCATAGATGATAGTTTGTTTGATAGGTATAAAAATAAACAAGATTTCATTCAAAAATATATTTTTCCAGGTGGGTTTTTACCTAATAAAAATACTATTAATAAACTTGTGTCTAATAATGGATTAACTGTGAACTCGTATGTTTCTTATGCGGACCATTATGCAGATACATTAGCTTTATGGAGAGATGAATTTAATAAAAAATGGGATTTGATTAAAAACCAAGGTTTTGATTTAACTTTTAAACGAATGTGGGAGTTTTACCTTTCGTATTGTGAAGCCGGTTTTAAATCAAAAAATATTGATTTAATTCAATTTTCACTTCAAAATAAATAATACATAGAGGAGATACAAATGCGTCATTTAAATATTATTAGATCAATTTCATTGATAATTTCATTATTCTTAATTACAAGTTGTTCAAATAATAGCGCAATGAAACCAGAAGATTTTAAAAATAAAGAACCAAGATTAATAATTGAAGAATATTTAACAGGAAATGTAAAAGCCTGGGGTGTTCTCCAGAATAGATCTGGTAAAGTAACAAGACAATTCTCTGCCGACCTAGATGGAACTTGGGATGGTAAGCAATTAATTTTAAAAGAAAAATTTAATTGGGATGATGGAGAAGTACAAAATAGAGAATGGACTATCAACAAGATAGATGAAAATAATTATGAAGGTACTGCAGGAGATGTTGTTGGTAAAGCAATAGGATACTCTTATGGACCTGCATTTAAATTTGAATATGTTCTATTAGTACCTGTCAAAGGCAAAGAAATGAAGATCACATTTGATGATTGGATTTTTAAGCAAGATGACAGAGTTGCAATTAACAGAGCTACAATGACAAAGTTTGGATTTAAAGTGGCTGAGTTAACTGTAGTTTTTGTAAAAGATTAGTAATCTATTTTTTTCATACCTTTTGAAACAAGTTTAAAATACAAACTACTAGGTAGTAATTGTAAAAATTTCAAAAAATACGTAAAAGCTTTTGGAAAATGTATTTCAAAACTTTTTTTCACAGTTAACCCTTTATATATTTCATTCGCTGCAAATTCTGGTGATTTAATCATTGGCATTGGAAAATCATTTTGATCTGTCATTGGGGTTTTAATAAAACCAGGGCTAACAAGTGAAACTCGCACATTTTTCATTTGCATATCAAAATTTAAACTTTCTGCAAAACTAGTAAGTGCAGCTTTTGAAGCACAATATGCTCCAGCAGCAGGTAAACCTCGATAGCCAGCTACAGAAGAAATTATTGATATTTGACCATTTTTTTTTTCAGAAAAATAATCATAGATAGAGTTTATAGAATTCATTGTTCCAAAATAATTTACTTCCATAATTTGTCTTATTTTGTCTAAATTAAACTTTTTTTCTGATTTTGGATCATGCATTCCAGTGCCAAATAAACAAATATCAATATTTTTAAATTGATTAATTATGTTTGTTGCAACTGTTTTACATTTATCAATATCTGTAACATCTAGCGCAAAGGGATAAATATTTTCATTAATTTCTCTAAGTTCATTTAACAAATTTTCTCGTCTTGCAGATACGGCAACTATCCACCCATTTTTTGCAAATTCAATTGCAACAGCTTTACCTATTCCACTGCTTGCACCAGTTATCCAAATAACTTTTTTTTCTTCCATAATTTATTGTATAATAGATATGTGTTAAAAAACAAATTCATATCATTCTTACTTTTTAGTTTAGTTACATTTTCAGCTTCTTTCATTGGAGGCTTAGCGACAATTAGCTTTAAAGAACCATGGTACTCATTGTTAAATAAACCAGTGTTCAATCCTCCAGATTGGATATTTGCACCTGTTTGGACAACACTATATTTGATGATGACAATTGCAATATGGGTTTTTTGGCACAACAAAAACCGAGATATGAATACTGTTTATATTTATTTCATCCATCTGGTTTTTAATACAACTTGGAGTATAGTTTTTTTTGTATTTCATAACATGTTATTAGCTTTATTTGTGCTGATAATACTAATTAGCCTAATCGTTATTCTTATTATTAGATTTAATCGTGTCAACATAGCAAGTTCCTATTTAATGATTCCTTATATACTTTGGTGCAGTTTTGCTTTGATTTTAAATTTTAGTTTAATAATATTAAATTGAATATGGATGATGTTGTAATAATTGGTGGTGGTATAATAGGGGCTGCAAGTGCTTATTTTTTATCTAAAGAAGGTAGAAAAGTAAAAGTAATAGAAAGAGATCCAACTTATAAAACAGCTTCGTTTCCATTATCATTAGGTGGTTTTAGAAGACAATTTTATCAGAAAGAAAATATTTTACTTGGTAAATTTGCAAGAGAATTTATTTATCAAATTCCTGATCTTTTAAAAACAGAAAAGAATCCCAATCCAACTGCTAGCATGGTAACCAATGGCTATTTATTAATGTTTGGCCCTGAGCATGCAGAAGAACAATATAGAGCTCTCGAAAATCATAAGGTTTGTGAAGCTGGAACTAAAAATATTAAAGGTTCTGAGTTATTAAAAGTATTTCCCTATATAAATAGTGAAGGGATAGAAACAGCTACTTATACAGACAATCAAAGTGAAGGATGGATTGATCCATTTATGTTTCATGGAGCGTTAAAAAGCAAAGCTATAGAATTAGGAGCTGAATTTATAAAGGGAGAAGTAAAAAGTATCTCTGAAATTAAAGCTAACACCATAATATCAGCTGCTGGATGTTGGACTAAAAAATTACTTGATGATATCCCTGTTGTCCCACAAAAACATACTGTTTTTAGGGTAAAGTGTCCAAAATATATTAAAGAAATGCCTTTAACAGGCGATTTAACAACAGGCGTTTATTGGAGACCAGAGGGTGGCGAGTATCTTGCTGGTTCACCTAATTCAGTATTTGATGCAGAAGATTTGGAGCCAGCATGGAATGATTTTGAAGAGTTAGTTTGGCCTGCCTTAGCTAAAAGAATACCTGCATTTGAAGAATTAAAACTAACTGGTGGTTGGGCAGGTTACTATGATTGTAATAAGTTAGATAACAATGCTGTAGTTGGCAAACATCCAAAATATGAAAATGTATATATGGCATCTGGATTTACGGGTAGAGGTTTAATGCAAGCACCTGGAATTGGAAGAGCTTTAACAGAATTAATTACCACAGGCTCATATCAAACAATTGATATTAGTGATTTTGCTGTTGAAAGAGTTCTTGGAAATAGCGCAAGACCAGAGCCATACGTATTATAAATTAAGTTCCACAAAAAGTCTGATAATTTTTATCATTTGATGGTGACTTATAATCTTCAATATCAATTTGCTCATTATAAGGATTACTCAATTTTGATAATAATTTATTCATTACCTCTAAATTATCTTCATTAGCGGCTGTTAAGGCTTCTTCGACTTTATGATTTCTTGGAATAATAACAGGGTTAGAATTTTTCATAAGTTCCAAAGATTTTTCTTTTGAACCATCATCTTTAAAAATTCTGTTTTGCCATTCTTTGCACCACTTTATAAAATACTCATCTTTATATATTTGGTCATTAATTTTGACATTCATTAGATAACAAAATGTATTTGTATAATCTGCTTTATTTTTCTCCATCCAATTTAATAAATTATTAATTAGCTTTTTATCATTTATATCATTTCCATATAAACCAAGTTTATCTCTCATCATATTTAACCATTTTTGTTCATATATATTTTGAAAGTTATCAATAGTCTCAGTTGCTAAAGTAATTGCGGTATCCTCATCTTTATTGATTAGTGGTATTAGACATTCAGCAAATCTTGCTAAATTCCATTTGGTAATAGGAGGTTGATTTGAGAATGAATATCTGCCAAATTTATCAATAGAGCTAAAAACTGTTTTAGGATCATATTGATTCATAAATGCACAAGGACCATAATCAATCGTTTCACCTGAGATTGTCATATTATCTGTGTTCATTACCCCATGAACAAAACCTACACGCATCCAATCAACAACTAACTTACATTGTTTTTCCATTACAAGATTAAGTAAATCTAAAGCCCTATTATTTGATGATTTAATCTCTGGGTAATGTCTTTCTATTGTGTAATTAACTAAGGTATTTAAATCATCTAAATTTTGTTTAGCTGAAATGTATTGAAAAGTACCAACACGAATATGACTTGACGCAATTCTGGTTAGGATTGCCCCTGGCAATAAATTTTCTCTTACAACCTTTTCACCAGTTTTTACTACTGCAAGACTTCTAGTCGTTGGGATTTTTAATGCGTGAATTGCTTCACTAATTATATACTCTCTTAACATAGGACCTAAAACAGCACGACCATCCCCAGTCCTTGAAAAGGATGTTCGGCCAGAACCTTTGAATTGAACATCAAAACGCTTGTTATTACTTGTAATATGTTCACCTAAAAGAACAGCTCTTCCATCTCCAAGCATAGTAAAGTGACCAAATTGATGGCCAGCATAAGCTTGTGCAATAGTTTTGATATCTTTTGGTATTTTGTTTCCAGAAAAAATTTCAGATAGATCTTTTCTAGAAATTTTTGAAAAATTTAAATCTAAATCATTAGCTAAATTATCATTTATGATTACAAGCTCAGGATTATGAACAGGTGTTGGTTTAATTTCTTCTTTAAAAGTATTTGATAGTCTTGAATAGGTGTTATCAAAATGCCAACCAATGGTCATTTTATTTATTTTATTTCAGCCTGATTTTCTTTTGGTTGTACTTCAGTTTTAAATTGATTTGAAATCTTCTGAACTTGCACTGATGAGACTTTATATTCAGCACACATTGTTTCTTCATCTTTTCCATGTCCGGTAACCATGTTAACCATATGTTCTGGAAAGTGGAAAGTTGTAAATACAATACCTTGTTTAACTTTGTCTGTAACTTCTACTTTCAAAGCAACTTCACCTCTACCTGAATATAATCTTCCAATATCACCTGTATTCAAATCTCTTTCTACAGCATCTTTAGGATGAACTAATAAAACATCCTCTTTAACAATATTTATATTGCTTGTTCGTCTAGTCATAGTTGCAGCATTGTAATGCTGTAGAACTCGACTGGTTGTTAAGATTAATGGATAATCTTTTTTATTAGTTTCAATTTCTGTGGACTCTTTCCAATCAAAATTTTTAAGTTGCCCTTTTCCTATTTTGAATGTCTCCGTGTGTAGTATTTGGGTATCTGTTCCATCTTCTTGAACAGGCCATTGTAATCCTAATTTTCCAAGTCTTTCTCTTGTAACACCTTTAAAGAATGGTACTACATCAGCAATTTCAGATAAAACTTGATCAGCATCATATGTTGGTTGATCAAAACCTAATTTTTGCATCATATCGGTTACAATAACTCCATCAGGTTTTGTTCCTGGTAGAGGTTCAACTGCTCTATTAACTCTTTGAATTCTTCTCTCTGTATTTGTGAAAGTTCCATCTTTTTCTAAGAATGTTGTTCCAGGCAAAACTACAGTTGCAAGTTTCGCTGTTTCACTCATAAAAATTTCCTGCACAACTAATAATTCTAGTGAGTTCATTGCTTCAACTACATGTGCACTATTAGGATCAGTTTGAACTATATCTTCACCAATAATCCATAAGCCTTTTAATTCTTTATCAATTGCTGCTTCAAACATTTGTGGAATTTTAAGACCTGGTTTTGTTGGGTGTGTTACACCATATTTTTCAGTATAAAATTTTTGGTTTTTTTCATCAGCCACTTCAAAGTATCCTGCACCTTGATGAGGTTGACATCCCATATCCGCTGCACCTTGAACATTATTTTGTCCTCTTAGTGGATTTACACCCACACCTCTTCTTCCAATATTTCCTGTAATCATTGCAAGATCGGCGATTAACATTACTGTTTTTGAACCTTGTTCATGCTCTGTTACCCCTAAACCATGAAATTCCATTGAGTTTTGTGCTGTTGCGTATGCAATTGCAGCTTCTTTGACCATTTGTTTATCAACACCAGCGACTTTAGCCAACTGATCTACATCTTGCTTTTCAATTTCTTTAATAAAATTATCAAACCCTTCGGTTCGGTCTCTTACAAAATCAACATTATATAATTTAGATTTAATAATGAAATGTAGCATCATATTAAGAACAGCAACATTGGTACCTGGTCTTAGTTTAATATGGTAATCAGCAAGTTTAGCAAGTTCAGTAGTAATTGGATCTAATACAATTAATTTTTTACCCTTCATTGCTTGTTGTTTAATCTTAGCACCGGTAACAGGGTGAGCATTAGTTGGGTTTGCTCCAATTACTAAAAATAAATCTGCATAATAAATGTCATCAGTAGAATTAGTTGCAGCGCCTGTTCCAAATGTTTGTTGCATTCCCCATGCAGTAGGTGAATGACAAATTCTTGCACAACAATCAACACTGTTAGTTCCAACAGCAGCTCTTATCATTTTTTGAAAAACATAGTTTTCTTCGTTAGTACATCTTGCAGAAGAAATACCAGCAAAAGCATCAGGGCCACTATCTTTTACAATTCTATTCATTTCTTTTTTTATAAAGTCATAAGCTTCATCCCAACTTGCTTCTTCAAATTTTCCATTTTTTTTAATCAAAGGTGTTTTTAATCTGTCAGGATGATCATAAAAACTAAATGCGTATCTTCCTTTAATACAAGTGTGACCTGCGTTAACTTCTGTTTCTTTAGGAGTGTCAATTGCAACAACCTTATTATCTTTGATGGAAGCTTCTAGATTACAGCCTACACCACAATAAGAACAAGTCGTTCTAACTTTTTTATCTACATCTGCTGATTTTGATTTGAAAACATCAGAGATGGCATCAGTTGGGCAAGTGTGAGCACAAGCGCCACAAGACACACAAGAAGAGTCTCCGAACATCATATCATTGTCTGTAGTGATTCTAGACTCAAAGCCTCTACCACTCATTGTTAAAACAAATGATCCTTGAATTTCATCACAAGCACGTACACATCTTCCACAATTAATACAATTATCTAAGTTCATTCTCATATAATCATGAGAAGTGTCTCTTGGAATTCCTTTATGCTGTTTTGGACTGTTATATCTGTGATCAGAAACGCCTAAATCATTTGCAACAGTTTGTAGTTCACAATTATTATTAACCTCACAACTGTCACATTCCATAGGATGATCAGTTAAAACTAATTCAACAATATTTTTTCTAAGACTTGTTAAAGCATCATTGGATGTAAAGATGTGTTGATTTTCAGCAACAGGAGTATGACATGATGCAACAATTTTTGTTGGACCATCTTTCTCTAAAGCAACTTCTACAGAACAAACACGGCAAGCACCGTAAGGAGCTAAATTAGGATCATCACAAAGTGTAGGAACTTTTTTTTCACCAACATAGCTTTTGACGAATTTAAGAATAGACGTATGATTGGCACCAATTTCGTATGGTTTTCCATCAATATATGCAATTTTTCTTTTTTCAGAACTCATTAATTATCCTTAACCATATCATTTTTCATTTCGTCCCCAAAGTACTTAAGGATGTTCATTATTGGAGTAGGGATAGCTCCACAAAGTGCACATAAGCAACCCTTTTGCATAGTAACAAGCAATTCATTAAGTAATTTAAGGGGTATTTTAGCTGTTTTTTTCTTTGCTTGATCAAACATCTCTTTACCTCTGTATGATCCAAGTCTACCTGGAAAACATTTTCCACAAGACTCTTCTGCAGAAAATTCAAATAAATGATGAATGTATTCTGACATTGAGAAATCTTTTGGAATACTAACTACACTTGCATGTCCTAGCATAAAACCCTTAGCAGTAAATTCTTGAAAATCTAAATTTAAATTATCTATCTCACTTATCGGAACAACACCACCAAGAGGGCCACCAACTTGAAACGCTTTAATTGGTTCTTTGTATCCACCACCAATTTCATTAAATATTTTACTCATAGGAGTTCCCATATCAATTTCATAAACACCTGGATTATTAAAAAAACTATCAAGACAAACTAATTTTGTTCCAGCAGATTTTTTATTTCCTATTGCTGAAAATTTTTCAGATCCATTTATCAAAATTCCAGTTGCGGCTGCTAATGACTCAACATTGTTTACCACGGTAGGTTTTTTGTATAAACCCTCTGTTACTGGGAAGGGTGGTCTAACATCTACCTCGGCACGTCTTCCTTCTATTGATGCAATCAAAGCAGTTTCCTCTCCGCAAATATAAGCACCTTGCCCAATACAAATTCCCAAATCAAAAGAAAAATCTGTTCCCAAGATATTTTCACCAAGTAGACCTAATTTTTTAAGTTCATTTATACTTCCATTAATAGCTTCTATTGATTTTGGATATTCACCCCTAATATACAAAACTCCTTCATCACTTCCAATAACTAGTCCACAAATAACCATACCAAAAATAACTTTGAGAGGTTGATCTTCTAGCAAGTATCTATCTGAGAATGCTCCAGAGTCTCCTTCATCAGCATTACAGATAACATATTTTTTTTCTCCTTTTGCTTTACTGCAAAAATCCCATTTCATTCCTGTAGGGAAGCCTGCACCACCTCTTCCAGTTAAGTTAGAGTCTAACAAAGATTTAACTATTTCTTTTTTATCTGTTTTTAAAAACTTATTTAACTGATCTTTAAATTGATCTGCTGATGAAAGTTTATCGTCCATTAAAAAACTTGTTGTAGCGAAACTTTTTGAGAAGAATTTTTCTTGTTTAACATCTTCACCTTTCAAGATTTGATCAATTTTTTCAATATCTTTTCCTGCATAATTTTCACCATCATAATGAAAGGCATTATTTTCATAGCAATGACCCAAGCAAAACATTTCACCAACTTTATCATTTCCAAGTTTTTCTTTTAAAGTATCCTTTAACTTGTCTTGAGTACCAGCACACATACATGCACTTCCATTACAAACGAATGCTTTTTTCTCTCTATGAGAAGGTCTTAAAAATTCGTAAAAAGATTCTGCGCCATGAAGTGTTGAAACACCTAAATTATGCTCTTTAGCAATTTCTTTAATATCTTTAGGAGAGTCACTTAGTGTATTCTCCGAAATCTGTTTGAACAGGTTATCTTTTAAACCTATTCTTCCTGATAAATTGCTTATATTTTTTGACACAAATACCCTTTTTTTTTAACCCACAATAACTTTTTTGTTATTTGTGTAAATATTAAAACTGTCCCTCTTTACGAAACCAATGAGGGTCATGTCAAATTTATTCGCTAAATCAATAGCAAGACTAGTTGGCGCACCAACCCCAATCATTATACCAATATTGGTCATTAAAACCTTTTGAACCAATTCAAAATTAAGTCGACCTGAACATGTTATAAATTGTGACTTTGGATCTAACTGTTGATTAACTAATACACTTCCTACGAGTTTATCTAGAGCATTGTGTCTTCCAACATCTTCTCTTAATTCAACTAAATCACCATTAGAAGTAAAAAGACCACTAGCATGTATACCACCCGTTTTGCTAAACTCAGACTGATTATCCCTTAACGTGTTTGGTGATTGTATGACGACTTCCTCTGAAATTTGAGGTTCAGATGAGTTTGTTTTATCTTTTTTAATTATCTCAAGCGCATCTAAAGATGATTTACCACAAACACCACAGGAAGAATTAGTTAAAAAATCTCTTTTAATTTTAGAAATATTCACGTTCTCAGAATTATTAAGAGTTGCCAAAATTTTATTTTGAATATTATATTGTCCTACTTTTTCTCCATAACTTTCTACTGAGTTAATATCTTCAATCTTTTTAATTATTTGTTCATTAAATAAAAAACCCCTGACTAAATCTTCATCGTTACCAGGAGTTCTCATAGTTATAGATAAATTTTGCGTAATCCAATCGTTTTGTTTTTTAAATTTTAAAGAAATTTCTAATGGTTCTTCAATTGAAACTAAATCTTCAACTTGTTCAAATTTTCCTGAATTAAATTTTAAAATTTTATATTTTGAGCTCATGAATTATTTTAAAGGATAATTTCTTTTTAGAATAAATTTATTAATTAAAATTGCTAATAGCAAAATTAAAATACATCCAAAAATTATTGGACTAATTAGATATTCATAAGATACACTTCCAATTATAACTATAATGGGGTTACCACCAGCAGGAGGATGAACTACATTTAGCAAGATCATAAAAAAAATTCCAGCTCCAACAGCTAAAGCAATGTTAATATAAATTGGAAGTGGAATATAATTAACAAAAATTATACCTACCAAGGCAGTTATAAGATGACCAAAAAAAACATTTTTAGGTTGTGCAAAAGGACTTTCAGGAAAACCATACAACAAAACCATTGAAGAACCAAATGATCCTGCTAAAAAATATCCCAATGTGCTTTTATAAGTAAGCACAGTTAATACACCAATAGTGAATGCAGAAAAAAAACCTGCTATTAATGCTTTTTGTAAAATTGGTTTTGTAATCTTTATCATTTAAGTCTTCAAAGCTTTTAAAACAGTTTTTAAAGGAAGTAACAAACACTCTTTTCTTGAGAGATTTTTTTTATCTAATATTTCTTTAAAATCATTCCAGTGTTTTTCAATATTAACCTTAACATCATCAAATAATTTTTCACCGTTAGCTATAAAATCCTTAATTTCTTCTACGCTTTTATCTTTTACTTTTCTGGAGAGTAAACTAACTGATGCTTGACAATAAATGCATGATTTGCATTGATAACCCATATCCTTAATCACATCATTTTTAACTACTAAGCTTATTTCCATTTCATCTCCACATAATGGATTTTTATTTTTTGATTTATGGGTAAAGTTTTCAATAATTTTATTATGTTCAGTATAAGAAGCTATTTCTAAAATTCTAAGGTTCATTATATTTCTTTAATTCAAGTTTTAATGTTTTATATTTTGATAAATGGATCATAACAATATTTTAGGAGTAGTACTAGCAGGTGGAAAGTCACAAAGGTTTGGTGAAGATAAATGCCAAGTTAAATTAGGTGATAGATTATTGATTGATTACATTTTATCGGAAATTACTGATGAATTTGAAGAGATATTATTAGTAGCCAATAACTCAATCAATTTTAAGAAATCTAAAAATATTACATTAATAAACGATTTTAAGAAAAATTTAGGACCACTAGGAGGAGTTTTGACGGCTATGAAATGGGTCAAAGAAAATAATAAAAATTATCAGTGGATATCAACTTTTCCTGCCGATACTCCATTTTTTAAAACGCATATATTAAAAAAGTTTTTACAAGCCATAAATTTTGATGAGAACAAACTTTTCTTCATTAAATCAAATAATACACGACACAATATATTTGGACTTTGGTCTATTGATCTATTAGATAAATTAGAAGAAGATTTAGACAAAGGAGAGAGAAAGGTTGAAATTTGGGCAAATAGCATAGGAGTTAAATCAATTGATATGCATTTTGAAAATAAAGATCCTTTTTTTAACATTAATACCAAAGAAGAATTGGCAAAAGCTGAAGAAATTTTAAAAAATGATTAGTTATCAAGACTCAAAAAAAATTTTGAAGAAAGCAATCATCAAAATTAAAGATGAAGACATTAAGAGTACAAACTCTTTAAACAGAGTTTTGTCAAAAGATATTTATTCTAATATTAATTATCCGTCAGGAGATAATGCAGCTTTTGATGGTTATGCAATAAATTCTAATGATACAAAAAAAATTAAAAAAAAATTATCAATAAATTTCAAAATTATAGGTTCTATTGCTGCAGGCACAAAACCTTTTAAAAAAAAGATCAATAAATTTGAAGCTATCGAGATTATGACTGGTGGAATAATGCCAATAGGTTTTGATACTATCATTCCAATTGAAAAAATTATTTTTAGTACAGATAAAAAACATATTTTGATTAACAAAAAGATTAGAAAATATAATCATGTCAGGTTTGCAGGTTCTGATTATAAAAAAAATGAATTAGTCATAAAAAAAAATACAATTATTCAAGCTAATCATATTTTAGCTTTTAAAACACTGGGTATTAAAAATATTAAAGTTAAAAAAAAGATAAATATATTATTTTTCTCTACAGGAAATGAAATATCAAATAAAGATGATATCCCTGACTGGAAAGTCAGAAATTCTAATAGCCATTATATCAAAAGCTTAAATGAAAATTTTTTGTTTAATTTTATTGATGGTGGAATTTTAAAAGATAATCATCAAAATATTTTTAAATCAAAAATTACTCAAACATTTAATTCCAAAATAGATATCATTATTACCTCAGGTGCAGTTTCTGCTGGAAAGTTTGATTTTATTCCTGATGTGATAAAGTCCTTTAAATTAGATCATTTTTTTAAAGGTGTAGCAATCAGACCTGGAAAACCTATTTTATTTGCTAGGATCAAAGGTAAACAAAAAACAATTTTTGGATTACCTGGTAACCCAATGTCTTCCGCTGCTTGCTTTAGATTTTTTGTATATCCTTACATAGAGAATATTTTGGGTCTTAATAGCGAAAAGCCTTTCAAAGCTATTCTTAAAAATAGTTTCTTAAAGAAGAAAAACTTTACGAGGTTTGCTAAAAGTAAATTAAACACAACTAAAAATGGAAAAATGGAAGTTGAAATTCTTAAAGGACAAGAGTCGTTTAGAATTAAATCATTTGTAAAATCAAATATTTGGACATTATTGCCAGCAGGCAAGACTAGGTTTAAAAAAGGAGAAATTGTTGATTGTTTTTTGCCTAACAACTCAAATTCAACCTTAATTTAGGTATTGTCATTTTTGTTGTAGTTAAATCTATTTAGAATTAAATATCTGAATATGTTTGAGCTTAGAAATCCTAAAGTTGCAGCTCCCGTTGTTTTATTTGCAGGTCTTGTCTGGTCTTTTGGACCACTGGTAGTACGATATATGAATGATCCGCATTTAATACCTTGGCAGTATATTTTTGGCAGAGGCTTAACAATATTTATTTTATTAAATCTTTATTTATTTTTTGAAGAAGGAAAAAATTTTTACAAAAATTATTTTAAGATGGGTTTATCTGGTTTAATTGGTGGATCAGGTCTAGGTGTTGCGATGATTTCTTTTATGTTTTCTATAACAAATACAAGTGCAGCAATTACACTTTTATGTCTTGCCGCTATGCCATTTTTTACAGCTTTACTTGCTTTTTTATTTTTAAAAGAAAAAATTTCTTTAAATGTTTGGGTGTCAATCTTTATTGCAACTGTTGGTATTGGCATCATGGCTGTAGGAAATAATGCCCAAACATCTTTTGTAGGATTTGTTTTTGGTATCACATCTTCATTAGGGTTTGCAGTTTTTTCAGTCACTCTAAGATGGCGTAAAGAAACACCCAAGTTTACAACAACTGCATTTGCTGGTTTTTTCTGTTTTGTTTTTGCAACGATAGTAATTTTGAATAAAGATCTAGTTTTCTTTTCATCAAGCTATAACAGCTCGTTATTCTCTCTGCATGGAACCCTAGTATGTTTGGGTTTAATTTTATACTCTATTGGATCTAAAGCTATTCCAGCAGCAGAATTAACTTTATTATCTCTAACTGAAGTAATAGGAGGAATTTTTTGGGTATGGTTGCCTTTGTTTGGCATAAATGAAATTCCAACAACTAATACTATTATTGGTGGATTCTTTCTTTTTATTTCACTTACTTATTACAGTCTAGTGATGAGATGGAATAAAAGATACATAGGATTAAATTAAATGGAAAGACCTGATTTTTTTACATTAAAAAATGGAGAGAAAGTTAAACTTCCTTTTTCAAATACTGAATACGATAGAAGAGTTAACAACTTAAGAAAAGTAATGGATAAAAATAATCTTGATATGGTTATTTTAACATCAATGCATAACATTGCATATTACACAGGATTTATTTATTGTTCTTTTGGCAGGCCTTATGGTTGTGTAGTCACAAAAAATAAAATTTCTACAATCTCAGCAAACATTGATGCTAGCCAGCCCTGGAGAAGGTCACATTGTGATAATGTAATTTATACAGATTGGAAAAGAGATAATTTTTTACGAGCCATAGTATCTATCATTGGAAGAGATGAGCCTCCAAAAAATATTGGTCTAGAGAACGATCATGTCACTTTAGATATGAAAGAAAAAATAGGATCAATTTTTATATTTTCAGTTTTTAGCGATATTTCAAAAGATCTGATGCAACTAAGAATGATTAAATCTAATGAAGAGATTGAAATTATTAAAAATGGAGCAAGAATTGCTGATTTAGGTGGAGAAGAAATAGTTAAAAATATCAAAGAGGGCAATACAGAAATTGAGATAGCTATTGCAGGTCGTGATCGAATGGAACGTGAAATTGTAAAATCATATCCAGATGCAGAATATATGGATACCTGGGTTTGGTTTCAGTCAGGTATTAATACTGATGGTGCACACAATCCAAAGACAAATAAAAAACTAATTAATGGAGATATTTTATCACTTAATACTTTTCCAATGATTTCAGGATACTATACGGCTCTCGAGAGAACATTATTTTTAGATCATGCAGATGATGCATCATTAAAAGCTTGGGAAGCAAATGTTAAAGTTCACAAAAGAGGTTTAGAGCTTATTAAGCCAGGTGTTAAATGCTCTGATATTTGTCACGAGCTAAATGAACTGTTTGCAGAACTAGGATATCTGCATTACCGAACTTTTGGATACGGACATTCTTTTGGGGTTCTTTCTCATTTTTACGGAAGAGAAGCAGGATTAGAACTTAGAGAAGATATTGACACTGTCCTTGAAGAAAACATGGTTATCTCAATGGAACCGATGATAATGATACCTGAAGGAAATCCAGGAGCAGGTGGGTATAGAGAACATGATATATTGGTAATCGGTAAAGATGGCGCAGAAAACATCACAAAATTTCCTTTCGGGCCTGAACATAATATTATAAGAAATTAAAAATTATGAGTGATAACAAAACTATTGTTAATAGTTGGAATGAGTGGGATCCATTAAAACATGTGATCGTAGGAAGAGCTGATGGAACTTGTATACCAGCTCCAGAGCCAGCACTTGATGCTAAAGTTCCAGAGGATAGTGACATGAGAGGTCAGTTTGGCCCAAGAACCAAAGATACTGTTGATAAAGCTAATCAACTCTTAGATGATTTTTCAAATATGCTAATAAAAAAAGGAGTTAAAGTAGATAGACCAACTCCAATTGATTTTAATAAAAAAACTTCAACGCCTGATTGGGAAGCAGAAACGATGTTTGGCTGTATGCCGCCAAGAGATGTTTTGCTTACAGTAGGAAATGAAATGTTAGAAGCAACAATGAGTTATCGTTGTAGATGGTTTGAATATCTTTGTTACCGTCCTTTGCTTCAAGAATATTATAATCAAGACCCAAACATGAGACATGAGTCAGCACCAAAACCAAGACTTACAGATAAAGATTATAGAAAAGACTATTTGTCAGATAAAATTGGTATTCAAAAAAGATTAGAATGGACTGAAGATAAATTTTTTGTAACTACTGAAGAGGAGCCATTATTTGATGCAGCAGATGTACTCAGATTTGGTAAAGATCTTGTAGTTCAGCATGGTTTTACAACCAATTTAAAAGGAATTGATTGGTTAAAGAGACATTATAAAAAACATAGAGTTCATGCTGTTAATTTCCCAGGTGACCCTTACCCAATTCATATTGATGCAACCTTTACTCCAATTAAAGAAGGTTTAATTATCAATAACCCTCAAAGAAGATTACCAAAAGAACAGAGAAAATTATTTGAAGATAATGGGTGGGAAATTGTTGATAGCGCACAACCTGCTCATAATGAACCACCACCTTTATGTTATTCATCAACTTGGCTATCAATGAATGTATTAGTTCTAGACCCTAAAACAGTGTGTGTTGAAAAAAGTGAAGTTTATCAGCAAGAGCAATTAGATAAATTAGGCATGGAAGTTATTCCGGTTGATTTAAGAGATGCTTATGCATTTGGTGGGGGACTTCATTGCTGTACAGCCGATGTATATAGAGAAGGCACTCTAAAAGATTATTTTCCAAAACAATAATATGGCTAAAATTAAAACAAAAAGGGAGCGGGTAAAATTCGCTTCAGATAATGTTGCTGGTGCTTGTCCTGAAGTTCTTGATGCAATTATCAAAGCAAATGACGGTGATAGTACTCCTTATGGAAACGATCAAATATCAACTGAATTACAGGACAAGTTTTCAGAGATATTTGAAAAAGAGGTAATTGTTTTTCCAACAGCATCTGGAACAGCAGCTAATGCTTTAGCACTATCAACAATGACCCCATCATTTGGAAACATTTATTGTCACAAGTTATCTCATATAAATACAGACGAATGTGGTGCTCCTGAGTTTTATACAGGAGGTGGAAAACTAGTCACATTACAAGGAATTGATGGAAAAATAACAAATAAAGAATTAGATGAAGCAATTGGTGGAAAAGGAATTGTTCATCACACACAACCTTCATCAGTTAGTATTACACAAGTTTGTGAAACTGGAGAAGTTTATCAATTAGATGAAATTAAAAAAATTTCAGATGTTGCTCATAAACATAATCTTAATATGCACATGGATGGAGCAAGGTTTGCTAATGCATTAGTTTCTCTAGATGTAACACCTGCTGAGATGACTTGGAAATCAGGTATTGATGTATTATCATTTGGGGCAACTAAAAATGGCTGTCTTGCTGCAGAAGCAATAATTTTTTTTAAGAAAGACTTAGTTGGTAATATTGCATTTTTAATGAAAAGAGCAGGGCACTTATTATCAAAAATGCGTTTTGTTTCAGCTCAATTAGATGCTTATATTTCAAATGATGTTTGGTTGAGAAATGCAAAACATGCAAACAAAATGGGAAAAAGACTAAGTGAAGGATTGACTCATCATTCAGATGTTAAACTTTCATATCCAACGGAAGCTAACGAAGTATTTGCAAAATTTCCCAGAAACATGATCGAACATTTAAATTCAAAAGGTTATAAAATGAATGAAGAAGAGTTAGATGGTAAATCTGTAAGATTAGTTGCTGCTTGGAACACTCAAGAAGAAGACGTTGATGGCTTGCTAGAGACTTTAAAAAATTCTAATTAGGATTTTGTTTTAAAAATTCAATATATTTTACAACTTCCTCAAACTTTTCATCAGGTATATCTTTATAACTAGCATTGAAATGATCTTTCACACATATAGCAACATGTGCGTAGGAATTTCTGCCTTTAGGATGGTTTGGGTGATCAGGTAGTTGGCCCACCAAATAATCGCCAGCTTCCTGTATCATTTTCCACAGTTTACTTGCGTTTTCTTTGTTCACACTGTCCCATTTCTTGTTTTATATCTTTTAAATCGAGTTTAAATCGAGTTATCCTATAAAATTTTATAATTATATTTCAATAAGCTTCTTTTGCTTAGAGAGTTTTAAAATTTTTTCTTTAAACTTTTAAAAGGTTTTTTTGAAATCTCTGGGTTCGTAAAAAAAGCACTTGCAGGTTTAATAGGGATTTTTTTATTGTTACAACATTGATAAATACCTAATTTTAGATAATTTTTCTTTTTTCCTATAGTTAACGTTCGACCTTTCCAGTCTACTACAAGTTTAGTATCCAAATAAATTTGAAATATACCTTCATTACCATAATCCCATCGTGAAAAAATTACAAACTCTGTCCACTTACCTCTTAATTCTTGAATTGAAGTAAATTGAATTCTCGTTAAATCCTTACAGTCTCCTTGCCAAGTTTTCATTAATTCAAAATACAATACTCCTTTTTCCCCTCCTTTACTCGTAAATGATACATGAGGGCATTCACCGTTGTGCCATTGGGCTAACAATAATTTTCCAGTATCTTGGATTGGAAAGTCCTCTGGCAAATAAACATACCATCGATACCAGCTCTCTTTTGGTTGTTTTTGGTTATACTGAGAAATTTCAGAACGAACACTATTTTCTGCACAATCTGAATCTTTAAATTCTCCAACATGATCTTCCCCCCCCTTTTTGTCCCTTTTGATATCACCACACTCAGATCCAAATTTAAAAAAATGTACTTTCTTTGTTGGCGCTAAACCTGTTGGATCATTTATTTTTTTATAAAATTTAGTGTTTTCATCTTTAACCATTTTAATTTTTTTTGCATTTGCGTGTTGAACTTGAAAAAGTATCATCAAAATTATTAATATAATTTTCATAAAAATTAAGAATAGTTTATTTATTTTTTTGATGATTAAATATTAGCAAGTCTTAAGCTATAAATCTATTTGATTTATCTCTTTTAAATCGAGTTTAGCATCGAGTTTTTTAATTAAATTGATGAGTCTTTAAGCGATTTATTTTAAGTTAACTTTTTAATATCCGCATAAGTACTGTAGAATAGTGTAGGTGAGTGTAGGATAGGTTGAACCGCTAATCCCCCAAATAATCGCCAGCTTCCTGTATCATTTTCCACAGTTTACTTGCGTTTTTTTTATTCACACCGTTCCATTTATTGATTTATCTCTTTTGTTTCAAGCTATCCTATAAAATCCTATATCTAAATTCAATAAGACTGAGGCGTGGCCATCTACTATAATTGCTGTTAGGTTAAAAGTAGATAAATACAAATAATAACTTAACCAAGGATAATAAAATGATTTTCATGTGTACATATCAATTAGATCGAGACAAGCAAGCAGAGACACAAGCTTTTTTTGCAAATATGACTGATGAGCAAATTGCTGGAGAATACCCTGCTGATGTAAAACAAATTGGTCGTTGGCATGATGCAGCTAATGGAAGTGGCCTAATAATAGTTGAGACAGATAATCAAGAATCGTTAACAGCATGGATCATGGGTTGGTCTGGGGCATGTACTTTTCCTATTGTTAAACCAGTATTGGATGATGCTAATGCAAGAAAAGCTATTAAAGCTATGATGGCTAATCAAAAAGGTTAATCAAAAAAATTTAGTTACCCTTATTCAAGAGGGTAACTAAAAAAACCCAGAATCACGATCCCTAAAAGTTTTTTCATTTATTTTATTTTATTTATGTTGGCATAAGCACAGCTCATGTGTATTCCAAATCCTCCACTATTCTGAATATATCTAGACCAACCATATGGCTCTAAATAATACTTTATCAACTTTTTTGTTGTTTCTTTATTTGGGAATCTTTTGACATATGCATGAGCCCAACCTAGGGTGTTGTCATTAATTCCTGTTTTTTTAAGTATACGTTTTGTTTCCATAATTTCTGGATTTATATAAGCTTTCTTTTTAGCGCCAGAATCAGGATAACCAAGATATGTTATTAAAAAATCAATCATTTTATGAACGGTTACACCTTTTTTTGTTTCAAATGAATAAAGGTCATAGCCTTGATTTGCGAAAACTTCTGCGATCATAACCATACCTCCTACCACTTGAGTCATTTTTAATAAACCTCTCTTACTTCGATTACTTTTACCTTTTTGTTTTCTTATTTCATGAGAAGAACTCCCATCTTTTCTTGTAACATTAAGAGCTATTCCATAAAATTTTAAACCAGCTTGAAAATATTTTTCATCACCACTTAAAATACTCCACAAAGTATATATTCTAGCTTTAGAGGCTTCAGTATGATTTCCTGGTGTCATTTTATCTTTTGATCCATCATTCGTACCTATGGAAGTTTTAGCTACAGTTTTTTCAAACCATTCATAAATTATTTTATCTTCTTCTGCTGTAAGTGCTTTTTCTTGTCTCAAAACATCAAATGCAATCAACATACCAACTAAAGTTTGCCTAACATTTTCAAGAGTATCAATATAAGCAAAATCACTATCCCATTCTTTGTTATAACCATCAGATATTAGAACATTAAAAGAATTTTCTTTAGACCATAATAAAATTTGTTCTTTCATTTTATCAAGGTAAAAAGCATCACCTGTAGCTAACCATCCTCGAGTATGCTTATTTACAATTTCTATCATTGGTTCTGCAAAATTTATAAAATCTATCGGACTTGCACCTTCTTGTTTCCATTTATGACCACCAATTTCTGGCATTGAAGGAAATAATTCATAACTTTTAGATGGCTTACATAATCTATGATTATTTTTATATCCTTTTAACTCTAGACGTCTTTTAACAACATCTATGTAAATTTTAGACCCTGGGTTTTTTACCTTATAATCTTTTAAATTAACTTTTCCTGGTATTTTTAATTTCTTTATTGATCCAGATATTGATTTGACTGGATCTTTAATTTTTGGATATTTTTCAGCAATACCAACGCTGCACCACAACAAACCCAGAACCACGATCCCTAAAAGTTTTTTCATTTTATAATCCAATAAATGATATTTATTATATAAACCAAAATACTATAAAATATAAACATTAGGATTTTTTCTTTTCCCGTTTTTTCTTTCCAATTCAATGTAAATAATACTGATGGAGTGGTTACTAATAAGAGAACTCCAATAACAATTATAAGCACTGATAAAATTATAAATACATTCATAAGTTCTCTTTTCTTCTATATTCAATCATGACAAACCCAGAACTATAATCCCTAAAAGTTTTTTCATAATTCAAAACCCTACCAAACCTCTAATCAGGTGTCTAGGTGATGGAATGATTGTTATTTAATAAAATATATACTACATAGCTTTCTTTATGTTTTGATATATTTTAAAAAATTATTTAATTAAAAAGGATACACAATGAAAGCTGTCGTTTATAAAGATTATACTGCCAATATTGAAATTATTGATATTGAAAAGCCAAAACTTCAAGATAAGTCTGTCCTAGTAGAAGTGCATGCTGCTAGCATTAATCCGATCGATAATATTCTACATGCAGGTTATCTAAAAGAAATGCTAGAGCTTAGCTTTCCCCACGTTATGGGCTACGATGTTTCAGGCAAAGTAGTCGAGGTTGGTAAAGATGTACTTAATGTCAAAGTTGGTGATGAAGTGTTTGCTCGTCCCAATCAAGAAGACGCTGGCTCTATTGCTGAATTCGCTCGTATCCAAGAAAATGAACTTGCTATTAAACCAGAAAATCTAAGCCATATAGACGCGGCATCTGTCCCACTAGCGGGTTTGACAGCATGGCAGGCATTAGTTACGAAAGGTAATATTAAGCAAGGTGACAAAGTGTTGATTCACGCTGGTTCAGGTGGTGTTGGAACGCTTGCCATCCAAATTGCAAAACATTTTGGGGCAACAGTTGCAACGACTACAAGTTCTAAAAATACTGAACTAGTTAAAAGTTTGGGAGCTGATCTAATAATTGATTATAGCACTCAGTCATTTGAAGATGAATTGTCTGATTATGATTTAGTCTTTGATATGATCGGTGGTGATGTACTTGCTAAGTCTTTCAAGGTTTTAAAAAAGGGAGGTACTCTGATTTCTATTAAGGGTCAAGATACTGAAAACCTTGCTAAAAAATATGGTGTAAACTTTGAATGGTTTTTCATGTCACCTGATGGAGCAATGCTAACAGAACTTGTAACATTAATTAGTCAGGGTACCATTAAGACTATCATTGATAGTACGTATCCAATGGAACAGGCTTCAGAAGCTTTTGGAAAACTAGCAGAAGGTCGAACCAAAGGTAAAATTGTTCTTACAATTAAATAGAGTTTAGATAATCAAGCTATTTAAGTTTAAATCCCGAACAATGAGTCTATTTGCTTTAAAATAGCTATTTGATTTATCTCTTTTGTTTCGAGTTTGACATCGAGTTTTTTAATTAAATTGATGAGTCTTAAAGTAATTTTTTTTAAGCTAACTTTTCATTATCCGCATAAGTACTTTAGAATAGTGTAGGTGAGTGTAGGATAGGTTGAACCGCTAATCCCGTAAATAATCGCCAGCTTCCTGTATCATTTTCCACAGTTTACTTGCGTTTTCTTTATTCACACTGATCCATTTCTTGATTTATCTCTTTTGTTTCTAGTTAGTTTCTAGTTATCCTATAAAATCGTCTAAAAATATTCAATAAGCCTGAGGCATGGCTAAAATTGAAAGGATTTTATTCATTAGTCTTCTACTTAATTAAACTTTTAAAAAATTTTTTTAACATTAATACCAACAATACTTTCAGAATTAACATTAAAACTATTTTGTAATTCAATATTGTAATTTAAATCCCACCCAGACTTGGATTGATGATCATATTGTATTGAAAATTGTGAAGTGTTTTCATTTGTTAAATTGGAATGAAAACTTAGTTCTGCATTTGGTTTTATTAAGTAAGATCCTGCAAAATTCATAGTATTAGTATAACCTGAATCAATTTCTTCATTTCTCTCAAAACTTGCAGTACAGAACATATTTTCTCCAATATCTAAATCTGTTCCAAGGGTGACTTTATAATTATCTGATGATTCATTTACACCCTTATTAGTATAATTAGTATTTGGATATGCTTTATGATACGAAACTATTGTATCATTTGAGTCGGTACTTCCTCTTCCATATTCAAAACGACTAAATGGTTTAAATTTTAAATTGTTAATTTCATACGAATTATTAATTAGAAAACCCAATGATGATTTACTATTTTCAATTTTCATTTCATTGTATTTTAGAGCTGAAATTTTACCACTTTCTAAATATTCATCTAAAATAGTATATCCTAGATCAATTCTTCCATAAGGAGATATATTTAAATCTTTTTTTATAAATTCACCTCCATAGACAATTGATCCAAAAATTTGATTACCATTTCTCTTCCCAAATAAAAATCCTGCTTCATGTTTTCGTCTTGAGTCAATTTTTAAACTGCTAATACCTATATTCGTATCAATAAAAGTTTTATTATTAAATGGAAAGGTTGCATAAGAAGATAAGCTAAACATATCTGTTTTTAGGTTAGTGTCAGATGTACCTATATCTACATCATCAAGACCAACTCTAAGTGCAAAACCATACATTCTTCTATCGCTTACTTTTTTATCAACACCAATTGTAATACCTGTTGTTTGAATTTCTTGCAGTGAAGCAAGCGAGGTATTATCTATTTCACCCAATGTAACTGTACCTTCGCTCCAAAAAGCCCAATTATTGTTAAATAAATCTTTGGTACGATTTATATATTTATCAAAATTTAACGCAGTGGCAATTTCTGTATATTCTTCATCACTAAATTTAATTTTGATTCCTTGTTCAGATAAATTATTAACATCTCTGTTTCTTCTTAACCACTCCATTCTATTCAATACAGCATAAGATGATTGTTCTATAAAACGTTTAGAAGTTTCTCTTTGAGCATCTATTAAAGCAATAACATCCTTTTCATTAAATGGATTTTCTAAATCCTCTTTTAAAAACTCTGCAGTAAAAGTTTTACTTGAAGCTGGAATAACATTATCCGCAAAATCTTCTACCGTTGCACCAATTGCTGCATATATTTTTTGTGCACTTGTAAAATTGCTGACAGGATCAATTGTAATAATAGTTTTTGCAGAATTAATTGTTGCAACAAATGGAATATCAGCTCCATTTGCATCTGTATCTTTTAATGTCATTAAACTTCCAACATCGGAGCTTATTAAAGTTGTGTCATCTAAATTTCGAATTGCTTCACTAAAAGTAAAAGTAATATCTGAATTAACAGCAATAGATGCTGTAATAACAGCTTCAATTTCTACACTAGGTGGCAGTTTATCTGCTGCCGTAAAAGTAGATGATGTTGCGGTTATTGCATTACCATAAGAGTCTTCAACTGTAGCTCCAACTGCCACATAAACTGTTTGCTCACTTGTAATATCACTTACTAAATCAATAGTTATAATTGTCTTGTCAGAATTTATAGTGGCATCAAAAGCAATATCTGCCCCAGTTGAATTGCTGTCCTTTAGAGTTATTAAGCTATCAACATTTGTATTATTAATAGCAGAGTTATCAAGTAATCTTACTTCTTCATTAAAGGTAATAATTACATCAGTATCAAGTGCAACTAATGTTGATCCATCTGCTGGATCAATAGTAACAACTGGAGCCGTTGAATCCGTAACACTAAAAGTGCCTGATGTTGCTGACATTGTATTATTTGATGAATCTTCAAGTGCTTGTATTGCTACACGCACAAACCTACCACTTATAAAATTTTCATCAGGGTTAATGGTTATAATTTTCTTGTCTGAATCAATAGTTGCTGTGAAATCAATAGATGCGTTATCTGATACATACTCAAGTGTAATTAAATTTCCAACATTTGAATTTGTTAGTTCAGAGTCATCTGGATTTCTTACAGCTTCATCAAACGATAGTGTAACATTTGCAGTAATAGGCACACCTGTTGATGTATCTGCTGGATCAAAAGTGACTTCTGGTGCAGTGGAATCAGCTGCCGTAAATGTTACAGAACTTGCACTTATAGCATTGTCTGAAGAGTCTTCTACAGTAGCACCAATTGCCACATACACAACTTGTTCACTCGAAAAACTATTATCTGGCGTTATGGTAATTAATTGTTTTGTGGAATCTATTAATGCCGTAAAACTAATATTAGATCCATTAGTATTAGTTTCTTTTAAAGTAATTAGACTACCAACGTTGGCATCTGTTAAAGATGTATTATTAATATTTCGAACTACTTCATCAAAAGCAATTGTTATATCAGAATTAACGGCAATACCAGTCTCTGAGTCAGCTGGACTAAAAGTTACTGTTGGTGGTGTTGAGTCAGCGGCTGTAAAAGTAATGGATTGAGCTGTTATTGCATTATCTGATGAATCTTCAACTGTTGTTCCAATTGCCACATAAACAACTTGTTCACTAGAAAAATTACTATCAGGGTTAATAGTAATAATTTTTTTATCTGAGTTAATTGTAGCGTTAAAACTAATATTATCTCCATCTTCATCTGAATTTTTTAATGTTATCAAGCTATCGACATTAGTGTCGGTTAAAACTGTATTATTTGTATTTCGTATTGCTTCATTAAAAGTAAGAGTAATATTTGAACTAACTGTTACATCAGTATCAGAGTCTGATGGATTAAAAGTAATAGTTGGGGCTACAGTATCAGCAACTGTAAATGTTATAGACGAGTTTGATATTGCGTTATTATAATAATCTTCAACGGTTGCACCTATTTCTACATAGACTACTTGACTGCTAGAAAAGTTACTTGAGGGGTTGATCGTTATAACTTTTTTAGTATTATCTATAGTAGCATTAAAAGGTATTCTATTTCCTGAAGAGTTTGTTTTTCTTAATGTAATTAAACTATCAATATCTGTATCAGCAATATCTGTATCATCAATATGTCTAATAGCTTTATCAAAAGTAATTGTAATATTAGTGTCAACAGCGTTACCTGTACTGTTATCTGAAGGATTAAATGTCAAAGATGGCGGTGAAGTAGGAGCAGCAACAGTAAAGCTTATATTTGATGCGCTTATCGCGTTATTTGAGGAGTCTTCAACAGTAGCCCCAATTGCAACATATACAACTTGTTCACTTGAAAAATCACTATTAGGATTTATTGTAATAATTTTTTTATCAGAGTCGATAGTAGCATCAAAATCAATATTTGAGCCACTAGAGTTATCTTCTTTAAGTGTAATTAGAGTGTCGATATTAGAGTTTGTTAGTTCTGAATTATCTGTATTTCTTATTGCTTCATCAAAGGTAATTGTAATATTGGTGTTATCTGCAATACCAGTTGTACCATCTAAAGGACTAAAAGTTAGAGTTGGTGCTTCAACGTCTGCAGTAGTAAAATTAAGTGTAGTTGTATCTGTTATTCCCACATATGAATTACTAGAACTATCATCAAATGCTGTTGCTTCAATTTTAACATAATAACTTGTAAAACTGTCTAGGGTAGTTGCTGGATTAACGGTAATTTCTGTTGATCCTGAACCTGAAACTTTAGCATTACCAATTGGAATTGATTCTACTTCAGAAGTCATCAGATGTTTTGTAGATAATAATATTTCCACTTTCAGCATCAACAGCTTCATTGAATGTTAAAACAATATTTGCATCTACAGCAATACCTGTAGCGCCATCAGCTGGAGTAGATGATGATAGGGTTGGTGCACCTATATCTGCTGTTGTAAAATTAAGGGTTGTGGCATCACTAATACCTGCATACGAATTACTCGAGCTATCATCAAACGCAGTAGCAGCTACTTGTATATAATAAGCCGTTGATCCATCTAATGTTGTCGAAGGATTTATTGTTATTGTTGTAGAGCCTGATCCAGATACTTTAGCATCACCAACAGGTATAGACTCCACTTGAGAGTCATCAGATGTTTTGTAGATAATAATATTTCCACTTTCAGCATCAACAGCTTCATTGAAATTAAGTACAATATTTGTATCAACTGCAATACCAGTAGCTTCATCAGCTGGTGTAGATGACGATAAGGTTGGTGCATTAACGTCAGCCGTTGTAAAGTTAAGCGAAGTCTTATCATTAATCCCAGCATAAGAATTACTAGAACTATCATCAAAAGCAGTTGCAGCAATTTGAACATAGTAGGCAGTTGAACTGTCTAAAGTTGCTGCTGGGTTAATAGTAATTTGAGTTGATCCTGATCCAGAGACTTTAGCATTGCCGACAGGAATTGACTCAACTTCAGAATCATCAGAAGCCTTATAAATAATAATATTACCACTCTCAGCGTCAACAGCTTTACTAAAATTTAGAACAATATTATCATTAACACCTACCTCTGTTGCGCCATCAGTAGGAGTAGATGATGTTAGTGTTGGAACATCAGTATCAACAACAGTAAAAGTTGCATTGGCTGCAGTAATTGCTTGTCCACAAGTTTGATCTTCAACTGTAGCACCTATTGCCACATACACATTTTGTTGGCCTGTAAGATTGCTGTCAGGATTAATAGTAATAACTTTTTTATCAGAATCAATCGTAGCATCAAAAGCAATATCTGCACCGCTTGAATTATTCACTTTTAAAGTGATAAGACTATCAACGTTAGTGTTTGTTAAAGCGCTATCATCTGTGTTACGCATGGCATGATTAAAAGTTAATGTAATGTTTTCTGTAGGTTGAACATCATTATCAGAGTTGGCAGGATCAAAAGTAACAGTTGGAAGAGTCGTATTCGTTAATGTACCACTACCTGTGGTTGTAGTGCCTGCCACAAAAAGACAAAGCCCACTTGTGTTCCAGGTTCCAGAGGAGCTAATTGTAAAATCATTATCAACATCTACGTGGTTTGTAGATTGTGTTCCTGCACTGCCGCTTAAAATAACATTATAAAAATCTTGTGCTTGATCGGTGATACCACCCGAGGTAATAGTTGACGTTCCATCAAAAGTGACTGTACCTGATCTAGATTTAAAAATATCACTATTTGTCCAATTTCCTGCAACATTAATACTTCTATCATCTGAGGAAACATCGAGTGTTCCATCTGTAATTGTTAGTGCTCCATCAACATTTAAATTAGCATCAAGGGTGTAAGTTCCAGTACCATTAAAAGTTAGATTATAATAATTATCACCGTATTCTAGATCATTGTAGGTACCTGAACCATCATAAGTGATTGTTCCAGAGTTTGTATCTTTGTTAGTAATAGTTACTGTTTCATCCCCTTCTAATTGAAGCGTACCATTATTAACTAAAGTAGTCGCTGTCATGTTTAGTCCACTGATATCAAGAATTGCCCCAGAATTAATAGTAAGAGTTTTATCTATACCTACATTCTTTGTAGAAAATGAAACAACGCCAGTTGTATTGGTTATTGTTAAATTTTCAAAACTGGGCCAAGCACCGCTATTATGAGCTATAACATTTTGATTACCAGTTCCATTAAATATCACTGATGTTGAAGCGCTTGTATTGGTAACCTCTCGTCGATTACTACTATTTGCAATATAATTTCCTTTAACATACAGATCATTCCCGTCTACATTCAATATACCTCTATTTAAGGTTATGTTATTAACTTGCATATCCCCATTCATTCTCAGAGTTGTATTTTTATTATTTTTTATTACGTTATAAAAATCCTTACCTGTGCCTGTACCATTTGTTAAAACCTGATAACTAGAATCCCTTGGAGAAAATGTTACCGTACCATTACTGTGCGTGAAAGTTCCATTATTGATAAAACCACCTAGAAATAATGTGTTTTTTGCAGGTGCAATAAAAGTCCCGCCTTCATGAATGTTTAAGCTGGGAAAAATTTTAACTAAAAGTGCATTTGCTGATGAGAGAGTTCCTCCGTCATTAATATGAGACATGCTTTTACTTGCATTTAAAGTTGCATCAGTACCAAGAAATAATGTACCCCCATTAATGCTAAAATTTTGTCTTAATGTAAGTATTTGATTATTGGCTACACTAACAGTACCATCGTAGTTATTTTTCAGGATTAGTTTTTGAATAACGTTTCTTGATGTAAGTTCTGCATTACAATCACTACTATCAGCAGTCGCACCAAAAATTGCAACATCATTTTTATTTGGTCTTCTTGCTCCTCCTGGGCCATCTTTTGTGCTTGACCAGTTCGCATTATTGCTAAAATCGTTAGTAACACTACAATCTGCAGCCACCCAGAACTTATCATCAGCTAATAACTCAAAACTTGTAAGAGAAAATAAAATAACAAATAGAATGTTTATTTTTAAATTTTTGAACACATTGTTTATTATCTCCAAAAGTGCTCATTATGGGTTGCAAATGTCACTAAAATGGTGATGTTCATAGTGTGAAAAAATTAAACTACGGAATGTATGATTTTGCTAATTCTTCTTTTTCAGCCATCATCATTACGTTTATATTTTCTACCTATTTTGCAAGGCAAATTGTTGGTGATGCGCAATTAGGTGCTGCCTACTGGCAATGGACGACGGGAGTTTGTGGTTTATTAATTGCTATAACAGGTCCTTATTTTGGCATCCTAGCAGATAAAAGAAAAAATGGTTTAATAAATTTTTTACGCATATTTACAATCCTATGTATTCTCATAACGTGTTTATTTTGGTTTTCAAAACCAGAAACTAGTTTTATTTTTTACACATTAATAATTTTTTTATGTTCAAATTATTGTTATGAAATTGCGCAAATTTTTTATAATTCACTGTTACAACAAGCATCTGAAAAAAATAAACTTGGCACAACATCAGGCTTAGGTTTTGGGTTAGGGTATTTAGGAACAATTCCAGTATTATTGATTGTGCTTTATTTCTTTGTTTTATCAGACACAGTTTTATTTGATCTTAATAAACAAGAATTTGAAAATATTCGATTCACTGCACTTATTGTTGCTTTGTGGTTTTTTATATTCGCCATTCCCATGCTTTTCTTTTTTAGGGATAAAACTTCTAAAGATATAAAAAAAAATCATTTAAATTTTAAATCTTTGACTCAAATAATTTGGCAAAATAAATTAACTGAAACAGGAAAGTTTTTAATAGCAAGAATGTTATATGCCGATGCGCTTATTGTTCTGATAAGTGGAGGAGGTGTTTATGCAAGTGGTGTATTTGGTTTTAGCTTTGATGAAATTATAAAAATGGCTATTTTTTCAAATATTATTGCTTTTTTAAGTGTAATAGTTGGAGGACATTTAAATGATAAATATTCATCAAAAAATTTAATCTTAATAAGTATAGTAGCATTAACATTGTGTATAATTTATGCTTCATTACTGGCTGTAAGTAAATCGAATTTTTTTGCAGTCGTAATGGTCATTTCTATATTTATTGGAATAATACAAAGTGCTAGTCGTGTAATGATGACATCACTGATTAGTGAAGAGCAAGCAGGTAGAAGCTTTGGTTTATTTGCATTTTCTGGTCGAATTACTTCATTTGCTGGCCCTTTATTAGTTGGGACAATGACTTATTACTTTTCTCAGAGAATTGGTCTTTTTTCCAACACTCTACTTTTCGTATTAGGTTTTTATTTCATGTTAAAAATTAAAAATAAATAATTTATGAACTCTAAAAATAAAATAAAAGAAAATGAAAATTTTTCATCAGGTTTCTATGATTGGGCAATTTTTTTAATTAATTTTTATCAGCGAATTAATAAAAGACTAGGCCTAGATTTTGAAAGTTTTATAATATTGCAAGTAGTAGTTAGCTATGATGTATATTTAATAAATAAAAATAAAAAATTATCCTTAGAGTCATTATCTTTTGAATTTGAAAAATCTTCTAATGCAGAGTTCTTAAATGACCCAAAGTTAACCGTGACAAGTATTTCGTCCTCTTTAAATATGCCTAGAGAAACAGTTAAAAGAAAGGTTTTATTATTACAAAATAAAAATTTTGTAACAATTAATCCCAACAAAACAATTCAAATGGGTGAAAATTATACTAAAATTTTTCCTGATTTTGCATCAGGTACTACTCTTGATTTAGCTCGTTTAATTCAACGATGGGATAGAAAAGATATAGTCAGAAAATTTCTTGATTTAAAAATTTAATTTATTTTGTGTTTTCCAAAAAAAGTCTGTCTTAGGGTTTTGTTTATATAAGGAATTACTTAATAAATACTTTTTTATGAAATTTTCATTCTCTGCATAAGCATTACCACTCAACAACAAACCTAGAACCAGGATCCCTAAAAGTTTTTTCATTTATTCTGGATTAATCCCTAAAATTTATAAATTCAATTGGTAAACCTATATCAATTGTTTTAATTACAGCTATCGCATCTTGAAGGTCATCTCTTTTTTTTCCATCAACTCTTAATTCTTCTCCTTGGATTTTAATCTGTATTTTAAGCTTAAGTTTCTTTATGTCCCCAATGATCTTTTTTGCATTTTCTTGGCTTATTCCTTCTTTTAATTCACTAACCTGTCGAATGGTTCCACCTGATGCACCTTCTGAATTTTTAACACTTAGTACTCTTGGATCCACTTTTCTTCTTACAAGATGAGTTTCTAACAGTTCATTGACTTGTTTTAGCTTTAACTCATCTGATGCAAGTGTAGTGATATTTTTATCTTTTCGTTCAATTGAAATATTTAGTCCTTTAAAATCATATCGATTACTAATCTCTCTTAAACAATTAGCTAAGGCATTATCAAATTCTTGATAATTAATTTTACTGATTACATCAAATGAAGGCATTATATTTTTATTAATCTATATGATAATATATTTTTTATTAAAAGAAATTAAAGATAAGATAATATTTAACAAATGAATAAAATTAAAATTCATATAAGAAATAACCACTGGAAAGAAGGTTTTTTGCCTTGTGATCCAGAAGGTGAAAAGCATAGTACAATAACTAAAGAAGAATTTGAAAAAGGACTAAGTCAATTTCCAGGAATTAGAGAAAAGATAGAGTATTTAATAGATTGGGATGATGATAATTATCTAACTTCTATGAAAGAAGCAGATATTTTGCTTGGTTGGCAATTTCCAACAGAAAATATTAAAGCTATAGCTCCAAAGCTTAAATGGATACATGTAAGTTCTGCCGGAGTTAATCATCTATCTCCCTTTGATTGGATGAAAGAAGATTTAGTTTTAACAAACAGTAGTGGTGTGCATGCTAAAAAAGCAGGAGAATTCGGCTTAATGAGTATTTTAATGCTTCAAAATCAAATAACCAAAATAGTTACAAATCAAAAAAATAAAGAGTTTGTTACATTACTAAGTAAACCTATTGAAGGTTTTAAAGTTGTTGTAGTTGGAACCGGATCTTTAGGTGGCTCAATGATAAAGCATATAAGTAAACTTGGAGCTGAAGTTATTGGGGTTAATCGAAAAGGAAAAAGTGTTGAGGGTTGCTCAAAAGTAATTACCTTTAATAAAATAGATGAAGTATTGCCAAGTGCTGATTTTTTATATCTCGCAGTTCCTGAAACAGAAGAAACAAAAGGATTAATTAATAAGACTAGATTAGACAGTCTTAAATCTACCTGTGGAATTGTTAACATTGGCAGACACTCAGTGTTAGATTATGAGGCTTTAAGAATTAAATTAGAAAAAAATGAAATAGCTGGTGCTATTTTAGATGTATTTTCTCACGAACCCATACCAAAAGACTCTAATCTTTGGGATACGCCAAATTTAATAATCACACCACATATTTCATCAGATAGTCAAGGCAATTATATTGAGATGGTGTTAAAGATATTCTTTAAAAATCTCAAACTTTTTTTAGAAAAAAAGGAACTTATTAATCAAATTGATAGAAAGTTAGGTTATTAAAGTAAGGTCATAGAGACAATTTGTTTAATTACAGAAATACTAGTTGGGTGTAGATTACTTCTAATTATGAAAAATATTCTAATCTTTATACTTTTAATATTTGGCCTTAATTCAGTTGCTGTAAGTAAAGAAACTACTTTTACTAATGAGATTTTTGAAAAATCACAATTAGAGGGAAAAACTGTTGTAATCCATTCATGGAACAAGACCTGCACAACTTGTGCTAAACAAATAAAAGTATTAGACAAAGCCAAACAAGATTTCAAAGATGTAATATTTTTAAGCTTTGAACAAACGAAAGATAAAAAAATTGCAAAATCTTTAGGTATTAATTATTGGACAACAATTGTTGTTTATAAAAATAGCAAAGAATTATCACGAACCATTGGTCAAACAAATAAAGATAAGATTTACTCTCAGATCAAATCTTTAGAATAATTAAAATACTAAAGACTATTAGGTTTGTTTTCTTCAATTACAGGTTCTAAAGATGGTTTAACAGGTTCTTCAATAGGTTCAGTTGAAGGGTTTAATTCAATACCAGCTGGCGTAATTGATTGTGGCATTGCAACGAATTGAGAATCTGGATTTTCAACAACAGGTCTAACTTTTGATCTATAAAGTCCATAAATTCCAATTAAAGAATGAAAAAATATTAAGAATATAAAAAAACCATTAGGTCCAACGAAACCCATAAATACCGAACATAAAAAAGGGCCACCCATAGCACCCATACCAAATGTAAACTGTAAACTAGCACCTGCTGCAACAAATTTTTCTTTTGGGATAAAATCATTGGTATGTGCTAAAATTAAAGAGAACATTGGAAGACTACAAAAAGAAAATAAAATTAAAAAAACATAAAACCAAAATTTACTGGTTGCTAACTCACCTGGTAAATACATTTGTCTTGAAGATAAAATTGCACAAAAAGCAAAGAATGCTGATGCAAAAGTCACTATAATAATTACTCTTCTTCTATCAAACATATCAGACAATTTTCCAATAGGCCATTGAGAAATTGCACCTGATACCGCAAGCATAAAGGTAACTAATGAAATTTGAAAAATAGAAAAATTCATTGTTGCTGCATATACTGCTAGCAGTGTGAATAATGCAGATTGAATAGTTCCATAAAAAAATGCACTGACCATCCCAAATGGAGATGAGATAAATGCTTCCTGTAAAGACATAGTTGATATCTTTTTAAACGTTGGAGCTTTTCTTTTTGTAAGTAATATTGGAATTAGTGCAGCTGAAGTTATGACTGAAATTAATATAAAGGGTTCAAAGTTTAATGGATCACTAAAGTTAAGTAAAAACATTCCAAGCCCCATAGCACCATATAAGATGACCATATAGACGGACAAGACACTGCCTCTATTTTTATTACTTGCTCTATCATTTAACCAACTTTCAGCAACAGTATAAATAGAAACCATACTTATACCAGTAAGCACCCTTAATAGAAACCATGCAAAAGGGCTTACATATATAGCATGAATTAAAACTACTAATGAAGCAACAGAAGCAAAAGCTGCAAACACTCTGATATGTCCTACACGAGAAATTATTTGTGGAATAGTTTTAGCACCAATAAAGTAACCAACAAAGTAACCAGACATCATAAACCCTGTTGCTGTTAAACTAAATTCTTCTTTTACAGCTCTAACTCCAAGTAATGATCCTTGAAATCCATAAGCAAGCATAAGTGCCCCCATACCTAAAAATAATGCCCATGAATTTTTTAATACTTTTTCCATCTGAATCGGTATCTATTTCTGATTTGTGGCCAAATCAAGTTAAATGTATTTAGAGGTTTATGATTTTCTAAGCTTTAGGAATGAGTGAATCGCAATTGTTAAAATGATGACTAATCCGCCTTGAATGGTCTCAATACTAGGCTGTTCTTTAATTACCATCCAAACCCAGAATGGACCAATAATAGTCTCTAATAGGAAGAATAAATTCACCTCTTCAGCAGGAATAAATCTTGGAGCAATCGTTACAAGCACAAAAGGAATAGCAACACACATAATACTCATTAATGGTACAATAAATAAATCTCGGTCAACTAAAGCGTAGGTTTCAATAAAAAACATAGCGAATATTGCAACACACAATTTTCCAACAACTGCTGCAGGTAATAAGTTTTTTTTCTTAGCCGATCTAATAGTCACAGCATTAATTGCAAGCCCAAGGCCTGTGATAAAACCTAAAATATCCCCATAAACATTCCCTAATTGAAGTGAGTCGTAGAAAATATAAACTGCAGCCAAAAATGTTACTGCAATTGCAGCCCAAGTTTTTTGATCAGGTATCTCTTTTAAGAAAATAGCGCCTAAAATTGCAGACAACATAGGTGCCATTGCAATCATGACTAAAGTATTAGCTACATTAGTGTTTTGGATAGAGACTACAAAAGTAATATTAGTAATAGAGAAAGTAGTTATAAAAATTAAACCATGGTAACCACTATTAAATAACATCTTAAAAAAATTGGATTTATAAACGATTAACATTCCAATCAAGACAGTAAAAAACGGAATCATTCCACGATAAAATACTAAACCCCAAGTATCGACATTCGATAATCTAATAAATAAACTATCAGGTGTAATAAACATTACCGCAACAAATGCTAAAAAAGATCCTTTTTGTTGGTCAGATAAATTTGTCATGCTTTTAATTCTTTCCAGAATATTTTTGCTAGATTAACTCCTGATAAATCGTATAATGTTTTTAATCCAGTAGGTGATGTAACATTGATATCACCATTTAATTTTTGATCTATAAAATCTATTCCAGCAAAAAAAATATTTTCTTTTTTAAGATCTTTAGCAATTAATTTTGAAATTTTATGCTCTGTTTTGGTTAATTGGACATTAATTGGTTTTGCCCCTTTGCTCATGTTACTTAAAAAAGAACCATGTTTAGGAACTCTAGATATTGCACCACATACTTGACCATTTATTAAAAAAACTCTTTTATCACCTTTGCTAATCTTAGGTAAAAATTTTTGACACATTATGTGATCATGTCTTTTGATAAATTGATTAATTAGTTTTGAATTAAATTTGTTTAAAAGATGAATGTCATTTCCACCGTAACTATGGATAGGTTTTATAATTACCTTTTTATGTATCTTAAAAAAGTTTTTAATTTCACTTATATTTTGAGTAAAAATAGTGCTTGGCATAAATTTTTGGTATCTTGCAGAATATAGTTTTTCAGATACGTTTCTAATTGAAGTAGGGTTGTTTAAAATTTTAACTTTATCTTTAATGGTATCAAGAATGTATGTTGCCGAAATATATTCAAGATTAAATGGAGGATCTTGACGAATTAGAATAAATTTACATTTTGTAAGATTTAGTTTTTGTTTTTTTAAGATTTTAAAAAATTTTTTATCTTTATAATTAAACTTTATAAAAAATCCTGAGGCAATTACTTTTGAATTAATTACTGACAAATCTTTTGGGTCATAATAAAATATCTTGTAGTTTTTGCTTTGAATCTCATGAGCAAGAAAAACACTTGTGTCTGTTTCAGAGTTTAATTTTGAGGGGTGATTTCCTTGAATAGCAACGATTTTATTTATCATATAATTCACTTAAATCTTCAGTTTTAGAAAATTTATTAATCATATGATCTGCATTAGTAGTTTTATTATCAATTACTTTTTGCAAATGATTTAAAAATAATGTCTCATTTTTCCCATGTTTATTCAAAATATCTCTGTCCTCTAATCCTTTTTTAGATAAATCTAATAATGTACCTGCCCAATAAAGAAGATCTTTACCCATAAGTTGAGTATTAAATCCTTTTTTGGGAGCTTCTAGATATGCGTTAATAATTTTATCTTTATCCCAAGTCGAAATTAACTCATAAACTTCATTTAAATTTCCATATAGCATCCCAACATTGAAAGCGGGTCCTGAACATAGACAATCCCAACCACAAGTATCCATTGATCTAAGTTCAATATATTTCTTTAATCTATTTTCTGTAAAAATTGTACTTAAGTGAGTAGTTAAATCATTTTCGGTCGGTAGTCTGTTTCCAATCTCATTAATTTTACCCTCCATAAAATCTTTAAATGTATATTTTCTTCCAGAAATATATGACCCTTCATGTTGAATAAATAAAATTGGAAAATTTATTGAAAACTCTGCATATTTTTCAAAATCTAATTCTTCAAAAAATAATTTAGGAAGTCCTCCCCTCGAGGTGCTTTGCCAAACTTTGGATCTATATGATAAATAATTACTTTTTTTCTTTTCAACAATTGCTGAGTTTGCAAATAAAGCAATTGAAATTGGGACTATGGAATTAACAACTTTAAATTTTTTTTTAAAATCTTCTTCAGAATTATAATCGATATTTAATTGTGTACCACAAGTTCGATACATCATATCTAAACTTAGTTCTCCCCCAAGTGGCATGTCCTTAGTCATTAACTCATATCGTTGTTTGGGGTTATTTGGAATTTCATCTAATTTTGAAATAGGATCAAATCCAGCACTTACAATATTAATACCTAATTTTTGAGTAACTTGTCTTAATTCAAATAGATAATCCTGAGACTCTGCACAAGCTTCATGAATATGATTAAGTTTATCACCTGATAATTCTATTTGGTTTCCAGGTTCAAGAGTAATATTTTTGCCACCTTTGTTTAGCCCTATAATATTTTTTTTCTCTAAAATTGGATTCCAGCCAAATTCTAAAAGAGCAGCAAACATCTCTTTAATTTTTGAATAATTAATTCTTTTATTATCAATGTTACTGAACAAAAATTTTTCATGCTCAATCCCAATCCTAAAATCTTTTGTCTGTTTAATTCCTGATTTAAAATAATCTATTATTTGTTCTTTAGATTTGATCATATATATCTAGATAATATTTAAATTTAGAATTTAAAGATAATTATTAAAAAATAAATTTTTTCTATTTAATTGTTAGAACCAGTGCTTAATAAGGATAATTGAGTTACTTTATTGTCTCCTAATTGATCAATAGGTTTTACAGGATAGTCCCCTGTAAAATAATGATCCGTAAGCTGTGGGTAAGTATCATTTCTTTTGTCAAAACCAATTGCTTTATATAATCCTTCAAGAGATAAAAATTTTAGAGATTTAGCTCCAATATACTCACAAATTTCCTCATTTGTCTTATTAGCAGCTAACAATTCCTTTTTGGTTGGAGTATCAACTCCATAAAAATCTGGATATCTGATTTCAGGACAGGCAATTTTAACATGCACTTCTTTAGCCCCTGCATCATATAACATTTTAACAATTTTATGAGAGGTAGTTCCTCTTACAAGCGAGTCATCAATTAAAATAATTCGTTTATCTTTAATAGTTGTTTGATTTGCATTTAATTTTAGCTTAACTCCTAAGCTTCTAATTTTTTGACTTGGTTCAATAAATGTTCTTCCCACATAGTGATTTCTAATTAAACCATGTTCATAATTTATTTTTAAATATTGGGCAAAGCCAAGAGCAGCTGCATTACCACTGTCTGGAACAGGAACTACTATATCTGCCTCAATATCATTTTCTTTAGCAAGCTCAATTCCAATATTTTTTCTATGCTCATAAGCAGTTTTACCGTCAAGAATACTGTCAGGTCTTGCAAAATAAATATATTCAAAAACACAAGGCCTTACTTTTTTTGGAGGGTAGGGTTTGATACTTTCTAACTTATCATTTTCAATTAAAACAATCTCACCATTTTCAACATCTCTCACAAATTTAGCACCAATAATATCCAATGCACAAGTTTCTGATGCAAGTACATAGCTGTTACCTAATTTTCCAATAACAAGTGGTCTAATCCCAAATGGATCTCTAACTCCAATCAATGAATTTTGTGTTAACATTACTAAGGCATAACCTCCTTGAATTTGGAACACTGCATCTACGACTTTATCAATTGTTTTGGGTCGTTTAGATTTTGCAATTAATTGAACAATAGTTTCTGTATCAGATGTTGAGTAAAAAATAGCTCCATCTTCAACCAATTTATTTCTAAGTGCAATAGAGTTTGTTAAGTTTCCATTATGAGCAACTCCAATTCCACCTGCATTAGTATCTGCAAAAAAAGGCTGGATATTTCTTAATGTATTTTCACCAGTTGTGCTGTACCTGTTATGACCAATAGCATGGTTTCCTTTAAGATTTTTAAGAACTTTTTCTTTATTAAAGTTGTCTCCAACTAAGCCAAATCTTTTTTCTGAGTAATACTTTTCACCGTCAAAAGAAACTATTCCACAGCCTTCTTGACCACGGTGTTGAAGAGCATGAAGACCAAGGGCTGTTAAAGCCGAGGCATCTTTTGAATTACTTATGCCAAATACACCACATTCTTCTTTTAATTTAGGATCAAAGTTCTTCAATTTTTTCTTTAGAATCTTGATATGTTTTTTCATTAGGAAATTCTTTTATGAGATAATTACTACCTTTTTCAAGGTAAGGAAAGATGTATGATTGCTCTATATTTATAGGCCATTTATCGTAATTGTAGACAATATGAAAGCCAGAGAAAATACAAACTGAAATTATATATGCTCGAATAAACCCAAAAAAGAATCCAAAGGTAGAATCTAATCCTCCGATACCAGTGTAACTTACTGCTTTACTAATTCCTTTATTCACAAGTAATACTAAAAAAATAACCAATATAAAAATAGCAATTCCCAACCCAACATCTAAGACATACTCGTTATCAATAATATCCTCAATGTATGGTTTTATTCTTGGAAATAAAATTAGAGTGATGATGTAGGCAAGTAACCATTTAGCCATTGATAAAATACTTAAGACAAATCCTTTTTTGTAACAAGTAACAAGTGATAAGAAGGTAATAATTATGTAGATTAGATCAATTATAGATATTAAATTATAAAAATCTTTTAAACTATCAATCATTACCAACTATCTTCCAAAAGGTTTAATAGTTAAGATTAAAGCAGGTAACAAAGTTAAAACAGAGATCATTGCAAGTAACATTGCAAGTCCTGTAAACACGCCAAAATAAATTGTAGGAATAAATTTTGATAAAACTAAAATTGAAAAACCAAAAACAATAGTGATGGATGTATTCAATATTGCAATACCAACTGTTGAATGACATCTTTTTAAAGTTTTATTGTAATCTTTAATCTTATCAAATTCTTCTTTAAATCTATAAATATAGTGAATACTATTGTCTACAGCTATACCGATAGTTATTGCCGCAATAGTAATGGTCATCATATCTAATGGGATGCCAAGAAGACCAATAATTCCCAAAATAAAAAATGCTGCAATAAAATTAGGAACTACTCCAATTAAAGACAATTTAATATTTCTAAATAAAATTACAAACATTGAAAAAATTCCAATCATTACCAACCCTAAAGTAAGAATTTGTGATTTAAATAAACTTTGTAATAAATTATTAAATAAAATTAAAACTCCAGCTAGTTTAAATTCACTTTCCTCTAATCCTATTTTATCTTTAAGATCAAAATTTATTTTATTTATTAAATCATTTCTTCTTAAGTTTTTTTGGGAGTCAATTATTCTTAAACTTATTCTAGCTTCATTGTTTTCAATAGATAAATAGGGATCAATAATTTCTGTTTTTATACTTTCTGGAATTTTAGAATACAAAACGCCCATTTCCAAAGTACCAAGAGGCTTGTTGTTGTTCAGCTGTGTTGCAACATCAATGATAGATGAAAAAGATAAAACTTTTCCAACTTCTGGCAGACTATCTAGATAATTGTGAACTGATGCTATTTTATCAACTTTATCTTTAGTAAACCAATATTTTTCATCATTCTTATCCTCTTCATCATCCCAATCTTCAAACTCATCATCTTCAGTTGATATATCTTTATTTTCAACTGCAGGAAATTTTAGAATTACCTCAAGTGGAGTAGTACCACCCAATTCTTCATCAATAAGTTTCATTCCCTTATAAATTTCAGTATTTTTATTAAAGTAATTAATAAAGCTATTCTCTACTTCGAGCTTGCTAATTCCAACTATGCTCAAAATAATAATAATTCCAGTTAATCCAAAAATTGTATTTTTATTATTTATTGAAAGCAGACTTAAATAATTTGTAATTTTAGAATCTTGTTCTTTTTTAAGAGATGTATTTTTTGTTGGCGTAAAATTTAAAAGAGTTGGAAGAAGGGTGAAGGTAATAATAAATGACGTGATTAATCCAAAAGTCATCATCCACCCAAAATCAATAATTGGTTTAATTCCACTAAAGATAAGTGATAAAAAGGCAAAGACAGTGGTAAAGACTGTATACAAAATAGGCCAAAACATTTTATTTGTTGTAAGAGATATAATTTCAAAATTATTTTTAGCAGGGTAATCTTTTTTTAGCTGAAGAAAGCGAGTACTCATGTGAATATTCATCGCCATTGTTAAAATGAGCATTAATGCAATAAAGTTAGAAGAAATAACTGTTACCTTCCAACCTAAAATTCCTAGTAAGCCCACCATAATCACAACTGAGAATAAGCAACTACAAATTGGAACAATAATCCAAATTAACTGTCTAAAGACAAACCATAAAGTTACAATAATAAATAAAAGAACTCCTATACCAAAAACTACAATATCACTTTTAATGAAAGTCATCATGTCATCAGCTATCATTGGAATTCCTCCAAGATAAATCTTACCTACATCGCCATAACTTTGAATAACTTGTCTAATCTCTAATATATTTTCATGATTTTGTTTTTTAATCTTATCCTTGTAAATTTCTATTTCGTTTTTTGATAAATCTTTAATATTTTCTAATTTTTTATTTTCTTTGATGTTAACTATAATACCGCTCGTATTACCATTTTCACTAATAACATAATTTCTAAACACAGGACTGTTTAAAATTTCTTTAAACCCACGATTTTTATCTACTCCCTCATCTTTTAATGTTTTAAAACTTTGAAGTCTTTCTTGTAGAGGAGAGTTCTGAATTACTTAAAAGAGGTATATCTAAAAGAGTGATGACGCTATGAACCCAATTGAGACTTTGAATTTTATATTTTAAACTTAAAAGATTATTAATTGAGCTGTCAGTTACCATTCCTTCATTAGGTGTATAGGTAAGAATTAAGAAGTCTTTTGAACCATATCTTTCAGTTACTTCTTGAAGATAGGTTAAATCAGGGTCACCCTCTAACAATAGTGTTTCAGAAGATGCATCTAATCTGAAATCTTTGGAATAATACCCAAAGCTTAATATTGCAATAATAAGTACAATAAATACTGATTTTGGGTTTTTCAGAACTCCATTATGATACAATTGAGCAAACATTAGCTCTTTTATATTGGAATTTAATTAATTTGAGTATCTTTAAATTTAGTGAATCTCTCTTCAAACTCAAGAGTTACATTGCCTATTGGACCGTGTCGTTGTTTCCCTATTATAATCTGAGCTAAGTGAGCAACTTCATTCATTTTTGCTTGCCACTCTGCATGTTCAACTGTTGCTTCTCTTGGTTCTTTTCTTTGTAAATAATATCCTTCTCTGTAAACAAACATTACAACATCTGCATCCTGTTCAATTGAACCAGACTCTCTAAGATCAGCTAACTGAGGTTTATGATCATCTCTTTGTTCAACTTGTCTTGAAAGTTGAGATAAAGCCACAACAGGAACAGCCAATTCTTTTGCAATTGCTTTTAAACCTTGAGTGATTTGTGAGATTTCTTGAACTCTTCCATCTTTGTTAAAGGTTGTTCCTCTCATTAGCTGAATATAGTCAACTACAATCATATCAAGACCAAATAATCTTTTAATTCTTCTAGCTCTGTTACTCATTGCGGCAATACTAATTGCTGGTGTTTCATCGATATACAATGGAAGTTCAGCAATATTTTTTGAAGTTTCTAAAAATTTATCAAATTGTTCATCTGAAATTCTTCCTCTTCTAATATCATTTGAACTAATTCTTGCTTGTTCTGAAATAATTCTTGTAGATAATTGTTCAGAAGACATTTCTAGTGAAAAGAAAGCGATAGATGATTTTTTTCCACTGTCTTGTAATTTTTGTGCTGCATTAAAGGCAATATTTGTTGCAAGAGATGTTTTACCCATAGAAGGTCGTCCAGCAATAATAATTAAATCTGACTGGTGAAGACCACCTAGTTTATCATCTAAATCTCTAAGACCTGTTGGAACACCTACAATACCTTCCTCATTTTTATAAGCAGCAGATGCCATTTCGATTGTTTGTTTCATGGCTTCATCAAATTTAACTAGTGATGAGTTAAAAGAGCCTTTTTCTGCTAAATCAAATAATAGTCTTTCCGAATTTTCAATAATTGTTTGACCATTGGTATCTAGCTCATTTAGTTTTGCACTATCAATGGTTTGTTCTGAAATTTTAATTAATTCTCGTCTTACAAACATATCATAAATTATTTTTGAGTATTCAACTGCTTGACGAACCGATGTAGAAAATTTTGTAATTTTAACTAGATATTCTGGAACATTTAAATCATCTTTCTCATCCTCAAAATAATTTTTAAGTGTAATAGGGTTAGCAAGCATCCCTTTATAAATTAAACTTTCAATTGCCTCAAAAATTTTTTGATGCATTGGGTCATGAAAATTAATACTTGAAATTATTGTACTAATTTCATCAAAGATATCGTTACTAACTAATATAGATCCAATAACCGCTTGTTCAGCTTCAATGTTATTTGGTAATTCTTTGAATTGATCTTTAACGATGCTTAGATTGTTTTCCATAAATATTAATTTATAGAATTATTTTTTAATTAAAATTAATAATAACTGTTGGGGAAAAGAATGTATAATTATTGGATCGTATCAGCGGATGTAACACTGATTGTAATTTCAGCATCAACTTCTGAGTGCAATGATACTTTCACTTTAAATTTACCTAAAGATTTAATTTCTTCAACTGGTTGTATCATTGAAGGCTTAATATCAATTTTATTTTCATCTTGAATTAGTTTTGATATTTCAGTTGGCTTAACTGAACCATATAATTCATTGTTTTCAGTGCTTAGTTTTTTAACTGCATATTCTTTGCCGTTAATTTGTTCTGAAATTTGAGTAGCTTCTTTCTTTTTCTCGCTATCTTTTTTTGACAAGTCAGCTTTTATCTTTGCAACTTCTGAAATATTTTCCTTTGAAGCGTACAATGCTTTTTTGTTAGCAATTAAAAAATTTCTAGCATAGCCTCTTTTAACGTCTATCACTTCACCGATAGAACCAATTCTCTTGACGTTTTCTAATAAAATAACTTTCATTTCTATATTAATGCTAAGTTTCTAGCTCTTTTAATTGAAAGAGACAATTCTCTTTGTTTCTTTTGAGAAACATTAGTAATTCTTGAAGGTAAAATTTTTCCGTTTTCAGACATATATTTCTTTAGAAGTCTTACATTTTTATAATCAACAGCAGGTGCTCCTTTTGCTGATAGCGGACATGTTTTTTTGAATTTATATTTATTTGGTTGAAAGATACTTAATTTTGCAAAGTTGCTTTGTTTACCTTTTTTATTCCCACTTTGTCTTTTAGGCATAATTAATTTCTGTAGCTTTCTTTTTTATCTTCATCTTCTCTTTTAGCAAAGTAATTAGCTTCTAGATCAAATTTTTTAACTCTTACTGTTAAGTATCTTAATAATTTTTTATCAATTGCTTCATTTTTTTCCAGCTCATCTATTACATTTCCTTTACCTTTAATTTTAAAGTGAATGTAGCTACCTTTTTTATTTTTTTTAATTAAGTATGATAAGTTTAGTAATCCCCAATTTTCAGTTTTAACAATTTCACCCTCATTTTTTTCAACAATTTTAGAATATTTTTCTGTTAATTGCTTAATTTCACTTGGTGAAGTATCTTGTCTAGCTATAATAGTATGTTCGTATAAATTCATTTAAGTTCTTTAATAAAAAGTGAGGATATACTATTATAAATGTTCAATTACAATAGTTAAAAAGGCAAAATAGATAGTTTTTTTTATATGTTTTCAGTAATTTTTCCAGGTCAAGGATCACAAATGGTTGGAATGGGAAAGGAATTCTTTGACAAGTTTGATATTGTTAAAAATCTCTTTAAAGAAGCAGATGATACGCTAAATTTTCCTATATCTAAGCTTATACTAGAGGGCCCTAAAGACAAGTTAGACTTAACGGCAAATACTCAGCCAGCAATTTTTTTAATTAGCTATTCAATTTACAACGTAATTAATAAAGAATTTAATATTGACTTAAGTAAAGCAAAATATTTTGCTGGACATTCTTTAGGAGAATATTCTGCGCTATCATGTGCGGGATATCTAAGTTTTTCTGATACTTTAAAAATCTTAAGAATAAGAGGAGATGCCATGCAAAACTCAGTTCCTAAAGGACAGGGGGGTATGGTTGCAGTATTAGGCTCAACTGTCGAAACAATCGAAAAAATATTAAAAGATAATGAGCAAAATTTAAGCGCTCAAATTGCCAATGATAACTCTGAAGGTCAAATTGTATTAAGTGGAAAAATAGAAGATTTAGATAAATTAATTATAGTTTTAAAAGAAAATAATATTAAGAATATCAAGTTACCAGTAAGTGCACCTTTTCACTGTAATTTGATGAATAAAGCAACAAACATCATGAGCGAAGAACTAAATAAATTGAACTTTATAAAAGGTGACAATAAACTGATTTCAAACGTTACAGCTAAAGAAATATCAAACACCAACGAGCTTAAGGATTTATTAATTAAACAAATTGAAAATAGAGTTCGATGGAGAGAAAGTGTGATTAATATGATTAATAATGATATAAATCATTTTATTGAAATAGGTCCGGGAAAAGTTTTATCAGGTTTGGTTAAAAGAATTAGTAAGGAGGTTAAAATAGACACTATTAATAATCAAGGAGATATTGAAGGTTTAAAAATATGAGTAATTTAGAAAATAAAAATATCATTGTTACTGGTGCATCGGGTGGAATAGGAAACTCTATAATTAAAAAATTAAATGAATCGGGTGCAAATATTTTGGCTTCTGGAACTAGAATTGAAAAGCTAGAAGAGCTTAAAAAAAATTTCAAAAATATTAAGATATTAAGATTTGACATCTCGCAAAGTGATAAAATTGAAGAGTTTGTCGAAAATGCTACTAATGAATTAGGTGGAAGCTTAGATGGTATAGTAAATAATGCCGGAATAACGCAAGATAACCTTGCAATTAGAATGAGTTTGGATGAATGGCAAAAAGTTATAAATATAAACTTAACCTCAACTTTTTTAATGAGTAAATTTGCTATTAAAAAAATGCTTAAAAATAAATCTGGAAAAATTGTAAATATTACTTCTGTAGTAGGCCATACTGGCAATTTAGGACAAGCAAACTACACAGCATCAAAAGCGGGGATTGTTGCTATGTCAAAAAGTCTTGCAATAGAATATGCCAAGAAACATATTAATGTAAATTGTATTTCACCAGGATTTATTAAAACAGCAATGACAGATAAAATTGACGATAAATTTAAAGAGATTATTGTATCAAAAATACCATCTGCACGATTAGGTGAGCCAGATGATATTGCAAATGCTGTGTTATTTTTATGCTCAGATCAGTCTGATTACATAAATGGGGAGACAATACATGTTAATGGAGGCATGTATATGGCTTGACAAAATGGCTTTTTAAACTATTAAGAATTTATAACAAAAAGGATCAATATGTCAGAAGACGTTTCAAGCAAGGTAAAAAAAATTGTAGCTGATCACCTAGGTATTGACGAAGCTAAAGTAACTGAAGAGTCTAGTTTTATAGATGATTTAGGTGCCGATAGTTTGGATACTGTTGAATTAGTGATGGCTTTCGAAGAAGAATTTGGATCTGAAATTTCAGATAGTGAAGCTGAGAAAATTTTAACTGTAGGTGATGCAGTTAAGTTTATCGAAGGAAAAGCGAACTAATAATTCAAATGCCCTCAGAAAATGATGGGGTAATGATTGTTTTATCCTCTCCATCTGGAGCGGGTAAAACCACATTAGTTAAAATGTTGTCTAAAATAGATAACTACGAAGTTTCCATATCACACACAACTCGCCAGCCAAGACCTAATGAGATAAATAATAAAGACTATTATTTTGTTAATGAAAATGAGTTTAAAAGATTAATCAATAATCAGGAATTTCTTGAGTACGCAAAAGTATTTAGTAATTTTTATGGAACCACCAGAACACCAGTAATAGATAGATTAAATAAAGGTAAAAATGTTTTATTTGATATTGATTGGCAAGGTGCAGACCAGATTAAAAATAAAAAGTTAGATTATAAACTAGTAACATTTTTTATTTTGCCTCCTAGTAAAGAAGTTTTATTTGAAAGATTATCTAATAGAGATATGAAGGATAAATTAATTGCCGAAGAAAGAATGAAGCAATTTGGAAGAGATGTCCTGCATTGGATAAACTATGATTATGTAGTTGTTAATGATAATTTAGAAAATTGTTATTCTAAAATTACCAATTTAATTAATGCTGAAATTTCTAACGGATCTAAAGATTATGACTTGGAATATATTCGAAATCATGTTGAAAAATTAACTTCTTAATTTTTCATACTCAATTGTTAATTTATAATAAGTATCAAAATCTAAGTTTTGAGGCCTTAAATTTAAATCTAAATTAAATTTATTGAGCAAATCAGTATTTCCATTAAATATTTGGTTAAATGGTTTTTTTAACATTTTTCTTCTATGACTAAAAAATATTCTTGTAATTTTTTCTAAATTTATTGGATATTTAATTTCAGCAAAGTCTTTTTTAGGAGTAAAGTGAATTAAAGAGCTTTGTATTTTAGGTCTTGGTGAAAAACTTTCAGGCGAGATATCACAAATTTTATTAATATTAAGTCTCCAATTAGCTAAAATTGATAATCTTCCATAAGCAGAAGTGTTAAATTTAGCTATAATTCTGTCTGCTACCTCTTTTTGAAACATTAAAATAAGGTCAGAAAACCAATAATCATCTTTAAAATTTGTAATCCATGTACTTAATATTTCCGTTGAAATATTGTAGGGCAAGTTTCCAAATACTATAACTCTTTTTTTTGATAATGAATTTTCGTCAAATTCAAGAATGTCTTCGTTAAATATTTTAACTCTTTCATCAATTATTTCTTTTAAAGATTCTGCTAAAAAAGCATCTTTTTCAACAAGATATAATTTATTTGGATTTTTTTTTAAAATTTCTCTAGTTAAATTTCCCGTTCCAGGACCAACTTCTAGAATTTCATTATTGGTAATTGATACTGTGTTAATTATTTTATCAATTATATTTTTATCAATTAAGAAATTTTGACCTAAACTTTTTTTTGCTCTAATCACTTAAAAGTCTAGAAATTTAATTGAATTAAGTAAACTTAGATAATTAGATTTATTTTTACCAAGCATAGCCTCATTAGGACCATGATCGGGGGAAACTCTTATAAAAGGAAGACCTATAGTGATGTTAATTGCATCATATTCAAAGAGAGTTTTAATGGGAGCAAGTACTTGATCATGATACATACCAATTATTAAATTAAATTTTTTTCTATTATTTTTTAAGAAAATAGTATCTGCAGCTAATGGTCCTACAATATTATATTTGAGTTTTTGCAATTCTTTAATTGTAGGTAAAATAATACTTTTGTCCTCATTAAAACTATCAATAGTCTCACAATGTGGATTAAGTCCTGTGATACCAATTTTTGGTTGTTTATTAAATTTTTTTTTCCAAAAGTTATCGATAAGTTGTACTTTATTAATTATTTCTAATTTATTAATTTTTTTAGAAACATATTTTATTGGCAGGTGAGTGGTTAAAGGACAAACGGAAAGATTTTTATTATATATTATCATTGCAAACTTATTCGTATTAGTTTTATCAGCAAGATATTCGGTAATTCCATTGTATTTTTTTTTTAAAAAAGTCTTCTTAGAAATAGGCCCATTTATTAATTTATCACTAACATTGTTTTTAAGTAATTTAATCGCTATATCAAAACAGGTAGTAATATAAGGATTTGATTTGGGTGTAATCTTACTAAATCCAGGTGCTTGTCTGAAATCAACATCAATTAAATTTATCTTTTTTAAATTATTTTTTTTTTAATTACCTCAAATTCATTGGTAACATTATAACTAATTTTCTTTTTTAAAATTTTAGCTTGATTCATAATCAATTTTTTTGATGCGATTAAAATAATAGGAGAATTGATTTTATTTTTTATAACTTTAAAAAAAAGTTCAAAAAAAACACTATTTGGCTCACCTGCTACAATTATAATTGGTTTATAATTCACTGATTTTTAAATCTTTTTTAATTCTATTAAAATAAATTTTTGAATATTGATTTAATTGATAATTTTTTTCAAAATCTTCTAATTTTTTGAATTCTTTTTCAACATCAATCTTAATTTTAGTATTTTTTATTTCATTAATTTTCAAAATTAAAAAACCACCTGGAACAACTATAGGTTTTGTAAATTCATTAATTTCTAAATTACTTATTGCTGCTATAATGTTTTTGTTAAGTGAACTTTCGTTAATCCAATCTAGTTTACCTCCAAAATTTGATGTTGTAGATAAGCTGTATTCAAGAGCTGCAAAATCAAAACCTTTGTTTTTTATTACCTGACTAATTTCCATAAATTTATTATCTAATTCATTAATATTTTTAATTTCAAAATAAATTTCAGATAATAATAATGATTTCAAAAATTTATTATTATTATTTTCAATTTTATCTCTTAATTTTTTTTTATTAATTTTAACTTTTGAAGAAAACTTTATTAAAATTAATTCATTCCATAAAGCTTCGATTGCTAGTTTATTTTTGACATTTTCAAAATTAATATCATTGTTATCTAAATATTCTTTAAAATCATATAAGTTGGTAAAACCAATTTTAGAATAAATATTTTTTAAAATTTGATCTTGGATTTTTTGTGGTATTTTAGGGTTGTTAAAATTATTTTCAATTTCAATTTTTTTGATTCTTTCTTGCATAATTGATCTTTTTGAAAATTTAAGAATATCTTCCTTTTTAGAATTTTTTATACTTGGATTCATTGCAACCAAATAATTATATTCATTAATTACGTCTAGGCTTGTAATGATCTGGTCCTCAATTTTTACCAATATTTTATTTTCAAGACTAATTGAACTTGTATTGTATATAAAAAAAACAAGTGTCAAAAATGCTAAATATTTGTTTTTTATCATCTATTATCTAAACCATCCCTTTATACCGCTTTGTCCAGGTGTTTTTTTATAAATTTCTCTCTCATATGTCGTCAGTGGAATCAATGTGATTGAAAAAAATAAATCCTCAGTTGGCTTTAAGTCATTATCCTGATAAAAACTTTTATTAAACTTTAATGCTGCTGTTAAACAATCATTTTTATACTCGTAACTAAGATCGTAATATTCTGTTAAGTTAATATTTTTGTTCCTTCTTGTTGAAAATTTTAAAGAGGTATTATTATTAATCTGATATTCTGTGACATTAGAAAGTAAATGAGTTGATCCAATCTCATTCCTTTGTTCAATAAAATTAAAAGTTGTTATAAAATTATTTATAGAAATTTCGGTTTCAATTGAATTAGAATTTATAGTTTTCATATCGTTGTCTAATGAGAAATCATAAGTTAAATTAACATTATCAAATAATCGGTTGTTGATTGATCCAAACAAATCTGAATTTTTTTTATTGAGAGTTGAACTTATTGGAATATCATTTTCATTTTGATCTCTTATTACTGTCGCTAATTTAAGCTCTAAATATTTATCTTTTGTTTCTTCTGATTGGTTTTTTTCTAGTTGATCAAATTTATAATCTATACCAAGTGTAAGAGATCTTCCTGCTTCAAAATCATTTGATATGCCAAGTCTATTTGTATCAAATACATTGTTCGCATTTATATTTGCTGATGATCCACTATAATTATCCATGTTGTTTCCTGGATTTATTCTAAGAGATACTTTGGGAGTAAGCGTTTCTTTAATCATATCTTTTGATCTAATTAATGGAAAAGATGAATCAATTTTTACAGTGCTTTTTCCATCTATTTGTGCATTAGATGTGTATATTGTATCATTTTTTCCAACAGCATTTAAATTCTTAAAGTATAAGTCAAAATTGTTTTTAAATCCTAATTTTGATATAAGATCATTTGAACTATAGTTAAAGTCATTCACAAGAGTAGTTCTTAGATTATTTGTATTTGAAAGTTTGTTAGTTCCAGTTGAATAAAAATTTAGGGAGCCATTTATTGAATTGTCTGCAATAATTGGTGTCAAATTTTTTGAAAAATCGTAATAAGGTAAAGTATATTGATATCTATCACTGTGTTTTGTTCCTAAATTTTCATAAACCTCAATACCTGTTGTTAAGTGCTGATCTTCTTTCTCTAGGTATAATTTTAAGTTTGAATTCATTGTTGTTTGATTTCCTGGCATTACAGGAGTATCAAATAAATTATTTTGAAAAACTTTAAGGTATGTATCGTTAGTAACTTTTTCAATTTGAGCATCAAATTTACTCTCTAGATAATCTGGTTTTTTTAAATCATTTGAATAATTTAAAAATAAATGATTTATGTTTTTAGTTTTATTTTTTGAGCCTGTCAGAGATTTATAATCTCTAACAAAAGCAATATCTGCGATGAGCGAGGAATTTTCACTTTTCTTTCTAAATTCACTTTGTAGGATGTATTTTTCTTTTTCAAATTTAGTAAGTTTTTCAAAAAATGTTGGTTTTATTGTTAAATCTTTGTCATGACCTAAAGTTTTAAAATAGGGAATATACAATGATGAACCTAAGGTTTCAGAATTATTAAATTGTGGTTGTAAAAACCCACTTCTTCTTTTTACTGATGGATCGGGGTGAAAAAACTTTGGAAAATATAAAACAGGTACATCATAAATTTTTAGAATTGCATTTTTATAAATCATATCCTTTTTGATTTTGTCATGGGTTATTTTTTCTGCTTTTATGCTCCAAGGAGGACAATTATCATTAAGTTTACAGCTGGTAAAAATTCCATTATTAACAACAGTTTTGTTTTTATCGCTCAATGAAGATGAGCCATATATTCTTGGATCTTGATTCTCGTCATCAAATACATCTTTATGAGTTTTAATCTTAGTTTCTTTGGCTAAATGGCTTTTATTTTTAAAATTAAAAAACCCTTCTGAAAAAAAATATTGGTCAATTTTATTTCCTTCAACTTTTGCTAAAACCTCAACTTCTTTACCCACAAGTAATTCTTCATTAATATTGTACGTAAAGTTTTTGAGTTTATAAATATTTCCACTTTTATCTTCTACTGAGGATTTTTTTTGAGAAATTAAATTACCTAAACTTCTATAATAAGAAACATTTTCTGAATTAAATTCATATTTATTTTCAACTAAAGCTTTAGTTTTACCTTTTGTAAAAATTTTCTCCTCATTTTTAGAGTAGGTGATTTCATCAGCATAAATAGTTGTGTCTTTTTCAAAATCGGTAGCTACAGCATTTTTTTTTGCTTCAAATACGTTTTTAATTTTGTCATATTCTAGATTAGATGCTGTAATTGTATTATTATCATTTACAGCTTTTGAATTACCGACTGTAAATATTTTTTCTTCATTTTTAAGGTAAATTGCTTTGTCAGTAGTAATGATTATATTCTTTATTTTATCTGAATATTTTACATTACCAGATGTTTCTAAAATATTTGTTAGTTTGTTATAGAAAAATTTTTCAGCAGTAATTGTACTACCATCTTCAGATGTGGCTGTACCACCTTTATAACCATTAATTTGATTTCCATTTTCTAAAACTTCAATTTCAGTAACATTAAATACAAATGGTTCATTTGCACAGCCATTTTTCGATAAAAGAAAAAAACAAAAAAATACCAATATATAACTTTTCAATTTATTTCTCATTTATGTTCACCAACATTATCAAATTTATTAAACTTAAGAATATAATTGGTGTCCATATTGATACTATTAAAGGAAGTTTTTCAGTTGATCCCATTACATTAAAAAAATTATTTATATAATAAATTATAACTGAAAAAAATAGACCAATTATTATCTTTAATACTTTGCTGCTAGTTTTTTTGGTATTAAGCATTATGATTGAAGATAGAATTGTCATTATTACTAAAAATAAAGGATATGTCGTAACTTTATAAAGCTGCATGTCAACATCTACAGTAGAATAATTTAATGATTTATAGTTATTTCTTAAATCAATAAGTTTTAGCAAAGATAATGAAGATAAGTTTGAAAATAAACTTTCAATTCTCTTTTGATTAAAATTGGATCTAAATTTTATTAAATCACTTTTTTGACTTATGTTATTTTCAAAAATTGTAGCATCAAAAATTAACCATTCATTATCCTTAATATCAATTTTGTTACTTTTTAGACTTCTGATTAAATTAAAGTTCTCATCAAAAGTTGTTATGAAAGTATTAGTTAAAAAATTATTATCAATTTTTGATGAATTTATAATACTAGTTTGGTTATTGACAACATCCCTCATCCATAATCCATTTTTGTTTATAACTGCCAGGTAAAGTTTATCCTCAGAAAACTGATTTTTAACTTGTAGATAATAATGTTGTAAATTTGAAGAGAGTGAATAGAACAGTGTTATAGTAAGAATTCCAATAAAAAAACTAATAAAACTAAGTATATAAATTATCTTAATATTTTTTAACCCAGAATATTTAAAAATATTTATTTCATCGTTATTAAATAACTTAAGAAAAAAAAATTGTGTTGCTATTAAAAAGATAAAAGGAAACATTTCAAAAATTACAGAAGGAGAACTCATTAAGGATAAATAAACAGGATATAGTGGATTAACTTCTTTATTACTCAAAAACTCAACTTCTTTCAAAATATTTAAAATGAATACAAGACTAATCATTACATAGAAAACGTTAAGAAATGACTTTATAAATCCATTAACTAAAAATTTTGTATATGTTTTCATATTATAATTTTCTAAAAGATAATTTTAATTTATAGATAAATATAAAGTAAATGATCAAAGTAATGATAAATGGCAAAATTGAGATTAAAATATTTTTAGTCAAATTATTAGTAATATAACCAAGTGAACTTTCAGATAAAACAATTATTCCAAAACCTGCAAAAAAAACAAAAAATTTATTTTTGTTATATTTTTGATTTTCTTTTGTAATTAAAATTAATAATAAGGAAATCAAAATTAATACAGGCAAATAAAAAGGACTTATCAATCGTTTAAATAATTCTTTGTAAATATTTCTGGGTGACTTACAAATTATTGTGTCTTTTATTTTTATCCCAAAAATAGATTGTATACATTTTATCAGGGTAAAAGTTGTTTGATCTTGAATTTTTTCATAAGTAATGAGATGTGAGTTCATATTTGTAAGTCCAAAATCTGATTTAGAAAAATTAAAGTTTGTAATATTTTCACCATTTTGTGTTAAGGTTTGACCATCATAAAGAACTAAAACTCTTTTATTACCTTTTAATTCGAAAATTCCCTTTTTGGCAAATGTAATTTGAAATCCTTTTTTTTTATTATTTTTAATATAAATATTTTTAAATTCTTCATTATCATCTTTATCTTCAGCAAATATTGTTAGTCCCTTGATGGTATCATTAAATTTTTTTGGTTTTATTAACTCTTCAAAATAATCTACATTTGAAGTTCTTAATTTTGATCTAGCCATTTCCTGGGATTTTGGAACAAGAATTGATAGAAGTATCATTTGGATCAACATAATTAAAATTGAAATCCAGAAAAAAAAATTTACTATACTTATTTTATCAACACCATGGTTCCAAAAAATAATTAATTCGTTGTTAGCCTCATATTTAATGAAAGTGTAGGAAAAGCTAAAAAAAAGTGCAAAGGGAAGAATTCTACTAATAATTTTAGGAAAATTAAGCAAAGTATAATTGAAATAAACATTATAATTCCTACCATCCTCAATCATAATATCTAAAAAATTTACTGCTTGAAAAACCCAAATGATTGTACCGATACCAAATAAAGCTAAAAAGAAAAATGTTAAACAATCTAGTAGCAGCTTTCTGAATATAATTTTTTTCATTGAATTTTCTAAATTTTAACAATATATAGCATTCTACTCGTAAGGAGTGTATTTAAATTTATGACTGTTCAAATTAATTATAGAAATAGTAGTTCAAAAAAAGTTTCATCAAACCTTGTCTTATTTGTTGATGAAAATTTCAATATTAGTGGATTAAAAAAAAATATTTCAAATTCTGAATTTTTATACATTTCAGACTTATTAAAAAATAGTGACTTAAAAAAAGATTTACTTGTTTTTGAAATTAACTCAAAAAAAACAATATTTTTAGTATCTATTAAAAAAAACATTAAAACCACTGATATAGAAAATTTAGGCGCTAAATTTCATGGTTATATAAATTTTGATAATAAAAATGATTACTTTATAAATTCAGATACTGTTAAAAGTAAAATAGAAAATTTTGTAGGATATTTTTTACATGGTTTAAAATTAAAATCTTATGTATTCGATATTTATAAATCAAAAAAAGATAAAAAGTCTGTTTCTATAAATATTATTGGAAATAAAAATAAAATATCTACACAGGATCTATTAAAATTTAAAGCATTAGAAGAAGGAACTTTTTTTGCAAGAGATCTTGTTTCTGAACCAGGTAATATTTTACATCCTGATGAATATGCAAAAAGAATAAATTCCCTTAAAAAATTCGGATTAAAAATTAATATATATGATGAAAAAAAATTAAAAAAACTTGGAATGAATGCTTTGCTTGGTGTTGGCCAAGGTAGCATTAGAGGATCATATCTTGTCACAATGGAATGGAATGGTGCAAAAAATAATTCCAAACCTTTAGCCTTTGTTGGGAAAGGTGTTTGTTTTGATACAGGTGGTATTTCACTTAAGCCTGCTAAGTTTATGGAAGATATGACTTATGATATGGCAGGTTCTGCTACAGTGGTTGGATTAATGAAAAACTTAGCTGTAAGAAAAGCAAAGATTAATGCTGTTGGTGTTGTAGGGCTTGTAGAAAATATGCCAGGTGGAAACGCTCAACGACCTGGTGATATTGTTAAATCATATAGTGGTAAAACAATTGAAATATTAAACACAGATGCAGAAGGTAGATTGGTTTTAGCCGATGCTCTTACTTTCACTGAAAAAAAATTTAAACCTAAATTTATGATTGATTTAGCAACACTTACAGGTGCAATTATAGTTTCTCTTGGATCAGAATATGCTGGCCTTTTTTCAAACGATGATAAATTATCTAATCAATTATTAGAAGCTGGAGATAAAGTAGATGAAAAGTTGTGGAGAATGCCACTTCACAAAAATTTTGATAAATTAATAAACTCTAAAAATGCTGATATGCAAAATATTAATTATGTTGGTGGAGCAGGATCAACTACCGCAGCACAATTTTTACAAAGATTTGTTTTAAACAAAACACCTTGGGCGCATTTAGATATAGCTGGTATGGCTTTTTCAAAATATGGTGGAGCATTAAATTCAGGTGGTGCAACAGGCTATGGTGTAAGATTATTAAATAAACTAATAGAGGATGATTATGAGTAATACTGAAAAAACATTATCAATTATCAAACCAGACGCTGTCGAGAGAAATTTAGACAATGAAATAAAGGAAATGTTTAAAAATAAAGGGTTTTCAATTGTAAAAGAAAAGAAAATTCAAATTGAAAAATCAGAAGCTGAAAAATTTTATAAGGTTCATGAAACAAAACCATTTTATAATGACCTTTGTTCTTATCTGTCCTCTGGACCAATTGTAGTCATGATACTTGAGAAAGAAAATGCAGTATTAGGCAACAGGGAGTTAATGGGTGCTACTAATCCAAATGATGCAGAAGAAGGAACTATCAGAAAAAGGTATGGAATTTCTATTGATAAAAATTCTGTACATGGATCAGATAGTGTTGAAAACGCAAAAATTGAAATAGACTTCTTCTTTAGAGACTAAGTATCTTCATAATAGCTGCTGGATAAAGTTTATGCTCTTGCATTAAAACCCTTTTTGCTAAAGTTTTAGGGGTATCTAATTTTTTAATTCTAACTTTCTTTTGATTTATAATTCTACCTGAATCAAGTTTAGAATTTACAAAGTGAACAGTGCATCCAGAATATTTGTCATTGTTTTTGATTGCTTTTTCGTGAGTATTAAGCCCTTTATATTTTGGAAGAAGAGAAGGGTGAATATTAAGGATTTTTCCTTTAAAATTATTAATAAAACTCTTGGATAAAATTTTCATAAAACCAGCAAGACAAATTAAATCAATATTATTTTCTTTTAATTCATTGATAACTTTTTTTTCAGATAAAGAATTTTTAAAATCAAATACTTTTTTTTTGATTTTGTAAATTTTCGAATATTTCAAGCCTTTAGCTTTAGAATTATTAGAAATTATCATCTTAATGATAATTGGTGATTTTTTAAGCTCTGAAAATTTGATGAGACTTTTTAAATTACTACCAGTTCCAGAAATAAAAATTGCTGTTTTAATTTTATTAGATCCAGTTGACAGAGCCATTTAGTTTAACTTTATCTTTAAATTTTTTAGTAATTTTTCCTATAACATACGGTTTAAAATTATTAGTAAAATATCCTTTAATTTTACTAAATTTTTTTGGATTAATTATTAAACAAAAACCAACACCGCAATTGAAAGTTTTTAGCATTTCTTTATCAGATATACCATTTTTATATAACCATTTGAAAATTTTAGATGTTTTTATTTTTTCTAAATTTATTTCTGCTGAAAAATTATCTGGAATTACTCTTTTAATATTATCAGCTAATCCACCCCCAGTAATATTGGCGCATCCATTAATCAAGTTTTTATCTATTAATTTTAAAACTTCACTTACATAAATTTTAGTTGGTTTGATTAATTCTTTTTTTAAAAATTTATTTTTTTGGATGTCTATTTTTTTTTGCTTAAGAAGATAACGCACTAAAGAATACCCGTTTGAATGCAAACCACTTGAAGGAATAGCCAAAATTAAATCATTATTTTTAATTTTATTTTTACTTAAAATTTTATCTTTACCAACAATTCCTACTGCAAAACCTGCAATATCGAATTTGCCTTTTTCATATGTGCCAGGCATCTCAGCTGTTTCTCCACCAACTAATTCACATTGTGACAGCTTACAACCTTTTACAATGCCTTTAATGATTGATTTTAATTTTTTTAAATCAATTTTATTTATAGAAATGTAATCTAGAAATAGTAGAGGCTTTGCACCTTGAACAATTAAATCGTTCACACTCATTGCAACTAAATCAATTCCAATAGTGTCATATTTATTGAGCATATTTGCGATTTCAACTTTTGTACCAACACCATCTGTGCAGGCAACAATTTTAGGTTGTTTTATTTGATTTGGAATGTCTGATATAGAACCAAATCCACCAATATTTGAAAACTTTTTTTTGCCTCTTTTTTTTGATGAAACAGATGAAATGAAATTAACAAATTTATCAGCAGCATTTATGTTAACTCCACTTTTTTTATAGGTTATTAATTTATTATTCATTAATATATTTTATGAAATTTAATATTAAACTTTTTAATTATAAAAGATCATATATTCTTTTTTACTTACTTGCTTTGTTAAATATTTTTTTTTCCACAGAAAACATTCAAGCAAAGACTTTCTCAATCAATGATATAGAAATATCAACTCCTTTTGAGATTAATTTTGATAAAAACAAGATAATTGACGAAGGTTTTGCGCAGGCATTTAATAGGTTGGTTTTATCCATATTGCAAACACAAGATCAAAAAAAACTAAGTAAAACACCAATTGGTTTAATCAAAAGTATGATTGAAACTTTTTCAATTCAAGAGGAAAAATTTATTAATGAAGTTTATTATTTATCTTTAAATGTATCATTTAATAAAAAAAAAATATTAAATTTAATGGAAAAAAAAAATATCTTCCCGTCTCTTCCAGTTGAAAAAAAAATATTTTTTTTACCAATTTTAGTAGATAAAAATAAAGATGAAATTTCAATTTTTTCTGAAAATTATATTTTTAATAATTGGAATTTTAATAATCAAAAATATAATTTATTAAGATATGTTTTACCCACTGAAGATCTAGATGATTTCAATTTAATAAAAAGATATTCAAAAATCTTGGAAAGTTATAATTTTAATGAAATTATAAAAAAATATAATCTTGATGATTATATTATATCAATCATCTATAAAGAAAATAATGCAATTAAAGTTTTAAATAAAATAAATTTTAATCAAGAAGAAGATCTTAAAAATATTAGTTTTCAAAATCTTAATATAGATAATTATAAAGAAGCAGATAAATTAATTGAAAGTTTAAAAAGTATTTATGAAAATTATTGGAAGAGTAAAAATGAAATTAATACATCGGTAAAGATATCTTTAACTATTTCAATTAATAACAATGACAATTCAGAAATTTCAAAATTTGAAGAAATATTAGACAATACAGATTTAATATACGATTATTATATTTTTAAATTAAACAATAAAGATAATTTTTATAAAGTTATATTTAATGGATCACCAGATTACTTTCTTAAAATTATGAAAAATAAAAATTATGAATTTGATATTCAAAATCAAATTTGGGTAGTTAAATGAGTAATTTAAATCAATTAATATTAAATTTTGATTATGATCAAAATTTTAAAGATCAAGATTTTTATGTTTCAAAAAGCAATGAGTTTGCATTTAAATTATTAAATAGTTGGCCCAAGTGGGAAAAAAATTTTGTAAATTTAATTGGAGAAAATTTTTCTGGCAAAACTCATTTGGTCAATATCTTTTTACATAAGTTTAAAGGAATTAAGATAGAAGCTAGTGAAATCAATAATGAATTTCTAAAAAAAATTAAGGTCTTTGAAAATATAATTATTGAAAATTTTAATGATAAAATTGATGAAAATTTATTATTCACTTTAATTAATATTGTTGATCAGGACAATAAATATTTAATTTTAACTTCGAAAACTCCTCTTGTTGACCACTCCTTTAATTTAAGTGATTTAAATTCAAGATCTAAAAATTTTTTATTGTGTAATATTGAGAAACCAGGAGATGATTTGATGTTTGCGCTTATATTAAAAAACTTATCTGATCGCCAAATATCTATAGACAAGAAATTAGTTGATTTTATTATTAAAAGAATTGATAGATCGTATGGCAAAATTTTTGATTTCATATATAAAATCGACAAAATTAGTTTAAAACGAAAAAAACCAATCGATTTTAAAATTATAAAAGAGGCCCTAGGAGAATAATTGAATAAATATAGATCACATAATTGTAATGAATTGAGAAAAGATGATTTAGATAAAGACATTTCAATCTCTGGGTGGATTAATAAAAAAAGAGATCATGGGAACCTTTTATTTATTGACCTCAGAGATAACTACGGAATTACCCAATGTATTATAGATAAAGAAAATAGATATTTTTTAGATTTAGAAAAAACTCAACTTGAAACTGTCATAAAAGTAAGTGGAAAAGTTGTTAGCCGTTCTGGTGAGACAATTAATAATGAGATTGAAACTGGTGAAATTGAAGTTGTTATAAATGAATTTGAAATATTAGGGACTTGCAAAGAATTACCAATGCCAGTTTTTAGTGATCAAGAGTACGCTGAAGAAATAAGATTAAAATATAGATTTTTAGACTTAAGAAGAAAAAAAATTCATGAAAATATAATCTTAAGATCAAAAGTGATTTCATATATCAGAAATGAAATGATTAAACTTGGTTTTTTAGAATTTCAAACACCAATTTTAACATCATCAAGTCCAGAGGGTGCAAGAGATTTTTTGGTTCCAAGCAGACTAAACCCTGGAAAATTTTATGCATTACCACAAGCGCCTCAACAATTTAAACAATTAATAATGGTCTCTGGTTTTGATAAATATTTTCAAATTGCTCCTTGTTTTAGAGATGAAGATGCTAGAGCCGATAGAAGTCCAGGGGAATTTTATCAATTAGATTTAGAGATGTCTTTTGTGGAACAAGAAGATGTTTTTAATGTTGTCGAAAGTTTAATGATTAATACCTTTAAGAAATTCTCAAATAAAAAACTATTGTATGATAAATTTCCAAAAATTTCATATGCTGATGCAATGTTAAATTATGGAAGTGACAAGCCTGATTTAAGAAACCCATTACTTATAAATGATATTACAGAAATATTTACAAGAGAAGATGTATCGTTTGAGATATTTAAAAAACTTGTAAAATCTGGTTCAAAAGTCAGATGTATTTCAACTAAAAATACAAAAGATAAACCTAGAAGCTTTTTTGACAATATTGATAAATGGGCGAAAGAACAGGGTGCTTCAGGATTAGCATATTTTACTTTTGAAAAAGAAGATCAACTTTCAGCTAAAGGACCGATTGGAAAGTTTTTTTCACATGAAGCTTTAGAAAAAATTATGAAACAAACTAACTCAGAAGTAGGTGATAGTATTTTCATGGCATGTGGAAAGCAAAATGATCTAGAAAAAATTACCTCACTCGCTAGAGATAAAATAGCTAAAGATCTAGATTTAATTGATGATGATGTTTTTGCATTTTGTTGGATTGTTGATTATCCAATGTTTGAGAAAGATGAAGTAACTAATAAAATTGAATTTAGTCACAATCCATTTTCTATGCCACAGGGAAATTTAAATGAAGAAAATTTAAAAAAACCTTTAGATATATTAGCTTATCAATACGATATTGTCTGTAATGGTATTGAACTTTCTTCTGGTGCGATAAGAAACCATAAGCCAGAACTTATGTACAAACTTTTTTCAATTGCAGGATATGACAAGAAACAAGTAGATGAAAAATTCAGTGGCATGATTAATGCATTGAGTTATGGAGCCCCACCTCATGGAGGAATTGCACCTGGTATTGACAGAATAGTAATGTTACTAGCAAATGAAAAAAATATAAGAGAAGTGACTATGTTTCCAATGAATCAAAATGCACAAGATTTAATGATGAAAGCTCCATCTGATGTTAGTGAAGAACAATTAAAAGAGCTTAGTATTAGTATAAAAAGTAAGAAATAAAACTATTTTTTACCTTTTAAACTTATTTTAACATCTGAAAGATCTACTAAATTTTTTTTATAATTATTTCTCACAAAACCTTTACTTGTTATATCTTTTACAATTTTTAATAATTGGTTTTGATCTTCAGATTGAATTTCCTCATTTGAAGCTGGTTCATTTCCACCAATAGATGGTGTGTGAGCTAGATCTTCTCTATTTTGATAAGATATAGCAAGTTCTCTAAAAATATAATCTAGTATTGAACTTGCACTTAATATTCTGTCGTTTCCATGTACTTTTCCAGAGGGTTCAAATTTAGTACCAACAAATGCACTTATGAATTCGTCTAGAGGTACACCATACTGAAGTCCTAAAGATACAGCGATAGCAAAATTATTCATTAGTGCTTTTACTAGCTCTCCTTCTTTACTTGTATCAATAAAAATTTCACCTATTTTACCATCTTCATACTCACCAGTATGTAAATAAACTTTATGGTCACCAATTGTAGCTTTTTGAATATATCCTTTTCTTCTATCTGGCATCCCAAACCTTTTACCACCTCTTTCAGAGGATTTATTGAAGTTTGAAATAATATTTTCTTTATTCATAGAGCTAGTCTGATTTGCTTCAGCTACAACTTCTACTTTTTTACTTTCAATAACTTTATTATTGGGGTCAAGACTTTTAGTTTTACGATTATCAAGTTTAACATCTAGGACCTCAAACTTTCCATCATCTCTTTTTTCAAGGTTTTTTAACTCTGTTTCATTTATATCATCTAAGTAATGATTAACTTTAAACGTACATGTGTAGTAAGTTTCAACTAAATATTTTGCCATTTAACTCCAATTTAAATTTTAATTTGAATATTGAATCAATTAATTTATATACAAATTCATATTTTAGTCTAATTTAAATTATACAATTTTTAATTGAATAAATAGAAAAATTTTATGTTGACACTTTTAAAAAAAATTTTCACTTGGTGGAATCAAGATACTTTTGGTACTAGATTAAAAACAATTTTTTTTGGAAAATTAGTTGGTAGTGATGAGCTTGGTAATAAATATTATGAAAGTAAAAATGGAAAGAGATGGGTTATTTATGCAAATACTATTGATGCCTCTAAAATACCAGTTGAATGGTACTCTTGGATGCATTTTACAGCTAATAAAATAGAAAAAACGCATGAACTTAAAAAATATGATTGGCAAAAACCTCATCAATCTAATTTAACTGGCACTGAAAAGGCTTATTATCCAAACAAAGATAAAGATGGAATCAAAAAGAAATATTCTAGCTGGAAACAATAAATTTAATTTTTATCTTTTTATTTTAGTTTATTTTTTTTTAATAAATCACTCATTTGCAAAAGATAATACCGAAGGTGTTTTTACAGATTTAAAAATTTTAGATAAAATTAGTTCAAAAAACACCTTAGTAAAATTGAAAAATGGAGAGCTTATTACATTTAAAGATCTCTCTATAAAAAGTTTAAAGTGTAAAAACTCAGAATTTGATGATAATCCTGAAATTACTGCCTATATACAAGTTAAAGATCTAACTGATGAAAATAATAATGAGGTATTCGTATTTAATGGCTGGATGTTTTCATCAAGTCCATCAATTACTCCATTTGATCATCCAGTATATGATGTTTGGCTTGTTAAATGCTATTAGACTATAGTATCTTTATCTAACCAGCTTACGTTAAAATCAGAATTAATAAATTTTTTATGACTAAGCAGTTTTTTATGTAGAGGAATAGTTGTGGTAATTCCTTCTATAACAAATTCATCTAGAGATCTGTTCATTCTTTGAATTGCCTCAGTCCTATTTCTTCCATGACAGATCAGTTTGCAAACCATACTATCGTAATAAGGAGTTACCTTATATCCTTGAAAAATAGCCCCATCTACTCTTGTTCTGAAACCAGATGGCTGATGACACATGCCTATAGTGCCAGGGGATGGTTGAAAGTTCTTGGTAGCATCTTCTGCATTTATTCTACATTCAATTGCATGACCTCTTGGGTTAATATCGCTTTGTTTGAGGGCTGTTTTTCCAGAAAAAGCAATCCAAATCTGTTCTTTTATTATGTCAATGCCAGTTACCATTTCTGTTACAGGGTGTTCAACTTGAACTCTCGTATTCATCTCTAGAAAATAAAATTTTCCATCTTCGTAAATAAATTCTACAGTTCCAGCACCTAAATAACCAATTTTTTCAACCATCTTTACAGTTCTTTCAAATAAATCTTTTCTTATTTCATTATTAAGAACTGGGCTTGGTGTTTCTTCAATTAATTTTTGGTGTCTTCTTTGAACTGAACAATCTCTTTCATGTAGATGAACAACATTATTTTTACCAGCTAAAATTTGAACCTCTATATGTCTTGGATTTTGAAAAAACTTTTCAATATATACTTCATCATTACCAAAGTATTTTTGCGCTTCTGATTTTGCAGTTGAAAACAAAGTTTCAAATTCTTCTTCTTTATAAACAATTTTCATACCTTTTCCGCCACCACCACCTGAGGCTTTAATTAAAACTGGAAATCCAATTGTTTTACATAGTTCTTTTGCTTGAGCTATATCAGTAACACCACCCTCAGAACCTTCAATTACTGGTAAACCATTTTCTTTAGCAATTCTCTTTGCTTGAATTTTGTCACCCATCATTTCAATATGTTTTGATGATGCACCAATAAAACTTATTTTATTTTCTTCAAGAATTTTTGCAAAACTAGCATTTTCAGATAAAAATCCATAACCAGGATGTACCGCATCAGCATTAGTAAGCTCAATTGCTGACATTAAATTAGGAATATTTAAATAACTATTTGCAGGTTGGTGAGATCCAATGCATACACTTTCATCAGCCATTCTCACATGCATACTTTCTCTATCAACATCAGAATGAACAGCTACAGTTGAAATTCCCCATTCTTTACAAGCTCTAATAATTCTAACTGCAATTTCCCCACGGTTTGCAATTAAGATTTTTTTAAACATTATTTTACTCTAGAATAATAATGGTTTGACCAAACTCAACAGGATGACCGTCTTCAACACAAATTTCTTTTACAATACCATCTGTTGTTGATGGCACATGGTTCATTGTTTTCATCGCTTCCACTATCATTATAGTGTCACCTTTTTTAATTTTTCTACCAACTTCAACAAATTTTTTCGCACCAGGTTCTGGGGCGTGGTAGGCGGTACCAATAATTGGTGAGGTAATTTCAGTACCTGATTTTATATTTGGTTTCTCAGAAACTTTTTCATTTCCAGTTTGTGCACTTGCTGTTGTAATGACTGGCTGATTGCTAATAGATAAATTATTCTTAGAAACTTTAATTTTAGTATCTTTTTCAGTAATTTCAATCTCAGTGAGATTGAACTCATCCAAATAATCACTTAATTCTTTTATAGTACTTTTATCTATTTTCATTTTTTTAAGATCTTTTCTATTGAAATTATGGCTAAAATATAACCTTCAACTCCTAAACCAAAAATTCCTCCTGTTGCTATATCACTTATAAGAGATTTATGTCTAAATTCCTCTCTTTTATATATATTTGATATATGAAGTTCAATTATTGGCTTTTTAAATAAATCAAGAGCATCTCTGATTGCAACTGAAGTATGTGTAAAACCTGCAGCATTAATAATCATACCATCGTATTTTTTTCTAGCATTTTGAATTAAATCTACAATTTCTCCCTCAATATTTGATTGAACAAAATCTAATTCTAAATCAATCTCATTTGACTTTTTTAAACAGCTTTCTTTTAATTGCTTAAAGGTAGTTGAGCCATATTGTGATTGTTCTCTTTCACCTAATAGATTAAGATTTGGGCCATTAATAATAATAATTTTATTATTCATTCAACACTTATATACGATGAAAAAAATAAAAAAAATAGAAATTAAAGTAAATGGTAAATTAAGATCTATTTCTGATAATTTTAAAATTTTAGATTTAGTAAAAGATTTAAAAATCCCATTAAAAAAAGTGGCAATTGAACTTAATCGAGAGATAATAGATAAAAAAAATATTAGTAAAATTAGTATAAAAAAGAATGATAAAATTGAAATAGTTCATTTTATTGGAGGAGGTTAAATGAAAAATGATAAAATAATTATTGCAAATAAAAAATTTAATTCTCGATTAATTGTTGGCACTGGCAAATACAAAAACATGTTAGAATGTGCAAAAGCAATTAAACTTTCTGGAGCTGAAATCGTAACTGTTGCAGTTAGAAGGGTAAATATAACTGATAAAAAAAAACCACTTCTTATGGATTATCTTGATCCAAAAAAAATTACTTATTTACCAAATACAGCAGGATGTTTTACTTCAGAGGAAGCTTTAAGAACACTTAGGCTAGCTAGAGAAATTGGTGGTTGGAAATTAGTTAAATTAGAAGTTTTAGGTGATAAGCAAAATTTATTTCCTGATATGATTGAAACTCTAAAATCAACAGAGGTTTTGGCTAAGGAAGGTTTCAAGGTCATGGTTTATTGCAACGATGATCCATTAATGGCGAAACGATTAGAAAACTCAGGTGCAGATGCGATCATGCCGTTAGCCGCACCTATTGGTTCAGGCTTGGGCATTCAAAATAAAACAAATATTCAAATTATTAGGAAGCAGACAAAGTTACCACTAATTATAGATGCTGGTTTAGGCCAAGCATCAGACGCAACTATTGCTATGGAGCTAGGGTGTGATGGTGTTTTAGTTAACACTGCTATTGCTAAAGCAAAAAAACCATTTGATATGGCGCTTGCATTTAAAAATGCCGTGATTGCTGGTAGACAATCTTTTTTAGCTGGACGTATCAATAAATATTTATACGGAAATGCATCTTCACCAAAAACAGGAATTATTAAATAGCTACTGCTTTTTTTACAAACTTTTTTTTGAAATAAGGTTTCTTTTTAAAAGGTTTTTTGTGAAATTTTTTAGCATCTTTCTTATCAATAATCTTGTCTTCTTTAATCTGTATTTTTAAGTTTTTTAATTTTTCAAAATGCTCGATGAGTTCAATTGTTTTTTTTGATTTATTTTGAATATTAATAATATATTCTGGAATAATAAGAGTGGGATCGCTAACAATATCTATTGTCATTTTGTTTTTCTTTTCAAAATAAGTTAAATCATCAACAAAATTCTCTTTTAAAAAATCAGAAATTTTCTCACACACCTTAAGCTCAACAAATTTAGCTTTATTAATTACTGCTTTCAATTCAACAGTTTTAAGCAATTTTTGAGCAAATGACTCGTCTGTTAGAGTTACTTTCCATTTAATTGCACTTTCTCTTAACCTTTGTCTAGACATTTCAAGAAGACCAAAATTACTTATTCTTCCAATTTGGATCCTTGCTCTATCAGCTCTACATTTTTCTTTAATTTTCCTTTCAACTAATCTTCTATTTCCATAACTAAGCATATCAATGAAGTCGATTATAATTAAACCTGATAAATCTCTTATTTTAATTTGTCTTGCAATTTCTTCGGCTGCTTCAATATTTGTATCTAATGCAGTGCTCTCAACATTTTTACCTTTAATTGAGCTTCCAGAATTTATATCGATTGATACAAGTGCTTCGGTAGGGTTAATTACTAAATATCCTCCTGATTTAAGTTTTATTTCTGAGTCAAATATTTGGTTTAATTTTTGTTCAATATTTTCTTCAATAAATAGAGGAATTTTACCTCTATATTTCTTTATCTTTTTAACACTGGATGGCATAATCATTTTCATAAAGGTTTGTGCTTTTTTATAACCTTCGTTACCTTCAACTATTATATTTTGAGTACTTTCATCAAACATATCTCTTAAAGTTCTTTTTATAATTTCACTTTCTTGATGAATTAATGATGGAGCTATAGAATTGATCGCAGTATCTTTAATCTGACTCCATGTTTTGATTAGAGTTTCTAAATCATTATTAATTTCATTTTTAGTCTTATTGCTACCTGCTGTTCTTACAATTAATCCCATTTCTTTTGGAATTTCAATTTCATTTAAAATAGTTCTTATTTTTTTTCTATCTGCTGGATTAAATATTTTACGAGATATTCCGCCACCTTTTGGAGTATTTGGCATTAAGACAATATATTTTCCAGCAATTGAAATAAATGTACTTAGTGCTGCACCTTTTTGTCCACGCTCATCTTTGATAACTTGTACTAAAATAACTTGATTTGGTTTTATAACTTCCTGTATTTTATATCTTTTAAATTTAAATCTAGTCTCTTTCTTTTTATTTTTTTCCTCATTTGAATTGTTTTTTTCATCAGGTCCATTATCATTTTCCTCTGAGAGATCTTTTTCAATATTAATAGGGTCATCTATTTCAAGTTTTCCATCAGCAATATTTTCTTCCTCCTTAGCTTCAACTTCCTTAGAAAGTTCTTCTCTAGCTCTTTCCTCTTCTTCTTTAATTCTATCTAAATCTGCTTTAGGTATTTGGTAATAATCCGATTGAATATCATTAAAAGATAGAAAACCATGTCTATCTCGTCCAAAATCAATAAATGCAGCTTGAAGAGATGGTTCTATTCTACTAACTTTTCCTAAATATATATTATTTTTTATTAAATTATTCTTTAAACCTTCGTACTCGTAGTCTTCAATATTGTCATCTGATTTAAGTACAACTCTAGTTTCATTAGGATGCGATGCATCAATATATAAATTTTTTTCCATAATTGTTTATTTGATTGATTCATTTAATATTTTAAGTGTTTATAAAATTTTGTTTATTTCTAATGCCTTATCTTTAACAAATTCCAAGATATAATGGAAACAAAATGAATAAATTTCTTAAAAATACTCTATTTGTTTCATTATCTATTCTTTTATTGATGAGTATTTTGATATTTGGAATTTTATGGACTTATTCAAACAATATTCCTGATTATAGATTTCTTAAAAACTACAAACCACCTGTATCAAGCAAAGTATACTCAGGCGATGGGGACCTTGTTGCAGATTTTTCAAAAGAAAAAAGAATATTTGTTCCATTTAATTCAATTCCAAAAAATGTAGTTAATTCCTTCTTATCAGCTGAGGATAAAAATTTTTTCTCTCACCCAGGTGTAGATGCAAAAGGAGTTTTAAGAGCAGTGATTAACAATATTTCTAACATAATTTCATCAAAAAGACTTGAGGGTGCTTCTACAATAACTCAACAAGTAGCTAAAAATTTTTTATTATCAAATGAGGTTAGTCTTAACAGAAAAATTAAAGAGGCAATTTTAGCATTTAGAATAGAAAGAGCACTATCAAAACAAAGAATTTTAGAATTATACTTAAATCAAATTTATCTTGGCAGCGGTGCATATGGTGTTGCTGCAGCAAGTTTACAATATTTTGACAAATCTATAAAAGATCTAGACTATAGTGAGGCAGCTCTTTTAGCCGCTCTTCCAAAAGCACCAAGTAAATATAATCCATATCGAGATATCAAGTTAGCTAAATTTAGAAGAAATTTAGTTTTAAAAAACTTGTTGGAAAACAAATATATAGATTTAAAAAAATACAATTATCTAAAAGATAAAAAAATTGATTTAAATAAATCAAAAAAAATTTTCTTAGAAGACGCTCAATATTATATTGAAGATGTTCGAAAAAAGGTAATCGAGACTTTAACTTATGACAAAGTTTACAAACAAGGTTTTAATATTAACACACCAATAAATTTAGAATTTCAAAAAATAGCAACTGAAACACTTAGAGATGGGTTAATATCCTATGATAAAAGAAAAGGTTGGAGGGGAGTCTTAACAAATAAAAATTATTCAAAAAATTGGAATAAGGATCTTGAGAAGTATAATTTAGAAGACTCAATTAATTGGAAATTAGCAATTATTAAAAAATTAAATAAATTTTCAGTAAATATTGAAACTGAAGATGAATTAAATGGAAAAATTGAATTCAAAGATATTTCTTGGACAAAAAAAGAGTTCGATCAATTATTTAAAGTTGGAGACATAGTTTATGTAAAAAAAGTTGGTGCTAAAAGTTATAGTTTGAAACAATTGCCAAATGTCAATGGTGGAATAGTTGTTATGGATCCTTATACAGGTCGAGTATTGGCTTTAAGCGGTGGCTTCAGTTTTAAAAAAAGTGAATTTAATAGAGCAACACAAGCCTTTAGACAACCTGGTTCAGCTTTCAAACCATTTGTTTATGCTCTGGCTCTTGAAAATAATTATACCCCAACAACGTTAATTTTGGATGCTCCTATTGTTTTGGATCAAGGAGAAGACCTTAAAATGTGGAAACCAGAAAATTATGGAAAAAAATTTTATGGACCTTCAACTTTGAGAATTGGTTTAGAAAAATCAAGAAATTTGATGACTGTCAGAATAGCTCAAGATTTAGGTGTAAAAAAGATTGTAAATTTTTCAAAAAATCTAGGTATATACGATAATCCTGAAGAACTTTTATCCATTTCACTTGGATCTACTGAAACAACTTTGTTAAAACTAACCTCAGCTTATTCAGTATTTGTTAATGGAGGTAAACTTGTTGACCCAATTTTAATTGACAGGATTCAAGATAGTGAAGGAAAAACTATTTTTAATAATGAAAAAAGAAAATGTATAAATTGTGATCAAATTTCTTACCTAGGTAAAGAATATCCAATTGTAAAAGATAATTATAAAAAAATTTTTTCTCCTCAAACATCTTATCAGATGACTTCAATACTTGAAGGGGTTGTTCAAAGAGGAACAGCTAAAAAATTAAGAGATCTGGAGTTAAACATTGCAGGAAAAACTGGCACTACTAATAAAAATACTGATACTTGGTTTATTGGATATACTTCTAATTTATTAATTGGTGTTTATGTCGGTTTAGATAATCCCTCACCCCTAGGAAGGCATGAAACTGGTTCAAAAACAGCTTTACCTATTTTTAAAGAATTTATTAAAAAAACAGTTAATAAATCAGATGCAAGACCATTCAAAGCAGCAGAGGGGACGGTAATGATGGTGGTTGATCCAAAGACTGGTCAAAAAGCAAAATTTAATTCTAAAAATACCATAATTGAAGTCTATAAAAAACAAAATGTGATTGAAGGAAAAGTTTTATATTCAAATAATGATAGATTAGATGCTAATAATATATTAAAATTTTACTAATGGATGATAAATATCAAGATTATAAAAAAGAAATAGAAAAAATTAACTCAAGAGTTAAGGAGTATCTTTGAAAAAAATAATATTCATTCAAAACTTGAAGCATTAAATTCTAAAATGTTAGAAGCTAATTTCTGGCAAGATAAAGACAATTCAAAAAAAGTAATTAAAGAAAAGAAATTATTTGAGGATCTGCTAAACACTTATCAAATTTCAATTGAAAAGCTATCAGATTTAGATGATTTAAGCGAGTTAGCCTTAGAAGAAAAAAACGAGTCTGTACAAAAAGAAGTATTACAAAACATTAAAGAACTTAGAACTTTAGTAAAGAAAAATGAAGTCAAGTGTTTTTTATCAAATGAAGCAGACTCTCTTGATTGTTACATAGAAATACACGCGGGCGCAGGTGGCACCGAAAGTCAAGATTGGGCAGAAATGTTGAGAAGAATGTACTTAAAATGGGCAGACCAAAAAAATTTTAAATCAAACTTAATTAGTGAACATAAAGGAGATGAGGCTGGTATTAAATCATCAACAATTAAAGTTGAAGGTGATTATGTTTTTGGTTGGCTTAAAAAAGAATCTGGGATCCATAGATTGGTTAGAATATCTCCATTTGATTCTGGGGCGAGACGACACACAAGTTTTGCAAGTATATGGGTGTATCCAGTAGTTGATGAAAATATCAATATTGAAATTATTGAAAAAGATTTAAGAATTGATACTTATCGATCTAGTGGAGCAGGCGGCCAACATGTAAATACAACAGATAGTGCTGTAAGAATTACTCACATACCATCAAAAATTGTTGTTCAATGTCAAAATGAGAGATCTCAACATAAAAATAAAGAAACATGTATGAACATGTTAAAAGCAAGATTATATGATTATGAAATTAAAAAAAAAGAACAAGAAAATCAAAACGCAGAAAACTCAAAATCTGAGATTGGATGGGGTCACCAAATTAGGTCATATGTTTTGCAACCATATAGACTTGTGAAAGACAATAGAACAAATTTTGAAAGCACGAGCCCAGATAAAGTTTTAGATGGAGATTTAGATGAATTTTTAGAACAATCTTTGTATCAAAATAAATGAGTAAAAAAATATTAAGATATATATCAATAGTAGTAGGAATTTTTGTCTTATTAATAATTTATTTAACCACTATTGGTATCGAGACAGAAAAATTTAATAAACAAATCCAAGATCTTGTAAAGCAAAAAAATAATAAATTTGATACTAGTTTAAAAAAAATAAAACTTACCTTAGACCCATTAAATTTTAAATTTAATGCAAAAACAATAGACACTAAAATAATTTTTAAAGATAAGATAATTGAGCTTGAATATATAAAAACCCAAATATCATTAAATTCATTAATTAAAAGTCAATTAGTTACATCCCAAATAGAAATATCAACTAAACCAATTTTGCTTAAAAATTTTGTATCATTTATAAGATCAATAAATAATAGACCTGAATTATTTTTTTTAGAGCGATTTATAAAGAAAGGATATTTAATAGCTGATTTAGAATTGAATTTTGATGAGTTTGGTCAACTCCAAGAAGATTATAAAGTTAATGGATTACTAAAAGATGGTAAAATAAGTTTATTTAAAAAAAATGAATTAGAAAAAATAAATTTTCTTTTTAATATTACAGGAAATAATTTTAATTTTAGAGATATTAGTTTTGATACAAATAATATTAATTTTTTATCTAAGAAACTAAATATTAAAAAAAATGAAAAAGTTTATTCGCTTGAAGGCAACATAAAAAATAAAAATTCTCCTTTAAACGAAAAATTACTTAAAGTAATAAAATTAAAATATCCTCAATTTAATCTAATTAACACAAACTTTGTATCAGATAATGATTTTTCTTTTAATATTAATGATCAGCTAAAAGTTGATAATTTGGTAATCAATTCAAACATTTTAATTGATAGTTCTCAGTTTAAAAAAGATAATTTAATTAGTAAGAATTTCGTCGAAATTAATGACTTAATTGATTTAAAAGATCACGAGATAAAAGCTAATTATGCCAATAAGAAATTATCGATTGAAGGAAAGGGACAAGTTAAACTTCAAAATAAATTTGAATTTATTGATTATGAAATAACAAATAACGGTTCTGATTTAAATTTAGTATCAAATATCCAATTAAGTGAACTAGATATTAAAAACCAAAATTTAATCATAGATTATTTGCCTAAAACTAATGAAATCTTAAACCTAAAAGATCATAAAATTGAATTAAATTATAAAGATAATGATTTATCAGTAAAAGGTTCAGGAAAAATTAAGTTAGAGAAAGAGTTGAATAAAATAGAATATTTTTTTTCAACAAAAGATAAAAAATTTAATTTTGAAACTAATTTAGAAATCAATGACACACCTTTAAATATAGATTTTATTAATTACACAAAAAATAAAAACTTAAATTCTCAATTAGAAATTAATGGAAGCTATAAGAAAAAATTTGGACTTGATTTCAAAAAAATTAGTTTTTTATCAAAGAATAACAGCTTAATAATTAATGGTTTAGTTATAGATGAAAAAAATAAAATAGTGAAAGTAGATAAAATTGACTTAGATTATTTTGATAATAGAGACAAGAAAAACAAATTTACATTTAGTAGAACTAAAAATAATGATTATGAGCTAAATGGATCATTATTTAATGCTGATAGTCTGATTACGAGTTTGTTAAAAAGTAAAGATGATCAACAACTAGATCTTTTTAAAGAAAATATAGATATCACACTTAATATTTCTAATGTTTGTCTTGATAATGACAATATAGTTAAAAACTTAAATGGTAAACTTCGAATTGTTGATAACAAAGTAGATCAAGCCAATATATCAGCACTATATGATGATAGTGAAAATTTAACATTTACAATAAAAACTAAAGATGGTGAAAAAATTACCACTCTATTTTCATCTAGGGCCAAACCACTTGTAAAAAGATATAAATTCATAAAAGGTTTTGAAGATAGTAATGAAGGTTATTTAGATTTTTATTCCTCAAAAAAGGATGGGACTTCAAATTCAAAATTGATTATAGATAATTTTAAAGTCAAAGAAATTCCTGCATTGGCAAAATTACTTGCCCTTGCTTCTCTTCAGGGGATAGCAGATTTACTAACAGGAGAAGGTATTAGATTTACAGATTTTGAAATGAATTTTACAAACAAAAATGAACTTATGACTATTAAAGAGTTGTACGCAATTGGGCCAGCAATATCTATTTTAATTGAAGGTTATATTGATGAAAATGATGTAATTAGTTTAAGAGGAACATTGGTTCCAGCGACTACAATTAATAGATCTATTGCTTCAATTCCATTAATTGGAGATTTGCTTATTGGAAAGAAAGCTGGTGAAGGTGTTTTTGGAGTAAGTTTTAAAGTAAAAGGTCCTCCACAAAAACTCGAAACAACTGTAAATCCAATAAAAACATTAACTCCAAGGTTTATAACTAGAACGCTAGAAAAGATTAAAAAAAACTAATCTAATTCAATTTTTAAATGTCTTTTTTTTCCAATAGAAAGTTTAAGATAGTTTTTATTAAAAAATTCATTTGTAATAATTAACTTCTCATCGGAAATAACTTTATCATTAATTTTTACTGCATTTCCTTTAATTAATCTTCTTATTTCACTTTTGGATTTTTCTAATTTAGAAAGAATAATTAGATCAATTATATCAAATTTATTATTCATATTTTTTGAATTAATCTTGATAGATGGTGAACTTGATCCAAGTGAATTGCCTGAAAATGCTTCTTTAGCAGCTTGTTCTGAATTTTTAGCAGCATCTTCACCATGAAGCATAGTGGTTGTTTTATTAGCTAAAATTATTTTTAAATCATTGATATCATCATTTTCAATTTTCTTAATATCTTCCATTTTCATATCAGTAAAATTTTTTAAAAATTTTATAACATCTCTATCATCTGTGTTTCTCCAAAATTGCCAATAGTCATAAGCTGAAAAAAATTTTTCATCCAACCAAATTGCTCCATTTTCAGATTTTCCCATTTTAGCTCCTGTGGCCAGAGTAATTAAGGGGGTTGTTAGACCATAACTTTGTTTATTTGAATATCTTTTGATAAGCTCAACACCGTTAACAATATTTCCCCATTGATCTGAGCCACCTATTTGTAAGACACAATTTTCTTTTTTGCTTAGTTCTAAAAAATCATAAGCTTGCAAAATCATATAGTTAAATTCCATGTAGCTTAAAGATTGTTCTCTATCTAATCTTAACTTTACGCTATCAAAAGTTAGCATTCTATTAATTGTAAAATGTTTACCTATGTCCCGAAGAAAAGAGATGTAATTCAAATTTTTAAGCCATGTATAGTTATTTACAAATATAGGTTTTGTTTCTGGGTCGTTGTTGTCTAAAAATTTTTTTAGTATATTTTTTATATTCTTAATATTTTTTTCAATTTCTTCTTCACTTAGTATTTTTCTTGTTTTATCTTTTCCAGAAGGGTCACCAATTCTTGTTGTGCCTCCACCCAGTAGCACAATGGGTCTGTGCCCATTTTTTTGTAATAATCTAAGACACATGATTTGTAATAGGCTGCCAACATGTAAGCTTTCAGCAGTACAATCAAATCCGATGTATGCTTTAATTTTTTCCTTGTCCATTAAGCTGGACAATTCATCTTCATTTGTACATTGATAGAAGAATCCTCTTTCTTTAAACTCTTTTAAAAATTTATTCATAAGCTTATAGTTACACAATATACAAATTTTTATTAAAAAGAATATCAATGAAAAATAAATTATATACAGCTATTGGGTTGATGAGTGGAACTTCAATGGATGGCGTTGATGTGTCATTGATTAGATCAGATGGATTTAATCAATTTACCAATGTTTTAGATGAATATTTTGAATATAATGAAAATTTGCATCAACAATTAATTAAATTAAGAAATTTAATTTTAAGCAGTAATGATTTGAAGCTGTACTCTTCTAGATTAAACGAGCTTGAAAGAGAAATTACTATATTTCACAGTAAAATTGTTAGTGAGATGTCATTAAAATATCAAGATGAGATTGATTTTGTTGGTTTTCATGGGCAAACAATTTTTCATAATCCTAAGCAAAAGATTTCAAAACAATTAGGAGATGGAAGATTAATGTCCCAATTAGTTAAAAAAAGAGTTATTTATGATTTTAGGCAAGAAGATCTAGCGAATAAAGGCCAAGGTGCCCCGTTAACACCTATTTTTCATAACTTATTGTCTAAAAGAATAAATGAAAAACTCCAAATAAATTTTCCTCTTTGCTTTCTTAATATTGGGGGAATTTCTAATATTACTAAGATAATTAAAAAAGATGAAAAATTAGAAGAGAACTTAGAAGCTTTTGATTCAGGTCCTGGTAATTGTATGATTGACGAATGGGTAAGAAAAAATTCAAAAAATAATTTTGATGAGAATGGTTCAATTGCAAAATCTGGTAAAATTAATCAATTAATATTAAATCAAGTAATTGATAACTTCAAAATAGATAGTTTTGATAAATCTTTAGATGTTAAAGATTTTGATATTTCATTTGCAAGAGGACTATCATTAGAAGATGGTTGTGCAACAATAACAAATTTTACTGCCTATCTAATAGCAAAAGGTATTGAACATGCTAATGGAAACAATATTAAACCAATAAAATATTTAGTTTGCGGTGGGGGGAGAAAAAATACTTTTCTTATCCAAAGTGTTAAAGATTATTTATTACACAAAAAAAATATTAGTTTAAACTCTATTGAGGATTATAATTTAAATGGAGATTTTATCGAGTCACAAGCATTTGGTTATCTTGCAATTAGATCATTTTTAAATTTACCAATATCATATCCAAAAACTACTGGTTGTGAATTACCTACAATAGGTGGCAAGTTAGTTAAAAACTTTTAGTAAAGAGCAGTTTCTTTTTTTATATATTTATCAAGATTTGTAATTAAAGATTCTTCTGTTTTTGAAAAAAAATGATTTGCTTCAGGGACAGATTGAAATTCTACTTTAATACCTTTTTGAGCACTTAATCTTTTGTCTAGTTCAGTAATATATTCTAAAGGGACTAATTCATCTTTTTTACCATAAATCATCAGTCCTGAGGTAGGGCATGGTGATAAAAAAGAAAAGTCATAAACATTTGGTTGAGGAGAGATTGCGATAAATCTATTTATTTCTGGTCTTCTCATTAATAGTTGCATGGCAATTAATGAGCCAAAAGAAAATCCTGATACCCAACATTGTGAGTTGTCAAAATTTTCTCTTTCAAGCCAGTCTAATGCAGCAGCTGCATCTGCAAGCTCACCTTGTCCGTTATCAAACTCACCATCACTTTTACCAACACCTCTAAAATTTACCCTACATACTGAAAAATCATTATCCATAAATGTATGAAAAGTATCTACCACAACTTTGTTGTTCATAGTTCCTCCATATTGAGGATGTGGCTGTAACACTAGTGCAATTGGAGATGTATTTTTTTTACTCTTATAGTATTTTGCTTCTAGTCTTCCAGCGGGACCTGGAATAAATATTTCTAAAATTTTATTATCCATATGCGATATTGATTATTATTCTCAAAAAAAAACTACGTTTATCATAAGTGAGCGACAATATGTTAGTTTTTTTAGACCAATATATACTTGACCATTTTAGTCAGGTATGTTTAAAACGCACAATTTTAAAGGGTAATATGAAATTAACATCAAAGAGTAGATACGCAGTAATGGCTTTAGCAGATTTAGCCAGGTTTGATGGCATTAATCCTGTATCGCTGAGAGACATTTCTTTGCGCCAGGGCATATCTCTGGATTATTTGGAGCAAATTTTTTCTAAATTAAAAAAAAATCAAATCGTTCAAAGTACCAGGGGAACACAAGGTGGTTATGTGCTTTCTAAAAAACCGAACGAGATAAAGCTTACTAATATTTTTCATGCAGTCGATGAAAAGGTAAAAACTGTACAATGTAAAAAAGAGTCAAAAAAAGGCTGTAATGGTAAAACCACAAAATGCTCTACTCACAATCTTTGGGATGAGTTGGAAACACATATTAACAGTTTTTTTGAAAAGAAAAGTTTAGAAGATTTATTAAAAGACAATAACAATCAAAGTAATTAAAAGATGGATAACAGACAAAAAGAAATTGATAATTTAAAAGATTACAAATATGGTTTTTCAACTGATATTGAAAACACAAGAGCGCCTAAAGGTTTAAATGATGATATAATAAAGTTTATTTCTAATATTAAAAAGGAACCTCAATGGATGCTTGATTTTAGACTCAAGGCTTTTGAAAGATTTAAACAATTAAAAGAACCTAATTGGCAAAAACCAAAGTATCCAAAAATAGATTATCAAGATTTATATTATTATTCAGCACCCAAAAGTATGGATGATAAACCCAAGAGCCTTGATGAGCTTGATCCTAAACTTCTAGAAACTTATAAAAAACTTGGAATTCCATTGCAAGAACAAGCTAGATTAAATGGTATAGCCGTTGATGCTGTGTTTGACTCGGTATCTGTTGCAACAACATTTAAAGAGGAATTAACTAAACAAGGAATTATTTTTTGCTCAATGTCTGAAGCTATTCAAAAACATCCTGACTTGGTCAAAAAATATCTAGGTTCTGTTATACCAACAACAGATCATTTCTTTGCAACTCTTAACTCTGCAGTATTTACAGATGGTTCTTTTGTTTACATTCCGGAGGGAATAAAATGTCCAATGGAACTATCAACATATTTTAGAATTAATGCATCTGAAACTGGTCAATTCGAAAGAACATTAATTATTGCTGATAAAGGAAGCTATGTAAGTTATTTAGAAGGTTGCACCGCACCAATGAGAGATGAAAATCAATTGCATGCTGCTAACGTTGAGTTGATTGCATTGGATGATGCTGAAATTAAATACTCAACTGTACAAAATTGGTATCCTGGAGATAAAGATGGTGTAGGCGGAATATACAACTTTGTTACAAAACGTGGTTTGTGTAAGGGAAAAAATTCTAAAATTTCTTGGACGCAAGTTGAAACTGGTTCTGCAATAACGTGGAAATATCCAAGCTGTATTTTAAAAGGTGATAACTCTGTAGGAGAATTTTACTCTATAGCAATTACAAACAATCATCAAAAAGCAGACACAGGAACTAAAATGATCCATTTAGGAAAAAATACAAAAAGTAAGATAATTTCTAAAGGAATATCAGCTGGTAATTCTGATATGATGTATAGAGGTTTAGTTGATATTTCTTCAAAGGCTGATAATTCAAGAAATTTTACTCAATGTGACTCGTTATTGATGGGCAATAAATGTGGTGCTCACACTATTCCTTACATTAAAAACAAAAACCCAAAATCAAATATTGAACATGAGGCAACTACATCAAAAATAAGTGATGAACAGTTGTATTATTGTAATCAAAGAGGATTAAATCAAGAAGAGGCGGTTAGCTTGATTGTAAATGGCTTTTGCAAAGAAGTTTTACAACAACTTCCTATGGAATTTGCTGTTGAAGCACAAAAGTTAGTTGGAATTAGTTTAGAAGGGAGTGTTGGTTAAATGTTAACGATTGAAAATTTAAAAGCAAAGATTGAAGAAAAAGAAATATTAAAAGGATTAAATTTAAATATAAATCCTGGAGAAGTGCACGCAATTATGGGCCCTAATGGTTCTGGAAAAAGCACATTATCAAATATTTTGTCAGGAAAAAAAGGGTACGAAGTAAATGGAAATATTACTTTTGAGGGTGAAAATTTATTGGATTTAGAAACAGAGGAAAGAGCACATAAAGGAATTTTTTTAGCATTTCAATATCCATTAGAAATTCCAGGAGTTAACACTAATACTTTTTTAAAAACTTCGATTAATGCAATTAAAAAAGCTAGAGGTGAGAAAGAATTAGATGCTATTGAATTTTTAAAATTGATTAAACAAAAAACAGCAGAATTAAAATTTGATGAAAAAATATTAAGTAGACAATTAAATGTAGGCTTTTCTGGTGGAGAAAAAAAGAAAAATGAAATTTTACAAATGTCAATTTTAAATCCCAAACTTTCTATTTTAGATGAAACTGACTCAGGCCTAGATATTGATGCTTTAAGGATAGTTTCGGAAGGTGTAAATTCGTTAAGAAATAAAGAAAATTCTTTTTTAATTATTACTCACTATCAAAGGTTACTTGATTACATTAAACCAGATTTTGTACATGTCTTAAAAAATGGTCAAATAATTAAATCAGGTGACTATGAGTTAGCTAAAGAATTAGAAAAAGTCGGATATGAGGATTTTAATTAATGCAAAATGAAATCAAATTAAATTTTGAAAAATCTCTAAGTGAAGGAAATTATTCAATTTCACAAAAAGAAATTAAAGAAAAAAATTTTAATAAATTTTTAGAACAAGGCTTTCCAAATAAACGTATTGAAGATTGGAAATTTTCTGATTTAAACCAAATCATTTCAACTAATTTTGAAAAACTAGATTTTTATAAAGAAAACAATACATCAAGCATTAATAATGATTTTATTAATGAATTTAAGCATAATAAAATAGTTTTTATTAACGGCAACGTATCTAAGATTGATTTTGGTTATGAAGATAAAGAAAAAATTAGTATAAACCAAAATTTAGAACTGGATAATGAACTGAATGAAAATGTGTTACTAAACTTAAATACTGCCTTTCTTTCTAGCTATATTAAAATCACAATTAATAAGGGTTATCAGTTACAAAAACCATTGGTTTTATACAATTATTTAACATCAGATTTAGACTGTTACGGTTTAAACATGAGACTAGACATTGATCTTGAAGATGACACTTCTATAGATGTAATCAACATTTCAAACGAAACTACAAATAATAATTTTTTAAATTTTAGACAAAAAATTAATATCGGTAAAAATGCTACTCTTAAAAATTATAGTTTAGACATCAATCCAACATCTAATATTAAGTATTCATTTAAAGATATTGATTTAGATAAAAATAGTCATTTAGAGTATTTTATTTTATCAAAAGGTTCAAAATTTGCAAAACACGATATTAATTGTTCTCTTAATAACGATCATGGCTCAGTTGTACTTAATGGGGTTATTGATTTAGATAATAAAAAACACCATGAGATCAAAACTTCGATAAACCATAACGAAGAAAATTGTAAAAGTTATCAATTAATAAAAAGTGTATTAAATGAAAATTCCAAAGGAGTTTATCAAGGTAAAATTTATGTAGCCTCTAAAGCTCAAAAAACTGATGGCTATCAGCTAAGTAGAGCACTATTGCTTAATGATAATGTGGAGTTTAATGCAAAACCTGAATTAGAAATTTATGCTGATGATGTAAAATGCTCTCATGGATCAACTTCAGGTAATATAGATGAAAACTCTATTTTTTATTTAATGTCTAGAGGTCTAAGTCATGCTCAGTCAAAAAAACTATTAACAAATGGATTTTTAAATGAGGTTGTCGAAAAGATTACAAATGAAAGTGTAAAATCCTTAGTTAAAAAATTAACAGGCATTCAAGAATGATCATAAATAATATAAAAAAAGAATTTCCAATTTTTGATGAAAAAATTCAAAATAATGATCTAGTTTATTTAGATAGTGCAAACTCCTCACAAAAACCAAAAGTTGTAATCGATAGAATAAATGAATTTTATACAAAGCAATTTTCCAATGTAGGAAGAAGTGTTCATTTTCTTGCTGTTGCTGCTACTAATTTATATGAAGGGACAAGAAGCTCTGTTCAAAAATATATTAATGCAAAAGATAAAAATGAAATTGTTTTTACAAAAGGTGCTACAGAGGCACTTAATTTAGTTGCAAATACTTTGGGTCAAAATTTTCTTCAAGAAGGAGACGAAGTACTTATTACAGAACTAGAACATCATTCTAATTATGTTCCTTGGCATTTTTTAAGAAAATCAAAAAATATTAAAATTAATTTTGCAGAAATTAATGAAGAAGGTGAAATCACACTAGAAGAAATAGAAAAAAAATTGACACCTAAAACAAAGGTAATTTCAATCACACATTTATCAAATGTTACAGGTGCTATTTTACCAATTAAAGAAATAACCGAGCTTGCTCACTCTAAAAACATAGTAGTTGTAGTCGATGGTTGTCAGGGCGCACCTCATTTAAAACTAGATATGCAAGATCTTAATTGTGATTTTTATGCTATTTCATGTCACAAAATGTATGGTCCAACTGGGTTGGGTGTTTTGTATGGAAAGAAAAAATGGTTAGAGGAGTTGCCGCCATATCAAGGAGGTGGTGGCATGATCAAAGAAGTTAAAAAAGATATGATTTCTTACGGTGATTTACCTAATAAATACGAAGCTGGTACGATGGCTACGGCACAAGTTATAGCATTTGACCAATCCATTAAATTTTTAGAGAGTGTTGGAATAGACAATGTTATGAAACATGAGGCAGAATTAGTTGAATATGGTCAAGATCTTTTACAAAAAAATAATTCTGTTAAATTAATTGGAAGCCCTAAAGACAAAGGTGGGGTTTTATCTTTTACTATTGAAGGTATACATCCCCATGATATTGCAACTATTTTAGATGAAGATGGTGTTGCTATAAGAGCAGGACATCATTGCTGCCAAATATTACATGATAAATTAAATATACCTGCTAGTGCACGGGCATCAGTTGGAATATATAATACAAAAGATGATTTAGATAAGCTTAACGACTCAATTAAAAACTGTAAAAAAATATTTAATTTAAAATGAATTTAAAAGAATTATATCAAGAAATAATATTGGAACATGGTAAAAATCCAAAAAATTTGAGGAAGACTGATGGTTTCAATAAAGATGCCAAAGGTAACAATCCTTTATGTGGAGATAATGTTCATGTTTATTTAAAACTTAATGGACAAATGATAGTTGAAGATATTTCTTTTGAAGGAAGTGGATGTGCTATTTCAATGGCGTCTGCATCTATTATGACAGATTTAATTAAAGGTAAAAACGAAAATGAAGCAAAAGAAATTGTCGAAGATTTTTTAGGGATGATTAAAGAAAACCCTGAACTTAAATCAGAATATCTAGAAGAAGATGAAAAAACAAAACTAATGTGTTTATCTGGAGTAAAACAATACCCAATGAGAGTAAAATGTGCAACTTTATCATGGCACACATTAGTCTCAGCTTTTGAAAATAAAAAAGATCAAGTAAATACGGAGAATTAAGATGACAAAAAAAGAAAAAATTATTGAAGAGATCAGAAAGATTTATGATCCAGAACTGCCTGTAAATATTTATGAACTTGGTTTAATTTATGATGTTCAAGTCGAAAATGATAATTTTGCAAAAATTAAAATGACATTAACTACACCCAATTGTCCAGTAGCAGAAAGTTTACCCAAGGAAGTCAAAGATGGTGCTATGCAAGTTGAGGGAATAGATGATGTTGATCTTGAATTAGTTTGGGACCCACCGTGGAATAAAGATATGATGTCAGAGGCAGCAAAATTGGAGCTAAATCTATAATGAACCCTATAATAAAACTAAGTGATAATGCAGCATTGAGAATTAAAGAAATTATGTCTAATGCTGAAAAAGACTCACTAGGTGTAAGAGTGTCAGTTAAAACAGGTGGTTGTGCTGGAATGTCTTATGTTATGGAATACACCAAGAAAGCTAATCCAAACGATGAAGTTATTGAAGAAAAAGGTGTTAAGGTATTTGTGGATTCTGCAGCAGTTATGTATCTCCTAGGAACTGAAATGGATTATAAAAAAGAGGAATTATCCTCATCATTTGTCTTTAATAACCCAAATGAAACTGAGCGTTGTGGGTGTGGTGAGTCATTTAAGATAGAGTAGGACGTATTGTCCTACTATTTGCATATCAGTATTGCATATCTTGCATATCTAGTGTAAGAATCACGTATGAACACATTTGAGTTTAAAAATCTTGTTAAAAGCCTTAAAAATTCTTTAAAGCAAAGAACTTTTTTTAAAGATCTTCGTAAAGAAGTAGAGACTGGTGCAAACGGCACGCAGGACTACGTTGTGAAAAAAGGTGTTAACAAAGATACAATCGCAACAACTAGACAGTAATTAATTACTAGCTACTATAATACATCTCAAATTCAACAGGATGAGGTGCATGTTCAAATTTGTGAATTTCTTCAAACTTAAGTGCAATGTAAGCATCAATTTGATCATCTGTAAATACACCACCTTGCGTTAAAAATTCTCTATCTTTATCTAAACTCTCCATAGCTTCTCTTAATGAGCCACAAACAGTTGGGATAGCACTAACTTCTTCTGGAGGTAATTCATATAAATCTTTATCAAATGATTCACCTGGATGAATTTTATTTTTAATTCCATCTAGGCCAGCCATTAGCATTGCTGCAAAAGTTAAATAAGGATTTCCAGAAGCATCCGGGAATCTTATTTCACATCTAGCACCGTTTTTACTTAATGTAATTGGTATACGACAAGAAGCAGATCTATTTCTTGCTGAATACGCAAGTAGTACAGGTGCTTCGAAACCAGGAATTAATCTTTTGTAACTATTTGTTGTTGAGTTAGCAAAAGCATTAATCGCCTTAGCATGTTTTAAAATTCCACCAATATAATGTAGAGCTGTTTCTGATAAACCAGCATATGCATCACCAGAAAATACAGGTGTATTTCCTTTCCAAATAGATTGATGAATATGCATTCCTGAACCATTATCTCCAGCAACAGGTTTTGGCATAAACGTAGCAGTTTTTCCAAATGAGTGGGTTACCATTTGTACAACATATTTATATAATTGAACATTATCTGCTTGATCAACCAATGTTCCAAAATACATTCCCAATTCATGTTGACTTGGAGCAACTTCATGGTGATGTTTTTCAACTTTAATTCCAACTTCTTTTAAATTTTTTAAATATTCTCCTCGCATATCTTGCTCACTATCAACAGGAGGTACGGGAAAATAACCACCTTTTACAGGAGGTCTATGACCCATATTTCCATTTTCATAAACTTTTCCAGAGTTGTATGGACCTTCTTTGCTATCTAAAACAAATCCGGTATTATTTGGGTCATTGCTAATTCTTACATCGTCAAACACAAAAAATTCTGGTTCTGGACCAAAAAAAGCTTTATCACCAACACCTGAAGATTTTAAATATTCCTCTGCTTTTTTAGCAGTTCCTCTAGGGTCTCTTTCGTAAGGGGATTTTTTAACAGCATCTAAAATATCACAGAACAGAATCAATGTATTATGAGAGGTAAATGGATCCATTTCCATTCTTGAAGTGTCAGGTTTTAAAATCATATCTGATTCATTAATAGCTTTCCAGCCTGCTATTGAAGAGCCATCAAAAAAAACTCCATCATCTAGCATTTCATCGTCAACAATAGTTACATCCATTGTTAGATGTTGAAGTTTACCTCTTGGGTCTGTAAATCTTAAGTCTACAAATTCAACTTCTTTTTCTTTTATAAATTTTAAAACATTTGCTGCACTCATTGTATCTCCTGTATAATTTTATAACTGCTAAATAACAAAATAATCTTGAAAAATATTGCTTATTTAATAAATAACACCTATGCAATTTTCACATAAGTGGTGTATTTATGCAATATTATTAAATAATTATTTACAGTGAACCCTTTATTAAAAAAAGAACCAGTCAAAAGAGCTGGAAAAACTATTAAAGATTTTGATCCAAATCTCAAAATTATTTGTTTAGAGCAAACAGCAAGAACAGCAAAGGATGCGGCTACAGCTTTAGGTTGCAATGTTGGGGCAATTGTTAAAAGTTTACTATTTAATTCAGGTAATGACTTTGTACTTTGTTTGGTATCAGGCGATAAAAGATGTTCTTTAAATAAACTTAAAAAAATTTTAGATGAAAAAGATGTGTCCATGGCCCATCCAAATGATGTTAAAAAAATTACTGGTTACACAATTGGAGGAGTTTCACCTGTTGGGCACCTAAATAAAGTAAAAATTTTTATTGATAGTAATTTAAATAGATTTAAAACGGTTTTCGCTGCAGCTGGGCACCCAAATTGTGTCTTTAGAATAGATTTTAGTCAATTAAAAATTTTAACTACCGGTGAAATAAAAGAGATAACAGAATGAGACAACCAAAATTAATAGATTACATCTTATTAACAACATTAGCTTTAATTTGGGCGTCAGCTTTTTTTAATATTAAGATTGCAACATATTCATTTGGACCCGTGACAATTGCTTTTTTAAGAGTTTTTTTTGGAGCAATTCCAGTTTTACTTCTTTGTTATTACAAAAATATAAAAATAGAAGCATTTTCAAAGGACTGGCATTGGTTTGCTATGATTGGATTTATCAACTTAGTAGCGCCATTTTTTTTAATAGCATATGGGGTAAAGTCTGTTCAAAGTAATTTAGCAGCGATATTAATGTCTACTACACCATTAAGCTCTACTGTTCTTGGACATTTTTTTACTAAGAATGAAAAGTTCAATTTGGTAAAAACATTTGGAATTTTAATTGGATTTTCAGGAATCGTATTTTTATTTTCTGATAATATCTTAATTGATAAAAATAATTTCAACTCAGCATTACTAATATTGCTCGGTTCAACTTGTTATGTTGTTGGTGGCGTTTTAACTTTAAAGATAAGTAAGAAAAAAAATGAAAATGTAACAGGGTCAATTTTAATTTGGGCAATTATAATTTTATTACCATTAATGAGTTTTATAGAGCAACCTTGGCAATCAATTCCACGAACTGACTCATTAATATCAGTTATATATCTTGGTATAGTGCCAACAGGCGTTGCTTGGTTATTAAGATTCAGAATTTTAAAAAACAATGGTTTAATTTTTCAATCACAAGTATCGTATCTAATACCAATATTTGGCACTATACTAGGATATATATTCTTGAAAGAATTAATAACGATTAAGGTTTTAATATCTCTAATAGCTGTCTGTATTGGTATCTATTTTGTTAAAAAAGCTGATAATAAAAAAACTATTTAACTGCAGCCATTGCGTTTATGTGTGCTGGCCTAGTTTCGCAGCACCCTCCTAATATCGTTGCACCGTTATCTTTAAATTTTTTAACAATTTCTCCAATTTTTTTAGGTGTAAGATCTTTTCTTTGTCCTAAGAATTCATTTGGATTACCATTAGATTTTGAGAAAGTTGAGGTGTAACCATTTTTGGGTTTAGTAGTTATAAACCCATTTATCTTAAAGCCAAAAGGAACATTTAAACTTTTTAGCTCCTCAAGATTAGCCTCATAGTTTTCAGGTGACACACATGAAAGCATAATACCAAGTAATTGTTCATCAATAATATTTTTAATATCTGAAATATTTTCACCACTCGGTAAATTTATACCTTCAGATATATGAATACCAATGAGATAAGGTTTATTAAATTCTTGAATTGCCTCTATTCCACACTTAAATTCTTTAATGCTACTCCATACATCAAAATAAAAAAAATCCACATAAGGATTTAATAATTTTGCCTGTTCATTAAAGTTTTTAATAATCTCTTCTTCACTTCTTTCATCTGCCTCGTAAGTTAAATTTTGAGGAGGTATTCCACCTGCTACAAGAATATTTGGAAATTCTTTTTTAACATCATGTGCGATTTGACCAGCTTTTTTATTTAAGTATTCAAATTTTTCCTCAACATTGTTATCTCTTAATCTTTTTCGTCTTGTTGTAAAAGTTGTTGTGACTATTACTTCAGCACCAGCTTTTATAAAATCCCTATGTGTATCAGATAAGAGTTGATGGTAATTTTCATCTAATATAGCGTTAGCACTCCATAATGTTCCGTTAGGTTTCATGCCTCTTGCTAGAAGTTCTTGGCCCATTCCACCATCTAGCACCCTTGTTTTTTTGAAAAAATTTAAATCCACTTTAGTCCTTACTTTTTTAGTACTTCAGCTTTATGCTAGGTGTACAATATAGTTCAACTACCTCGCTTATTGATTTTGTGGGAATTATTCTTTTTAGCAGTTTATGCCCGCAATAAGATCAAATCGGCAAAATTATTTATACTAATTATATTTGTATTTGTATATTATTTTTTTAATATAATTTTTGCGTTAAAAGAAAACGATCTACGTTCACCATTAATATTAAAAGGATAAGCAGTATGAAGTAAATAATTTGGAAAAATGATAAGTTCTTTAAGTTTTGGTACCACATTATATATACTCTTGCTTAAAAAACCTTTTTGTCCATTTATGAAATCTATAGTTCCATTTGTTTTAATCTTTTTATTCTTTACCATTTTATTGTTAGTCATATCTTTAGGTATTGTTAAGTAACCCACACCTGATAAATCTCCTTCATGGTAATGAATAGGGTTGTATTCACCTTTAAATTGTCGAACAACCCATAAATTTAAGATCTTAATTTCTTTTATATTCTTAATTTTTTCATTATTTAAAAATTTTGTAATATGGTTCTTTAATTCTTTTTCTAGATTTATTTTGACAAATTTTTCTGAAATTTTTAATTCTTTTTTAATTTGGCTTGCTAATTTAGAACTATAGTCAATTTTTTTTGATTTAGATTTTTCATTAAACTCATTATTTAGACATTTAAAAAATTTATTCGAAATTCTTGTTCTTCCAATTGTTGGCCCAAAAGGTTTAATATTTTTCATTGAATGTTTAGATATAGTAAATGTTAATTAAATCAAGATTATGGTAATAGCTTTAAACCCATCCTTATAGCCACAAATATGACCAATAAAGATGTAATTAAGGACAAGGTTTTATTCGATAAAAACTTAATATTTAAAAAATTACCAATTTGACCACCCATAAAGACTACCAAGAAAAGAGGCCAGAAATTTAAGAATTGATTTAAAACAATATCTTTTGTTAATTGTCCAGCCACTCCAAAAATAGAATTTATTAAAATAAATAAGGATGCAGTTGTAGCAATTTGTTTTGGATAACCAGCTTTTATTAAAAAAAGTATTGGACTTAAAAAGATACCGCCACCGATACCTACAATTCCTGAAATAAATCCTATGACACAACCAATAAGAATAGATATTTTTTTTGGGATTTGATTTATCTTAATTTTATTACTATCAAAAAATTTACTTCTATTTAATAATAGAATTCCAGCAATAGTTAAAATTATAAATAACAATATTTCAAATAATTCTTTTGAAATTGATAATGAAGCACCAAAAAATGCCAAAGGAACAGACCCCACTACGTAGGGTAAAAGAAGATTGAGACTAAAATTACCAGATTTTATATAATTTATTGAATTACCCGAAACCACAATGATGTTGCAACATAATGCCAATATTGGAATGATGTAAAAAGGAATTTCCCATATTAACATTAAAGCCAGATAAGTAGACCCACCTCCAAAACCAACACTAGAATATAATATTGATGTTATAAGAAAAAATATTGATAATATAATCATGCTTAAAAAATTTTATGAATGTAAATATTGCTTTATTGACTGTAACAGATACCAGAACATTTGATAATGATAAATCTGGAGCTATTCTTGTAGAAAAAATTAAAGAAGCTAACCATAAATTAATTGATAGAAAAATATGTAAAGACAACAAAGAAGATATTGTTTTAATTTTAAAAGATTGGATTAATAAAAAAGATATTGATGTGGTTATCACTACTGGAGGAACAGGGCTTACTGGAAGAGATATTACCCCAGAAGCAATAGAAGAGGTTGCAGACAAACAAATACCTGGTTTTGGAGAAGTTTTTCGAACAATAAGTCTTAAAACAGTAGGAACTTCTGCAATACAATCTAGGGCATGCGCAGTATTAGCAAATGGTAAATATGTTTTTGCTTTACCAGGTTCTTCTGGTGGTGTTATTGATGCATGGGATGGAATTTTAAAACATCAATTAGATATTAATCATAAACCTTGTAATTTTGTTGAGTTATTTCCAAGACTGAAAGAAAAATAATTATTTTTGATATTTTTCTTTCCACTCTGAATAAGGCATTCCATAAACATGTTCTCTTGCATCTGGATCAGATATAGTTTCACCTTTTTTTTCAGCTTCTTCTCTGTACCACCTAGACAAACAATTTCTACAAAAGTTAGCTAAATTCATTAAATCAATATTTTGAACATCTTTTCTTTCATCCAAATGTTTTAACAATCTTTCAAATGTTGCTGATTGAATTTCTATTTTTTTATTATCATTCATAAACTTACTATTAGTCAGTTATTTTATGAGCACAAGATGTAGTATTAGATGCAATCAAAAGTAGAATATAAAATATATTACAAATAGACTTTGATACAAAACCTTAGTTAACTATTCCCATGGCTATTAAGAAAAAAAAATAGCAAACTCAAAAACTAAGAAAAAAAAGGCTAAACAAGTCAAAGTTTCTAGAAAAAAAATCAAAACAAAAAAAAAAGTTGCTACAAAAACGTCTGCGACCAAGAAACGTTCTAAAATATCTACAAAAAAAAATAAGATCATAAACAAAAAAAATAGAGAGGTAAAAATAATGAGTACAGAAACAGTACAAGCTGGGAAGTCTCCTTTACTGGATACATCTCACTTAAAAGTAAAGTTTCCTTATAAAGAAAAATATGGAAATTTTATTGGTGGTAAGTTTGTTGAGCCTAAATCAGGTAAATATTTTGACAATGTAAGCCCAATTAATAATGAGGTTATATGTTCAGTTCCAAGATCTGATTCTAAAGATGTTGAATCAGCATTAGATGCAGCACATGCTGCATTTCCTACTTGGGGAATTACATCAATAACTGAAAGATCAAATATATTACTTAAGATAGCTGATGTTATTGAAAAAAATTTAGAACTATTAGCTACCGCAGAGTGTTTAGATAATGGTAAGCCAATTAGAGAATGTATGGCTGCTGATTTACCGTTAGTTGTAGATCACTGGAGATATTTTGCAGGAGTGATAAGAGCTGAAGAAGGTTCTGTTTCTGAAATAAGTAACAGTGAATATTCCTACCATATACCTGAACCACTTGGTGTTGTTGGACAAATTATTCCTTGGAATTTTCCTTTACTAATGGCAACATGGAAACTTGCACCTGCGTTAGCTGCAGGAAATTGTGTAGTTCTAAAACCAGCTGAACAAACACCAGCATCTATTTTACTTTTAATGGAACTTATTGGTGATTTGTTACCTCCAGGAGTAGTTAATGTTGTGAGTGGTTTTGGTTTGGAAGCAGGTAAACCATTAGCTTCATCAAAAAGAATAAGAAAAATAGCTTTTACTGGTGAAACAACAACTGGACGTTTGATTATGCAATACGCATCACAAAACTTAATTCCAATCACTTTAGAATTAGGTGGAAAATCTCCAAATATTTTCTTTGAAGACGTTATGGATCAAGATGATGATTTCTTTGATAAGTGCATGGAAGGTTTTGCAATGTTTACTCTTAACCAGGGTGAAGTTTGCACTTGTCCAAGTAGAGTGTTGGTTCAAGAGTTCTATCTATGATAAATTTATGGAAAGAGCTGTTGCTAGAACAAAAGCTGTAACTCAAGACAATCCTTTAAAAATGGAAACTATGATTGGAGCTCAAGTATCATTAGAACAGATGGAAAAAATAAAATCTTATCTTGATCTAGGTAAGAAAGAGGGGGCTAAAGTTCTTTGTGGAGGTGAAGTTGCCAACTTAAACAGTGGTTTGGAAAAAGGAAATTACATTCAGCCTACTATTTTCGAAGGTGACAACTCTATGAGAGTTTTCCAAGAAGAAATTTTTGGACCAGTTGTATCTGTCACTAAATTTAAAGATGAAGCACATGCATTAGAAATTGCTAATGATACTCTTTATGGTTTAGGAGCAGGTGTTTGGACTAGAAATGGAAATGTTGCTTATAGAATGGGAAGAGGAATCCAAGCTGGTAGAGTTTGGACAAACTGTTACCATGCTTATCCAGCTCACGCTGCCTTTGGAGGTTACAAACAATCTGGAATCGGTAGAGAGACCCATAAAATGATGCTTAATCACTATAGACAAGTTAAGAATTTACACGTGTCTTACAGTGAAAAAAAATTAGGCTTCTTTTAACAGATATATTATATTGGCCCGTAATAAATACGGGCCACATAAAAATGAAAGTTTCAGCCACACCTACAGCACTTGAGTTAATAGAAGATTTAAAAAAAACTCATGGTAATGATTTATTATTCCATCAATCAGGTGGTTGTTGTGATGGTAGTGCTCCAATGTGTTATCCTGTCAAAGAATTTCAAGTAAGTGACGATGATGTTTTAGTTGGTAAAATTGGAGATATTCCCTTTTATATTAGTGAAACTCAACATGAGGCATGGAAAAATACAGATTTAATTATTGATTGTATTAAGGGAATGGGTGGAATGTTTTCTTTAGACAATGGAACTGGAAGAAGATTTTTGACTAGATCAGAGATCTGTATTCCAGAAAACACAAATATAAATTAATTATTAAACTTTTTTGAATTTAAATCTAAATAGTAAAAGTATTAATATTATTGCCATATAAATTAGTGGTTCTGTTAAATCTTTTTTAACCAACCAAATAAAGTGAACCACCCCTAATATTGCAATAATATAAATCAATCGATGAATTTTTTTCCATTTATCTTTTAATAACATCATTGCTTTTTTTGAAGAAGTTAAAGCAAGAGGTGTCAATAAGAGCCATGCTGCAAATCCAACAAAGATAAATCTTTTTGTAAAAATATCTTTTGAAATACTTTGTAAATCTAAACGATAATCAATAACCACGTATGTTAACATGTGAATTGTAGCATAAAAAAAAACAAACAATCCAAGCATACGTCTTAATGATATCCAGACATTTAATTTTGTAATTTTTTTAAAAGGTGTCATCGCTAATGTTAAAATAATAAATATTAACGTCCACTCACCAGTATGATGAGTTATCTCTTTTACAGGTTCTGGCCCTAGTTGATTAAAAAAAATTTTATAAGTAATTATTAAAAATGGAAAAAGGCTTAAAATAAAAACACTTGGTTTTAAAAATCTTTTCATTAAAAAAATTTTTTTAAATCCATACCAGTATATAAACTAGCCACTTCTTCTTCATAACCATTGAACATTAAAGTTTTTACTCTAGGTGCAAAAATATCATTTCCTATAATTCTTTCTGTAGCTTGTGACCATCTTGGATGATTAACATTGGGATTAACATTTGAATAAAAACCATACTCTCTGGGTGATGCCCACATCCATGAAGAAGTTGGCATTTTTTCTACTAATTTAATTTTAACAATAGCTTTCGCACTTTTAAATCCATATTTCCAAGGGACAAATATTCTCAAAGGTGCCCCATTCTGATTTGGAAGTTTTTTATTATACAAACCTGTTACTACAGTTGTTAATGGGTGCAATGCTTCATCAATTCTTAATCCTTCTTTATAAGGCCAATTTAAAACTGGATATCTTTGACCTTTCATTTGATCTGGGTCATAAACACTTTCAAACTCAACATATTTAGCTTTAGAAGTTAGGGTTACTTTAGATAGTAACTTACTTAAAGAAAAACCCATCCAAGGAATTACCATCGACCATCCTTCTACACATCGAAGACGATATATTCTTTCCTCTGATACAAACATTTCTGAAATTTCTTCCATTGAAATATTGATAGGATTTTCAATTTCACCTTCAATACTAATAGTCCAAGGTTTTGTTTTAAAATTCTGGGAATTAATGTAGGGATCACTTTTAGAGGTGCCAAACTCATAATAATTATTATATGTGGTAATATCTTTGTAACTTGTATTTTTATTTTTTTCTTCCGATAAAGCATCTCCAGTAAAGGGAAGAGAGGTCATTGCAATAGAACCAGCCCCTATACTAATCGATTTAATAAAGGATCTCCTGTTATTATAAATTTTTTCTGGTGTAATTTCTGAATATTTAATTTTTTTCATGAACTATTGGATTACCTTTCAACCATTCGCTTTCATTATTTGTATAATGTTCTTTTTTCCAAATTGGGGACCTCTTCTTAATTTCTTCAATAACATATCTAGACAAAGCATACGCTTCATCACGATGCTTACATGCAATAGCAATGATAATGCTAATTTCTCCGAGATTCAAATATCCTTTTGCATGCTCAATAAATACTGCTTTATCTTTAATGTTTAACTTTTGATCAGCTTCATTGTAAATTTCTTCAAAACTTTTTATAACAAGAGCGTCATGACTGTCATAAGTTATTCCTACTACACTTTTATTATCATTTTGATTTCTTACAGTTCCAGAGAAAAAGATTGAAGCTCCAAATTGAGAAGATGAAATAAAATTTTCAGCTTCTAAAATTGAAAGTTTTTTTTCTTTTATATTTATTACTTTTGTATGAAGCATTAACCTCCTCCAATAGGGGGTATAATAGCAATTTTTTCATTACTTGTTATTTTATAATTGTCGCTGACAATATTGTTACTTTTAGAACAAAATACAGATGAATTTACAATCTTTTTAAAATTTTCATTACCTATAAAATTTTTGTCTAAATACTCTATTATTTTATTTTTAATATCTTTAATTGTTGAATTTTTTTTTATTTCGAATTCTAGAAAATTTTTATCACTAAAGTCTCGACTTGCCCCAAATAGCTCAATCTGTACCTTCATTAATATTTTAATTAAAATATTTCTTTTAAAAAATTAGGTAGCCCTTCTGGATTTTTCCACAAACCACTTTTTCCACCTTCTTTGATTAATAGCTTAACATCATGAATTTTTAAATGAGGATTAACAATTTTACTTAAATCGTAAATAGTTATTAAAGCAGCATTTACTCCCATAATTGCTTCCATTTCCACACCTGTTTTTGCATATGCAGAAACAACACAAAACACTTCAAGTGTGTTATCTTTATCGTGCATAATAATTTTAGAAGCTGTATGGTCGATTGGTAGTGGATGACATAAAGGAATTAATTCACTAGTTTTTTTAACTCCTAAAACTGCAGAAACTTCTGCTAAAGATACAGGGTCTCCTTTAGGCATTTCTTTATTTTTAATTAGATTAAATACTTCTTTACCAACAAAAATTTTGCCAGAGGCTAAAGCTCTTCTGTGCGTTTCTTTTTTGGCTGAAACATCAACCATGTTAAAAGAATTTTTTTTGAAAATTTCTTCTGCCCAATCTTTTAACTCATTATTTTTTATTACTTTTAAATTCTTCATATTAACCACCAGTAGTTGATAAATTCTTTGTTAAACCAGTTTCACCGATCTCTAAATAATGAGATTCTTTCTTAAAGTTAAGCTGTTTTAAAATCAAATCTTTTAACTCTTCTAATTGACTATCTTTTTGCATTAAATGTCTAATATTTATTCCAGTGTTACCAAACAAACATAATCTTAAATCACCTTTTGCAGTTATTCTTAACCTATTACAACTTTTACAAAAATCTTCTGAGTATGGAGCGATAACACCAAATTTACCTTTAAACTTTGGATTTAAATAGTTTTTTGATGGTCCCGCATCTTTACCAAATGTTTGGATAACCCAATTATTATTGTTTAAATAATCAATAAATTTTTTTGCTGGAACATGATATCTATTGAAATAGTCAAGGTTTTCTCCTGTTTGCATCAACTCTATATATCTAAAATCAATTTCATTATTTTTTATAAATTCAGCCCAATCATTAAAATCTTTATCAGAATCATTTACTCCTTTTAGTAAAACAGCGTTAATTTTAATATTTTTGAAATCTAAATTTTTTAGCTTTTTGACACCTTTAAGAATTTCTTCCAATCTATCATGACCAGTAATCTTTTTAAAAGTATCAGCATTTAAACTATCAATACTGATATTAATTCCATCTAAACCGCTATTTTTTATATCATTTGCAATTTTGTCTAACCTATAACCATTGGTAGTTATTACAGTTTTTTTGATCCCTGAATTTTTTTTTAAAATTTTAACTATTTCAAAAAAATCTTTTCTGACTGTTGGCTCACCACCAGTAAGTCTAATTTTTGAAACACCAAGTTGTGACAGTGCTTTTGCCAATCTACCAATTTCATCAGTATTGATGAAAGTTCTATTATCACTTTTTTCAATTTTATATCCATTAGGTAAACAGTATCCACATTTAAAATTACACACATCTGTAATTGACAATCTAATGTATGGAAATCTTCTACCAAAGCTATCTTTAAGAATATTCATAAACAATTATAATATATATGATTTTATATAATATGAATAAAATTCTTTAAGAAAAAAAAATTATATAATTTAAAGAGATTGTCATTGTTATAGAGATATTTAACTCCTCCTCTACAAAAATAGAGGAAGAGTTTTTTTGTAATTATTTACCTGGTTCTTTGTAGCCACCAACCATTTTGTTTGCAATTTTTGCAATACCATTCAAGTCAATAGATTCTAATACGGTAAAGTCAGTTACAGCCCCACTTGAAACCGCAACCATTCCTGATGCAGCTGCTTGATCAAAAGTACCTTCGACTTCTACCATGAAATCATACTTGCCTCTTAAACCAGCATAGCCAGTAAGTTTTGCACCACCTGCTTCAGCTAAAGCTGTAGTAGCAGCTTTTCGATCTGTATCTGGATTACTTACAAAACCTCCAAGACCTTTATCCGTATATCTTCCTAGTATATAAAACTTAGCCATTAAGACCTCCTTTCAATTTGACTAATTAAAATAGAAAAACAGAGTCATTGCAATAGATATATCCACAGCATTTTTTAACTGTTAAGTCGTACCATTTCTTTAAACTCAACTTTATGTATAGTTTATTTGTAATCTTTTAAAATTATCCCGATGTGAAAACTCTTTCAGATTCTGGGTCATTAGTAGAAAATGGTAGTTTTGATATTTCATCCCAAAATTCACTAGAAATTTCAGCATTTGCCCAAGCCAAATTTTTTTCTATGCTTTCAACACTAGTTACACCACATATCGTTGAGGTAATTCTATTATCTCTTAAAGAAAATTGAAGTGCAGCTGCTCCTAATTCAACATTATGTTTTTTGCAAACTTTTTCAAACTCACGAGCAGGGGCTAATTTCTCTTCCGTAGCATCCTGATAGGTTACTTTTTTAAAGTTATCAGGACCTTTTGCTAAAACTCCTCCTGCGTATGGAGCAGCATTAAAAATTGCAATATTTTTACTAGAAGCATAATCATACATTTCATTAGCCTCTCTATTTATTAGGGTATATCTGTTATGATTAATTATCACGTCAAAATCCCAATCTTTTAGCAAAGGAAACATAATATCTACTTTACCCATTGCAACACCTGCTGCTTTAGCAAGACCTTCATTTTTAATTTTAAATAACTCATCCATTGCTCCATTTTTTTTTGTAATATCAGTAATGTCTTTTGCGTATTCTGGATCATGTAAAAATAAAATATCAACTGAGTCTACATTTAAAGTTTTTAAACTTTCTTCTAATGATTCTCTAACTCTGTTTTTATCAAGAACTAAGGTGTCCATATTTCTGTCTAGTTTTGTAGATAAAAGAAAACCATTAGGCCATCCTCCATTTTCTTTAATTGCTTTTCCAATTCTTTTTTCACTTTCACCCATTGCGTAATTTCTTGACGTATCAAGCATATTAGCTGGCCCTTGAAAAAATCTTTTTAGCGTTTCTTGAGCTCTTAGTTCCGGTACTTCATAACCATAAGTATCTGGCATACTCCCCAAAGAGGATGTTCCAAAACTCAATTCTGTAACTTCTAAACCCGTATCTTTAATTTTATTTTTTTTCATCATTTAATTTAAATTAGGTTCACTCACCTAAAATACTATCATCTAATATTTTGGTGTCATATGCTGAATATGAATGCCATCCTGCAACAGTTTGATCAAAATCAACAATGCTTCCGGTCATAATTCCTGACTCTTCTGAGCATAAGAAAGCTAAGATCTTTGCAACATCCAAAGGTTTGTTTAATCTTTTAAAAGGAACTTTGGCTTCAGCTTTTTTTAGCCAATCATCATCTGCGTTGTGAAATTTTTTTTGAATTACGGTTTCTGCTGGTGTGTCTGTCCATCCCAAATTTACTCCGTTTACTCTTATTTGATGCCCGGAAACTGAATTTGCAACATTTTTAATCATTATTGCTAATGCTGCTTTAGAAGAACTGTAAGCAGTTAAGAAAGGCATACCACTGTATCCGGCCATTGATAAAATATGAGCAATAGTTCCTTTTTTTTTATCTCTAATCATTATTTTTATAACGTCTTGCATCATAAAAAGGGGAGCTTTTACATTTACATTAAAATTTTTATCATAATTTTCTTCTGTTGTGCTTAAGATCGTTCCTCTCTCGGTAAAAGCAGCTACATTAATAAAAGAATCTACTGTATTAAACTTTTTGTCAGTTTCAGAAACTATTTTTTTACAGTCGGTAAGTTTCTCTAAATCTGCTTGAACGTATAAGCATTCTGTACCTATGCTTTCTAATTCAGATTTTACTTTATTTCCTTTTTCGCTATTTCTTCCACAAATAGTTATTCCCTTAGCACCTCTGCTTGCTAGTAATTTTGCAGTCTCAGCTCCACTTCCTTGAGTACTTCCTGTTACAATTATTATTTTATTTTTAAATTGGTTAGATTGTTCAGATATATATTTATTGGACATATTAGAATTTTATATCTATTGCTTTACCACTTTCAAGCGACTCGTATGCTGCATTAGCTATTATCAAAGCGTTTCTGCCGTCTTCAAATCCAACTAATGGTTTTGTTTTATCTTCAACACATTTTACAAACTCATTAAATTGATCTCTGTAAGCTTGCTCGTATCTTTCAATAAAAAAGAAATGTATAGGTTCTTTTTCATCAGTAGATGTATTTGTATATCTTTGTATGGATGTAGGGGTTTGATTGTTTGAAATTACCATACCTTTACTACCAAAAACCTCTACTCTTTGATCATACCCATATACAGCTCTTCTAGAATTATTTATATGAATTAAAACTCCATTTTTTGACTTTAAAATAAACATAGCAGTATCCAGATCTTTTTCTTGTTGCACATTTTTATCAAATAAAGCATCTCCAAATGCAGATATTTGAACTACAGGATCATCCCCTAATATAAATCTAGTTAAATCAAAATCATGGATAGTAGTATCTCTAAAAAATCCTCCTGCAGCTTTTAAATAATCAATTCCTGGTGGCTCTGGATCTCTACTTGTAATAACAACCATTTCCAATTCACCAATTTCTTTTTTTACTTTTGCCTGTTGCGCCTTTGCATGACTGGCATCAAATCTTCTATTAAAACCAATTTGAATAGGAACGTTTGTTCCCTTAATATTTTCCATACACTCATTTACTTTATTGATATCTAAATCAATTGGCTTTTCACAAAAAATTGCTTTTCCTGCTTTCGCTGCCATTGTAATAAATTGAGTATGAGTTGGAGTAGCCGATGCTATTAGAACTGCGTCTATATCGTCAGCCTTTATAGCTTCTTCTGGTGAAGATGCTATTAAACACCCTGTTGATTTTGATATTTCTTCGGCAAACTGAGAATTAACATCATATACATATTTTAATTTTGCTTTTGGATGTAATGCTATAAATTTAGCATGCATTTTTCCAATCCGTCCTGCTCCCATTAAAGAAAAGTTAATCATAAGAATTTACAACAGAATTAAAGATTGAAATCAAGAAACAATTTTTCAAGATGAATTAAATATCAATTATAAAGATAATTTTCTTGATGCACAAAAGATCATAATTTAGAAATGCATTTAATTTTTAATAATTTTATATGTCAATTAAATTAGGAATAGCACCAATTGCATGGAGTAATGATGATATGCCTGAATTGGGAGGTGACACTTCTTTAGAACAATGTTTGTCTGAAGCTAGTCAGGCAGGATTTATTGGAATTGAGTCTGGTGGTAAATTTCCAAAAAAATCAGAAGAATTAATTCCCAAACTTAATAAATTTAACCTAAATCTTTGCTCAGGTTGGTATGGAGCTAATTTAAGAACAAATAATGTAAATGAAGAAAAAAATTTAATTCAAGATCAGTTAAAACTTTTTAAAGATTGCAATTCACCTTGTATGGTTTTTGCTGAAGTTTCCGATTCAATCCAAGGAGATCCAAATCGAAAATTATCTACAAGACCTCAAATGGATCTTGAAGAGTCTAAAAAATACTATGAAAAAATTTCAGAAATGGGAAAATATCTTGAAGATGAAGGGATGCCACTTGCTTACCATCATCATATGGGCACTGTAATAGAGACTGAAGAGGATACAGTGAGATTGCTTGAAAACACGCATGATAGTGTAAAACTTACATTAGACACTGGTCACATGTTATTTGCTAAAGGAGAATCGTTAAAAATATTAAATGATTTTAGTGAAAGATTAATTCATATGCATTGTAAAGATATTAGAAAAAATGTTTTAGAAAAATCTTTGAAAGAAGATTTAAGTTTTAGAGGGGCATTTTTAGAGGGTGCATTTACAGTTCCAGGTGATGGATGTATTGATTACAAGCCTTTGTTCGATGTATTGAAAGAAAAAAATTACTCAGGTTGGTTAGTGGTAGAAGCGGAACAAGATCCTTCAAAAGCAAATCCTTTTGAATATGCAAAGATCGGCTATAAATATTTAACAGAAACTCTTAAAAAAAGTAACTTAGAAGTTTTTCAAAACTAATTTTTTTATAATTTTACAATTTTAGATTTTTCTAACTTTTCATCAAAAAAATCAATAATATTTTGTATTGTCTCTTTACCCATTCTTGTCATGCATTCTTCAGTAAAAGCTGCTGTGTGTGGACTTAGAAAAACTTTATCGTTTTTTAATAATGGATTATTGGGTTCTGGTGGCTCAGTTTCAAAAACATCTAAACCAGCTCCAAAAATTAAACCTTCATTCAAAGCTTTATCCAGATCAACTTCATTTACAATACCACCTCTAGCCGCGTTAATAATAATACAATTATTTTTCATTGTTTTTAGTAAATCATAATTGATTATATTCTTAGTTTTATCATTTAACGGAATATGAAGAGATACAGCATCCATAGTTTTGCAGGCATCTTCCATACTATCAACCTTGATACCACCTAAATTTTCAATAACATCTTTAGAAACAAAAGGATCATAAACAAAAACTTTCATCTCAAACCCTAGACATCGTTTTATTAAAGATTGACCAATTCTACCAAAACCAGCAATTAGTATATTTTTACCCCAAAGTTCAACAGTTTTGGGCAATTTGTTTCTATCATTAAATTTTCCTTCCTTAACAGTGTCATCATACATAGTTTTTCTTTTAGAAATATTAAGGAGCATAAACATTACATGTTCAGCTACAGCTACTGCATTTGCCGTTGCTGTAATGGCAAGAGTTAAGTTATTTTTTTTAGAAGCTTCTAAATCAATATTATCGTAACCAACACCGTGTCTAGAAATAATCTTTAAATTATTTGCTGCTTCAATAACATCCCCAGTTAATTTTGCTGTTCTTATTGATACTCCATCACAGTCTTTAATTTTAGATTTGAGAAATTTAGGATCTACATTTTCAACAATTTCAAATTCGTAATTTGTATTATTTTTAAGCAATTCAATTCCAGCTTCATGAATAGGCTGTATAACTAAAATTTTTTTCATAAGCTCTTATACACAAATATATATTTTATAAAATTATTTATTTAAAAATTAATTAACCTAGATAGATCTCTTTTTTTATTTTTGAATGTAGGTAAAGGATATTTAAAGGCATATTTTCTAGGTATACATTTTTCTTTAGCTTTTTCCCATAGAGCAAGCCATTGTTTAAAATTTGAAATAGTAATATTTTTTTTATTTTTACTTTTTACATAAAAACTTGGTAATGGCTCTCGACCAGAGGTTTGACCTGCTTTATTATATCTGAGATCAGCACTTATTCTAAAATTATTAGATTTATTAGGAATGGAGCAATGTGCAGAGTGTCGGTGTAGCAAAACTATATCTCCCACATTAGCTTCTAAGTAAGCTACTTTTTTTGAATTAAGTAATTTTGAGTCTTTTATTTCAACTTGTCCTCTGTAGCCAGAGTGATGATTTAATAATCCTAATTTATTTATTCCAGGAACAGTGATCATACAGCCATTTCTCTTAGTTGTTTTTGTAAAAGGTATCCATACTGTTAAAAGTTCAGTTTTTTTTTGACCTTTAGTGGATAGTACAGCTGCATCTTGATGCCAAGGCGTCCTTCCGCTTAAACCATCATTAATTGATTTTTTAGGTAATGTTTTTTCTGGTTGTTTTATCCTTGTGTTTTGAACTGGGTTAGAAAGTATTTCTGGTCCAAGTATTTTTTCAACAACTTTAAGTATTTTTTTATGTTTAATTAAATTCCAAAGAGAATGGCTTGCAAAGTATTCGCTATCTTTTTTAACATGGTCTCTAGGTAGTCGTGTATTGAAATACTGATCTAGATCAAAAATATTAAGAGAAGATACAAACTTATATTTTTTTTCAAATTTAAATTTTAAAGCTTTTGATATTTTTCTTTTAGGAGAGAATTTATGAATCAGTCTATCCATTACATATTCCATGTCATTTAAGATGGGTTTTAGATCATTATCAAAATTTAAAACATTTTTTACTATTGAGTATCCCTGTTCTTCAAATTTTTTTTTAGTCAATGATTTCATTTTTTAAACTTATATTAATTTGTAGTTGGGATGGTAAGATAATTTGCATCATGAAAAGATGTAAGCATTTTTTTTTTATTTTGAATTATGTGAGGATAATAAGGAATATTATTAAATTTCCAAATTACTGGCTTATTCAGGGCGTAACTTCCATAAATAAAAAACCTTTTAGAACAATTTTTTTCAATAAATCTTTTTACGCCATGATAAGAGTTGGGAGTTGATTGAAAAAAAACAGCCGTCCCTTGCTTAGGTGTAAACTCCTTCACAATTTCAAGTTCATTAATTTTAGGAAATCTCCTGAAGCTTTTTCTTAGATTCTTTTTTGCCTTTTTTTTATAAATAGTAAGTGATCCACCGTTCTTTTTTGGAATATCTGTTAAGTAAATTAAAAAATTATATAATCTTGTAATGTCATCTCGATGTGGTCTTAATCTGTATCCACCTTTTGAAACAGAAAAATCAATATCTAAATTTACTTTTGGGTTAGAGTAATTATTCCCAAGCATTTTTTGAAGTTCACTCGAGTTTAATTTTTTTTTAATAGTAAACTTTTTTTGATTAAAAATTTTTGGAAGATTTGAATTTGCCCAAGAGCCATCTTTAAAGTTTTTTTTAAATATACTTTCAATTTTTTTATAGAAAGATTTACCATTGAAAACTTTAAAGAGTTTTTTTGAGGTTTTTGATTTTTTAATATAATTATTAAAATTTTTAGACCCTTTGTTTATTCGACTTCTCCCACCCATGATCATGTCATCAAAAGATTTGGAGTTACTGATTTCTTTAATTAATGTTTTGCAAATATTTTTTGGGATAACGTTTCTACCTACTAAAACTGGAAAATTACTTTTAATTTTTTTTAATTTCTCAATATTTAGCATTTAGCTATACATTCCCTCCTTAACTTTTATCATTTTGTACATTAAATCGTTTAAAGGAGTTTTTATTCCATGTTTTTTTCCAAGACTTGAAACCACACCGCTTATAAAGTCAATTTCAGTTTTTCTTTTATATTGAACATCAAAAGCCATAGATGATTTATTTGTTTGATTGGAGTCTACAATTTTATTAAACATAAATAGACACTCATCCTCAGATACCTCAACACCATCTGCTAAAGCTACTTGTCTTGTTTCTAATATGATTTCTTTACCAAGAGATCTTGAAACATCATTTGCACTATTATTAATATATAAATCTGTGTGATGTAGATCAAAAATTGCAGATAAAGGACCAATTGCAGTTAATGCAAAAAGTTTCATCCATTTTCTTTTCTTTACATCATCTGCCGCAATTGTCTCTAAATTATATGCCGTGAAAGTATCAGCTACCTCTTTAACTCTTTCACTCATACCGCCCTCGTATTCTCCTATCCAAGATGGTAAAGCTGCGTGGTTCATTATATGTCCAGGTCCCAATATATTTGATGCTTGAGTTGTTGTTCCACCTAAAACTTTTTCATCTCCAACAATTTTTTTCATAATAGCCTCATGTCCAAAACCATTTTGAAAAGACATAAAAACAGTTTTTTCACCAATGATATTTTTAATACTGTTGAGAGCTGGCTCTAGAACAGTTGCTTTGCACATTACTATTACTGCATCAACAATACCTACAGTTGATGGATTAGTTGTTGCTTTCACTTTTATAAATCTATCCCCACCATGACCATCCATTTTAAGACCGTTTTTATTTATTGCTTCTACATGCTCTTTCCAAACATCTATTAGAATTACATTTAGCCCTTTTTCAGCTAACAAACCTCCAAACAAACAGCCCATTGCACCAGCGCCTAAAACTGCAACTTTTAAATTTTTATTTATCATTATCTTTTTTTAAAATTAATTTATGTATAGATATTATATATATTATCTATAGACATCTTGCAAAATAAATTATAGCTTAATTAATAATGCAATTAAAAATAGAAAAATCAAAATTTAAAGAATATTCATTAGATAAAATCTCTGAAGCTTTGCAAGTTGGATTATCTAATAATTACAAAACCGTCGTGATATCTATAGTTGACTGTCCAAATTTGAGAGATTGGGGTTGTCCTTCTGAGGGAATAAGTGGTAATCAAAAAATTATAGATGTTGGTGGCGAACCTTACATGCACGATCCTAAATTTATTGGTGCTGAATTCGATTATGAAGAAATTTCTAAAATGATTGGATCAGAAAAAAGTTATGCATTAGGTGCTGGCTCAGGTGCCATGTCTTGTTTAGAAGGTCATTGTGGTGAATTAGTAATTAATGAAAATTTAATTACCTCTGAGTCAAAATCAATTATTGCTCGAGTTGGTGCTAACAAAGAATGTATTGCTGAAAAATATACAGCTAGAAAACATGGTGGCTTAGGCAACGTTTTTTATACTGATGGGGTAAGAGGAAAAGTTATCAAAATTAAAATAAAAGGAAGATCTGGTGAACAAGGCTCTTTACCTCAAGCAATGAGAAAAGCTTTGTCTGACAACTTAAAAATTGAGGGCAACGATCATCTTGCATTAGCAGGCGTTTTTAGAATATTAAAAGGAAAAATTAAATCACATGTTCAGCCTGATTATGCTGATATTAAACATGAATACTATGACCCCAAACAAATGAAGTGTGTAAAAGATTTTTTACAATTTTATGAACCTGTTGGACCAGAGCTACAAGGTTACAGCGTACTTTGGACGGGTGATCCAGCAGGAGGGGCACTTAACTTAAGAGAGTCTGGCGAACACACTCATTTTCACTCTTATACAAAAAAAAATATTGCTGGCCACTATCACTTTGATGTAACACCAGATGAAATAGAGTGCGAAGGGTATTTTAATACTGCAGAAGAAGTGTACAGAGTTAACAATATATATAAAGAATTAAACAAAAAAAAATAATATTAATTTAACTTTCTTTAAGATAACATTTGACTAATGAAGAGACAATTTAAGTATCCTAAGCATTTTGAGGAACAAAAAAAAATTCCAAAAATTACTCAAAAACGAATTAAATTAGCTGAAGTGTCACTTGGTGACTTCGAAGGAAGATTGGAAAATGAATTACTTAATTGGTTCTCATTGACTCCACAACATTGGATCATGTTACATATGGTAATGCTTGCTTATTATAAAAATAAATCAATTACTAAAAATGAATTATTAAAAGTTATTGAAAAATCTTACTTAACCTCAAATGTTTATATCGATACTGCTATTAAAAAAGGATTTTTTAGAATTATAAGAAATGAAAAAGACAAAAGATCTATCTTTATCTTACCATCTGTAATTACAATAAAAACTTTTGAAGGGTTTATTGATAGAAGAGATATTCTTTATAAAGGGATATAATAAATATTTTAATTAATAAGCTTTAGATTCTTCTTTTTTAGAAAAACCTTTCATTTTATCAACTACAGCCTTAGATCCAGCACTTAATGCTCTTTGATCAGCACCAATTGTTACAAAATTAAAACCCTTATCAATCATTTTTTGTGCATACTCAGGCGTACCATTGTGAATTCCTGCAAAAATATTATTTTTTTTAGCATGTTCTAAAATTCTTAAAATTTCTGAATAAGCTTTTGTGCTTTCTGGTCTATCAAAACCTGGTTCTTCACCAATAGCTAAACTTAAGTCTGCTGGACCAATATAAATACCATCAACACCGGGTGTTGACATAATTTCATCAAGTTTACCTAAAGATTCTTTTGTCTCTATCATTGCTAACTTAAGCATTTCATCATTTGCATGTTTAGCGTAATCTGAACCACCATAAATTAAACCTCTTACAGGACCAAAACTTCTATAACCATGAGGAGGGTACATACATGCTTGAACAAATCTTTCCGCTTCTTCTTTGTTACTTACCATTGGACAGATGATACCGTAACAACCTGCATCAAGTATTTTCATTATTTGACCAGGTTCATTCCAGTTTACTCTTGCAAGTGGAGTTACATCTGTTGTTGATATAGTTTGCAACATTGGTAAAGCATTAGTGTAATCAACTAAACCATGTTGCATATCAATTGTAAGCGAGTCCCAACCTTGATGAGCCATTACTTCAGCTGAAACAGTGCTAGGAATTTGTAACCAACCATTAATGACAGGTTTACCTGCCTTCATCATTTCCTTAATTTTATTTTTTCTCATTTTTATATTTTTAAACCCATATGAGTGTATTTTACATTTAGATAATCTTTGATTGCTCCTGATCCACCTTCACGTCCATAACCAGTTTGTTTTATTCCACCGAATGGTGCCTCAGCAATTGCAACTACGCCTGTATTAACCGCAACACATCCAGATTCTAATTTTTCAGACCCTATATGAGCTTGGTCCATTGAGTTTGTGTATAAATAACTACATAAACCTAAATCATTATCATTTGCTCTTTCAATAACTTCATCAAAAGTTTTAAATGTTAGAATAGGCACAAGTGGACCAAAAGGTTCTTCTTTCATAATTGTAAAATTATCTTTCACATCATCAAAAACTGTTGGTTCATAATAGTACCCTTTATTAAAACCAGCAGGTCTTTTTCCACCCATTAAAACTTTAGCGCCTTCATTTTTTGTAGTTTCAACTAATTTTTCAATTTCTTCTAATCTTTTTGCGGTAGTTAAAGGTCCTAACTCAACACCTTCATCCATACCATTACCTATCTTAAGTTTTTTTGCTCTTTCCATAAATGCACTTACAAACTCATCTTTTCTATTTTCCTGGATATAAAATCTATTAGGTGAAATACAAACTTGACCGTTATTTCTAAATTTACCTGTTATAGCTATATCAGCAACTTTGTTCATATCTACATCTTCACAAACAATAAAGGGAGAGTGACCACTTAGTTCCATTGTAACTCTTTGAACTTTATCAGCTGCTTTTTTTAAAATTATTTTTCCAACTCTTGTTGAGCCAGTAATAGATACTTTTTTAATAATATCAGATTCCATTAATTCATTTGATATTTCAGCCGGATCACCTGATAGAAGGTTTACCACTCCATCTGGTACTCCTGCTTCTTTACATATGCTAACTAATTCCATTACTGCGCCAGGAGTAATTGTATCTGGCTTACAAATAACAGAACAACCTGCAGCTAAAGCAGTAGAAATCTTTCTAGAAGCCAAAACTATTGGAAAATTCCAAGGTACTAATGCTGCTACTACACCAACTGGCTGATAATAAACATGCACTCTAGTATCTGGAAATCTACTTTGTTGTGTTTGACCATAAATTCTCTTTGTCTCTTCTGCATTCCATTCAAAAATATCAGCTCCACCACCAACTTCTCCAACACCTTCTGCAAGAGGTTTTCCCACTTCAAGTGTTAACCACTTAGCAAGAACATCTTTTTTTTCTCTCATTAAATCTGCAATTTTTCTAAGAGTATAAGCTCTTTGCCAAGGTGCAGTATTTTTCCAAATCTCTAAGCCTTTTTCAGCAGATTTTAGTGCTTTTTGCACATCAGCTGAAGATGCTCTTGATGCTTTACCAATTACTTCTTCAGTAGCTGGATTAATTACATCGTATGTTTCATTTTTTTCTGCTTGTTGCCACTTACCGTCAATGAATTGTCCAAATTTACTATACATAGAATTTATTTTTAAGTTTACTTAATGTGGTTTTTTATTTTATAAATATATTTATATATAAACATTATATACATTTAAAGATAAACTTAATTTATGAAAAAAATTACACTCACCTGTGCTCACGCAGTAGTTAAATATTTAATAGCTCAAAAAATATTAATTAATGGGAAAAAAGAACCTTTGTTTCCAGGTGTATTTGGAATATTTGGGCATGGAAATGTAGCATGTTTAGGTCAGGCACTTGAAGAAAATCAAAATGAACTTCCCACTTATAGAGGTCATCATGAACAAAATATGGCTTTAACTGGTATAGGTTATGCAAGAGCAAAAAGAAGACAGCAAATTTTTGTAGCAACTTCATCAGTTGGTCCTGGAGCAACAAATATGGTAACTGCTGCTGGTGTTGCTATGAGTAATAGGTTGCCAATATTGTTTTTACCAGGGGATACATATGCAAATAGAATGCCAGATCCAGTTTTACAACAAGTTGAACATTTTAATAATCCAGGAATTACAGCAAATGATGCTTTTAAACCTGTAACAAGATATTTTGATAGAATAACAAGACCTGAACAAATTATTCAATCTTTTCCAGCAGCTGTTCAAACTATGATAGATCCTGCTGATTGTGGACCAGCTTGCATTGCTTTATGTCAAGATATTCAAGGACAAACTTTTGATTATCCAGAAGAATTTTTTAAAGAAAAAGTACATACAATTAGAAGACCTAGACCTGATGAGTTTCAAATAAAAGAAGCAGCTGAAAAAATAAAATCTTCAAAAAATCCAATAATTATTTCTGGTGGTGGAGTTTTTTATTCTGATGCGATGGACGAATTAAGCAAGTTTGCAATTAAACATAATATTCCAGTAACTCAAACTGTAATGGGTTATTCCACAATGAAAAGAGATCATTCACATTATGCTGGTCAAATAGGGGGTTTGGGTGGAAAAAATACAAATTCTCTAGCCAAACAAACAGATCTTGCAATTGCAGTTGGAACTAAACTTGCAGATTTTACTACAGGTTCTTGGGCAAATTTTGAGAATGAAAATTTTAAACTTGTATCAATAAATGTATCAAGATTTGATGCAAACAAACATTTAGCACAAGCTGTAATAGGTGATGCAAAAGTTTCATTAGATGAATTATCTTTAGCTTTAGATGAGTGGAAGGCTGGAGAAGAGTGGAACAAAAAATCTCAAACTGAACTTAAAGCATGGAATGAAGAAGTTGATAAAGCAAGTGCTCCATCAAATCAAGAGATACCAAGTTATGTTCAGGTTATAGGCGCTGTATACAAAAATTCTGATGCATCAGATATAGCAGTAACAGCTGCCGGTGGACTAGTTGGTGAAGTTGTTCAAGTTTGGAGACCTAGAGAATTAAACACTCATGAAACAGAATGGGGTTTTAGTTGTATGAGCTATGAAATTTCAGGTGCTCTTGGAATTAAAATGGCCAACCCAGATAAAGAGGTTATTTCATTTATTGGTGATGGATCATACTTAATGAATAATACTGATATCTATTCTTCAGTTATTACTAAAAATAAACTTATAATAGTTGTTTGTGATAATGGAGGTTTTGCAGTCATTAATAGACTTCAATTATTTAAGGGTGGTAAAGAATATAACAACCTACTTAAAAGCTCAAAAACACCTGGACTTGTAGGTGTTGACTTTGCAAAACATGCTGAAAGCATGGGAGCTAAATCAGAACATGTAAATTCTATATCTGAACTTGAAGAAGCATTTAAAAGAGCAAAAAAATCTGATGTTACATATGTAATTTCAATTAAGACACATGCTTATCAGTGGTTAGAAGGTTCTGCGTTTTGGGATAGTCCCACATTAGAAATCCCAACAACTGAAGAAAACAAAGAAGCTATAAAACTTTATAAAGAGGGAAAGAGCAAACAAAGACAAGGCGTGTAACTCTTTATGAATAAAATATTTAAAGTTGGCCTCATTGGCTGCGGTCATATCTCAGAGACTTATTTCAGAGCTGAAAAATATTTTAACAATATTAAAATTATTAAATGTGCAGATATAAATCATGGTAATGCAGTTAGATGTGCAAAAACCTATAAAATTCAAGCATTAACTGTAAATGAACTTTTAAAAGATAAAGAAATTGAAATTGTTCTTAATCTAACTATTCCAAAAGCTCACTATAAAGTTGCAAAGCAGGCATTGGTTAATGGTAAACACGTTTATTCTGAAAAACCACTGGCAATTAATTTTAAGGATGGAAAAGATCTTTTAAGAATTGCAAAAAAGAAAAAGCTTTATATTGGAAACGCTCCAGACACTTTTTTGGGTGGTGGTATTCAAAAATCAAAAGAACTAGTCGATAAAAAAATTATTGGCAAAATTAACTTAGGAAATGCAATTTTTGCTTTTCCTGGAGTTCAATCTTATCACCCTAATCCTGAACCTTGGTTTGCAAAAAAAGAAGGTGGACCAGTAATTGATATGGGGCCTTACTATTTAACTGCTTTAGTTAATTTATTGGGACCAGCAAAAAAAGTTACAGGAAGTGTTGTGAATGGAGTTAAGAGAAGAATTATTGGCATTGGACCAAGAAAAAATAAATCGTTTAAAGTTGAATGTCCCACAACTTATTTATCAACTATTACGTTTGAAAATGGAACGATTATTAGGTTAACTTTATCATTTGATGTCATAGCTCACCAAAGAAACCACATAGAATTATATGGTGATAAAGGATCGATGATAGTTCCAGACCCAAATATGTTTGGTGGTTCGGTTTATATTTGTAAAAATTTGGGAGATCCTTGGAAAGAATACAAAACTAATAAGATGCCATTAGGAAAAATTAATATTAGATCTCAAAGTTCAAGAGCTAATAAGTCTTCAACCAATGCAAACTATCGTGGAGCAGGTTTGGCTGAAATGGCTTATTCAATAGAAAATAAAAAGATAAACAAATGTAATGGAGAATTATCTTTACATGTCTTGGATATAATTCAATCTACAATGAAAGCTTGTACTTCTGGAGTTTCTCAATTAATTAAAACAAGTTGCCAGAAACCAAGGCCATTTTTATTTAAAGAAATAAAAAAAATATTAAAGTAGATTTTTATTATTCAATAATATTAAAATCAGATTTATATTTATCAGTTATTGTCAAACCTAGTCCTGGTTTATTATCATCTAAATCAATAAATCCATTTTCTGGCGCAGGGTCACCTTCAAAAATATAATAAAAAAGTTCATTTCCTATTTCCACATCATTAACTGGAAAGAATTCTGAAATTGGACAATTGAAATTAGACATTGTTAAATGATAATTGTGCATTTGACCTGCATGAGGAATAACAGGAACTTGGTGAGCTTCTGCAATCGCATTAATTTTTTGAGCAGCAGTAAAACCACCAACTCTATTGTTATCATATTGAATATAGCTTACTGCCTTTAAATCTAATAATTGTTTAAATCCAAACATGTTAAACTCATGTTCACCACCTGAAATTGGAATCATGTTCATATTATTGAGTTCAGCATAACCATGAATGTCATCTGCTATAACTGGTTCTTCCAACCATCTCGGATTAAATTTCATTAATTTTGGAATCATTCTTTTTGCATAATCTAAATTCCAACCCATATAACATTCCATCATTAAATCTGTATCTTCACCTATTACTTCTCGTACAGCTTCTGCGAGTTCAATATTTTTTTTCATTCCTTCAGGACCATCTTTAGGGCCCCAGCCAAATCTCATTTTAAACATTTTAAAACCTTGTTTCACATAACTCTCAGCTTCTTTTTGAAGATCTTTAATAGGTTGGCTGTAAAGTTTTGATGCATAAACAGGAATTTTTTCTTTTGTTCTTCCACCTAATAATTTGAAAACTGGTTTCTTTGTAATTTTACCCATTATGTCCCAGAGAGCGATATCAATAGCAGAAATTGCAACCATACCAATTCCTCTACGACCCCATGCATGAGTTCTTCTGTACATTTTTTCCCAGATGTAAGCGCAATCAAAAGGGTCTTCACCAATTACTAAAGGTTTTAAATATGTATCGATTGTTTTTTTCGCAACTTGAGGTGCCAAGGCAGCGTTTCCAATTCCAACGATCCCATCATCAGTTTCAATTTCACAAATCAACCATTCATGAAATCTAAACGAACCCATAGCATCAGACTTTTCAAATAAAAGATCTGAAGCATTTGTACAAAAGTTGTTTTGTGGAGGTACAGTTTTACCATTCCATTGGTAAACTTTGGTTCTAATATCTTTTATTTTTGTCATGCTTTATTTTTATTTTCTGCCATTGTTAATGCAATTTTAAATGAATTCAAAGTAGGTTCTATATTAGCTTCATTTTTGCCAGCAATATCAAAAGCAGTGCCATGAGCAGGTGTAGTAATTGGAACAGGTAATCCACCTTGAACAGTAACACCTCTGTCAAAACCAAATGCTTTTAAGCCAGATTGAAGAGCGTCATGATACATACCAACAATACAATCGTGGTTTTTATTTTTATAAGCAGTAATAAAAGAAGTATCACAAGGCAAAGGTCCATCAGCGTTAATACCTAGTTTTTTGGCCTCTTCTATAGCTGGAATAATTTCATCTTTCTCTTCAGTTCCAAATTCAGCATGAGGATTAAGTGCTTGGACTGCTACTCTAGGAACTTTTATACCGTTTAATTTCATTGCCTCATTGATAAGCTTAATTGGTTTCATAATTTTTTCTTTTTTAACATGATCTGGAACTTCCTTAATTGGAATGTGAGATGTAACACGAGCTGTCCAAAAATTATCAATAACATTAAATTCACAAAAGAAATCTTTTACTTCCAATTTTTCAGCCATTAAATGCAATTCATCAGAATATTTATTACCACCTAGTTTTAAACTTGTTTTATTGAATGGACCAAAATTTATCGCGTGTATTTTATTTTCTTTAGCAAGTTCTAAGGCTAAATTTAATGCAGATAGAACACTCTCACCAAACTCTTTAGAGCACTCTGATAATTTATAACTATGATTTTTTCCATTAGAAATATCCAGAAAAAACTTATTGCCTTCCTCAAAATTTATTTGATCAAAGTTATCAACATATTTTAGATTTTGTGAACTACCAGAAATTTTATTACCACCTTCTAAAATATTTTTTTCACCTATAACAACTATGTTAGCATTATTAGTAATCTTCTTATTCAATAATTTAGATACAAGTTCTGGACCAATACCAGAAGGATCCCCTAGAAGAAGCGCAATATTAATTTTTTTTTGAGACATTTTTTTCTTACGATTTGTATCAGATTATGTTTATATAATTAATTATAAATTAACTAAAGAGGGAAATAATGAAAAAAAGTTTTAAACTTTTCTTAGCTGCTGCATTTCTAGTGACTGAATTTTTTGTTATAGCATTACCAATGCTTACTACTTCTGCAAAAGCAGATGGTGCTATTCAAGCAATTACTCACGCTGGTTTTGGTGGTGGTACTGATGTAACTACTAGAATGATGCTTTTAAGAGCTCGAAGAGTTCTTAAACAAGATATGCAATTAGTTAACAAAAAAGGTGGTGGTGGAGCTGTATCTATGGACTACATGATGAGCTTACCTGCTGACGGTCAACACACTTTAACTTGGACTACTGGTCATGCTGTATCAATGGCATTAGGTAAAACTAAAGTTAAAATTAGCGATATGCAGCCACTTGCAAGAGGAACTGATGATCCTCAATTGTTTGTTGTAAATTGTAAAGCTGACATCAAAGATGCTAAAAAATTTATTAGTGTTCAAAAATCAAAATCACTTAAATATGGAACAACTCATGTTGGTGGAATTGATGATGTAAGTGCAATTGCATTTACTAAAAAAGGTGGATTAAAAGATCCAACTATTGTTGCCTATAAAGGTGTAGCTCCAATCAAAACTAACCTAATCAAAGGAGATATTGATGTAGGTGTTTTGAACTTAGGGGAAGCATTAACAGAAATAAATGATGGAACACTATGTGTTTCTGTTGTTTTAGCAAATAATAGAATGGCTAAAATTGGAGATTCTCCAACAGCTAAAGAATTAGGAATACCTGTTTCTTTATCTACTGTTAGAGGTTTCGTAACTAAAAAAGGAGCTCCAGCAGCAAGAGTTAAAGAGTTAGAAGCTGGAATGATGAAAGCTATGGGACACAACTATTACAAAAATTTCTTAACTGAAATCGGTCTTGATGACACTAGTGTAGTTGGTGCTGATGAATGGGGTAAGCAAATGGAAGAAATGCTTACTGAAATGACTGCACAGCTTAAAGCTTTAGGTTACATTAAGTAATTTTAAAGACAGTACATTTAATTAATGAATAATGTACGAAAACAAAAAAGGGCAAACAAAAGTTTGCCCTTTTTTTTTAAAGATGAATTTAAAGTTTCATTTATAATAATATTTATTTCTACTATTTTACTAATTACAACTTTTACATTTGATATTGTTCCTCCAATTTTAAACAGAGGTATTCAACCAGCAACTTTCCCAAAGGCATTGTTGGTTTTAATAATAAGTTTAACGTTAATTATTTATTATTTATCAAAAAAAAAACCATGGAAAATTGAAAAAAAATTACCTAAAACATTTTTTTTAACATTACTAAGTTTTATTTTTTTTGTAGTAATTTCAAAAACTTTAGATTTTTTTCTAGCAATTTCTATTTTATCAATTTTTGTGTCTTATAATTGGGGTGAAAAAAGATTATTTTATTTATTATTAGTAGGTATAATTTTTCCAGTAATAGTATTTATTTTTTTTGAAACAATTTTAGGTTTAAGATTTCCACCAGGAATAATAACTAACATTTATTATAATTAGATGGATAATTTATTATTAATGTTGGCACCTCTATTTAGTTCTAAACTAATGGTAGTTTTATTTTTTGGAACTTTATTTGGTTTAATCTTAGGAGTTTTACCAGGACTAGGACCAACAACAGGTGGTGCATTAATTTTACCTTTTACTATGACACTTGATCCTCTTTCAGCAATTGTATTATTAACCTCTATTTACTGTGCTGGTACTTATGGTGGAGCAATTACAGCTATCTTAATTAACACACCAGGAACACCTGCAGCAGCAGCAACATGTTTGGACGGTTATCCATTGGCCCAAAAAGGTGAGGCAGGTAGAGCTCTTGGAATGGCAACGGTATCAAGCACAGTGGGTGGAATTTTTAGTGTGATTATATTAGTTTTTTTTGCACCTTTATTGGCAAAACTTGCTTATGAGTTTGGGCAACCAGAATACTTTGCTTTAGCTATTTTTGGTTTAACTATGCTCGCTTCTATTGGCGATGGAAGTCCAATAAAAAACTTAATTGCTGGAGCTTTTGGAATACTGATTTCAACTATTGGAAAAGATTTTATGACTTCAATAGATAGATTTACCTATGGAATTAATGAATTATCTGAGGGTATTGGTTTTATACCAGTTGTTGTTGGTTTATTTGCAATTAGTGAAATGTTAACTCAATCAACTTTACTAGATCAAGTTTTTAAAAGAGTAGCCTTAAAAGCAGTAAAATTACCATCACTTAATGATTATAAACAAACATGGAAAACTATTTTAAGATCATCAGGTATTGGATCTTTTATAGGAGTGCTTCCTGCAGAAGGTGGCACAGTTGCATCTTTAATCGGTTATTCTGAAGCAAAAAGATTTTCAAAAAAACCTGAAGAATTTGGTAAGGGTTCAATAGAAGGAATTGCAGGAGCAGAAGCTGCTAATAATGCTGCAACAGGTGGAGCGATGGTGCCAACACTTGCTTTAGGTATTCCTGGTAGTGCAACTACTGCCGTAATATTAACGGGCTTAATCATTCATGGGGTAAGACCGGGTCCTGATTTATTTAGAGAGCAACCAGAATTTTTATATGGAATTTTTGGTGCAATGTTAATTGCTAACGTACTATTTTTTATATTTGGTTTTTTTGGTGCTAAGATTTTTGCAAGAATAACATTGGTACCTAATAAGATTTTATGGCCAATGATTTTTGCAGTGTCTGTTTGTGGAACTTATTCATTAAGTCAATCAATTATAGATGTTTGGATAATGATATTCTTTGGAGTGCTTGGATTTTTTATGAGAAGATATGGTTTTTCTGTTGTTCCAGTTATTATAGGATTAATATTAGGAGAATTGGTTGAGGGTACTCTTAGACAATCATTAGTAATATTTGATGGAAATTGGTTAATGTTTTTAACAAGACCTATTGCTTTAACATTCTTTATTTTATCTTTAATTGCTCTAGCTTTTCCTTTATTAAGATCAAAAAAGAAAAAAAAATAATATGATTAAATATGATTTAGGTAAAAGAGTTGCAGTCGTTACAGGTGGAGCGCAAGGTTTTGGTTTAGCAGTAACTGAGAGATTTATCGAAGCTGGTGCAAAAGTAGTTATTTGGGATATTGATGAAGATGCTATAAAAAAAGCATTAGACAAAGTTAATTCTGAAAATTTAAGTTACCAGATTGTAGATGTAAGTAATTTTGAAAATATCACTAAAAGTTTAAATGAAATTGAAAGTAAAAATGGTAAAATAGATATTTTTATTAATAATGCTGGGATTGCTGGAAAGAATACAACAGTTGCCGATTACCCTTTAGACGAATGGAATAAAGTTATCAATTTAAATCTTAATTCGGTTTTTTATTGCTGTAAGGCAGTTGTTCCATTTATGGAAAAAAATAATTATGGAAGAATAGTTAATATTGCTTCAATAGCTGGAAAAGAAGGAAATCCAAATGCAAGTGCTTACAGTACTTCAAAAGCAGGGGTTATTGGTTTAACAAAATCATTAGGTAAAGAGTTGGCTCTTAAAAATATAGCTGTTAACTGTGTAACACCAGCTGCTGCAAAAACTAGAATTTTTGATCAAATGACAGAAGAACACATAAATTATATGCTCTCAAAAATTCCAAGAAATAAATTTGCAAAAGTTGAGGAATTAGCATCTTTAGTTACATGGTTATCTAGTGAAGAAAATTCATTCTCAACTGCTGCTGTTTTCGACTTAAGTGGCGGTAGAGCAACTTACTAATAATTATGCAAGTAGGTATAGATGTTGGTGCAACAAAGATAGAGAGTGTTGTACTTGAAAAAGATGGACAAGAAAAACACAGATCTAGAATACTATGCCCAAAAAATTACACTCAAATTATTACTTCTATAAGAGATATTCATAGACAATTAGAGCAAGAATTTAAAAAAGAACTTCCAATTGGTGTTTGTCATCCAGGGGTTCACTCTCCTCAAACAGGATTGGTTAAAAATGCTCCCAACATAACTTGGTTAGAAAAAAAACCTTTTCAAAATGATTTACGTAAAGCACTTGGGAAAGAAGTGTTTTGTGAAAATGATGCAAATTGTTTTGCTTTGTCAGAGGCTATAGATGGAGCAGGCAAACATTACAAAATTGTTTATGGTATAATCTTGGGTTCGGGAGTTGGAGGTGGTTTAGTGATTGATAAAAAAATAGTAAGTGGTCCGAATGGTGTTGCAGGAGAGTGGGGCCATAATCAAATTCCTTATTTTGCTGCTAAAAAAGAAAATTTTGACTCGAGCAATCCAAGAGAAGCTGAGATTGAAAGTTTTTTATCTGGTTTAGGTTTAGCAAAAAGATTTAATAAACTTTATGGAAAAAATTTAAAAACAAATGAAATTTTTGAATTAAATAGAAAACATGATTTAGATGCAGAAAGATTTATAGATGATTTTAAAGTAAATTTAGCAATGTCACTCTCAAGTATAATAAATATTTTAGATCCCGACGCTTTTGTTTTTGGAGGTGGGGTTTCAAATGAAATTGATTTTTTACATGAAATAGACTCGTTAGTGAGGAAATTTGTTATTGGCAGAGAATACGAAGGTGTTTTTTTAAAACCAAAATATGGTGATGCTAGTGGTGTTCGTGGTGCCGCAAGATTGGGAAGAAGTGCCACATACTAGAAATTTCTATTAAAAATTTAATTTAGAAAATTTTAATTTTACAAAAGACAAGAATAGAAGGGAAAAAAAATTGATAAAAAAAAATCAATTGAAAGTTGTATTTATATTTTTTGTTATGATCTTTCCTCAAAGCAGTTATATTTCATTTTTTAAATTAATTTAAAAGGGAGAAATAATGAAAAAACTTATACTTTCGATTGCAGCTCTTGCATTATTTGCAACTACTGCTTTCGCTGAAAGATACGTCATGATAACTCATGGTGAAGGAAAAGATCCTTTTTGGCCAGTAGTTCAAAAAGGTGGTGAAGATGCAGCTAGAGCAATCGGTGCTGACTTCGAATACATCTACAACCCTTCTGCTGACATGGCTGATATGGCAAGCTCAATTCAAGCTGCTGCAGCTACTCAACCAGATGGTATGGTAATTTCTTTACCAGACCCAGATGCATTAGGACCAGCTATTAAAGCTGCTGTTGCAGCTGGTGTTCCAGTAATTACAATGAACTCTGGTTTAGAGTCTTCTGCTAGCCTAGGTGCTTTGATGCATGTTGGTCAGCCTGAATTACTTGCTGGACAAAAAGCTGGTGAAAGAGCAAAAGCTGAAGGTGCTACTAAAGCACTTTGTATGATTCAAGAAGCATACAACACAGCTCTTGTAGACAGATGTGAAGGTTACGGTTCTGCAGTTCCTATGCAAATGACTGATACTACATCTGACCCTGCTACTATTCAAACTAGAGCTACTGCTGCTTTACAAGCTAACAAAGATGTCAATGCAATCCTTTCAGTAGGACCTCACGTATGTGAAGCTGTTGATAAAGCTTTAGCTGATCTTGGTATGACAGTACACCATTCTTGCTTTGACTTAAGTCCTGCAGTTATGGACTTAATCGGATCTGGAAGAGTATCTTTCACTATTGATCAACAACAAAGACTACAAGGTTATGTGCCAGTTATCGTATTACACTTGTACAACAACAGTGCTGGACTTCTTCCAGGAGCTAACATCCCTTCAGGACCTGGCTTTGTAGATAAGTCTAACGCTTCTTCAGTTGCTGCTCTTGCAGGAATAGACAGATAGTTAGTTAAAATTTAAAGGGTCGATTATTTAATCGGCCCTTTTTTTTTATAAAATTAACAAACCTTTTTTAAAAATGAATACATCAACAACAAACAAACCAAGACAAGAGTCAGACCGACAAGGTGAAAAAAAATGGTATTCCGCATTACTGGCTCGTCCAGAGATTGGACCTTTGGGGGTAATGATCTTACTTTTTTGTATGTTGGGATACTTTTCTATTCCAGAAGGAGAATTTTCTCTTAACCCTTTTTCTGGTGAAGGATTTAACGCCTTAGGAATTAGAAATAATTTTAGGGTAATTGCTCAATTAGGGATCGTAGCACTTGCTGCTGGGATGTTAATTATTGCAGGTGAATTTGATCTTTCAGTTGGCTCAATGATTGGTTTTGCTGGTGGTTGTATGGCAATGATACTAAAATGGGGTTTTGCTGTTGTTATTCCTTATGTATCTTTTGTAGGAGGTTTTCATTTTGAGGGGGTTCAATTATTTGAAATTAGAGACGTCTCACCATTATTAGCAATATTAATTACGTTATGTATGACTCTATCTTTTGGATGGATCCAGGGATGGGTAATTGTAAAAAGTGGTATATCTTCTTTCATTGTTACACTAGGTGGACTTTTCTTTTTACGAGGTTTAACAGAAGTATCATATAGAGCATTTAATAGAGCTCCTGATCAAACTGCTGGATCAACAACTGTTACCGATTTGCCAGATATCAAAAATATTATAAATGTACCAGGTCTTGGAGAAATGGAAAGAGATGCAGCTAAAGCTTTACCAAATGACCAATTATTAGAAATTCTTAGCACTGTGCCTGCTAGCACGGTTGCAAAATTAACTGAACGACTAACATATATCAATGAAAAAGTTGCAGCTTTAAAAACTGACATAAATTCAGAAAAAATGATTCAAACCTTAGAAAAATCTTTAGCTGGGGCAAAAAAATCTGGCAATGAATCAATGGTAGAAATTTTGACAAAGAAAATTGAAGCTGGAATTGATGTTCCTGCAGTTACGGCAAAAGTGGTCACTGATATAGATATAGCAAAAGCTTACATCGACACCATAGTTACTGCAAGACCAGTAGCCAATTTCTTTGGAGGCGATATTATGGAACCAGTTTTTAATTGGTTGTATTTTACAGTAGATTGGAATGTAAATAACTTTGGTAACATTTTTGCTAAAGGAATGTATTCTGCTTTAATGATTTGGGGACTCATTGCTTTTATTTGTTATTTTATTTTGAGTAAAACTCAAGCAGGTAACTGGATTTATTCAACTGGAGGAAATCTTAATGCCGCAAAGGCTAATGGTGTGCCAACAAACAAAGTTAAGATTGCATTATTTGTGAATACTGCATTTTGCGCAACTATGTTTGCTGCATGTCAGGTATTTGAAGTTAATACTGCGGATACAGCTAAAGGTAATTTAAAAGAATTAGAAGCAATTGCTGCAGCGGTTATAGGTGGTGTTGTGCTAACAGGAGGTTTTGGAACAATAGGTGGAATTATCCTGGGTACGATTATTTTTGGAATAGCAAAAGAAGCCTTCTTTTATATTCCTGGAATTGATGGATCTTTTTATAGAGTGTTTCTTGGAGCAGTTCTTGTTACTGCTGCCTTTACAAATGAGAACATTAGGAAACGAATTATGGGAAACATCTAATGGATAAAAAACCATTAATTGAAATAAAAAATTTAGTTAAAAAATTTGGAGCATTTACTGCTTTAAATGGTGTTTCGTTAGATGTTTATCCGGGTGAAGTTCACGCTCTTTTAGGTGACAATGGTGCTGGAAAGTCAACTTTAATTAAAGTGTTATCTGGAGTTCATCCAATGACAAGTGGAGAAATAAAAGTAGATGGAGAAATAGTTAACTTTACTTCACCACGTCAAGCATCTGATGCAGGCATTGGTACAGTTTATCAGGATTTAGCTCTCAATGCCTTAACTTCAGTTACTAGAAATTTTTTTCTTGGTCGTGAATTAACCAAAGGACCTGGCGCATTTGGTTTAATGCAAATGGACGAGATGGACAAAATAACGACTGAAGAAATGTCTAAAATTGGAATTAATATTTCAGACCCCAATCAACCAGTAGGAACAATGTCAGGTGGACAAAGACAAACTTTAGCTATTGCAAGAGCAATTTATTTTGGTGCGAAGATACTAATATTAGATGAACCTACATCAGCACTAGGTCAAAAGCAGCAAATGGAAGTTTTAAAAACAATAAAAAAAGTTCAAAGTTTAGGAAACATTGCAATTATACTTATTACACACAATGAAATTCATGCACGACTTATAGCTGATCGATTTACTTTTTTAAGTTTGGGAGAAGTAATTGGTTCAGGGTTATCTTCAGAACTTGGTAATGAAGAGGTAAAAAGATTGATGGCGGGTGGTGCAAAAATTGGTGATCTTGCCAAAGAATTGGAATTATAATGAAAGTAAAATATTACGATTTAGAAAATAAAAGAGTGTTTATAACAGGTGGAGGATCAGGGATAGGAGCTTCAATTGTTGAGCATTTTTGTGAACAAGGATCTGAAGTTTATTTTATAGATATTAATGAAGATGAGTCAAAAAAATTAATTGAAGATATAAAAAATAAAAATTATAGCTTACCAATATTTATTAAATGTGACCTTCTAAATATTAAAGAGCTTCAAAAGACTATAGCTGACATTATTAGCAATAAGGGACCAATAGATATTTTGATTAATAATGCTGCTAATGACACTAGACATAAAATTGATGATGTAACTGAAGAATATTGGAATGAAAGAATAAATGTAAATTTAAGACATTTTTTCTTCACGGTCCAATCCGTTAAAAAATCAATGATAGACAATGGTGGTGGGGCAATCATTAATATGGGGTCAACATCATGGATGGTGGGTCAGGGAGGTATGGCCGCCTATACAGCAGCAAAGTCAGGAGTAGTTGGTTTATCAAGATCTTTTGCAAGAGATTTAGGAGAGTTTAATATTAGAGTTAATTCGGTTGTACCTGGATGGGTAATGACTCAAAGACAGATAGATTTGTGGTTAAATGATGAGTTTGAGAAAGAATTGATGAAAAGACAGTGTTTAAAAGAAAAATTAATGCCTCATGAACTTGCTCAAGCAGTATTGTTTTTTTCATCAGAACAATCTTCGGGTTGTACCAATCAATCTTACGTAGTTGATAAAGGCTGGTTATAATAGACTTTGTGAGGGTACAAAGCTCAACGATAGAAAATAAGTATTTAAGAGTTAAATCAATTAATATTGGTGCTTGTTTGTATGAAGTTTATGACAAGCAAAAGAAAATAAATTTAATTTTAAATCTAGGTCCTACAAAAAATTATTGTGGTAAAAATTTTTATGTAGGTGCTACATGTGGTCGGTATGCAGGAAGAATATCAAATTCAAAATTCAAGATTAAAAATAAAATTTATAAGCTTGATGGCAATGAGGGAAAAAATACACTACATGGAGGAAAAATAGGTTTTGATAGATTGGAGTGGAAAATACACAATCATTCAAAAAATAAAATTATCTATAAATTGTTATCTAAAAATTTAGACCAAGGTTTTCCAGGAGATCTGAGCTCAGAGTGTATTTTTGAAATTAAGAATAAAAGTTTGTTTATCAAATACCAATATAAATCAAATCAGTTTACTTATGTGAATTTAACGAACCATAGTTATTGGAACTTGAATAAAAATAAAAAAGAAATAATTTTTAATCATGATTTAAAAATTAATTCTGAAAAATATCTTGAAGTAACTAATAAATTAATCCCAACTGGCAAAATTAAAAAAGTTAAAAAAACTATTAATGATTTCAATAAGTTTCAAAATATTGGAGAAAAAATGAATATCATTAAAAACAAAAAAATAAATAGAATATCAAATACAATAAATCAATTAGGATTTGATTTAACATATTGTATTAAAAAAAATTCTAAAAATTATCTAGCTTCACTAAGAAATAATAAAACTAATATCCAATTAGATTTTTATTCAAATCTTCCAGGGGTACAGCTCTATACTAGTCAGGGTTTGCGATATAAAAATAAACTTGCTCCTTACCAAGGTGTTTGTTTAGAAACTCAACATTATCCAGATGCACCGAATAAAAAAAATTTTCCAAGTACTTTAATTAAACCAAATAAACTTTATAAGTACTTTACAAAAATAAATATTTCATAAAATGTATAAAAAAATAAACATATCAATTGTGGGAACCGGGTTAATGGGTCTCCAGCACATCAAAGCTATTTCAAAATCAAAAAAAGCTAATCTACATTCAATAGTAGATATTAGTAATAATGCTAAAAATTTATCAAAAAAATATAAAATTCCATTGTATTCAAATGTAAATGAACTTTTAAACTCAAAAAATTTAGATGCTGTTATTGTCGCGACCCCAAATCAACTCCATGAAAAGCATACAGTTAGTTTTTTAAAGAAAAAAATTCCAGTGTTATTAGAAAAACCTATTTCAGATAATATTAATTCAGCTAAAAAAATTATTAGTAGCGCTAGTAAAAATAAAACACCGTTATTGATAGGCTATCACAGAAGACATAACTCAATAGTATCAAAGGTAAAAGAGCTTATCGATAAAGGTAAATTAGGAAATATAGTTTCAGCAAATGTGCTGTGTTGGCTTTATAAACATAAGGAATATTATAAAGAAAAATGGAGAACAAATAAAGGTGGGGGTCCTTTAGGGATTAATCTTGTCCATGATATTGATATGATCTGTTATCTATTGGGTCCAATTCAATATGTTCAAGCTTTTACAACAAATAAAAATAGAAAATTTAAAGTAGAAGATACAGCAACAGTTAGTTTAGTTTTTAAATCTGGTGCATTATGCACTCTTAATATTTCTGATACTATTGTTGCTCCATGGAGTTATGAGTTAACAGCTGGAGAAAATCCTGCTTACCCTATAACTAATCAATCTGCATACATGATTGGTGGTACAAAGGGGTCACTACAATTTCCTAATTTAAAATATTGGTTTTATAAAAATGAACAAAGTTGGTGGAATAAAATTTTAGTAACTGAAGATAAAAATAAAAAAGATGATAGTACTTTAATAAATCAAATTGATCATTTTGCAGACGTAGTTTGCAAAAAAGTTAAACCAAAAGTAAATGGTAACGATGGCTTGATTTCACTTAAAATTTTTGCAGCAATTACAAAAAGTACTAAGCTTGGAAAAAAAATTAGACTTTAACCTTATCCTTTTTACCCTCTGTGTGAATAAACAATAATCCAAATATAATAATTCCAATTACACCTATAATTTTATTATAGTCAAAAGGTACTCCAAAAATTAGGAAATTTACAATCGTAGACCAAATTAATTGTGAATATTGAAAATTTGTAACAAATGATAAATTAGATAATTGTATTGCATAAATTATTAATGAATGACTTACAAAACCTGCAGCACCAAGTAATACTAAATAAAGCCAATAAATATTTTTTTCTAACGGTACCCAATTAAAAGAGATAAAAATACTAAAAATAATTGCTCCTAGAATTGATGTATAAAAAATTGATGCAAAAGGTTCGTTATCAGAAGATACAACTTTTGTAAAAAATTGATAAAGAGCCCAGCAAATCGGAGGCACAATTGGAAAAATTAAGTCTAAACTAAATATTTTCATACTTGGTCCTAATGAGTAGATAATCGAACCAAAACTTAGAAGCATTAATATTATTCCCTTAAAAGATAAGATATCTTTTAAAAAATATGCAGATAGTAACGAAACTATTAAAGGTGCAGAAAAGAAAACAACGTATATATCTACTAAGTCAAATTTCTGTAAAGAATAAAACATGAATGTTGTGGCAGTGACCATCAATAAGGATCTTATTATTTGAAGTTTAAAATTTTTTTTTAAATTTACTTTTGGTTTAAAAATTAAAAAAAATATAATTAGAGACATTAAGTGAAAAAAAAATCTCCCCCAAATTGCTTGAGTAACAGGCATGACAGTACCAAGGAATTTTGCCGTAGAATCCATACAGACAAACATAAAAAATCCACCAGCAGCTAGTAAAATTACGTTAAATAAAGGGGTTTGTTGAGGCACAATGAAGATCTTTGTTACATTACTACGCCTACTTGCCAAGGATTAAATTCCTCGTCACCGTAGCCGTTGATCTCACTTTTTGATTTATTTCCTGATGCTGTGTTTACTATTAATTCAAATATTTTTTGTCCTACTTCTTCTATTTTTTCTTCACCTTCAGCAATTGTTCCACAGTTGATGTCCATATCTTCTGACATCTTTTCATACATGGCTGAATTAGTTGAGAGTTTTAAACTTGGAACTGGTTTACATCCAAAACATGAACCTCTACCTGTTGTAAAACAAATTACATTTGCTCCTGATGCTACTTGACCTGTTACGGATACAGGATCATAGCCAGGAGAATCCATAAAGTTAAAACCTCTATTTTTTAGAGGCTCTGCATACATCAAAACATCTTGAAGTATGGAGTTGCCTCCTTTAGCAACTGCTCCTAAAGATTTTTCTAAAATTGTAGTCAAACCTCCTTTTTTATTTCCTGGAGCAGGATTGTTATCCATCGAACTATTATTAATTGATGTATAATTTTTCCACCATTCAATTCTTTTTATTAATTTATCTGCTGTCTCCTGTGAGTTGGCTCTATTAATCAGCAAGTGTTCAGCTCCATATATTTCAGGTGTTTCAGATAATATTGAGCTCCCGCCTTTTTTAACTAAAAGATCTGCAGCAACACCTAGTGCAGGATTTGCAGTAATTCCTGAATATCCATCAGATCCTCCACATTGCAAAGCGAGCGTTAAATGATTTACTGATTGAGACGTTCTTTCAACTTTATTTGCTTCAGTCAGCAAATTTTTAATTTGAGATAATACTTTTTCTACGATCTTTTTTGTCCCACCTTCATCTTGAATGGTTAAGAAGTGAATTCTGTTATGTTTTTTTAATGACTCATCAAACAAACTTACTTGAGCACACTCACATCCTAAACCTATTACAAAAACATGTGAAAAGTTTGGATGATTTTTAAATCCATCAATTGTTCTTTGAAAGATTTGCATACCTTCACTTTCTATATTCATTCCACATCCAGTAGAATGAGTAATAGGAACTATGCCATCAATGTTTGGATAATCTTTTAAAATATTGGAATATTTAATTCTTTCTACAATCATTTTAGTCACTGTTGCAGAGCAATTAACAGTACTTACAATTCCAATATAATTTCTAGTGGCTACATCACCATTATCTCTTAAGATGCCATTAAAAAAAGTATCTGCTTTTTCATTAATAATATTCTTTTTATTAGTTACTTTAAAATCTCTCTTAAATTCTCTAAATTCTAGATTATGTGAATGAACATGCTCACCCGGTCTTATGTTGTCTAAAGCAAAACCGATTATTTGATCATATTTTATTATTGGGTCACCTTTATTTATAGATTTTAAGCAAACTTTGTGACCAAATGGAATTGGATCTATTGTGCTAATATCATGCCCTTCTATTTTAGTTTTTTCAGGAATTATAAATTGACTTACACCAACATTGTCATTTTGGTTTAAAACTATTAGATTATTCACAGTTTTATTATATAAATATTATTTTAAACAAGCCATAATAATTTAATTACATTGTTACTATGAAAAAAAAGAATTTAAGAAGTCAGCAGTGGTTCGATAACCCAAAAGATCCTGAGCAAACTGCTATATATTTAGAGCGTTATCTCAATTATGGTTTAACAAGAAAGGAGCTTCAATCAGGCAATCCTATCATTGGTATAGCTCAATCGGGAAGTGATTTAACACCATGCAATAGACATTTTCAGTCTTTAAGTAAAAGAATAAAGGATGGAATAAGAAGAGCAGGTGGTATTCCAATGGAATTTCCCACACATCCAATTCAAGAAACGGGAAAAAGACCAACTGCAATGTTAGATAGAAATTTATCTTATCTTTCTTTGGTTGAGGTACTTTATGGATATCCAATAGATGGAGTAATTTTAACAACAGGTTGTGACAAGACTACTCCAGCAGCTTTAATGGCAGCAGCAACTGTAAACATTCCAGCAATTGTTTTATCAGGTGGACCAATGTTAGATGGTGTTTACAAAGGTAAGTTATCTGGATCAGGGACTGTTATATGGGAAGCAAGAAGATTGTTGTCAAAAGGAAAAATTAATTATGATGAGTTTATGGATATGGTATCCGCTTCTGCTCCAAGCATAGGTCATTGCAATACAATGGGAACAGCTTCTTCCATGAATTCAGTTGCCGAAGCTTTAGGAATGTCTTTAACAGGATGTGCAGTTATACCTGCACCTTACAGAGAAAGAGAACAAATTTCTTTTGAAACTGGAAAAAGAATTGTTGGTATGGTTCATGAAGATTTAAAACCATCAAAAATTATGACACGTAAAGCATTTGAAAATGCAGTGGTGGTTGCGAGTGCAATAGGTGCATCAAGTAATTGTACAACGCATTTAATTGCTATTGCAAAACACATGGGAATTAAATTTGATTTATCTAATTGGCAAAAATTAGGACATGCAATTCCATTGCTTGCCAACTGTCAGCCAGCTGGTGAATATTTAATGGAAAGTTTTTATAGAGCTGGTGGAATTCCCGCTGTTATGAAAGAATTGATGAAACATAAAAAAATTCATACCAATATAATGACGGTATCAGGAAAAAATGTTGGTCAAAATTTAAAAAGAAAAATAGATGTTGACAGAAGTGTAATCAAAACTTTCAAAGAATGCTTAACAGAAAAAGCAGGATTTTTGGTTATGAAAAGTAATTTTTTTTCTACAGCTGTAATGAAAACTTCGGTAATTAGCCAAGAATTTAGAGAAAGATTTTTATCAGACCCTAAAAAACCAAATGTTTTTACAGGTAAAGCAGTAGTGTTTGAAGGACCAGAGGATTATCACAAAAGAATAAATAGTAAAAAATTAAAGATAGATGAAAAATCAATTTTAATAATTAGAGGCTGTGGACCAGTTGGTTATCCTGGTGCTGCAGAAGTTGTTAATATGCAACCACCAGATAAGTTACTAAAAAAAGGGATTAATGCATTACCGACGCTTGGAGACGGAAGGCAAAGTGGTACTTCAGAAAGCCCATCTATCCTTCATGTTTCACCAGAATCTGCTGTAGGGGGTGATTTAGCGATAGTTAAAACTGGAGACAAGATGACTATAGATTTAAATAAAAGAAGAGTAGATTTATTAATTTCTCAAGCTGAATTTAAAATAAGAAGAAAGAAAAAGAAACTTCTTAAAATTGACAACCAAACTCCATGGCAAGAAATTTTTAGAAATACAGTTGGACAACTTGAAGATGGTGCTTGCATTAAATCCAGATCTCTATATCTAGATATTGCTACTAAAAAAGGCACACCAAGAAACTCACATTAATATGAAACCAAAAATATTAGTTACAAGAAAATTATCAGATACAGCTGAAGAAAAATTAAAAAAAGATTTTGATGTAACGCTTAATCCAAAAGATGAACCAATTCCAAACAATGAACTTATTAAGATGGCTAATGAGTATGATGGATTTATATCAACTGGTTTTGATAAAATTGGAGAAGAGTTTTTTAAAGATTTAAATGGAAAGTTAAAAATTATTGCTCAGGTGGGAGTAGGTTATGATAATATTTCGATTAAATCTGCTGAGGATAAAAATATTAAAGTTACCAATACTCCAAATGTATTAAACGAAGCTGTTGCTGAAACGACAATTCTTTTAATTTTAGCTGCTTCAAGAAGAATTGGTGAAGCATATAATTTGGTAAGATCTGGAACATGGAAAGATCAAAAACCTGATTTAACAAAATTTATGATAGGAAATTCAGTTACAGGAAAAACACTTGGTATAATTGGAATGGGTAGAATAGGAAGAATGGCTGCAAAGTGCGCCAAAGCGTTTGGAATGAAAATTATTTATTATAATAGAAACAAACTTTCTTCTGATCTAGAAGATGGAGCAAAATATTTTTCAGATATAGAATCTATGATGCCTGAATGTGATTTTGTCAGTATTCATACACCAGCAACAGCTGAGACTAAACATATTTTAAATAAAGCAACAATTAATTTGCTACCAAAGCATGCTGTAGTGATTAATACTTCAAGAGGCTCAACTATTGATGATGATGCTTTAATAGAGGCTCTACAGAACAATAAAATTTATGCTGCTGGCTTGGATGTTTTTAATAATGAGCCTAATTTAGATGCAAGATACATGAAGCTAGATAATTGTTTTGTGTTACCTCATGTTGGTAGTGCTACTCATGAAACTCGTTTAGCAATGAGCATGATGGCAGTTGATAATATTTTTTGTTTCTTTGAAAATAAACCACTGATCTCAGAAGTAGTCTAACACAACTTAAAGTTGTTTATTTAATAAATATATATAATTTCTATACACAAATTATTTTGATTAATTTGTAATTTTTAATTAAATATGATTTAGTTCTATTATTAAAAACATAACCGAGAGGAAGATAATGTTAAAATTAATATCAAAAACTATAGCTGCGGTAGCTGTTGTTTCAGTTGCTTTATTTGGTTCTGCAAATGCAAAAACACTAAAGATTGAAACTCACTTTACTGCTAATTCGCCAAATGGTGAAGTTGCAGCTCAATTCGCTAAAAACGTAGAAATGTTTTCTGGTGGAAGCTTAAAAGTAGAAATGTTTTATTCATCATCAGTTTCAGGAAAATCTGCAGAAGTATTTAACTCTGCACAAACTGGAATTATTGACTGTGATATGACGGGTGCTGGTTACCAAACTGGTAAAAATGCTGCGTTCCAATTTGCAGGTGATGTAATGGGTGGATACGATAACCCTTATCAACAATATGATTTCTTAAAGTACCCTGGTGCTCAAGATGCAGTTGATGCACTATACAATAAGTATGGAATGACACTTATTGGTTGGTGGATACCTGGACATGAGTCACTTATTTCAAGTGTTCCAATTCCAGATGTTGCATCTATTAAAGACTTTAAATTTAGATCGCCTCCAGGAATGGAAAGTATGATCTTTGCCGAGTTAGGCGCTAAACCAATCGTAATGGATTTTGGTGAAGTTCCAACTGCTTTACAAACTGGTCTAATTGATGGTGCTGACTATTCTAGTTTAGCAACTAACACTGCAGGTGGACACTATGAGCAAAATAAATATGCTACATATCCCGGTTTCCACTCTATGCCAGCTGACCACTTAGCTTGTAATTCTAAAGTTTGGAAAAAGTTAAAAGCTCATGAAAGAGGTGCTATGAAAGCCGGAATAGAAATTGCTGGTAGAACTATCACTAGCTTAGTTGAGAGAAAAAATGCTGAAGCTGTTAAACAATTAGCAGGTATGGGTGTTACTCTTCATGACTGGGCTCCATCAGAAAGAGCTAAGTTCAGAGCATCTGCATTAAAAGCTTGGGAAACTTGGAAGACAAAATCTCCTGAGGCTGCTCAACTTATAGAAATGCACAAAGCTTACATGAAAGCTAACGGTATCCTATAATTATAGGCATACAGAAAAATCTTGAAGGGCCTGAAAGGGCCCTTCTTTTTCAAAATTTAAAAAATTATGCTTGATAAGTCCTTACAAGAACAAACAGAAAAAGTTGCAAGCAAAGATGACTTTCCAATCAATTGGATAGATAGAATTACTTTATTCATAAGTCATACAATTAAATATTTAATACCAGTCATTGTAATTGTGATGATGTACGAAATTTTTATGAGATATATTATGGAAAAACCAACTATGTGGGTAAATGAACTATGCTTGTGGTTAGCAGGGGTTATTTACTTAGTTGGTGGAATATATGCAACAAGACTTAGAAGTCATATTAGAATTGTGATGCTTTATGATTATGTAGAAAGACCAACTCAAAGGATTTTTGATTTAATAAGCACATTAGTAATAGTCATATTTGCTGCTGCTGTCATTTATGGAGGTTGGGAAGACGCGCATAGATCATTTGTAACATGGGAAAGATTTGCAACTTTTTGGGATCCTCCTATACCTGCTACCATGAAACCACTTACACTGATTTGTGTGTTTCTTATTGCGGTTCAATCAGTAAATAACTTAATAGTGGATTGGAAAAATCCAAAAGAAAAACAATACGACCCATCTAAAGATTTGAAATAATATGGAAATAGGAGCACTTTCATTAATAGTTATATTTGGTTTACTTGCACTTATCTCAATAGGTGTTCCGCTTGGCTTTGCCTCTGGTTTTATGGCTGCCGTAGTGGTATTTGCAAATATTGGTGAGCATGCACTTGGAATTTTACTTTCAAGATATTATTCGCTTGTAGTAACTTATTCATTTTTATCTGTTCCTTTATTTATATTTATGGCTTCCTTACTTGAACGCTCGAACATAGCGAGAGACCTTTATGATGCTTTAAATGCTTGGCTTAGAAAAACTAGAGGTGGAGTAGGTGTTGTAACAGCAATAATGGCAACAATCATGGCAGCTATGAGTGGAATTATTGGAGGAGAAATAGTTTTACTAGGATTGATTGCGCTTCCTCAAATGTTGAGACTTAAATATGATCAAGATATGTCCATTGGTATTATTTGTGCATCTGGATCTTTAGGAACAATGATACCGCCATCCATTGTTTTAATTATTTATGGATTAACAACTCAAACTTCTATTACAATGTTGTTTCAAGAAGCAATAGTTCCTGGATTAATGATTTCAGGTTTAATTATTACTTATATTCTTGTCAGAACAAGACTTCAGCCTCATCTTGCGCCGATAAGTGATGAACCAGCTTTAACTTTTAAAGAAAAGATGTCATACCTTCCAGGTCTACTTCCTCCAATTGCTATAGTGGTAATTGTTTTGGGTTCAATTTATTCTGGTATCACTGGAATTACTGAAGCAGCAGGTATGGGTGTTGTTGCTACATTGATTATAATTTTCTTTAGAAAAGAATTAACATGGTTTTTATTTAGAGATGCCTTAGTTAGAACTTTTAAAGCATCTGGAACAATTTTAACAATTACATTTGGTGCAACAACTTTAGCTGGAGCTTACTCGTTAGCAGGTGGCCCAACATACGTTGCTGAGTTAATTTTAGGTTATGATTTAAAACCAATGTACTTAATTTTTATGATGCAAATAATGTTCTTAATATTAGGTGCGTTTATGGATTGGGTTGGAATTGTTTTATTAGCAATGCCTGTATTTTTGCCAATAGTTTTAGCTCTTGGTTTTGATCCTATTTGGTTTGGGATTTTATTTTGTGTAAATATGCAAGTTTCATTTTTAAGCCCACCATTTGGTCCTGCAGCTTTTTATTTAAAATCAGTTACTCCTCCACACATATCATTGACAGATATTTTTAGAGGATTTGGTCCATTCATTTTAATTCAACTAATTGTTTTAGCGTGTGTAATGTTCTTTCCAGAATTTACTACGCAAAATTTCCACGAGTTTAAGCCCAAATAATGAAAAAGATTGGTTTTATAGGTATAGGCCTAATGGGTCTACCAATGGCTCTAAATATACTTAAAGCTGGATATAATTTAAAGGTATTTAATAGATCAATAAATAAAACAGAACCACTAAAAGTGTTAGGTGCAGAAATCGCATCAACTATTAATGACGTTGTAAGAGATAGTGATATTGTAATCACAATGTTAACTGACGACACAGCAATAGATGACGTCATGAGTAGCTCCAATTTTTTAGATAATTTAAAGTCAGGCTCAACAGTCATTGATATGAGCTCGGTAAAACCAACCACTGCAACAAAACATTATAATAACTTAAAATCAAAAAATATAAATTATTTAGATGCCCCTGTGTCAGGTGGAACTATTGGTGCAGAAGAAGCTTCATTAGCAATTATGGTGGGTGGTGAGCAAATTGTTTTTGATGAGGCAATTGAAGTTTTTAAAACTATGGGTAATCCAACGTTAGTTGGACCTTCAGGAAGTGGACAAGTTTCCAAATTAGCAAATCAAGTTATTGTTGGTCTAACTATAGGAGCGGTTGCAGAGGCTGTAACTCTTTGTGAAAAAGCAGGAGCAAATCCAAATAAAATGATTAAAGCGTTATCTGGTGGTTGGGCTGATAGTAAAATACTACAAACGCATGGAAAAAGAATGATTGATAAAGATTTTACTCCAAAAGGAAAAACTTCAGTTCATCTTAAAGACATGAACAATATCTTAGAGTGCGCAAATAGTTTTAACACACATTTACCTATTTCAAATTTAGTGAAAGAAATGTATAAAACTCTTGTTGAAAATGGCCATGGAGAAACAGATCATAGTTCTCTATATAAAGAAATTGAAAGGATAAATAAAAAATGAGTGGAAGATTAGAAGGTAAAAAAATTGTAGTAACTGCAGCAGGTCAAGGAATTGGAAAAGCTACTGCTATTGCATTTCATAATGAAGGAGCAAATGTTACCGCAACAGATTTAAACGACAAAACCCTTGCTGATCTAAATAAAGAGTATCCTAATATTAATGTTCAAACGCTTGACTCAACAGATAATAATGCGATTTTAGAATTTGTAAAAAGTTTGGATAAAGTTGATGTTTTATTTAATGCAGTAGGATTTGTTCATCATGGTAGCATTCTTGAATGTGAGGATAAAGATTGGAATTTTTCTTTTGATGTAAATGTCAAATCTATGTATCAAATGTGTAAAGCAATTTTGCCTTTAATGGTTAAACAAAATGGTGGAAGTATAATTAACGTCTCATCATGCGCTTCAAGTTTAAAGGGATTTCCAAATAGATTTGTTTATGGAACTACAAAAGGAGCAGTTATTGGTTTGACTAAATCAATAGCAGCAGACTTTGTGAAACAAAATATAAGATGTAATTCAATTGCACCTGGAACAGTATTTTCACCATCGTGGCAAGACAGAGTAAATCAAAGCCCAGATCCAGTTCAAGCAAAAAAAGATTTTATAGCTAGACAACCTATGGGAAGATTAGGGACAGCAGAAGAAATTGCTGCTGTAGCTGTTTATCTAGCAGGTGATGATGCAACATTTACGACTGGAACAACAATTTCAGTGGATGGTGGAATTTCAATTTAATTAATAAAAAAAAGGTAAATTATGAAATTATTAAGAGTAGGGCAAAAAGGAAGTGAAAAACCAGCAGCATTAGATAAAGAAGGTAAAATTAGGGATATTAGTTCACACATAAAAGATCTAAATCCTGATCATGTGAACTTTGACACTATTTCAAAACTACAAAGTGTAGATTTGTCTTCACTACCGGAACTATCTTCAAGTGAAAGAGTTGGTTCATGCATAACAAAACCAGGTAAATTTGTAGCTATTGGTCTTAATTATTCTGATCATGCTGCTGAAACTGGTGCGGAAGTTCCTTCTGAACCTATAATGTTTATGAAAGCAACTAGTTGTATAGCTGGTCCAAACGATGATGTTGAAATTGTAAATGGATCAAAGAAATTAGATTGGGAAGTTGAGCTTGGAATTATAATCGGTAAAGAAGCAAAACATATTTCAGAGGATAAAGCTCAAGATCATATTTTAGGATATTGCTTAGTTAATGATGTGAGTGAAAGAGAATGGCAAATAGAAAAAATGGGTCAATGGGTTAAAGGAAAATCTCATGATACTTATGGGCCTATTGGACCATACCTTGTTACAAAAGATGAAATATCTGACATTAATAATTTAAAAATGAGTTTAGATGTCAATAGCAATAGAATGCAAACTGGTAACACAAGTACAATGATATTTAATGTAAATGTAATTGTTTCCTATGTGAGCAAATTTATGTCTTTACAACCTGGTGATATAATAACTACTGGAACTCCTCCAGGTGTTGGTATGGGAATGAAGCCTCAGCAGTTTTTAAAAGCAGGAGACACAATGAAACTATCAATAGAAAATTTAGGTGAGCAAAACTCGAAAGTAGTTGCTTTATAATAAATTGTGAAAATAACTTCTATTAAAAGTCATGTACTTAAATATGAGTTAGATAAAGAGCTAGGTTATTCACAGCAGTACTATAAACATAGAACTACCCACCTCGTTGAAGTTCAAACCGATGAAGGAATTTCAGGTTGGGGAGAATGTTTTGGACCTGGTAATATTGCTTTAGCTAATAAGTTTATAGTTGAAAAAGTTATTCAGCCTTTAATCGTTGGGGAAAATCCAATGAATAAAGAGTTTATTTGGCAAAAAGTATATAATTTACTTAGGGATAGTGGTCAAAAAGGAATGCCAATCCAAGCTTTATCAGGTGTTGATATCGCTCTATGGGATATTTTAGGAAAAAAAACAAATATGCCACTTTATCAATTAATTGGTGGCAAATGTAATAACCAAATACCAGTATATGGTTATGGAATGATGTTGCAAAATAAATCAGTTAATGAATTGATTGAGCTTTTCAAGGAAGAAGCAAAACAAATCAAATCCAAAAACTTTAAAGCAATGAAAATGAAAGTTGGACTGGGTCCAAAAGATGACTTGAAATTAGTTCAAGCGGTTAGAGAAGAAATTGGTATAGATTTTAAGTTAATGGTTGATGCCAATCATGCCTATAATTTAAACGATGCATTATATGTTGGAAGAGGGTTGGATGAACTTGATATATTTTGGTTTGAGGAGCCTGTAGCTCCTGAAGATTATGAGGGATATAAAGAATTAAAACATAAAATAAATACTAATATTGCTGGAGGAGAAGCAGAATTTACAAAATATGGTTGGAATGAATTAATAAAAAACAAATGCATAGATATAGCTCAGCCAGAGGTTTGTGGTTTAGGTGGAATCACAGAATATTTAAAAATATCAGCGCTAGCACAAGCTAATTTTATTCCTGTTATAAATCATGTATGGGGATCAGCAGTAAGTATTGCAGTTAATTTGCATTTATTAACAGCCCAACCTGATATGCCAGGAGGATTATTTCCATCAAAAGCAATGCTGGAGTTTGATACTACAGAAAAGAATATTTTTATTACAGATTTACCAACTGAGGATTTTTCAATATTAGATCAAGTAAAACAAAATGATGGATTGGCTGCCGTTACAGACAATGCTGGTATTGGCGTAACACCAAATAATGACTTTATTAAAGAATTTGAAATTAATGAATAAAATTAAAACTTCAGTACCTGAAGTACTTTGGAAGTTAAGATGTAAATTGGGTGAAGGAACCTTATGGGTTAAAGAGCACAACTCAATTTATTTTGTAGATATTAAAAAGAAAATTTTTTTTTCTTTAAATATAAAAAATAACAAAAAGAAAAAATATAAAGTTAATAAAGAAATTGGTTTTTTGGCCCATGTTAAAGGTAATATTTTTATTTTAGGTCTTCAGGGAGAATTAAGAATCCAAAATATTGAAACCAAAAAAATTATTAAAAGTATTTTAATAGAAAAAGATATAAAATTAAATAGAATTAATGATGGTAAAACTGATCCAAAAGGAAATTTATGGTTTGGTACTATGGACAATCTTGAAAGAAAAATTGAAAAAGGCTCACTTTATAAATTAGATAAAGATTTGAATTTAATAAAAGTGGATAAGAATTATAGAATTACAAATGGGCCTGCATTTATTGATGAATATAATTTTTACCACACTGATAGCTCAAAAAAAATAATCTATAAAATAAAAATTGATAAAAAGAACAACATTATTAGAAAAAAAATATTCAAGAGATTTTTAATAAAAGATGGTTCTCCAGATGGCATGACATTGGATAAATATAAAAATCTCTGGGTTGCACATTTTCATGGTGCTTGTGTCTCGGTATTTAACAAAAATGCTAAATTAATACATAAAATAAATTTGCCTGCAAAAAATATTACAAATTGTGCATTTGGAGGACATAATAATAGTGAAATTTTTATCACTACAGCCACAAAAGGTATGAGCAAAGCAGATTTGCTAAAATATAGATACTCAGGATTCCTTTTTAGTGTAAAAACTAACACGAAAGGAATTTTACAAAAAAAATTTATATTCAGTAATGAAAAAAAGAGATCTTTATTACGAACGAATTCCAACTAAACTTTTAAGAGAGGATATTAAATTTTTAGGTACAATTCTTGGTAAGGTAATTAAGGATCAAGAAGGAGAAATATTTTTTAAAATAGTAGAAAGTCTTAGATTGTTATCTAAAGACACGTTATTGGACAAACAAAAGAATAAAGTTTTTTTAAAGATTTCAAATAAAATTAAAAAATTTTCACCTGAACAAACATTTAAAATTACAAGAGCGTTTTTACACATATTAAATTTAATGAATCTGGCTGAGTCCCTTGATGCATCTAGAAAACTTAATGAGTACAACAATCCTTATTTTAAAAATAAAAATCAAAATTTATTTATTGAAGACATAATTGAAGGGCTTTTTAAAAATAAAAAAATTTCTAATAATGAGGTATATGAACAAGCTAAAAATTTGAATATTGGCATTGTTCTCACTGCCCATCCAACCGAAGTTAAAAGAAGAACATTGATTCAAAAATATGCAAATTTAATCGATTTAATGGAGCAAAGACATTTATATAAAAGATATCCCACAAAAATTACAGAGATAGACAGACAAATCTATACCCAAATCACAATAATATGGAAAACAGATGAGCTCAAAAGATCAAAGCCATCTCCATTAGATGAAGCAAAATGGGGGTTAGCTGTTATAGAAGATAGCTTATGGGACACAATTCCTAAAGTTTATAAAAGACTAAATGATATCTTTAGAAAAAATTTAAAAAAAGATTTGCCAAGAGGTTTTAATCCCATTCAATTTGGCTCATGGATGGGGGGAGATAGAGATGGAAATCCAAATGTCACGGCTAAAGTAACAAAAAAAGCAATCCTTTTTTCTAGATGGCAAGCAGCAAAATTATATGAAAAAGAATTAACTAAATTAATACAAGATTTATCCATGAAAGAATGCTCTTCTAAAATTAGAAAAATAACAGGCAAAACTTTCGAACCTTATAGGGTTTTTTTAAGACCAATCAGAGATAAAGTTAGGACTACTTATCAATCAATTGAAAATCATTTAAACAAAAATGAACAACTTGATGAAAGTAAATTATTAAAAGATAAAAACGAAATTTTAAAACCACTCAGAGATATAAGAGAGTCATTAAATTCAAATAATTCACAGTATATAGCTAATTCTGATTTGTTAGATTTAATAAGAAGAGTGAGATGCTTTGGTATTAATTTAGCTAGACTTGATATTAGACAGGAGTCATCTAGGCATGACCAATTGTTAAATGAAATATTAAAAAATAAATATAAGATTAATTTTTCTGATTTTAGTGAAGATAAAAAAATTAATTATCTTAATTCTTTAATTAAACAAAAAAAATATTTTTTGAAAAAATTAAATATTAGAAATAAAGAAAACAAAGAAGTTTGGGATACTTTTAAACAAATATCAAATGAACCTTCTCAATGTCTCGGTGCTTATGTGATATCAATGACTTCAAAGGCATCAGATATTTTAGCGGTTTTTTTTTTACAAAAACAAACCCAAGCTAATGAACTATTAAGAGTTGTACCTCTTTTTGAAACTTTGGATGATTTAAAAAATGCTAAAAGTGTAATGGAAAACCTTTTTAAATTACCATGGTATCGAAAACTTATTAAAAACCAACAAGAGGTAATGATTGGTTATTCAGACTCTAGTAAAGATGCAGGAAAATTATCTGCAAGTTGGCATCAATATAAGCTTCAAGAAGAACTTAGAAACCTTGCAAAAAAATACAAGATCGACTTAGTATTTTTTCATGGTAGAGGCGGTTCTGCAGGCAGAGGTGGTGGCCCCATTCAAGCAACACTAAAATCCCAACCGTCAAATACTGTTAATGGAAAAATTAGAATTACTGATCAAGGAGAGGTTATTCAACAAAAGTATGGATACAAGCCATTAGCAGAATATAATCTTTGTAGTTATATAGGAGCTGTAATGGATGCTTCATTAAACCCTCCACCAAAATCTAAAAAAAATTGGAGAAATCTAATTGAAAAAATGTCAGAAATTTCAACATCAGCTTACAGAAAAAACCTTAATCAAAGTGAAGATTTTATTAGATATTTTAAAACTGTTACTCCACACAAATCACTTGGTAAGCTAGCAATTGGATCAAGACCTACCAAAAGAAAAAATATTGATAATATTCAAGGTCTAAGAGCTATCCCGTGGGTTTTTGCATGGACTCAAATTCGATTAATGTTACCTGCTTGGTTAGGAACCACTGAAGCACTAAGATATGGATCAATTAAAAAATATTCCAAAACATTAACTGATATGGAAAAAAACTGGCCCTATTTTATCTCAACAATGGATATATTAGACATGGTTATTTCAAAAGTAGACCCAGAGATTTCAATTATTTATGAAAATAATTTAGCAGACAAAGCATTAAGAAGAATTGGTAAAAAATTGAGATTTCAATTCAAAGCATTAGTTGAATTACACAATAAAATTACCCCAAAAGAAGTAATTAAAGAGAGAAAAGAATTTAGAAAAGCATTATTTATAAGAAATAATTATACAGAAATGTTAAATATATTGCAGGCTAATGTTATGAATAAACTTAATAATAAAAAATATAAAAAATCAGATAAAAAATTTCTAGATGATGCGTTAATGACATCTATAGCTGGAATATCTGCAGCAATGAAAAATACAGGATAAATGATTGAATTGTTAATAGCTTTTGGAGCTGGACTTATTAGTTTTTTATCTCCTTGTGTTTTACCTTTGATACCTGGGTATGTTTCTTTTATCTCTGGTCAGTCATTACAGGAAATTTTAAAATCAAAAAAAATTAATATATTACCTTTAATTTTATTTTGTTTTGGTTTTTCAACCGTATTTATCATTTTAGGAGCATCAGCATCTTTTTTAGGTCAAACACTTTTGCAAAATTCTGAAACTTTAAGAATAATTGCAGGAATTGTAATAATAATTTTTTCTTTACAATTGATCGGGCTAATTAACATTGGATATCTTAATTTAGAGAAAAGATTTGAGGCAAAAAAATCACAAAATATTTTATTTCCTTATACAATAGGATTAGCTTTTGGTTTTGGATGGACACCATGTATTGGACCAATTCTAGGATCAATATTAGCTTTAGCTTCTATTGAAGAAACTTTGTCGAAAGCTATTATTTTATTAAGCTTCTACTCCATCGGTCTTGCAATACCTTTTGTTTTATCAGGTTATTTAATTCAAAAATTTCTATTATTTTCAAAAAATTTTAAGAAAAACATAAATTTAATATCTAAAGTCGGTGGAATTATTCTTTTAATTACAGGAATATTAATTTTAACAAATCAATTGCAAGCTGTTGGTTTTTATATAATTAAAATTTTTCCTTTTATGCAAAATTTCGGTTAAGATTATTTAATGAAAATCTATCAAATTGATTCAAGCGCAAGGAAAAAGGGTTCTTCTTCAAGAGCATTAGCAAAAAAAGTGTTGGATAAAATTAGAAAACCTGGTGATGAAGTTATTTATCGTGATTTAGATGATGAGATGCTTTTTGTGAGTGGTTTGACAGAGTCTGGAATGAAAATTGATGAAAAAGATCAAACTGAAGAACATAAAAAGATGTTTAAACTATCTGATAAGTTGGTTAGTGAATTAAAAGAGAGCGATATAATAATAATTTCAGCCCCAATTTATAATTATGGTCCTCCTGCTACTTTAAAAGCTTGGTCTGATTTAGCTGCCAGAGTTGGTGAAACTTTTAGATTTAAACCTGATGGAAGAAGAGAGGGTTTGTTGAAAAATAAACGTGCTTATTTAGTTATTACATCAGGAGGAACAAAGCTAAATAGTAAAGAGGATTTCTTAACACCTTGGTTAAAGTTTATATTAAATTTTTTTGGTATTGAAAAGGTTGATGTGGTTAGTGCTGACCAGATGGCTCTTGATTATGATAAATCTATTAAAGATGCAGAATTACAAATTGAAAAATTAAATTCTTAGTTTTTTTTATTTTAAGAAAAATATTTTTTTTGAACTAAATTATCTAGGTTAACAATTTTTTTTTGTATTTTTTCTAAAAATAATAAAAAATTATCTAAATCATCTGATTTAACTTTAAAATTATTCACATCTCTTTGAATTTCTTTTATATTTTTTGTCAGATCATTTTTTTTTGATATTCTAAAAATAGCTCTTTCAATTTGATTTAAATTCCAATTTATAGATCTTGGAAAAATTTTTGTTTTTAAAAAAAACTCAATAATATCTAATATAGAAATATCTTTTTTAGAATGTTGTCGATAAGCTTGAAATGCCGAAATTGATTTTAAGATATTAATCCACTCTAAAGTTAAATACTCATATCCTTTTTTATGTTGATTAGATCTTAACGTTTGTGATTGGAGTATTCGAATTAACATATCTGTTCTTTCTATAAAACGACCTAATCCTAGAAACTGATAATCAATATTTCTTTGCATTTCTAAGTCTGTTGAATACATAAAATTTTGTGATCCTTGAATTATGTTACTTAATAATTTTAGATTTCTTTTATTAGAGTTTTTTCTGTTAATAGTTTTGTTAAATTTGATAAGTAGTTCATTCAACTTTAAAATCGATTGTTCGGGTAAAATATCCCTAACAATTAAGGAATTTTCTTTAGAATAATTAAGTGAATTAATAATTGATGAATGATTTTCTTTATTTGAAATAAAAAATTCAATTATTTTTTTTTCAGAATATTTCTTATTCAATTTTAGATAGTCTTTATTAAGACTCATTGCAGTTAATAATGGTTTCCAGGAAATTTCATTTTCGAGCGATAAATCAAGCTGTAGCTCGCTAGTTGTAATAAGTAATCTTGATGTAAAATTTGACCTCTCTAAATAACGAGACATCCAAAAAATTAATTTAGCTCTTCTACTTAACATATTTAACTATCTATAATCCATGTATCTTTACTTCCACCTCCTTGAGATGAATTTACAATCATACTTCCTTTTTTTAGAGCAACCCTAGTTAAACCACCTTGAGTTACGTAATGATTTGATCCTGATAAAATAAAAGGTCTTAAATCAATATGTCTTGGATCAAGTTGGTTGTTAATTAATGTTGGTGATGTAGATAAATTTATAAGAGGTTGAGCCACATAATTTCTTGGGTTTTTTTTAATTTTCTTAACATATTCACTTAATTCTTTTTTTGACGCTTTAGGACCCATTAAAATTCCATAACCACCAGATTCATTTGCTGGTTTTACTACTAGTTTTGAAATATTTTCAATCACATAATCTCTATGTTTTTTATTATGACATAAAAATGTTTCTACTTGTTCTATTAGTGGCTCTTCATCTAAATAAAACTTAATCATTTTAGGAACATAGCTATAAACAGCCTTATCATCAGCAACACCTGAGCCTGGAGCATTAAGAATGCTAATATTACCTTTTTTCCAAGCTTTAAAAATACCAGGCACACCAATCAAAGATTTTTTATTAAATACTTTTGGATCTAAAAATAAATCATCAATTCTTCTGTAAAGTGAATGTAATTGTTCTTTGCCTCCGACTGTTTTCATAAATACTTTATCTTTTTCAACAAACAGATCTGACCCTTCAACAAGTTCGACCCCCATTTGTTGAGCTAGGTATGCATGTTCAAAATATGCGGAGTTATAAATACCTGGTGTAAGAATAGCTAATTTTGGATCATTTTTATTTTTTGAAAGAGAGCGCATACAAGAATAAAGTTTTGAACAATATTCATCAACAGGGCTTATTTTATGTTTTGCAAAAATTTCAGGAAAAACACTTTTCATAACCATCCTATTTTCAAGCATATAAGAAACACCAGAAGGAACTCTTAAATTATCTTCTAGAACTAAAAAATTACCATCAATATCTCTTATAAGATCTGATCCACAAATATTAGCCCAAACTTTAAAAGGTGGTTTTACTCCAACACATTCTTTTCTAAAATTTCCAGAGTCAAACACCACTTTTTTTGGGATGATTTTTTCTTTAAAAATTCTTTGTTCGTTGTAGACATCATGAATAAACAAGTTAAGAGCCTTTACCCTTTGAATAAGTCCTTTAGAAACTTTAGACCAATTTTTTTTTGTAATAATTCTTGGAATAATATCAAGTGGCCAGTAATGATCGGCTGGCTTATTTTCTGAGTAAACTCTAAATGTGATACCTCTTTGACTAATTGCGTTTTCTGAACTTTTAATTGTTGTTAAAAGTTTTTGTTTTGAATATTTGGCAATAAAATTTGAGATATTTTTGGTTTCTGGCCTTAATTTATTTTTTGATGTTAAATATTCATCAAAAACATTATTAGCTTTGTAATTATCCCATGAAATTTTAGGCATTTACAATTAAATCATAAAAAGATTAAAAAAACATGAAAATAAAATACAATTAAATATTAAAATGTTCTTTTTAATGACAAATTCATATAATAAGTAATTCAAAATGACTTATTGTATAGGAATAAATGTTAATGAAGGGATGGTCTTTGCTTCAAACTCAAGAACGAATGCTGGACTTGATAACATCAACGTATACACCAAAATGTTAAATTATGCAGTAGGTGATAGAAATTTAGTAATTGTTACTTCAGGAAATTTGGCAACATCACAAGCAGTTTTTGGCTCTATTAAAAAAGATTTGGAAGTTAGTAATCCTGATACAAGCTTAAATACATGTGAAACATTAGAGGAAGTTGCAAATTATATTGGATCCCTAACAGTAAAACATTCATCACCTCAAGGAATTAATGAAGAGGTTTTACAATTAGGATCATCCTATATCGTTGGTGGTCAGATTAAAAATCAAAAATCAGAAATTTATCTTGTATATCCTCAGGGTAATTATATTAGACCGTCCGAAGCCAGGCCTTATCTTATTATTGGTGAAATTAATTATGGAAAACCAATTTTGGATAGAGTTTTAAAACCTGATATTACACTTGGTGATGCTGCTCGTTGCGCGCTAATTTCAATGGACTCAACTATTAAAAGTGATTTGAGAGTTGGTCCTCCAATTGATTTTGTTGTTTATAAAAAGGGATTAATTCAACCTATATATCAAAATAAGTTTGAAATTAATGATCCTGAGTATTCTTCAATTACTGATAGTTGGTCACAAAGCATTATTCGAGCTTTTGAGACGTTTCCAAGATTTAATTGGGAAAAAAAACAATAATAAAAATTAACTTTCTTATATTTGTGTAATTAATCTTAATTTGTTAACATTAATTATGAAAAATGTTCTTTTAATCATAATAAGCTTACTTTTTTTTACAAATAGCAATGCAGCGTGTGACGATCCTTTGACAGACGGAGTTGATTATTCAAACTGTAGATTTTCAGATGCGCAAGATTTACAAGGAAGCTATCTTCCAAATTCAAATTTATCTTTTGCAAGTTTTATTCAGGTCAATTTTGATAAAAGTATAATGATGAATTCAAATTTATCGTTTGGAACTTTTCCCGAGTCTACCTTTGTTAGAGCAAATCTTTATGAAACAATTTCTATTGGAGCAAATTTTGAAAAAACTAATTTTGCTGGCTCCAATTTGACAAGAGTTGATTTTATGGGAGCAACTTTAATTGAAGCAAATTTTCAAAATGCAAATTTAATGGAAGCTAATTTTACTTCATCTAATATTACCAATACTAACTTTGATGGTGCTAATTTGATTGGTGCAACATGGACAGGTGGCGAAACTTGCGGCCCAGGTTCAATTGGTATTTGTAATAAGTAAAATGAACACCGCTATTAAAACAGATGATGTGATATTTAATTTTTTCAAACAAATATGTGATGAAAAAGATGACAAGAGATGTGTTGAACTTGGTAATGAATGGATAAAAGCGATGGAAACAAATCTATCAAGTATGGAAGAAAATCTTAATGGTGCTGATAAACTTAAACATCAAAATGATATCAAAAGTAATCGTGATCATTTAGATAATCTTAAAACAAAAAGCTCATCTGAATGGCGAGAATATGCTACTCAATGCATGATTGAGATAATGAATCACAAAAGCCAACAGTAATGAGCAATCAAGAGAGAGTTTTTATCATTATTTGTTCATCATTAATCATTTTTACTTTGTATTATTTGATTGAGAAACATTTTTTCTAAAAAAAACTATCAATAATTACTAAAATATAATATTAATTTTGAAAGGGGTGTCTTAACAGACTGAGAATAAACCCTAAGAACCTGTCCGGTAATTCAGAAAGGGAGAACAATGGATAAAACATATCTTATAAGTCAATCAACATCGTTATCGTTAGTTATAGTTATAAGCCTATTATTTACAGTACTAGGTCTTTATCATTCTAAAAAATTTAAAGGGATCAATAATTATCTCACAGCAAATAGAAATATTGGTTTGTTTTCATTAACGACAAGTCTAATTGCTTCTGCATTAGGAGCATGGATTTTATTTGGTCCTGCGGCCGCTGCTACGTGGGGCGGACTAGGAGCTGTTATTGGTTATGCACTCGGTACAGCTTTTCCAATGATTTTTTTAATTTATTTAGGAAAAAAAATTAGAACTGAGTTTCCAAAAGGATCATCATTAATTGAATTTATGAGAAGAAAATTTGGAAAAAGTTTATTTAAACTAGTTTTATTAATTACTATATTTTATATGTTTATATTCTTATGTGCAGAAGTTACCGCTGTTGCAGTACTGATAAATTATATTTCAGGAACTGAGCTATGGATTACAGCATTAATTGTACTTATGGCGACACTTACTTACACTTTGTATGGTGGTTTAAGAGCATCAATATTTACGGATAACATTCAAATGATTGTAATTACTTTTTTGTTGCTAATCTCAATTTCTTATATCTTATCCTATACAGGTAACAGTTATTCATTAGAATTTATAAAACAAAAAAATCCTCAATTACTTAGCAGTTCTTATGTCCCAAGTTATACAGCAGGATTAACTTTTTTTATTGCAGTAGCTGCAACTAATTTATTTCACCAAGGAAATTGGCAACGTGTTTATGCTGCAAAAGATTATCAAACTCTTAAAAAGAGTTTATTAATTTCTTTTTTTATAATTATACCTATAGTTTTTTTTATGGGATTTACTGGAATGGTGTCCTTTTCAGTGGATCCAAGTCAAAGACCTGATTTAGGATTTTTTACATTATTATTAAAAGAGCAAACACAAACCTTATCTTTGTTAATAATAATACTTGGGCTAGCCCTTACAATTTCAACTGTAGATACTTTAGTTAATGCAATTTCAAGTCTTTTAGTGGTTGATGGTAAAGCAACATTTAATCTTAGTAATAAAACTGATTATTTAAAACTTTCAAGATATTTTATTATAATTATATCTCTAGTTTCATTTTTTATTGCTTCAAAGGGTTTTGATATTTTGTATTTATTTTTATTAGCTGATTTATTATGTTGTGCATTTGTGTACACCGTTTTTTTCAGCTTTTACAATAAACGTTTAAATGAAAAAACTGCCTATTTTGCAATAGTCATTGGATTAATTGGTGGTTTTTTATTATTTCCATTCCCAGATTTTTCAAAAAGTTTACTTGTGGGATTATTAATGTCTAAGGAAATGTTTTCTCCATTTGTTTTACAATCTCTATTGTTTTTGTCTTTTATGGTAGCGACATTTCTTCCAGCCATAATTCTAGAGATAAAAAAACGTTAATCAAAAATCATATAGAGACCATTTTAAAATGGTCTCTTTAGATTACTTCTTTTATTATTATTGAAATTCAATAGATAACCTCTATATAACTGTTACATCTCATGTCAGAAAACCAAATAATCATTGATAATCTCTCAAAAGTTTATGCAAATGGATTTAATGCTCTTAAAAGTGTTAATTTAAATATTAAAAAAGGTGAAATTTTTGCAATGCTTGGGCCTAATGGGGCCGGTAAAACAACATTAATTAGTATAATTTGTGGTATTGTAAAACCATCTTCTGGGAAAGTCACTGTTGACGAATTTGATATTATTAGCGATTATAGAGAAACAAGATCTAGAATTGGTTTAGTTCCACAAGAATTAACTTTAGAACAATTTGAAACTGTTTTTAACAATGTTTCATATTCAAGAGGCTTATATGGAAAAAAGCCTGATCCAAATCATATTGAAAAAATTTTAAGACAATTAAGTCTTTGGGATAAAAAGGATCAAAGATTAAGACAATTATCAGGAGGAATGAAGCGAAGAGTTTTGATTGCCAAAGCTTTATCTCATCAACCCTCAATTTTATTTTTAGATGAACCCACTGCTGGTGTGGATGTAGAGTTAAGACAAGACATGTGGAAAATTGTTGAAGAGTTAAGAGCTACAGGAGTTACAATTATTTTAACCACACATTATATTGAAGAAGCAGAAGCTATAGCGGATAGAGTAGGAGTTATCAATCAAGGTGAAATAATAGTTGTTGAAGAAACTAAAGAATTATTAAAAAAAATGGGACATAAAAAATTAACTGTAGATCTTCAAGATGAAATTTCTAAAATTCCAGACAGTTTAGATAAATATAATTTAGTTTTGGGTCCTAATAAGATGTCAATTGATTACACTTACAATGTTCAAGCAGAACAAACTGGAATTACAAATTTATTACAGGATATAAAAGATGCCGGGCTAAAATTAAAAGATTTAAAAACTGAACAAAGTACTTTAGAGAAAATATTTGTTAGTTTAGTAAAGGAAAATAATGAAATTTAATTACTCAGCCTTTAAAGCAATTTATCTTCATGAGATGGATAGATTTAGAAGAACCTTGATGCAATCATTGCTTTCACCAGTTTTATCAACCTCTCTTTATTTTATTGTATTTGGATCTGTCATAGGCGGTTATGTTGAAAAAATTGATGGAATTAGTTATGGATCATATATAGTTCCGGGGTTACTAATGCTAACATTATTAACTCAATCAATAACTAATACTTCTTTTGGAATATTTTTTCCTAAATTTAATGGAACTATTTATGAAATTTTAGCAGCACCAATTTCAACATTAGAAATAGTGTTAGCTTTTGTGGGGGCTGGAGCTACCAAAACATTAGTTGTTGGAGTAGTAATTTTTATTACTGCTAATTTTTTTGTTGAAGTAGATGTTAAATATCCACTTTTAGTTATTTTTTTACTAATGCTCGTTGCTTTCACATTTGCATTGTTTGGTTTTTTAATAGGATTAATGAGCTCGAATTTTGAGCAAATGTCTATCATCCCAACATTATTTATTACACCAATGGTATTTTTGGGAGGAAGTCTTTATTCACTAGATATGTTGCCACCTTTTTGGCAAACAGTTACATACTTTAATCCAGTAGTTTATTTAATTAATGGATTAAGATTTGCTTTTTATGGAGTATCTGATTTTAATATCTGGATTAGTATCAGTTCAATGGTAGTTTTCTTATTCATCTGCATTGGGGTAGTGACTGTATTATTGAAAAAAGGATATAATATTAAATCTTAATTACTCGCGATCTTTTTTTTAGGATCATAAAAAGGTTTTTCAACTACAGTGCAGCCAAATGTACCTTCGTTTGTAGATACTTTAAATTTATTTCCTAATTCAGATTGCTCAACTGAGACCATAGCTAGAGCTATATTTTTTTTTAGTCTTGGCGAATAAACTGCAGATGTAATTTTACCAATTTCCATATTATCTTTTGAAAGTTTCCAGAAGGTAGTATTTGGTCCTTTTAAAGGTTTACAATCGATTTCGATACCAACTTGTTTTCTTGTAATCCCTATTTGCTTAATTTTTTGTAAAGCATTTTTACCTATAAAGTTTATATCATTATCTAAACTTATTAGACGATCCAATCCTAGCTCAAATGGGTTTGTGTTGATATCTGCATCAGCATGATATGATAGCATTCCTCCCTCAATTCTTCTAATTGATGAAGTGTGACCTGGCTGTAAACCATGTTCCTTTCCAGCTAACATTATTTTTTCATATAGTTCATTTCCTTTAGAGCCATCTCTTAAATATATTTCATAACCAAGTTCGCTTGACCAGCCAGTTCTTGAAACAATTAAAGGAATTCCATCTAAATCATATTCTCTTAACCAGTAATATTTTAAATCTTTAATATTTTCTCCAAAAAGTTTAACCATTATTTCACCAGAAGTAGGGCCTTGTAATTGTAATGGAGAAACATCTGGTTCTTTAATTTGTACATTTAAGCTTGAATTAACAGCTACACCTTGCGCCCATAACAAAACATCACTGTCAGCCAATGATAACCAAAAATGGTTTTCAGCTAGTCTTAGTAAAACTGGATCATTTAAAATACCACCTTCATTATTTATAATTAAAACATATTTGCATTGACCAATAGCAAGCTTTGATAAATCTCTAGGTGTCAATAATTGTGTAAATCTGTATGCATCAGGACCAGTAATCTCAACCTGTCTTTCAACAGCCACATCACATAGAATAGCTTTTTCTATTAAGTTCCAGAAATTTTGCTCAGGACTGCCAAAATCCCTTGGAATATACATATGATTATAAACTGAAAATCCTGTAGCACCCCATTTAACAGTGGAGTCGAAGTAAGGAGACTTTCTAATTTGCGTGCCAAAACCAAAATTTTTATTACTCATTTTTGATAATTAACAATTATTTCTATGTTTTCAAAGAAAAAATAGCCCAGTTAAGGGCTATTAAAAAACTAGAGGGAATTTATTTTTGTTTAAAATTGTTCAGATTCAGTTGAACCTGCCATTGCAGTTGTTGAACTCTTTCCACTACTAATAGTGTTTGATACTGCATCAAAATACGAAGTTCCAACTTCTCTTTGATGCTTCACACTTGTGTAGCCATCTTTTTCTCTAGAAAATTCTTGTTGTTGTATTCTAGAATAAGCAGTCATACCTTCTGCTTTATATTTTTCTGCAAGTTCAAATATAGCTATGTTTTGAGTATGAAATCCAGCTAATGTGATAAATTGAAATTTATAACCCATTTTAGCAATCTCTTGTTGGAATGAAGCTATCTCATCATCGCTTAAATGTTTTTTCCAATTAAATGAAGGTGAACAATTATATGCTAACAATTTACCAGGAAATTTTTCATGTATTGCATCTGCAAATTTTTTAGCTTCAGCAAGATTTGGTGTTGCTGTTTCACACCAAATCAAATCCGCATAAGGTGCATAAGCAAGTCCTCTTGAAATAGCTTGCTCAATTCCATCTTTTACATAGAAGAAACCTTCAGGAGATCTCTCACCTGTTAAAAATGGTTTATCATTTTCATCAAAATCATTTGTAATTAATTTTGCAGCATTAGCATCTGTTCTAGCCAAAATAATCAAAGGTACTTCTGCTATATCTGCAGCAAGTCTTGCTGATTTTAAATTTTTAACCATAGTTCCAGTTGGAACTAAAACTTTACCACCCATGTGGCCACACTTCTTTTCACTAGCCAACTGATCTTCAAAGTGAACACCTGCTGCACCAGCTCTTATAAATTTTTTAGTCAATTCAAATACATTTAATGGTCCTCCAAATCCTGCTTCACCATCTGCTATAATTGGTAACATATAATCAACAGAATCTTCTTTCTTCATATCACCATCTTGTAATTCCATATGCTGAATTTGATCAGCTCTTACCAAAGAATTGTTCATTGTCTCAACTAATTTTGGTGCACTATCATAAGGATATAAAGATTGATCAGGGTACATTTCACCTGCAGTATTTGCATCAGCAGCTACTTGCCATCCACTAAGATAAATTGCTTTTAATCCTGCCTTAGCATGTTGAACTGCTTGGTTACCAGATAATGATCCAAGTGTATTAACATAAGCTTCTGAATTTAATAAATTCCATAGTTTTTGTGATTGATTTTTGCACATAGAATACTCAATTTTAATTGAACCTCGAAGACGCTCAACTTCATCGTCAGTGTAATCACGTTTTATTCCAGCAAATCTTTTAAGATTGTATGAGATATTTTCTGCACTCATTTTTGTTTATCCTATGATGTTTAGTTGTTTGAGAAAATTGAATTAGTAAGAATGGATTAGTTATTATCGTCTAAAGACTTAATAAGATCATTCATTCCACTAGAACCCCAATCACAATGATCATCTCTCATGTAGATACCTCTACTGTTATGTTGATCAAAATCCTCCTTTTTTATGATTTGAGCTTCATTTTCTTTAGTATTTAATTTTTTATTCATACTGATCTTATAATTTACAAAATTTACAATAGCTATTAAATTCGCAAAAATGCTTGTAAATCATAGAAAAAAATTGTAAAAATAAATTTACAAAATTTACAAATAGTAAATATGAGTCAAATAGATTTAAAAATAGGACCAAAAATCAAAGCTTTTAGAAGGCAATTAGGTCTCCAGGCAAACAAATTAGCGGAAGATTTAAGCATATCTCCGAGTTATTTAAATTTAATTGAAAGTGGAAAAAGAAAAATAGACGGTGACCTACTATTAAATGTCTGTGAAAAATTAAATATTGAGCTATCTGATTTAACATCAAAGACAGATCTCAACTTACAAAACACAATTTCTGAAATTTTAGATGATAGTTTATTTGAAGACTTAGATATTTTAGGACCAGAAGTTAAAGATTTAGTCAGCACCAATCCTAAAATTGGTAAAGCAATCGTAAGATTAGGTGACATATTAAAAAAAAAGATCATGAACTAATTGATAAAATTGAAAAAATATCTGGAAAAATAGTTGATAATAGAAAAAATTCATTCCCAGGTGAAGTTATTTCAGACTTTCTTCAGCAAAATAGAAACTATTTTCCTAAGTTAGAAGAGTTTGCAAATAAAGTTTTTGAAAAAATTCAAAAAAATAATCGAACAAGATATATTGCTTTATGCGAATATTTAAAATCTGAATATTCAATTAAAGTTATAGATATAATACCAGAAGAAAATAAACCTTTTTCAAAAATTTATAATAAAAATAAAAAAGAACTTTTATTAAGTGATTATAGCTCATTAGAGACAAAAAAATTGCATGCAGCAGCACAGATTGCCCAAGAAGGAGCAAGTAAAGAAATTGATAAATACTTATCAACGTTTAGTTTTCCATCGGAAGAATCTAAAAAATTAACAAAAGTAGCTTTGTTGAATTATTGTGGTGCAGCAATATTAATGCCTTATAAATTATTTCACGCAGAGTGTAAGAAACTTAAATATGATTTAGAGTTATTGCAAAATACATTTGCCACATCATTTGAGCAAGTTACTCATAGGGTAACATGCTTACAAGATCCAAAGCTTCCAGGAATTCCATTTCATTTTTTAAGAGTTGATATGGCTGGGAATATTTCAAAAAGATTTTCTTTATCAGGTATTGATATACCTAGATACGGCGGGGCATGTCCAAGATGGAATGTTTATTCTGCATTAACTAGACCAGGTGTTATTCAAGCAGCAGTAAGCAAAATGACTAATGGTGAAAAATATGTTTGTATTGCAAGAACAGTTGAAAAAGGTATTGGACGATTTGGACAAGCAAAAAGTATATTATCAATAGGTCTTGGTTGTGAAGCTAAATATGCAAAAGATTTTGTATATACAGAAAATGTAAATATTAATGACAAATCAACAGAAATTCCTATAGGTGTTTCTTGTAGAACTTGTGATCGTCTAGATTGTTCTCAAAGAGCATTTCCACCATTACATAAAAAATTTGATGTAGATTTAAACTCAAGAGGAGTTTCTGTTTATGTTAGTGACAACAATTCTTAAATAATGATCAAATATATATTGCCAGCTATTATTATTTTCTTAATCGTTTTATTTTGGGAAAAAATCATAGATTTTGTTGAAAAAAAATTCAATATTAAGCTTAATTATATAGTTATAAGTTCTGTTATTGCTGCAATAGCGATCATTCTTTTGCTCTTAAATTACTAGGATTAATGAACAGTTTTGATTTTTCGAATTATAAATTAGATGAGTCTGATGGTGTTTTCACATATAAAAATGAAAATACAACACTGGGTTTTGTAAGGTTTAATGGCAATGGTGAAGTGGAATATATATTTGTTAATCCTATTTTTAGAAAACAAGGATTTGCAAAAAAATTACTTAACCTTGTTAAAGAAAAAACAGGTAGAAAGATCATACTTCAAGAACCAATAAGTCCTTTGGGTCAAAAATTATTAAATTCAATAAATAAATGGAAATAGATTTATTATTTTTTTTTACAGTTGTTCCAGCGATTATATTATATGGAATTGCTAAGTCAGGCTTAGGTGGATCTATATCATTAATTTCAGTTCCTTTAATGACATTGGTGATGCCTTTGAGTCAAGCATTAGCAATTATCTTACCAATTTTAATATTTTCAGACATGATTGCAGTATATAGGTTTAGAAAAGAATTTGATTTAAGCACTCTTAAATTAATAATTCCGTTTGCTGGAATTGGAATCTTAATAGGATCATTAACATTTTCATATTTTTCAGAAGACATACTAAAATTTTTGGTTGGTGTAATGGGATTCATTTTTACAGTTCATTATTTTTTGTTTAAAAAAAATAAAGAAGAAAAGTCTAAAAAGAATCTTTTTAAAGGTGGTATATGTTCAGCTATTGCTGGGTTTACAAGCTTTTGTGTGCATGCAGGTGGTACGCCTACAAGTATTTATTTATTGCCATTAAGATTAAAAAAAGAAATTTATGTTGGAACTAGAGTTATTTTTTTTACCTTTGTTAATTTAATTAAACTTCCATTTTATATTCACCTATCAATGATGAACCTTCAAACCTTTAAACAATCAATCATACTGGTGCCACTAGCTATTGTTGGAATATATATTGGATATAGAATTCTTAAAATAATAGATGAAAAATTATTTTATAATATAATTTATATACTAATCTTATTTTCTAGCACTAAATTAATCTATGATTATCTTACTAATTACGTGTGACAATTTCCTAAATATTAGAAATTTAGCGATTAAGTACTATTAATTTTTTATGATTAAAATTTTAAAAAAAAAATTTAAACCTAGAGTTAAAGCGCGTATTAGAAAAAATAAACAAATACTAAATAAAAGTATTGATGGTTTTTTTGGTTGGGTAAAAGGCGCTAAACTTGTTGAGCTTAAAGAGTGTAATACTGAAGAAGATCCAGTGAGACCTGAACTAGATAATAACTTTAGAACCGGGTATGGTAGAAAAATATATGGAGTTGAGTACAAAGGTGAAATTCATGCTGTTATGTGTTTTGCTTATACAAACAAAATTCCCACAAGTGTAGATGAGTTGGAAAAATTGAGTACTGATGCCTTTTTACAAAGTGCACTTAGAGATCAAAATATTGGCCAAATAGCAATTGCTTACACTGTTTGGTCTAAAAAAAAGGGAGGTGGAAAATTAATTGTGAAAGAAGTTTTTAAAAAGATAAAAAAATCTAACCATTTAAACAGACTGATAACTCTTTCTCCGCTTACTGATATGGCTACAAAATTTCACTCAAGAAATGGTGCAGAATTAATCCAAATCAATGAAAATACACAAAATTTTGAGTATAAAGTTAAATAACACCATGATTTTTAAAAATTTTTTAAATATTTTTTTTTGTACATTATTCTTTTTTTTGTATTCTGCTGTCATGGCTGCAGAGGAAGCAAATTATGAGGTAATAAATAAAAATGATGTCTATGAGATAAGAAAATACTCAGATCGGTTAGCAGTTGAGACCATTTCTGATGGTCAAAATAATAGTTTTAGAAAGCTATTTAACTATATTTCTGGAAACAATAAAACCAGTGAAGAAATCAAAATGACTACACCGGTTACTCGTATTGAAAGAGAGGGTAATATGACAATGCAATTTTATTTACCATCAAAATATAATTCTAGTAATATACCAAATCCAACCAGGAAAGATGTAAGAGTAATTACTATCGCTGGAGGTTATTTTGCTGTTTTAAGATACACAGGAAGAGCTTCAGATAAAAATTTTATTAAACATAAAGATATTTTAGAAAAAGAGCTAAAAGATAATAATACAAATATTATAAGTTCACCGATAAGAGCAACCTACGATAGTCCTTTTACACTTCCGATGAACAGGAGAAATGAAGTAATGTTTAAAGTAGAGATCAATTAAACGAATTAAAATATAAAGTATTGTAAATTACTGATTTCTTATTAGTGGGTAAACCTTAGGATTTAAATACTTTATATTTGTTATCATTATTAAAAGTAATGTTATTAAACCGATACTAATTCCTAAATTAAACAATACCTTGAAGTCAAAAACCCAAACCAATTCAAAAATATTTTCAATTATAAATTTAGATGCAGTTACCGCAAAAAAGGTTGCTATCAATATTACAGAATTAAAGATTATGATAAATTCAATTAGGGAGGATAAAATAATTTCTTTTTTTGAAAACCCTAAAATTTTAAATACTAAATTTTGATATTCTTTTACTTTTCCTTGAACAATGATAGCGCTTGAAATTACAATTAATCCAATGATTATAGTGACTGCCGAGATAAGGGTTACGGCAATAAATACCTTATTTAAAACATCAGTTACTTTGTTTAAATAATCAGCAATTTTAATCATAGATAAGCTTGGAAGCACTTCTAACATTGAAGTTTCATCAAACTTTTCAATTGTTTCAAATTTTGTAGTTGCTAAATATTCATGAGGAATATTATTTGCAAATTGAGGATTAAATAACATTGCAAAATTAATACTAAGATCACGGTAATCAACAGCTCTAAAATTAACTATTTCTCCTTCAATTTCTCTTCCATAAATATTAAGAGTGAATACATCACCTAATTTAATATTTAAATTTTTTGCAACTTCAGCATCTAAAGAAATTTGAAGTTGGTCAGGCTTAGTAAGATCCCACCACTTACCTTCGGTTAACGGATTATCTTCTGGAACTTCATCGGTCCATGAGGATCTTCTGTCACTCCCAATTACCCAATAACTATCATTATCAGGCTTAATATAAGTATTTGGATTAACTCCATTAATCTTAATAATTCCAGATGATACCATCGGTACTACTTCAATTTTTGCATCAGCATCCATATTCAATATATTTTTTTCGAATATTTCTTTTTCTCCTTTTTGAATTCCAACAAAAAAATAGTCAGGAGCAATATCAGGTATTGATTTTGCAATTTCTCTTTGAAAATTAGTTCCAACTAATGCAAGCGTTAACAGCAAAGTAACCCCAAGTCCCAAAGACATAATTGTAATTGGTGTTATGCTTTTTGTTTGTGTTATGTTTTTAATAGATACTTTTAAAGATATGTTGGAAGTAGATTTAAATTTTTTTAAAAAATATATGATTATTTTTGAAAGTAGAAAAAATACAATCAAACAAACAAAAAAAGCCACAAAATATCCAAGGCTATAAATAGGTCTTTCAGATCCAAAACTAAATAATAATACTAAAATAGATAATAAGATTAGACTTAAAGCTGTAGATTTTTTTGAATAATAAAACTCTAAGTTTTGAAAAACATTTCTAAATAAATTAGAAGCTTTTACTTGGTCAATTGAACTTATGGTTGGAATTGAAAAAATAACAAGAACTAATAACCCAACTAAAAATATCTTAATAAAGTTTAAAATTGAAAACACTGGAGAAACATTAAGCCCTAATCCATCTGATAAATATTGATCCACAATAGGAACTATTAGAAAACTTGAGCCATAAGCAAAAGTGGTGATTACTAAAAGTAAGATAAATAATTGAAGATAATAAAGTGTTTTGATGTTTCCTGAATAAAATCCAACTGCTTTTCTAACGGCAATAGACATATTATTTTGATTGATAAAAGAAAGAAGGGTATTTGCTATTCCAATTCCAGCAATAAGCATCGCACTAATTGAAACTAATGATAAAAATTGTGAAAAATTATTGATAATTCTCTTTAAACCACTGGCAGAATTTTCAGGATATCTAAGCTTAACTTTTTGATCATCTTTAAATATATCTTCAATTCTTTTTTCTAGTTTTTTAGCATCATCTGTTTCGTTGAATTTTACTTTGTATTCGTAATTTAAAAAACTACCAATTCCATTTAATTTTAAAATTTCTAATGTTTGATCCCCTGCAAGTGCCCAATCACCGAAAGCTACAAATCCACTGACATCAGGGACAGATTTTACAATTCCAATAATTGTGAATAATTGATTTTGAACTTTAATTTTTTCATTAATCTTTAAATTTAAATTTTTTGATAAACTTTCATTAATTAGCAATGTATTAGGTTCATTGTGCATTCTATCAAATGCACCTACTGGTTCGTAATCAACAGAGCCATATAATGGATATTTAGTGTCTACAGTCTTTATTCTGGTAAAAAGAGATTTGTTTGTTTCTCTACCAGTAGTTGAGACCATTGTGCTGAACTCAATCATTTGAGAAATTGTTGTAAACTTTTTTACTTGATTAACCAGTTCAAGATTTCCTTCATTACGATTATAGTCAATCTCAAGATCTCCTCCTAATAAAGATTTAGCATTATCATTTAATTCTTTTTTTAAGCTATCTTCAATTGTGAAGATGGCACTTAAAATGAAAAGACTAATAAAAAGAGTTATTATAATACTGGCGAGTTTTTTATAATTTCTGCTTAAATCTTTTAAAGCATATTTAAAAATTAAATTTAGTTCAGATGGATTATTTAATTTTTCCATCTTTAATTTTAATTTTTCTTTTTGCTTTATTAGCTAATTTTGGATCATGAGTTACCATAATGAGTGAGGAACCTTCTTCTTTTACATATTTAAATAATATATCAGAAATCATTACTGAATTTTCAGTATCTAAATTTCCAGTAGGTTCATCCGCTAAGATTAATTCTGGTTTCATTGCAATGGCTCGAGCTATAGCAACTCTTTGTTGTTCGCCACCTGATAACTGACTTGGCAAATTATTAAATCGATGACTTAATCCAAATCGATCTAACAATTGTTTTGCTTCTTTTTCAGGATTTTTGAATTTATTCAATTCAAGAGTTAGGGCTACATTTTCAACTGCTGTATAATTAGGGATTAAATAAAATGACTGAAATATAATTCCAATGTTTTTTCTTCTTATTTCAGAGACCTCATCTTCATTTAATTTTGTTATTTCATGATCTTGAAAAAAAATTTTTCCAGAGGTAGCTTTTTCTAACCCTCCGATTAACATTATTAGACTAGTTTTTCCTGACCCACTTTCTCCAACAATAGAAATTGTCTCTTTTTTCTTGGTTGTTAAGTTAACATCTTTTAAAACTCTGATATTATCTTTACCAGTTTGATATTTAAGATTTACCTTATTTAATTTAAGAAGAATGCTCATGAATAAAAGTTTTATTATTAAAATAATCGTACTCTGTCTAGTCACCATAAAGGTAAGTGCAATAGAAAAAGTAATATTATTTGGAGATAGCTTGATGGCAGGTTATGGATTGCCTAATGAACAACATTTATCAGTAGTTTTACAAAATATTTTAGAGCTAGAGGGACACAACATAGAAATTGTTAATGGTAGTGTTTCAGGAAGCACTTCTGCAGGTGGATTAAATATAGCTGAGTGGACTTTATCAGAAAATAATATTGATCTTATGATCTTATGTCTTGGAGCTAATGATATGCTTAGAGGTATAAACCCTAAGGAGACAAAAAATAATTTAGAAGAAATTATTAAAATTGCAAAAAACAAAAATATCAAAGTGGTCATAGCTGGAATGATCGCACCAACTTCGTATGGTTATGGATATAAGAAATCTTTTGATAAAATTTTTTCAGATTTATCTAAAAAATATAATTTGCAATTAATTCCATTTCTACTTGAAGGTGTAGCGCAAAAACCTGAATTTAATTTAAGTGATGGCATGCATCCAAATGACCAAGGCACAATTATCATTGGTAACACTCTAAAAAAAGCTATCTTAAAAAATCTATAAAGACTTAATATTATTTTTTTGTTATCGTTTTTAATGAAAAAGATTCTATCCATTATCATTTTATTTGTTTCAACTACAGCTTTAAGTGCAAATGATAGAGATGTTGAGCTTGATAAATTATTTTTAGAATTAAAAAAAAACATTCCATCTTTATCTTCTGGAATTGTGCAGCAGATATGGATGTTATGGAGTACTCATCCTACGGATCAAAAATTAACATCGATGTTAGATGAAGGCTCAAGATTAGTTCAAGATCAACAGTTAAATAGAGCAATCGATGTTTTTACTGAAGCAATTGAACTAGACCCTAACTGGGCTGAGGCTTGGAATAAAAGAGCAACAGTATTTTATATGGTTGGAGAATTTCAAAAATCACAAGATGATATTGATAAAGTACTAGAATTAGAAGAAAGACATTTTGGAGCTCTAGCAGGACAGGGTATGGTGAACATAAAGTTAAAGAATTACGATAAAGCAAAAAGAAGTTATAAAAAAGCACAAGAAATTTATCCTGCCATGAAATCTTCAAAGGTAATGATTGAACAAATTGAAGAGTTAATTAAAAGACAATCAATTTAGTTACTAAGATAAATTTTTTCAGATTTAATATTTAGGAAATAATGAGCATTAAATATGATGTTATAATAATTGGAGCAGGTGCAGCTGGCATGATGAGTGCTATTGAAGCTGGCAAACGTGGTCGAAAAGTTTTACTTGTTGATCATTATAAAAAAATTGGTGAAAAGATTAGAATTTCAGGTGGAGGTAGATGTAATTTTACTAATATTAACTCAAATCCAAGCAAATTTCTTTCTCAAAACCCAAAGTTTGTAAGATCAGCTTTAAGTCAATATACCCAGAATGATTTTATCAATTTAATGAATAAGCATGAGATTAAATTTCATGAAAAAAAATTAGGACAATTATTTTGCGATCATAGTGCTCAACAAATTGTTGAGATGTTGCTTAAAGAATGTGAGTTAGCAAACGTTACTATTTTAAAAGAATTTATTATAAAGAATGTTGAAAAAGATAATGATCAATATCTAGTATCAAATGAAACAGATACATATTCATCAGAGTCGTTGATTGTTGCAACTGGTGGATTATCAGTTCCAAAAATTGGTGCCACTTCATTTGGTTATGAAATCGCTAAAAAATTTGATCACAATATAATTGAAACCTTACCTGCATTAGTGCCTTTAACATTTAATGAAAAGATATTAGAGATTTGTAAAGAGTTAACAGGACTTTCAGTTGAAGCGATAGTCTCTTTTAATAAAGTTTTGTTTCAAGAAGGAATGTTATTTACACACCGTGGTTTAAGTGGCCCTTCAATATTACAAATTTCGTCCTATTGGAAACAAGGGGATAATATTAAAGTTAATCTGTCACCAAAATTAAATGTTTATCAATTATTAGAGGAAAAAAGAAAGTTAAATCCAAAATTTGATATTTTAAATATTGTAAGTGAAATTTTGCCAAAAAGATTAGCTCAAATTATTTGTAGTGAAAATAAAGTAAGTGGAAATATTTCAGAATTATCTAATAAAATATTAAAACAATTAAGTGAGAATATAAATTCTTGGTTAATCAATCCAACAGGATCAGAAGGGTATAGAACTGCAGAGGTGACTTTAGGAGGAGTTGATACTAAAGAATTGTCCTCAAAAACAATGATGTCTAATAAATATAAAAATTTATTCTTTATTGGTGAAGTTGTGGATGTAACTGGACATTTAGGTGGATATAATTTTCAATGGGCTTGGTCTTCTGGTTATGTTGCGGGCCAATATGCTTAAAACCATCATATCGACTCAGCTCATTCTATTTGCTAAAATATACACATGTGCGGAAGATATGTTGTTAAAAACCCAGTTACTAAAACTAGTAAATTAGTTAAATCAGCAATTCAAGTTGAAGATACTGAAAACTATAACGCACACCCATATCAAAAACTTCCAGTAATAAAAAAATATAAAAATGGAAATACTTTAGAAGCACTTAAATGGGGCTTAATTCCAGGTTGGGCTAAAGACAAAGATTTCAAAGCATTAATTAATGCAAGACTAGAGACTATTGATGAAAAGGTTTCATTTAAAAAACTAATTAAAAATAATAGATGTGTTGTAGTTGCTGATGGTTTTTATGAATGGAAAAGAGAAGAAAAAGAGAAAACTCCTCATTATTTTACAAGAAAAGATAGTAAACCAATATTCTTTGCAGGTATTTATGAAGAGGATCAATTTTGTTTAATTACAGAAGAAGCAAAAGAAAACATCACTGAAATACATCACCGTCAACCGGTAATTATTAATCAAACAGATGTTAATCGATATTTGAATTTAGAATTACAAGGTTCAGCCTTTTTAAAGGAATGTAATAAACCTGATCTTATTTTTCATGAAGTTTCAAAAGATGTTAACAAACCTACAAATAACAGCACATCATTAATTCAAAAAATAAATTAAATTTTGTTTAAAAATTAACATAAAATTGAAAAGCTATTCCACATAAAATAGCTCCTCCAAAACCAAAAGTTAAGTAAGCGATAAATGTAGAGCGGTTCACCAGAGACCAAACAGCTGTCATTGCTGGAATAGAACTGATTGCTCCACCAACTAGAAAAGCCATAGCACCACCAGCACTCAATCCTTGTTCAATTAATCCTGACACAATAGCTGGTGCTGCATAAGAATTTAAATAAGCAGGTACACCAGCAAAAGCTCCTATAACAATAGATGACAATCCATCTCCTGACAAAAAACTTCCAATTATTTGAGCAGACATAAATTGAACCATTAATGCTTCAATTAAATAAGCAAGCGATAACCATTTTAATAAAAATAACCCATTCGTTATAAATTCATCTCTAAAAATTTTAGTTCTTTCTGAATTATTCCAAAATTTTAAGACAAGCTCTTGATTAAAAGGATCTTTAGTATCACAGCATGAGCCACTACTAGATCTATTTTGATCTTTTAATGGGCTCGTAAACATCCCAAGTTTTGTTAAAAAATAAATTCCAAAGCCACCAATTAAACCAATAGTTAATGCTGAAATTGTTTTTGCTATTGCATAATCCCAACCAAGAGCACTTGCTGTGATCAACAGAGCTGGAGGATCAATTAAGGGTGAAGATAACCAAAAAGCCATCACAGCAGATAGCGGAACTCCTAAAGCTAGCATACTTGCTATAAATGGTATTACTTCACATGAACAAAATGGAGCAAGACCACCAACTAATGTTGCGATAAAAATTGTTCTAACTTCTTTTCCTTTAAATGCTTTTGAAACTAAACTTTCGGCACCAGTTGCTTTTAAATATGCAACTAAGCTGATAGCAAATAAAATAAAAGGAATAGTTCCCATTAAAGCCTTTAAGGCAAAAATTAAAATAGAATTAAAATTATTAGACTCAAATATGAAAATTAATAAGGGGATTAAAACAACAAGTGTCCAAACATTATTAATTTTAAGGTAAAAATTACTAATATTTCTTAAAAAGGTTGCTTTCATTATTTTCTTTTATTTTCATTTACACAGCATTCTTTTAAAAGATAATCAGCTAAAGATTGAATATGATTAATTTGAGCAAAGTTTAAAATGGATCTACCTTTTTTTACTTGTTTAATTAAATTTGCTTTTTTTAAATAATCGAGATGGTGAGCTAGTGTTGATAATGGTATATTAAGGAGATCTTGTATTTCACCAATTGATAAGCCTTTTGAACCTATTTTAACCAATTCTAGAAGAACACTTAACCTATGTTTTGAGCCTACTGCATTAAATCCTTCTGCTGCTCTATCAGTATCTAACATAGTTATATAACTAGTTATATAGTTATTAATAGTATGCTGTCAATGATTAAGTAAAAGAATAGGAATGTAATTACAATTAACTGTGTGGTTTTATACAGTTAAAGTTAAGTTTAATATTTGATATATCATTTTGTATAATAATAATAATTAGGAGATCTTAATGTTAAAAGTTTATTTAGCTGGTGAAATACATAGTGATTGGCGAAATGAAATTGTTGAACTTTGTAAAAAAGAAAAACTAGGTATTGAGTTTACATCTCCTATTACTGATCATGAAACTTCTGATAATTGTGGTGTCGAAATTTTAGGAGCTGAAGAAAAAAATTTTTGGAAAGATAGAAAAGGTGCCAATATTAATTCAATTAGAACTAAAAAATCAATTCAAGACAGTGATGTAATTATTGTTAAATTTGGTGAAAAATACAAACAATGGAATGCTGCTTTTGATGCTGGTTATGCAGCAGCTTTAAATAAATCAATAATTGTTATTCATAATGACGATCATCAACATGCACTAAAAGAAGTTGATGCAGCTGCATCAGCCGTTGCATCTGATCAAAAACAAGCAGTTCGAATATTAAAATATGTTTTAGAAGGATCTTTAAAATAATTAATAATGCTAACATATATAATCCCTTTTTTAATTCTAATTCTGGTTGTGGTGTTTATTCATGAATATGGTCATTATTGGTTTGCCAAAAGATATGGAGTAGGAGTTACTGATTTTTCTATAGGTTTTGGTAAAGAAATTTTTGGATGGAATGATAAATCAGGAACTAGATGGAAAATTTGCTGGATACCTTTGGGTGGTTATGTAAAGTTTTTTGGGGATCGAAACGTATTTTCACAAGCTGATCAAGAGAAAGTTTTAAAACAATATAATAAAGAAGATCAAGATAGGTTATTTGTATTAAAACCTCTGTATCAAAGAGTTTTAATAGTATTTGGTGGACCACTTGCCAATTTTCTTTTAGCAATAGCAATCTTTTTTTCAATTTATACTTTTATTGGAAAAGATTTTACTCCAGCAGTAATTAATGAAGTTCAAAAAGATAGTCCAGCTATGATTGGTGGACTTAAACAAAATGACGTTATTTTGGAAATTGATGGCAATAAAGTTAATAGCATTATGGATGTTTCAAAATTTATCACAACTTCTACAGGTGAAATTATCGATTTTAAAGTTGAGAGATCTGATCAAGAGTATTTACTTAAAATTAAACCAAATATAGTTTTAAGCGAAGACAATTTAGGTAATAAAATTAATAAAAGAATGGTTGGTATTAAACTTGGTGCTTACAATAATGAAATAAATCATGTTAAATTAGGACCAGCCCAAGCTCTAATTCATTCTGTTAAAGAAGTTTATTTTGTAAGCTCTTCATCCCTTAAATATATTGGTAGTATGTTTAAAGGTACTGGTGATACATCCCAATTAGGGGGACCAATTAGAATTGCTAAGATTACTGGCCAGGTAGCTGAAATTGGTGTCCTACCTTTCATATCTATCATGGCTTATATTTCAGTAAGTCTTGGTTTGATTAACTTATTTCCTATCCCAATGTTAGATGGTGGACACTTAATGTTTTATGCTTTTGAAAAGATATTAGGTCGTCCTTTATCTCAAAAAGTTCAGGAAGGTTTTTTTCGAATCGGAATGTTTTTGTTGCTATCATTGATGTTTTTTACGACATTTAATGACTTAAAAGACATAGGTTTATTCAATTAATTTTATTTATAAAAACGTCTATAAACCTAATAAAATCAATACTTATTTAAGTTACAACTAGATATAGTATGCAAAAAAAAATTAGGCACTAAAAAAAAGCTTGATTTATCAACGTTTATGACAAGTATGATAATTAATCAACTAAACCGGAGCTAAAATGAACAAAAAACAACTAATGGCACAGCTTTCTGGCTCATTAAACTTGAGCAAAGCAGATGCTGAAAGAACATTTGATACAATTACCAACACTATTTTAGATGCACTAAAAGGTGATGACTCAGTAAAAATTGCTGGTTTTGGTACTTATAAAGTAGCTAAAAGAAAAGCAAGAGTTGGAAGAAACCCAAGAACAGGTGAACAAATCCAAATCGCTGCTTCTCAAAAAGTAAAATTCTTACCTGCAAAAGCTTTAAAAGAAGTATTCAACAAGTAATCATTTTTTTAACAGCCCTAACGTCTTTAAATACGTTTAGGGCTGTTACTATATGCAAATACTGCATACCATATTTTCCTAATCAGCGTTAGTTTTTAAAATTCATCAATTTATAAGTCTTCTTTTAACGGAAGGTCTTATGAAAAAAATTATTAAACTAATATCAACGCCATTGCTCTCATTAGTAATATTAATGAGTTTAATTAGTGTTGGAAATGCTGAAACAACAGTATCAGCAGAAGTAGGGTTTATCTTTAATACTCTATTTTTTTTAATTTGTGGTTTCCTTGTCATGTTCATGGCAGCAGGTTTTGCAATGCTTGAATCTGGTATGGTAACTTCAAAAAGTGTTTCTGTAATTTGTGCAAAGAACATTGGTCTTTATGCAATATCAGGAATTATGTTTTGGCTAGTTGGTTACAACTTGGCATACGGTATTCCAGAAGGTGGATATATAGGAAATTTTGTACCTTGGTCTGATGCCAGTTCATTAGAAACTGGCTATTCAGATGGATCTGACTGGTTTTTCCAAATGGTATTTTGTGCAACAACAGTTTCAATTTGTTCAGGAGCTATGGCTGAAAGAATCAAATTATGGCCATTCTTTTTCTTTGCAGCTATTTTAGCTGGAGTAATTTATCCAATCGTAATGGGTTGGCAGTGGGGTGGAGGCTGGTTAGCTGAAATTGGTTTTTCTGACTTTGCTGGATCAACATTAGTTCACTCAACTGGTGGTGCAGCTGCGCTTGCAGGTATAATGATACTTGGACCAAGATATGGTAGATTTACAAAATCTGGTGTACCAACACCTATCAAACCTTTTGCAGCCTCATCAATACCTTTAGTTACAATCGGTGTTTTTGTACTTTGGTTAGGATGGTTTGGATTTAATGGAGGGTCACAATTAGCTCTTGGATCATTTGCTGATGCTGTTTCGATTTCTACAATCTTTATTAATACCAATTTAGCAGCTTGTGGTGGTGTATTAGCAGCGGCAGTAGTTACTAGATTAATGTTTGGTAAAACTGACGTAGTTCAAATGTTGAATGGTGCAATAGGTGGATTAGTTGCCATAACAGCAGAACCATTAGCTCCATCACCCTTTACTGCAATTTTAATTGGTGCTGTTGGTGGTGTCATTGTTGTGTTTGGAACTAAATTACTATTTAGTTATAAACTTGATGATGTTGTTGGAGCAATACCAGCTCATTTACTTTCAGGTATTTGGGGAACATTAGCCGTGCCATTAACAAACCCGGATGCTACGTTTGGTGCACAGTTAATTGGAGTGGTTTCAATAAATATATTTGTATTTATTGTTTCATATATTATCTGGTCAGTGCTTAACTCTCTGGTAGGAATTACTTTAAGTAAAGAGGCTCAAGCAAAAGGAACTGATGTTACCGAAACAGGTGTAATAGCTTACGCTATTAGAGACTAAAAATTTCTCTCTCTATAACGTTAGAGGTCCCTTAGAAATAAGGGGCCTTTTTTACTTTTCAATAAAGGATTTAAGAGTTTTCATAACTTCCTTGGCGTGATCTTTAACCCTAACATTATTCCAAATCTTTATGATTTTTCCTTTTTTATCTATTAAAAATGTAGTTCTAATAATGCCCATAAATTCTCGTCCCATGAATTTTTTTTTACCCCAAACTTTATATTTCTTAAGGACTTTAATCTCTTCATCAGCCAATAAATCAAATTTTATCTTATATTTATCTCTGAATTTATCATGACTTTTAAGATTATCTTTTGAAATTCCATATATTTCACAATCTAACTTCTTAAATTTTGAAAGTAATTTATTAAAATCATTAGTTTCAAGGGTGCATCCTGGAGTGTCATCTTTTGGATAGAAATATAAAATTACATATTTACCCAAAGAGTTTTTTAAAGAATAATTTTCTTTATTTGTTGATGGTAATGTAAAATTAGATGCTCTCATTTTTAATTAATTTTATCTATCAATACATTAAAAACTTCCTCAGGACTAAGTGTTTTCATATTTTTTCTATCTCTAATCCAAGTGTTATCTTTATAATTTTTGGGTGTTATAAATTCTATTTTACTATATTTCAATTCACTTATAGCGTCATTTACTATTATCCCAAATGACTTCACGCCTAATGCTGCAGCTAAATTTAAGGGACCAGAGTTATTGCCAACAAAAAAACTAGAATTTTTTATAGCAGTAATAACCCCGGTAAGATCTTTGTTTGAACAATCTATAAAATAATTCTTTTGAGATGTTTTAATAATTCTTTTTGCTACATGTGATTTATCAGGACCACAAATAAGATATACATAATCAAATAATTTTTTTTCATAAAGTAAATCAGCTAATTTTATAAAATCTTCTTCATACCACATTTTATAATCTTCAAAAGAGTCAACACCAAATGCAATTTTTTTTCCGTCAAACAATAGATCTGGATTATTTTCATTAAATCTTTTTATATCTACTTCAATTTGAGGATAAGGATTGTCTATATTTATTTTGTGTAGTTTTAATAACTTCTGAGATTGTTCAGAATAACTTAATTTCCTATCATCATCATTTAAAATTACATTTGTGGTAAGATATTTTTTTTGATTTCCTATACCAGGTCCGATAATATTTGTGATGCCAGATAGTTTGGCGGCTATTGCAGGTTTATTTACTTTATCCAATATGTATAAGTGACTGTATTTATTCTGATTAAAAATTTTAATTAACTTCCAAACATCAATCCAGTAATAAAAACTTTTTCTAAAATTATTGTAATTAATATTGTTTATATACTTTAGATCTTGCAAAATATTTTTTGCTTGAGTTTTTTCTCTTAATATTAAGTCTACACTTTGAGTGTGGTGGTCGCTAATGGCTTTTATGTAAGGAAGTTGCCAAACTAAATCACCTAATTTGTGATGCGTATATACTATACAAATCTTTTTATTTGATAAATCTGATTTTAACACTATCTCTTCTTTTTTTAAAATTTTTATAATTTATCTTTATAACTGGATAATCTCTTTTAGTATAGTTGCTACTGATCTTAAATTTTTTTGCATTCAATAAAATATGCAAGTAATAAATTACTTTTATTAAAAACTATTTTGTTGATCATGTAGCCACCATCAATTTTAGGACCAATTCTAATTAGATTAAAATATTTAACGTTATAAGGTCTGAGGAATTTTGGAACCACAGTTGTTTATTTAGTATAAAAATAATGTATAACACAATTTATGAATATAAAATCGGCTAAAGATTTAGTTAACGAAGCTTTATTAGAAATTAAAACTATTTCTACTGATGAAGCTTTGGAAGGTTTCAATAAAGATAAAATAAATCTTATTGATATAAGAGATGTTAGAGAGCTAGAAAAAGAAGGAAGGGTTGAAAACTCTCACCACATACCAAGAGGAATGTTGGAGTTTTGGATGGACCCAAATAGTCCTTATTTTCAACAAGGCAAATTAGATAAAGAAAAAGAAATTGTTTTATTTTGTGCAGGTGGTTTGCGTTCCGCATTAGCTGCTAAGTCATTAAAAGATATGGGGTTTGAAAATGTATCTCACATTGATGGTGGTTTTGGTGCAATTAAACAAAGTAAGTTTAAAATAGTTTAATTATCACTTAATTCTTCAAGAGCATATTTTAGACGATCCTGTCCCCAAAAAATTTTATTGTTTACTATAAAAGTTGGTGCACCAAAAACTTCTCTTTTAAAAGCATCACTGGTTAATTCTTTTAAATTATCTTTAATTGATTGATGTTTGATTTCCTTAAAAAAAATTTCTGTATCAATATTTAACAAATTTAGCAATTTGCACAATTCATTTTCTAAAGATAAATCCAAATTATCTTTCCAATAGGCATCAAAAAAAGTATCCAAGTAATCTTTTTTTTGATCTTCATTCACTTGTAAATATCCGCGCATAATTGATAATGAATTTATTGGAAATTTTAAATTCCATTTAAAAGAAATATTATTTTTTTTTGAAATTAATTCACAATCACTCTGCATATTTTTCATTTTATACTTGTTAAAAGCTGGAGCACTTATACCTGCTAGATTGTGAAGACCACCTAATAAAATAGGCTTATAGTTAAATGTAATTTTTTTGTTTTCTTTAATTTTTTTTATTTTTTTATGGGCAATGTAAGAATAGGGGCTGATTATATCAAAATAAAAATCTATATGATCACTCATATAAATTCATTCTTTTTGCATAGAATATTCTAATGATCCAATATATTAATAAACCAATCGGTCCTACTAAATAAGTAGCTATTAGAGGAAACGCTATTAAGATTTTATTGATATAAAATTTTTGTGAGTCTTTAACAATCCACCCACCCACAAATAAATTGATTGCAATGAAGTGTGTCCAAAAGAGCATTAAATATAGATGATCTTCAAATAATCTGGAGAGCTCATCTAAACCTAAGTATAATGTAAAATTTCCAATAAAATCATAACCAATTAAATAGGATTTATATAAAACAAAAATATAGACACTACTTAAGACAAATATTGGAAATATCGATGCAACAAAAATTCTACCAAGATGAGACTGAGGAAAAAAAATTAGTATAAACCAAAATGGTAATACACCAATGTTGATCCACATATAAAGTGTCTCAATAGAAAAATAAGTATAAATTTGTTCGATCATTTAAATATATTATATAAAATCTATCCATGATTCCTATAAGAAATAGAAAAAAAACACTGCAAGTAACTGTAGAAGAGATGAGAAATTTTGCATTTGCTTATGTTGAAAAATATGCCCCTTCAAAACAGCAGTTAAAGACTTATTTGTTGAAGAAATATATGAAACTTTCTTCCTCTGATGTAAGAAAAAAAGACGTCAATAAATTGATTGATATTGTTTTGTCTGATTTAGAAAAAACTAAATTTATTAATGACCAATTTTATTCTGAAAGCAAAGCAAAAAGTATGATCCAAAGAGGAAGCTCTATTAATAAAATTAGAAACTATCTAATAGGTAAAGGAATTCATGATGAGTTTATTAAAGACACTGTTGATAAAATTAAAGAAGATAATTCTGATCAAGATTTTTTTTCAGCAATAAAAATATGCAAAAAAAAAAGAATAGGACCAGCAAGAGCTGAAGATAATAGAACTTTATTTTACAAAAAAGATATTTCTTTATTAGCTAGAAATGGTTTTGATTTTGAAACCTCAAGAAAAGTAATGGATATAGAAAAAGATGAATATCTTAAAATAATTAATCTACTTTAGTTTTTGTATCTTTTTCTTCTTCAACTAAATTATTAATTTTTTGTCTTACATAGTTTTTAACAAACACAAAAACTAATAGCCCAAAAATCGAAACAGAAACTATTATAATAAGTATAATTCTTAATTGTTCATCCATTATAATATATTTTTACTTTTTAAAATTAGACTAGGATTTTTAAGATCTTTTTTTCCATACAAAATTTCATTCCCATTAAAATCTGTAACAGTTCCTCCTGAATGGACTAGTATGGCATGACCAGCGGCTATATCCCATTCATAAGCTCTCGGTTCTGCAACATAACCATCATATTCTCCTGCCGCAACCACACAAAATTTTAGTGAACTTTTCATTCTCACATTTTCAATTACACCAATCTCTTGATATATTTTTTGAATTTCTGGTTTAATTTTGTTTGAATAAGAAATAAATTTAATAGGTCTTTTATTTTCAATAACTTTATCACTTAAGTTTATAGTTTGTCCGTTAGTTAACTCAAAAGCACTTCCTTCTCCAAATGAATAAAACATTCTTCTTTTTGCAGGTGCGTAAATTAATCCTGCTGCAGGCTTGTTACCGATTATTAAACCAGCATTAATTGTGAACTCTTCAAGGTTATTTATGTAATCATATGTTCCATCTATAGGGTCAACTAACCAAAAATTTTTTAATTGAGTGTTATCTTTGTTATCAGAAGTTTCCTCAGATATAATTGGAATATCCGGTGTGATTTCAGATATATTTTTGGTAATAAATTTATTAACTTCAAGATCACCATTACTTACAGGAGTGTTGTCAGATTTTATTTCTTTTTTTAACCCTTTTTCTCTAAGTGCTATCGATAAATCGCCAGCCTTTAAAAAGGGATCTATTAATCTTTCTATTATTGTTTTTATATCCATATTATAAAAATTTATTTTAAATTACTCTCAATTATTTCCATAATATAAGCCATAAGAACTAACACCTTTATTAGCTGAAATTAGACCTTCTCGATGATTGTAAAAATTTTTAATTTCTTCTTCAGAAACACTTGAATAAACTTCTGGCATATATTTTTTTGTAAATCTTGGATGTGCTTTTATGAATTCTTTATCACCATGCTCAAAAGAATAAACATTTTCTGCATATTCAGTTTGCAAATATTCAGCTTGAGTAAGTTTAGAAATATTTTTATATTTATTAAATTGTGAACCTACATTTCTTTTTGCCCATTCTGCTGTTAATTTAAAATCTTTGAGAAGTTTGTAATTAAATTTTATGTAATCTTTTACTTTAGCTCCACGAGGAAAAGTATGTTCAAAATAATCATATCCAACAGGTCTATAAACTTCTGCTAGAATACTTGAGTAACCTGTGTATTCCCATGAATAATTTACAGTATTAGCACCTCTACTTGCGTGATTAATGTTAATACCATCTTTGTTGATAAAAGCTTGCACAACATAAATATCTTTGTGACCTTTGTCTAATAGTTCTTGGTTTTTCAATCTAAAGCCAAGCATAATCTCACCAACAGCAACTTTCATTCTAATATTTCCACAATTATTTGTACCTGTGTTTTTTGAATAAATACTTTTTAATTTTTTGATATTACATTTTCTTTTACCATGATTTAAAACTTTGAATTTTTGATCAAGGAGCTTCTGAACTAAATATTTATTGACTAATTGTCTTTCTTGTTCTGTGAAATTAATTTCATTGTACCAGACAGCATAAAATTGAGCAAAAGTACCAATTGTACTTGGAATATCATATCCAGAAACATTATATCCAATTGATTTAGTTGTTTTTTTTTCAATCATTGGGTCTTTTTTAGCTGACGCCCAGTGTAATAATATATCACCTATTATTTGAGGATTCTTATTTCCCATAAAATGTAAATAGTTTTGACAACTAAACCATATCATATGTGAGTTATCATCTTTTGGATAAGGATTTACATTCTTAATTCTATCAAAGCATTTCCATTCTTTATCGTTTCTCTCTATAAATCTTTTATTTTCAGGCATAGGTCTTTTTCTTGAATATTCTTTAAATTTTTGAAAGTTTTTTACTGGTTTCCAGTTTTCAATTACTTTAATTTCTAAAAGAGTATTAGGTAAAAGCTTTTCTTTAGAAAAAGCAAAATTACAAAATGAAATTAAACTTATTACTATTATTAATATTATTCTCATTTTGTATTCTTTTTGTTAGAGAGTTTTTCTAGATTTATTAAATTTGAATTAATAACTTTTTTACCAACATTTTCAAAATTAACAGTAACTTTTCCATTTATGATAGATTGAACTTGCCCAATACCCCAGTCTTTATTGTTTGGATTAGTGACTTTGTCACCTGGCTCATAATCTAAAATCATTTAATTTAACTTATATTGTAAATAAGTATAAATACCACCTTATGAATAAAGAATTAAACTCTATTGGAATTGATAAAAAGCCTGAGGATACCACTGTAGTTGTGGCTATGTCTGGTGGAGTAGATTCTTCAACTGTAGCCGGAATTATGAAGAATGAAGGTTATAAAGTTATAGGAATAACTTTAAAACTTTATGATGATGGAAAAGAAGTGGCTAAATCTAAACAATGTTGTTCAGGACAAGATATCATGGATGCAAAACGTGTTGCTCACAAATTGGGAATTGAACATAAAATTTTATATTATCAAGATAAGTTCAAGCAAGGTGTTATAGATAATTTTGTTGATAGTTATTTAAATGGTGAAACTCCAATACCTTGTGTTCAATGTAATCAAACAGTGAAATTTAAAGATTTATTTGAAGTCTCAAAAGATCTTAATGCAGATGCATTAGTAACCGGTCATTATGTAAAAAATATTACAACAAATAACACTAACAATATGTATAGAGCAATTGATGAAAACAGAGATCAAAGTTATTTCTTATTTAACACAACACGTGAACAATTAGATTATTTAAGATTTCCATTAGGTGGAATGTTAAAAGATAAAACAAGAGAGATTGCAAAAGAACTAGATTTAAATGTTGCGGATAAACCTGATAGTCAAGATATTTGTTTTGTACCCAACGGAGATTATGCATCAGTAATTAGAAAATTTAGACCAGACTCTTTTCAAAAAGGAAATATTAAGAATTTAGAAGGAAAAGTTATTGGTGTGCATGATGGTATTATTAATTTTACAATTGGACAAAGAAAAGGAATTAAAGTTTCTGATGTGGAGCCTCTTTATGTTTTAAAGATAAATTCAGATAATAACGAAATTATAGTTGGTCCAAAAGAAAATCTTGGAAAAAAAGACATATCTCTTAAAGATCTTAATTTATTAACTGATAAAAAAGATTTAGATCAAAATATATTTGTCAAAGTGAGATCTACAGGAAATCTTCTTGAAGCAAAAGTAGATCTAAAAGATGATAATACTGCCCATGTTAATTTGACCAATCCTGAAGATGGTATTTCACCGGGGCAAGCATGCGTATTCTATAGCAAAGATCAATATGGCCATAGGGTTCTTGGGGGTGGTTGGATTAAAGAATAGAGGAATTATTTCTTCTTGTTTTTTCTCTTTGCTCTTCTCTTTTTAGAGCCTTGTTTTCTTCGGCCTCTATGTTTCTTTGGGTAACTCATTTAATCCTATTTATTAATTTTATTGACGTTTTTTACGGGATATAGCATTGTCTTCTAAACATATCAAATTTTATTATGAGCAATTCTTTTAAAACATTTTTAAAACATACCGCAAAAGACTTTCACAATCAGTCTGTTAATCCACCAATTGTCAGAGCATCAACGATTATATTCAAATCGATGCAGGATATTAGAAAAACTCAAGATAAAGCAAAAAAAAACCCTACAGGTGGACATTTTGATTATGGAAGACAAGGGACATCAACAACACATATATTACAACAAATTTTATCAAAGCTAGAAGAAAGCTATTTTACCTTTTTAACTCCCACAGGTTTTGGAGCAGTTTTTCTTGCAATTTTTAGTGTTACTAGACCAGGTGACGAAATAATTGTAGCTGATCCAGTTTACAGTCCAACACGTTTACTTTCACAAGATTTTCTAAAAGAATTTAATATTAAAACTACATTTTATGATCCTCACGATCTTAAGACATTAGAAAAAGCTATTACAAATAAAACAAAATTAATTTTTGTAGAAAATCCAGGAAGCAACACATTTGATTTTCAAGATCTTGGTAAAATTATTTCTATAGCAAAAAAACATAAAATTTTAACTGCAATTGATAATACATGGGGAACTCCATATTTTTTAAAACCTATTAAACTTGGTTTTGATATGTCTATTGTATCTGCAACAAAATATTATTCAGGTCATTCTGATGTGATGGGGGGAAGCTTAGCTGTTAATAAAAAAGTTTTTGCTAAAGTTAAAGCTGCAGAAAAAGTTACTGGTTTAAGATTAGGACCTGATGACGCTTATTTGATAACAAGAGGGTTAAGAACTTTAGATGTTAGATTAGATAGACATAGAGAGAATGCCAAAAAAGTTGCAGAATTTTTATCTAAATTTAGAAATATTAAGTTGCTATATCCATATAAAAAAGATTCTTACAATTTTAGAATGTGGAAGAAATATTATTCTGGAGCATCAGGTTTGATGGGACTAAGAGTTAAAGCTAAAAGCGAAAAATCAGTGGTTAAATTTGTGAATAATTTAAAACTATTTGGCCATGGTTATAGTTGGGGTGGGTTTGAAAGTTTAGCTTTACATCAAAATATAAGAGAACAAGGAAATAGAAGTTACTTAAAATTAGAAAAAAATGAGCATATTGTTAGATTACATATCGGACTTGAAGATCCTAATGATCTTATAGCTGATATCAAACAAGCACTTAAACATTTAAAATAGATTTTAAATGTCATCTGAAAGATTCATAAAAAATAAAACAGTTTTAATTACTTTGTTATCAGCCTGTTCAATTGTAATTATTTCTCTTGGGATAAGGCAAACTTTTGGAATGTTTTATTTTGATTTCTCAACTGATTTAGGAATAACCCTGTCTCAATTTGGGTTTGCTCTCGGACTTCAAATGTTACTTTGGGGAGTATTTGGACCTTGGTTTGGAATAATCACTGATAAGTATGGCGGACATATAGCTGTATTAATTGGTTTTGTATTTTATTTATTTGGTATTTTGATGCTTTATTCTCAATTTAATACAGGGCTATACTTTGTGACAGCAATTGGAGTTTTTATAGGAATTGCTCTTGGTGGCACAGCAATCAGTATCCCTGTCTCAGTTGTTGCTAAACATTTTCCTCAATCCAATAGAACTTTAGCTATGGGAATAGTTACAGCTTCAGGCTCATTTGGTTTTTTTGTTTCCCCAATCTTTACTAGATATTCTTTGGTTGAATTTGGATGGGAAAATACTTTGTTATTTTTCGCAGTGTTTGTGTTTATTGGATTAATTTTAGCATTCCTTCTAACTACACCTAAAGATGTGGTAGGTGGAAAAATTGATGACAAGCAAACTGCAACTGAAGCACTTAAAGAGGCTTTTGATAATAAAAGTTTTATTTATCTAATTTTAGGTTTTTTTGTATGTGGCTGGCACATTACATTAGTTGCAACACATATACCTGTATACATAAACGATCGAGGTTTGCCTGAGTGGTGCACTGTTACGATTTTATCAATGATTGGATTGTTTAATATTTTTGGAACATTAACATCTGGTTATCTTGCTCAAAAATTTAGTAAAAAATTGATATTAAGTGTAATTTATCTAACTAGAGGTTTAGTGATTGCTATATTTATTTTTTCACCACCGAGCACATTCATGGCTATTTTTTTTGGAATTACATTCGGTTTTTTATGGCTTTCTACGGTTCCCCCTACGATGGGATTAGTAAGCTTTATATTTGGAACAAAATATATAGGCTTATTGTATGGCATAGTATTTTTAAGTCATCAAATAGGTTCTTTTTTTGGAGCTTACTTGGGGGGAGTTTTTCATGATTATTATGGTTCTTACGACTATGCTTGGTACATTTCTATCGCATTATCAATTTTTGCAGGTTTGATACATTTACCAATTATTGAAAAGCAGGTTAAAAGATTACAAACTACTTAATAAATTGACAAAAAATTATTTACTTAACGAAATCAATAGTTCCAATAAATCTTTTATTTTATATAAAAGTAAAAAAGGTTTTGATCTCTATTCAGATTTTTCAAAAAAGATAGTTCTCAACAATAAAAACATTAATAAATTTTTAAACAAAAAGTTAAAAATTAGAAAAAAATTAAAAGATACAGATTTGTTTATTGGATTTTTTGGCTATGAAATTTTGAACAACCTTATAGATGTTAAGCTTCCTAAACAAAAAACTATCAATTTTCCCAAAGGAATTTTTTACAAACCAGAGACCAAAGTAAGTCTAAAAGACAATTTATTTTATAAATCTAATAGTGACAAGAAAGTAGATAAAAACTTTAAGATCAATATTAATCAAAACACATACAGCAAAATTTTTAATAGATTTAAGAAAAAAATAAGATCTGGTGACACTTATCAGATTAAAATATGTACAAAATACAAGAATAAATCAAAAATTGATCCTTTAGATTTTTTTTGCAGACTTGCTAAATCGAATTTGGCACCTGAGGCATTTATGATTAAAGATAAGAATTTCTCAATTATAAGCTGCTCGCCTGAAAATTTGATTACTAAAAATGGCTTATCTATTTCAACCAAACCAATTGCTGGAACTTTGAGAAAAACAAAAAAAATTAATAAAACAAAAGCTTTAAATTTCTTTAGAAACAATATTAAAGAAACCAAAGAGCATAACATGATTGTTGATATGGAAAGAAATGATCTTTCAAGAATATGTGTTCCTGGGAGTGTAAGATTAAAAAATGAAAAATCCGTTGAAGAATATAAAGACCTTTATCATTATGTAAGTTTAATTTCTGGTAAGCTCAAAAAGAATGTCAAAAACATAGATATCATAAAGGCTATGATGCCAGGTGGTTCAGTTATTGGTTGTCCAAAAATAAATACTCTCAATCTTTTAAATAATCAGGAAAAAGAAAACAGAAATATATACACAGGAAGCTTTGGTTTTATTAAATTTAATGGTGATATGAGATTCAATATTATTATTAGATCTATTTTAAATTATAAAAATATTTCTGAGATCTCTGTTGCCTCAGGTGTTGTAATTGACAGTAATGCAAAACATGAATTTAATGAAAATTTTATTAAGGCAAAAGCACTAATAGATTTATACAAATGATATATGTAATTGATCATAAAGACTCGTTTACACATAATGTGGTTCATCAATTTTCATTATTTGATGATGTTGTGTGCGATGATTTTAGCAAAATTGATAAATTTAAATTAAACCAAGCATCTACAATTGTTTTTTCACCAGGACCTGGTTCACCAAAAGATTATCCTACATCTTCAAAAATTTATAAAAAATTTAAAGGTAAGAAGAGAATAATAGGAATTTGTCTTGGATTTCAGCAAATATTATTTAGTGAAGGGGCCAGTATAATTGAGCAAAGTAAAATTTACCACGGTTTCCAATCAGAAGTATTAGTGAATAAATCAAGCAAACTATTTAATACTGGACAGAAATTTAAGGTCGGTCGATATCATTCTTTAAAATTGAAAGAACCTTTCAAGGCAGAAAATTTTGACATAACGATGAGATGTGTTATTTCAGGAGCCGCAATGTCATTTGAAAATAACATTGATAAAATTTATGGATTTCAATTTCACCCAGAATCTTTTTTAACTTTAAATGGTAAAATACTTATTAAAAAAATCTTATCAGCTTAAAGATCTTAAGGAAATTGAATTTAAAGATCTTTGGGGCGATCATGGTGTATTTACTACCATGTGGATTTTTGGTTCTCCTCCAAGAATTCTTTTTTTTAAAGATCATATTAATAATTTAATTAAGTCTACCAAAGCTTATTCTATTATAAAGGTATCTATAAAATCTGATATTTTAAAATTAATTGAAGAAAATTTAGACAACAAAATTAAATACAACCATCTGTTAAGAGTTGCTCTCAATAAAAATACTTTATCGATTTCTTTGCGTAAAAGAATTAAGCCTAAGTTAAATTTTAATTTAAAATTAGTTAATTTAAAGCGACAAAAACCAGAATTTAAAAATTTGAAATATAAAGAAATTTTAAAACATTTATCAAAACTTGATAATTCTAAATCAGATATTGGATTGTGTTCTAACAAAAAAATTCTTGAAACAGGAACATCGAATATACTTTTTGTAAAAGATAAAAAAATTTTTTCACCAATAAATAAATTTTATAAGGGAATTACTTATAAATTTTTTAAGGCAAAAATTAAAAAAATTATAAAAAAAGATATTTTAATAAATTCCTTAAATGAATTTGACGAAATTATTTTAATTGGTTCAGGAAAAGGAATTGCTTCAGTCAGAACAATTAATCAAATTAATTGGAAAAGAAAAGAATTCAAAATTTATAACCAACTATTAAAACATTACAATTCAGCTATAAATAATTGTCCAAAATATAAATAAATTATGAGAGATCCTAATAATCCTTGTTTGTTTTGCAATTCTAAGGCTAGTGGTATAGCGCATGAAAATAATTTAGCATATGCAAGTTATGATACTTATCCTGTTTCAAATCATCATTGTCTAATAATTCCAAAAAGACATTTAATTGATTATTTTGAACTAACCAATGAAGAGTTAATCGCATGTAATGATCTAATTAAAAAAATTAAAGAAGAAATTTTAAGTAAAGACAAAACTGTAAAAGCTTTTAACGTGGGAACCAACGCTGGTAAAATTGCAGGCCAATCAATTATGCATTGCCACATTCATTTAATTCCAAGAAGGGAAAATGATGTTGAGAATCCCCAGGGTGGTGTAAGGTCAGTGATCCAAAAAAATCAACACTACAAGCGTAAAATTTAAATTATAGGTTGTTATTAAAGACAAATTGCTCAATAGTTAGGGTTGATCTGGGGAAATATCTAGATTAGAAAACTCATTAAATAATTCATAAAAATTTAACACAAGGGTAAAATGTTAGAGACTAATCCATTTTCAATACTAGCAGAGACGGTATCTCCATTTGCTATGCAATCCTTCATTATCGCAATGATTGCATTAATTGCACTAGGTACAATCATTCAAATGATACATCATAAAAATTTGACGTATTTTTTAAATAATGCAAAAAAAGCCAAGCTTCAAGCAACTAGAGAAATAGGAGCTGGTGAAAAAGCATCTATAATAGCAAAAACAACTGTTGTTGATATTGGTACTACCGCTGAACTTGGATTTGGAAAAAGAAGATTATCCCATGTGCTTGGTATGTATGGCACAATTATTTTTTGGGTGTCATCAGCAGTGTTGGTATTTTGTTATACAGGTGCTGATAAATCATCATCATCTATGTGGTCAATGTTATGGCATGTTGGTGCTATTTTGACATGTGTTGGTGGATATTGGTTTTGGTTTTTTTTAAGAGTTGATGTTTCGGCAGAAGCTCATCCTTGGTATAGAATAATTAAAGCAGATTTATTTGTATTAGCATTATTAGCATGTTCGACTTTTGGACTAGCTTGGTCATATACTCAATCTAATGGTCAGACAGAACTTTCTTTCTTATTTTTAGCTTTATTTGTTGTTTCAAATTTAGTTTTATTTGGAGGAGTTTACTGGTCAAAATTTGCTCACATGTTTTACAAACCTGGTGCTGCAATACAAAAAAATCTAGCTGAAGCTGATGGGTCTAGAGATAATTTACCACCACCAGCAGATGCGCCTGAACAGTTTGGTTTAGGTATTAAAAGAGAACAACCTAAACATTATTAATTATGAAAATTTTAAATAAGGAGAGAAAATAATATGTCAACATTTGTATACATGACTAGATGTGATGGCTGTGGTCATTGCGTAGATATTTGCCCATCAGATATAATGCACATTGATGAAAATATTAGACGTGCAAAAAACATTGAACCTAATTTTTGTTGGGAATGTTATTCTTGTGTAAAAGCTTGTCCTAATCATGCTATTGATGTTAGAGGATATGCTGATTTTGCTCCAATGGGCCACAGTGTTAGAGTAAGAAGAGAAGAAGAAAAAGGAACCATTTCTTGGAAAATTAAATTTAGAAATGGAACTACAAAAGATTTTGTTTCACCAATTACAACTAAACCATGGGGAAAATTTATTCCAAAACTTGCAGATGGTGATAAACCAAACCAAGGCGAAATTAATTCTCAAAGATTATATACAGAACCGCAAGGTCTTAATATTGATGGAGAACTACCAGTTGTTCCAAAAGATTCATTTAAAAAAGGAGTTTACTACTAATGGCTAAACATAAAACACATTACGAAGATTGCGATGTTCTAGTTGTTGGTGGTGGTATGGCTGGAACTGGTGCTACTTTTGAAGCTAGACACTGGGGAAGAGACATGAAGATTATTTGTGTTGAAAAAGCTAATATCGATAGAAGTGGTGCTGTTGCTCAAGGTCTTTATGCAATTAACTGTTATATGGGAATGCAGTGGGGTGAAAACCAACCAGAAGACCATGTAAGATATGCAAGAAATGATCTAATGGGAATGGTTAGAGAAGATTTGGGTTATGATATGGCTCGTCACGTAAATTCAACAGTTCACATGTTTGATGAATGGGGTCTTCCAATGATGAAAAATGAGGAAACTGGTAGATATCTTAGAGAAGGTAAGTGGCAGATAATGATTCATGGTGAAAGTTACAAGCCTATCGTTGCAGAAGCTGCAAAAAAGTCAGCTGATAAAATTTACAACAGAATTATGATTACTCATTTATTGATGGATGAGTCTCAAGAAAACAGAGTAGGTGGTGCTGTTGGATTTAATATGAGAACTGGTGATTTCCATGTGTTTAGAGCAAAAGCTGTAATAGTTGCGGCTGGTGGTGCTTCTCACATATTTAAACCAAGAGCTGTTGGTGAAGGAATGGGAAGAACTTGGTATGCTCCTTGGAGTAATGGTTCAGCTTATGCTTTGCCTATTGCTGCTGGAGCAAAAATGACACAAATGGAAAACAGAATTGTGTTATGTAGATTTAAAGATGGGTATGGACCAGTTGGTGCATATTTCTTACATTTAAAAACTTATACTCAAAATGCTAATGGTGAAAACTATGAGAAGAAATGGTATGACCAAACTAAAGAGCTTGTTGGTGAATATATTGATCATCATCCTACTCCAACTTGTTTGAGAAACCATGCATTTATTCAAGAAACTATGGCTGGTGGTGGACCAATTCACATGGTTACAACTGAGGCATTCCAAGACCCTCATTTAGAAACTGTTGGTTGGGAAAACTTTTTAGGTATGACAGTTGGTCAAGCAGTTGTTTGGGCATCTCAAAATATTGATCCAAAATACACAAATCCAGAATTAACAACATCTGAGCCATACGTAATGGGTTCTCATGCTACATGTTCAGGAGCTTGGGTTAGTGGTCCAGAAGATTTATCTCCACCAGAATATTTCTGGGGATATAACAGAATGCTTACAATTGATGGATTGTTTGGTGCAGGTGATACAGTAGGTGGAAGTGCTCATAAATTTTCATCAGGTTCTTTTACTGAAGGTAGATTAGCTGCTAAAGCTGCAGTTAAATACATTGAAGACAAAAAAGCTGAAGGTTTAAAGGTTTCTGATAATCAATGTGAGGATTTTAAAACTAAAGTCTATAAACCACTTGAAACATATACAGTTGCTCAAAATGAAATTACTGGAGGAACAGTATCTCCAAGTTACATTTCACCAATTCAAGGTTTACAGCGTCTACAAAGAATTATGGACGAATATGTAGGTGGAATTGCGACTAATTATATGACAAATGCTAACATGCTCAAAAGAGGTTTGGAGCTTTTAGCTTGGTTAGAGGAAGATCTTGAAAATGTTGGAGCTGAAGATTACCACCAACTGATGAGAGCCTGGGAGTTAAAACATAGAGCTCTTACTTCTCAGTGTGTAACAGAACATACAATGTTTAGAGAAGAAACTAGATGGCCAGGATACTATTACAGAGGTGATCATATGAAACTTGATGATGATAATTGGCATTGTTTGACTGTTTCTAGAAGAGATCCTAAAACTGGTAAGTTTAGTATGGAAAAAGTTCCCGTCTACCATATAGTGGATGAGAATGAGAAGAAAAAAGCTTCTTAACAAGACTTTAAGTCAACAACATGGATATATTGTCAAAGACAGACGATGAGGTTTATGAGATAGCTAAACCCATCTGGGATAATTTGGTTAAATCATCAAATCTTAAAGATTATGGTGGTTTTACTAAAGATTTTTCAACTCAAATGTTGTTTGGAGCCAATGAGGTAGAACTCGGCAAGCAGTGGGCCAACAACAAAATAATAACCAATTTAAAAGAAACATTTGAACCATTTGGTTGTCTTAGAAGAGGTGTTCATGTGACTGTCTTAATCAAACAGACGAACAAAGAAATCTCAGGAGAATTTCTTGGAAGACTAGTTTTAGGTGAGGAGGATGGCGCAATCAAAGTCTTTGGTGCTACCATCTATTAAATAATAAAAATTATAAAGAATTAAAATAATTGTTTGACAAATATTCCTGCGGGTGTATTGACGCAGTTAATGCAACTTTCTAACATAAAAATCATAAATAAAATTACAAATCTAAAATCTGTTTTAATAAAAACTGGTATATTTATGAGCCTAGCCGCTTATTGGGGTGTTATTTTAGTTGGAACTTTTATCACATTTAACTAAGTTGTTTTTAAACAACTGTTAATTTTTTTATGGAAGTATTTTTACCAATAGCTCAAGTATTTGTTAATCCAATTGAAATACTTATGTTAAGTGCAATCGTTGGAGTTCTCTCAGGGTTGTTTGGTGTTGGTGGTGGATTTTTAATGACACCATTTTTAATTTTCTTAGGTGTTCCCCCAGCATACGCTGTTGCCAATGAAGCTAACAATATACTTGCAACGTCTGTTTCTGGATCAACAACCCATTATTTAAAAAATACTTTAGATTACAAAATGGGTTTAATGATTGTTGTGGGTGGTACTATTGGAACTTCTTTAGGAATTTATACATTTTCATATTTTAAAGGAATTGGTAAAATTGATACTGTAATTTCTTTAGCTTATATGTACATACTAGCAATCATTGGTACATTAATGCTTGTTGAAAGTTTGGGTGAGATCGACAAAGCAAAAAAAAATCTTTTAATTAAAAAAAAATTACACGTTCATTATTGGATACATGGTCTTCCATTAAGAATGAGATTTCCAAAATCTAAATTATATGAAAGTGCTTTTACACCAATTATAATTGGTTTAATGGTAGGCTTTATTGCAGCTATTATGGGTATTGGTGGTGCTTTCATTTTGGTTCCTGCAATGATTTACATTATTAAAATGCCAACAAAATTAGTTCCAGGTACTTCGCTATTTGTAACAATTTTTGTAAGTGTCATAGTTACATTTTTACATTCATTCAATTATGGATCTATAGATCTGTTGTTAGTTGTGATGTTGGTCGTTGGATCAATTGTAGGTGTTCAAATCGGACAAAAACTAGGTGAGAAAATTGATAGCTCAGGCTTAAGAGCTTTACTAGCGATTTTATTATTAGTGGTTGGTATTGCTATTGCTTATGACTCATTTTTTGCTGAACACGTAGAAAGTGAAATTAACATGGTGTCAGATGCTGATTTAAATTTCTTTTCATTATTCATTCAACAATTTTCTATAGAAATGCCTTTCTTTTATGGACTGTTTTCGATTATGTTTGCAATTTTTCTGGGTGTTAGCGCTGCTTTTATAAGACGATTTTTTTCAAATTTAAGAAAAAAATTATTTTTGAAATCTTAGATTTACTAAATAAATTTAGTTAAAGTTTCAATATATATAAGACTTATAAATCCGACTGTTACTGCTGCTATTAAACCTACAACAAACGGTTTGTAGCCCATCGACTTTAATTCACCTAAATTAATTGAGATACCTACAGCAGCCATAGCCATTGTTAAAAATACTGTAGCTAAAGTTTTTAAATATCCAATTAAATTTATCCAAAGATCGTAACTGTTGTTGTTAGGTGTAAAGAGTTGGTCGCCAATATTTCTTAAAATAATCATTCCTATGAAACCAATTACAAAATAAGGAAAAATACTCAAAATAGAGTAATTTTGGCCTTTTAACTCACCTCGATTATACAAAAATGCAAACAAAGGTATTAGAATTACTAAAAAAGTATTTCTTATTAGCTTTGTTACAGTTGCAACATTTAATGTTTCAGGACTATTAAATTGCTGATCATAAATTAGCCCAGCTGCTGCAACTTGAGAAGTTTCATGAATTGATGTTCCTAAAAACAAACCAATTTTTAAAGCATCATTATCAAAATACCATTCTGCAAAATAAGGATAAATAATCATTGCTATTACACCAAACAATGTGATGTTTGCTATTGCGTAAGCTACTTCTGATTTTTTTGCATTAATAACTGGTGCTGTCGCAACAATGGCAGTTGCCCCACAAACACTTGTGCCTATAGCTATCAAATAAGACATTTTTGATGAGATAGGTACTTTCTTAATCAATAATTTTACAAGTATTAACACACCCACAATGCAACAAATGATTAAAGGAATAGCGATTGACCCAAATTTAATAAGTTCTTCAAAACTTAATCTTATTCCTAAAAAAATAATTCCTAATTTTAAAATATATTGTTGAGTAAAATCTAATCCAATCATCATGCCTGGTCTTGGAGTAAATGCATTACCCATTAAGATACCAAGTAATATTGCAATGAGAACTGTTGAAATCGGACTTTTAGGAGTTCCAAAAATTTCTATAGCTAAGACGTTATTTATTCCCTGTGAAAATAAACAAAATACTAAAGCTAAAATAACACCTGGTATGATTGACTTTAAGTATTGGAAATTAATAGGCACAAAAGATTTTATGCACTTCTGTAAAGCTTAGTCATCACAAATTCTTTGTGACCTAAAGCTTCAGCGCAAGTTAATCTTCCATTAGCAACTCTCAAAGTAGTTTTGATTAATTCATCTCCAGCTTGAGACATATTCATTTCACGAGTTAATATTTTTGAAACGTCGCAATCAATATGTTCACCCATACCTTTTACAGTCAATGGATTAGCTGTAAGTTTAACAACTGGCTCAATTGGGTTACCAACGATATTACCTTGACCTGTTGGAAACAAGTGAATGTTAAATCCTGCTGCTGCTTGAAGTGTAACACACTCTGCTGCTGCTGAAGAGGTATCCATAAAGTACAAACCTTTACCTTTAGTTGGTTCTTCTGCTGGTTCCAAAACATCTATAAATTTACAATTTCCAATTTTTTGGAAGTTTCCAAAAGCTTTTTCTTCAATCGTAGTTAAACCACCAGCAATATTACCTGCCGTTGGTTGGCTTTCTGAAAGATCATCTGTTGCTTCTTTTAAAATAAAATCATTGTAAGAGTTCCAAGTTTTCATGAATTTATCTGAAGCCTCAGGAGTTGCACCTCTGGTTGCACAAACTTGTTCTGCACCTGTTAATTCTGAAGTTTCACCAAAACATAAATGAACACCCATCGGCTCTAGTTTGTCCATTAAATTTCCAACTGTTGGGTTTGCAGCTAATCCAGATGTTGTATCAGATTCACCACATTTTACAGAAATCCAAAGATCACTCATTGGACATTCTTCTCTTTGTTTTTCTGAAGCCCACATTACAAATTCTTGAGCTTTTTTTGATGCTTTCATTGTAGTACCAATGTCTCCAGTACGCTCAATGTGAAATCCTTCAACTGGTTTTCCAGTTTTAGCAATCCCATCTACAATTTTTTTAGTCCATTTTGGCTCAATACCAATAACTATTACTGCAGCAACATTAGGGTTACATCCAGTTCCAATCATAGTTCTAAAATGAAGTTCTAAATCTGCTCCAAATTGTAGTCTTCCATATGAATGGGGTAGAGCGATTGTTCCTTTAATATTATTTGCTACAGCTTCAGCACATGCATTAGATATGTCATCAACTGGTAGAATGATTACGTGATTTCTTGTACCAGCTCTGCCATTTTCTCTTTTATAACCTAAAAAACTTTTTGGAATTTCCATATTATTACCACTTCTTTGTTTTAACATTGTGAACATGAACGTGTTCACCTTTTTTAATTGATTTAACCACTTTACCTATATCATGACCATATTTAAGGATTGTGTCACCCTCATTAAGATCAATCATAGCAATTTTATGTCCTAAAGGGATTTCATCTACTGATTGAATATTTGTTGAACTGTCATCTTCCATTATCCAGCAAGCACAGTCTTGTTTTGGAGTGATTTTTTCAATAACAACTACTCCTACGTTGTCTTTTTTATCATGAATTATAATGTCTGTAGCCATATTTATTGTGTCGATTTGTTTGTTTGAAATTTGTAAAATCTTATATATTAATCGCAAAAATTAACAAACGATTTTTAAATATTTTAAATTTACACTTTAGAGGAGTTCTAGTTTTATGACAAAGATGACAACAGAAGAAGCTTTTGTAAAAGTTTTACAAATGCACGGAATTGAACACGCATTCGGAATTATTGGATCTGCTTTTATGCCAATTTCAGATATCTTTCCAGATGCTGGGATAACTTTTTGGGATGTTGCTCATGAAACTAATGGTGGATTAATTGCAGATGGTTACACAAGAGCCACTGGTAAAATGTCAATGGTAATTGCACAAAACGGACCTGGAATTACTGGATTAGTCACACCTATTAAAACTGCATACTGGAATCATACTCCATTGTTATTAGTTACACCTCAGGCTGCAAATAAAACTATGGGACAAGGTGGTTTTCAAGAAGTTGAGCAGATGAATTTATTTAAAGATATGGTTTGTTATCAAGAAGAAGTTAGAGACCCTTCAAGAATGGCAGAGGTTTTAAATAGAGTTATTGAAAAAGCAATTAGAGGTTCAGCCCCAGCACAAATAAATGTTCCAAGAGATTATTGGACACAGGTAATTGATATTGACTTACCGCCAATCGTAAGATTGGAAACTCAAGGTGGAGGAGTAGATGCAATTAAAAAAGCTGCAGACTTATTATCTAACGCAAAATTTCCAGTAATTTTATCAGGCGCAGGTGTTGTAATTGGTGGAGCTATTGAAGATTGTAAAAAACTTGCTGAAAAATTAGATGCACCAGTTTGTTCTGGATATCAACACAATGATAGTTTTCCAGGAAGTCACCCATTAGCGGCTGGCCCATTAGGATATAATGGTTCAAAAGCAGGAATGGAATTAATTCAAAAAGCTGACGTTGTATTAGCATTAGGAACAAGACTTAATCCTTTTTCAACTTTACCAGGTTATGGAATGGATTACTGGCCAAAAGAGGCAAGTATCATTCAAGTAGATATGAATTCAGATAGAATTGGTTTAACCAAAAAAGTTTCAGTTGGAATTTGTGGTGATGCAAAATTAGTTGCGCAACAACTCTTAGCTCAACTTTCACCAACAGCAGGTGATAATGACAGACAAGCAAGAAAAGATATTATTCATCAAACTAAATCAGCTTGGTTACAAAAATTATCAAGTCTTGATCATGAGGACGATGATGAAGGTACAGTTTGGAACGAAGAAGCAAGAAAAAGAGATTCAGATAGAATGTCTCCTAGACAAGCTTGGAGAGCAATTCAAGCAGGGATGCCTGAAGATGTTATTATCTCAAGTGACATTGGAAACAACTGTGCAATTGGTAACGCCTATCCAACATTTGAAAAAGGAAGAAAGTATTTAGCTCCAGGATTATTTGGTCCTTGTGGTTATGGCTTCCCTTCAATTTTAGGTGCAAAAATCGGTTGTCCAGATACTCCGGTAATAGGTTTTGCTGGTGACGGTGCTTTTGGTATCAGTATGAATGAAATGAGCTCATGCGCTAGAGAAGAATGGCCAGCAATTGCAATGGTTATTTTTAGAAATTATCAATGGGGTGCTGAAAAAAGAAACACAACCCTTTGGTTTGATGATAATTTTGTTGGAACAGAGTTAGACCCAGAATTAAGTTATGCAAAAGTTGCTGATGCATGTGGATTAAAAGGAGTTTCTGTTAGAACGATGGAAGAAACTACAGCAGCTATCAAGCAATCTTGTGAAGATCAAAAGAAAGGAATTACAACATTTATAGAAGTAATTCTGAACCAAGAGCTTGGTGAACCATTTAGAAGAGATGCAATGAAGAAACCAGTTAAAGTTGCTGGTATCAACAAAGCTGACATGAAAAAACAACCTTCTTTAAACTCTTAAGAACTTTAAAATTTATACCAATTATCGTACAGTCACTTCATGGAAGTGACTAACGATAATGGTTGTAGTTGGGTTAAAGATTTAATTCATCGAACAAATGTTAAAACACTTCAATCAAATGAGGATTGTGAATGGTTAGTAATTGGAGCAGGTTACACTGGGCTGTCTGCTGCAAGAAAATTAGGTCAATTACATCCAAATCAAAGAATTATACTAGTTGATGCTCAATTAGCAGGTGAGGGTGCTAGTAGCAGAAATTCAGGATATTTGGTTGATACAACACTTAATGATGGTTTCACTTCAAACAAAGAGCTGGATAACTATAAAAAAAAAGCTGATATTTATGAATTAGGAATAAAAATTGTTAAGAAATTTATAAACGAACATCAAGTAGATTGTGATTGGAATGAATGTGGAAAATATTTTGCATCTTCAAAAAGAGAAGATGAAAAAATTTTAAGAAACTTTTCTTATACTCTTACAAAATTAAATTTTGAACATAATTTATTATCTAATAATGAATTATCTAAAAGACTAGGTACTAATTTTTATAATATAGCACTTCATACCAAGGGTGGAGTTTTATTGCATCCTGGAAAACTAGTTAGAGCAATGGTTGACGTATTACCAAAGAATGTTTGTTTATATGAAAATTCATCATTAATAAGTTGGAATAAAACTAAAGATATAATCTCTTGTGAATTTAAAAATGGTAAAATTAATACTAAGAAAATTATTTTTGCTACAAATGGTTTTTTGAAATCATTAGGAATAAAATCAAACTATAATTTTCCAATTACTTTAACTGCAAGTATGACAAGACCATTAACTGATGATGAATTTAAAACTATTGGTCAACCAGAAGAGTGGGGCGTGCTACCTGTAAGACCAATGGGCGCTACAATTAGAATGACTAATGATAAAAGAATTTTGATACGAAATACAGCAGAAGTTCACAATCCTTTTAAAATGAAAAAATCAGATCTAGAGATAAGATCAATTAATCAAAGAATTGGTATTAAAAAAAGATTTCCACAATTACCCGAAGATATAATTCAGTCATCATGGTCTGGCGTTGTATCTAGAACAAGAAACAGTTCACAAATATTTGAAAAAATTGACAATAATGTTTTTGTTGCTGGTTGTTATAATGGCTCAGGTATTGGTGTGGGTACTTTATTTGGTGAACAAATTGCTATTAAAGCAAGCGAAGAAAACACAAAAGAAATAGAAACTATAGAAGCAAGAAATAAACCTACTTGGTTACCACCTCAACCATTTCTGAATTTAGGTGTTAAAACGCGTCTTATTTATGAACGTTTAAGAGCTAGGTCAGAAATTTAAAGAACAACCAAGTCTAATTTTTGTTTACCTAAATTAATCTTCTTAAGTGTGATGAAAAAATTTTAAAGAATTGGGATTCTTTGGTTCATAATGTTGCTATGCGATGGGGAATGTAAAAATATCTAAGTAAAATTTTTTAATTTTCAGTATCTTTTAAAGTAGGATTCCATAATGTTTTAAATTGATTTTTTAAAAACCATTTTCTTAAATCTTTGTTATCATCACACTCGAATAAATCAGGGTTTCTAAAATAATTAAATTCAGAATCTTCAAGTATTCCAATTTGAATACAATTATCTTTGTATTCACCAAGTTGATTATTTTTCATTTTTGTATAAATATTTACAACGTGAGCTGCTACTTCACGACCTTTATAAATTCCTGTACCATAATCAATTGTTTTTATTTTAAACTCAGATGATTCCCATCCTTTTAAAAATAGATCATCATAGTATAAGTAAATATCTTGGAACATTGTGGTAAAAAAATTACCTTCAAACTTTTTATCAAGATAAAATTTTTCAAATTCTTTTTGCATTTTATTTTTGAACCCATTTGTTTCATTTTCATGTTTTTTTCTTAAATTAGCTGTATATTCTCTAAGTAATTCTCCAGAGTTTTTCTTCTTTTCTATGTCCTCTGCTTCTTTTTTTTGTTGGTTAAGTTTTGTTTTTTGTTTTTTAATTAATTCATCTTGCTCCAACAATTCTGCTTCATCTACATCTTTTGGGTAAAACCATTTGCCAATTAGTTCATATTCTACTGATGCTTTGTCCATAGCATTTATTAAAATTTTTAGATTTGCTTCGCTTGTGTATAAAAAACCACAATTATCTCTTTGTATATTTATAAAAATTTCTTCGGTACTACCAAATTTTAACGAATTATATTCTTTATCGACTCCAGTTAAAGCATATTCATCATTCAGTTTATTAACTAAAAATAAATGCTTTTTTTCATCTTCAGGTATTACCAAACAAAGTTTTTGACTATTGTTTGCTAGTACAATTGATCCAAATCCTTCTATCTCTGATTTTAATATGCTATTCTTTAATTCTTTACTTTTTTCTTTTCTTAATTCAAAGAAAATTTCTATATCCTCTAATCTTTTAAAATTAATTAAAAATAAATCTTTTTTAGTAAATAGATCTGTAAATTTAGAAAAATCAGCACTTTCGAGTGAGATTATATTTTTAGAAGCTGTTATTATAATATCATTTTTTAAAATAGAAGTTGAATCACAATTATTTTGAAAATAGAAATATTGTATATCATACTTATCCATTAATAATTTTTTCAAATAAACATCTTGAAACTTATTTAAATTTGAAGAATTAAAATAACAATAAGATGCAGAATTTTTATCAAAAGTAAGTTCACCTGATAAATTAAATAAGGCGTGTGGGGCTGTCGAAGTTAAATTAGCTATTATAATGAAATCATTGTCTTTAAAATCTGATTTAATAATTTTTTTTATAAAATTGACTTTATTATTTTTATCACTATTTGCTGATTGTTTTACTTCTTCAGCTTTCTTTTTCTTTACTTCTTCAGCTTTCTTTTTCTTTACTTCTTCAGCTTTCTTTTTCTTTACTTCTTCAGCTTTCTTTTTCTTTGCTTCTTCTTTTTCTTTTTCGAACAGTAAAATTTTCTCTTTTACTTGTTTTTTTAAGGAAGCTTCTCTTAGATGGGGAATGAATTCATAAAGAACGTTGTCTCCATTTATATCAATAACCATACACTCTTGAAATGGGATTCTATATTTTTTTATATCTGCTTCACATGCATTCATAACAAGATTCACAGCCAAATTTTTGGAAGAACCACTCCACCATGTCCAAGTATGTTTAGCTATAGATTTTATGTTTGGATCTTTTGTAATTCTGGAAAATTCTCTTTCAACATTTAATGTTATAGCAAAAGCTTTATAACCATTGGGAGGATCCCAAGTTAAATATTTCTTCTTGTATCTTTTTGCACTTTTATATTTTGAATTAATAATTACTTCAAAAAGTTTATCTGCATTTTCTTTGGTATATTCAATTTCCCCTTCAGGCAAAATATCATTAAATAATGATTTTGCTTCTTCTACTGTTACTCTTACATTAAACTCTTTTTTGTAAGCTTTGACAGCGTTAGAAAAATTTTTGAAACCATAATTTTTAGCTTCGTTGTCAAAATTAATTTCATGTCCTCTTTCAGCCAAGATAACCAGTTGTTCAAATAACCCTTTCGAGTCTTTGGCTTTAGCACCTGAAATAAATATGAATGACGATAAACAGAAAAAAATTAAGAAATTAAAAATTTTATAAATCATTTGTTTCTTTAATGTTGGTTAATAAGTTTACACTTTTTTTTAAAATAATTAAGAAATTTTAAATAGCAAATAGCTTAGTAAATAAGATATCTTTTTATTTTGAATCAGGATGAGACTAAAGGACCACCAGATCTAGCTTTTTTTTTCCTAGTCTCTCGTTGCCATTTTCTGTCACAAGATAAGTTTCTCCTAGATTCATGGCTAATTCATTATCTGAGTCCATAAGTATCATGTGCATGAAGAAGACATTTCCGGGCTGTATGACATATGGATTGCCAGTGTAAAGCATGGGCCAGTCCATCCAATTAGGTGAAAAAGTCGATCCCAATGAATAACCACAAGCATTCATTCTTGCTTTATTAAATCCTAAATTATCAAAAGTTGTTGCGTGAGCATCAAAAACCTCTCCAGCAGTTTTTCCTGGAACTAAAGTTTTTACACAATTCGTTAATGCATCAACACAAGCTTCATGCATTTTAATATGTTTGGGATCAGCTTTTCCGATAGGGATAGTTCTAAACATTGCAGAGTGATAATGTTTAAAAGTACCAGCCCATTCTAGACTTAGTTGATCTGTATCTGATAAGTTTCTTTTTTCAGCTTGATATCTACAGAGTAGTGCGTTATCACCTGAGCCAATAATATACTCATTAGCAGGGTAATCACCACCACCTTCAAGAACTGCTCTTTGCATTTCAGCTAAAATTTTTGCTTCATTAGCACCTGCTTTTGTGTATTTCCATGCTTCATCCAAAGCTCTATCTGCCAGCTCAGCGGCTTGTTTTACATAAACTAATTCTTCATTAGATTTAATAACTCTTAATTTTGTTATTAGTTCAGATTGGTCTTCAACTTTACAATAATTTTCTAAGGATTTATTTAATCTTAAAGCATTACGTCCTGTCATTCCATAAGCTTCATATTCAATACCTATTTTTTTATTTTTTAGATCAAGTTCATCTAATATTATTTTAAGATCATTTGTAGGATTAATCCCATCTTTATCAACCCAAATTCTTATATCTTGGATATTCGATGTATTTTGAGCTTGTCTTAAGTCAGGTGCTCGAGTTAATAAAACTATATTTCCTTTTTGATCTAAAACTAAAGTTTGAAAAAAAACATATCCAAATGTATCGTATCCTGTAAGCCAATACATTGACTCTTGTCTAAACATTAAAAGAGCATCTAAATTCTGCTCTTTCATAGATTTTAAAACATCTTGTTTTCTTTTAGAAAACTCTTCTTTGCTGAAATGAAGTGCCATTAAGAAATAATTGCTTTTACTGAACCTAATTTATCAATTTTACCAGTATATAAACCTTTACCAAGAATAGGAACCACACCTACAGTAGAACCTGTAAAAACATAAAAATCTTTACCTAAATCAACTTTGTCTTTCTTAACTTTGTTTAAAACAAATCTTAAAGAGTTTAGTGGGTTAATGTAAACAGCATTTGTATTTCCATTGACACTTTGTTTAACTTTTTTGTTTGAAATATTAGCTTTTAAATTTCCAATATTTATCTTTTTATATTTTTTCTTTTGCCCAATCAAAAACTTAACATTTCCTCCAAAATCACTACTTAAATCGCCAAAAGAGGTAATACCTTTTCTTTTTTGTCTATAACCAACCACCTCAATACAGGGAGCCATATGAGATATAAATTTGGTAACATTTTTGCTTGTAATTAAACCCTTTGAGTTAAAAAAAGATTTCTTTATTAAATAACAAACCTCAAGTTCAATTCCTAAAGTTGAATTATTTATTTTAACACACTTACCATTTTTTAAAAAATTTCTTTTATAAACTGAAGCATAAAAAGGTTCTTTTTCTTTTAATTTTTTTAAAAGAGGAATTCCGGTCCCACCAGCTTTATAACCAATTATTGGATCTTTAATCTTACTTTCACATAATTTTCTAAATTTATCTGCTTCTGCTAATTTTTGAGTAAATTTTTTTGGAATAGGTGCAATAATTTTATTTTTTAGAAAGGCGTTAACTAATTTATCTGAAAGTTTATCTTTTAAAGTTTTTTTCATATAACTTTATTATTTTAATACAGACATTGGATCAAGTCTTGTTTGAAACCAATTAATTCTAAAATCTAAATGTGGGCCAGTTGATCTTCCTGTTGATCCAACAGTCCCAATTACATCCCCTTGATTTATTTGGTCACCAACTGATACCAAAATATTTTCGAGGTGAGAATATATTGTTGATATTCCATGGCCATGATCCATTATAATTGTTCCACCAGTATAATATAAATCATCTTCAGCCATTGTTACCACTCCTGTTCCAGAAGATAAGATCATTGTTCCTTGTTTTGCAGCAATATCAATACCGTAATGTGGCCATCTAGGTTTACCATTTAATATTCTTTGACTTCCATAAACACCACTTATGATTCCTTCAACGGGCATGATAAATTTTTCTTTAAAGAAAAGTAAACTAGAATTAATTGATCTTGCTTCACCAATAGCGTTATTTTCTTTTTTAATTCTTTTATAAACTGACTCTGGAGGAGTTACTTTACTTTCCGCAAGGCCGTCAATTCTTTGAATATTATATTTTCTTTTTAAAACTTTTTTTGTAATTTTAGATGTTTTTCCATTTAAAGTTTTCGTAAAAGTTAGGTCAAACTTTCTGTCTCTATCAATTCCAAAAACAAAGAAGCCATCTCTGGATACTTTTACTTCTTTTTTATTAACTTTAATTTTAGCTTTAGGATCAGTTTTACCTAAAATAAAATGCCCTTGAGTGAATTTCCCTTGAAATTCTATGGCGTTAACTTGAGAGGTCGTGAAGATTAAAAATACTAAAAAAAATCTATAGATTATTGAGCTGTCCATCCGCCATCTATTACTATTGATGTTCCTGTGATCATTGAAGAAGCTGATGAAGCTAAGAAGCAAACTGATGTTGCAATATCACTCTCTGTTGCAGCTTTCCCTAATGGAATATTACCTAAAGCTAATTTTTTAAACTTTTTATTTTTGAAAAAGTTTTTAACCATTGGTGTTTCAACAAAAGTAGGTGCTACAGTATTAACTCTAATATTATTTTTCGCCAGCTCAACACCCATACCTTTGGTCAATCCTTCAATACCAAATTTAGTCATGTTGTAGACATTTCTACCACTCATGCCAACATGGCCTAATTGAGAAGACATGTTGATTATTGAACCAGGTCTATTTTTATTTTTTAACATTTTTTTAACCACAAGTTGAGCAACATTAAAAGCTGCTTTAAGGTTTAAATCAACTAAGTAGTTCATACTTTGTTGTTTGATTTTTTCAAATGGTTCAGGAATATTAGTTCCCGCATTATTAACAAGAACATCTATAATCTTAATCTTTTCTATCTTTTGTTTTAAATCATTATAGTTCATTACATCACATGGAACTTTAACAATTTTGCCTTTAACTTTTTTTATCTCTTTTTCTAATTTATCTAAATCAGATGAAGTTCTGCTTAAAGCAATAACTGTTGCGCCTGCTTCAGCCAAGGCAATAGAGCAAGCTCTACCTAAGCCTTTACCAGCACCTGTTACTAATGCGTATTTATTTTTTAAGTTAATTTTTTGTAAATACATATTAAATAAATAATTTTAAGTCTGTATAGATTAATTCTATAGCAACTACCAGAATAGCAATTAATCCAACCCAAGCAATCCACTTATACTCATTAATCCATCTAGATATTAAATTTGCAGCAGTAGCCATTAAAATAATTGACAAAGCTAATCCAAAAATTAATAATACGTAATGATCCCCAGCAGCTCCTGCTACACCTAGTACATTATCTAGAACTCATTGTAAAATCAGCCAATAAAACTGTCCATATAGCTTTCATGAAGCTTGAATTATCAACTTTTATATCTTCTTCATTAGATTGACCTTTGATCACATCAACATAAAGTTTGTAGACAATATAAAGTAATAATAATCCACCAATTAGTCTTAATCCTGTAATTTGTAGTAAGTATGCTGTTAACATTGTTAAGATAATTCTTAAAATTACAGCACCACCTATGCCCCAAAAAATTACTTTTTTTCTTTGTTCTACTGGAAATTTAGAAGCAACCATTCCAATAATAATTGCATTATCACCTGCTAATACTAAATCTATAAATATAATTTGACTTAAAATAACGAGCTGTTCAGCTCCAAATAATTCTGAAAACATTAGCTGCTTAATATCATATCTGCACCTTTTTCTGCAATCATTATTGTTGGTGCATTTGTATTTCCTGAAGTGATGTTGGGCATAATCGAAGCATCAATTACTCTTAAATTGTTAACACCTCTAACTCTTAATTTTTCATCAACTACTGACATATCATCTTGACCCATTTTACAAGTCCCAACAGGATGAAATATAGTTTGTGCATAATTTGAAGCATCTTTAACTAATTCTTCATCATCATTAATATTTATTCCAGGCCTATATTCCTCTGGTGCATATTTTTTAAACGTTTCAGACTCTAATATTATTTTTCTAGTTAATTTAAGGCCTCTTGCGGCAACCATTCTATCGTGATCAGTTGAAAGATAATTTTGTTTAATTTTAGCGTAAGTTCTTAAATCTTGATCTACTATACTCACGTGACCTCTGCTTGTGGGTCTTATATTTGATACAGTAGGAGTGAAGGCATGAAAATCATGGTTTTTAGTAGCACCCAATGTATCCATACTCATTGGTTGAACATGCCACTGCAAATCTGGCAATTCTAAAGAAGGATCACTTTTGGCAAACATACAAAGTTGACTGGCACCCATTGTCATTGGGCCACTTCTGTTAAACACATACTCTAATCCAATCATCAAATTACCAAACAAACTATTAATTTTTTTGTTAAGTGATTTTAGTCCATGAACTTTATATATTGGTCTTAACATTAAATGGTCATGTAAATTTTCACCAACTCCATTTAATTCTTGTACTAAATTTATCCCTAATTTTTTTAATTTTTCCGCATTACCAATACCTGATACTTGTAAAATTTGAGGTGAGCCAATTGCTCCAGAGGAAAGAATTATCTCTCTATTGGCTTGCACTTTTTTAAGTTCATCACCATGCCAAAATTCTACTTCTTTAGCAGTTTTGTTTTCAAAAATTATTTTTTTTATATGAGCATTAGTAACAATTCTTAAATTTTTTCTATTTTTGATTGGATTTAAATAACCAACTGATGTGCTGCATCTAAAACCATTTTTTTGGGTTACTTGGAAATAACCACATCCATGATTATCACCAGTGTTAAAATCTTTAGTTTTAGGAATACCAAACTCTTCAGCAGCGTTTTGGAATTCATCTAAAAGAGGCAAATGAATTCTTTGATCAGAAACTGATAGTGGGCCGTCAGCTCCATGAAACTCACTTTTTCCTCTCTCTTGATTTTCAGCTTTTATAAAGTAGGGTAAAACATCGTCCCACCCCCAACCAGAATTTCCGGATTGTCTCCAAATGTCATAGTCTCTATGTTGACCTCTTATATAAAGAAGACCATTAATTGATGAACTTCCACCTAAAGTTTTTCCTCTAGGATATCTTATGGAAATATTGTTCATACTTTCATCGGGCTCTGTTCGATAACACCAATCAGTATTTGGATTGTGCATTGTTTTAAAATATCCAACAGGAATATGAATCCAAGGATAGTTATCTTTACCACCAGCTTCTAAAAGTAAAACTTTATGATTTGGGTTTTTAGATAATCTATTAGCAAGTACACATCCTGCAGATCCAGCACCAAGAATTATAAAATCAAAATTTTCCATTAACTTAGAACTCTTATAAATTAAAATTATTTATTTATAACAAATTTACTAAAAAATGTTGAATAAATACATATTAGCCCTTGTTATACTTTTAAAATTTTGACAGGGTACTTTTTTTATAAAAAAAACAACAAGAGGGAAAATACAATATGAAAAAAATCATATCATTAGTTGTAGGAACACTTCTTTTAACAGTAATGACTGTTACAGGAGCAAATTCTGCACAAACTCTTAAGTGTCAAACTGTAATTAGTGCAAAAGCTGACGAAGTGAAAATGTTAAAAGATTTCACTGACACAGTAACTGAACTAACAGAAGGTTCACTTAAGTTCGAAATTATGCCAGCTGGATCAGTAGTTGGTGTTAAAGAAACTTTAGATGCAGTAGATAAAGGTCTTATCGATTGTGGTTTCGCTTGGACTCACTATTGGTCAGGTGATCACCCAGCAGCTATGTTATTTGGTTCGCCAGTAGCAGGTGCAGGTGTTGGTATTGATAACATCGCATTTTTATCTTGGTTCCAATATGGTGGTGGTAAAGAACTTTACGACCAACTATGGTCTGAGATGGGAAGAGACATCAAAGGATTTATGTTACAACCAGTAGGCCCAGAAGCTTTAGGTTGGTTCAAAGAGCCAATTAACAGCATGGCAGACTTTAGAAAGTACAAGTTCAGAACTCCTCCAGGAATTCCAGGACAAACTTATAAAGATATTGGTGTAGCTTCTGTTGCAATGGGTGGTGGAGATATTCTTCCAGCTCTTGAAGCAGGAACAATTGATGCTGCTGAATGGTGTTGTCCAAAACCTGACATGACATTCGGTTTCCAAAAAGTTCTAAAACATTACTACCTACAAGGTCTTCACCAAGTAGTAGTAAACGCTGACTTCTATTTAACAGGAAGCAAATATAAGAAAATGTCTGCTTTAGAGAAGAAAGCTTTAGAAGTTGCTGCGAATGCATCTCTATCAAAATCAATGAGTTACAGAATATACGAAAACGGAAAAGCTCTTGCAGAGTTAACTGGAAAACATGGTGTAATTTTACATGATACTCCAGCTGACTACTTCCCAGCGTATATGGCTGCTGCTAAAAAATCTTTAGAGACTAATGCTGCTAAGAACAAGTTCTTTGCTCAAGTATGGCAGTCTCAAAAAGACTTTGCAGATATTGCAGTACCATTCTGGTCTGGATCTCAAATGTCTAATGCTAAGCTAGGAATGGCTCACGCAGCGACATTAAAATAGTATTAAAACTTTATATAAAGCGGACAAGAAATTGTCCGCTTTATTTTTATTAATTAAAGAATTTTTACATGCCAAGAAATCACAAACCCAAACAACCAGTTAAACCCATGAAGCTCGATATTTCAGATGAAATGATAGCTGAAAGAAGAGGTGGTTCAGGACCAATGCCCAAGAGCATGCCCAAGTGGATGGCATCTTCAATTACAAAAATTGATTTATTTAGTAAACGGGTAGGAAATGTTGTTTGTTGGATTACAGTTCCTTTAATATTGGCAATGACATATGAAGTTTTAGCCAGAAAATTATTTACAGCACCAACAATGTGGGCATACGACATGAGCAGATTTATGTACGGTGCTTTATTTATGTTAGGTGCAGGTTATGCACTATCAAAAGGTGTGCACATTAGAGCAGATTTTTTATATAGAAATTTTAAAACCAAAACACAGGGAAGAATAGATTTTTGGTTATACCTTTTATTCTATTTCCCAGGATTAATTGTTTTTCTTTATATGACTACTGGCTTTGTTCAGGAGTCGATAATGAGAGGTGAAAGAGGAATGGATACAGCTTGGATGCCATATATGTGGCCTATTAAAGCTTCCCTATGGTTTGGGATAGTTTTCTTGCTTATTCAAGGAGTTTCAGAGTTATTTAAAAGTTATTGGGCTGCCACAAAAGGTGTTTGGCCGGGAGAAGAAGAATAAATGTTAGCAGAGTTTATAGATCCAGCGATTTTAGGTTTTGTTTTAATTGGAGTAATGTTGTTCTCTATATTTGTTGGATTTCCAATTTCATTTACATTGATATTTTTAGGATTTGTATTTGGTTACTTAGGTTTTGGTAAATTAGTGTTCTATTTAATGACTTTGCAGTTCTCAATGGTCATGACCGAACAAACCTTGGCTGCCGTCCCGCTCTTTGTCTTTATGGGAATAATGATGGAACAAGCTGGATTAATGGAAAGATTATTTTCTGCATTCCAGTTGATGTTAGCAAAAGTTAGAGGTTCACTTTATTACGCAGTGTTATTTGTTTCAGTGGTATTCGCTGCCGCAACAGGAATAGTTGGTGCTTCAGTTACAATTTTAGGAATCATGGCTGCAAAGTCCATGAACAAATCAGGATATAATGTAAGATTAGCAGCTGGAACAATTACAGCCGGAGGTACTTTAGGTATTTTAATTCCACCAAGTATTATGCTTGTTGTAATGGGACCGATTATGGAAATACCTGTTACTGATTTATTTGCAGCTGCGATTATCCCAGGAATTTTACTTGCTACTCTTTATGCTGCATACACAACTATTAGATGTTGGATTGATCCAAGTTTGGGTCCAGTGTTACCACCAGAGCTTAGAGCAACAAGCATGAAAGCTGTTTGGATTGAGTTCTTTTTAGGATTGGTTCCACCTGCAGCATTAGTATTTGCAGCACTTGGAAGTATTCTATTTGGTTTTGCAACACCAACAGAAGCTGCTGGTTGTGGTGCAATGGGTTCTTTACTTTTGGCTTTAGCATATAAAAAATTAACATTAAAAAAATTACAAGATGCATTAGTTAAAACTTTAGAAATTTCAGCTTTAATAATGGTTTTAGTTGCTGCTTCAAATTTCTTTGGTGCAGTTTTTTCAAGACTTGGAACTCCAATGTTATTAACTGACTTTTTACTAGGTCTTGAGATGAATAAGTATTTAATCTTAGCTTTGATCATGGTGATGATCTTTTTGCTAGGATGGCCTTTAGAATGGGTTCCAATTGTCATGATTATAATTCCAATAATCTTACCTTTAGTTGAGGCATTAGGGTTTAATTTGACTTGGTTTGCAATCTTGGTTGCGGTCAATCTCCAGACGGCCTGGCTGTCTCCCCCTGTAGCCTTATCTGCTTATTTTTTAAAAGGAGTTGTTCCAGAATGGGATTTAAAAGATATCTATTATGGAATGATGCAATTCATGGTCATTCAGGTAATAGGTTTAGTATTAATAATTATATTCCCTAAGATCGCATTGTGGTTACCTGCCTATCTATATGGACAGTAGAAATTATTAGTTTATTATAATTTTTAGTGAATCAGCCAAAAGTAAAATATTCTCTTTCAAACTGGGATCTTGTTACAGTTAACCCAAATTATAAAAAATGGGATTGGAAAGACCTCTTTTGTTATTGGGGCGTTAATGTTCAAAGTATAATAGGATTTTCTTTAATTGCCTCATTATACACGATTTATAGTTTGAACACTTTTGTAGTTTTTTTTGGAACTATACTAGGATCATTGTTAGTTTATTTATTTTCAAATTTAATCGGTGCACCCTCACAAAAATTTGGCTTACCATTTGCAGTTTTATTAAGGTCTTCTTTAGGGTTTAGAGGTGCAAAATTTTTTGGTTTATTTAGAAGTATTGTTGGAATATTTATGTTTGGTATTCAAACATATTTTTTATCAAAAGCTATTGGTTATCTTATAAGAATATTAATTTTCTCAATTGATAATTCTCTTTTAGATCAAGAAATCTTTCTTACATTTTTGTTAGGACTAAACATTATTGACTGGATATCGTTTAGCGGTGTTATTATTTTTCAAGCACTAATATTTAGTGTGGGAATTCAATTTAATAAAAAGTTAATTAATATTTCGGCTATTACAGTTTATGCTGGAATGATATTTTTTTTCTTTGTTGTACTTTTAAGTGATGTAAAGGTCACATCTAAAGCGTTTATTGACATTTTAGATTTTAAAAATTTTTTAGATATCAATAATTTAGTGCCATTAGTAACAGTAGCAGGAACAATTTTTACATATTTTTCAATAATAATTCTGAGTTTTGGAGATTATTCAAGATATGTAAAAGATGAGAAAAATTTAGAAAAAGGAAATTACAGTTTAATTTTAAATCTAATTATATTTTCATTTTTTGCTGTGTTTATTGTTATTGGATCTGACACATTTTTAAATCAAAAATTTGAAGATTTAGACAGAATTTTTACAAATCCTACAGATATCATTGGTAAATTTGATAATTTGCAAATTACCATTGCAGTTCTTTTTTTTATAATTGTTGCTTCAGCCTCTACAAACTTGGTAGCAAATTTTATCCCATCTCAATATTCACTTATTAATTCTATGCCAAGTAAACTAACTCTAAAAAGTGCTAGTTATATAATTTCAATTATAGGTTTTTTAATTGGAATTTTTTGGCTTACATTTTTAAGTCAAATTGGAATTTTGTCTTTTATAGATACATTTGGTGCATTTTTTGGACCTTTATTTGGTTTAATAATAACTGATTATTATCTGATAAAAAAAAGTAGCTTAAGTAATAAAGATATCTACTCTGTTGAAGTCGACAGCGCATATTATTATTCAAAAGGATGGCACATCAAAGCAACATATTCTTTAATTTTGGGTTTTATTTTTTCTGCTTCAACAATTTGGAATGTTAATTTAATGTTTTTACAATCTTACGCATGGATAATTGGTGCAATTGTCACCTCAATAACATATTACTTGCTCGCAAAAGAATAAATTTATGAATGAATTTGATTTTAAAAATAGAACAGCTGTAATAACTGGTGGTGGTCAAGGGTTTGGTCTTGATATTGCAAAACGCTTTTTAAACTCTGGTGCTAAAGTTATAATTTGGGATATAGACGAAAACTTGCTTAAATCAGCTATTGATGAAGTCAATAATCCTAATTTAAGTTATAATGTAGTAGATGTTTCGAATTATAAACAAATTGAAAAAATAGTTTCAGACATTACAGCAAAATCAAATATTGATATTTTAATTAATAATGCTGGGATAACAGGCCCAACAGCTCCATTGTGGGAGTATGACGTCGAGACGTGGAATAAAATAGTTCAAATAAATCTTAATGGTACATTTAATTGTTGCAGAGCGATAGTTCCAAATATGATTTAAAATAACTATGGTAGAATAGTAAACGTAGCATCTGTTGCTGGTAAAGATGGAAATGCAAATGCAAGTGCTTATAGTTCTGGAAAAGCAGGCGCAATAGGCCTTACAAAGTCTCTTGGAAAAGAACTTGCCGATAAAAATATAGCTGTAAATGCCGTAACTCCAGCAGGAGCCAAAACAAGAATTTTAGATCAAATGAGTAAAGAGCATGTTCAAAGAATGCTTTCCAAGGTACCCAGAGGGAGATTTCTTGAAATACACGAGTTTACAGCATTGGTTTGCTGGCTTTCTTCAGAGGAAAATTCTTTTTCTACAGCGGCTGTGTTTGATATTAGTGGTGGTAGATCTACGTATTAATACAATTAGTAGTTATAAATTTTTAATAATTTTTTCATTTTCATTAATATTAGTATCTTTTCCTATAACTGGTGCAAAAATCATTACAGACCAATAGATTAATAATAAAAAAATTGAAATTGTTTTCATTATTTTGATTTAATGACAAATATTGAGTTAAGAATGTTTAAAATATGTCTAAAAGTTGTAATTAAAAAATAATTATTTATAAGTTTTTTATGATCAGAATTTTTAGTTTAATTTCTTTAATTTTTATTTCATTTTCTTCTGTTAACGCAGATGTCACAAATGTTTTTGAATTTACAAATTCAGAACTATCCAAATTAGAAGTAAGAAAAGTAAGAGGAGCTGATAATAAAACAGTTTATTCTATAGGATCTAATGAGAATGGTAATTATTTAAAAGCTGTTGCTGATAATGCAGCTTCAGGACTAGGAAAAGAGATAAATATTGATCTTAACAAAACTCCATATATCAATATTACTTGGAAAATAGAGAGAGATTTAAAGGGAGTTAAAGAAAATACCAAAAAAGGACATGATTTTGCGGCACGTGTTTTTGTCATAAAGAAAACAGGAGCAACTGTTTTATCAAATAGGGCTATAAATTATGTATTTTCGAGTAATAATGGGGTGGGATTTAATTCACCAAGTCCATATACAAAAAAATCTATAGATAATGTTTTGGCAACCACAAAAGAAAATTTGGATAAGTGGGTTACAGTTAAGGCAAATGTTAAAGATGATTTTAAAAAATTTCATGATTTAGATGTAAGCCAATTAGATGGCTTAGCGATTATGGTAGATACTGATAACTCAAAAATGAAAGCTGTCTCTTATTTTCAAAATATTTATTTTTCAGCAAATTAATTAACTTTTAAAATATTTTTTTAATCCTACACTTAAAAAAGATAAAAGAATTGCCACAATAACATCCTCTATTGGTTGTGCGTTAGGAAAACCAAAATTCCACAAAATAACTCCAATTAACCAAATAATATATATTTTCATTATTCAAATTATATCTTAGTTTGTATTAAATTATCATTTTTATTGATAGAATACTTTTATGCATGAAAACTTTTACCATAATGTTAAAGTATATTACGAAGATACAGATGCAGGTGGAGTTGTATATTATGCCAATTACCTCAAATACCTTGAAAGAGCCAGAACAGAAGCTTTAGCAACAATTGGATTGAGTAATTTACAAATAAAAGAAAAATTTGGCGCACTTATTATTGTTAAATCTTGTAACATTGAATACAAAAAATCTGCTCATCTTGAGGATCAATTAGTTGTTAGATCATTTGTAAAATCAGTTACAAAGACATCATTTTTTATGAATCAGTTTATTACTAAAGAGGAATTTTCGATAGTTGAGGCTCAAGTTCATCTAGTTTTCATTAATGAAAAAGGTAAACCAGTCAAATTACCAGATGTAATTTTTGATAATTTTAAACCTTATTTTTGCGATAGTATTAAGCTTTAGATATTTTTTTAGCTCTTTTAAATAAAGTAACCATCATTTTTTCAGAAATTAATTTTGTATTTACATTTCTTGGACTGGGATGATAGCTGGGAATTAAAGTTACATTATCAGGTAATAGATAGGATTTTCCATGTTTGAAATGCATCTTTTTAGTTAAGGTGTATTTCTTTTTATAAAATTTGAGACAGTTATCGAAAGCTACTTTTCCCAACGTAATAATTATCTTTAATTTATTTAGATTTGAAATTTCAGTATCAAAATATTTAGAACAATTATCTAATTCTTTATTTAGTGGCTTGTCTCCAGGAGGAACACATTTTAAAATATTTGTGATATATGTAGATTTTATTTTAAGACCGTCATTTAAACTTTTTGAAAATGGTTGATTAGAAATTTTAGATTTATACAAACAATGAAATAAAAATTCTCCAGATTTATCACCAGTAAATGCACGTCCTGTTCTTGTTCCCCCGTGTGCTGCAGGAGCCAATCCCAGTATTAAAAGTTTTGCATTTATATCACCAAATCCCGTAACAGGTTTGCCCCAATAGTTTTCATTAATATTTTGCTTTCTTTTTTCTCTAGAAACTTTTTTAATGAAATTAGCTAATCTTGGGCATTTTTTGCATTTAATAATTGTTCTATTCAGTCTATTAAATTTATAATTCATTTAAGTAATTGATATTGATTGGAAATAGAATATTAGATTATAGATATTATGTCTTCTAAAAAAGCAATGAAACAAGCTCAAAAACAAGCTTACGCAAAACATAGAAGTAGCATTACAAATAGCAGTAGGTTTAATTTTAAAAACAAAAATTCTACAAAAAAAAATAAAAAGAAAAATTAACTTTCTTTTTCAAATCTTTCAATTTTTTTACATGAAGACATAAAAGAAATTCCTTCTTCATTATTAATTACTGTTTTTATCATAATATTTGGATTGTCTATTTCAAATAATAATTGTGTATAAAATTGAGGGTAGCCAATTTTATCAGTTAAAATTTTATCATCTTCTTGGTATATAAATTTTGTCAAAGTGTTTTCTTTTTTAACCGAGAGATCAGTTATACGATATTTTTTGAACGTTTTATTATTGTAAACAAAATTTCTAGTCATTAATGACTTTTCTAAATCTAAAATGTATTCGTTCTTTAAGAAACCATCTTTTTTATTATCACATGAACTGAGGATGATAATTTCTGCATTTAGACTATTAGCTGCAATTAAAGAAAACAATATTAAACCCAGATAATTTAAAAATTTAATTTTTTTCATTTTTTTCAGTTAAAAATAATCCTATTAATAATAATGTTGTCCACCCAATACCTATTAAAGCTTTAGGACTAGTTTGGGCATTCCACATATCCAATACTACGGCACCAAAAATTAAACCTATAATATAAATTATAATTACAATTGTTGATTTATTCATTTTTTAAATTTTTCTTAAATAGAGAAATTCCATTATTAATTTTGTGCTGATAGGACTCATTAAAACTATCTAGCTGCCAACCACTAAGCCTATCTTTAATATTATCTAAATTTTCTTTTTTCCATTCATCTGTTGTATCTTCAGATTTCCAAATCTTCTTTTCATCATTATTTCTTCCACATCCGTAGCAATAACCTGTGGAGGGATCAGTTTTACAAATACTAATACAAGGTGAAATTATCATTTTTCAAAATTTTTTTTAAATTATAGGTGATAAATAGTTAATTTTTGATCAATTGTCATTGGACAAATAGTTTCAATAATATATAAAACCACGTAATTTGTGGGGCGATGGCGGAATTGGTAGACGCGTTGGTCTTAGGAACCAATATTTTCGGATGTGAAGGTTCGAGTCCTTTTCGCCCTACCATTAAAATATTATGAAAGTAACTGTAAAAAATATAAAAGGCTTAAATAAAGACGTTAAAGTTTTTATCGATAAAGAGACAATGAACTCTTATATGGATGAAAAATATGAAGAGATTAAAGGCACTGTAAATCTAAAAGGTTTTCGTCCAGGAAAAGTTCCAAAAGAAGTTTTAAAAAGACAATTCGGTAAAGCTGTATTTGGAGAAGTTTTAGATAAAGTATTAAAAGATACATCAACAAAGGCTCTTGAAGAAAATAAAATTAAACCAGCGGGTCAACCAAAATTAGATCTAAAAACTTACGGTGAAGATAAAGAGCTAGAATATGTCTTGTCTGTAACTGAATTACCTAAAGTAGATGTTAAATCCATAGAAAGTATAAAATTTGATCAATATTCTGTTAAAATTGATAATAGCGAAACAGATAAAAGAATTAAAGAAATAGCTAAAAATCAACCTAGCTTTAAAGAAGCAAGTGCTGAGACCAAAGCAAAAGAGGGTGATTTAGTGTCATTGGATTATCAAGCTACTGTAAATGGTAAGGAATTTAAAGGTAGCGAAGGTAAAAATACTCAATTAACACTTGGTAAAGATTTGTTTTTAAAAGGTTTTGACAAACAGCTTATTGGTGTCAAAAAAGATGATGAAAAAATTGTAGATGCAGTTTTACCAGAAAACTTTCCCGAAAAAGAATTAGTAAATAAATCTGCTAAATTTAAATGTAAGATTTTAAATGTAAAAAATCCTGAAGAAGTAAAAATTGATGATGATTTTGCAAAAAATTTAGGTGCTAAAGATTTAAATGATCTAAAGGTGTTAATATCAAAACAGATAAATGATGAATATAAAAATTCATTAGATCAATTATCTAAAAACCAAATATTAAAAGAAATTGAAAAAATTAAAATAGACGAGGTTCCTGAAAATTTAATTGAAGAAGAAGTTAAAATTCTTTCACAAGGTATGGGTGAAGCTGAAGCTAAGAAAAATAAAGCTAAATTTACTGAGACAGCAAAAACTAGAATTAAAACAGGATTAATATTAAATGAATTTGGTGAACAAAATAAAATTCAGGTATCAGAGCAAGAAATTCAAGCTGAGGTTCAAAAACAACTTAGAATGATGCCAGGTCAAGAAAAGATGGTAATGGATTTTTATCAAAAAAATCCTTCGGCTGTAGCTAGTTTAAGAGGAACAGTTTATGAAGAAAAAATTCTTAATTTGATTAAAGAAAAAGCTAAGCCAAATAAAAAAGAGATTTCTAAAGATGAGGCAGAAAAAATTCTAAAAGATGCACATAAACATGATCACAATCACGACCATGAACATGATCATGGCGAAGATAAAAAAGTTAAAGCAAAATCTACTAAAGAAAAAAAATCACCTTCAAAAGCTTCAAAATCAAAGCCAGCAGCAAAAAAAGTTAGCAAAAAGTAATCTCAAGTTGTATAAGTTAGGACGAATCAACTTATGACAATAGATATTTCTGAACACATGAACACTTTAGTCCCAATGGTTGTCGAACAATCCAATAAGGGTGAAAGAGCTTATGATATTTATTCAAGACTTTTAAAAGAGAGAATTATTTTTTTAACAGGTCAAATTAACGACAACGTAGCATCATTAGTTACCGCACAATTATTATTTCTTGAAGCTGAAGATCCTAAAAAAGAAATTTATTTATATATAAACAGTCCTGGTGGTCTTGTTACAGCTGGTCTTGGAATTTATGACACTATGCAATACGTTAAACCGGACATTTCAACCCTATGTATTGGACAAGCAGCTTCAATGGGATCTTTTTTACTTGCTGCTGGAACAAAGGGTAAAAGATTTTCACTTCCAAATTCACGAGTTATGGTTCATCAACCTTCAGCTGGGTTTCAGGGTCAAGTAACAGATATTGAAATACATGCAAATGAAGTCTCTTCATTAAAAAAAAGATTGAATGAAATTTATTCAAAACATACTGGTAAATCTGTGGATGAAGTTAAGTCTGCTCTAGAAAGAGACAACTTTATGACTGCGGAAGTTGCTAAAGACTTTGGTCTAATAGACGAAGTAGTAGAAAAAAGATCTTAAACCACCATATATTGGATGCGATATAATCCAAACTTGATTAGTATGAGTCTTCTATAATACAGTAATTTAATTGATTCGTTAAAAAAATATTATGACAACAAATAATAAAAATATTCTTTACTGCTCTTTTTGTGGAAAGAGCCAACATGAAGTTAGAAAATTAATTGCTGGTCCTACGGTATTTATTTGTGATGAGTGTGTTGAATTATGTATGGATATTATCAAAGAGGAAAGCAAAGACACCTTTGTTAAACACCAAGATGGACTTCCTTCACCAAAAGAAATTTGTTCAGTTTTAGATGATTATGTAATTGGTCAGCCACATGCAAAAAAAGTTTTATCTGTTGCTGTTCACAACCATTACAAACGATTAAATTATGAAAGCAAAACAAGTAAAAATGTTGAGCTTGCAAAATCTAACATTTTGTTAGTTGGCCCAACAGGTTGTGGTAAAACATTATTGGCACAAACTCTTGCTAGAATTTTAGATGTTCCTTTTACAATGGCAGATGCAACAACTTTAACAGAAGCAGGTTATGTTGGTGAAGATGTTGAAAATATAATTTTAAAATTATTGCAAGCTTCAGATTATAATGTTGAAAAAGCACAAAGAGGAATTGTTTATATTGATGAGGTTGACAAAATTAGTAGAAAATCAGAAAATCCGTCAATCACTAGAGATGTATCAGGTGAAGGTGTTCAACAAGCTTTACTAAAAATTATGGAAGGAACAGTTGCAAGTGTTCCGCCCCAAGGAGGTAGAAAACATCCACAACAAGAATTTTTACAGGTTGATACAACAAATATATTGTTTATTTGTGGTGGTGCTTTTGCTGGATTGGATAAAATTATTTCTCAAAGAGATAAAGGTACATCAATAGGTTTTGGCGCTGATGTTAAAAATACACAAGACAAGAAAACAGGTGAGTGGATGAAAACACTTGAGCCAGAAGACTTATTAAAATTTGGTTTAATCCCAGAATTTATTGGTAGACTACCCATGATAGCAACACTTGAAGACTTAGATGAAAAATCATTGATAAAAATTCTACAAGAACCAAAAAATTCATTAACAAAACAATATCAAGAATTATTCAAACTTGATGGAGCAAAGTTAACTTTTAAAGAAAATGCATTAAAAGAAATTGCTCAAAAAGCAATTAAGAAGAAAACAGGTGCAAGAGGTTTAAGATCAATTTTAGAAAATATTTTATTAAAAACTATGTATGATTTGCCAAGTCAAGATAACATAGAAGAAGTTATAGTTGACGCAGGAGCCGCTAAAGGACAGTCTCAACCTATATTAGTTCACACTAAAGGGGACAGTAAAACAAAGACTAACAAGCCATCAGCGGCTTAATATCACTAATAACTAACAAAAACCTATTGCAATATAAAATATAATATCCATATTAAAGTTATGGACGTTAAAATCACATTACCATTATTACCTTTAAGAGACATAGTTGTGTTTCCAAGCATGGTAATCCCTTTATTTGTTGGAAGAGACAAGTCTATTTCAGCTTTAAATGAGGTAATGAAAAAAGACAAAAAAATAATTTTAGTTACCCAGAAAAACTCTGAAATTGATGATCCTAAAAAAACAGATATCTTTATGTATGGATGTGAGGGAAGCATTCTACAGCTTTTAAAGCTACCTGATGGAACTGTAAAAGTCCTAGTTGAGGGTATCAAAAGAGTAAAAATATTAGATTTCAAAGATAATGATAAATTTATAACTTGTGACTACGCTCATTATAATGATGTTGCTGCTAAGGACGAAGATTTGTACCCACTTGCGGCAACTGCGCTTAGAAGATTAGAAAAGTTAACTTCCATTAATAAAAAAGTTTCAAGTGAAACTATTAATACGATTAAACAACTAAAAGATCCCTCTCAAATTGCTGACAATATAGCATCTCATATCAACGCAACTATTTCTGAAAAACAACAAATTTTTGAAACAGTAGATGTAAAGAAAAGACTAAATGCCATTATCAAAATAATGGAAAACGAAACAAGTATCATAGGTGTTGAAAAAAGAATTAGAGGTAGAGTTAAAACTCAAATGGAGAAAACTCAAAGAGAATATTATTTAAATGAGCAGTTAAAAGCTATTCAAAAAGAATTAGGTGAAATTGAGGATGGTAAAGATGAAACTACTAGCCTTAATAAGGCTATCACAAAAGCTAAAATGCCTAAAGAAGTTGAAAAGAAATGCTTACAAGAACTTAAAAAATTAAAAAATATGAGTCCAATGTCAGCTGAAGCAACTGTTGTTAGAAATTATCTTGATTGGATGACAGAACTTCCTTGGCACAAGAAAAGTGAAGTTGATATTGATTTAACAAAAGCCTTAAATATTTTAGATAAAGATCATTTTGGACTAGAAAAAGTTAAAGAAAGAATAATTGAATTTCTTGCAGTTCAAAAAAGAATGGAAAAAATTAAAGGACCAATTTTATGTTTAGTTGGACCTCCCGGAGTTGGTAAAACTTCTCTAGGAAAATCTATTGCTAAAGCAACTAATAGAGAATTTGTTAGAATGTCTGTTGGTGGAATGAGAGATGAAGCAGAAATAAGAGGACATAGAAGAACTTACATAGGCTCGTTACCTGGAAAAATAATACAAATGATGAAAAAAGCTGGCACTAAAAATCCACTTATTTTATTAGATGAAATAGATAAAATTGGAAATGATTACCGAGGAGATCCTTCATCTGCTTTATTGGAAGCTTTGGATCCAGAACAAAATACAACGTTTAATGATCATTACCTAGAGGTTGATTATGATTTATCTGATGTAATGTTTGTTACAACGGCAAATACATTAAATATCCTTCCGCCTCTTTTAGATAGAATGGAAGTAATTAGACTCGCTGGTTACACAGAGGATGAAAAAATAAGTATTGCTAACAAATATCTTTTACCCAAACAAATCAAAGACAATGGTGTGAAAGATAAAGAAATGAAATTAGAAAACGATATCATTAAAGAAGTTATTAGAGGTTACACAAAAGAGTCTGGTGTTAGAAATTTGGAGAGAGAAATTTCAAAACTAGCAAGAAAAGTTGTTAAAAAAATAGTTGCTGGTGAAGAGAAGGAAGTAAATATAAATAATAAAAATTTATCTGATTTTCTAGGTATTGCTAAATTTAAATTTGGTGAATTAGAGTCTGAAAACAGAGTGGGTATTGTAACTGGTCTTGCATGGACTGAGTATGGTGGAGAAATTTTAAAAATTGAAACTGTAACTATGCCTGGCAAAGGTAGAATGCAAATTACAGGTAAGCTTGGAGATGTCATGCAAGAGTCTGTTAAAGCTGCTAAATCTTTTGTAAGATCTAAATGTTTAGAATACGGAATTATTCCACCGCTATTTGAAAAAAAAGATTTTCATATTCATGTGCCAGAAGGAGCGACACCAAAAGATGGCCCATCAGCGGGTATTGGAATGGTTACATCCATAGTTTCATCAATTACTGGAATTCCTGTTAGAAGAGATGTTGCAATGACCGGTGAAGTGACTCTAACTGGACAAGTTTTGCCAATAGGTGGGTTAAAAGAAAAACTTTTAGCAGCTCATAGAGCTGGAATTAAAGAGGTATTAATACCAAAAGAAAATGAAAAAGACTTGGTAGATATGCCGAAAAAAATAATTGATGATATTAAGATCACACCAGTTGAATATGCTGATCAAGTTTTAAAAGTTGCTTTAACAAAGGAACTTAAAAGAACTGAGTGGGTTGAGGTTGATATATCTAAAAAAGACGATAAATCTCAAGCTAGTATTCAATAATAATTAATTTACTTTATCAAACTGTTGATGTAATAAGTAGCCATATTTTGTGGGTGGTTAGCTCAGTTGGTAGAGCATCTCGTTTACACCGAGGGGGTCAAAGGTTCGAGTCCTTTACTACCCACCAAAATAATAAAAGTGGGGGTGTAGCTCAGTTGGTTAGAGCGATCGCCTGTCACGCGATAGGTCGAGGGTTCGAGTCCCTTCACTCCCGCCACTTTTCTTCAATTTACTTAAATAATATCAATTAAAATGTGACGTATCAGCTCTTCAACTAAGGATAAAAACTGGTATATAGATTTCCATGTTATCTGAATTTTTAAAAGATTACTTACCAATAATTCTATTTTTAGTCATAGCATTAGGACTTAGTTGTGCTTTTGTTGTTGTAAATTTTATACTTTCACCAAAAAAACCTGATCCAGAAAAACTATCAGCTTATGAGTGTGGGTTTGAACCTTTTGAAGATTCTAGAATGGAATTTGATGTTAGGTTTTATTTAGTCGCTATTTTATTTATTATATTTGATTTGGAAATTGCATTTTTGTTTCCTTGGGCTATCTCACTAGGAAATATTGGTATATTAGGATTTTCCTCAATGATGATTTTTTTGTTCATACTTACGATTGGTTTTATTTATGAATGGAAAAAAGGTGCTTTAGACTGGGAATAAAAATTAATCATAATGAATAATAAAATAGATCAAGTTCCAGAAGAATTTAAACAACTCGCTAAAGATTTTAGTGAGAATGGATTTATAACGACTTCACTAGATAATTTAATAAACTGGTCTAGATCAGGTTCGCTACACTGGATGACATTTGGTCTTGCATGTTGTGCAGTTGAGATGATGCAAACTGCAATGCCAAGATATGATTTAGAGAGATTTGGAGCTGCACCAAGGGGATCCCCAAGACAATCTGATGTTATGATTGTTGCAGGTACCCTTACTAATAAAATGGCTCCAGCTTTAAGAAAAGTTTACGATCAAATGCCTGAGCCAAGATATGTAATATCGATGGGTAGTTGTGCAAATGGAGGGGGTTATTATCATTATTCTTACTCTGTAGTTAGAGGTTGTGATCGAATTGTGCCAGTTGATGTTTATGTTCCTGGATGTCCACCTTCTGCTGAGGCTTTATTATATGGAATATTGCAGCTACAAAAAAAAATAAGAAACAAAGGCTCTTTCATTAGATAGTTATGAATAACTTAATAGATTTAGAAAAAAAGATAAATTCAGAGTTAACTACTAAAATTAATAGTACCAAAATAAAACACAATCAATTGTATATAGAAATTGATAAAGAGGATTTAATTGATGTAACACTTTTTGTAAAAACAAACCAAGAAACAAAATTTAGACAACTTATAGATATCACAGTTGTAGATTACCCAGAGAATACTCAAAGATTTAAAATGGTTTATTTATTTTTAAGTCATGAATTTAATCAAAGAATTATTATGAGTTACTCAATAAATGAAAACGAGATAATTCAATCATTAACAAGTATTTTTCCAGCTGCTAATTGGATGGAAAGAGAGGTTTTTGATATGTACGGTGTGTCTTTTAAAGATCATCCAGACCTTAGAAGAATATTAACAGATTATGGTTTTGAAGGTCACCCTTTAAGAAAAGATTTCCCTTTAACTGGCCATACTGAGGTTAGGTATAGTGAAGATCAAAAAAAAGTTATTAGTGAACCAGTAAAATTAGAGCAAAATTACAGAAATTTTGATTATGAAAGCCCTTGGGAAGGAACAAAATACATCAAAGATGAAATAGACAATAATGACAAAAAAAATTAAAAACTTAAACTTAAACTTTGGACCACAGCATCCTGCCGCCCATGGCGTTCTTAGATTAATCTTAGAGCTAGATGGAGAGGTTGTTGAAAAAGCTGATCCACACATAGGTTTACTTCATCGAGGAACTGAAAAATTAATTGAAAATAAAACTTATATGCAGGCAGTACCTTATTTTGATCGATTAGATTATGTTGCTCCTATGAACCAAGAGCATGCCTTTGCTCTTGCTGTAGAGAAGATATTGAATATCGATGTTCCTATTAGGGCTCAATACATAAGAGTAATGTTTTGTGAAATAGGTAGAATTTTAAGTCATATTTTAAATGTAACCACACAGGCATTAGATGTTGGGGCTTTAACTCCTTCATTGTGGGGGTTTGAGGAAAGAGAAACATTGATGACTTTTTATGAAAGAGCGTCTGGATCAAGACTTCATGCAAATTACTTTAGAGCTGGGGGAGTTCATCAAGATTTACCAACTGGACTAGAAGATGATATTGGAAAATTTTGTCAAACATTTCCAAAAATTATTGATGATCTTGAAAGTTTATTAACTGATAACAGAATTTTTAAACAAAGAAATGTAGATATAGGAATTGTATCTAAAGAAGATGCTTTGGATTACTCTTTTTCAGGAGTTATGGTAAGGGGATCGGGGATACCTTGGGATTTAAGAAAATCTCAACCATATGATTGTTATGATCAATTAAATTTTAAGATTCCTGTTGGAAAAAATGGAGATTGTTACGATCGATATTTGTGCAGAATTGAAGAGATGAAGGAAAGTGTTTCTATAATAAAACAATGTTTAGCAAAGATGGAAAAAGGACCCATAAAGTCATTAGATGGAAAAATAAGCCCTCCATCTAAAAAAGAAATCAAACAATCTATGGAAGCTTTGATTCATCATTTTAAACTTTTTACAGAAGGTTATAGAGTGCCAAAAGATGAAATTTATACTGCTGTGGAGGCTCCCAAAGGTGAATTTGGTGTATATTTAATTTCAGATGGGTCAAGCAAACCATACAAATGCAAAATTAGAGCGCCAGGTTTTTCACACCTTCAATCAATGGACTATTTAATAAAAGGCCATATGTTAGCTGATGTCCCAGCCGTTTTAGGTTCTTTAGATATTGTTTTTGGAGAGGTGGATAGATGAGTTTAAGAAGGCCAGCTAAAGATCAACCAGAAATTTTTGAGTTTAATTCTTCATCTTTAGAAGCTGCTAAAACTATTGTTTCTAAATATCCAAAAGGTAAACAACAAAGTGCAGTGATGGCTTTACTATATATTGCTCAAAGGCAAAATAATAACTGGATACCATTAGCTGCAATGAAATGCATAGCTAAATTTTTAGAGATGCCTTACATAAAAGTTTATGAAGTTGCTACTTTTTACACAATGTACAATTTATCTCCTGTTGGAAAGTTTTTTGTGCAAGTTTGCACAACTACACCATGCATGATTAGAGGTGCAAATAAGCTAGTTGAAGCTTGTAAAGAAAAAATCTCTGAAAATGAAACAGAGCTATCAAGTGATAAAAGTTGTTCTTGGATGGAAGTTGAGTGTCTTGGGGCCTGTGTAAATGCTCCTATGATGCAGATCAATGATGATTATTATGAAGATCTTGATAAAGAAAAAACTTTGGAAATATTAGAAAAGATTTTAAATGGTGAAAAACCTAAACCGGGTTCCTATAGAGGTCGTGTAAATAATGAGCCTGAAAATAATAGAAAAACACTTATGGATTTAAAAAATGCTTAAAGACAACGATAGAATTTTTCAAAACTTATATAACGATATGGGTTCAGATGTTACCTCATCTCAGAAAAGAGGAGATTGGGTCGACACTAAAGATTTGATTGACAAAGGAAGAGACTGGATAATCAATGAAGTTAAAAGTTCTCAATTAAGAGGAAGAGGTGGAGCAGGATTTCCTACAGGATTGAAATGGTCTTTTGCCCCTAAGGAAGTTGGATCAAGACCACATTATTTATTAATTAATGGGGATGAGTTTGAACCTGGCACATGTAAGGATAGAGATATATTAAGATTTGAACCTCATAAATTAATAGAAGGTTGCTTGATTGCAGCTTATGCAGTCCAAGCACATGTTTGCTATATTTATATTAGAGGTGAATATTTTGTTGATGGTGAAAAACTTCAAGCAGCAATAGATGAAGCTTATGAAAAAAAATTAATAGGTAAAAATGCAGCTGGCACGGGGTGGGATTTAGATATCTATATTCATTATGGTGCAGGAGCATACATTTGTGGTGAAGAAACAGCCTTGCTTGAAAGTATTGAAGGCAAAAAAGGTCAACCGAGATTAAAACCACCTTTTCCAGCCTTAATAGGTCTATACGGATGTCCTACAATTATTAATAATGTTGAAACTATAGCTGTTGTGCCAACTATTCTTAGAAGAGGTGGCAAATGGTTTGCGTCACTTGGTAGAGAAAAAAACACAGGTACTAAAATTTTTTGTATTTCAGGTAATGTAAATAACCCTTGTAATGTTGAAGAAGAAATGAACATTCCTCTAAAAGAGCTAATTGAAGTTCATGCAGGCGGCGTTGTTGGTGGCTGGGAAAACTTACAAGCTGTAATACCTGGTGGTTCATCAATGCCACTTATACCCAAAAAAAAATGTGAAACATTGACTATGGATTTTGATTCTTTGATGGCTGAAAAAAGTGGATTAGGTACCGCTGGTATCGTCGTTATTAACAAAGATCAGGACATCATTAAATGTATGGCAAGGATTGCAAGATTTTATAAACACGAAAGTTGTGGACAATGTACACCATGCAGAGAAGGTTCTGGTTGGATGTGGAGAATGCTTGAGCGTATGGCAAAAGGAGAAGCTAGTAGAGATGAAGTTGATATGCTAGGTGATGTTACAAATCAAATTGCAGGTCATACAATTTGTGCATTTGGTGAGGGTTCTTCATGGCCTGTACAAGGACTTTTGAGACATTTTAAAAAAGAAATAGAAGAAAGAAATAATTTAGATCTAATTGTAGAGAAAAAGAACACAATTCCTTACTTAGTAGATCAACACTTATTAGATAAAAAAAATGCTTAAACTAAAAGTAAACAATATTGATGTAGAAGTTGAAGAGGGTTTAACAGTTCTTCAGGCATGTGAAATAGCTGGAGTTGAAATTCCAAGATTTTGTTATCATGAGAAACTTTCAATAGCAGGAAATTGTCGAATGTGTTTAGTTGAAATGGAAAAATCTCCTAAACCAGTAGCATCTTGTGCAATGCCTGCAGCAGAAGGAATGAATATAAAGACAAACACAGCCTTTGTTGAAAAAGCAAGAAAAGGTGTAATGGAGTTTTTACTTGCTAACCATCCACTAGATTGTCCAGTTTGCGATCAAGGTGGAGAATGTGATCTTCAAGATCAATCTATGTTTTATGGGGTAGATAAATCAAGATTTAAAGAAAACAAAAGATCAGTCCCTGAAAAAAATATGGGTCCTTTAATTAAAACTCAAATGACAAGATGTATTCACTGTACACGATGTGTAAGGTTTGCAACTGAAATAGCTGGGGTTCCAGAAATTGGTGCAATTGGAAGAGGTGAAGATATGCAAATTACAACGTATCTAGAACAATCGATGCAATCTGAGCTTTCAGCTAATGTAGTAGATTTATGTCCAGTTGGCGCCCTAACTTCAAAACCTTACGTTTTTGAAGCAAGACCTTGGGAACTTAAAAAGACAGAGTCCATAGATGTTATGGATGCAATTGGATCAAATATAAGAGTTGATACTTATGATTGGGAAGTAAAAAGGGTGTTGCCAATTATAAACGAAGATATCAATGAAGAATGGATTTCTGATAAAACAAGATATGCTTGTGACGGCTTATTAAGTCAAAGACTAGACACACCTTTTATAAAATATAATGGCAAGTTTGAAAAAGCTTCTTGGGACGAAGTTTACAAAATTATTAAATCAAAAATTGAAAATACTACAAAAGAAAAAGTTTGTGGCTTTGTGGGTGACTTATCTAACATGGAGACAGGATATATCTTTAAAGAGTTTTTTGATCGTACTCTTGACACACAAAATTATGAATTTAGATCAGATAATCGATTTGTAAATACAAACAAAAGAGAAAATTATCTGTTTAATTCAACAATAAATGGCATAGAGGAATCTGATTTTATTTTTTTAATTGGAACAAATCCAAGATATGAAGCAACAATATTAAATGCAAGAATTAGAAAATCTTATTTAAACAATAATACTAAAATTATTTCATTAAATGATTTAGGTGACTTAACTTTTCCTTATGAAAGTTTAGATGGACAAACTCAAACACTTAAAGATATTTTTGATGGAAAACATGATCTATCTAAACAAATTATAAGTGCAAATAAACCAATGGTAATATTAGGTGAATCATTACTTAACTTAAATTCATCAATGTATTTCTTTAATAAAATTAAAGATTTTCTTGTTAAAAATAAAAAAGTTAGTGAGGATTGGAATCCGTTTAATATTTTATCTCGTGACGCAGCAACAGTTGGCAACTATGATCTGGGTTTAGCAAATGAAGAGAACAATCTATTAGAAGATTTACAAAACCACAAATTTGATGTCATTTATTTAGTTGGGCAAGACAATTTAAACTTTGATAAAAAAAATGAATTTATTATTTATCAAGGTAGTCATGGTGATAAAGGTGCTGAAATAGCCGATATTATCTTACCTGGTTCTGCATACACCGAGCAAGATGGATATTTTACAAATTTAGAAGGCAAGCTTCAAAAAGCTTATAAGGCTTCATATCCTCCAGGTGATGCAAAAGAAGATTGGCAAATTATTAATGAGCTTGCTGAGTTAATGAATAATAGAAAATTATTTAATGATAAAGATGAATTAGAAAGCAGCATGTTTAATTATCTCAATTTACAAAAAGAAAAACAAAAAAACACAGGTGATAACAATACTGAGTTTGATGAAAGTAAATTCACAAATGAAACTCTAAAAATTAATGTAAAAGATTATTATTTTTCAAACGTTATAGCTAGATCTTCAAAAACTATGGTTGAATGCAATAATTCAAAATTAAATTATCAATCTACAGGCACAGAGGGTTAGGATGGAATATTTAAATATTGTTTTTCAAGAAATTTACAAAATACTCTTTTTGTTAGTACCAGTTCTTGTATCTGTTGCTATGATAGTCTGGCTTGATAGAAGAGTTTGGGCTTTTGTTCAAAAAAGACAAGGTCCAAATGTGGTTGGACCATTTGGTTTACTTCAATCGTTAGCAGATGCTCTTAAGTACATATTTAAAGAAATTATTATTCCATCCAGCTCAAATAAAGTAATTTTTATTTTAGCACCAATTGTTACTATGACCCTAGCTTTAGTTGCTTGGGCTGTAATACCATTTAGTGCAACACAAGTTTTAGCAGATATTAATGTGGGTATTTTATATTTATTTGCGGTTTCTTCTTTGGGTGTTTATGGAATTATAATGGGAGGTTGGGCATCAAATTCAAAATATCCTTTTCTTGGAGCTATAAGATCTGCTGCTCAAATGGTTTCTTATGAAGTTTCTATAGGTGTTATAATCATTAACGTTCTATTATGTGTGGGATCATTAAATTTAAATGATATTGTTGAAGCTCAAAAAAATTTATGGTTCGTTATTCCATTATTTCCCATGTTTGTTATTTTTTTTATTTCAGCTCTAGCTGAAACAAATAGACCTCCCTTTGATTTACCAGAAGCAGAAGCAGAATTAGTTGCTGGTTATCAAACAGAATATTCTGGAATGATGTATGCAATGTTTTGGCTAGGTGAATATGCAAATATTTTATTAATGTGTGCTATGGGTGCTATTTTGTTTTTAGGTGGCTGGATGTCCCCAATTGAAATTTATCCATTTACATTGGTGCCTGGAGCGATTTGGCTTATATTAAAAATTTTATTGTTATTTGTTCTATTTGCTTTGGTTAAAGCTATTGTTCCTAGATATAGATATGATCAATTAATGAGACTTGGTTGGAAAGTTTTTTTACCTTTATCTTTAACTTGGGTTGTGCTGACTGCTAGTTATTTATTTTACTTTAACTTACTACCAACAAATTAATTATGAAAATTTCAAGATTTTTTAAAACAATATTTATGACAGACTTTGTTGGAGGTTTAATTATTGCAATTAAAGAACTTTTCAAACCAAAGAAAACTATTAATTATCCATTTGAAAAAGGAAAAATAAGTCCACGTTTTAGAGGAGAACATGCGTTAAGAAGGTACCCTAATGGTGAGGAAAGATGTATTGCTTGTAAATTATGTGAAGCTGTGTGTCCTGCTCAAGCTATAACAATAGAGTCAGCCGCTAGAGATGATGGAAGCCGAAAAACTACAAGATACGATATTGATATGATGAAATGCATTTATTGTGGTTTATGTGAAGAAGCATGTCCAGTTGATGCGATTGTTCAAGGTCCAAATTTTGAATTTTCTACAGAAACAAGAGAAGAGCTTTATTATACTAAAGATAAACTATTAGATAACGGAGATAGATGGGAGAATGTTTTAGCTGCAAATATCAAAGCTGATAATCCATACAGATAAATCTATGATAGCTCACTCAATTTTCTTTTATACTTTTTCAATTATAGCTGTAATTTCAGCAATTATGGTTACAGTCTCTAAAAATACTGTCCATTCTGTTTTTTTTCTTATCTTAGATTTTATAAGTATCTCATGTCTTTTTATAATGATAGGTGCTGAATTCTTAGGAATGATAATGTTAATTGTTTATGTAGGTGCTGTAGCAGTGTTGTTTTTATTTGTAGTGATGATGTTAAACGTTGCTCAACAAAAAAACCAGTGGTTTGCCTCACAAGAAAGCTCAGGGCACATTCCAGTAGGTTTGATCATTAGTACGATCATATTTTTTGAATTAATAATTGTTATTGGTGGTTGGAAATATAAGCCTGATTTATTTGATATAAATAATTCATTAAATACTTTTAATGTGAGTAATACTCATGCGCTTGGACAGATTTTATACACTGACTATATTCATGTATTTCAATTAAGTGGAATGATTTTATTAGTAGCAATGATTGGTGCTATTGTTTTAACTTTTAGAAAAAGAGAAGGAGTTAAAAAGCAAAGTTACTTAAAACAAATTTCAAGAGAAAGATCTGAAGGTGTTCAGGTTTTAGATGTTGAAACCAATAAAGGAGTGAAAATCGATGACTGAGATTGGTTTAGGACATTATTTAACATTAGGAGCAGTTATATTCTCAATTGGTATTATTGGTATTTTTTTAAACAGAAAAAACATTATCGTTATATTAATGAGCATAGAGTTGATATTGCTTGCTGTTAATATAAATTTAGTGGCGTTTTCAATTTTCTTAGGTGACCTTGCTGGACAAGTGTTTACTTTATTTATTTTAACTGTGGCAGCTGCAGAAGCTGCAATTGGACTGGCAATAATTGTAGTGTACTATCGAAATTCGGGAACAATTCGTGTTGAAGAAATAGATAAGTTGAAAGGATAATTATGGAAATTTCTATTTTATTTCTTCCCCTAATTGCTTCAATCATTTCTGGTTTTTTTGGAAGATATATAGGTGATCGAAACTCTGAAATTATTACAAGTGTTTTCGTTTCAATATCTGCGTTTTTATCAATCTTTGTCTTATATCAAGTTATAGTTAATCAATATGAAGAAAATATTGTTATAGCAACTTGGATAAATTCCGGATCGCTAGATGTTAATTGGTCCATGTTGATTGACCCATTATCAGCAGTAATGTTAGTTGTTGTTACTTCTGTTTCATCTTTAGTTCATATTTATTCAATTGGTTATATGTCACATGATCCACATAAACCAAGATTTATGGCTTATCTTTCATTGTTTACATTTGCAATGTTGATGTTGGTGACTTCAGATAATTTTATTCAATTATTTTTTGGTTGGGAAGGAGTTGGTTTATGTTCATATTTTTTAATTGGTTTTTGGTTTAAAAAAGAAAGTGCAAATGCTGCAGCAATTAAAGCTTTTGTTGTTAATAGAGTGGGAGATTTTGGCTTTGCTCTTGGAATATTTTTAATTTTTTATTTATTTGGAACAGTCAATTACTCAGAAGTTTTTCAACAAATTCCAACTGTTATTGATAAAAATTTATCTTTTCTAGGTTTCGAAATTAAAGCAATAGACTTGATTTGTTTGCTTTTATTTATTGGAGCGATGGGTAAATCAGCACAAATTTTACTTCATACATGGCTACCTGATGCAATGGAGGGTCCAACACCCGTTTCTGCATTAATTCATGCTGCAACAATGGTTACAGCGGGAGTTTTTCTGGTTGTAAGATGTTCACCAATTTATGAATACTCCCCATTAATATTGAACTTGATAACAATTGTTGGAATGACGACTGCTTTTTTTGCAGCCACAGTTGCATTAGTTCAAACCGATATAAAAAAAATTATTGCTTACTCAACTTGTAGTCAACTAGGTTATATGTTTTTTGCAGCCGGGGTGGGAGCTTATAACGTGGCGATGTTTCATTTATTTACTCATGCATTTTTTAAAGCTTTACTATTTTTAGGCTCAGGTTCTGTAATTCATGCATTTAAAGATGAACAAGATATCAACAATATGGGAGGCGTCTGGAAAAAATTGCCTTATACATATGCATTAATGATTATTGGAACACTTGCTCTTACCGGTTTTCCATTTCTATCAGGTTTCTATTCAAAAGATGCCATTATTGAATTTGCATATTTGAAGGGAAATACTACTGGATATTATGCTGCAGGAATTGGAATTTTTACAGCATTTTTAACTTCAATATATTCATGGAGATTAATTTTTAAAACATTCCACGGAAATTATAATAATAAAAAAGTAAATATTGAGGAAACACATGAGTCCCCTTTAATAATGTTGATACCATTAGTGATATTATCTATTGGAGCTATATTTGCAGGTTTTTTATTCAAAGACTTATTTGTTGGTCATGGTGGGGAAAATCATTTCTGGGCTGAGTCGATTAAATTTTTAGAACCATTAAGCTTAGAGCATCCTCCAACCTGGTTTTTGTTGATGACACCTTGTTTAGTATTGCTGTCAATTCCAATAGCTTATTATTTATTTGTTAAAAACAAAGAATTACCAAATCAAATAGCAAATATGAATAAGCCCTTATATAAATTTTTAATTAATAAATGGTATTTTGATGAATTATACGAAGTCATTTTTATCAATCCATCAAAAAAATTAGGTTTATTTTTCTGGAAATTTTGTGATGGAAAATTAATTGATGGTTTTGGACCAGACGGCATCTCATCTTTTATAAAAAAATGTTCAATAAAGGCAAACAAATTTCAAAGTGGCTTCATATATCAATATGCTTTTGTAATGCTTTTGGGCTTTTCAGCTTTATTAACCTTTTTGATTGTTAAATAATGAACTTTCCAATTCTTTCATCTTTGATTTTATTACCAACTGTTGGTGCACTTTTTTTATTTTTTACCAAAGATAAAGAAGGTAACAACTCAACTGTTAAATATGTTGCTTTATTTACATCAGTAGTTAATTTTGTAATTTCTATTTATCTATGGGCCTCTTTTGATCAGTCCTCATCTAACTTTCAATTTATAGAAGAAAGAATTTGGATTGAGAATTTTATAAATTATAAAGTTGGTGTAGATGGAATTTCAATCTTATTTATTATCTTAACCACATTTATTACACCTTTATGTATCATATCGGTAAACAGTTCGATCAAAACTAAATTAAGAGATTTTTTAATTGCAATACTGATTATGGAAAGCTTCATGATTGGAGTTTTTTGCGCTCTTGATCTAGTTGTTTTTTATTTATTTTTTGAAGCAGGTTTAATTCCAATGTTTTTAATCATTGGTATTTGGGGTGGTCCAAAAAGAGTATATTCAGCTTTTAAATTCTTTTTATATACACTTCTTGGCTCTGTATTAATGTTAGTTGCTATTATTTCAATTTATTGGACTTCAGGCACTACAGATGTAATTAAACTTTACGAACTTGGTATAGATCCAAAATATCAAAATTTATTATGGCTAGCATTTTTTAGCTCATTTGCTGTAAAAACACCTATGTGGCCTGTGCACACTTGGCTGCCAGATGCACACGTAGAGGCTCCTACCGCTGGATCAGTTTTGTTAGCAGCGATTTTACTAAAAATGGCTGGATATGGATTTATAAGATTTTCATTAGGTCTTTTTCCTGTTGCGTCAGAAATTTTTACACCTTTAATTTACACTTTAAGTGTAATTGCAATAATTCTCACATCTCTAATAGCTTTAATGCAAGAAGACATGAAAAAACTCATTGCATACTCCTCTGTAGCACATATGGGCTTTGTAACTTTAGGAATATTTACTATTCAACAACAAGGTATAGAAGGAAGTATCATTCAAATGATAAGTCATGGCTTAGTATCTGCTGCTTTATTTTTATGTGTTGGAGTTGTTTATGATAGGATGCATTCAAGATTAATCAGCTCGTATGGTGGAATAGTGTCTATCATTCCAAAATACTCAATTTTGTTCATGTTATTTACTCTTGCTGCACTTGGTTTACCTGGAACGAGTGGTTTTGTTGGAGAGTTTTTGATTTTAATGGGGGTGTTTAAAGATAATTTTTTAGTCGCTGTCTTAGCTAGTTTAGGTGTAATTCTTGGGGCTGCTTATATGTTATGGCTATACAAAAGAGTTGTTTTTGGAAAATTAATCAATGAGGATCTTAAATCAATGATAGATCTAAATAAATCTGAGTATTTTATTTTAGCATGTTTAGCTATACCAACATTGTTTTTTGGTTTTTACCCTGACCCATTAATAAACACAATTGAAGTTTCGGTTAGTGATCTAATTAATATGTATAATTCAAATTTAATTAATAAATAAAATGGAAAACTTAAATTTAGTACTACCTGAAATATTTATTTCGCTTTCAATTATGTTTTTATTAGTTTTAGGTGTTTTTAAAAAAGATAGTTCAAAACTTACTTTTAATATCTCATTTATAGTTCTTTTAATAACTGCAATAATTACTCTTAACGAAACCTTTAGTATCGATCGTATAACTTTGTTTAACAATAGTGTTGTCATTGATTACATGTCTTCACTAATGAAAATTATTACATTACTTGGGGCTTTTTTAGTTTTAGTAATTTCATCTTCATACCTTAAAACATTTAAAATTTATAAGATTGAATATCCGGTTCTAATATTAAGTTCGGTTTTGGGTATGATGGTAATGATTAGCTCAAATGACTTAATGGTATTTTACATGGGTCTTGAGCTTCAATCTTTAGCTCTTTATGTGTTAGCTACTTTTAATAGAGATCAATTAAAATCATCAGAGGCAGGCTTGAAATATTTTGTTTTAAGCGCCTTATCATCTGGTTTACTTCTATATGGTTGCTCATTAATTTATGGATTTTCAGGCTCAACAAACTTTAATGTAATTTCAAATCAACTAAATTCAAACGAATATGTGTTAACTTTTGGTATTGTATTTATCTTAGTTGGACTTGCATTCAAAATTTCAGCGGTACCTTTTCATATGTGGGCCCCTGATGTTTATGAAGGTTCACCAACATCTGTTACTTTATTCTTTACGATGGTACCTAAAATTGCTGCTTTAACAGTATTTATAAGGTTTTTGTATGTACCTTTTTTAAATTTAATCGATCAATGGCAAATAATTATAATATTTTTATCTATAGCTTCGATGCTTTTTGGTGCAATAGCAGCTATTGGCCAAACAAATATAAAAAGGCTTGTAGCCTACAGTTCAATTGGTCATATAGGATATACATTAGCAGGCTTAGCAACAGGGTCTAACGAAGGTATTCAAAGCTCAATTGTGTACATATCAATTTATGTTGTTATGAACTTAGCTCTATTTTCATGTTTATTGATGCTAAAAAGAAACAATCAATATTACGAAGAAATTGATGATCTTTCAGGTTTATCAAAAAATCACCCTCTATTATCTCTATCTTTACTAGTTATATTATTTTCTTTAGCAGGAATTCCTCCATTAGCTGGTTTTTTTGCAAAATTTTATATTTTTAAAGCTGTTATAGAACAATCAATGTATTTTTTAGCGATTGTAGGTTTGCTATCAACTGTTGTTGCAGCATTTTACTATTTAAGAATTATTAAAATAATATACTTTGATAAAGAGAAAGAAAAATATGATGATGACCATAGTTTATGGTTAAAATTTTCACTTACTCTTTCAACAATATTAATTCTCCTATACTTCATTTTTCCAAGTCAACTGATTGATGTAGTATCAAGAATTAATATTATTTAATGAAATTTAAAAAATTTAAATTCAAAAAAGTTAAAAGCACAAATAACACAGCAATTCGAATTATTAAAAACTCAAATTATAAATATGGGATGGTGATATCTGATGCACAAACAATGGGTAGGGGTCAATATGGAAAAAAATGGATTTCACATAAAGGCAACTTATTTGTTAGTTTTTTTTATGAATTAGAGAATATTAACATAACCATATCAAGATTAACAAAAATTAATTGTTTATTAATAAAAAAATTATTAAAAAACTATTATAAAAAAGATATTACATTTAAAAAACCTAACGATTTATTAATTCAAAAAAAAAAGATATGTGGAATATTACAAGAAACAATTTCTATTTTTGATAAAAATTTTTTGATTATAGGCATTGGCATAAATATTAAGAAAAGTCCTAGAATTAAAAATTATCCAACTACTAGCTTGTATGAATTGATCGATAAATCTATTAATAAAAGAGAAATAGAGAATAAACTTAAAGTAATTTTTGAAAAAAATTTATTAAAAATGTATAAAATAAATTAATAATTAAATAATGTATATTCTTGGAGACATAGGTAACACTGAAACTAAAATTTTTTTAGTCTCACTTAATAATAAGATTACAAAGAAATTAACTTTTTCAACCAAAGATATAAATCAAATAAAATTAGAAAAATTATTCATTAATTTTAAGATTGATTATAAAAAAATAAATAAAGTACTATTTTGTAGTGTTGTGCCCAAATCATTTAATATGATTAAGAAATTTTTATCCAAAAAAATAAAAATTAGATGTTTTGAAGTAAAGGATTTAAACTTAAAATCTTTAATAAACATTAAAGCAAATTATAAACAGGTTGGTTCTGACAGGTTAACAAATGCAATTAGTTTAACAAATAGTCAGAATAACTTTATTATTTTAGATTTTGGAACAGCTACTACTTTTGATGTTTTGATAAAAAATACATATTCTGGCGGTATTATTGCGCCTGGTGTGAAACTTTCTTTAAATACACTGTCAGATCGAGCTACGCTAATCCCTAAAATTGATTTGAAAAAGATAAAAAATGTCATAGGTAATGACACAATCTCAGCAGTCAGATCTGGTTTTTTTTGGGGGTATGCAGGTTTAATTGACAATATCATTTATTTAATTAAGAAAGAGACTGGAAAGTCTTTTAAAGTAATAATTACTGGAGGATTTTCTAACTTATTTAAAAAATCAATAAAAACGAAAGTTTATCACAATAAAGAGATTACAATTAACGGTCTAATTAGGATTTCAAAATTAATTAAATAACATGAAAGACGAATTATTATTTTGTCCACTAGGTGGATCTGGAGAAATAGGCATGAACATGAATTTGTTTGCTTATGGTAAACCAGGAGAGCACAAATGGATTATGGTTGACATAGGTGTTACTTTCGCTGACGACACACTTCCAGGCATTGATTTAATATATCCTGACCCAGGATTTATTGTTGATAAAAAGGAAGATCTTTTGGGAATTGTTTTAACACATGCTCATGAAGATCATATTGGCGCTATAGCTCATCTTTGGCCACAACTTGAATGCAATATATTTGCAACTCCATTCACTGCTGTTTTAATCAAGGAAAAATTCAAAGAAAAACATATTGATATAACCAGATATCTAAAAATAGTACAATTAAATGGAACAATTGATTTAAATCCATTTAAAATTGAATACATAACACTAACTCACTCAATTTTAGAACCAAATGGTTTAAGAATAGAAACACCAGCAGGTATAATTTTACATACTGGTGATTGGAAAATTGATCCAGAACCTTTGATTGGCGGAAACATTAATTCTAATAGATTGAAAGAAATAGGTAACGAAGGTGTTCTTGCAATGATATGTGACTCAACAAATGTTTTTAGTTTGGGTAAAGCAGGTTCAGAATTAGATGTTAGAAAAAGCATGCTAAACATTATGAGCAGTTTAAAAAAAAGAATTATTATTGCTTCTTTTGCCTCCAATGTTGCTAGACTAGAAACAGCTTTTTATTGTGCAGAAAAAACTGGCAGACAAATATCTCTAGTTGGAAGATCAATGCACAGAATATTTAAAGCAGCCAAACAATGTGGCTATTTAAAAGATGTTATTGAACCAATTGATCCACGAGAGGCGAAAAATATTTCAAGAGAAAAGATAGTTTATCTTTGTACAGGTAGTCAAGGTGAACCCATGGCAGCATTGATGAGAATTGCCAAATACACTCATCCAGATGTATTTATTGAAAAAGATGATACTGTCATATTTTCATCTAAAATTATTCCTGGTAATGAAAAAAAATTATACAATTTACAAAATCAATTAGTTAAAGATGGCATTGAAGTTATATCTGAAGAAAATGAATTTGTTCACGTTTCAGGTCACCCAAATAGAGACGATTTAAGAGAGATGTATGAATGGGTAAAACCACAGTGTGCTATCCCTGTTCATGGTGAACACAGGCATATGATTGAACACATGAAATTTGCAAAAGAAATGAATGTACCAAACCCTGTTCAAGTTGAAAATGGTGATATTGTTAAGCTTTATCCAGGAAAACCTGCAGTATATGATAAAGCTCCTAGTGGTAGACTTTATGTTGATGGAAACATAAGTGTAGTGGAAGATGCACAATCAATCAAAGATAGAAAAAATTTAAGTGCAAATGGATATATTGAGGCCACCATATTAATTACTCCAAAAGGTAATATTCATAAAAGACCAGTTTTAACTTTTAGAGGCATTCCAGTTGATGATACTGAGGAATTCATTTATGGCTTAGAAGATGAGATCGAAAAAATTACCAGAACCTTTAGACTAGGAAGCAAACAACAAGAGCATAATTTAATTGACGCTCTTAAAATTGCTTGTAGAAAATTTTCAAAAGAAAAAACTGGAAAAAAACCTTTTACAAATATTAATCTAGTAAGAATTTAATGAGTATTACAGGATTAGCTATAATCTACATAATTATATGGTGGATTGTATTTTTTGCTATATTACCAATTGATGTAAATAGATCAAAATCTGTTAAAATTGAGGGTGAAGACCCTGGTTCTCCAGAAAATCCTAAAATGCTGAAAAAATTCCTATATTGTACTGGAATTACAACTATTATTTTTATTATAATTTATTTATTAATTAAATTTGAATATTTAAATTTAAGAAATATTATTAATTAAGATGCTTTTATCAAAATCTTTTATTCCAATATTAAAAAATAATCCTTCTGAAGCCAAAATAAAATCTCATCAATTAATGTTGAGAGTAGGAATGATTAAACAAGCTTCAGCTGGTATTTACTCTTGGCTTCCACTTGGGTTTAAGGTGATGAAGAAAATAGAAGCCATTGTAAGGCAAGAACAAAATAAGATTGGTGCACAAGAAATTTTAATGCCAACAATTCAATCGAGCGAAATTTGGAAAGAAAGTGGAAGATATGATGATTATGGAGAAGAAATGCTCAGAATTACAGATCGTCAGAATAGAGAAATGCTTTACGGACCAACTAACGAAGAGCAAGTAACTGAGATTTTTAGATCTTCACTTAAATCATATAAATCATTACCTCAGCTTCTGTATCACATACAATGGAAATTTAGAGATGAGATTAGACCTCGATTTGGAATTATGAGAGGTAGGGAATTTTATATGAAAGATGCATATTCATTTGATGTTACAGATGAAGATGCATTTTACTCTTATAATAAATTTTTCTTATCTTATTTGAGAACTTTTAAAAGATTATCATTAACAGCTATACCTATGGCTGCTGACACTGGTCCTATAGGAGGAAATTTATCACATGAGTTTATAATTTTAGCTGACACAGGTGAAAGTAAAATTTTTACTGATAAAAGAATTTTTGACTTAACTAGCGAAGGTACTAATTTAGAAAAATCTTCCTTGGAACAAATGCGTAAAAAATATGAACAGTTTTATTCAGTTACGGATGAAAAATTCAATAAAGAAGAATTCGAAAAGATTGTTTCAGAAGAAAATAGATTGATAACAAAAGGGATAGAGGTAGGCCATATATTTTATTTTGGTGACAAATATTCAAAAGCAATGAGTGCTGCTGTTGACCTTCCAGGTGGTAAAAAAGATTTTGTTAAGATGGGCTCTTATGGAATTGGTGTATCAAGACTGGTAGGGGCTATTATAGAGGCTAAATACGACGATAAAAATGAAATCATGAAATGGCCATTGTCTGTTGCACCTTATGATATTGCGCTTATTCCTATGATAAATAAAAATGATAACTCTGCTCTTGAAAAAGCTAATAATATAAATTCTGAACTAATAAAAAATAATATTGACGCAATTATTGACGATACTGATGAAAACTATTCATCAAAAATTAAAAAGATGAATTTAATTGGAGCTCCATATCAAATTGTTATTGGAAAAAAATCTGAGGGCGATCTTCTGGAATTTAAAGAAACTGGTGGTGAAACTCAAAATTTAAATTTAGAAAAAATAATTGAAATTATAACAAAACAAAAAGTTTCAAATTGATTTCTACGTTAGAAAAAGAAATTACTTTTAGATTTTTAAAAGCTAGAAAAAAAGATGGCTTTTTAAATGTTATATCTATTTTTTCCTTCATAGGAATTAGTCTTGGTGTTGCGGTCCTTATAATTGTTATGTCTGTTATGAATGGATTTAGGACAGAGTTAATAAATAAAATAGTAGGATTTAATTCACATATAACAGTAAAATCTTATGATAATAATGGAATTGATCATAACAAATTAAATAATAATAATTTAAAATTTATCACTAAAAATCTAATTTTCAGTAACTCAGGTGAAGCCATTATCTTAAAAAATAATACTTCAAAAGGAATAGTTTTAAGAGGTTATCAATCTAAAGAATTTTCTAATTTAACGATAATTAAAAATGAAAAATTTAAAGGTGATAAATCTAGATTAAATGAAGCCTCTATATCTATAGGGAATGAATTAAGTTTTAGTTTGGATCTTAAAATAGGAGATAAAATTACTCTTATGTCGCCATCAGGAGTTGAAACCATCATTGGAAGTATGCCCAAACAAAAAACTTTTGAAATAACTTCAATTTTTAATAGTGGATTAGCAGATTTTGATAACAATATAGCTATTATTAATTTAGATACTTTAGATGATTTTTTTGGGTTTGAAAAAAATGATAGAAACTTAGAAATTTATTTAAAAGATCCCAAAAATATAGAGTCACAAAAACAAATAGTTCAAAAAATTTTTGATCAAGAATTTATTTATACATGGGCAGATATGAATAGCTCTTTATTCTCAGCATTAAAGGTAGAAAGAAATGTAATGTTTATAATATTGTCTTTAATAATTATTGTTGCTGCATTCAATATTATCTCTGGATTAACAATTTTAGTTAAGAATAAAACAAGAGATATTGCAATTTTAAAATCAATTGGTGTCTTAAATAAATCAATTGTTAAAATATTTTTTTTGATTGGTTTAATAATTGGCACCTCAGCAACAATTTTTGGAATTTTTTTAGGTGTAACATTCTCGTTATATATAGAAAATTTTAGACAATTTTTAAGTTCAACTTTTAATATCAGTCTATTTCCTGAAGAAATATATTTTTTAAGTACTATGCCATCAGAAATTAATCCCTCATCAATCCTATTGATAGCAATTTGCTCAATATTGATAACAATTATTGTTTCGATATTTCCAGCATTTAAAGCCGCTAATTTAGATCCAATTCAAGCATTAAAATATGAATAATTTTTTAAAATTAAAAAATATTTCTAAATATTTTAATACTAAAAAGAAAATAAAAGTTTTAAATAATCTGTCATACAATTTTGATAGAGGGAAAATGTATGCATTAATGGGTCCATCTGGATCAGGAAAATCAACATTACTTAATTTAATATCTTTAATAGATAGACCTACTCTAGGATCTATTAAGTTTAATGATGACTTAGTTAATTTCACAAATAATAAAAAAAATGATATTTTTAGAGCCAAAAATATTGGCATTGTTTATCAACAAAATAATTTGCTTCCTGATTTTACGGCAATAGAAAATGTTTACTTAGCAAACTTATCTATAAATAATGATAAAGACTCTGCTTTGGTAAAAGCAAAAGATTTGTTGAGAAAAATAGGTTTATCAAATAGGTTAAATCATTTTCCATCTCAACTATCTGGTGGAGAGTGTCAACGTGTAGCTATTGCAAGGGCAATTATTAATGACCCTGAAATAATTCTTGCAGATGAACCTACTGGAAGTTTAGATTTAAATACTGCAAAAGAAATATTCCAACTTTTAAAAAACCAAAAAAAACCCAATAGACTTATTATATTTGCAACTCACAATAGATTTTTTGCCAATAAAGCAGATTGCCTTTTGGAGATTGTAGATGGTAGTGTAAAAACTATTAATGCCTGAGTCTTCTAGTCAAAATTTTAACCATCTAAAAATGCATTCGCAATATTCAATTTGTGAGGGAGCTGTAAAAATAGATAATTTACAAGATTTCTCAAAATCAAATAAAATTAAATCGTTAGCTCTTTGTGATACATCAAATTTATGTGGAGCATTAGAATTTGCTGAAAAAATTTCAAAAGTTGGAACACAACCAATAATTGGCACGCAAATTAATTTTAAATATGGTGACAATGTTGGTTTATTACCATTATTTGCTCTAAATGAAGAGGGTTATAAAAGAATAATCAAGCTATCTTCAAACTCATTTCTTGAAAATGATGAGCTATCTGATCCACATGTTGATTTTAACGAATTGTTAGATGACAACATTGGTGTTGCTATTTTTTCAGGTACTGTTTTTGGATTATTTGGCGAACTATTTAATAAAGGAAAATTCAGTGAAATCCTTGAATTATATAAAAAACTAAAATTAAACTTTGGTGATCGTTTTTATATAGAAATACAAAGACATAATGACCAGAATGAACCAGGTTTTGAAAAATTTAACTTAACTAAATCTTTAAAATTAGAAATCCCAATAATCGCAACAAATGAAGTTTTTTATTTAGATAAAGATATGCATGAAGCACATGATGCATTGATATGTATTGGAAACAAAACTTATGTTAATGAAAAATCAAGAATAAAATTAAGTAATCAACACTATTTTAAAAACAATTCTGAAATGACAGAATTATTTGCAGATTTACCAGAAGCATTAGAAAATAACTATAATTTTCCACTAAGATGCAATTTTAGGCCTCTATTTTCAAATCCAATTTTACCAAATATTAGTTCTGATAAAGGAGGAAATGCAGATGATGTTTTAAAAAAAGATTCTTTACATGGACTAAGAGTAAAATTCGATAAAAATTTTAGAATTAAAGCTAATGACCTTGAGACTAATAAAAAATACTTAGATTATAAAGATAGATTAGAACATGAGTTGTCAATTATAATTGAAATGAAATATTCTAGTTATTTTCTTATTGTATCAGATTATATTAAATGGGCTAAAAATAATGATATTCCTGTAGGACCAGGCAGAGGTTCAGGTGCTGGGTCATTGGTAGCTTGGTGTCTTTCAATTACAGATGTTGATCCTATCAAATTTAATTTAATTTTTGAAAGATTTTTAAATCCTGATCGTATTTCTATGCCTGACTTTGACATAGATTTTTGTGAGGAAAAAAGAGATTTAGTTTTTGAATATTTGACAAAAAAATATCAAGATAGTGTTGCTCACATTATTACTTTTGGTAAGTTAAAAGCAAGAATGGTAATTAGAGACGTAGGTAGAGTTTTAGGTTTGCCTTACGGTTTTGTTGATAGTATATCGAAAATGATACCTTTCGATCCATCTAGACCTCAAAGTTTATCACAGTGTATTGCTGGTGAACCAAGGTTACAAAAACTTGTAAATGAAGACCCTAGGGTAAAAAAATTAACAGATCTTTCATTAAAACTTGAGGGATTAAACCGTAATGTTGCAACACATGCCGCTGGTGTTGTTATTGCAGATAAAAAACTTTCAGAAATAGTTCCATTATATAAAGATGTTTCAGCTAATTTATTATTACCGTCTACGCAATTCGATATGTATTCCGCTGAAAATGCTGGTTTAGTAAAATTTGATTTTTTAGGATTAAAAACATTAACAGTTATTAATAACACTCAAAAATTAGTAAAAAAAATTGATAAAGATTTCGACATAGAAAATATTAGTTACGAGGATCAAAAAGTTTTTGATCTATTGTCTAGCGGTAATACTGTTGGTTTATTTCAAGTTGAGAGTGCTGGAATGAGAGAGGCTTTAATTCAAATGAAGCCCAATCATATAGAGGATATTATTGCCCTAGTTGCTCTTTATAGGCCTGGTCCTATGAGCAATATTCCTACTTATAATGATTGTAAGCATGGAAGACAAACTCCAGATTACTTACACCCTTTATTAGAGGATATTTTAAAACCAACTTATGGTGTTATTATATACCAAGAACAAGTAATGCAAATTGCCCAAACATTATCTGGATTTACAGCAGGTCAAGCCGATCTTCTTAGAAGAGCAATGGGAAAAAAGAAAAGATCAGAATTAGAAAAACAAAAACAAGGTTTTATTGCTGGTGCATTGAAAAATGGAATAGCAAAAGATGTTGCGGCAGGAATTTTTTTAAAGATAGAACCTTTTGCTGAGTATGGTTTTAATAAAAGTCATGCTGCTGCTTATGCAATTATTTCTTATCAAACAGCTTTCTTAAAAACTTATTATCCTAAAGAGTTTATTGCTGCATCAATGACAATGGATATTTCTAATCAAAATAAATTAAGTGAATTTTATGAAGAATTAAAAAGATTAAATATTGAAATTACAAGACCTGATATTAATGAATGTTTTGCAGATTTTAAAACAATTGATGATAAATTTTATTACGCTTTAGGAGGCATCAAAGCTGTAGGATTTGAAGCTATATCAAATGTTGTTAAGGAAAGAACTGAAAATGGTAAATTTCAATCTATAAATGACTTTTTAAACAGAGTTAACCCTAAAGATATGAATAAATTACAGTTAGAGGGTTTAGTTAAAGCTGGTGCTTTCGATAATATTAATAACAACCGACAATCGCTTTTTGACTCTATACCAAATTTTATTTTAAAGACTAAAAATATATTTGAAAATAAATCAGCAAATCAAATAGATTTATTTTCTGAGGATGAAACATCACAAAATAATATTATTAACGAAATAGAAGATTGGAAGTTTGAAGAAAGATTGTCTAAAGAATTTGAGGCAGTTGGTTTTTTTATTTCAGATCATCCTTTAAATCAATTTACAGAAATTTTTGATGATTATAAAATCATCGATTATTCAAATTTTAATTCTAGTGATGAAATTAAAGATGTAAATATTGCTGCCACTTTATTAAAAGTTCAAGAAAGAAAAACTGCCAAAGGTAATTCCTATGCTGTTTTAAAATTAACTGATTTAACTAGCGTTTTTGAAATATTTATTTTTTCTGATATTTTAGAATTAAATCGTGAAATTTTAAAAGAAGGTAATTCTTTACTACTAACTTTAATTAAAAGTATATCAAATGATGAAAATAGATTTAAAAGAATTAATGTCCAAAAAATAGGATCTATGATGGATCTGTTTAATAGTCCAATTAACGAAGTGTCATTAGAAGTTAATTCCGAAGAAAATCTTAAGACAATTTCAACAATTCTGATAGAAGATGGTAAAACAGAGGTAAATATTAATATTTGTGTTGATGACAAAATCTTGAAATTTAAACTCAAAAACACAAGGAATCTTGATCGAAAATCCTTAAATCTTTTGAGAAAAAGGAAAATATCTAGCTCTATAAGCTAAATAAAACTTGTTAATTTCATCAATTATTAGTAAATAGTCCCTAATTTAAATTAACACGCACACAGTTGTTGGTTTTATACCTCCGGTCCTTAGTTGGAAATTACTGTGGTGGCTTAACCGGGAATAAATATGAAAATACCTAACATAACAATACAACAATTATTAGAAGCAGGCGTACATCTTGGTCACAAAACTTTAAGATGGAATCCAAAGATGAAAAAATACATTTTTGGAAAAAGAGACTCAATCCATATAATGGATTTAACCCAAACATTAGAGCTAACTAAAGTAGCTTTAGAGAAAATTTATTCAACAATTGCGAATAATGGCAAAATTTTATTTGTTTCAACAAAAAAACAAGCATCAGAAGCTATCGCTGAAGTTGCCAAAGAAACAGACCAGTACTTTGTAAATTACAGGTGGCTTGGTGGTATGCTTACTAACTGGGGAACTATATCTGGTTCAATTAAAAAAATGAAAAAATATGAAGCTGATTTGGTTGCTGAAAATAGAGGTTTCACGAAAAAAGAGCTTCTTAAAATGAATGTCAAAAAAGATAAGCTTGAAAGATCATTGGGTGGCATAGCTGAAATGAAAAAAACTCCTGATTTGGTTTTTATAATCGATACAAATTATGAGTCACTAGCGATTGCAGAGTCGGTTAAATTAGGAATACCTATAATTGCTATTCTTGATAGTAATTCTAATCCAGACAATATTGATTATCCAATACCAGGAAATGACGATGCTCGTAGATCTATAGATCTTTATTGCAATTTAATTAAGGAAACTATTAATAATGCTAAGAGTTCAATTCCAGCTCCTGAACCTAAAAAGGAAACTTCTCAGGAAACTAAAGAAACAACTCAAGGGAAAACAGTTCAAGAAATTGACAGAGAAAAACTAGAACAAAAATTTTCTAAAGATAAAAAGGAGACTTTAAATTAATATGAGTGATATTGAAAATGTTAAGAAATTAAGAGAAGCAACTGGTGCTGGATTTAAAGATTGCAACCTTGCAATAAAAGAGTCGGGTGGTGATATTGATAAAGCAATAGAAATTTTACGAGTAAAAGGAATTTCAAAAGCCTCAAAAAAAATGTCTAGAGATGCTAAAGAAGGAGTTGTTGCTGTGAGTGGTAACGATATCAAAACATCAGTTATCGAGGTTAATTGTGAAACAGACTTTGTTGCTAAAAATGAGGATTTTACAAATTTTGTTAAAGAACTTAGTGATTTAAATAACGAAAAAAACTCTAATTTAGATGCTCTTAAAAGTTCTAAAATGCAAAATGGTGAAACTGTAGAAAATAATGTGGTATCTTTAATTGCTAAAATTGGTGAAAAAATTACAATTGGTAAGGCAAAAACAATAGAGAACGCTGGAACTGTAAATAATCATTATTTACATACAGTTGTGAAAGATAATATTTCAAAGTTGGCAGTGATTGTTTCATTAGAAACAAGTGATAATTCAGATACAGTTAAAAATTTTGGTAAACAATTATCAATGCATATTGCTGCTTCTAACCCATTAGCACTTACAACTGACCAAATTGATCAATCAGTTATTGATAAAGAACAAGAACTTGTAACTGAAGAATTAAAAAATTCAGGAAAACCAGAGGATATTGCAAAAAAAATTAGCTTAGGTAAGATGAATAAGTTTAAAGAAGAAAATTCTCTTCTATCTCAAGCATGGGTTATGGAACCTAAAAAGAAAGTGCAAGATATAGTAAAAGAACTTTCAATTGCTGATTTAAAAATAAAAGAGTTTTATAGAATAAAGATTGGAGAATAAATGTTTGACGAAAAGTCATACAATGTCAAAATGGATAAAGCCATTGAGGTATTCTCAAAAGAACTATCTTCCTTAAGAACAGGCAGAGCAAATGCTGCGATGTTAGATTTAGTTAAAGTTGATGTTTATGGTCAACAAATGCCTATAAACCAAGTTGGAAGCATAACTACACCAGAACCTAGAATGATAAATATTCAAGTTTGGGATGCTAGCAATGTGCCATTAATAGATGCAGCAATTAAAAAGTCTGACCTAGGTTTAAATCCACAAATAGACGGTCAATTAATTAGGCTTCCTGTGCCAGAACTTAATGAAGAGCGAAGAACAGAAATAAAAAAATTAATTAAATCTATTGGTGAAAAATGCAAAGTTTCTATAAGAAATATTAGAAGAGAAGCAAATGAAGAATTAAAAAAACTCTTAAAGTCTAAAGAAATTGGTGAAGATGAAGAAAAATCATCAGAAAAAAATGTTCAAACAATTACAGATGAACATATTAAAATTGTTGATGAAAAGGTTTCTTTAAAAGAAAAAGAAATAATGACCATATAAGATGAACCCACTTAATCACGTGGCTATTATAATGGACGGCAACGGGAGGTGGGGTTTAAAATATAAGAACTCTAGAAATGAAGGCCATAGGGCAGGATTAGATACAGTAGAAAAGATAATTAAAGAAACTATAAAACAAAAAATTAATTATCTTACTCTATACGCCTTTTCTACAGAAAATTGGAATAGACCAAAAAAAGAAATAAATTATTTATTTAGTTTACTTGAAAATTTCCTTACAAATAAGATTGAAGATCTTCACAAGCAAAATATAAAACTTAACATTATTGGAGTTAAAAACTTCTCAAAAAAATTGAATAAACTTTTAAATTTTTCTGAAAAAAAAACATTAAAAAATACAACGCTTCAAATCAACCTTGCCTTAAACTATGGTTCAAAATTAGAAATTATTAATGCAATTAAAAAAATGAATAAAAATAATGAAAAAATTAATGAAATAAACTTGTCTAAGTACCTTCAAACCAATAATACACCAGATCCTGAAATATTGATTAGAACGGGAAATACAAAAAGGTTAAGTAATTTTCTCCTCTGGCAATTAGCTTATACAGAAATTTTTTTTGAAAAAAAATTATGGCCTGACTTTGATAAGAAAGATTATGTTAAGGTAATTGGAAAATTTAGAAAAATAAAAAGAAATTTTGGTAATATTTGATGTCACAAAATTTTTTAAAAAGATTAATCACTTCAATTATTTTATTATCTTTGTTACTTTTTGCTAATTATAGTCATCAAAATATTTTTATCTTATCAATTTTTATACTCGCTTCAATTATTTGTGTTGAAGCTAATAACATATTTTCAAAACTGGTAATGCCTCAATATTTAAAAAAAAAATTATCTAAAAAAAAGTTTAATTCAAAATTTTTAATCTTGAATTTAATAACTTTTTGCTACGTTTTTTTTGTTTTTTGTATTTTGTCCTACAAAATTCATCAATTAGAAGGCCCTACTTTTTTTCTCTATGTGATTAGCATATGTTTTTTTACAGATATTGGTGGATACATAATTGGAAAGATTATAGGAGGTAAAAAATTATCAAAAATAAGTCCTAATAAGACAATATCAGGTACCACAGGTTCTTTTATATTTTCAATTATTCCCTTAATGATAATTTCTGAATTTAATTATTTAAATTTAGAAATTAACACAAATAACATAATATTTTGCTTGTTAATTTCATTAATCAGTCAACTAGGTGATTTATTTATCTCATTTTTAAAAAGAAAAGCTAAAATTAAAGATACTGGTAAAATATTACCTGGCCATGGTGGGATCCTTGATAGAGTAGACGGAATTATTTTTGCTGTGCCATTTTCTTATTTTTTACTAAAATTGTTTTAAATGAAAAAAAAAATAGCCATACTTGGATCAACAGGCTCAATTGGCAAAACTTTAATTGAGATTGTAAAAAAAGACAAAAGTAAGTTTGATATCCTTTTGCTTACAGCAAATAAAAATTATAATGAATTATTTGACCAAGCAAAAAATCTAAATGCAAAGAATTTGATTATAACAGATAAAAAATCATTTGAAAAATTAAAAAAAAAAAACTTGGTAAAATTAAAGTTTTCAATAATTATAATTCATTTAACGATATATTTAAAAAAAAAGTTGATTATACTATGAGTTCAATAACTGGAATTCACGGACTAGAACCTACAATTCAAATTATTAAACATACAAAAAAAATTGCAATTGCAAATAAAGAAGCAATTATTTGTGGATGGCATCTTATTAAAAAAAATCTTAAAAGATTTAAAACTACATTTATTCCAATTGACTCAGAACATTTTTCAATTTTTTATGCGCTTCAAGGTAATAAAATTCAAAATATTGACAAAATATATCTTACTGCCTCTGGTGGACCATTGAACAATATACCCAAAGAAAGATTTAGAAATATTAAAATTTCTGAGGTTATAAAACATCCAAACTGGAAAATGGGAAAAAAGATATCTGTAGATTCTGCAACAATGATGAATAAAGTTTTTGAAATTATGGAAGCAAAAAAAATATTTAATTTAAATTACGATCAACTAGATATATTGGTTCATCCCACCTCATACGTTCATGCAATAATAAAATTTAAGGATGGTATGATTAAGATTGTAGCGCATGACACAAATATGAAAATTCCAATATTTAATTCATTGCACGAAAATAAGAATAAGATTATTAAAACTGATCAATTAAATATCAAAAAATTAAACTTTCTTAATTTAAAAAAAGTTGACACAGGTAAATTTCCTTCAATTAAAATGTTAAAAAGGTTGCAAAACAATGAATCTTTATTAGAAACAATCATTGTTCTTGCTAACGATGAATTGGTAAATCTTTTTTTATTAAAAAAGCTGAATTTTACTGATATAAATACACATCTTCAAAAATTGATAAATATGAAAAATTTTATAAATTTAATCAAACAAAAACCAGGTAATGTTAAATCAATTATTAATTTAAACAAACTAGTTAGAACAAAAATTAATAAAATAATTAACTAAATATCATGAAATCTATTGCTATTTTATTTAAGTCTTTTTGTTTGATTGTAATTTTTTTCTCAAATTATGCATTTTCTAACACTCTAAATAAAATTGAAATAATAGGAAATGATAGGATCTCAGATGAAACTATAAAATTATTTATTTCTATAGATATTAACGATGAAATAAACGCTTCTAGTTTAAATAATATTTTAAAAGAACTCTATAAAACTGATTTTTTTGAAGACATAAGTGTTAATTTTGAAGATGATACTTTGTTTATAAGTGTTGTTGAAAATCCGATTATTGAAAATATTTATTATAAAGGAATAAAAAGTAAAAGAATTCTAGAAATAATCAAAAATCAAACATTTATTAAATCAAGATCATCTTTTAACGAAAATGCTATAAAAAAAGATAAGTTAAAGATTAAAAATATTTTAATGAATTTGGGTTATTATAATTCTAAAGCAGATATTTTTATTGAAAAATCAAATAATAACTTAGTGAATATTACCTATAATATAAAATTAGGAAAAAAATCAAAAATAAATAAAATTTCTTTTATAGGAGACAAAATTTTTAAAGATAAAAAACTAAGTAGAATTATAACAAGTACAGAATATAAATTTTGGAAATTTATTTCTGGTAGAAAATACTTAAATCAAAATACTGTTTTATTAGATGAGAGACTTTTAAAGAATTTTTATAAAAATAACGGATATTATAACGCTGTAATTAACTCTTCATTTGCAAAATTAATTGATGAAAATACTTTTGAATTGATTTTTAATATAGATTCTGGACCTAAAGTTTTCTTTGGTAATTTAAGCCTTAATTTACCTCCAGACTTTGATGAAAAAAACTTCAATTCTATAAATAAACTGTTTAATGAAATAAGTGGTAAGCCTTATTCTATAAATACAATAGATAAAATACTTGATGAAATTGACCTAATAACAACTTTTGAACAGTATAAATTTATAAAAGCTAACGTTTTAGAAAATATTAATGAAAACATCATAGATTTAGAGTTTATTGTTGAAGAAGGAGAAAATTTTTATGTTAATAGAATAAATATTTTTGGAAATACTGTTACCGCAGAAAATGTAATTCGAAATCAACTAGTCCTTGATGAAGGTGATCCTTTTAGTGAAATTCTTTTAAATAAATCAGTTAATAATATCAAAAGTTTGAATTTTTTCAAAAATGTTGAGTCTAAAATTCAAATTAATGAAGGCAATAAAACAAAATCTATTGATTTATTTATTGAAGAAAAACCTACTGGTGAAATTTTTGCAACAGCAGGTGCTGGTACATCTGGTTCATCAATTGGTTTTGGTGTTAAAGAAAACAATTTTTTAGGTAGGGGGATAGGTTTAGATACCAATTTTTTGATATCTGCTGAAGAGTTTAAGGGAAAGTTTTCTGTTACAAATCCTAATTTTAAAAATACTGATAAATCTGTTTTTATATCTGCTGAGGCTTTAGAGAATGACAATTACGAAACATTTGGATATAAAACTAATAAGACTGGATTCAGCATTGGTACTAATTTTGAGTATTTAAATGATTTCTATTTAGGTTTAAGTAATTCAAATTTTTATGAAAAAATAGAGACAAATAGTACGGCATCAGCTCGACAACAAGCACAAGAGGGTAATTATTGGGACTCTTTTATCAAACTTAAAATGAATTATGATAAACGTAATCAAAAATTTCAAACAAGCTCAGGGTTTAAATCATTCTATTCATTAGATTTGCCAATTATTAGTGACACAAATACAATCAAGAATTATTATAACTATTCTTATTATTTTGATTTCTTTGAAAAAAATTTTTCATCGATATCATTATATTTACAATCAGCAAATTCTATAAACAACAAAGATATTAAATTATCAGAAAGAATATCAATTCCATCTAGTAGACTAAGAGGGTTTCAAGCTGGAAGAGTGGGTCCTAAAGATGGAGATGATTTTATTGGTGGAAATTATGCTTATTCTATTAACTTTGCCTCTAACATTCCTCAATTATTTGAAGATTCTCAAAATGTAGACATCCTTTTTTTTGCAGATGTAGCAGAATTATGGGGAGTTGATTATAATTCTTCAATTAAGGGTGATGGTATAAGGTCATCAGTTGGTGTTGGTTTAGATTGGTCTAGTCCTATAGGGCCTATAAATTTTTCATTAGCCCTTCCTTTAACAAAAGAACAAAGTGATAAAACTGAGACATTCAGGTTTAACTTAGGAACAAGTTTCTGATGTTTGTTAATAAAAAAATTTTTTTTGTGATAATTTTTTTTTCATTTTCAATTAATTTTGTAAATGCAAAAGATAAAGTTTCCTACATAAATATTGATTATATTTTATCTAATACATCAGTGGGTAAATCACTTTTAATTGCCTTTAAAAAAGAAGAAGAATTAAAGATTAATAAATTCAAGATTGAAGATGAAAATTTTAATAATGAAGAAAAAAAAATTTTAGCTAAAAAAAACCTGATTTCTCAAGATGAATTAAAAAAAGAATTTAGATTGCTTCAAAACAGATTTCAAAAATATGAAAAAGATAAATTTAATGAAATTGAAGCATTAAAAAAAAAAGAAATAGAAATATTTTAAATTTTTTAAATAAAATAAACCCTATAATAGAAAAATATATGGCTGATAATTCAATTTACATGCTAATGGATAAAAAAAATGTTTTTATAGCAAGTAAAGACTATGACATAACTGAAAATTTAATTGAATTAATTGACAATCAAATTAAAAGTATTGAGATCAAATAAATGAAAAACTTAAATAAAAAAGAAATTGAAAATTTACTACCACATAGAGATCCTATGTTATTAATCGATGAACTTTATGATATTAAAAAATTAACATCAGCAACTGGAGTAGTTAATGTAAAAAAAGATAGTTTTTTTGTTCAGGGTCATTTTCCTGGACAACCAGTTATGCCAGGTGTACTTATTGTTGAAGCTTTTGGTCAAACAGCTGCTGCTCTTACAGCTAATGGAATAGATAAAGCTACATATGAAAATAAACTTGTTTTTTTAATGGGTGTTGAAAAAGCACGATTTCGAAATCCTGTTGTACCAGATTGTAAACTTTTACTTAAAATTGAGGCCATAAGATCTCATGGTAGAGTTTGGAAATACAAAGGCGAGGCTTTTGTTGATGATAAGAAAATGGCAGATGCTATTTGGTCTGCTACAATTGTAGACAAGAAATAAACAGCAATAAATATTGATAACTTATTTCATTTTGCTTTGTTAAAAGCAATCATGGTTAATCCATTTTTTAAAAATCATGGCCCTTTCAAATTTAGTGAAATACTAATTAAATTAAATCTTAAAATCAAAGAGAGTAATAACAATTTAAAAGTTATTGATATTAAAGATTTGCAAAATTCAAAAGCAAATGAAATTACTTTTTTTCATTCAAAAAAATATAAATTAGCTGCCAATAATACAAAAGCTTCTTTTTGCATAACAAATGAGAATTTACAAAATGAATTACCTAAAAGTTGTATACCAATAATTGTTGATAATGTTTTGGTTTCTACTTCTATTATTACTGCTAAATTTTATCCAGACTCTATAAATGATGATTTTGATACTACAGTTAAGGAAATTACAAATACTAAATTAAATGGTAAAGTTAAATATGGTAGAAATGTATTAATTGGTCAAAACGTATCAATAGGTTCTAATTGTTTAATTGGTCATAACACCATTATTGAAAAAAATGTTTCTATTGGAGACAATTGTACAATTGGTTCAAACACTATAGTTAGAAATAGTTTAATTAAAAACAATGTTAAAATTTTAGATAACTGCATTATAGGTAAACATGGATTTGGTTTTTTTCCAACTCATAATAAAAATTTAAGATATCCCCACATGGGAATTGTTATAATTGAAGATAATTGTGAAATTGGTTGTAGTTCAACTATAGATAGAGGGTCAATGTCAAATACGACTATAGGAAAAAACACATATTTAGATAACCAAATTCATATCGCTCACAATGTCAGAATTGGAGAAAATGCAATCATTGCTGGTCAAGTAGGAATTGCCGGCAGCTCAATAATTGGCAATAATGTTAAAATTGGTGGTCAAGCAGGCATTTCAGGACATTTAAAAATTGGCAATAATGTTGAAATAGCCGGTGGATCAGGGGTTATAAAAGATATTCCTGATAATACAAAGGTGATGGGTTATCCCGCAAAAAATATCAGAGATTTTTTGAGAGAAAATAGATGATACATAAAACAGCAATTATAGATCCTAAAGCAAAAATTTCATCTAATGTAAAAATAGGAGCTTTTTCAATAGTTGGTCCTAATGTTGAAATTGATGAAAATTCAGAAATACAATCTCATGTAAGTATTATTGGTAATACTAGAATTGGCAAAAATAATAAAATATATCCCTTTTCATCTATTGGAAACGATCCACAAGATTTAAAATTTGCTGGCGAAGAAACAAGGCTTGAAATTGGAGACAATAATAAGATTAGAGAGTATGTTACCATTAATCCTGGCACAAAAGGAGGTGGTGAACTAACAAAGATTGGTAATAACTGTTTATTTATGGTCTCTTCTCACATTGCTCATGATTGTATAGTCGGCAATAATGTTATTTTAGCAAATAATGTTCCATTAGGCGGACATGCTGAAATTGAAGATAACGTAATTATTGGTGGCAATTCTGCAGTGCAACAATTTACTAGAGTGGGTAGATTTGCAATGATTGGTGGTATGTGCGGTGTTGTGAGAGACATAATCCCATATGGAATTGCACATGGTAATAGAAGTGTATTACAAGGTCTAAATCTAATTGGCCTTAGAAGAAAAAATATTCCAAATAAAGAAATATTGACTTTAAATGACGCTTATAAAGAAATATTTAAAAATGAAAACTTAACTCAAAATTTATCTAATTTAAGTGAAGATTATAAGAAAAATGAACTTGTATTAGAAGTAGTTAACTTTTTAGAGAAAGATAAAAAAAGACCTATTTGTACCCCATTTTCAAAATAAGATGATTGGATTGTTTTTAGGAGATACTGATTTTTCAGAAATCGTTTTAAAGAAAATAAAAAAATTGAATATAAAGTATTTTATTATTGATTTTTCAAAAAATAATAAATTTAATAAAGATAATAATTCTCACCGAATAAGTATTGGAAGATTTGGAGAAATAATAAATTTAATTAAAGAAAAAAAATCAAAAAAAGTTTTGTTTGCAGGAAAGATTGCAAAACCAAAATTTGCTTCATTAAGATTGGACTTAAAAGGTTTTTATTATATGCCAAGTGTTATTAAGGCTGCAAAATTAGGTGACGCTGCAATTATAAAAGCTATAATAAAAATTTTAGACAATGAGAATATAAAAGTCATCAGTTCCATTTTTTTTAACCCTGAACTAGCTGTAAAAACTGGAAATTACACCAAATCAAAACCAAATTTAGATGATATAAGTTCAATTCAAAAGGGGATTGTATATTTTAATAAATTAAATAGTTTAGATCATGTTCAAGCTGTTATTGTTAAAGAAAATACTATTTTAGCTTCAGAAGATCGACATGGAACAAAGAAAATGTTGTCAAAATTGAAAAAAAAATCTAGAGGAATTTTGATTAAATTACCTAAGAAAAAACAAGATTTAAGAATGGATTTACCAACTATTGGTCTTAATACTTTAAGAGATTGTAAAAAATACGGTCTAAAAGGAATAGTTTTAAAATCTAAAAAGAATATATTTTTAGATAAGTCTAAATGTATAACTTTTGCTAATAAAAATAAGATATTCATTAATGTCATATGAAAAAAATTTTTGTTTTAACAGGTGAACCTTCTGGTGATAAATTAGCATCAAAAGTTATTTCAAAACTCAAAACGCACAATCTTAATATTGAATATTTGTCAGTTGGAGGAACACATATTAAAAAATTGGGAATACAATCTATCTTTGATCTTAAAGACATTACTTATCTTGGGTTCACAAGTGTATTGCTTAATATTTTTAAAATAAGAAGAAAGATTAATACAACTGTAGATGATATCATAAAATTTAACCCTGATATCTTATTCAGTGTTGATAGTCCTGATTTTACATTAAGAGTTGCTGAAAAAGTTAAAAGGATTAATAGTAACATAAAGACAATCCATTATGTAGCTCCTCAAGTTTGGGTTTGGAGAAAAAGTCGAGTTAAAAAGATTAAAAATTTTATAGACCACATGCTTTTACTTTTTAACTTTGAAAAAAAATACTTTGATGAAGAGAATATTAAAAATACATTTGTAGGTCATCCATTAATCGAAAAAGATGAAAGTGTTAAGACAACCTTAAATGAACTAATATCTAAAGATAAAAAAATCATATCAATTTTTCCTGGCAGTCGAAAATCAGAAACCAATGTGCTATTACCAATTTTACTCGATTTTATTAATTTGATGAATAAAAAAGATAATACTTATTCTTATGTTTTTCATGCTACAGATGAAAATAAAGAATTTATCATAAATCATATTAAAAAAACTGATTTGTCTAATATTGATGTTATCTCTGATGAAAATATTAAATTACAAATTTTATCTAATTCAATATTTGCTGTTTCTAAATCAGGCACTGTTTCACTTCAAATTTCAAACTCTAACATACCATCAATAATTATCTACAAACTTAGTTTTATTAATTTTATGATTTTTAAAATGCTGGTTAATGTTAAATTTGCAAATATTATTAATATCATTAATGATAAAGAAGTAATTCCTGAATTATTACAAAAAGAATGTAATGCTGAAGAAATATATAAAACGGTTATTTATTTTTTAAAAAATCCTGAATTAATTAGAAAACAATTGGATGTTTGTAGTAAAACTTTAGAAGGAATTAAATCCAAAACATCTTCTTCGAATGAGGCAGCAAAAATTTTAAACAATTATCTTATTACTTAATCTTTTTTCAACCTCATCTTTTCCCAAAGAAATTATTATATCGTATAAACCTGGTCCAAATTTTGATCCCGTTAAAGCAATTCTAATCGGTTGACCAACTCCTTTAAAATTTGTTTCGTATTTTTTAATTAACTCATTAATTATAGGTTCAAGAATTTCCTTATTTAAATTGCTTATCGGTGTAATTTTACTTTTAAATTCTGCTATTATTTTTTTTGCTTTTTCATCTATTAGCTTTAAATCTTCATCTCCAAATTTTACTTCATCAAATATTATATATTTTGCGTTATTGTAAATATCTTCCAGTGTTTTGGCTTTATTTTTAAGAAATGATAATGATGGTTTAATTTTTATTTCTTTTTCAGAGTTTATTTTCTCTTTATAAATTCCACAATACTCTACTAGATGTTTGTAGAGTTCATTTTCGTCTATGTTTTTTATATAATGTTCATTCATTGATAAAATTCTGCTCATATCTAGTTTTGATGGAGATTTACCTATACCCTCCAAATTAAAATGCTTAATACTTTCATCTAGGGTGAATATTTCCTTGTCTTCAAAAGACCAACCCAATCTAAGTAAGTAATTCCTTAATGCATCGGGCATTATACCTATTTTTGAATAGTCATCTAATGTCGAAGCATTATCTCTTTTTGATAATTTTTTACCGTTTATTGTGTGAATAAGAGGTATGTGTGCAAACTGTGGTAACTTCCATTTCATAGCTAAATAAATTTGCATTTGTTTGAATGTATTTATCTTATGATCATCTCCTCTAATGATATGAGTCATGTTCATTTGATGATCATCTACAGTTGCAGATAAATTGTATGTTGGTGTTCCATCATTTCTTAAAATTATAAAATCTTCAATTGTGTTATTATCGATTTCAACATCGCCTTGTACCAAATCTTTTAGTACAGTTGATCCTTCAATTTTACTTTTAAATCTTATTACAGGCTTTATATCTTTTGGAGCTTCTTCTTCTGAAATGTCTCTCCATTTTCTATTATAGATATAAGGAAGTTTTTTTTGTCTAGCTCTCTTTTTTTGATCTTCAATTTCTTCATTAGAACAATAGCACTTATAGGCATTACCATTTTTTAGTAATTCGTTAGCAATATCTATATGATCTTTAATTTTAGTTGATTGTATATATTCTTCACCATCATGTTCTATACCAATCCACTTTAAAGACTTAATGATTTGAACTTTATGTTCATCTTTAGATCTTTCTTTATCTGTATCCTCAATTCTAAGATGAAATGTTCCTTTTTGATTTTTTGAATAAAGCCAATTAAACAGAGCAGTTCTTACTCCACCAATATGAAGCGCTCCAGTAGGTGAGGGTGCAAAACGTGTTGCAACATTAGACATTCGTGTTATTTAGACTATTTTTTTAGAAGTTTCTATATAAAGATACCAGTACACCTTGGACTTTTACTCTGTCTGGACCAAAAATCTTAGTTTCGTAGTTTTTATTAGCACTTTCAAGAGCAACAACCTTACCTTTTTTTCGAATTCTTTTCAGCATGGCCTCATCTTCATCTATCAAAGCTACAACTATTTTACCATTGTCTGCGCTATCTGTTCTTCTAATGATCACTGTATCACCTTCGTTGATGCCAGCTTCAATCATTGAGTCTCCTTGAACTTTTAATCCAAAATAGTCACCATTCTTTTCTAAGTTACTAGGTAAAGGAATTCTTGATACTTCATTTTGAATTGCTTCAACAGGGGTACCCGCAGCTATTTTTCCAAGTACTGGAACTTCCATTTCGTCAGAATTAATGTTTACCTCATCCAAACCACCTTTAATTACGCTTGGTGAAAAGCTATTGTAAATATCATTTGCAGAGGCTGTTTCTGGTAATTTTATTACTTCTAATGCTCTCGCTTTATGAGCCAATCTCTTAATAAACCCTCTTTCCTCTAAAGCACTAATCAATCTATGAATTCCAGATTTAGATTTTAAATTTAGAGATTGCTTCATTTCTTCATAAGAAGGAGAAACACCAGAGCTTCTCAACTTCTTGTTGATAAATAAAAGTAGGTTTTTTTGTTTTTTTGTAAGCATAAGAACAAATATCGTACAAATAATGTTCTATAAAAGTTCTTCTATTTTAACAATAGTAAAAAAAACTAGTAAAATTGCGGTTTATCTGTCTATAAAACTGAAAAAATTGAATTTTTTTCTAAATTTTTCAAAAGCGATTCACCAATTAAAAAAGTATTTATAGATGTTTTATTTTTTAGATCTAAGAGCTCATCTTTAGTCTTAATTCCACTCTCTGAAATTAGCGGTCCCTTGTGGTCAATTAACACATTATGAATATCATAGGTTGTATTTATATCAGTTTTTAGAGTTTTTAAGTTTCTATTATTAATTCCAATTAAAGCTTCCTTAAAGATCAAAGCTTTTTTTGCTTCTTCAACAGTATGAACTTCGACAATAACTGACATATTAAACTTTAAAGCTTCTTCGTATAATTCATTAGCTAAATCATCTGATACTCCAGCTAAAATAATTAAGATTGCATCAGCGCCATAACTTTTAGCTAAAGGAACTTGAAATTTATCAATAAAAAAATCTTTACATAAAATTGGTAATTTAATCTTATTTTTTATTTTGCTAACATGAATTAAGTTACCTAAGAAAAAATCTTCTTCTGTAAGAACAGACAAACAAGTTACATTATTATCATTGTATATTTTAGCAATTTCAACGGGATTATAATCATCAATAATAACACCAGCAGAAGGACTTGCTTTTTTAATCTCTGCAATGATTGAACTCTTATTTCTATTTAAATTATTTTGAATCTTTTTTTTAAAATCAATAAAAGACATATTTTTATTAATAATTTCATTTAAAGAATTTAGATTTATAGATTTTTTTAAAATATCTATTCTTTCAATTTTTCTTTTTATTATTTTTTCAAGAATATTTTCAGACATTTTGTATTTTTTTTAAATGTGAAAAGGCTTTACCTGATAGTATAAATTCTCTAGCGAAGTTATAGGCGTCAAAAAATTCTTTAAATTTTTCACTAACAATCAAACCAGCTGCAGCATTTAAACAAACTGCTTTTGAAAAATCATTATCTTTACCTTTAAATATTTCTATCATTTTATTTGCATTATATTTTGCATCATCACCTACAAGATTTTCAAATCTTTCAGCATTAACATTTAATATTTTTGGATCAATTGTAAATTCAGTTATTTGACCATCTTTTAATTGAATTACATTTGTTTTTTCATAAGGTGATATTTCATCTAATCCATCTTCACTATTAACAATCCATGCAAATTTAATATTTAAATTTTTAAAAGCTTCAGCAAATATTTTTAATAACTTTTTATCAAAAACACCCACAACCTGCCTCTTAACTAAAGCTGGATTACTTAAGGGTCCAATCATATTGAAGATTGTTCTTTTACCTATTTTTTTTCTAATAGGACCAACAAATTTCATTGCACTATGATAATTTGGAGCAAACATAAATCCAAAATTATTATTGTTAATTTCTTTCTCTACATTAGATGGTTCAAGATCAATCTTAATATTTAATGCTTCAAGCACATCCCCAGATCCACATTTTGATGAGACAGCCTTATTTCCATGTTTTGCTACTTTTGTACCCAAACTTGCTAAAAGTAGGGCAGAAGCAGTTGATATATTCAGTGTATTCATACCATCTCCTCCAGTACCGCAAGTATCAACACAATTATCAACATTTACTCTTTTAGATTTATCTCTTAAAACATAAACACCACCAGCAATTTCATCTGAAACCTCACCTTTTGCTGATAGTAATGTTAAAAAATCATAGATCTGATCTTCACTTGCTTTTCCTGTCATCAACAATTCAAAAGCTAATTTACTATCCTCAAAAGTTAAGTTTTGTTTTTTTCTAAGTTTTTCTAAAAATTGCTGCACTAGATTAATGATTTATAAAATTTTTTAATATTTTAATTCCTAATACAGTCTTTATACTTTCGGGATGGAATTGCACACCGTGAATATTATACTTTTTGTGTTGAACACCCATAATTAGACCATCACTAGTTTCTGCAGTAATTTCTAAGTCTGCAGATAAAGATTTCTTATCAATAATTAAACTATGATATCTAGTTGCTTCAAAGGCTTTTGGAAGATTTTTTAAAATTCCAATTCTTTTTGATTTGATTTTACTTGTTTTTCCATGCATTAATTTCTTTGCTTGAACAATTTTTGAACCAAAAACTTGACCTATTATTTGATGGCCTAGACATACGCCAAGAAAAGGTAGATCTTTATGAAGTGTCTTTAAAATATTCAAACAATTTCCAGATTGGTTAGGGTTACCAGGTCCCGGTGAAATTACAATTTTATCATATTTTTTTTTAATAATTTCTTTAGATGTAATTTGGTCGTTTCTTATAACGTCAACTTTAGTTTTTAACGAAGAAAGATAATGATAAAGATTAAATGTAAAACTATCATAATTATCTATTAATAATATTTTCATTATCTTAAAGCATTAATTAAAGCTTTAGCTTTATTAACTGTTTCCTCATATTCATTAATTGGTTTACTGTCTGCAACAATTCCAGCACCTGCTTGTACATAGAATTTTTTGTTTTTAGCAACAGCAGTTCTTAAAGCTATGCAAGTATCAAATTCTCCATTAGCTGAAAAATATCCAATACTTCCTGCATAAACTTTTCTTTTTGTTGTCTCTAATTCATCAATAATCTCCATTGCTCTAATTTTTGGTGCTCCAGATACAGTTCCAGCAGGAAATCCCGCAAGCATAGATTTAAATTTTGAAAATTTTTTATTGTATTCACCAACTACATTAGAAACTATGTGCATTACATGAGAATATCTTTCTATAATGAAGCTTTCAGTAACTTTGACTGAATTAATTTTAGAAACTTTTCCAGCATCATTTCTACCAAGATCTAAAAGCATTAAATGTTCAGAAAGTTCTTTTTTATCTTTAAGCAAATCTTTTTCATAAAAAAGATCTTCTTTGATCGTTTTGCCCCTAGGTCTTGTACCTGCTATTGGCCTGACTGTAATCTTATTATCTCTCAACCTAACTAGTATTTCTGGGCTGGCTCCAATGATTTGGAAATCATTAAAATTAAAGAAAAACATAAAAGGGGATGGATTTGTAATTCTAAGTTTTTTGTAAATATCTAAGGGTTTTTTTGTTAATTTTGCTTCAAATCGTTGACTTAAAACCACCTGAAAAATATCACCTCGTTTGATATAATCTTTAGCTTTATGCACCATTTTAATAAATTTGTTTTTGGGAGTATTAGATTTAACTTTAATGTCTTTAATTGTTTTTTTAGTTAGATAATTTGAAATTTTTAAAGAAGATTGAATTAATATTTTAGATAATTCTGTTTTAATTTCTTCATATTTTTTTGCATAGTTTTTAATTTTTTCATCACCAAAAATATTAATTATATAAAAAATTTCTTTTTTTAAATTATCGTAAATAACTAGAGTTCTAGGTCTCAAAAGCCTAACATCTGGTAAATTAAGATCATTTTTACATTTGTTTGGAATTTTCTCAATATATCGAATTGAGTCATATGAAAAATAACCTGATATTAAAGAGCAAATTTTAGGCAGTTTTTTTGGGGTTTCAAATTTAAAATCTTCAATAATTTTTTCAATTAATTGATCAGGTTTTTCTTTTAATTTAATCTTTTTTTTGTTTTTAATTAAGAATGAATTATCATTATTAAATTCCCAAATTTTGTCAGGATTTTTGCCAAAAATAGTATATCTACCCTTGATCTTCCCTTTTTCAACTGACTCAAATATAAAGCTATTCTTTTCTGTGAGGAAATTATCAATTAGATTTAAAACATTGTTGTCATTTTTTACTTTTTTTGAAGTATATATTATTTGATTTTTTTTGCTTCTGTGTCGAAACTTAAAATCTTTGAAGTTTCGATTAATTATCATTTGAAATAATTTTTAACTCTATCAATAGTTTTCTGATTTAGTTGAACTTTATATTTATTATTAAGTAATTGATCATATGATTGAAGAATACTTTTTCTATTGTCCGTGTTTAGTTCTTGGACAAATTTTAAATAATTTTCATCAGCTGCATTATAAGAATTATCTTTTGCATTAACTATTTTTACCAAATAAATTTTATTATCTTTATCATTTACAAGTGTAAAAGAACCAACTGGAAGACTGTATAGCATTTTAACTGAATTCGTTTCAAAAGTATTGTCATCATTAATTGAATTAAGCGACACATACTCAAGACTATTAGCTGACATTTTATTAAATTCATTATTATCAAATTCTTTTTTTTGTATTTTTTCTAAAATATTTCTATTAAGGTCAAATTTACCTTTTTGAAAAACTAATTCAGTTATTTCATCTTTTGTAGTGAGATCTCCTAAGTCAGGCCCAAGATCATATTTGTCAACTATTGAAAATAATAAAAAATTATCTCCATTTTCAATAATATCTAAATTTGAAGATCTTTTAGAATAAATTCTGTCTTCATTAATCTTTTTAGTGGAAGAAGTTGTGTATTTGCTAATTTCTATTACATCTGCTTTAATATTTTCGAGTATTGTTTCGAACGTATCTCCTTGAGAAATTTTGTTTTCAATTTTATCTATTTCGTCAAAAAAATCCTGATTAAACTCTTCTAATCCAATTAAATTTTTAGGATTTAAAACTGCATATTTAAAATCAATATATTCACTTTTTAATTGATCTTTATTTTCCTCAACAAATTTCTTAATTTCTTCACTAGTGTAGCTATCTTTTTCTCTATATTGCTTAGACATTGATAAATATTCAATATCTAGAGTTTTATTTTGTTCCTCAAATTTTTTTTTAATTAAAAAATCTGGCGTTATTGTTCCAGCTCCAATTAGATCAAATAAATGTTTTTGAAGTTCACGATTTTTTAACTGAAGTTCAAACATTGGAGCCGACATATTGTTTGAAAGAAGAAATTTTTCATATTTAATTCTTTGAAATACATCGTTTTCATCTTGAAAATTTTTATTTTCTTTTATTTTTTTTAAAACAGTCAATTCTGTTATTGAAAGATCAAAATCTTCAACCTCTAAATCAATTAAAGTAGTTGAAATCAGTCCTGACAATAATTCTTCAATTATATTTTGATCAAGGTTTTCCCTAATTGCTTGTTGTGAAATGTTACTACCATTTAGATAGTCCATAAAATCTTGTGTGGTTACATTGGTCTTGTTTATTTTTGCAATATTATTCTGGTTGTTGGTGCTAAATCCACCACCAAAACCTCCAAATCCAAACGCTATTACAATTACTGCAATTAGGATTACACCACCCAATTTTTTTCCACCAAAATTTTTCAAATTTTTTATCATTAAGCTATAAATATATTGATCTGCAAAAAACAAATCTATAGATTAAAAATTCAATAATGACAAATAAATATATGTATTTTGTAGCTAATTGGAAAATGTTTGGTGATTTAAGAACATTAAATTCCCTTGATAGTGTTATAAAATTTTCAAATACTAATAAGAAAAATAAATTTAAAATAGTTTATTGCCCTCCAAATACACTTATCAGACCATTGTCAAAAAGATTAAAAAAAACCAAGTTAGAGGTTGGTGCACAGAATTGTCATGAAAGTGAAAACTTTGGCGCTTTCACAGGTAACGTAAATGCAAAAATGTTAAAAAATGTTGGGGCTAAATATATAATATTGGGGCATTCAGAAAATAGACAATCTGGTGAAACTGATCAGTTAATCAACTTAAAAATTAAAAGTGCAATTAAAGCTGGTTTAAAAATTATATTTTGTATTGGTGAAACTTATAAAGAAAGAAAAAACAAGAAAACCAATCAAGTATTAGCAAAACAAATTAACAACGGTCTAAAATCTATTAAAAACAAATCTAATATAATTTTAGCGTATGAGCCTGTCTGGTCAATTGGAACAGGATTGATACCTGCATCTGAAGATTTACTAAAATCTGTCTCGTTTATTAAAAATAGATTTAGTAAAAAATCTCTAAAAATTTTGTATGGTGGTTCAGTTAACAACAATAACATTGCTCAATTAAAAGATATTAACGTTATAGACGGTTTTTTAATTGGTGGAGCCTCTCAAAGCCCAAAAAAATTTATTGATATAATCAAAAAAACCTTTAATTAGTCCGCATGGAAAATATATTGTTAGTCATTAACATCATTCTTGCATTAATTTTAGTGTCATTAATACTTTTGCAGAAATCTGAAGGTGGGGCTCTTGGTATTGGTGTTTCTCAAGAAAACTTCATGCTTTCAAGATCTGCTGGTGGCTTCATGACCAAAGCAACTGCTGTGATTGCAACTTTGTTTATTGTGTGTAGTCTGGCGCTTACAATTATTTCAAGAGCGGAATTAACCCCTACAAATTCAGTTTTAGATACTATTGAGGAAAAAACTGAGGACACTCCTTCAATTCCTGAAGAAAAATAATTATTACTTTTCAATTCATTTTTTATTCGCTATAAGATAGTTCCATGGCGCGATATATATTTGTCACTGGCGGTGTGGTTTCTTCTTTAGGAAAAGGTCTTTCTTCAGCTTCTTTAGCTTACTTACTTCAATCAAGAGGTTACAAAGTCAGAATTAGAAAATTAGATCCATATTTGAATGTAGATCCAGGAACAATGAGTCCGTTTCAGCATGGAGAGGTTTATGTAACAGATGATGGAGCTGAAACAGATTTAGATCTTGGACATTATGAGAGGTTTTCTGGAGTATCTGCGAAAAAATCAGACAATATAACAACAGGTAAAATTTATAGTGATGTTTTAAGAAAAGAAAGAAAAGGAGAGTATCTTGGTAAAACTGTTCAGGTAATTCCCCATATCACAGATCGTATTAAACAATTTATCAAGCACGATTCATCAAAAGAAGATTTTGTAATTTGTGAAATTGGAGGAATAGTAGGGGATATCGAAAGCTTACCTTTTGTTGAAGCTATTAGACAATTTGCAAATGATGTTGGAAAAAAAAATGCATTATTTATTCACTTAACATTAGTTCCATATTTAAAAGCTTCCGATGAAATAAAAACAAAGCCTACTCAACACTCTGTAAAAGAATTAAGAAGCATAGGTATTCAGCCTGATATAATAATTTGTAGATCTGAAAGACCAATCCCTTTAGATCATAGAAAAAAAATCTCGTTATTTTGTAATGTTGATATTAAGAATGTGATTGAGACTGTGGATGTAAGAACTATTTATGAAGCTCCAATGAGTTTTTTTAGAGAAAAATTAGATCTTCAAGTATTGAATTATTTTAAATTAAAATCTAAAAAACCTGCAAACCTAAATCCTTGGAAAAAAATTACTAAAATAATTTTACAAAATAAGAGGCAAGTAAATATTGCAATTATTGGAAAATATGTGGAGCTGAAAGATGCTTATAAATCATTGGATGAAGCATTAACTCATGGCGGAATAGATAATAAAGTAAAGGTCAATCTAGTTAGAATAGACTCTGAAAAATTAAAAGTTTCAGAAATTAAGAAAAAACTCAAAAATATTTCAGGAATATTAATTCCTGGTGGATTTGGAAAAAGAGGAACTGATGGAAAAATTGAGGCAATCAAATATGCTAGATTAAATAAGATACCTTTCTTAGGTATTTGTTATGGAATGCAAATGGCAATTATTGAATTTGCAAGGAATCAATTAAATTTAAAAAATGCTACATCAAGTGAATTTGATAAAAAAGGTTTACCTATAATTGGATTAATTAATGAATGGACCAAAGATGGAAAGATGATTAAAGGAACTGATAAAGATTTAGGTGGGACAATGAGATTAGGTTCCTACGATGCCAAGCTTAGGGATAATTCACAAATCAGAAAAATTTATAAATCAAAATTGATTAAAGAGAGACACAGACATAGATATGAAGTGAACATAGCTTATAAAGATAAGTTTGAAAAAAAAGGGATGATTTTTTCTGGTTTATCGCCCGATAATAAGTTACCTGAGATTATAGAGTTAAAAAATCACCCATGGTTTATAGGAGTTCAATTTCACCCAGAATTTAAATCTAGACCTTTAGCCCCTCATCCTTTATTCTCATCATTTATCAAGGCAGCAAAAAATCATAAATGAGTAATAAAAAAGTAAATTGTGGAAATATAGAAATTTCAAATAATAATAAAATTTGTATTATTGCCGGACCATGTCAGCTCGAAACAGAACAGCATGCAATGGACATGGCAGGTAAAATTCAAGAAATTACAAAAAAATTTGATCTTGGATTTATTTATAAAACTTCTTTTGATAAAGCTAATAGAACTAGTCTTAAAGGTCAAAGAGGAGCTGGTTTAGAAGCATCCCTTCCAGTGTTTGATAAAATTAAAAAAGAATTGAATGTTCCAATTTTAACCGACATTCATAACGCAGAGCAATGTTCTTTATTAAAAGATCATGTTGATATTTTACAAATACCAGCGTTTTTATGCAGACAGACAGATCTTTTAATTGCTGCTGCTAAAACTAATAAGATTATAAATGTTAAAAAGGGACAGTTCTTAGCCCCATGGGACATGGTTAATGTTACAAAAAAAATAGCAGACTCTGGAAATGAAAATATTTTAGTTACAGAAAGAGGAGCTAGCTTTGGATACAATACTTTAGTATCAGATATGAGGTCATTACCGATCATGGCAAAGAATGGTTATCCAGTAATTTTTGATGCAACACATTCAGTACAACAACCAGGTGGTCAGGGCGAGTCTTCTGGCGGACAAAGAGAATTTGTTGAATATTTAGCAAGAGCTGCAGTTGCTGTAGGAGTTGCAGGAGTGTTTATTGAAACTCATCAAGATCCTGATAATGCTCCATCAGATGGTCCAAACATGGTTCCTTTAGATAAGTTAGAAAACTTACTTAAACAATTAACTGATATTGATAACTTAATTAAAAAGTAGTGAGCAAAATCTTAAAAGTAAAAGCAAGACAAGTTTTTGATAGTAGAGGTAATCCAACAGTTGAAGCTGAAGTCCATGTAAAGAATAATAGCGCATCAGCCATCTGTCCCTCTGGCGCATCTACTGGAACTTATGAGGCTTATGAAAAAAGAGACAAAAACAATAAAAGATATTTAGGAAAAAGTGTTTTTAGTGTTGTAAATTTAGTTAATACAAAAATTTCAAAAAAATTAAAAGGTCAAAATATTCATAACCAAGAACGAATTGACACCCTTTTAATTAACCTTGATGGAACAAGACAAAAAACAAATCTTGGGGCAAATGCAATGTTGGCTGTTTCTATGGCTGTTAAAAAACTTTCAGCTAAAGTTAAAAAATTACCTTTATATAAAACATTTTCAGTCAAGAAAAATTTTCAATTACCATATCCTTTAATGAATATAATTAATGGTGGGGCACACGCTAACAATGGTCTTAGAATTCAAGAATTTATGATCAGACCTGATTGTGCAAAAAGTTTCTCTGAAGCAATGAGAGTTTGTTTTTTAGTTATTAAAAGTCTAAGTAAGCTAATTAAAGACAAGGGGTTATCGACATCCGTTGGTGATGAAGGGGGTTTTGCCCCAATGATCAGTAGCAATAATCAAGCGCTAGATTTAATTGTTTCTGCAATTAAAAAAGCAGGTTTTAAAAATGGTAAAGATGTTTCCATATGTCTTGATGTTGCAGGCAATGAATTATTTAAAAAGAATAAATACTCCATTCATTCTAAAAGTTATATTTCTGTTGAAAAATCGATCAAAGAATATCAAAAAATTATTAACAAATATAAAATAAAATCAATCGAAGACCCTTTTGCAGAAAATGATTGGCTGGCTTGGAATAAATTAATGAAATCAGTAAAAGATGTTCAAATCGTTGGAGATGATTTGTATGTAACAAACCTTGAAAGACTTAAAAAAGGTTTTTTAAATATTTCATCAAATTCAATTTTAATTAAACTCAATCAAATTGGCACAGTATCTGAAACCTTAGATGTGATAAAATTTGCTCAAACTATAGGATATAAAACAATCATATCTCATCGATCAGGAGAGAGTGAGGACACATTTATTGCAGATTTGGCAGTTGGGACAAACTCTAATCAAATTAAAACTGGATCATTAGCAAGATCCGAAAGAGTAGCTAAATATAATCAATTAATTCGTATTGAAGAAGAACTTGGAAAAAAGGCGAGGATGAATAAAATCAATTAATGCTTGGATTAATAAAAAGAAATTATTTTTTATTAGTATCTATTTTTTTGATTTTTTACTTTGCTTTTAATCTTGTATCAGGTGAAAGGGGTCTTTTTTCATTTATTGAAAAAAAAGAACTTTTGTCCAACTTGAAAAAAAAAGAATTATCCTTAATTAATAAAATAAATGATTTAGATCATAAAAATACTTTACTAAGCACCAATTTAGATCTTGATTATATTGAAACACTAATAAGGGAGAGATTTTTGTTTGGCAAAGAAGGAGAGACGATTTATATAATTAAAAACGATGAAAACTAGACATCCAGAAAAACAAAACAAACCAATAAATCCAATTAAGAAAAAACCTGATTGGATAAGGTCTAAGCTTGTAAATAGTAAAGAGTTTTTCCTAACAAAAACAATTGTAAATAATAATAATCTAGTAACTGTTTGCCAAGAAGCTAATTGCCCAAATATTACCGAATGTTGGAGTAAAAGACATGCAACATTTATGATCATGGGTGATACTTGCACAAGAGCATGTGCTTTTTGTGATGTTAAAACTGGTTTACCTGGAAAATTGGATCAACTAGAGCCTGTTAAAATAGCTGAGGCTGTTAAAAAATTAAATTTAAAACATGTTGTGATAACATCTGTTGATAGAGATGATCTAGATGATGGTGGTTCAGAACATTTTTTTGAAACAATAAATCAAACAAGAAAACAAAATCCAAATACTACAATTGAAGTATTAACACCTGATTTTTTGAGAAAAGGAGATTCTTATAAAAGAGTTTTAGATGCAAACCCAGATGTTTTTAATCATAATATCGAAACTGTACCCAGTCTTTATTTAAAAGTTAGACCTGGTTCAAGATACTTTTCTTCTTTAGAACTTTTGAAAAATGCCAAACAAGTTAATAAAAATGTTTTTACCAAATCTGGAATTATGGTCGGACTAGGTGAAAGTAGAGATGAAATTTTACAAGTAATGGATGATTTAAAAGCTGCAGATGTAGATTTTTTAACTATTGGTCAATATCTTCAGCCATCAACAAAACACCATCCACTTGATAGATATTATACTCCAAAAGAATTTGATGATTTAGGAACAATAGCTAAAGCAAAAGGATTTTTACTAGTTTCTTCATCACCATTAACAAGATCTTCGTATCATGCTGATGAAGATTTTGCTCAACTTCAACAAAATAGATTAAACAAACATTAATGCCTAAAGCATCAGTTAAGAGATTAATTGAATGTAAAAAAGATCAACTTGTTGATTTAGTTCTTGATATTGAAAAATATCCAGAGTTTGTTCCTTTTTGTTTGGACTCACATGTTTATGAAAGAAATAAAGAAGGCAATCAAATTTTAATTATTGCTGATCTTACCATTGGTAAAGGACCATTTAAAGATACATATAAAAGTGATGTAAAATTTGACAAAGAGAACAGTACTATAAATGTAACCAATATTGGTGGACCATTAAATCACTTAGAAAATAATTGGAATTTTAATGAAACAAAAAGGGGCACCGAAATTTCTTTTGATATTAATTTTGAAATCGAGAATAAATTCTTAAATGTTTTGATGTCTAAGTCTTTTGAGTTTGGTTTGAATAAGATAGCAGATGCTTTTCAAAAAAGAGCAGAAGATCTTTATAGACCAATAGAAGATTAATTAAATTAAATTTAAAACTATCTTAATCACCTCTCTAACTGTTAATTTTTGAACAGAATTACGGTTATTAGATTTAAATCTATTTTCTTTAACAATTAAGGTTTTACCTTTTTTAATACCAATATAAACCAAACCTATTGGTTTATTTTTTGAAGCTCCACCAGGTCCTGCAATTCCAGTAATTGATATATTGATTTTACTCTTAGAGATTTTTGATAAATTTCTTACCATTGCTTTACAACATTCATAACTTACAGCGCCATATTTCTTAATAATATTCTTATTAACTTTTAAAATTTTAATTTTAGCTTGATTGGAGTAGGTGGTCAGGCCCATTTGAAAATATTTTGATGAGTTGGCTAATTTAGTTAAATTATGAGCCAATAACCCACCAGTACAAGACTCGGCCACAGATATAGTTAATTTTTTATTAATTAATTTTTTATGGAGAAGCTGAATACTCATTAAAATTTAAGACTTATTAGGTAAATTAATAACATTGAATATAATCCAGCCATTATATCATCCATGATTATTCCAAAGTAATTTTTGAAATTTTTATCAAAATAACTAACTGGAAAAGGCTTTAAAATATCAAAAAATCTGAAGAAAATAAAAGACAACACATAATAAACTTCATTTGGTAAGTTTAGTTGACTGTTTTGACTTAAGTGTAACACAAGGATTAATGGCATAGCTTGACCTAAAACTTCATCAATAACTATTTGTCTAGGATCTTTATTCTTAAACTCACTTTCTGCATCTTTAACTGCATAAAAAGAGTAGAAAAATAAAAGAGTAAAAAAAATTATTGAAAATTTAAGATCTGTGTATCCAAGATATTCATATGCAATATAAATAAAAACAGTCGTAACTAACGATGTAACAGTTCCTGGTATTTTGGTTAAATAGCCATAACCAAAAAAAGTTGATATTAGCACATTGATTTTTTTCATTGTGATATTGAGCAAATAACTTCACAAGCTATTGCTTTTTCCTTTCCAATTAATCCTAATTTTTCAACTGTTTTACCTTTTAAATTAATTAAATCTTTATCTAATTTTAATAAATTTGATAAAGAATTTATTATTTTATTTCTATATTTGGAAACTTTAGGTTGTTCGCATATCAAATTAATATCTAAATTATTAATATAGAAATTATTTCTATCTAAAATATCAACAATAGGTTTTAGCATTTTTGGAGATCTAATATCTTTAAATTTTTTTTTATTATCAGGAAAAAAGTTACCTATATCTTTTTTTCTCATGGCACCCAATAGAGCATCAATTATTGAATGCAAAATTACATCTCCGTCTGAATGTCCCTTTAAACCTGAATGAAAAGGGATTTTAATTCCACCTAAATAAAGTTTTTTATCTTTTATCAATCTATGAATATCAAATCCAATACCAAAATAAGTTTTTGTATTAATTAAATCTTCTTTAAAAGTAATCTTATTATTTAAAGCCTCACCCTTAATAAAATTAATTTTTAAATTATTATCGATAAATAGTGTTGCCTCATCCTGAATTATATTTTTTTGTTTTATAGACAAATCATAGATGTCTTTGAATTTAAATGCCTGAGGAGTTTGAGTTAAGTAAGAATTTTTTCTATTAAGATTAAACAATTGATTTTTAACTTTATATTTAATTGAGTCTTTAGAAGAAATAACAGGAACAGATGCTTTATTCTTTTTTAGAGAATTAATTAATTTATTTAAAAGACCAATAGTAAAATTGGGTCTTGCTGCATCATGAATTAAAACATTATTGGGACTAAATTTTTTAATATATTTTAAGGCAATTAGAGAGGAATCTGATCTTTCTTTGCCACCTTTAATAATTGTAATATCTTTAGAATATTTTTTTTTGATTTGTTTTTTATCGTTAACAACTATGATAAATTTTTTAAAAAGTTTTGATCTTATGGCTTTATCTAAAGAATGTTCAAAAAGAGCTTTATTTCTATAAGTAATATATTGCTTTGGTTTATTTGAATTAAATCTTTTGCTTTGTCCAGAGGCAAGTATTATAAAATAATTGTTCATCATTTATAGTGATTATTTTTTAAGAATGTACGATTTTATCAAAAAAAATATATATTTAATATTTCTATTTATTATCACATTATCTGTAGGTTTCTTAACCTTTTTAACTTTTATCGATAAAAGTCTCATAGAATTATCAAGTCAAAATTTACAATTTTTACTAATTCTAAATTTCGTTTTGCTCGGACTTCTTTTTGTTTTTATTTTTTTAGAAATTAAAAAAACAATTAAAATTGATATCGATAAGGATGGATTAAAATCTAATAAAAAATATATAACATATTTTGCATTATTTACTTTTATTCCCTCGTTGCTAATATCTGTTTTTTCTTTATTTCTTTTTTCTTTTGCTCTTGAAAAATATTTTGACAAAAAAGTTACAACGGTTGTTAATAACTCTTATGAGCTAGCTAGGAGTTATGTTGACGAAGTAAGAAACAAAATTCAATCAAAAATAGTTCTTATTGCCTTTGATGTAAACAAAAGTAAAAAATTTTTAAATGATAATGAAAGAGAATATAAAAGATTTTTACAAACACAAAAATTAATTCGTGGTGTTGATGAAATACATATAATTAATTTAGAAAAAAAATTATTATTTTCAACTATAGAAGATGATGATCCATATATTCCCCCAGTTGATAAAGCTTTAAACTTAGTGTTAGATGATGACCGTCCCTTAAAAATTATAAATGCTTTTGAAAATAGATCTGCTGCTATAATGCGATTACAAAATTTTGAAGATAGATTTATTTATGTTGTTAAATATCTTGATAAAGATATTTCTAAATATTTAACAGAGTCAGAAGAGGCTATTAATTTTTATTATACTGTTGAAGAAAAAAGTACTGGTATCAAAGTTTCATTTGCGATAATTTATATTATTATTGTATCTCTTTTATTGTTTATATCTATTTCAATAGCAATTAGATTTTCATCTAGATTTTTTAGATCTATTAATAATTTGATCTTAGCTTCCACCTCAATTGGAAAAGGAAATTTAGATATAAAAGTTCCTGAAGTTAAAACCGATAAAGACTTAGAAATATTGAATAAAAATTTCAATCAAATGATTGATCGACTAAAAGATCAACAAGATAAATTAATTATCAATGAAAAACATGAAGCTTGGGGTAATCTAGCAAGAAAACTTGCTCATGAAATTAAAAACCCACTTACACCAATTCAATTAACTATTGATAGATTAAAAAATAAATATTCCAACGAATTAGATGAAAAAAACAGAGAAAATTTTAAAGAAAATTTAAAGATTATTAACAATCAAATTAATCAAATAGAAAAATTAGTTAATGAATTCTCTGATTTTGCAAGAATGCCAAAACCTATATTCCAAAAAAATGATTTAGTTATTTTAATGAAGGATAATATTGAATTACTTCAAGAATTAGATAAAACAATTAAAATCGAGTTTAAGAATAACATTAAACAAATATTGTTTAATAGTGACAAGGAACAATTAAGTAGAGTTTTCCTCAATTTAATTAAAAATTCAATTGAAAGTATTCAGCAAAAAACTGAAAAAGCTGCTAATTTTAAAAAGATTATTGCTATTGAACTAAATGATCTTAATAGTCATATAAGTCTTATTATCAATGATAATGGGATAGGTTTTAAAGATTTGAATAATATTAAAGAAATTTTAAACCCATATTTTACAACAAAAAAACAAGGTACGGGACTTGGTCTATCGATTGCAAACAAGATAATTAATGACCATAATGGTAATATTGAATTTATATCTAAAGAAGATGGTGCAATAATAAAAATTACTTTAATTAAATAATGAGTGCTGAAATTTTAATAGTTGACGATAATACTGATATTAGAAATATTATTAATGAATTGATTATTGATGCTGGTTATAAAACAAGAATTGCTGCTAATTATAACCAAGCTCTAGCAGAGATAGATAAAAAGTTACCTGATGTAGCTATACTTGATGTAAAACTTGATAAAGGAGACAATGATGGCATTGAACTTTTATCTCACATTAAAACTAAAAATAAGGATGTACCAGTTATAATAATTTCTGGTCATGCAAATATTGAAATGGCTATAAAATCTTTACATCATGGCGCATTTGAATTTATCGAAAAACCATTTGATCAAGAAAGATTACTTAATTTTGTAAGTCGTGCTGTTGAAAATTATAATCTAAAAAAACAAAATAAAGAGTATGAAAGTAAATTATTTTCATCTTATGACTTAATTGGAGATAGTAAAAATACAATTAATATAATTGACCAGATAAAAAAGATTTCTTTAACTGAGAGCAGAGTTTTTATTCACGGTCCTTCAGGCTCTGGAAAAGAACTAATTGCTAGAAAGATACATAAAAAATCTTCACGAAATAAAAATCCGTTTATCGTGCTCAATGGTGCATTGCTAGACTCAAATAAATATGAATTAGAGTTATTTGGCGAAGAAAAAGAAAATGGATCTATATCTTATGGTGCTCTCGAGAAAGCTAATAAAGGCACCTTACTTATAGATCAAATTTCTGAAATACCGCTAGATATTCAATCAAAAATATTAAGAGTTTTAATTGATCAAAAATTTAAAAGAGTTAATGGAAACAATGATGTAAGTGTTGATGTTAGATTAATTTGCTCATCAAGCAAAGATTTAAAAAAAGAAATTCAAATAGGTAACTTTAGAGAAGATTTATTTCATAGAATAAATGTATTTGAAATAAATATTGAACCATTAAGCCAAAGAATTTCAGATATTCCATTATTAATAAAATATTTTTCAAAAAAAATATCAGAAAATTATAATATTAAAGAGTTAGAAATAGATGAAAACAATAGCTATATTTTAAATCATAACTGGAAGGGAAATGTTAGAGAGCTTAGAAATTTGATTGAAAGAATTGCGATTTTACAACCAGGCACAAAAGACAAAATTTCAAATATTATTAAAGAGTCATTAAAAATTGATAATTTTGATGATCAGATTACAGAAAACAGCCTATCTGTGCCATTAAAAGAGGCTAGAGAAAAGTTTGAAAAAGAGTATTTAACTATCCAACTTAAAAAATTTAATGGCAATATTTCAAAAACAGCAAATTTTGTTGGAATGGAAAGAAGTGCCTTACATAGAAAATTAAAAGGTTTAGGAATTAAAGAATTTAATTAAAATGAATATAATTATCTGTGGAGCGGGTAGAGTAGGTTTTACTATAGCCAAACAGCTTAGTGAACAAGGCCATTCTATTACTGTTATAGATCAATCTAGCGAAGATATCCAAAAGATAGATGACTCCTTGGATGTTAAAGCTATAGTTGGAAAAGCCACGTATCCAACTATTTTAGAGAAAGCAAACGCTTCTGAAGCCGACATGATTATAGCAGTTACACGTAACGATGAAATTAATATGGTTATTTGTCAAATAGCTTTTTCTATCTTTAATATCCCAAAAAAAATTGCAAGAATTAGATCGCAAGATTATTTAAATCCAAAATTTACAACTGTTTATAATAAAGAGAATTTACCAATTGATGTAATTATTTCACCTGAATTAGAAATAGCGAAATCAATTCAAAGAAAATTGGAAGCACCAGGCGCTTTAGATAGCGTACCTTTTGCTGATAACAGAATTAGATTATTAGAAATTTTGATAAATGAAAATTGTAATTTAATTAATATTAAACTTAATGAGCTAACAAAAAAACATCCAAATCTTGATGCAAATATAATTGGTATTATTAGAGGGGATAAATTTTTAATTCCTAAAAAGAATGATGATATTCAAAAAGATGATAAAATTTATGTTATAATCAACTCAACTCAAATGTCACAAACGCTTGAAGCTTTCGGACACAATGAGAAGGTATCAAAAAAGATATTGATTGTAGGTGGTGGAAACATTGGATTTAACCTTGCAAAAAATCTTGAAGAAAGCTTAGACTCAGCAAGAGTAAAAATTGTTGAAAAAGATAAAGATCGTTCAGAATTTTTAGCAAACGAACTAAATAATACTATTATTATAAATGGTGATGCTCTTGATGAGGAAGTTTTAATTGAAGCAAATTTAGAAGAAGTAGAGACTGTGCTTGCACTTACGAACGATGATGAAGATAATTTGATGGTTAGTGTTCTTGTTGAAAAATTTGCAAAAGATGAAAAGAAAATTGATGATAAAAGAACAATGGCTTTAATAAACAAGCCAAATTATTCATTATTACAAAACTCTTTGAAGATAGATGATTTAATTGATCCTAGGATGAATACAGTTTCAAGTATTTTGAAACATATCCACAAAGGTACAATCGAAACAGCCTACACTATTCTTAATGGTGAATACGAAGTAATTGAAGCTGAAATTATTGAAACGTCAGAATTAATAAACAAAGAATTGAAAAATTCAAATTTACCTGAAGAAATTAGAATTGGTGCTGTTTTACGTGATGATAAAGTGGTGATACCAAGATCAAATTTCATATTTCAAAAAGATGATAGAGTTGTTTTATTGTCCAAAAAAGATTCAATATCAGTAGTAGAAAATATATTTAGAATAAGTTCTATATAATTATTAATGTCTCTATTTAGGGTAAAATATCTAAGTTTTTTTTTAATCCTAGTATCAGTCTTTTCTTTTTTTAATATAATTTACTCTTATTATTTCAATTTATATCTAAATCTGAATACATACTATTTTAGTTTATTTTCTTCATTAATTATTGGTTTATTATTTTATAAGATCAAAGAAGTTAATAGAAAACCATCAATATTTGAAAAGATTTTAACTGTCTTTTTGGGCTACATTTTATTGCCAGTAATATTGTCTCTCCCTTTCTATTTCAGTATTTATAATTTGACTTTTTTAAACTCAATATTCGAGTCTGTTTCTGGATTTACTTCTACAGGATTTACAATTTTTGATAATATAAAACACATTGATCAAGGTTTAATTTTATGGAGATCCTCAATACAATGGATAGGGGGTTTATATTTCCTTTTTTCAATTATTTTTTTAATAGATATTTATGATGATAGTTTAAAAAAATCACTTACAAACTTTTTATCATTTAATAGTGCCGAAGTATTAAAGCAAACAATTAAAATTTTTATTTTATACTCAAGTATAACTATATCTATTTTTTTAATCTTAAATTTCTTTGATATTAGATCTTTTAATTCTCTTAATTTATCAATGACTATAATTTCATCAGGTGGTTTTTTGCCATCCAATAATCTTTCATCAATTTTAATTAACCAGTCTCAAATAGTTATTTTTTCATTATTAATGTTAGTTTCTTTTTTTAGTATTTTCTTTATTTATAATTTGATTTTTTTAAGAAATAAAAATCTTAATTTTTTTTATGAAGATATTCATTTATTTTTGTATCTTTTATTTGCTGTTACAATTTTTTTTATTTTCTTTAGTTTTGATAATAATTTTACTTATAGTTTTTTATCTCTTGTCAGTAGTATATCTAATATTGGTATCTCACTAGAGTATGACCAGTCAAAATTGAGTTTTATTTATTTAATTTTAGTAATAGTTGGTGGATCTTTTTTCTCCACAAGTTCTGGTTTAAGGTTTTTAAAAATATATTCATTAACCAAATATTCGTTAAATCAAATTTTATCTTTTAGTAAACCTAAAAATGTTTTTATGAATAAATTAATGTTTTCTAAAATAAATTTTGAAGTCAAAGAAATTAATAAATATTTCTTAACAATAATAATCTTTATTATTTCATTATTTATTTTAACTTCTTTATTAAGTTTAAGTGACATTAGCTTTGAAAGTTCATTTAAATTAGCAATTTTGACTTTAATGAATACAGTCAATTCATCAGCTTATGGTCTAAGTGATTTTGACTTTAATAATCTTCATTTTTTAACTAAATACTTTCTGATTTTTTTTATGATTATAGGTAGAGTTGAGCTCTTATCTTTACTTTTAATAGCTAAAAAATTTCTTTTTAAATACTAATTAAGTATTATATATGTATCAGTATTTATTTATTGCGCCCTTAGCTCAGCTGGATAGAGCATCGGTTTTCTAAACCGAGGGTCGCACGTTCGAAGTCGTGCAGGGCGCACCATTATCAATATATATCCTCTTTACTTTTGCTCACACAACATATAGTTAATAGCGTTCTAAATTAATCAATTTACTTTGATCAACTTTAGATAATGATAAAAGATTAACCTAATTCAAATTTATTTTGAATTATTTGTTAACAAATAAAAATAACTAAAAGGAAGAATAATGTTTAAATACGTAAAACAATTAACTTCTTTAGTAGCAATGGTTGCTGTGTTGTTTACTTTTACAACTGAAACTTTCGCTGCTAAAAAATCTAAGACACTTAAAAACACTCAGAAGAAGGGTTTTGTAAGATGTGGAGTATCTCAAGGTCTACCAGGATTTTCTAATGCTGACGCTGCAGGAAATTGGACTGGTGTTGATGTTGATGTATGTAGAGCGGTAGCTGCTGCAGTACTAGGTGATGCGAACAAAGTTAAGTTCACGCCATTAAGTGCTAAAGAAAGATTTACAGCTTTAACTTCTGGTGAGATTGATATCTTATCAAGAAACACAACTTGGACTCTTTCTAGAGATGCTGACATTGGACTAACTTTCGTTGGAGTAAACTTCTACGACGGTCAAGGTTTCATGGTTAGAAAAAACTCTGGAATTACTTCAACAAGCCAATTCAAAAATGGAATCTCAGCTTGTACTAACATTGGTACAACAACTGAGTTAAACATGAGAGACTTCTTTAACTCTAAAGGAATTTCTTATACTCCAGTTGCTTTTGAAAAAGCTGACGAAGTTGTAGCTGCTTATGATGCTGGTAGATGTGATACTTACACTACTGACAAATCAGGTCTTGCTGCACAAAGAACTAAAATGTCAAACCCTGATGATCACATCGTATTACCTGAAACTATTTCAAAAGAGCCATTAGGCCCTGTTGTTAGACAAGGTGATGCAGTATGGGAAGATATCGTAAGATGGTCTTTAAATACTATGATCGAAGCTGAGGAGTACGGTGTTACTTCTGCTAATGCTGACATGATGAAAACTTCAGAAAACCCACAAATCAAAAGATTAGTTGGTGCTGAAGGTGAAATGGGTGCTGCATTCGGTTTAGATAACGAGTGGAACTTGAGAATTATCAAACAAGTTGGAAACTATGGTGAAAGTTATAAGAGAAATATAGCTGACACTGGTATCTTACCAGACAGAGGTCCAAATGAATTATGGACTAAAGGTGGTATTTTATACGTTCCACCATCAAGATAATTAAAAGTAATAAATTGATAAAAAGGGCTAGATTTATCTAGCCCTTTTTTTATACTATCCGATCAAATGAAATTTAAAAAAATCTTACCTCAATTTTTAACTCTATTATTCATAGTTTTAATCTTTGGTTTCTTTACAATGAATGCCCAAGAGAACATGGATACTAGAGGTATCGAGTTTGGTTTTGGTTTTTTATCAAAAGAAGCTTCATTTGATATTCAATTTTCGTTAATTGATTATGATGGCTCCATGTCATATGGACGTGCTTATCTAGTTGGACTATTAAATACATTGTTAGTTTCATTCATTGGTATTATTTTAAGTACTCTATTAGGTGCTGTGATTGGTGTTGCCAGATTATCACCCAACTATCTAATTAATAAAACAGCCAGTTTTTATGTTGAATTCTTTAGAAACATACCTTTGTTGTTACAGATCTTTTTTTGGTATTTTGCAGCTTTAAGAGCACTGCCAATGCCAGAGGATGCCCCATTAATTTTTGGATCTTCTTTTATGACTATTAAGGGGCTATATACACCAGCTCCAATTTGGAACAATTTTGATGTATTTATGATTGCTTTGATTGTTGCAATGGTGGCAATTTATTCTTTCAATAAATTTGCAAAAAAAAAACAAGAAGAAGAGGGTAAACAGTATCCAAAATTTTTAATTTCACTTGGAATTTTTATAATACTACCAGCATTAACTTTTATAATAGGTGGTGTTGATCTGTCTTGGAGCTTTCCAGAATTGAAACAACTGGCTCAAACTTCCTTCACGTATGAAGGTGGTATGGGAATACCTCCTGAACTTATAGCGCTGACATTGGCTTTAACTTTGTATACAGCAACTTTTATTGCCGAAAATGTAAGAGCTGGAATACAGGGTATTGGGAAAGGTCAAAAAGAAGCTGCTGCATCAATTGGTTTAACACCTAGCCAAGTTTTGAAATTAGTAATTTTACCTCAGGCATTAAGAATTATAATACCACCTACTACAAACCAATATTTAAACTTAACAAAAAATTCATCTTTGGCTGCAGCTATTGCTTACCCAGATTTAGTATTAGTTTTTGCAGGTACTGCAATGATGCAAACAGGTAGAGCTATTGAGATTGTGGGAATTACAATGGCCACTTATTTATCAATCAGTTTAGTAATTTCACTATTCATGAACTGGTATAATAAAAGAATTGCGATACAGGAAAAATAGTAATGAGTAATATAAATTTTTTAAAACCCAATAGAACAAATTTAAATTTATTTTTAATCTTAGGTTCTTTATTTTTTGCACTAGGGTTAATTGATTTTTGTCTAAATAATTTTTATGAGACTAATATCACTGGATTTTTACCTAGTTTTGTCAGTTTTTTTACCCCTCTAATCTTTGGAATGATTGGATTACATTTAGTAAGAATAGAATTTTCTGGAATTAAAATTCTAGACGATCTTAACAAAAATATTAACACTAGTAATTTTAATGCAGCTTTAAGCATAAGTATAATTATATTGATAATTTTTAGTGTTGCGCCATTACTCAATTGGTTTGTTCTTGATGCTACATTTGTTGGTGATAGCAAAGAAGCTTGTACGGGAGGTGGTGCATGTTGGGTTTATATTAAAACTTGGTTTAATAGATTTATGTATGGAATGTATCCTAATGCTGAGCAATGGAGAGTTAATGCAACATTCATTATTGTTTTAGGATTGATGGGAGCAGGATATTTTTTTCCATTGAAATATAAAAAATATCTAACTTTTTATTATGTTATCTTTCTACCAATAATTTCATTTCTTTTAATTTACTATCTAATTTCAGGTGGTGAATTTGGTTTAGAATGGGTAGAAACAGGTGCATGGGGTGGTTTATCCTTAACTTTTATTGTTTCTTTCTTTTCATTAATCTTCTGTTTCCCCATAGGGATGATGTTAGCACTTGGAAGAAGATCTGATTTAACAGTAGTTAAATACTCTTCACTTTCATTTATTGAGTTTTGGAGAGGTGTACCGTTAATTACAGTATTATTTATGTCTGCAGTTATGTTTCCAATGTTTTTACCAGATGGAACATATGTTGATAAATTAATTAGAGTTATTGTTGCTATTACATTATTTGAAGCTGCTTATACAGCTGAGGTTATTAGAGGTGGTTTACAAGCACTACCTAGAGGACAGTATGATGCAGCAAAATCTTTAGGTATGGGGTACTGGAGACTTCATTTATTAGTAATTTTACCACAAGCTCTTAAATTGGTAATACCTGGTATTGCCAATACTTTTTTAGCTTTAGTAAAAGATACTCCATTAATTTTTGTAGTAGGGTTATTGGAGTTAGTTGGAATGTTAAATTTAGCAAAAACAAATCCTAAATGGCTTGGGTTTTCGATGGAAGGTTACGTATTTGCTGGAATTATATTCTGGATTATTTGCTACAGTATGAGTAAATATAGTCAAAAATTAGAATTAAAATTTAAAACAGATAGATAAATAACTATGTCAGATTCAATTATACAGATTAAAGAAGTAAACAAATGGTATGGAGACTTTCAAGTACTTAAAGATATTAATCTTGAAGTTAAAGCTAAAGAAAAAATTGTTGTTTGTGGACCATCTGGATCTGGTAAATCTACACTAATTAGATGTATTAATAGATTAGAAGAGCATCAAAAAGGAAATATTATAGTTGATGGAACTGAGATTTCTGAAGATACAAAAAATATAGAACAAGTTAGAGCAGAAGTCGGAATGGTTTTTCAACAATTTAATTTATTTCCGCATTTATCAATTTTAGACAATTGCACATTAGCTCCTATTTGGGTTAAAAAAATGCCTAAAAAAGAGGCTGAAGAATTGGCTTTAAAACACTTGGAAAGAGTTCAAATTTTAGATCAAGCTCAAAAATTTCCGGGACAACTTTCTGGTGGACAACAACAAAGGGTAGCTATTGCTAGAGCGCTATGTATGGAACCCAAAATAATGTTATTTGATGAACCAACATCTGCATTAGATCCAGAAATGATTAAAGAAGTACTAGATGTAATGGTTGATTTAGCTAAACAAGGAATGACCATGATAGTTGTTACTCATGAAATGGGATTTGCTAAAGAAGTTGCTGATTGCATGATATTTATGGATGAAGGTAAGATAGTAGAGAAGGCTGACACAAAAGAATTTTTTGCTAATCCTAAAAGCGATAGAACAAAGCTATTTTTAAGCCAAATTTTATAACTTTTAACTCTTTTATTATCAAAAATTTGGATAACTGTTTGATATTTTTATCTTAAAAACAATAGTTTTTTTAAAATCTTAAGCTTGACAGGTTTTTTATCACTCATCTTTTTACAAGAAAAAAAATAAATTTATCTGTTGCATGAACCTCAATAAGTTTGTTCAATATGATTTTAAAATTTAATTAAGAGGGGTCTTAATGGAAGATAATTTCAACAAACACTTAGGTAATAAACTTAAGCTGAGAAGATTAGCTTTAGGATTAACACAAACTAAAGTTGCTAAAGCGATTAATGTTACATTTCAACAAATTCAAAAATACGAAAAAGGAACTAATGGAGTTAGCTCTATTAGATTACTTCAATTATCTAATTATTTAAAAGTTCCAATTAATTATTTCTTTGAAGATTTTTCTGAATATCTAATTAACTTAGAAAAATCTCAAGAAGGTCACATGAATGTTAACTATAATTTTTTAACAAAATTATATTCAGAACTTAGTGCTGATCAAAAATTAAAATTTAATAAATCTTTACAAATATCAGGAACAGTTATTTCTAAAGCAGTTTAATTTAAGATTAAATTTAAGACCTCTAAACAAATAATCAAAAATCATTTGTATTAAATTCAATTTTTAGAATTTTTAATATATTAAGTAAATTTTTGGCTCCTCGGGTAGGACTCGAACCTACGACCAATTGATTAACAGTCAACTGCTCTACCAACTGAGCTACCGAGGAATGTAAAAAACTCAACTTACTTTTTTTTAGAACTAAAACAAGATTTTTTTTGGAGGCAACGCCCAGAATCGAACTGGGATAGGTAGATTTGCAATCCACTGCGTAACCATTCCGCCACGTTGCCATCTTGTTTTGACTAATAGCTTCAGATGCCTTTTTATATTAAATATTTCTCATTAGTCTATTAAATAACGATCTAAATTGATTATTGTTAATTTAGATTAATAAATTATAAACTTTATACATTCATGAGTAACGATAAATATATACATTCTGATGTAGAGGATAAGATTTACTCTTATTGGGAAAAAAATGAATTATTCAAACCTAAAGAAAATTCAAAAAAATTTTCAATAGTTATACCTCCACCAAATGTGACTGGAAGTCTTCATATGGGTCATGCTTTGAATAATTCTATTCAAGATTTGTTAGTTCGTTATCACAGAATGAATAATTATGAAACTTTATGGCAACCAGGTACAGATCATGCAGGTATTGCTACTCAAGCTTTAGTTGAAAGAAAACTTACTGCTGAAAAAATTGATAAAAATGAAATTGGTAGAGACAAATTTATTGAAAAAGTTTGGGAATGGAAAGAGCAATATGGTGACATCATTATTAACCAATTAAAAAAACTTGGATGCTCTTGTGACTGGTCGCGTAATGCTTTTACAATGGATGAAAACCTTTCAAAATCAGTAATAAAAGTATTTGTTGATCTATATAATAAAGATTTAATCTACAAAGATAAAAAACTAGTAAATTGGGATACTGTTTTAAAAACTGCAATTTCTGATCTTGAAGTTGATCAAAGAGAAGTAAATTCAAAAATTTATTATATTAGGTATCCTATTGATGGAACCGAAGAATTTATAACAATTGCAACAACAAGACCTGAAACAATGTTGGGGGATACTGCAATTGCAGTTAATCCAAAAGATGATCGCTTTAAATCTTTTGTCGACAAAAAAGTTACAATACCAATTGTTGGAAGAAAGATTAATATTATAGAAGATGATTATGCAGATCCTGAACAGGGGACTGGTGCACTAAAAATTACACCTGCGCATGATTTTAATGACTACGATGTTGGACAAAGAAATAATCTTGAAATTATAAATATATTTACTGAAGCTGGTAAAATTAACGAAAACGCGCCTAAAGAATATATAGGATTAGACAGATTTGAAGCAAGAAAGAGAATTTTAAAAGAATTAAAGGATAAAGATTTTTTTGTTAAAGAAGAAAATATAAAAAATAAGGTTCCATATGGGGATAGATCTAACTCTATAATTGAGCCTTTCTTAACAGAACAATGGTTTGCTGATGCAGAAAAATTATCTGTTAAGGCAAAAGAAGTTGTTAATTCAAAAAAGACTAAATTCTTTCCTGATAATTGGTCTAAGACTTATTTTCAATGGATGAACAATATAGAGCCTTGGTGTATTTCAAGACAACTTTGGTGGGGCCATCAGATACCTGCTTGGTATGGTCCTGACAAAAAGATATTTGTTGCTGAAGATGAAGATGATGCAAAATTATTAGCAAAAAAACATTATAAAAAAGATGTTGATTTAATTCGAGATCCTGATGTCTTGGATACATGGTTTTCATCTGGTCTTTGGCCATTTGCAACATTGGGTTGGCCAGACAATAAAGAGTATGTTGAAAAGTTTTATCCAACTTCAGTTTTAGTAACTGGTTTTGATATTATATTTTTCTGGGTTGCTAGAATGATTATGTTTGGAACAGAATTTTTAAATAAAGAACCTTTTAAAGATATTTATGTTCATGCTTTAGTTAGAGATGAGAAGGGTCAAAAAATGTCAAAATCTAAAGGTAATGTTATTGATCCTTTAGATTTAATTGAAAAATATAGTGCCGATGCATTAAGATTTACTCTTCTTTCAATGGCATCTCCTGGTACTGATGTAAAACTTTCAGAAGACAGAGTTAAAGGATATAGAAATTTTTTGAATAAACTATGGAATGCTAATAATTTTTTAATCACAAATGAATGTGATTTTTCTGATATCGATAAAGTTCCAAATTTATCAGTTAATATCAATAAATGGATTTATGCAGAATTAATTGAAGCAAAATCTAAAATTGAGAAAAATTTAGAAGACTATAGATTTGACGAGGCAGCAAAAAATGCTTATCAATTTGCATGGCACTCTTATTGTGACTGGTATTTAGAATTATCTAAAACAATACTATTTTCGGATAATAAAGAAGCTAAATCTGAGGTTAAAAAAGTTTCAAGTTATATATTCAAGCAAATCTTAATTTTGTTACATCCTTTTATTCCATTTGTTACAGAGGAGATATGGCTTAAAAATAAATTTGATAATTCAAGTAAAGATTTTTTAATGCTTGCTAATTGGCCTTCTGGTAAAATCAACAAAGACTCTAATACAGAGCAAGTTGAAAATATTATAAGTATAATATCTGAAATTAGATCCTTTAAGAATGAACTTAATGTAATCCCAGGTTCATTTATAGACATGTCTATCAATAATATTAATGATATCCAAAAAAAATTTATTAATGACAATGAAATTATCCTTAAAAAATTGGGAAGAATAAACAATATCCTTAATGATGACTTAGATAAGCCAGCAGCAACTATGGTTGTTTCAGGTGATTTATTTAAGATTTATTTTGATAAAGATGTTGATTTAAAATTAATTAAAGAAAATTTAACTAGTAAACAAAATAGAATTCAGGAAGAAATGAACAAGATATTGCAAAGATTAGAAAACAAAAGTTTTGTAGATAGAGCACCGAAAGAGATTGTTGATCAGGAAAAAACTAATTATAATAATTTAAAGAATGATATTGATAAAATATTAGTAACTATAAAGGGAATATAATGGCAAAATTTAATAAAAAGAAACTTCCAAGCAGACATACATCATTAGGCGCAGATAGAGCTCCTCACAGGTCTTTTTATTATGCAATGGGTGAAACAGAAAAAGATGTATCAAAACCTTTTGTAGGTGTTGTTTCAACTTGGAACGAAGCTGCTCCTTGTAATATTGCTCTTATGAGACAAGCTCAATCAGTTAAAAAAGGTGTTAGAGCTAATGGTGGTACTCCAAGGGAATTTTGCACAATTACAGTTACAGATGGAATTGCAATGGGTCATGAAGGAATGAAAGCTTCTTTAATATCTAGAGAGGTAATAGCAGACTCTGCTGAGCTTACTGTAAGAGGGCATTGTTATGATGCATTAGTTGGTATTGCTGGATGTGATAAATCTTTACCAGCGCTAATGATGTCGATGGTTAGATTAAATGTACCAAGTGTATTTATTTATGGCGGATCAATTCTTCCAGGAAGATATAAGGGAAAAGACGTAACAGTTGTTGATGTATTTGAGGCAGTTGGAAAACATTCGTCTGGTCAAATGTCTTCAGCAGAACTTAGAAAATTAGAATTAGTTGCATGTCCAAGTGCAGGTGCCTGTGGTGGTCAATTTACAGCAAATACGATGGCATGTGTATCAGAAGCTATTGGTTTAGCCTTGCCATATTCTGCTGGAACGCCAGCTCCATATGAAGAAAGAGATAAGTACGCTAAAGAAAGTGGAAAAACAGTAATGAATCTTTTAGCAAAAAAAATTAAACCTAGAGATATTGTTACAAAAAAAGCTTTAGAAAATGCTGCTACTATAGTTGCTGCCACAGGTGGATCTACTAATGCAGCATTACATCTACCCGCAATTGCCAACGAAGCTGGAATAAAATTTGATTTAATGGATGTGGCTAAAATTTTCAAAAAAACACCTTATCTTGCTGATTTGAAACCTGGTGGAAAATATGTTGCAAAAGATATGTGGTTAGCAGGCGGTGTACCAATGTTGTTAAAGACACTTTATGATGGAGGTTTTATTCATGGTGATTGTATGACTGTTACCGGGAAAACAATGAAGGAAAATTTAAAAAATATTAAATTTAATCCTAAGCAAAAAGTTTTAAGAAAATATGATAATCCATTATCTCCAGATGGAGGAGTTGTTGGTTTAAAAGGAAATTTAGCTCCTGATGGCGGTATAGTTAAAATTGCCGGACTTAAGAAATTACAATTTACTGGTAAAGCAAGATGCTTTGATAATGAAGAAGCAGCTATGGACGCTGTCCAAAAACGTAAATATGAAGAAGGCGATGTAATTATAATCCGTTACGAAGGCCCTGTAGGAGGCCCTGGGATGAGAGAGATGCTATCTACAACAGGTGCAATTTATGGTCAGGGAATGGGTGAAAAAGTTGCTCTTATAACAGATGGAAGGTTCTCTGGAGCTACAAGAGGCTTTTGTGTGGGTCATGTAGGCCCTGAGGCGGCCCTAGGAGGCCCTATAGCTTTATTACGTAATGGAGATGTAATTGATATAGATGCTAAAAAAGGGACGATAAATGTAAGGCTTTCTAAAAAAGAATTAACTTTAAGAAAAAGAAAATGGAAACCAAGAAAATCAGATTTTGGATCAGGCACACTTTGGAAATACGCACAAACAGTAGGACCAGCTTATTTGGGCGCACCAACTCATCCTGGTAAGAAAAAAGAAGTTAAGGATTATTCAGAAATTTAATGAAGATACGACCGGTCATTTTATGTGGAGGTGCCGGAACAAGACTTTGGCCAAATTCTAAAAAACATCAAGCAAAACAATTTATTGATTTTGGAAATTGGACTTTACTGGGTAAAACTTTAGAGCGAACTAAAGCACCTATTTATGACTCTCCAATTATAAGTACAAATAAAAAATACTTAAAACAAGTAAAACAACATCTTAAAAAAAATAAGATTAAAAAATATAAGATAGTTTTAGAACCTGCAAAAAGAAATACGGCTCCAGCTATATTAAGTACTGCCTTAATTAAAGATATTCCAAATGATCAGCCATTGATGTTTTTTACAGCTGATCATTTAATTGAAAAAATGAGTGTGTTTAATAAAGCGATAAATAAAAATAAATCAAATTTAACTAATCAAAATATCTTCATATTCGGTATTAAACCCACATCACCTTCAAGTGAATACGGATATTTTGTTACTAAAAAGATTAAAGGAAACATTAATAAAGTAACTAAATTTATTGAAAAACCCAAAATCTCTAAAGCTAAACACGTAATAAAACAAAAAGGTTATTGGAATTCAGGAATGTTTTTCCTTAGAAAAGACTCAATAATTAATAACTTTCAAAAAAACCAACCAATTATTTATAAAAACTGTGTAAATGCGGTTAAAAAAGCAAAACTAAAATCTAATACTTATTATTTAAACAAAACTTCATTTACCAAAGCTACAGCTAAATCATTTGACTATGCAATTTTAGAAAAAACAAAGCAAATTAATGCTATCAAACTAGATATACCTTGGTCAGATCTTGGAAGTTGGAAAGAAATTTTAAAAATGTATGACAAAAAAAAGAATAAATACATCAAGAAGAAGAATATCTTTTATCGACCATGGGGCAGGTACACAAATTTATTTGAAGGTAAAGATTTTTTGATTAAAGAGTTATTTGTAAAACCAAAAGGTATTTTAAGTTTACAGAAACATCATCATAGAGCTGAACATTGGCTAGTTACTCAAGGAAATCCCAAGATAACATTGAACAAAAATAGTTTTGTAAAAAAACCAAATGATCATATCTTTATTCCACTAGAGGCAATTCATAGAATTCAAAATCCTGGAAAAAAACCAGTCAAAATATTTGAAGCTCAAGTTGGATCAATTCTTAAAGAGACAGATATAGTTAGATTTGAAGATATTTATGGAAGGGTTAAATAAACTTACCTTTGAGCTGAAATCTTTATTGGTAAGTCTTTTGTTACATCAAATCTTTCTTTTTTAGTCACATCATCAATTTGTTCTGATTTTTTTTTTAAACACCACTCTTCATATAGTCTGCAGAATGTGTAAATTGCATTATATCTATCGATCATTATCACAGTATTTAATTCACTTTTTATTAAAAATTTAACATCATATAATTCTTTAATGTTAACTTTACTCAATACTTCTCTTGAGTCTGGGTTATAATAACCAGATTTATCTTCACAAGGTGTTTCTAAAATTTCATCAATATATTCTTGAAAAATTTTTCCCTTAACAAACTTTTCATCATAATTATTTGAATTTATGGTTTCATATATTAATCTTCTCAATGGGGGTTGGTTTAGCTCTATCCACAAATTTAGAAGCTCAAAATATATCAATTCATATAATCTAATTTGAATTGGTTTTCCTCTAACAATTTTAGACCATTCAATAAATCTTCTAATCTCAATATCTTTTCTAATATTTTTCATTTTATCTAATTTTAGCCATCAGCTTTTAATTTAGTGTGTCCACAATTTTTACACTCAAGAGTCGTAATTCTATCTGTTGGATTAAATCCAAACTCAATATTTATTGTTTTGTATCTGTGTAATCCAAGAAAACACAGTAATTTTACCAATTTTAAAATCATAATTTTGACACTTTAAATTGTTAATTTTTAAAAATTGATCATCAGCCTAAAGCTGAATTAGTGCGGGACTTAAACAGATCATACCGTAGACGCAAAACTAAAGCAAAAAATAATTCAGTTTTTTTTCTTATTTACTTAAGAGCACCTTTTTAAACCCTTTTTTAAAATTAATTTTTTTTTAAATTCTGATTGTTTTAATTTTATTTATGCTATGATTATTCAATATGAAGGAGTTTAAAGAACTCATCAAAAAACACAAAAAAATTGAATTAGCAATTAAGCATTTTACAAAATTAAGAATGAATGACAGAGCTTTTTCTTCTTGGGAAAAACTAAGAAAATTAAAAAAAGAAAAACTAAAATTAAAAGAGTTAGTTTCTAAATTCAAGAAATAATATCTTAAAAAAAAATACTAAAATTATACATTTCATGGTCGTATTAGATATTTCTAACACGACCATAATTAGATTTATTTAAAACCAATTATTCGGAATAATAATGTAGTGAATTGCTAAAACAATTCCTACAGACACACTTAATCCAAAGATCATTTTAATGAAGTCTTTTCCAATTAATGGGAAGACGTATTTGAATTTGTACTCTTTATTCATAGTTGATATAGCAAGTTCTCTACCACATAATAAACCTACAAATACCCATGTTGTAGACATTGGAAGGTCATTAAGTTCTTTAAAGTAGTATAGTACCGCAGCATAAATAACATTTATTATTGTTGCTGATCTCGCATATCTTGTTCCAGTTTTATCTAAAACAACTTTTTGTATTGGTCCACCATGAATATAAAATATATAGAACAATAATGCTGTAAAGTACGCTAGAACAATTAATAGTAAAGTTACATCTAGTTGTCTTGGGAGATAAACTGCAATATTTGCTACGTCGTGAGATAACCAAACCCACCATAACCAACCAGAAGTCACCCAAACTGAGTTTCTCCAAAATCCTATCCATTTATCTTCAACTTCATCAAATTTTTCATTGATAAACTTTGATACTACTATCCAAGCTAAATACGCGACTACAGCAGCCAGGCCATAACCCACAACACTTTTCATTAGCATTTTCTCCAATACTACAGTGGATGCAAATGCTGAAAGTACTAAGAAGGTTGTAGATACTGGTATACCAACTCTAGTAAGTACTAAAAGAATAGCAGGAGCCACTGCGTGGTACCATTGAATTTCTTGAAATGGTATTCTGTTAAGCCTGCCGTATGATATATCACCATCATACGAATACCACCCCCATGTAATAGCTATAGCCATTACTACAGATGCTGAACCAGCAAGAGTGTACCATTTAAACCATTTTTGTTTAGACGCTATAAAAGTACCTAGCGTTTGTATTGAATCATTTGCAATAACGCTATAACCAGCTAATGCAAAGCCGACGATCGTATATATTGTTGTCAGTTCCATTTCTTTCCTATTTTTTTTGTTTACTTTATTGTTTTCCGTTTCGAACAATTCTTATTCTTGATGACGATTTAATAGGTGTGAGGAAATTTATCTATAATTAAATTTATTATTTTTTTTTGAAGTGAGTTGATTCATCGATATTTATAATAAAAAAAACATAAGTCCACAGTAAGAATATAGAAGTTTTTTAAAGGAATAGCTGATTCATCATCAATATATTATCTTTAAAATTTGTCTACTTAAAATTTACAAATATAAGTTGTATTTTAGTACAATTACAAAACTACTGACTTAACAATCTTTAAATGACAAAGACATATTCTTTATTAAATCAAAATATAAATTTTTACCTGGATCTAAAGTTGCACCTAATGGATCCAAAACACCTGTTTTTATCTTCATATCTTTTGATACAGCGTTGATTATGTCAGGATTAAATTGAGGCTCAGAAAACACGCAAGCAACTTTATCATGTTCAATAATTTCTCTGATTTCTGCTAATTGTTCTGCACCGGGCATTACATCGGGGTTAACAGTAAACGCTCCAAGAATATTTACATTAAATCTTTGTTCAAAATATTGATATGCATCATGAAAAACTATAGATGACACACTTTTGTTTAATTCAGTCATCACTTGGATTATAAGAGTATCAATTTCTTTAAGTGCTTTTTTTAAATTATTTTTATATTTAGATGCATTTTCAGTATCATTTTCGATCAAATGTTCAGCCATTTCATTTAAGATTACTTTAGCATTCATTGGATCTAACCAAATGTGAAAGTCATAATCTCCGTGTGCATGATCATCGTGATCATCATGATCGTGGTCGTCGTGATCATCTTCTTTTTTAGCGTGATCATCATGATCGTGGTCGTCGTGATCATCTTCTTTTTTAGCGTGATCATCATGATCGTGGTCGTCGTGATCATCTTCTTTTTTAGCGTGATCATCATGATTGTGCTCATCAAAAATATTTCTTTCCCTGAACTTTAATACGTTCAATCCTTTAACTTCTATTAATTCGATTTTTTCGGCTTTTTTTGCTATTGAGCTCAATGGTTTTTTTAGAAAATTTTCCATACTTTCACCAACCCAGAATATAATATCTGCATTTTGTAACATTTTTGCATGAGATGGTTTCATGGAAAATGCGTGAGGAGACGCATAGCCATTTACAATTAAACTTGGTTTTCCAACCCCATCCATAAGATAACTTGCTAAAGAATGGATAGGTTTTATTGATGTAACTACTTTAATTTCAGCACTAGCTGATGTAAAGAATGTTAACATTGATAAAATTGATAATATTAAGGGTAATTTTTTGATATTTTTCATAATAAGTAATTTAATTAGTTGTTATAATATAACAGTATGTAATAATATAACATATACAAGTCAAGATATAAATGAACTCAGATAAAAATATATTAGTTGAACTAAATAAAGTTGGTTTTAAACAAAATAATAAATGGTTAGTTGAAGGTGTTTCGTTAAAAGTTGAGAAGGGAAAGATTGTTACTTTAATTGGCCCAAATGGGTCTGGCAAAAGTACTACAGCAAAAATTGCATTAGGTATTTACAAAAATATTGTGGGAAGTGTTGAAAAATTTACAAACAAAGTTGGTTATGTTCCTCAGAAAATTTCAATAGATTGGACCTTGCCACTAAGAGTGTATGATTTTATGCTTTTAACTGAAGATATTAAAGACGAACCAATAAATGAAGCTTTAACTCTAACTGGAGTTAGTCATCTTAAAAATGAAAATTTAGGAAATTTATCAGGTGGAGAATTTCAAAGAGTTTTGATTGCAAGAGCAATTTCAAAAAAACCAGAATTATTAGTTCTAGATGAACCAGTTCAAGGCGTTGATTATACTGGAGAGATAGCGTTGTATGAATTGATCAAAAAAATTTCAGATACTTTAAATTGTGGAATTTTATTAATTTCCCATGATTTGCATACTGTTATGACAGCAACTGATCATGTTGTTTGCTTGAATGGTCATGTATGTTGTTCAGGTACACCAATGGATGTTGCTAAAAATAATGAGTACAAAACTTTATTTGGTGAACAAGCCTCTCAAATTCTATCTGTTTATGAGCACAAACATGACCATGTTCATTCAGATGAGGGTCAAATAAAGAAAAATTAATATGTTAGATGATTTTTTCATAAGAGCTTTAATAGCTGGAATAGGAGTTGCGTTGGTAACGGGCCCACTAGGCTGTTTTGTAGTATGGAGAAGATTGTCTTATTTTGGCGATACACTATCTCATTCAGCCTTATTAGGAGTTACAATAGCTTATTCTTTTGAGCTTAATATTGCGCTTTCAGTATTCATAATTTCATCTGTAGTTGCATTAATATTAATTCAGCTTCAGAAAAAAACCAATCTACCTGGAGACGCTTTGTTGGGTCTTTTGGCACATTCTTCTTTGGCTGTTGGATTAGTTGTAATTGGTTTTTTAACCTTTATTCGTTTCGACATAATGGGTCTTTTATTTGGTGACATATTAGCCGTAACAACTAATGACTTAATTATTATATGGACAGGTGGAGCAATAATTTTATTTATACTTAAATTGATTTGGAAACCTCTGTTCGCATCTACGGTAAATTATGAACTAGCAGAAGCAGAGGGATTAAATCCCGATAGATCAAAAGCTGTATTTACAATTCTGATGGCTGCTGTAATTGCTATATCAATTAAAATGGTTGGTTTATTATTAATCACTGGAATGTTAATTATACCAGCTGCAATGGCCAGAAATATTTCAGATAGTCCAAAGAAAATGGTTTTATACTCAATTATTGGTGGTCTTTTATCAGTAATATTGGGTTTATTTTCTTCATTAGAATTTAATACGTCATCTGGACCTTCAATAATTATGGCTGCTTTAGTTTTATTTATATTGTCTTTACTTAATATTAAACAATCGATTAAATTGAAAAATTAACAACTAATTGATAAGAATTTGTATATGCAAAAAGAACACAATCTTTCTAAAAACCAAAAAATCATTTTTGATATAATTGATAAATCTGGTGAGCCGATGAAAGCTTATTCAATCCTGTTTAATGTTCAAAAAGAAGGTATTAAAGCTCCATTACAAGTTTACAGAGCGTTAGATAAATTAGTAGAAATTGGAAAGATCCATAAGATTGAAAGTAGAAATGCTTTTATAGCTTGTCAAAATTCTAATTGTCAAATTTCTAAAGCAACAGCATTCTCAATTTGTGAAAATTGTGAAAATGTTTCTGAAATAAGCAATTCAAAGCTTTCAAAATATTTATCAAACTTTACGGATGAAACTGGAATGAAATACAGCAAGTATAATTTAGAATTTTTTGGTTTATGTAAAAATTGTAAGACTAAATAAATGAGTAATATTTCTTTATCCTTGGATGAAATTTTTGAATTAGCAAAAAGAACGCTAATAGCTAATGGGTGCAATGATGAAACTGCAACTATTTTATCAAATCTAATTAGAAATGCAGAAAGAGATGGATCTGTATCCCATGGCTTATTTAGGTTACCCGCATATGTAAGCGGTCTTAAGAGTGGAAAGATAGACGGTAAAGGAAAACCTGAAATTAATAAAGTTTCTTCATCTGTAATTAAAGTTCAGGGCAATAATTGCTTAGCTCCAGTTGTTTTGAACAAAGGTTTACCTGAATTATCTAAAGCTGCGAAAGAAAATGGTGTTGCCGTTTTAGCTATTAATAATTCACATCATATGGCTGCTATGTGGCCTGAAACTGAAATGTTAGCAGATGATGGTTTAGTTGCTTTTGCTTGTACATCATACAAGCCTGCTGTTGCCCCTGCTGGTGCAATGAAACCTTTGTTTGGTACAAATCCAATTTCATTTGCTTGGCCAAGACCTGGAAAGACACCTGTTGTATATGACATGGCAACAGCTTCTATGGCCATGGGGGAAGTTCAAGTCGCTAAAAGAGAAGGGCATAAAGTTCCTCTTGGAACAGGTTTAACTAAAGATGGAAAAGATACTACTGATCCAGCAGAGATTGCTGACGGTGGTGTTTTATTACCTTTTGGTGGATACAAAGGCTCAGCTATAGCTATGATGGTTGAGTTGTTAGCTGGTGCTTTAGTGGGTGATAATTTCAGTTATGAAACAGCTGCTAAAGATAATAATGATGGTGGCCCACCAAGCGGTGGTGAATTTATTCTAGCTATTTGTCCAGATAAAACTGCAGGTACAAGCTGGCAAAAACATGCAGAAGAATTTTTTGAAAAAATGAAATCAATGGGTGAAGTGAGATTACCTGGTGAAAGAAGACATAAAAATCGACAAGATACTGGCCCTAGACATATCAATGAAGAATTAGTTAATAAAATTAAATCTTTAAGTTAGTTTAATTTCAATCGGAGTATGATCTGATGGCTTTTCTTTACCACGAGGATCTTTATTAATATTAATATCTTTTATATTATCGATAAGAGAGTTTGAAACTAAGAAGTGGTCAATTCTCATACCATTATTTTTTTGCCAAGCACCTCTCATATAATCCCAAAATGTATATCCCTCTTTATCTTCATTAAAGTGTCTATAAACATCATTAAAACCAAGATTTAACATTTCTCTAAATTTTTTTCTAATTTCAAGTCTATACAAAGCGTCGTCTTCAAAGCTTTTAACGTTATAAACATCTTCAGCAGCAGGGATAACATTAAAGTCTCCAGCTAAAATGATGTTTTGATTTTTTTTAGATAAAGTTTTTAGTTGCTTGATAAGTTGATCCATCCAATTTTTTTTATAATCATATTTTTCAGTATCAACAGGATTACCATTAGGTGTATAGATATTTATTAATTGAATAACTTTTTTTTTATATTCTATTTCTGCAGAAATTATTCTTGATTGTTTTAACTTATCTTTGATTAAATCAGTTCTGACATTATTTAACTTTCCTTTAGATATGATGGCAACACCATTATAGCTTTTTTGACCAAAAACATGACTTTCATAATCCATGGAGGCAAAATCATCATATGGAAAATTAACATCTTCAGTTTTTATTTCTTGCATCATTAAAACGTCAGGTTTGTATTTTAGTAGATAGCTTTTGATATTTTCTATTCTGGCTCTTACTGAGTTAACATTCCAAGATGAGATAATCATTAAAGTGAGAATGAAACACCACAGCCACAAGAAGATTTGGTTTGTGGATTAGAAATTTTAAAAAACTCACCAATAAGCTCAGATACATAATCAACCTCAGAACCTTTTAATAAATTTGCTGAAGTTTTGTCAATTAAGATGTTTTCAAAATTTAAATCATCGTCATTTTTGGATTTTTCAAATGTAAATTCATATTGAAAACCTGAACATCCTCCGCCCTTAATAGCGATTCTAAAAAATGATCCATCATCTTTTTTAGATAATAAATTTGCTATCTGTTTTAGAGCATTATTTGTAAATTTAATTTCTTTAATCATGTCTGAACACTGATACTACTAATATAATACTTAATTATTTAAATTAAAGGATGAAAAAACACACTTTGTTAGGCGTATTCAAAAGTAAGGGAAGACTTAGTAAAGAGCCCACTTCAAAGTATCGATCACCATTTCAAAGAGATAGAGATAGAATTATCCATAGTGCATCGTTTAGAAGGTTGAAACATAAAACACAAGTATTTGTAAATACGGAGGGAGATCATTTCAGAACGAGAATTACCCATTCTATTGAGGTTGCTCAAATAGCAAGATCTGTTGCTAAATATTTAAATTTAAATGAAGATTTAGCTGAAACATTAAGTCTTGCTCACGATTTAGGTCACACACCATTTGGCCATGCTGGTGAAGACGCTTTAAACGAATGTATGGAAAATTATGGTGGTTTTGATCATAATCTGCAAACATTAAGAATAGTTATGTTCTTAGAGAATAAGTATTTTAAATTTAAAGGTCTAAATTTATCTATTGAAACATTAGAAGGGTTGTTAAAACATAACGGACCTGTCGAAGATACAAACTTAGTAAATAGCTTAATTGGTTTAAAGGTATTTAAAGGAAAGATTAATTTTAACACTTACGCATCTTTAAAGTCTCAAATTTCAGCAATTTCTGATGATATTGCTTATAATAATCATGATATTCAAGATGGAATTAAAGCTAATTTGTTTAAATTAGAAGAACTTGTTGAAATAGACTTTTTTAAATCGATTTATCTTAAGTATAAAAATAAAATAAATAAAAGAAATTATAAAATTGCCACTTATCAAATAATTAGAGACTCAATTGATTTAATGATTAGAGACTTGTTGTCTAACACACAAAAAAATTTAAAAGAGTTAAAAATTAAATCTGTAAATGATGTTAATAAGGCAGATCAATTATTAGTTAATTTTTCAGATAAATTACAGAATTCAGAAAGAGAAATTAGATTATTTTTGAGAACTAAAATGTACAATAATAAATCAGTTTTAAGGAAAAATCAAAGAGGTAAAGCGATCATTAAAAAATTATTTAGTATAATTAAATCTAATCCTAAAAAATTTCTTTCAAAAGATCAATTGACTAGTGATAAATTTAGAGCTATTTCAGATTTTATTTCAGGTATGACGGATCGTTATGCTATTAACCTATATAATAATTATAAATGAATATCTTTGAATCGTACCTAGACAAAATTAAATTAATTTTAATTAATCTTAGCAAACAAGGAGAGTTACTTATTCCAGAAACTTTTAATGGAATTAATGCGGAAATTCCACCAGCTCAATTTGATTGTGATATATCGACTAATGTAGCAATGGTACTTTCAAAATTAAATAAAAGATCGCCAATAGACATAGCTGAACAAATATCTCCCATTATTAAAGATAAAGATTCATTAATCCAAAATATAAAAATTGCGAAACCAGGTTTTATTAATATTAAGTTTAAACCTTTGTTTTGGACAAATTTTATTCAAGAAATCATTACTAACAAAAAAAACTTTGGTGTTAATGAAAAAGAAAAAAAGCTAAATTATTTAATAGAATTTGTTTCAGCTAACCCAACAGGACCCCTTCATGTCGGTCATTGTCGTGGAGCTATATTGGGTGATGTAATCTCAAATGTATTAATCTTTAACCATCATAAAGTTACTAAAGAATATTATGTCAATGATTATGGAAATCAGATTATTAATTTTACTAAATCTGTTTTTGCCAGAATACGTGAGATTAAATTTAATGAAAAATTTCCAATTGATAATTCCGATCTATATCCAGGAGACTATCTAGTTGATTTTGCAAAAAATATTATTTCTTCCAATGCAGAATTAAATTTTGAAAATTATGAAAATATAAGTGAAAGATTAACTGAATTATCAATAGAACAAGCCTTATTATTGATCAAAAAAAATCTAAAAAGTCTTGGCATTAAACATGACAATTTTGTTAGCGAGAAAAATATTGTTTTAGATAAAGAAGTTGAAAATGTAATAAAATTTTTGGAAGTTAATAATTTTGTCTATAAAGGTAAAATTAAAGCACCGGCGGGGGAAGATAAGAAGGATTGGGTAGAAAGAGAGCAATTGTTGTTTAGATCAACAGATTTTGGTGATGATAAGGATAGGGCTTTGCAAAAATCTGATGGTACCTGGACTTATTTTGCAAGTGATGTTGCCTACCATAAAAATAAAGTTGATCGTAAATTTGATTATCTAATTAATATACTTGGCGCAGATCATGCTGGTTATATAAAAAGAATTTCTTCTTCAGTAGAAGCTCTTTCGGGAGAACAAAATAAATTAATTTGTAAAATTAGTCAGCTTGTAAAATTAATTAAAGACAACAAACCATTTAAAATGTCAAAAAGAAAAGGCGATTATATTACAGTTGACGATTTAATTGAGGAAGTTGGTAAAGATGCAACTAGATTTATTATGTTAAACAGAAGTAGTGATGTGGAGCTAGATTTTGATTTTGATGCTGTCAAAGAAAAATCTAAAGATAACCCGCTATACTATGTTCAATATTGTTATGCTAGAATTTCATCTGTATTTCGGCATTTGGACAGAGATTTAGAAAAAGATATTAATATAGACAATTTTAAATTCGAATATTCTGTTGATGAAATTAAAATTTTAAAGAAGATATCTGAGTGGCCAAAATGTATTGATGCATCTAGCACAAAACTAGAACCTCATCGAATACCAATTTACTTATATGAGCTTGCTGCTGAATTTCATTCTTATTGGAATCTTGGAAAACAATTTCCAGAAAAACGATTTATCAATGATCAAAAAAATATCTCTCAAGATAAATTAGTTTTTTTAAAAGCAATTGCAAATGTAATTAAATCAGGAATGGATATAGTTGGTGTTGCTTCTCCAACTAAAATGTAATGTTAAAAGAGATTAAGTATTTAATATTTATAACAATTATTATAATATTTCTTTTTTTCACGGGAAGATATTATTTCTCAAATGATAATATCAAAAATTCTTATAGATCTTACAAAAATATTAATCAGAAAATTAAGGATTATTCAAAAAATTTACCGTTATTAAGAAATGATACAGATAATGTCATTGAATATGTGAAACAGACAGACAAAAAAAAGAAAAAAAAATTTAACTTTTGGAAATTATTAGAAAATGATTAAAAATAGAAGAGCTATAATCGTTGGTATTAAATCTTACAAGTTATCAAGTAATGAAAAAAAATTTTTAATTAAATACAAACCATGGGGCGTGATATTGTTTTTAAGAAATATTAAATCTATCAAACAAACCAAAGTTTTAACAGATAGTATAAAAAAGATATTTAAAGATAAGAATTATCCAATATTAATTGATCAAGAGGGTGGAAGAGTAAATAGATTAAGTAATATTATTTCTTTTGACAACTTAACATCTGAATATTTTGGCAATCTTTATGAAAAAGATAAAATGAAATTTGATATTATTTATAAATTATTTATTGATAAAACATCTTACTTATTAAAGTTAATAGGAGCAAACATTAATACTGTGCCTGTTTTAGATCTTAGAATTAAAGGATCTAGTAATATAATTGGTAATCGATCTTTTTCAAAAAAAGCAAAAATAGCCTCTAAGTTGGGTGATTTATGTATAAAATTATTTCAAGAAAATTCGATTGGAACAATAATAAAGCATATACCGGGACATGGCTTAGCTAAAGTTGACAGTCATAATTTTACTCCTGTAGTTGATAAATCGCTTAATTATCTAAAGAAATATGATTTTAGTGTTTTTAAAAAAAAGAACTGTTTTTTTGCAATGACAGCTCACGTTATTTATAAAAATATTGATAAGTTAAATACAGCAACTCAATCAAAAAAAGTGATTAATCATATTAGGAATTCAATCGGTTTCAAAAACATTATAATTTCAGACGATCTTTCAATGAAGAGCTTAAAAGAGACCATGAAAGACAATACTATTAAATCATTTAAAGCTGGATGTAATATAGTTCTTCATTGCAATAGTAACCTCAATGAAATGAAGATAGTTGCTGAAAATTCACCCTTGATAAGTAGCTTTATAATTAAAAAAACATCACAATTTTATAAAATTTTAAGTTAATATTTGTATATGCCTGAGTCTGATTCTGTTTTATTTAATGTTGATATCAATAACTATAATGGCCCGTTAGATGTATTACTTGATCTTGCTAAAGCACAAAAAGTAGATTTAGAAGAAATTTCAATAACTAAATTAGCTGACCAATTTCACAACTATATTACAAACGAAAAAAATTTGAATTTAGAAATTGCGTCTGAATATTTGTTAATGGCCACATGGTTAGCTTATCTAAAATCAAAATTATTACTCCCAGGCACCCCTGAAGAGGAATTCAAAGTTCAAGAGGTTGCAGAAAAATTAAAATTACAACTTAAAAAATTGGAACTAATTAGATTGCTTTCTGAGCAAATGCTTAAAAGAAATCGATTGGGGAGAGAAATTAGAACTCGTGGTATTAAAGGCAATATAAGATCTATTTATAGTTCTGAATATAATGTAAGCTTATTTGAACTTTTAAAATCTTATTCATCAATAGTGATGACTAAAGACTTTCAGACCATGAGTATTCCTAAATTACCTGTATTTACTACTGAAGATGGCATTAAAACTATAAAACAATTTCTTGGCAAATTGATGGATTGGAAAAATTTAAATGACTTAATACCTAATAATTTTAAAAATGGTTCAAAATATAAAAAGACAGGCAAAGCGGGTATATTTGCTGGATCTTTAGAGTTAGTCAAAGAAGGCAATCTTTCGATAAAACAAGAAAACCTATTTGATGATATCTATGTAAGGGAAATTAATGATTAAAAAAGAAAAAATATCTAAAGATAACATAGTTAAATTTCCATCAAAACTTACAGATCTTGAAAAAGAAATTGAAGCTGTAATTTTTGCGGCTGCTGAGCCTCTTGATGTTGACACAATAGAAACTAAAATTTCAAAAAAAGCAAATGTTGCTAAATCGTTAGAAAAATTACAGTATGAATATTCAAGCCGGGGTATAAATTTGGTTTGTATAAAAGATAAATGGTCTTTTAGAACGTCACCAAAACTTTCAAATTTAATGACTTAAGAAAAAACTGTTGAAAAAAAATTATCGCGCGCTGCTATTGAGACCTTAGCCATTATTGTTTATCATCAACCTGTCACTCGTGCAGAAATTGAAGAAATACGTGGTGTTGCATTTGGGACAAATACTTTAGAAATATTAATGGAATTAGATTGGGTTAAACCAGGAGGCCGTAAAGATGTTCCAGGCAAACCTATTCAATACTTAACAACAGATGGCTTTTTAAGTCATTTCAATTTACAAAAATTATCAGATCTTCCAACAGTTGATGAATTAGGTGCCGCTGGTTTAATTGATAGTGCAAGTGTTGATAATGCAATTTTTGGCTCGAGTAAATTTTTTAAAGAAAAACAAGATGAAAAGAAAGAAGATATCTACTCAAATATTGATGAGATGTTAAATAGCACTCTTGATGAAGAGGAAAAAGATACATAAAAAAGTCACTTTTAAATCAACCATAAAAAGGTTATAAGTTTTTATGAGTATAGGAATTTGGCAAATAGCAATTGTTGTAATATTAGTTGTCTTATTATTTGGACGTGGAAAAATATCTAGTTTAATGGGTGATGTTGCTAAAGGTATTAAAAGTTTCAAAAAAGGAATGGCGTCAGATGTTACTGACGATAGTGAGCCAAAAAATATTTCCGACGAAAATAAAGACTCAAATAATAAAGATTAAAATACATGCCTACTATTGGTTGGTTTGAAATTTTAATTGTAGTAGCTATTGCTATTGTTGTTCTTGGTCCAAAAGACTTTCCTTTAATGTTGAAAAAAGCTGGTTCTTGGATTGGTACAGCCAAAAGATACATCAATGATATTCAAAATGAAGTTTCAAATATTGATATTGAAGATGAAAAAATTGATAAAGTAGAAAAAGATAATAAAAAAGATGAATAACGAAGAAAATGAAGGTGGCTTCATAAGTCATTTAACTGAACTAAGAAAAAGACTAATTCATAGTTTTTTGTTTTTGTTTATTTTTTTTATTGGATGTTATTTTTTTGCTGAAACCATATATGGGTTCTTGGTTGATCCCTTCGCTAAGGCTGTTAAAGATGATGGATCTGAAAGAAGATTAATCTTTACAGCGTTACAAGAAACGTTCTTAACCTATCTAAAGGTTTCTTTCTTCACAGCTTTTTTTGTTACTTGTCCATTTATTCTTATGCAAATCTGGAAATTTATAGCTCCTGGTTTGTACAAACATGAAAAAATAGCAATTATGCCTTACTTAATTTTAACACCAATATTATTTCTTCTAGGGGGAATGTTGGTTTATTATTTAATTATGCCTCTTGCGATTAAATTTTTCTTATCGTTTGAAAGTACTGGTCTATCAACAAGTTTACCCATACAGCTTGAAGCCAAAGTAAATGAATATTTATCTCTTGTAATGAAACTTATTTTTGCTTTTGGATTAAGTTTTCAATTACCTGTGGTACTTAGCTTGTTAGCAAGAGTAGGTGTTGTGGATAGTCAGTTCTTAAAAGATAGACGAAAATATGTTGTGGTTATAATTTTTGCAGCTGCTGCTTTGTTAACACCGCCCGACCCAATTACTCAAATCGGGTTGGCCATTCCATTATTAATTTTATATGAATTATCTATATTTTCTGTAAAATTTATAGAAAACAAAAATTTAAAAAATACTGATGCATAATATTAAAGAAATTCGAAAAGACTTTAGTTTCTTTAAAAAGTCTTTGGAAAAAAGATCTTTAAATATTGATTTTAAGAATTTACAAAAATTGGATGAACAAAATAGAGATTTAATTCAACAAAAAGAAACTCTTGAAAAAGAAAAAAAAGATATATCAAAATCTAAAGATGAGTCTTTGTTCAAACGATCAAAAGAAATTTCTTCTGATTTAGAGAAGGTTTCTGATAATCAAAAAAAAATTAAAATTGAATTAGAAAATATACTATCAAATATCCCAAACATACCTCATCCCGATGTTCCTAATGGTAAAGATGAAAATGATAATATTGAAATTTCAAAATCAGGTAAAATACCTCAATTCGATTTTAATCCTAAATCGCACTACGAGCTAGGTGAAAAATTAAAAATGCTTGATTTTGATCTTGCAACAAAAACTACAGGTTCAAGATTTGTTTTTGTCAAAAGCCAGTTAGCTTTATTGGAAAGAGCATTATCAAATTTTATGCTTGATACTCATGTAAATCAAAATCACTATCAAGAAATTTCACCACCATTAATTGCTTCTGATAATACAATGTTTGGTACAGGGCAACTCCCAAAATTTGAAAATGATCAGTTTGAAATTAAATTTGACGGAGTGTCTGACAGAAAATTTTTGATACCCACAGCTGAAGTAATATTAACAAATATGGTTAAAGATAAAATTGTTGATCGTAAGGATCTGCCCATAAGATTGGTTGCGTCAACTCCTTGTTTCAGAAAAGAAGCTGGTAGTTATGGTAAAGACACTAAAGGTATGATCAGGCAGCATCAATTTTATAAAGTTGAAATGGTTAGTATTGTTGAAAAAGAAAAATGCTCAGAAGAGCTAGAAAGAATGACTAACTGTGCAACTGATATATTGGATAAATTAGAATTACCTTACAGAAAGATTATTTTATGCTCAGGAGACATGGGTTTTAGTGCTGAAAAAACTTATGATATAGAGGTTTGGCTTCCCTCAGAAAATAAATATCGAGAAATTTCTTCTTGTTCGTCATGCTCAACATTTCAGGGTCAAAGAATGAAAACCAGATATAAAACTGAAAATAAAGAAACCCACTACGTCGGCACCCTTAATGGAAGTGGACTAGCTGTTGGTAGAACATTGATAGCTGTTTTAGAAAATTATCAACGAAAAGATGGTTCAATTATTGTACCAAAAGTCTTAAGATCTTATATGAACGATTTAGAAAGTATTTCATTCAATTAAAGTTGTTTTCACAATTAAGATAGTATAATAATTCATCTAATTTATAAGGAGATTTATGGAAGGTTCAGGAATAGGACAATTTATACCGTTAATTTTAATTTTTGTTATTTTTTATTTTTTCTTAATAAGACCTCAGCAAAAAAAGGTTAAAGAACATAAGGCAATGGTTGAAGGTTTAAAAAGAGGTGACAAAGTTATTACTTCTGGAGGTATTACTGGTACCGTTGAAAGATTAATTGATAACGATAAAGTCGAAGTTGAAATAGCTGACAATGTTAAAGTTGAAATTGTGAAAGCAACAGGCATTCAAGGTCTTTTAAATACTCAAGAAGTTAAGAAATAATAAATTAAAGTAAAGTGCTTTATTTTTCAAAGTTAAGAATCTTATTTATAACTCTATTTTCATTATTATTTATTGTTATAGCTTCATCAAATTTAATTAAAGTTGATGACAATTTTTTTAGTAAAAAGATTAATTTAGGTTTAGACTTGCAAGGTGGCTCGTATCTATTGCTTGAAATTGATAACGCACCAGTTATTGAGCAAAAACTTCAAAATTTAACCACAACAATTAGAAATTATTTTAAAGATCAAAATATAAAGATTAATAATATTAAAATTGAAGATGAAAAAATATTTTTTAATACTGATGATCAGAGCAAACAATTAATAATTGATGTTTTTACTGATGAAAATAGTGATCTAAATCCTTATTATCCAAGATTCAAATCTCATCAATTAGAAATTGAAGATACAGGCACAAATATTCAAGTAAATTTTTCAAAACAAGGATTAATTTCTTTAAAAACCTCTTCTCAAGATCAAGCAATAGAAATTGTCAGAAGAAGAATTGATGAAGTAGGAACTAATGAGCCAAATATTTTGAAGAGAGGAAACAATCGTATTTTAGTTGAGCTCCCTGGTTTAGATGATCCTATGAGAGTAAAATCACTATTAGGAAAAACCGCTAACTTAACTTTTAGATTTGTTACTAGTAATGAAAACGATAGGTTTGGTGTTGAAAAATTAAAATATGAAGATGGAATTGAAGAAGCAACTGTAAGTAAACGTATCATAATTAGTGGTGATAATCTTTTAGATGCACAGCCTCAAATGGATACACAAACAAACCAAACCATTGTTTCTTTTTCATTAGACAGGGTGGGTGCTAAAAGATTTGGTAAAGCAACTTCTACTGGTATTGGAAAACAGCTTGCCATAGTATTAGATGGTAAAATAATAAGTGCTCCAGTTATTAGAGACACTATTGCAAGTGGTTCAGGACAAATTAGTGGAGGATTTACATTCCAATCTGCAACAGATTTAGCACTTTTATTAAGATCTGGTGCATTGCCGGCTCCACTAGATATCATCGAAGAAAGAACCGTTGGGCCAGATTTAGGTCAGGATTCAATTAATGCAGGAATGATTGCTTTAGCTTTAGGTTTTCTATTGGTTATAATGTTTATGTTTGTTAAATACAAAGTTTTTGGTTTAATCACTAACGTAACATTAATCATTAATTTATTTATTTTGTTAGGAATTTTAACTTTATTTGAAGCCACATTAACACTACCAGGTATCGCAGGAATAATTTTAACAGTTGGTATGGCTGTTGATGCAAATGTTTTAATTTTTGAGAGAATTAAAGAAGAATTAAAAGATGAAAAGAATAATATTGTAGCATTTGATAGTGGCTATACTAAATCCCGAACAGCAATTATTGATGCTAACATCACAACTTTATTAGCAGCAATTATACTTTTTTTTATGGGGTCGGGTCCAATAAAAGGTTTTTCAGTTACACTTGGTGTAGGAATTTTTACCACACTATTTTCAGTTTATTTTATTGCAAGACTTTTCACTAGCCTCTATGTGTCCAAAAATAGAAATAAGGAAAAATTAATTTAATGATTGCTTTTAACAAATATTATAATCATTTTAATTACATATCTGTTCTATTGATTACTTGTTCGCTAGCTCTATTATTTTTTAAAGGACTTAATTTTGGAATTGATTTTAAAGGAGGCATACTAATTGAATTAAGATCAACAGATACAAAAATAAATGTTAGTTCACTTAGAGATAAATTTAGCCAAATGAATCTTGGAGATGTATCAGTTAAAAAATTCGGTAATGAATCTGATTATTTAGTAAAATTTGAAAATAAAGATAATAAGAAAGATATAATTGAAGAAATAAAAACTAACCTTGGCAAATCTTTTGGTAATAATTTTAATTTTAGAAGAGTTGAAAATGTTGGACCTAAAGTAAGTGCTGAGTTATTAAAATCTGGTGTAATTGCAATCTCTTTGTCCTTAGCGATAATGCTCTTTTATATTTGGATAAGATTTGAATGGCAATTTAGTCTTGGTGCAATATTAGCTTTATTTCATGATGTTATAGTTACTCTTGGTGTGTTCTCTTTGTTTAGTCTTGAAATTAATTTATCCATCATAGCTGCCGTCTTAACTATAGTGGGATATTCGATGAATGACACAGTTGTTATTTTTGATCGTGTAAGAGAAAATTTGAGAAAATATTCTGATATTAAAATTTTTGAGTTAACAAATATTTCAATTAATGAAACCTTATCTAGAACGATAATTACTTCAGTTACAACATTATTAGCTTTAATAGCCATTTATTTTTTTGGAGGTGAAATTTTAAAAGGATTTTCATTAGCAATGATTTTAGGCGTAGTTTTTGGAACTTATTCTTCAATTTATATTGCCAACACTGTTTTAGTTAGACTTAGAGTTTCTCAAAAAACTGTTTTGAGAGAGGATGATAATAGTTAAATTAGAACTATCTAAAGCAATATATTTGCATGAATAAAAAACTTTGGGAAGCTTCAAAAAAATTAAAAATAAATTCAAATTTATTTAAATTTGAGAAATTTATATCAAAAAGATTTAAAAAAAATTTTAATAAAAACTACGAAAAGTTTCATAGTTGGTCTGTAAAAAATTCACATAATTTTTGGAATAGTGTTTGGGATTATGCAAAAGTAAAAGGTGAGAAAAAATCAATCAAAGTAAAAAAATCTCCAAAATTTTATAAAAATATTTTTTTACCAAAATCAAAATTAAATTTTTCTGAAAATTTACTTTCTAAAAATAATAATGATAAAGCGATCACTTTTATTAGTGAAGGTGGATTTCGTGAAACAAAAAATTGGAGAGAATTAAATAAAAACGTAAAGAATGTTGGTGCTTTTTTAAAAAAAATAAATATCAAACCAAAAGATAGAGTAGTAGCGTATATGCCAAACACTTCAGAAACAGTTGAGGCTTTTTTAGCTACTGTAGCTATAGGGTCTATATGGTCATCATGCTCACCAGATTTTGGTGTAAATGGTGTTGTGGAAAGATTTTCACAAATAAAACCAAAAGTCTTATTTGTTACAAATGAGTATTTCTATAATGGAAAAAGGATTAATATTTTAGAAAGAATTCCCGACATCATTAAAAAGATACCAACGATAAAACATATAATTGTCTCAAATTATCCAGGTGAATCAGAAATTAAACAACTTCCAAAATACAAGTATATTAAAACCTATAATTGGAAAAATATTATCAAAGAAGACGAAATTGAATTAAAATTTTCAAAATTTGATTTTGAACATGAATTAGCAATTCTTTTTTCAAGTGGTACAACTGGAAAACCTAAATGTATATGTCATAAAACTGGTGGTGTATTATTACAACATTTAAAAGAACATCAGCTACATTGCGATATAAAAGAACACGATAATGTCTTTTATTTTACAACTTGTGGATGGATGATGTGGAATTGGTTAATTTCAGTTTTAGCCTCAAAAGCTTCAATTGTATTATTTGATGGTTCTCCAATGTACAAAAAAGAGGACCTTTTATTAAGAATAGCAAATAAAGAAAATATAACTTTACTAGGTGTTAGTGCAAAATATATTGATTCATTAAGAAAAACTAAAAAAGATTTTAAAAAATTATACAAATTACCTAAATTAAGAACTATTTGTTCAACTGGCTCTCCCTTATCTGAAGATAGTTTTAAATATGTTTACAAGAATATAAAAAAAAACATTCACCTCGCATCAATATCAGGTGGTACAGATATTGTATCTTGTTTTGTTCTAGGAAATTTATATCAACCTGTTTATTCTGGTGAAATACAAAACAAAGGTTTGGGAATGGATATTCGTGTCTTTAATGAAAAAGGTAAATCTGTTTTAAATGAAAAGGGAGAACTTGTCTGTGTTAATCCTTTCCCATCAATGCCTTTAAAGTTTTGGAATGATAAAAAAGATATAAAATTTAATAACGCATATTTCAATAAATTTAAAAATATTTGGCATCATGGCGATTATGCAAAAATAACTAATAAAAAAGGTTTTAAAATTGTTGGTCGTTCAGATACAACTTTAAATCCTGGTGGTGTTCGTCTTGGAACAGCTGAAATTTATTCTGAAATTGAAAGATTTAATGAAATTAAGGAATCTCTTGTTGTCGGTCAGTCATGGGATAATGATATTAGAATTGTTTTATTTGTAATTTTAAATTCAAATTATGAACTTAGTGAAGATTTATTAAAAAGAATAAAATTGCAAATTAGAAAAAACGCATCTCCAAGACATGTTCCTCATAAAATAATAAAAGTAAATGACATCCCCAGAACTAAAAGTGGTAAAATTGTTGAATTAGCTGTAAAAAATATTATTGAAGGTAATAAAATTAAAAACAAAGAAGCCTTAGCAAACGCACATGTTTTAGATGAGTTTACCAATATAAAAGAACTACAGTATTAACTTAAGCAAAGCTAAATTAAAAATAAAAAAAACTAGTAAAGATTTTGCGCTGCTACCATTGAAAGCAACATTGGTAGAGAAAGTAAAGTGTTTGTTCTTGAGAACAACATCGCTGTTTTCGCTGATTTAACTTTTAATTCTGGTTCACAATCAACTATACCTAAGGCTCTTTTTTGATTAGGCCATATTACAAACCACACATTAAAAGCCATTATTACTCCCAGCCACATACCTATGCCAATAGCAGTGTGTTTTGGAATTCCAGAGCCGATGCTTAGTGTCATCGCATCATGTAAATAACCATTAAGTAAAGCTAAAACCAATCCAGATAGCACGGTTAATGCTGCTGCCCATCTAAAATAAAATAGAGCTGCAGGAGCTATAACTTTACCAATCGCTGGTTTTTGATCATCTGGAATCTTTCCCATGTTTGGAATTTGAACAAAATTGAAATACCATAGTAAACCAATCCACATAATTGCAACAATTACATGTATATATCTAAACAACCAACTCCAGAACAATGTATCGAATGCAAATCCACCATTTAAATAAAATAAACCAATAAACAGCAATATTGCTAATGCTAGGGATGCATGGATTGTTTTAGAAAGTGATGACAATAAGTTACTCATGATTCGTAGTATTTATACACTAATTTTTCAAAAATTTTAACAATCTTTTAATATATTATTTTAATAATGGTTTTAAAAATTGACCAGTGTAACTACCTGGGATTTTACAAATTTCCTCAGGTTTACCTTCTGCAATAATGTTGCCACCCTTAACACCACCCTCAGGCCCCATGTCGACTATATAATCTGCAGTTTTTATGACGTCTAAATTGTGCTCAATAACTACGACAGTGTTACCTAGTTTTACAAATGTATGAAGTATTTCTAAAAGTTTTTTTATATCATGCTGATGAAGTCCAGTAGTTGGTTCATCCAATATATACATGGTTCGACCAGTAGATCTTTTAGAAAGTTCTTTTGCTAGTTTTATTCTTTGAGCTTCACCACCTGAAAGTGTTGTGGCTTGTTGACCAATTTTTATATAACCTAAACCTACTTTTTTAAGTGTTAAAAGTTTTGTTTTAATATTCGATATATTTTCAAAATATTCACAACCTTCATCTACCGACATATTTAAAACGTCTGCAATGCTTTTATCTTTAAACTTAATTTCTAATGTCTCTCTATTGTATCTAGTACCTTTGCATTCATCACATTGAATATACACATCAGGTAAAAAATGCATTTCATATGTTATAACACCATCTCCCTCACAAGCCTCACATCTTCCACCTTTAACATTAAAAGAAAATCTTCCAGGTTTATAACCTCTAGTTTTAGACTTAGGCAAACTAGTAAACCAATCTCTAATTGGACCAAACGCACCAGTATAAGTTGCTGGGTTTGATCTAGGAGTTCTTCCAATCGGTGATTGATCTATGTCTATAATCTTATCTATTAACTCAACACCTTTATAACTTTTGAAAGCTTTTGGCGCCTTTCTAGCTTTATTATTTAGGGTTAAATTTAAAGCATGATATAGAGTTTGTAATATTAAGGTTGATTTACCACTTCCAGAAACACCTGTTATACAAGTGAAACTTCCTGTTGGTATTTTAAGGTTTACATTATTTAAATTGTTTCCTGTGGCACCATTAATTTCTACAAATCTTCCATTTTTTGCTAATCGACGAGTTTTAGGAATTTCAATTATTTTTTTATTGGATAAATATTGTCCAGTAATACTGTTTTTATCTTTTTTTATTTCTTCGAATGTTCCTTGTGATGTGACTTGTCCACCGTTAGTCCCAGCTTCTGGCCCCATATCAATAATATGGTCTGCATTTTCCATTGTCTCTGTATCGTGCTCTACAACAATTACGGTATTGCCTAAATCTCTTAACCTTTTAAGAGCATTAATTAGTTTAACATTATCTTTTTGGTGCAATCCTATTGAAGGCTCGTCAAGAACATACAAAACACCTGTAAGTCCCGATCCAATTTGTGAAGCCAACCTTATTCTTTGAGCTTCACCACCTGAAAGTGTCCCAGACTCTCTTGATAATGTAAGATAATCTAAGCCAACATTGAGTAAAAAGTTTAGTCTTTCATTGATTTCTTTCAAGACATGTTCCGCAATTTTAAATTGTCGCTTATCTAAATTTTTTTCTAAATCATTAAACCATTGAGACGCATCAAGGATTGATTTTTTTGTAACTTCACTGATGTTGTGATTGTCAATTTTTACACATAGAGCTTCTTCTTTAAGTCTGTTTCCATTGCAGCCTTCACAAGCAGAATCTGATTGATATTCTGCTATAGCTTCTCTTTTCCACTCACTATCAGATTCTAAAAATCTTCTCTCCAGATTGTTAATTACACCTTCAAATGTTTTTTTATGCGAATATTTTTCATAACCATCATCATAATTAAACTTAATTTCTTCTTCATCAGATCCATACAAAATTACATCTTTAATTTTTTTTGGTAATTTTTTCCATTTATCATCAAGTGAAAAACCATAATGTTTAGCAATTGATGCTAATGTTTGAGCATAATATAATGTTGTAGATTTTGCCCATGGCTCAATCGCACCATCTGCAATACTTTTTCTTTCGTCTGGAATAACTAAATTTGGATCAACATTTAATTTAATTCCAATACCCTCACATTCTTCACAAGCTCCATAAGGACTATTGAATGAAAAAAGTCTTGGCTCTATCTCTTCAATAGTAAAGCCACTTTCTGGACAAGCAAATTTTGTTGAATAAATAAGTTTTTCTGTTTTTCTAAATTTTTGTGGAAGTGTTTCATCTTCATATTCAACAAATACTAATCCATTAGATAAATTTACTGCTGTCTCAATGCTCTCTGCCAATCTATTGCCTAGTTTTGAATTTAATACAATTCTATCAACTAAAACTGAAATATCATGTTTAAGTTTTTTATCTAAATTAGGTGATTTTTCTATATCATATAAAACATTATCAATTTTAATTTTTCTAAATCCTCTTCTTTTGTAACTTAAAATATCTTTTTTATATTCTCCTTTACGACCCCTAACTACTGGAGCGTAAATATATATAGTAGATTTTTTTGGTAGTTTTTTTACTAAATCTACAATTTGAGTTATTGTTTGTGATGTAATTGGTTTACCAGTAAACGGTGAGTAGGGAATACCTGCTCTGGCAAATAAAACTCTCATATAGTCATAAATTTCTGTAACTGTAGCAACAGTTGATCTCGGATTTTTAGACGTGTTTTTTTGTTCGATAGCTATTGCAGGACTTAAGCCCTCTATAAGATCTACATTAGGCTTTTTCATTTTATCTAAGAATTGTCTTGCATAAGCAGACAAACTTTCCACATATCTTCTTTGACCTTCTGCATAAATAGTATCAAAAGCTAGTGAGGATTTTCCTGACCCTGATAGACCTGTTATTACAACAAATTGATCTTTAGGTATTTCAACAGAAACATTCTTTAAATTATGTTCTTTGGCACCCTTAATAACTATCTTTTTGATCATATTTTTTGTTGCTTTGAGTTAATAAAATTAATAATGAGAAGAATTGTGATATAGTTCTTATTAATTAATTTAACAAATATTAAATATTATGGCTGGAAGTTTAAATAAAGTATTATTAATTGGTCGTTTGGGCGCAGACCCTGAGATCAAACAAATGGTTAATGGCAAAAGTGTTGCGAGAATTAGCTTAGCTACAAGTCAATCGTGGAAAGATAAAAATACAGGTGAAAAAAAAGAAAAAACTGAATGGCACCGTATAGTTGTATTTAACGAAGGCCTTGTAAATGTTATTCAACAATATTTAAAAAAAGGTGCTCAGATCTATGTAGAAGGTCAACTAACTACAAGAAAATGGAAAGATGAGCAGTCTGGACAAGATAAATATTCAACTGAAATTGTTCTTCAAGGGTACAACACTACACTAACAATGCTTGGAGGTGGAAATACTGGTGGTGGAATTCAAAATGATACTTCTCAACAAAATAATATTGAGGATTCTTCACAGGTATCAAATGATATGGATGACGAAATCCCATTTTAGTATCTATGCAAAAAACTGAAGCTCCAAAAGACAATAATATTAAATTAATCTCAATGCATGATGAGATGAGCTCGTCTTATCTTTCTTATGCAATGAGTGTAATTGTCAGTAGGGCTTTACCTGATGTAAGAGATGGATTAAAACCTGTTCACAGAAGAATTTTATATGCAATGTATAAAGGTGGATATGATTGGTCAAAACAATTTAGAAAATCTGCAAGAATAGTAGGGGATGTAATTGGTAAATATCACCCTCATGGTGACCAGTCAGTATATGATGCTCTCGTAAGAATGGTTCAGGATTTTTCAATGAGCTTACCTTTGGTTCAAGGTCAGGGTAACTTTGGATCAATTGACGGAGATCCTGCTGCTGCTATGAGGTACACTGAAACAAGACTTTCAAAAGTTTCACAGTTTTTAATTGATGATATTGAAAAAGATACAGTCTCATACAAAAGTAATTATGATGAAACTGAAAAAGAGCCAACTGTTTTACCTGCACAGTACCCAAACCTTTTGGTCAACGGCGCAGGTGGTATTGCTGTAGGTATGGCAACAAGTATTCCTCCGCACAATTTAGGTGAAATAATAAATGGAACATTAGCTTTGATTGACAATAAAGATATTAAAGTTAAGGAATTAATGAAACATATCCCTGGACCTGATTTTCCAACAGGAGGTGTTATAATTGGTAAAGATATCATTAAACAAGGATATAATAATGGAAGAGGTTCATTTAAGATTAGAGGTGAAGTAGCTTCTGAAACTTTAAAAAATGGTAGAGATAGATTGGTTATCACATCAATTCCCTATCAAGTTAACAAGTCTGTATTAAATGAAAGAATTGCTCAACTCGTTAGAGAGAAAAAAATTGAAGGTATTAAAGATATTAGAGATGAGTCTAATAGAGAAGGTATCAGGGTTGCAATAGATTTAAGAAATGGTGTTGAGCCCGAAACGATTAAAAGACAACTTTATAAAAATACTCAAATCGAGAGTTCATTTGGGTTTAATACTTTAGCAATTGTTGATGGAAAACCTAAAACTTGTAATTTAAAAGATTTTTTAACGAACTTTTTATCTTTTAGAGAAGACGTTGTTATTAAAAAAACAAAATTTGATCTTCAGAAAGCAGAGGAAAGAGCACATATTTTATTAGGTTTATCTGTATCTGTAGAAAATTTAGATAAGATTATTAAGATTATACGTTCATCTAAAACCCCAGATGACGCCAAACAATCTATCTTAAAAACAAAGTGGAAAATAAACAAAACTCAAAAACTAATTTCTTTGGTTGAAGGTAAAAAAAGTAAAAATATCTACTCATTATCGGAACCCCAAGTGACAGCTATTTTAGAATTAAGATTACAAAAACTTACAGCCCTTGGAATAAATGAAATAGAAGTTGAGATAAAAAAACTAGCTGAGTTAATAGCTAAATACAAAAAAATTATATCTTCAAAAAAAGAACTCTTAAAAGTGATTAGTGAGGAGCTTAAGAATATTAAAGAAAAATTTGCAGTTCCAAGAAGAACTAAAATTATAGATGCTGTGTTAAATTATGATATTGAGGAAACTATTCAAAAACAGTCTGTAATCATTACTGTTACACTACAGGGTTATATAAAAAGAGGATCATTGGATGGAGTTAAACAACAAAAAAGAGGTGGTAAAGGTAAATCTGGTATTACTACAAGAGATCAAGATTTTGTTATCCAGACATTATCAGTTAACACACATACATCAGTCCTTTTCTTTTCTACTGAAGGACTAGTTTATAAAGTTAAGGCATGGAAAATTCCTGAGGGTTCCACAACCTCAAAAGGTAAATCATTGTTTAATATTTTACCTTTAAAAAACCACCAATCTATCAGTTCTATAATGCCAATGCCAGAAAATGAGACTGAGTCTAAAAATTACCAAATAATTTTTGCTACAGCACAAGGGAAAGTTAGGAAAAATAGTTTGGAAGATTTTTCATCAATTAATGCGTCAGGAAAAATTGCAATGAAACTTGACAATAATGATAAAATTGTAGGAGTTAAAATTTGTCAAGATGATCAAGATGTTATTTTAAGTACAAAGTTTGGTAAATGTATAAGATTTGAAGCAAAGAAATTAAGAGTATTTAAAGGAAGATCATCTAAAGGTATTAAGGGTATAGAGCTTGCCTCAAATGACCAGATTGTATCTCTGTCAGTTATTAATAACGATAAAACAAAAAAAAATGGCAAAAAATCTAAAGATGAAAAATCTGAGATCAAAGCTAAAGAAAAATTTGTCTTATCAATAAGTGAGAATGGATATGGAAAAAGAACTTCTCATATAGATTATAGAGTTACTAATAGAGGTGGCAAAGGTATAATTGGAATTGTAAATTCACCAAGAAATGGAAATATTACATCATCATTCCCAGTTTTTGAAGGTGACGAAATACTTATTTCTACAAATAAAGGAAGAGTAATAAGAGTTGCTGTTAAAGAAATTAGAACAGCAGGTAGAAATACTCAAGGAGTAAGAATTATAAAATTATCAGGTGAAGAAAAAGTGGTATCTGCAATTAAAATTGATGATAATCTAATTTAATGAACAAGACAGCTATTTACCCAGGTACATTTGACCCAATTACATACGGACATATAGATGTAATTAAAAAAGCATTAAAACTGTTTGATAAAATTGTCGTTGGAGTTTCTAATGTTAGTAATAAAAACTATCTATTTAATTCTGAGGAGCGAATAGATATCGTTAATAAAGCTTTATTCATTGATTTAAAACTAAATAGAAAAAAAATATCAGTAGTTTCATTCAGCTCTCTTACAACTGATTTGTGTAAAAAATATAGATCTAATATAATTCTACGTGGCTTAAGAGCGGTCTCGGATTTTGAATATGAATTTCAATTAGCTGGTATGAATAGAAAACTTAATAATAATATTGAAACAATTTTTTTAATGTCTGATGTAGAAAATCAAATAATCTCATCAAGATTTGTAAAAGAAATTGTAAAATTAAATGGTGATATTAAAAAATTTACTACCAAAAGTACAATTAAGTCTTTAAAAGAAAAATATGAATAGAATTTTAACAAATATATTTATTTTATTTTTTTTATTTACCAATCAATCAATAGCGCAGGAGAATATAATGATTTTAAAATTAAAAGATGGAGATGTGAAAATTGAGTTATTTGAAGATGTAGCTCCCAATCATGTTAAAAGAATTAAAGAATTAGCTGACGGAGGACAATACGATAATGTTGTTTTTCATAGAGTTATAGACGGGTTTATGGCTCAAACAGGTGATGTAAAGTTTGGGAAATCAGATTCAAATGATTTTGATTTAAGAAGAGCTGGAATGGGTGGTTCTGATTTACCTGATTTAAAACAAGAATTTAGTAGTGTACCACACGATAGAGGAACATTATCTATGGCAAGATCTTCCGATCCTGATAGTGCAAATAGTCAATTCTTTATATGTTTTAAACCTGCACCGTTCCTTGATAGACAATATACAGTTTTTGGAAAAGTATTAGAGGGTATGGATTTAGTGGATAAAATTAAAAGAGGTGATGAGAGTAATAACGGTTCTGTATCAGATCCGGATAAGATTATAAGTTTTAAATCATTATAATTTTTTTAAATGGCATTAAAATCTTTTGCCTTTAATGTTTTAAAAAAAGATAAATTTGCTAGATGTGGTTTAATTGAAACCCACAGAGGAAATATCAATACACCCGCTTTTATGCCTGTTGGCACTCAAGCTACGGTTAAAGCTTGTACCATCGATGACATAAAGAAAACTGGATCAGAAATTATATTATCAAACACATATCATTTAATGATTAGACCAGGTGTCGAAAGAGTCCAATCAGCAGGAGGTCTTCATAATTTTATGAACTGTGATTTGCCAATTCTTACCGACTCTGGTGGGTTTCAAGTAATGTCTCTTTCTAAGTTAAATAAAATTGACAGAGAAAAAGGAGCAATTTTCAATTCACATGTTGATGGTAAAAAGTTTTTTTTAAGCCCTGAAGAAAGCATAAGAATTCAATTAGGCCTTAATTCCGATATAATTATGATAATGGATGAATGCCCCCGAAAATCTGATGATTATGAGCTGATAAAAAGATCAATGGATTTGTCTCTTTACTGGGCAGATAGATCGAAAAAAGCTTTTGGTCAAAATCCACACAAAGCTCTTTTTGGCATTGTCCAAGGTGGCTTATTTAAAGATTTAAGAATTAAATCACTAAAGGAATTAATTAAAATTGGATTTGATGGTTATGCAATGGGTGGTTTAGCAGTAGGAGAGTCTCAAAAAGAAATGTTTGATGTACTAGATGATGTTAAAGAACATTTACCTGATGATAAACCTCATTACCTCATGGGTGTAGGGACACCTTCTGATATAATTGGAGCAGTTAAAAGAGGTATAGATATGTTTGATTGTGTTTTACCAACAAGATCGGGAAGAACTGGTTTAGCATTTACTTGGAATGGAAGAATAAACATTAAAAATAACAAATATCAAACAGACAATACTCCTTTAGATGCTAATTGTAACAATTTAAGTCTCAATAAATATTCAAAAAATTATTTAAACCATTTGTTCAATACTAATGAAATTTTAGCATCAATGTTACTAACTCTACATAATATTAATTTTTATCAAGAATTAATGTCAGCTATAAGAAAAAATATCTCAGAAGGTACTTTTGATCAATTTCATGATAAATACATAGATAAGTTGTAAAAGATATCTATTTTTTTGTTCAATTTGACGTTTGAAAAATTAGAATAATTCTGTATACAACAACTATTCAATTTGAATATTTGGGGGCCCTTAGCTCAGTTGGTAGAGCAATTCCCTTTTAAGGAATGGGTCGATGGTTCGAGTCCATCAGGGCTCACCACTATTTAAATTTAGCTTAGTTTGATTGGTGGATAATCTAATATTACCTCGTTCATCTTTTCATTTAAATCACGAATTCTATTATCAGATGATGGATGAGTGCTCATAAACTCAGGAGGTTCTTTACCTTTGTTTAATTCTTTCATTCGTTCCCAAATTTTAACAGTTTCTCTAATATCGTATCCTGATAGTGAGGAAAATATCATTCCAAGATAATCTGCTTCACTTTCTTGTTTTCTATTAAAAGGATTTAAAATTCCAAGTTGTGCTAATAAACCAACTGTATTTTGACCCGTTGTTCTATTAATGTCAGATAATACACCGCCACTTGCTATATCAATAATTCTAGTACCTACATTTAACAAAGTACCTCTACTAGCTCTTTCAACAGAATGTTTTGCAACAGCATGGGCAATTTCATGACCCATCACAGCCGCTAAACCATTAGTATTTTTTGTTGCATCTAGAATACCTGTATAAACAGCTATCTTGCCTCCTGGCATGCACCATGCATTACGTACTTTCTTTTTATCTATTAATATATATTCCCAATCAAAGTTTCTAGTTGGGTCATCTAAATTTTCTCTATCAAAGTATTCAGAAATTGAGTCTTCCATTTTTTTTCCAATTTCTTTAATTTCATTTAATGTTTTTTTGTCATCGCTCATTTTTTCTTTTTCTTTGACTTTTTCATATATTTGAGCTGCTTGAGCATTTAGTCTTGCTTCAGAAACAATTTTTAATTGTTTTCTTTCAGTAATCGGAGCAGTTGTACAAGAGGGCATGATAAAGCCACAGCAACCACAGCCAACATAAGACAAAAATTTTCTTCTATTCATTTTCATATATAGTTGTTATTATCATTTTATTATGAATCTTAATAATAAAATTTTATTAGTATTATTTATTGTTGCGATAGCTTTTGTAATTTATTCAAGTTTTAATTAAAATATGAATAAAAAATCTAAAAGAAAATCTTTATCTTTAACACTCAGGAACTACTTTATTACAGGCGTAGTTGTATTAATTCCTATCGGATTTACTATATATCTTAGTAAATTCTTAATAGGTATATCCTCAAAATTAATTCCTAAAAATCTTAACCCTAATCACTATTTGCCTTTTGACATCCCTGGTGTCGAAATTTTGATTTCTATACTATTAATAACTATCGTAGGAGGACTATCTTTGTCATTCTTGGGTAGAAAAATTCTTGGATTAATTGATGATCTATTTAAAAGAATTCCTTTTCTAAGAACTGTTTATTCAGCAATTGTTCAAATGACTGAAACTTTTTCTAAAAAAGATGATGACAAAAAAAGTGTTGTTTTGGTCGAATACCCAAGAAAAGATGTTTGGGCAGTTGGTTTTGCAACTAAAGAGAATAAAGGTGAAATGTCAGATAAAACTAACAAAAAACTCATTAATGTTTTTGTTCCAACCACACCAAACCCAACAAGTGGTTTTTTATTAATGTTTCCTGCTGATGATGTGATTTTTTTAGATATGAATTTCGAAGAGGCTTCTAAATTTATTGTTTCTGCAGGTACTTCAAAAAAAGAACCTTAAGCAATATCATTTATAATATCTGCTCTATCATATAATTTAATAAGTGGTTTAAACCTACCTATATCTTCATTATTATTTTCTATTCTTTTAATCTCTTTTTCTGCCATTAGAAAAAGATCATTATTGTGTATTGGATCAGCTAATTTAAAATTTTTAATACCACTTTGCTTAAATCCTAATATATCACCAAATCCTCTAATTTTCATATCTTCTTCGGATATATAAAAACCATCATTAGACTCCTTTAGAATGTTAATTCTCTTTTTTGCATTATTACTTAAATTTGATTTGAACATTAATATGCAGGTAGAATTTTTATTGCCTCTACCAACTCGACCTCTTAATTGATGTAATTGTGACAATCCAAATTTGTTTGCATTTTCTATTATAATTACGTTTGCATTAGGAAAATCTATACCAACCTCAATAATTGTTGTGGATACTAATATTTTAAATTTTTTTTTCAAAAAATTATCCAATATAATCTCCTTATCCTCTATATCGGTCTTACCATGAAGTAGAGATACTTGATTTGGAAAAAGTTTATTTAAATACTCAAACTTTTTAATAGCTGAAGAGTGGTCTATTTTTTTTGACTCTTCTATTAAAGGACATACCCAAAAGATTTGATTGCCTAGTTGTATTTCTTTTTTTATAAACTTAATAACATCATCAATTTTACTTTCTAATTTACTATAAGTTTTAATAGGTTTTCTTGATTTAGGTTTTTCTCTTATAATAGAAAGATCCATATCTCCATACATGGTCATTGTTAAAGTTCTTGGTATTGGTGTGGCGGTCATTAATAATACATCACAATTTTTGCCACCTTTATCAGACAAACGTTTTCTTTGGTTAACGCCAAATTTATGCTGCTCATCTATAATGATTAATCCTAAATTTTTGAAATTTACTTTTTTTTGAAAAATTGCATGAGTACCAAAAATGATATCGATATTGTTATTGTCTAATTTATTTAATATTATTTTTTTAGTTTTATAATCAGATTTACCTGAAATTAATTCTATATTAATTTCTTTTGAAAATAATTTTTTTGCAAAATTATAATGTTGGCGTGCTAAAATTTCTGTAGGGGCCATCAACGCAACTTGAAAGCCAGAATTTACAGTATTGTAAGCAGCGATTAATGAAACAATTGTTTTACCACTCCCCACATCGCCCTGCAAAAGTCTAAACATTTTATTAGATGAGGAAAGATCTTGATTAATTTCTTTTAAGGTTTTTTTTTGATCATTGGTAAGGGAAAATTCTAATTTGTTTAATATGTTTGTTTGTTTTTTTCTATCTAAGCTTTTATTCTTTTTTTTAATTTTCTTTATTTTTTTTCTAATTTCTGAATTCACTAGAAAAGTAGAAAAAATTTCATCAAAAGCTAATCTCTGATAAAAGTTATCTTGATATTTTCCAATATTTTCTGATTTATGCAATTCTATGATTGCTTCATTCCAATTAATGTTATCAAATTTATCTAATATATTTTTTGAATGCCATTCTTTTAATATAGGTAAATTGCTAATTATTTGATTAATAATTTTATTATATATTTTCTCCGAGATACCTTCTGTCAATGAGTAAGTATTATGTTTCTGTTTTATTAAAGAAGAGTTTTCAGAAACATATTTAGGATTAGTAAGTTGATATTTATTTCTGTAAAAACCAATTTTTCCACTTACAGTAATTTCTTTTCCAAGTGGAAGAATTTTTCTTACATAGCCCTCATAGCTATTAAAAAAGATGCAATCAATTTCACCAGTTTCATCAAAACATGAGACTCTGTTGGGTAAATTTCTAACACGTGGAAACAGATATTTTTTAGGAATTATAGTTATTGTTTGATTTTCTCCAATCCTTAAATCTTTTATTTTTGTTGATAAGCTTCTATCAGTATATGATTTTGGCAACTTCCATAATAAATCAAAAATATTGTTAATTTTTTTTTTCTTTAATAAATTAGTTGTTTTAATACCAACACCATTAAGCTCAGTTAAATCTGATAATAAGTACTCATAATTACTTTTATTAGTCATAAACTAATAATATATTATATTAATGACGCTCAATATAGATCAATTAAAAAAAAAAATTATTTACCGCTCAAATTATCGTGGCACAAAAGAAATGGATAAACTCTTAGGCGCCTTTACAAAAAAATATATTGATGAATTGAATAATGAAGATCTTGCTGATTTAGAAAAGTTATTAGATATAGATGATGCTAATCTTTATAACTTCTTCAATGGTCTGGCGACAGATTTTAAATTTAAAGATAACAAAATTAACCTTTTGTACAAAAATTTTAAATACAATGATTAAAAATAGTGGCGGAGAGACTGAGATTCGAACTCAGGAAAGAGTTGCCCCTTTGCCGGTTTTCAAGACCGGTGCATTCAACCACTCTGCCATCTCTCCGTGAGCATTGTTTTATTATTAAAATTATTTAATTCAACTATAAAATAGTCTAAAGAAGCTATTAATAACAAATCAGTTTAATTTCTATGAATAAAGAATTTAATAAAGGACTGTTCTTAGCTGGATCTGGTTCTTTTTGGTGGGGTTTTTTTGGTGTTCTTTATTTTAAATATATCACGTTTATTGGTCACATAGAATTGGTTGTTCACAGATGCTTATGGACGACATTTACTTTAATAATTACAACTTTCTTTTTTTCAAAATGGCATATCTTTTTTAAAATTATTAAAAATAAAAAAAATTTGATTTATCTTTTCTTGTCGGGTTTTCTTATTTTTGTTAATTGGGCTGTTTGGATCTACGCTATAGCAACCAATAGAATAATTGATGCAAGCTTTGGGTATTTTATGATGCCAATCTTAAGTGTTATGCTTGGTTACATTTTTTTTAATGAAAAACTAAACAAACGAAGAATTTTATCAATTATATTGGTAATTATTTCAATTTTATATTTAGTATTAATTAGTTTTAAGTCTCTTCCTTGGGTTGGCATCATAGTTGCATTAAGCTGGGGATTTTACAATTTAGTTAGAAAAAAAATTAATATTGATACAGACATAGGTCTTTTGATTGAAAGTTTTTATATTTTACCATTTGCTCTAATTGCTTTTTATTTGATAACTTTATATGGGCATAATGATTTTCAGTTATCAAATCCACCAATGATGTTGGTTATATTTTTGGCTGGGCCTATGACTGTAATACCATTATTTTTATATGTTAGAGGTGTAGAACTGTGTGGCTTAGGTCCAACTGGAATGATTTTTTATATAACACCAACATTACAATTTTTACTTGGTTATTTTTATTATGACGAGCCATTTTCATTGGCAAAATTAGTTAGTTTTATTTTTATATGGATTGCTGTAGTCATATATTTGAAAGATTTATATGAAACTAGTTAAGTATATATTTATTTGTATAATTTTTATTTGCTCATCGTCATTTGCAGAAAATCCATTAGGTTTTCTAACATGGAAGAAAAATTTTAAAAAAACTGCTTTGCAAAATAATATCTCAGAAAAAACTTTTGACACAGCTATGGCTAATGTAAAATTTTTACCAAATGTTATTAAATATGACAGATATCAACCAGAATTTTATGAAGATACCAAAACTTATATATCAAAAAGAACCTCGTCTAAAAAGGTCTCTAAAGGTGTAAAATTTTATAATAAAAACTTTAATTTGATTAATGTAATTGAGGATCAATATGGAATAGAAAAAGAACTTCTTTTAGCCTTAATGGGTATAGAAACTAATTTCGGAACTTATGTTGGTAAAATGGATATCTTATCTTCATTGGCTACATTAAGTTTTGATGAACGCAGGTCAGAGTTTTTTACAAATGAATTATTAATATTGTTAAGACTAATAGAAAATAATCAAATTGATTATAAAACATTATATGGTTCTTGGGCTGGAGCATTTGGTTATTTTCAATTCATGCCTTCAACAATGAAGAATTACGCAATAGATTTTGATAAAAACAATTATATCGACCTAAAAAATAACAAAGACGCCTATGCATCAGCAGCAAACTATTTAAATAAAATAGGGTGGAATGACGATCAACCATGTTTTTATAAAATAGATTTATCTACAACTGTACCAAAAAAATATTTAAATGTTTCTGCAAAAAAACTTCATAACAAGAAAAAATTAAAATATTTTAGAAAATATATTGTTAACAAAGATGTTTTGGACAAAAAATTTGACAACCTAGCAACATCAATAATAACACCTGATAAAGATATTATACCAGATGCTGAAAATTTAAGCCCAGCTTATTTAGTTTTTGATAATTATGAAATTATTTTAAAATGGAATAGATCATTAAGATTTTCATTAGCTGTATGCACACTTAAAGAGAAATTTGAAAATGAATTATAGAGTTTTATCTATACTATTTTTTATATTGTTAGCCGGGTGTGAACAAAATAATCCTAACAGAAATATTTTAAATCAAGAAATATTAACAAAGTATAAAAACTCTGGTTTTGCTTTAGTTTATGACGCTGTTTTAAAAGAAGAAAAAAAAATTACAAAAAAAATAGATAATAGATCTTTTTTAATTTTTCATAAAAATTTAAAAAAAAATTCTTTTGTTAAGATAACAAATCCCTCTAACAAAAAAACAGTAATTGCAGAAGTTATTTCAAATGAAGCAAAATTTTCTGATTTCTATAATAGTGTCATAACATTAAGAATAGCAGAGGAATTATCATTAGATTTAAATGAACCTTATATTGATCTTGTTCTAATTTCACAAAACTCTACATTTATTGCAAAAAAAGCTAAAACTTTTAAAGAAGAAAAAAATGTAGCTCAAAAAGCTCCTGTTGATGGTATTCAAATTGATAACCTAAGTAATTCTAGCTTACAAAAAGAAGATATTTCAAAAGACAAAATTTTTAAATACTCAATAAAGATTGCTGATTTTTATTATCAAGACTCTGCTAAGAATATGTCAGATAGAATTACTAATGAAACAAATATTAAGAACCCAGTTATTAAAACAATATCAAATACTAAATATAGGGTATTAATAGGACCATTTAATGATATAAAAAAACTTAAAGACTCATTTAATAAAATTAAGTCGTTAAATTTTGAAAATATAGAAATTTTAAAAGATGTTTAAAAAATTATTTTTAATACTATTTGTTAGTTTTTATTATGCTGAATTAGCCACTGCTAATTTTGATGTAAAAGCTAGGACTGCAATATTACAAGATTATTATTCAGGTGAAATTCTATACGAAAAAGAACCTGATATTTCAATCTATCCTGCATCAATGACTAAAATTATGACATCAATAATTGCATTTGATTTAATTAAATCAGGTGATTTAAGATTAGATGAAAAGTTTATAATTTCTGAAAAAGCATGGCGTCTATCTACCTCGGGATATTCATCTATGTTTATTATGGTGGGAGACGAGGTGTCGGTAGAGAATTTATTAAAAGGAATAATAATTGCTTCTGGAAATGATGCCTGTGTAGCATTAGCAGAAGGTATTGCGGGTACTGAAGAAGAGTTTGCAATTTTAATGACCGCAAAAGCCAAGGAAATAGGGATGGAAAATACTAATTTTGCTAATTCCTCAGGTATAAATAACCCAGACAATTATTCAACTGTCAGAGATATTTTAAAAATGTCTAAATATTTAATTGATAAACATCCTAAATACTATCAGATTTTTTCTGAAAAAAAATTTACTTGGAATAGAACAGGAGGTGACCCAATAACACAAGGTAATAGAAATCCTCTTTTATATAAAAACTTAGGTGCAGATGGAATTAAGACTGGATATTTAGCAGTTGAAAAATACTCTTTAGCATCATCAATTATTAGAAATGGTAGAAGATTAATTGCCGTTGGTAGTGGATTTAATTCAAAAAATAATAGATCAAGAGAAAGTTCAAAATTACTTACTTTCGGTCTTACTAATTTTGATCTTGTCAAGATTTCTAAAGCTAATGAATCATTTGAAAAAGTAGATGTATGGCTTGGAAAAGATAATAGTGTTGATGTCTATACCAAACAAGACATCTACAAAACTATTAAAAAAGCTAAAAAAAAACTTTTAAAAGTTTCTATCAAATATGAAGGGCCTGTAAATGCCCCTATTAAAAAAGATGAAAAAGTTGCTGTTTTAAAGGTTGTTTATGATGGTGAGTTAGTTGGTGAATACGATTTACTGGCTTCAAAAGAAGTTAAACAAGTAAATTTTGTATCTAGATTATTAAAATCACTTAATTATCTCATTTGGGGCGATGTCTAAAAAACCAATCATAGTTTTTGAAGGAATAGAGGGAAGTGGAAAAAGTCACCATATTTCTGTCGTTTCCAGGTATCTTAACAAAAAAAAAATTAGTCATATAAAAATAAGAGAGCCTGGTGGCAATCCAAATTCAGAAAGGATTAGAAAATTAATTTTAAATAATAAATCAAATTTTAATAAAAATACTGACTTGTTACTATATATGGCTGCAAGAAGTGAAAATGTAGATATTATAAAAAAATCATTTAATAAAAAAATAATACTTATTGATAGATTTATAGACTCAACAATAGCCTATCAACACTATGGAATGGGTGTTGATATTAATTTAATTAAAACTTTAAACAATCATTTACTGAAAAATATTAACGTTAGTTTTACATTTTTAAATACAGTTAATCAAAAGAATTTAAAGGAAAGATTAAAAGTGAGAAAATCACTAAACAGATATGATAAATTTGATATATCATTTTATAAAAAGGTTCAAAATGGATTTTTGAAATTATCGAAAATTAAAAAAAAAAATACCAACTAATTAATTCAAATTTAGACATAGAGTATAATCAAGCATTAATTTTGAATCAAATTGATAAATTAGTTAAATGAACTTGAGCCCATCAAATCAATTAAACCTATTTGGTCATCATGCCGAATTTATAAATTTTAAAAAACTATATATTAATAAAAAACTTCCCAATAAAATATTATTATCTGGCGAAAAAGGAATAGGAAAATCTACTCTAGCATACCACATTATTAATTATATTTTGTCATATGATGAAGATTTTGCATATGATGTTAAAAATTTTAAAATTAACCCAGATAATAAATCATTTAAATTGATTTCAAATAAATCTAATCCAAACTTTATTTCAATTGATATCAATGAAGATAAAAAAAGTATTGATATAAACCAAATTAGACATTTAATTTTAACTCTAAACAAATCTTCTTTTAATATAAAACCTAGGCTTGTACTTATAGATAATATTGAGCTTTTAAATATTAATTCTGTGAATGCTTTATTGAAAGTATTAGAAGAACCAAATGATAATATCTATTTTATATTGATCAATAATAACAAAAAAATTCTACCCACTCTAAAATCTAGATGTCTTAATTATAAAATTCATCTTACATCTAATCAATCATTTGATATCACTAACAAAATTTTAGAGGCAGATTATAGGAATTCAATTAATGATGAAATGATAAATGATTACAGTACACCAGGAACAATATTAAATTTAATAAATTTTGCCAATCAAAATGATATTGATTTAAAAGATATTAATTTAAAAGACTTTATAAAAAAAGTTATAATGGAAAAAAAATATAAAAAAGATCAATTTATTAAACATTTATTATACTTTTTAATAGAGATCTATTTTAGAAAGAATATATCAATTAAAAATATTAAATTACTAAACAAACAAAAATATTTTTTAAATAAAATTAATGATACCAAAATTTTTAATTTAGATGATGAAAGTTTATTAATGGAATTTGAAGATAGAGTTTTAAATGGATAAAAAGTTTTATATCACTACACCAATTTATTATCCTTCAGCCAAACCTCATATGGGTCACGCTTATTCAAGTATAATAGCTGATTTTTTTGCTAGATTTAAGAGAATGGATGGTTTTGATGTTCAATTTTTAACTGGGACTGACGAGCATGGATTAAAAATACAACGTTCAGCAGAAAAACAAAATATTGACCCTTTGGAATTTTGCAATCAAATTAGTCAAACATTTAGGGATCTTTCGCATACACTAAATTTAACAAATACAGATTTTATAAGAACTACTGAAGATAGACATAAAAAAACAGTGCAACATTTGTGGAATGAACTTGAAAAAAATGATGATATTTATTTATCAAAATACTCTGGTTGGTATTCTGTATCAGATGAAGCTTTTTACAATGAAGATGAAATAGAAGAAATAGATGGTATTAAAAGATCTATTTCTTCAAAATCACCTGTTGAATGGATTGAGGAAGAGTTGTATTTTTTTAGGTTATCAAAATGGGAAAAACCACTTCTTAAATATTATGAATCTCACCCAAACTTTATTGCACCAGAGTCCAGAAAAAATGAAGTTGTAAGTTTTGTTAAAAGCGGATTAAAAGATTTATCAGTTAGTAGAAAAAGTTTTTCATGGGGAATAAAAGTACCTAATAATAAGGATCATGTTATTTACGTATGGCTCGATGCACTAACAAATTATATTAGTGCATTAAATTATCCTGATACCAATCATGTATTGTTTAAAAATTTTTGGCCAGCATCAATACATTTAATTGGCAAAGATATTTTAAGGTTTCATGCAGTATATTGGCCAGCTTTTCTTTTGGCAGCTAAAATAGAATTACCTTTAAGAGTTTATGGTCACGGCTGGATACTCTCTGGTGATGAAAAAATGTCTAAATCAAAAGGTAATATTTTAGATCCAATTGAAATAATTAACGAATATGGCCTAGACCCATTAAGATATTATTTAATTAAAGAAGTGTCTTTTGGAAATGATGGTAATATATCACAAGAAAGACTTGAAGATTGTATTAACAGTGATCTTGCTAACAATTTCGGAAATTTATGTCAACGTGTTACAGCATTTGCTATCAAGAATTGTAATAGCGAAGTCCCAAAGAATATTAAATTTGTGGAAGAAGATTTGGTAATTTTAAATAGATATAAAGATAATTTATCAATAATTAGAGAGAAAATTGATAATCAAGATATTAATTTTTACATAAATTTCATTATAAGCTCTTTATTTGAAGCTAATAAATATTTTAATGATCAAGAACCATGGAAAAAAAAAGAAGATCCAATTAGATTAAATACAATAGTTTATTCAACCTTAGAAATTGTAAGAAAAATTAGCTTTTTACTTTATCCAATAATTCCTCAATCAGCAGTCAAAGCTCTAAAAATTTTTGAACTTAATGAAGATGATATTAATTTAACGTCTATTGAAAATAATAAATTCTTATCAAATGGAAGTAAAATAAATAAAATAGATATTCTTTTTAAAAAGATAGATAAAAACAATGATTGATTCACACTGTCATTTAGATCATGAGCCTTTATTAAGCGATTTAAGCAACGTTATTAAGCGTTCAAAAGAGGTGGGTATAAAGAAATTATTAACAATTTCAACTTCATATAAAAGCTTTGATCGAATTAAGAAGATTATAGAAGAAGATGAAATGATTTATGGCACAATTGGTATTCATCCACATGAAACAACTGACAATAAAATTACCTCAGATTTTATTGTAAAAAATCTTAATGATAATACAAAAATAATTGGAATCGGAGAAACAGGTTTAGATTTTTATTACAATAATAGTGATAGAGATAATCAAATAGTTAGTTTTAAAGAACATATTGAAGCTTCTTTAAAAACAAATACTCCATTAATTATTCATTCTAGAGATGCTGAGGATGAAACTTTTAATATCCTGAACAATTATAAAGATCAAAACCTAAAGATATTAATGCATTGTTTTACTGGTAGCAAAGATTTTGCAAAAAAACTTTTGACCCTTAATGCCTTTTTTTCTGCCAGTGGTATTATAACTTTTAAAAATTCTCTAGATTTACAAGAAACATTTAAATTTTTACCTTTGGATAAAATTTTGATAGAAACAGATAGTCCTTTTTTAGCTCCTGTCCCTAATAGAGGTAAAAAGAATGAACCATCTTTTATTTATTATATTGCTCAAAAATTAGCAGATATAAAAGATATTTCTAAATCCAATTTGATAAGCTCTACCACTAGTAATTTTAATAAACTTTTTTTTAATTAAATATTATGAAGTTTGTAATTCTTGGATGTGGAAGTTCGATGGGTGTACCTCGTCCAGATGGCTATTTTGGCAATTGTGATCCTAAGAATAAAAAAAACTATAGAACAAGATGTTCTGCTTTAATAAAAACAGATCAAGAAAATATTTTAATTGATACCTCTCCTGACTTACGTAATCAAATGTTAAGTCAAAAAATAAAAAAAATTGATAAAGTTTTTTACTCTCACATGCATGCAGATCAAACCCACGGTATAAATGATTTAAGATCTTTCTTTATAAGAAAAAAAAAACCAATTAATGTTTTTGCTGACAACCCAACATCTAAATATCTTAAAAAAACTTTTTCTTATTGCTTTGACACATATAGTAGAGAATATCCGGCGACCCTTAAGTTAAATAATATTAATAAAGATTTATTTATTAAAAATAAAAAAAAAATATCTTAATTAAACCTATTAAAGTTCAACATGGTAAAGTTTACTCTATATGTTATGTCATAGATAAAAAATTAGCTTATATAAGTGATGTAAGTAGAATATTTGAAAAAGATTATAAATATTTCAAAAATCTTAAATACCTAATTATTGATTGTCTTTGGTACAGAAATCATCCTTCACATTTTAATTTTGAAAAATCTTTAGAAATGATAAATAGGTTTTCTCCAAAAAAAGCCATCTTAACTAATCTTCATAGTGATATTGACTACAAGGTAATTAAGGAAAAATTACCTAAAAACATTATTCCAGCTTATGATGGATTGTCAGTAAACTTATAAAATTTGATCTAACTTATTTATAATTTTTTTAGACGTTGGGCCTGTAAAAGAAGCAAAAGTGTCATCAATTTTACCTTCTTTATTAATCAAAATCTTATGAAAATTCCATTTAGGTACTGTTGATTTACCAAATGAGTCTTTTGCCCAAATGTATATTGGATGAGCATTATCTCCTTTAACATCGTACTTGCTGGTCATTGGAAATGTAATATTGAAATTAGTTTCACAAAAATTTTTAATCTCTGTTTCCGTTCCAGGTTCTTGACCACCAAATTGATTAGTGGGAACGCCAATTACGATTAGCCCCTTATCCTTATAATCATCATATAATTTTTGAAGATCGTCGTATTGTTTTGTAAACCCACATTTACTAGCAACATTAACTAACAATACAGTTTTTCCATTTAAAGTCGACAGATCTAGCTCATCACCATTTATAGAATTAATTTTAAAATCAAAAAAAGTTTTTGAATTATCTGACATAGTTTTAGTTAAAAAAGAAAACACTAGAATTATTATATAAACAATGATTTTTTTATTAAACATTTATTTTTTTTGCCGAAATTAATAACAATAAATATCCAAATATAGTAGACAACAAAGATCCTGTTAATACTCCTATTTTAACACCATCAATGTACTGAGTGTTATCTATAAACGCTAAATTACCAACAAATAAACTCATCGTAAATCCAATTCCTGTTAAAATTGAAACTCCATATAAACTTAACCAATTTGAATTATTTGGTGCCTCAGCAAACTTTAATTTAATCGATATATAGGAAAATAACAAAACACCAATTTGTTTACCAAAGAATAGCCCGCATAAAATACCAAGTGGTACTGGAGCTAATAAGCTGGATAAAGACAAACCTTCTAAGTTTACACCAGCATTCGCAAATGCAAAAAGAGGCATTATCATAAATGCAACATATGGTGAAATTGCATGTTCTATTTTTACAAGTAGTGAAAAATCCTTGTCTTTTATTCTGTGAGGAATTGTAGTAGCCAATAAAACGCCAGCAATCGTAGCATGTATTCCAGATTTATAAGTAAAAAACCACATAAAGAATCCAATAATCAGATATGGGATAAAGATTTTTACAGAAAATTTATTTAAAATTAAAAGTAAAATATAACTTAATAAAATAAGACTTAGATATGGAATGCTTAAATCTCCAGAATAGAAGAATGCGATAATTAAAATAGCACCAAGGTCATCAATTATCGCTAAAGCAGTTAGAAAAACTTTTAATGATATTGGAACCCTTGATCCTAATAATGATAAAATCCCCAATGAAAAAGCAATATCAGTTGCTGATGGTATTGCCCAACCATTCATAGTTTCTGAATTCCCCCAATTGATAAAAACATAAAAAAGAGCAGGTACCAGCATGCCACCAACTGCTGCAATAATAGGAAGTAGAGCTTGTTTAATATTTGATAACTCACCTTGGATAAATTCTCTTTTAATTTCCAAAGTGACAAAAAAGAAAAATATTGCCATCAAAGCATCATTAATCCAGTGATGAACACTAAGTTTTAATCCAAATTCGTTAATACCAATAAATAAATATGCTTCAAGACTATGAAAATATAGATAACTGAAACCACTGTTACTAATTATTAATGCCAATATAGCAGCAATTAATAAAATTAATCCACTTGCAGCCTCAAGTTTAAAGAACCATTTAAAAGGTTGAGATAAATAATTAATCATAAAATTTTAAGTGAGATCAATAATAAATAATTTAACATCTTTCAATGTTTCAAAAAGATTAAATAAAATAATTTCTAAGCCAGGAAAGAGGCTAATAAGTGGTGTTTTTAGTGTATCTACAACAATAATTAGCGCAATAAATGAAATGATAGAAACTAATAAGTATGAAAAAAAATTATTTGATTTTTGATTTTTAATATCATTTTTAAAATTTGAATCTTTTTTTGATGTTTTATTTTTATCTTGAATTTTAGTAGGAAGTTCAAAATTTTTTTTGTTTTCTGTCTGATCAAGCCTCAAATCTTCATTTTTAATAATAGTGGTTTCTTCTTTAACAATAATGGTTTCTTCTAAGGGTTTTTCAATTACAAAGTGCCAGCTATGATTGCAAGATCCACATTTTATTTGCCTCCCATCTAGAGGAATTAGCTTGTCATTTACATTAAATTTTTTATTACAATTTTTGCACTCAATAATCATAATTTTTATATATCAGATTCTATTAAAATTACCTTCAATTTGCTTATCTTTATCCTTTTAAATAATTAAAATGTACTGTAATAGTACACGGATCGGAGTGTAGCGCAGCCTGGTAGCGCATCTGGTTTGGGACCAGAGGGTCGCAGGTTCGAATCCTGCCACTCCGACCATCTATGATGAATAAAGCGATAATTTATATTCCAAACAAAAGTCCTATGCAGTCGGGAACTGCAAGGAATAATATATGGATTTTAGAGTTTATAACTAAAGACCCAACTAAAAACCCTTTAATGGGCTGGGAAAGCTCTTCAGATACATTGTCTGAAATTAAATTGGAATTTTCATCTAAAGAATTAGCTGTTAACTATGCAAAAAAAAGAAATATTGATTTTGATTTAATTGAACCCAAGAAAAGAAAAACTGTAAAAAAATCATACGCAGATAACTTTTTAAAATAATAAATAAATGTTTAGATTTTTTAAATTAAAAAAATGGTTTATGTGGTCATGGTTAGGATCAATAATAATTTTATCCTCACTTTGGATCCAAGTTAAAATTGATGTTAAAATAAACAAATGGTTTGGTCAATTTTATGACATGATCCAAAAAGCACTTGGTAAACCAAATGCAATAACTATTGAAGAATATTGGTCAAGCTTATTATCCTTTATAACACTTGCTGCAATTTATGTTGGTGTGGCTGTTGTTGTAAGTTTTTTCACATCCCATTATCTTTTTAGATGGAGAACTGCAATGGTTGAGTGGTATCATAGCGTTTATGATAGAGCGCGCAAAATCGAAGGTGCATCTCAGAGGGTCCAAGAAGATACAATAAAATTTTCTAGAATAATGGAAACATTAGGTACTAGTTTAATTGAAGCTTTAATGATTTTAATTGAATTTATGCCTATCTTATTTGGTTTAAGTGTAAGCATACCAATTTTCTTTTTTGGTGATTGGGATTATGGATTAATTGTTGGAGCTTTAATTTGGTCTGTTGGAGGAACTATATTTTTAATTGTACTGGGATTAATTTTAAGATTAGTTGGTGTTGAATATGATCTTCAAAAAAAAGAAGCAGCATATAGAAAAATATTAGTTGTAGCTGAAGATGATGGGACTATTAGACCAAAGTCTATAGAAGAACTATTTAATGGTGTAAGAGAAATACATTTTTTAAGTTACATTAGATATTTATATTTCAATGTTGGAAGAATTGCTTATTTACAAGCAAATGTACTATCAGCATATGTTTTCTTAGCACCTGCAATTGTAGCAGGTGCTGTTACTCTTGGGGTTATGCAGCAAATAATAAGAGCTTTTGGAAGAGTAGAGGGTTCTATGCAGTATATACTTAAAGCGTGGCCTACAATAATTGAATTAGCTAGTGTTTATAAACGTTTAAGAGAGTTCGAGTCAAAAATAAATCAAGATAAATTTGTTGATGAAAAAATTTAATGGCAATTGAAAAAAAGTTTATTGACCAATTTTGTAATGTTACATCTAAAGCAGCTCTAGCAGCTTCATACTTAGTAGGTAAGAAAGATAAAATTGCTGCTGATCAAGCGGCAGTTGATTCTATGCGGTCAGAACTAAATAAAATCAATATGAATGGACGTGTTGTAATAGGTGAGGGAACCTTAGATGAAGCTCCACTACTCTATACTGGAGAACTTTTAGGTACAAAAAATGGGCCAGATTTTGATATTGCAGTGGATCCTGTTGAGGGAACAAATTTTGTAGCTAATAATTTACCTGGTGGGATTGCTGTATTAGCAATTGGAGAAAAGGGTAACTTATTTAATGCACCAGAAACTTACATGAATAAAATTGCGACAGGAAAAATTGATAAAGATTTAATTGATTTAGATTATCCTTTGGAAAAAAATATTAAAAATTTATCAGAATTTAAAAGCAAAGATATTTCTTCAATAACTGTCTGTGTTTTAGATAGACCAAGACATAAGATTATTATTGATAAGTTAAAAGATTTAAATGTAAATATTAAACTTATAACAGATGGTGATGTACTTGGTGCATTATATGTTTCAGATCCAAAATATTCAGTAGATATGTTTTTAGGTATTGGTGGTGGTCCAGAAGGTGTTCTTGCAGCATGTGCGCTTGAACTCTTATGACTGTCATTTTCAAGGAAGATTTATTTTTGATAATGAAAAAGATATAATTGAAGCTAAATCAATGGGTATCACAGATTTAAACAGAAAATATGAATTAAACGAAATTGTTAAAGGAGATTCTCTTTTTTGCGCATCAGGAATAACTAATAGTGAAGTTTTAAAAGGAATTACTATTGAGGGAAATAAATATTTAAGTGAAACTTTGGTTACTCATAAAAAAAGTAATTTTAGAGAAATAGTTAAAAGTGTTAATTCAATAAATGAATGATTTCTGTTTCTGGAAAAACTTGGACACAACAAAAAGTTAATAAAAATTTAGTTGAAAAAGTTGAACAAGATCATGGTCTTGGAAATATTATATCACAGTTAATCATTTCAAGAAACTATGATCTCTCAGAAATATATGGGATCAACAATACTCTAATATTAACAAATATATTTAAAGATGATCATGATTACGAAAAAGCATCTTTAATTCTTTTGAATTCTATCAAAAACAATGAAAATATTTGTATTTTGGGGGATTATGATGTTGATGGCGCTTGCGCAACATCATTATTAGTTAGATATTTTAATCATATTAATCAAAAACATTTTTTTTATATTCCTGATAGAGTCAATGATGGCTATGGGGCCAGTAAAAAACTATTCGAAAAATTGATTTTAAAAAAACCTAAATTAGTAATAATGGTTGATTGTGGCTCGACCTCTAATGATGCGGTAAATTTTTTAAATCAAAATGATATTAGATCAATAATAATTGATCATCATGAAATTAACAAACCCTATCCAACATCAGATGTTATTATAAATCCAAAAAAAACGTCAAATAAAAAACAAAACTCTTTTTTATGTGCCACAGCTTTAACATATTTTTTTATTGATATTTTAGTAAAGAAATCCAAATCAAGTTTTAAATTATCAAACTTTTTGATCTATGTATTGCTTGCAACTGTATGTGATGTAATGCCTCTAAGAAAAATTAATAAAATTATAGCTCGTAACACAATTAACCAATTTAATTTAAAAAATAATGCAGCATTAAGTTTTATATTTGATCAGTATAAATTAAAAAAAAAGATAACTGTTGAGGATTTAGGTTTTTTAATTGGACCAATAATAAATTCAGGTGGAAGACTTAACTATTCTAAATACGCTGTTGAATTGTTATCAACAGATAATCTGGAAATTATAAAAGATAGATCTATTAAATTAATAGACCTTAATGATAAAAGAAAAAAAATTGAACAAAATATTTTAGATGAAATCAATTTTAATCAAATTAAAAATGAAAACAATGATGTTATAATTTATTATAAAGATAATTTAAACGAGGGATTAATTGGCATTATTGCTGCGAGATTAAAAGATTTTTTTGAAAAACCTTCAATTGTTATTACAACATCTAATCATCTACTTAAAGGCTCAGCAAGATCTACCCAATCATACAACATAGGTAATGTAATTAAAAAACTAGTTGATAATAAAATTATTAAAAATGGAGGTGGACACAATATGGCTGCAGGTTTTACAATGAGAAAAAATAAAATAAAATCTTTAAATAATTTTATTCAAAATGATTATTTAAAAAAAATGTCCCCTATAATAAATATAAACAAATATGATATGGAGCTATCTTCATCAGCAATTAAAAAAAAATTCATTGATGATATTAATAAATTGGGACCATTTGGAAATTTTAACTTTTCACCAATCTTCTTAATTAAAGATTTAAGAATCATAAAATTTGATATAATTAAAAGCAAACATGTAGCAGTTATAGTAAAGCCAAAAATAGGTGCATCAATTAAAGCAATATGTTTTAACTGTATGAATACTAAAATTGGAGAATATTTATTATCTTATAAAAAAAAGATTAATATTATTGCTCAAATAAGTGAAAATATTTGGAATAATAAAAGATCAGCTCAATTAAACATCAAAGATTTAATTCTATAAATTAATAAGTCTTGAATTATTGTAACATTTAAAATAAAAGTCCCTTCAACGGTCCCTTCGTCTATCGGTTAGGACAGCTGGTTTTCATCCTGCAAAGGGGGGTTCGATTCCCCCAGGGACCGCCAATTATGTCATTTTTTGTCTATATGATTTTATCTAAGCATAAAGATAAACATGTTAGCTATGTTGGATATACAAACAATATTAAAAATAGAATTCAGCTTCATAATACTTCAAAAGGAGCAAAATTTACTAAAGGAAAAAAGTGGAAGCTAATTTATTTTAAAAAATATCAAAATAAAGTAGATGCAATGAAAAATGAGTATAAATTAAAAAAGAATTACAAATTAAGATCAAAAATTAAACAAAATTTTATTAATGAAGAGTAAAAAAAAAATATATATAATTCTACCTTACAAAGAAAGTATAAATCCTCATTTTGCAGGAGCAGTTTCAATTTATGTAAAAGATACATCTAATTACTCAAAATATAAAAGAGATATCAAAATTATTTCATCAGAAATGTTTGATAAGATAAAAATTTTTAGAAATAAAAATTATATATTGAATTTTTGCAATAAATATAAAGATACAGAAATTGACATTATAGAAATTCATAATAGACCTGAATATTTAACTTATATAAGAAAGTATTTTCCATCTGCAAAAATAAATCTTTTTTTTCATAATGATCCATTAACACTAAGAGGTTCAGAAAATATTAAAGAACGTAAATATATTTTATCAAATACAAATAAAATTATTTTTCTAAGTAATTGGATACAGCAAATGTTTTTTCAAGGATTAAAAAATGTTAATTTGAATAACGTGGTATCATTACCAGTTGGAATTGATAAAGAAAAAAATGTTAATTTAAATAAAAAAGAAAAAAATATTTTGTTTGTTGGTAAACTAAATAAAGCTAAAGGTTATCATATATTTTGTAATACAGCACTAAAATTCAATAAATATGATCCCAGTTGGAAATTTATTGCCATTGGCAATGAAGCTAGAAAAGAAATATTTCCATCAAAAAACTCTGTTACAGAAGTTGGGTATTTAAAGAATAGTGAAGTTTTAGATTTTTATAAAATATCTGAAATAGCCATTGGTAATTCCGTTTGGAATGAACCACTTGGAAGAATTGCCATCGAGTCTAGTAGCAGAAAATGCTTGCCGATAATTACTGATAGGGGAGGTCTTGCTGAGTCCAAAAAAATTGCATACGTTTTAAAAAAAAATACGACTAATGAATTATTTGAATATTTAGTTAAAATTACAAAAAACAATAAATTAAGAAAAAAAAACAAAATTTATTTTATAAAAATAATAATTTTGACCTTAAAAAATTATCTAAAAAATTAGATGATATAAGAGATAATTTTTTTGATAATAATAAATTAACAAAATTTAAAAATCAAAAAATTTTGCATGTTGCAAATTTTAATGAAAATTCTGATGGCAGATTATTCTATTCATTTGCCAATAAATTAAATGCTGGATTTATAAAAAACAATCATATTATTGAAACTATTAGTGATAGATCTTTCTTGAAATTGAATAGATCACTAATAAACCCTTTTAATGAAAATAAGAAATTTAATGAAAAAATACTTAATACATTAAAAAATTTTTCCCCTAATTTAATATTAATTGGGCATGTCTTCAATATAGAAAAAAATGTATTCGATTATTGCAAAAAAAATAATATTAAAATTTGCTCTTGGTACATTGACTCAATATCTAAAGAATTTTTAAACAAAGACAAGAAAAGAAAATTTATGTACAATCTTCAATATGTAGATAACTATTTTATCACATCTTCTCCAAAAATTTTTAAAAGAAATAAATATTTTAAAAAGATAAAATTTATTCCAAACCCTGTCGATTCATCGATAGATAACCTTAAAAATTTTGAAAACGAAGATTTTAATTTCGATATTTTTTCAGCAATTAGTCATGGTCAAAATAGAGGTATACTAAAAAAAGGGAAATTTGATGAGAGAGAAAAATTCATAAAACAATTAATTTTTAATTTACCAGAAATTAAATTTGCATCATTTGGTATGGATAATTTTGAACCTATCTGGGGTGCAAACTATTATTACTATCTATCAAAGTCAAAAATGGCACTAAATATCAGTAGAGGATCTTATCAAAATCTTTATTCCAGTGACAGGATCTCATCATTGATTGGTAATGGAATGTTAGTTTTTATGAATAAAAAAACTAAATTTGAAAAATTATTTACCAATAAAGAAGTCGTATTTTACAAAAATCAAAAAGACTTGATTGATAAAATTAAATATTATTCCTTGAATAACAAAATTAGAATCAAATTTGCTAAATCAGCTTATAAAAAATACCACAATCATATGAATAATATGATAATAACTAATTACATCTTAAAGTGTGTTGAGTTGAATAACTCAAAAAACCCCTTTTGGCATAATAAAACATAAATGTTTTCAATACTTATACCTACATATAATAATTTAGAATACTTAAAGATTTGTGTTGAGAGTATTCAAAAAAATTCAAAATATGAACATCAGATAATTGTACACATTAACGAAGGTATTGATGGAACATTAGAGTATGTAAAAAATAAAAAACTAGATTTTACTCTAAGTATTAAAAATATAGGTATGCCAAAGGCTTTAAATAGAGCTTCTATTAAAGCTAAATTTGATTATATCGTTATTTCTCACGATGATTTTTATTATTGTCCTGGTTGGGATGTTGAGCTTGTAAATAACGTAAATTTTATTGGTCATAATAATTTTTATTTATCATCGACAATGGTTGGTGCGGGACAAGTTGAGTTTGACGCTGGACAAACTATAGAAAATTTTGATGAGGCAAAACTTTTGAAAAATTTAGAAAAAATTAAAACATTTGATTTTCAAGGTACCACCAAATGTCCTGGCCTAATTCATAAAGAAATTTGGGAAAGAGTAGGCGGATGGAGTGAAGAATTCTCTCCGACAGGCGGTGATGATACAGATTTTGCTATGAAATTATGGAAAATAAATATTAGAATATTTAAGGGATTAGGTAAATCTCTTGCCTATCACTTTGGATCAATAACCACTAGAAAGAAAAATAAATCATTATTCACTTATTTGGGTAGTAGAGGAAATAAAATATTTTTGATAAAATGGGGTATTGGTATTAATTTTTTTGAGAAATTTTATTTAAAGTCAGGACTAGATAATAATAAAAATTTGATTTTTAATAAATATGTTAGTCCCTTAGATGAGCCAAAAAAAAATCTTAATTTTTACATAGAATTAATTAAAGGAAAATTTAAAATATGTTATTTATATTTAATAAGGTTTAAATAAAATTAACTAGAAATTTTTAAACCAGTTTTAGTTATTTCTGATTTTTCTTGATAATCATAATCTGTATTAACAGACCATAAGTCGTGATTTTTTTTTAATGTTAAGTTTTCTGCAGCCAAAATTCCCATTAAAATACTATGATCTTGATTATTATATTTATATGAACCATATCTTCCAATAACATCAAGTCTCTTTATGGTTTTTAGATATTTGATTACTGGTCTCAAATTTTTCTTATAATTTTTGAAATAAACTGGATAACATTTGGGAATCTTTAGTACTTTAGTATCAATAATAGATTTTGAACTTACTAAATTTGTCTTAATTAATTCATTTATTGCTAATGATGAAATATCTTTATCATTATTTTTCCATATGACATCTTTATTGTAACACCAAAACTCCATACATAATATTGTATTTTTTGAGCTATTATTTATCTTTGAGTTCCAATTTGAAAAATTAGTAATTCTTCCAACATTTAAATCTTTTGAATGCAAATAAATCCATTGGTCAGAAAATATCTTTTTTTATTAATTTTAAGATAAACAAGAATAGTATTTCTGAAGTAAAGATTAGAAATATTTTTTTTTACAAGTCTAGGAACATTGTTTAAATTATTGACTAGATTTGTAATTGGCATAGTAGAAATTACATGATCAAATCTTTCTAATTTACCATTTGAAAATTTTACCAAAACATCATTTTTCATTATTTTTAAAGACTTAATTCTTTTTTTTAAGATAACTTTTCCACCTAATTTAGTAATCTTATTTTTAAAATTATTATACACGTAACCCGTTCCTTTTTTTGGATAGGCAAATAAATCTACCAAAGTTTTATGAGAATTATTGTTAGAGAAAAATGAATTTTTAATAGCTTCATACAGTGATAATTTTTTAATTCTCTGTGATGCAAAGTCAATATCTAGCTTATCACATTTAATACCCCATAATTTTTCACTATATGATTTAAAAAATATTTCATAAAGCTCTTTACCAAATCTATTTATAACCCATGTTTCAAAGTTTTCTTTATTTCTCTGCGGAAACACTTTGTACTTAATGTAGCTAATGACGCATAAAGTTGATCTAAAAAATCCAAGATTAAATAATGCATTTAATGGTTTTAAAGGATAGTCAAAAAATTTATTATCAAAATAAATTCTTGTTTTTCTATTTACCATTGAATATTTATCACCTACTACTTCGAGCCATAGTTTATTTACTCGTGGGTCGTCACTAAAAAAACGATGTGGACCTAAATCAACTAATTGACCCCAAAGTTTAATTGTTTTAGACATTCCCCCAATAATCTTATCAGCTTCATAAACTGAAACCTTTTGACCTTTTTTGGTTAATTGGTAAGCTGCTGTCAATCCAGCTGGACCACCACCTATAATACAAACTTTTTTATTTTTTTTCATAGGTAGGTGAAAATTTATCAATTGAATACATTATATCGGTTAACTCTTTATCAATTTTCATAAGATGATCAAGTTTGTTAGGATAAATAAAATAATAATTATTTTTTTTTTCTAATTTCTTTACACTAATTTTATTTAAATTAGGAGAACATAATTCTTTAATGTTTCCACAGAAATATTTATGATTTGATATTTTTATTGGCACTTTGAACTTATTTGATAATTGATATTTAATTTCAACCAATTTATGTTTTGGGAAGTTTGTATTAATATTAATTTCTTTAGTTATTCTGGCAATGTTTTTATAAACAAATAGACCCACCAAACAAAAGATCAATATATTAAATTTCTTAAAAGTTAAAATATAATTATTTTTTTGCAGTGGTATAAAAAAAAATAAACTATATATAAAAAAAATTACAAAAAAATACCCTCCAAATCTCATTGAAGGTGCTTCCCATAACCAGTATATTAATGTAACCGATGATGTTGAAATTAACGCTATTAAATCTTTTTTTGAATAGGGATTAGATGTTTTTGTTTTTGTAGATGTAAGAAATATTATTTTTAAAACAAAAGCTAAAAACAATACTATATAAATTTTTTCTACCTCTCCTTTATCTAATATCAATTTTCTGTGAAAACTATATTTAAAATTTTTTAAATATTCTTCAGCTTTTAAATTATTGTCTTTTATTTCTTTTGCGTACATTTTTATACCTTTTGAGTACGCTTTAAGATGATCAAATCTTTTCTTTGCTACCTCATTACCCAAACTCCAATTGACATAATTACTAGATATACAAGTAACCGGAATAGGGTAGATCAAACAACCTGTTTGAACTATATTTTTACTCATTGAAACAATTGATATGAAGATACATAAAAATAAAATTAATCTATCTTTTAAAAACAAAAATATTTTTAATTTAAGTTTGTAGAAATAATATATTAGATAAAAAATTGTGATTATTACGTATTGTTTTATAAAAAATCCAAAAACTATTAATAATAAAGATTTATTAAAATATGTTTTATCTTTAGTTTTGTAAAAACTAATTAGATAGTAACTTAGTACACCTATTATACAAAAAGCAAATACATCCAATCCATACTCTTTAAATCTTGTAAACTTTATTAAAATAATTGAGATGAAAAAATAAAATAATAATTTATTTTCAATAATTTTTTTTTTTGAATTTTCTTCAATCATAAAGATTAAAAAAAAACTAATTATGATTATTGATGGGTGATATATAAAGTTAATTTTAACTATTGGATCAATAAATAATGATGATAGATAAAAATATCCTTGACCGTATCCTAATTGATCATTTAAAGAAGCTATACCAAAAATTATCTTGTAATCATGTATATAATTAATTGTTGGTAAATGATACCAGTAGAAATCATCATGAACCCTATCTGTCAATGAACATATAAAAAAAATTATAATTATTATTAAAAATTTGTTAAATAATTTTGAGTCTATTTTCTTAATTAAAGAATAATTTTTTAGACCTATTAGTAAACCTACTACTTTTATTAATAGACCTACAAAATAATTTATTGGTAAAAAAAAATGTATAGTTACTAGAATTAAATATATTATTACAAATCCATATATTCCAGTTTCTCCAAAATTTAATTCTTTTTTAAACTGTTTCTTTAATAAAGATCCATATCCCCAAATTGAAAAAAACAAAAAACTTAAATAAATTAAAGAATAGGAAATATTTAGAATTATAGACATTGATGATGTTTAATATCTGGGAGTCATAAAATTGCAATTAACCATTAATTTAAAATTTAATATGTTTTAATGCATTGTTCTTAAATAAATTTGCTTCCTTAATGTATCTTCTAACCATTTCTGTTGACTTGTGACCTGTCATAGCCATTATACTTCGTTCTTCTGCACCTGACTCAGCTGCTGATGTTGCAAAACCAGATCTCAAACTATGACCAGAATAATTTTTGCTTTCAATTCCTGCTAACTTAAGATATTTTTTTATTAGAAGAGCTACAGTTTGATCTGTTAATCTATTTTCAGTCAATTTTGAACCTTTTGAAAACCTTCTAAATAAAGGACCTGAGTCAATATTTGATAATTCAATCCAATTTTTAATAGATAACACAGGACAATATTGCGAGTTATCAAAGTAGGGAAGCCCTTTAACTGAACCTTCACCATATTGGTCCGTTTTTGACCTCTTAAGGTTGATTTTAAGTCCTTCTGTTACAAAATCCAAATCATCAAAGTCTAGAGAAACTATTTCATTTCTTCTAAAACCTCCAGAAAAGCCAATTAAAATTATTGATCTGTCTCTTAATTTTTTAATTTCTTCTTTATTTTCCTTATCTATAACATTAATTAATATTTTTAAATCATTGATTAATATAGGTTTTTTACCTTTTTGAATACTTCCCTTTCTTCTTTTAATGCCCATTATATTCTCAATTATTGTTGGGTGTTTTGTATCCAAATAATATCCTTTATACTTATGAATAACTCCAATCGACACTAATCTTCGTTTTAAAGTGCTCATTTTAACATCTTTAGTAGATAAATGAGTCAGGTATAATGATACAATTTTGGGTTCTGAGGGAAGAGTTTTAAATCCATTTTTGACACAGAATAATTCGAAGTCTTTATAATCTGACTTATAAGCTCTAATAGTGTTATTAGCTTTAGAACTTTGTAAATTTAATAATGTTTCTTCTTGTAAAGCCTTTATATCAGTTATTATATTGCTCATATTTATTACTATTGATAACCATTAATTATCGTTAGTAATATAATAAGTGATTTTATAAGTCAATAGTTTAAATTTAGTAAATGAAAAAAAAATTATTCATAATTCTATTTTTTTTCCTGACCTTTGCAAATTTAACGTTCGCTGCTGACAAAGTAAAAATTATGAATATGGATATTAGCGATTTAATGGTTAGAGGATTTGAAATTTTTGATGTTTCAGTTGATGATAGTAAAGTTTATTACACTCTAAAAATGAAAGTTTTAGATGATAAAATGGTAAAATATCCTCCTGTAATACTTTGTGTGGTAAATCTAAAAGATCTGCATACAGCTTGTTTAGATATAAATTAAATCTATAATATTAATAATTTAAATTAATAAAATGAAGTAAATGATTAGAAAATTAGAGAAAAAAGATAAAGAAAATTGGGCTAAATTATACAATGGTTATGCTGATTTTTACAAAGTCTCAATGAATAAAGAGATTTTAGACACTTTATGGGATTGGATTCAAGATGATACTCATGATGTTAACGGAATTTGCTTTGAATTAAAGGATAAAATTATTGGAATTGCCCATTATAGAACAATGCCAAGACCAATTAAGGGTCAATATATTGGTTTTTTAGACGATATGTTCGTAGAGCCAGAATTTAGAGGTCAAAAAATAGCTCAAAAACTCATTAGTCACCTAAAATCATTATCTAAAGCCAATAATTGGAATGGAATTCGTTGGATCACCCACTCTTCCAATGCCACTGCAAAAAAACTATACGATAAAATAGCCAATAACACAGGTTTTGAACTTTATGAACTTAAAGGGGACTAAGTTTCAGTTAAAGGTCTGGAATTATTTGAGAAAAATACCAAAAGGTAAAGTTAAAACATACCTTGAAGTTGCTAAAGCCATTGGAAAACCTAAAGCTTTTAGGGCTGTTGCTAATGCTGTAGGTAAAAACCCCTATTCTCCCAAAATACCCTGTCATAGAGTAATCAGATCTGATGGCAGCCTTGGTGGCTACTCAGGAAAAGGTGGTATTCAGCAAAAAAGGCGATTACTGAGGTTAGAGAAGGTTTTCATTAAATAGCGTTTTTTATGTACCAAATCCTTAAATTAACCGCTAAAATAAACACTTTTAAGCTATTATAATCCTTTTTCCCATAAATAGTATTATGCACCCTTTAGTTGTACTAGATATCGATCTTTGCTTAAAATAAGGTGCTCTATGGCCGTTTAAAGCGTATATTCGGATAGTGCATTGCTCTAGTTTTCAATGATATCAATACTTTTAGAAGATGAAAAAACAGCTTGTTTTTTTAGTTATTTTCGCTCCCCTCCTGCACTTTGATCTTAATTATTTATGTTAGAATGTTTAAAAGTGTTGATATTAAACAATTTTAATCAATCACAATAAATTTGATTTGTTGATATAATTTTTATTAATATAAAATTGAATATTGGATTAATGATTATATTATTATCGCTAATTATTGAGGTTAATTGAATATATAGTAATATTTTTTTTACTATATTACAATTTTATTTATATATTTTATAAATTAAATTAATCAACAATTACAATTGTTTAGTGTATAAAATTAATCTAATACATTAGTATTTAGTAAATAATTTATTACTATTAATTTAATTTGCTTAGATAGTATTCTCTCCTAGAGATATATAGACCACTTAATACTATAATGAAAAGACCAAGATAAGTCCAATTATCAGGAAGTTCATGGAAGAAATAATAACTAATAATGATATTAGTGATAATCTCTGTATAGCCTAAAGGAGCTAATTTAGAAGCATCAGCATATTTGAGTGATAAAATGATAAAAAGATGCGCTACAGAGGCTATAAGGCCGATTATAGCCATCATGATCCACTCATTTGGGGTTGGATTAACCCACACTGAAGGCAAAAACACACTAATTATCGCTAACCCTACTACACCAGTAAATAAAAGCGTTAAAAGCGAATTATCTGAAGTACTTAACTTTCTAGTTATTACTAAATAGAAGCCATAACAAACACCGCAAGCTAGAGCTGCTAAAGTGGCTAAATTAACATCTATGAATCCTGGCCTGATAACAATTAGAGTCCCTAAAAAACCTACAAGCACAGCTGACCATCTTCTAATACCAACTTTTTCACCAAGAAAAAATGGGGATAAAGCAGTGCATGTTATTGGGGCAACAAATGCAAGTGTTAATGCTTTAGGAAGTGAAATTACTGATATTGAATAGAAGAAACATAAAGTTGAAAAAGCAAGAATTATTCCTCTGACAAGCTGAAGCTTAGGTCTTTTGCTCCAAACAAGGGTTTCTCTATAAAATAAAACCATTAAAGAAAGCGTGAAAACAACAGTGAAGAAATATCTAGCCCAAGTTATTTGAAAAACATCCATTGTAAGACTTAGATGTTTAGCAATTGCATCCATTACCGGAACAATCATCCAAGCAGTAGCATTTAATATTATTGCCTTCATTCAAGAAGGATACTGCTTAATAGAAGTATTTTAAAGCAAAGAATAAGGTGATTGGTATAGTTATAAATGACATGACTGTTGATACAACGATCATACTCGCAACACTATCAACAATCTTTTTAGGAGAATACATTGAGCCGACTAGGTATGTTAATACAGCACTTGGCATCGCGCATTGAATTAATAAAACCCCTGCAGCAAATCCAGATAAATTAAAAAACTTTATTATCATATAACCAATTACTGGACCAATTATCACTCTTCCGATTGATGATATGAATGCAGATTGAAATGAAAAAACTTTAAATCTTGTTAACGCTATTCCTAACGACATAAGAATTAAAAAAATAGCTGTATATGTAAGCATCATTGTAAGATTAACGATGTAAACTGGTGACTCAATTTCAAAATAAAGAAATAATACTGAAATTATTATCGCATAAAAAGGTGGATTTTTAATTATTAGATCAAGATCAAACTTTCTGCTTGCTAAAAAAACACCTAAAGTAAAGTGGAATAAAATGACTAGTGAAGATATTGTTGCAGCTACACCTAAACCCTGACTGCCATACGCGAATAAGCAAATTGGTAAACCCATATTTCCTGTATTAGGTAAAATGAAAGGAGGTAATTCTCTAATAATTTCTTTTTTAAGAGCAAATAAAAAAACAATTCCTGTTAAAGCAAAACCATTGATAGCTAATAGAGCATACCAAAAATAATTTGTAAATATTTCAAAAGTAATTCCAGTTGTTGTTATTGAATAAAACACCATTGCTGGGGTACCAATATTTGCTGCAAAATTAGTAATGAAAGAAGTATCCAGTTTTGGATTTTTTTTACCTAAAAAATAACCAATGCCGACAATAAAAAAAACAGGAAATAAAACTTCAAAAAGTTTTAAGTAAATATCCATTAATTATACAATCTGATTAAAACTGGTGTTTTAAGAATATTTTTATTTTTCTTAAATATAGATAAACAGTTATTACAATTAAGTTCAGAAGTTTTATGAGTTATTATAACAATAGTAGCTTTATCATCTTTTTTATTAGGGGTTTGAATTAGCCTTTTTACAGATATATTATATTTAGCTAAACGGTTTGTAATTTGAGATAAAACACCTGGCTTATCTTTTACCTCAAATCTTAAATATAAAGAATTTACATAATTGTTAACATTATATGGTTTTAAGGATTTTAATTTATTAACAGAAACACCCAGAGGTTTTTTTATATTACCTCTTAAGATAGATAATAAATCAGACAACAATGCAGAAGATGTAGGACCTGGGCCAGCACCCTCTCCTTGTAAAATACTTTCACCAATAGGTTTTCCTTCAAGGATAACAGCATTCATTACACCGATAACGTTACCAATATAAGAATTTTTACTTACAAGGCATGGATGTACTGTTTCAAATAAATGACCATTTTTCAACTCAGATATTCCAAGAAGTTTAATTCTTAAATCTAATTGGTTTGCAATTTTAATATCTTTAAGATCAATTTTCTCAATTCCTTCCATTAAGCATTTGTGTTTAGAAATTTTACTATTAAATGATAATGATGATAAAATTCTAACTTTTGCGAAAGCATCAAAACCATTTAGATCTAATTTTGGATTTCCTGGTTCTGCATATCCAAGTTTTTGAGCTTTTTTTAGAACATCAGCAAAACTTTGGTTCGAATTTTCCATTTCTGAGAGAATATAGTTAGATGTACCATTTAAAATCCCATAAACTTTTGAAATTTTATTAGTAGCCAAACCTTCTTTAATTGATCTTAATATCGGAATTCCTCCAGCAACAGATGCTTCAAATTCTAGATTGACATTATTTTGTTCTGCAATTTTTGCTAATTCGTTACCGTGTTTTGAGATTAATGCTTTATTTGGAGTTATTACGTGAATTTTCTTTTTTAAAGCAGTCTCAACAACTTTTTTTGAAATCCCATCCGATAAACCTATAGCTTCAAACAAAATATCAACATTTGTTTTACTAAAAATATCTAACGGGTTTTTAAAAAATATTTTTTTATTAATTCTAAATTGTCTTTTTTTATTTATATTTCTAGCTGATATGGCTACAACATTAATCTTCTTGCCTGTTTTAAGCTCAATATCTTTTTTTTTAGTATTCAATTCATTAAGCAAATAAGAACCTACTTGTCCAAGACCTACTACAGCAATATTTATTGATTTTTTCATTGGTTTATATCCAGATATTTACTTTTTTTAGTATAGTCATCTATATAAATCTTATATTCGTCATAACTCATATTTGTTATGTCTTCTGACTTTTTTAATACTTCAGATAATTTTTTTTGATCTTCACTTTTTTTTACCACATCTTCTGTCCAATATTTAGAATCTTTGTTTAATGAACAATTATTTAAAATAAAAAAAATAAAAAAAATAAAGACTAATTTCATTATAAAGCTGTTTTAATTGGGAAATCAAATTTCATATTTAAATTTTGTACTGCTTGACCTGCTCCACCCTTAATCAAATTGTCTATAGCTGAAATTATTACAATCTTATTTTTGTATTTAGATTTACAAACAGAAATGAAACAATTGTTTGAGTTAATTACATCATTTGTACTTAACAGACTATTTGCTTCTAAAATTTTTATAAAATCATCATTCTTATAAAAATCTGTTAGTGTCTTAATTATTTTTGACTGAGTAACACCTTTTTCTAGATCAATATAAATAGTACTTAAAATACCTCGAAACATAGGAGTTAAATGAGGCGTAAAATTAAAACTTAATTTCTTTTTAGTGAATTTTCTTAACATTTGATCAATCTCTGAATTATGTCGGTGAAAGCCAACACCATAAGCACTTAAAGATTCATATAGGTTTTTATCTTTATATTTTTTATGGACAGCTCTACCAGCTCCTGAATAGCCAGATTTAGAATCCATTATTATATTGTTAACTTTAACTAATTTTTTTTTAAAAAGAGGAATTAAAGGTAAAAGTATTGAAGTTGGATAACAACCCGGACAAGATACAATCTGATATTTACCTATATCTTTTCCGTTAACTTCTGGAAGACAGTATATACTTTTCTTAATTAAATTTACTGCTCTGTGTTTTTGTTTGTACCATTTTAAATATTCTGATTCATTTTCTAATCTAAAATCAGCAGCTAAATCAATTAAAATGATATTTTTTGTTAAATGTTTTGAAATATCTTGCGCTTCTCCATTAGGTAATGCTGTAAAAACTACATCAACATCTTTTAAAAGTTTTTTATTAAATTTAATAATTTTTGGTAATTTTTTTCCTGAAAGAGATTTGTCATAACTAGAAATATTTTTTCCTACAGAACTATTTCCGCATAGAAATCTTATGTTTATAAATTTGTGTTTAATTAATAATCTAATTAATTGAACTCCAATATATCCAGTTGAACCAGCAACCAATGCATTAAGCTTAGGCATAATTTATTATAACAGTTTAAAATTAAAAAAGAATTATCTTTTAGAGAATTGGAAGCTTCTTCTAGCTTTTCTTCTACCAGGTTTTTTTCTTTCAACTGCTCTAGAGTCTCTGGTTGTAAGTTTTTCGGTTTTTAATGTAGATTTTAAATTTTCATCAAACATAACTAAAGCTTTAGAAATACCATGAACTAAGGCACCTGCTTGACCAGTTGGACCTCCCCCACTAACACTACATCTAACATCATAGTCAGTAGATTGTTTGATTATATCAAAAGGTCTAGTAATTTGAAGATGATGAAATTCACTTGAGAAATATTCATTGAATAATTTTCCATTTACATAAATCTTTCCTGAACCTTTTTTTAACCAAACTTTTGCAATTGAAGTTTTTCTTCTACCCGTTGCATACTTACTGTCTTTAAAGTCTAATTTTAGTTTAGGTGTTTTTGATGCTGTTTGAGTATTTTCCATATTAGTTTCTAACTAAGTTTTTGCTGTTTAATTTGCCTAACTCAATAATTTGAGGATTTTGTGCTGCATGTGGATGATCACTACCTGTATAAATTTTTAATTTAGTTAATTGTTTTCTGCCTAACACTCCACCAGGGAGCATTCTTTTAACGGCAAGCTTTAAAGTTTCACCTGGTTTTTTTTCGTGTAATTTCTCAGGTGTAGTCTCTTTAATTCCACCTGGGTGGCCAGTGTGTCTATAATAGATTTTATCCTCAAATTTTTTTCCAGTAAATTTTGCTTGTTCGATATTTTTAACTACAACAAAATCACCATGGTCCATATGAGGAGTATAAGTAGTTTTGTTTTTGCCACGAATGATTTTTGAAATAACAGTTGCTAATCTACCAACAACAGCATTAGTTGCGTCTATCTCGAACCATGATGATGTTACTTGGTCTTTTTTTACAAATTTTGTCATTGTGCCAGGATTAATACTATTATTAATTGCAAAGTCAATTTGATATTTGGCTTGCATTACAATACTTATCTGTTAAAAGGTTCAAGCCGATTTGATCCTATTGCGGGCATAAAACTGCTAAACAGGAATTTACACATCATTATCGGTAGGCATTTGAACTGTATTGTGCGCCTTACATTAAGTTAAAGCACTAAAAAAGGAGTAAAAATGAGTACAAAAAGAAATAATCCAGAAACTATCGCAATTCATGGTGGAGACTACAGAAGTGATACTGCAACAAATGCTGTAGCAGTTCCTATCTATAGAACTACATCATATCAATTCAATAGCACGGAGCATGCAGCCAACCTGTTTGCATTAAAAGAGTTTGGCAATATTTACACAAGAATCATGAACCCAACCAATGATGTATTGGAAAAAAGACTGGCGGCACTTGATGGTGGCTTAGCAAGTTTAACCGTTTCATCAGGACAAACAGCTTCAACTTTTGCAATATTAAATGTTGCTCAAGCTGGAGATAATATTGTTAGTTCAACAGATCTTTATGGTGGAACTGTATCTTTATTCACGCATACTTTAAGCAAACTTGGTATTGAAGTAAGATATGCTGACCCTTCTGATCCAAAAAACTTTGAAAAAGCTATAGATGATAAAACAAGAGCTTTTTATGGAGAAACTTTACCGAATCCATATTTAAGAGCTTTTCCTATCAAAGAAGTTTCAGATATTGGAAGAAAATACAATATACCACTTATTGTTGATAATACAGCTGCACCAGTAATTTGTAAGCCATTAGAACATGGGGCTGCTGTTGTGGTTTATTCGCTGACAAAATATATAGCAGGTCACGGAACTGTTGTTGGTGGAGCTTTAGTTGATGGTGGTAATTTTGATTGGACAGCAGATCCAAAAAGGCAACCTCTTTTCAACGAACCTGATGCTAGCTATGGAGGTGTAGTTTGGGGAAAAGCTGTTCCAGAACTTACAGGTGCTAATGTTTCTTTTGCAGTAAGAGCAAGAGTAACAATTTTAAGAGATCTTGGCTCAGCACTATCACCTGATAATGCCTTTGGCGTAATTCAAGGTTTAGAAACCGTAGCTTTAAGAATGAAACAACATTGTGAAAATGCTTCTAAAGTTGTTGATTATTTAAAGAAACATAAAGCGGTCGATAAAGTGATTTATGCTACTGAACATAATGATGAAATAAATAGTAGAGCTAAAAAATATCTTAAAGGTGGTTATGGTGCGCTAGTTGGCATTGAACTAGCTGGAGGTATTGAAGCAGGAAAAAGATTTATTGAGTCTTTGAAAATGTTCTACCATGTTGCAAACATTGGTGATGCTAGAAGCTTAGCAATTCATCCGGCAACAACAACACATAGTCAACTTACTGAAGATGAATTAGCTGCAGCTGGAGTAACACCTGGTTATGTAAGATTGAGTATTGGTTTGGAGCATATAGACGATATCATTGATGATTTGGATCAAGCTTTAGAGAATTCTTCTAAAGGTAAATTAAAAGCTGTTAGTTAATTTGAGTTTTATATGTCAACAAATAGAAACTAATTAGTTTTTTCCTCATACCTGGATATGTAGAGAAAATATAAAGTCGATAATATTATTAAAATAGAATTTATCTGGTGTAAAGATGCATAAATAATCTTTACTCCAGATAAAATAGTTAATATTCCTAACACAACCTGTAAAAACAAACTTATCCCAATAATTAAAATTGGTTTTCTAAATATTTTATTTGTCTCCTTAAAAATAGAAATTAACAGAAAAATATAAACTATCATAATTAGGTAAGCTAAATTTCTATGTAAAAATTGTACAATAGAAGGATTATCAAAAACAGAAATGTTTAAAAATTCAATCATTTTACTATCATCCGGAAAATAAGAAGCGCCCATTAAAGGCCATGTATTATAAATGGTTCCAGCATCCATACCTGATACAAAAGCACCAATAATTAATTGTATAAATAGCAAAACAAGAAAAAATTTAATAAAAAATAATTTAATAGAAATTTGATTAATTTGTAGTTTGGTCAATTTTAAGATATTCCAAAAAACCATTGAAAGGATAATAAAGGCTGTAAACAAATGTATGGATAATCTATAATGACTGACATCAATTCTATTTACCAAACCACTGGATACCATGTACCATCCTAAAAAACCTTGCAAGCAAACTAAAATAAAAATTATGCCATATCTTTTTACAACCCATAAACCATTTTTAATTGCAAAATATAGAAGCGGTAATAATGTAATCAAACCAATTAGTCGACCTAGTTGTCGATGAGCCCATTCCCACCAAAAAATTAGTTTAAACTCATCTAAAGTCATATTAAAGTTTTGTTCCTGATATTCCGGGATTGTCTTATAAAGATTAAAATAATCTATCCATTTATCACTTGTTAAAGGGGGAAGAAAACCTACAAATACTTCCCACGTTGTAATGGATAGACCTGAATTTGTTAATCTTGTTAGACCACCTACTAAGATAATCAAAATAATCAATGATAATAATATAAGTAACCAAATTTTTAATTGATAATTTATATGACTATTCGCACTGTACATGTGTAGATAAATATAATAATTATTAATTAATCCAATAAATTAAATGTCGCCTAATAACAAAAAAAAATTAAATATAATTAGAGTTAAGCTTGATAAACTTGATAATAAGCTTCTTTCTCTGATTAAATACAGAACAGGCCTAGTAAAAGAGGTGCTTAAGTTAAAAGAGTTTAAAAAAGAAATAGTTGACCAAAAAAGAATTAATTTTATCCTTAACAAAATTAAAGGAAAATCAAAAAAATTAAAAATCGATCCAAAAATCACTAATAGAATATGGAAAAATATGATCTGGTCATATATCGACTACGAGAGAAGAAATTTTAAAAAAAAATAATTACTTGCTATGTGGTGGAAGTTTTTTTTCCACAAAAGTTTCATGTTTTCTAGTTGCAGGATTATATTTTTTAGCAGACAGCTTTACTTTAGCTTTTTCACCACCAGCAGGTTTTTTAACATAATAAAAGAATGGACTGTCAGGTTTAGACTCTGGAACAAGTCTAACTTTTACGTGTGTTTTTTTAGCCATATTATTTTAAATTTTTTAAGTTTTTTACAATTTTAGAAATTTTAACTAATTTATTTCTTAAATTAACAGCTTTTATAGAATTATTTGCAATTTCGTCAAGTTCTAAAGACTCGCCTCCATTTAGGATCTTTTTTACACCATTAATTGTCATACCCTGTTCTTTAAGAAGAAATTTAACTTTTTTAAGAAGATTAATGCAGTTTTCATCATAATATCTTCTGTTTGAGTTTAAGATTTTAGGTTTAATTTGCTTAAATTGAGTTTCCCAAAATCTAATCGTATGAGTTGGTAGAATACCTTTTTTGTTAGTTTTTAGATTTAATATTTTTGCAACCTCGCCTATTGTTTTGTAAGCACTGTCAGATTTATCCATTATCTTTTAAATTTATAAATTCTTTAAATTCTTTTGATGGCCTAAACAACACAACATTTCTTGAAGAAATCATTTTAGTCTCTTTAGTTTTTGGGTTTCTGCCTATTCGAGATTTTTTTTGTCTAATAGAAAAAGTTCCAAATTTAGATAATTTTAATTTTTTTTCTTGTTTAATATTAGTGACAATTGTCGCTAGAAAATCTTCAATAAGGTTTTCAGAGATTTGTTTTGAAAAACCTAGCTGCATATATACTAAATTAACTAAGTCTTTTTTAGTTAAGTTTATTCTCATTAGTTTAAATATTTTGCTTAATCTTTTCTATCAAATTACCTTTTACAATTCTATGACAAACATCTAAAGAGTTTGAAAAACCAATATAATCAGTTCCACCGTGACTTTTTACGACCGGTGAATCAAGTCCAATGAATATAGCGCCATTATAAAGCCTAGGATCTAAACGTTTTTTAAACTTTCTTAAATTTGAGATATTTAACAAAGATGAGATTTTTCCAATTATTGATCCCGTCATAGCTTTTTTAAGTTCACTTGTAATAAAATTAGCAGTGCCTTCGGCAGTTTTTAAGGCTACATTTCCTGTAAAACCATCAGAAACAATCACATTGACCTCTCCATCCATTAAGTGATTTCCTTCTATATAACCTGAAAAATTATAATTTTTAGATTTCTTATCATTTAAAATTTGATAAGTTTCTTTGATAGTTTCATTTCCTTTTAGTTCTTCTGATCCAATATTTAGTAAACCTACATTTGGCTTATCGCCTGGATATAATGAAGTAAAAAGAGATGCACCCATTATAGAAAAATCTAATAAATTTTTAGAGCTACACTCAATATTTGCACCCAAATCCAATACAACACTCATACCTTTTTTGTTTGGCCATAAAGCAGACAATGCTGGCTTATCAATATTTTCTATCATCTTAAGATTAAGTTTTGAAATAACAAGTAAAGCTCCAGTGTTACCTGCTGATACTACAATATCTGCCTCTTTTTTTTTAACACTATCTATTGCAAGCCACATACTTGTATTTTTACCTCTTTTAGCTCCCTCTAGTGGGCTATCAGTACTTTTAACTACATCAGTTGTGTGGATGATTTTATAAAATTCATTATTAATTTTATCTCCAATTAGACTTATAATTTTATCTCTATCTCCAAAAATTTTATAAAAAACATTTTTATTCGATTTGTGATTTAGCAATATGCCATCAATAATTTTTTTAGGGGAGTTATCGCCGCCCATTGCATCTACTGCAACTTTAATCAGATCTGTCATTTTAGATTTATATTATTCTTTTGGGTCTAAAACTTGTCTACCCTTATACATTCCAGTTTTTAAATCTAAATGATGAGATAACCGGTACTCACCAGATTTTTTATCTTCAACGATATTCTTTGTTGAATATTTCATAGTTTGAGCTCTTCTCATTCCAGTTCTGGACGGGGTTTGTTTACGTTTTGGTACAGCCATAATTATTGGTTACTTACACTTTTTAAGTAAGAATTCAAAGTTTTTTTTGATAAATCTTCATTAAATAGTTCGAAATAATCAAGCAAATGATGCTTTTCTTTAAAATCGCTTAAAAAAATTGAAAACTTTTCAATTTTCTGTGTTCTTGTTAAATTCCTCCAAAAATGTATTTCTGAAACCATTGCGTGAAATAAATTTATATAATCTTTCATCTTTTTATTAATTGATTGATCTCCATAACCTATTTCTCTAATGCTAAGCTCAAGTTGCCTGAAGTTAAAATCATAAATCTCTTGTAAAATAATCTTATTTTCCTCATTTTTAAAATTTTTTAAAAAAAAAGCAAAATGTAATAAAAATAGGGTTAAACGATCTGAAAAATTATCATCTCTATCCAGAGATTTATATAAATCTTTATTTCTAGTTAATTTAATCAAATTGTTATAAATATTAAGATATTTTTTACTCATGATAAAAATATTATATATAATTTTTCTTTCATTAATAGTTTCAAATTGTTCATTAAAGAAAGTAGTTAAACATCATGGGGTCCCATTTTTAGATAAAAAACAATCATCTTTATCTATTAATGAAACTAATAAAAATGACATTTTAAGAATTTTAGGAAATCCATCTACCAAAAGTAAATTTGATAACGATGTATGGATTTACATTGAAAGAAAACAAACTCAGTCGGAATTAAAAAATTTTGGTAGAATGAAAATATATGAAAATAACGTATTAGTATTGGAAATTGACAGATTTGGAGTACTCAGAAAAAAAGATCTGTATGATAAAAATGATATGAAAAATATCAAGCTCGTTGATGCTACTACAGAAAGTGGATTTAAAAGAAACGCTTTTGTCTATGATTTTATGTCTAGTATGAGACAGAAGATTAATGACCCTCTTGGTCAGAGGGCCAAAAAACGTAAAGAAATTAGCCAGCGATAACAGCCAATAAAAGTAAAGCTACAATATTTGTAATTTTAATCATTGGGTTAACGGCAGGACCTGCTGTATCTTTATATGGATCTCCCACAGTATCACCTGTTACAGCAGCTTTGTGCGCCTCTGAACCTTTTCCACCATGATTTCCATCTTCGATATACTTTTTAGCATTATCCCAAGCGCCACCACCAGCAGTCATTGAAACAGCAACAAATAACCCTGTGATAATGACTCCTAACAACATTGCGCCCACAGCAGCTAAAGCAGCTACTTGTCCGCCAATTGCAAGAATTATAAAATAAAGAACAACTGGAGATAAGACAGGTAATAAAGATGGTATAATCATCTCTTTAATTGCTGCTACAGTTAAAAGATCAACTAATTTAGCATAATCTGGTTTTTGTTTTCTTTTCATAATGCCAGGAAACTTTTTAAATTGTCTTCTAACTTCAATTACAACGGCACCACCTGCTCTTCCAACAGCTTGCATTCCCATTGAACCAAATAAGTACGGAAGCATTCCGCCTATCAACAAGCCAACAACTACATAAGGATTTGATAAATCAAAAGTTACAACAATACCTTCTAATTTAGAGCCAGCTACACCAGAGAAATGTTTAATATCCTCTACATAAGCTGCAAACAAAACTAGAGCACCTAAACCAGCAGATCCGATAGCATAACCTTTGGTAACAGCTTTAGTGGTATTACCAACAGCATCGAGAGCATCAGTTGTTTTTCTTACTTTTTTATCTAAGTTAGACATTTCAGCAATTCCACCAGCGTTATCAGTAACTGGTCCATAAGCATCAAGAGCAACGACCATCCCAGCTAAAGCTAACATGGTAGTTACAGCAATTGCTATCCCAAATAGTCCAGCGATTGAATTTGTAGCTAAAATTCCAGCAACAATAATTAACGCAGGTACAGCAGTTGCTTCCATAGAAACAGCTAAGCCTTGAATAACATTAGTACCGTGACCTGTTGTCGACGAAGCAGCAACAGATTTAACAGGTCTATAATTCGTACCAGTGTAATATTCAGTGATCCAGATTAATAAACCAGTAATTATAAGACCAATTATTCCACAGTAATACAAGCTCATTCCAGTAAAATTTTTTCCATTAACATTATATTCAGTAGCAAATCCAATTACATGATCTGTCACTGGGTATAAAATTACTATTGAAGAAATAGCGGATACAACAAAACCTTTATATAAAGCATTCATTACATTTTTGTCTTTTCCAAGTTTAACAAAAAATGTTCCTAAAATTGAAGTTAAGATACAAGCACCACCAATTGTTAGTGGATAAATCATCATGCTCATATCTCCTTGAAAGAAAATTGATGACAAAACCATTGTTGCAACTATTGTAACTGCATAAGTTTCAAATAAATCAGCAGCCATTCCAGCACAATCACCAACATTATCTCCAACGTTATCAGCAATTACAGCAGGGTTTCTAGGATCATCCTCTGGAATACCAGCTTCAACTTTACCTACTAAGTCAGCGCCTACATCAGCACCTTTAGTAAATATTCCACCACCTAATCTTGCAAAAATTGAGATAAGAGAAGCACCAAAACCTAATGCAACAAGAGCATTAACTATTTCTCTTTCATCAATATTAAATTTTAATAAATAATAATAATAAACAGCGATAGCCAACAACGCTAACCCTGCAACCAACATGCCTGTTACAGCGCCTGATTTAAATGCAACAGATAAACCTTGAGCAAGACCTTTTCTAGAAGCTTCTGCTGTTCTAACATTGGCTTCAACAGAGACAAGCATACCAACATAACCAGCAATACCAGATAACGCAGCACCAACTAAATATCCTAAACCTACTAAAGGACTAAAAGCAACACTTACAATTACTAGAACAACTACACCAACAATTGCTATTGTTTTGTATTGTCTTGCCAGATAAGCTTTAGCACCAATTTGAATTGCTGATGCTATATCTTGCATTTTTGCATTACCTGCACTTTGATTTAAAATATTTTTTCCAGTAAAAAATCCATAAACTATAGATAAAAAACCAGCTCCGATTGTGTATAATAAAATAGTCTCGACTGTTGCGCTCATATAAACCTTAAGGTTGTTAGTTGTTAAATTTTAAGCCCGGACAATACAAAAAAAGCTAAAAAAGACAATAATTAACTTTTAGAATTGGTGTTCATAGCCATGACTTTTAACAAGTAAATGCTTACCTTTTTCACTCATGATAGCTGATTTTTTCTTATTTGAAGTAATTTTACCAATTTTGGTTATTTTGATACCAAGTTTTCTTGATGTGCGTGAAATGATTCTGGATTTGTCAACACTGGCTGTAAATAAAATCTGATAATCATCTCCATTTGATATAAAATTTGATTTTCTAAGTTTATTCTTTTTAAGAAAAGAGTTCAAATTTTTAGATATTGGAATTTTTTCTTCATAAATTTTATATGATAATCTCTGTTTATTTATCATTTTTTCAAGATCATCTATCAGACCATCAGAAACATCTATTGATGAGTTAGCAAATCTTAATAATGCCGTTGTTAACTTTATTTGAATATCAGGTTCGAAGTATTTTTTTACAAAATAATTTTCAATTATTTTTGTTGAACTAATTTTATTTTGTAAAATTTTTAAACCAACAAAACTATCGCCAAGATTACCAGTTACATATATGTCATCATTAAGTTTTGCTTTATTTCTAAAAATAATCTTTTTTGAAAAACCAACAGAAGTTATTGAAAAACTTAATTTGTTTGAAAAAGTTGTGTCACCTCCACATAAAAAAATTCCATATTTATTTTGCTCGTGTTTTAATGAATTTGAAATTTTTGATAAATTTTTATTTGTAAATGTCTTTTTATTGCCACTGCCTGATATAAAATAATATTTTGGAGAAACACCTTTGCATATTAGATCAGAAATAGATGATCTCAAAATCTTTTTAATAACTAAATCTGGTCTTTTAAAATTTAGAAAATGAACTCCCTCATTGTATGTGTCAATTGAGATAACAAGAGATCTATTTTTATCAAAGAAAACATCATCATTTAAATTTAATGAAGATTTATTTGATTTAGATAATTTTGAAAAATACTTTTTAATTAACTCAAATTCACGCATTTGAAGTTCTTAATTTTTTACCAACATTGTCCAGTAATGCATTTAGATATTTAGTCTGAGAATCTTCTAAAAAAAAATTAGATGAGTCTAAATATTCTTTGATTATGATATTGATAGAAATATTTGGTTTATATAAAAATTCATATGTTGCTGCTTTTAATATAGTTTGAAAAACTTTATCTAAATTGTCTACAACAAACCCATCTCCAAGTTTATTGTTTAATTCGTCTAATATTAGATCATTGCGCTCTATTGTTCCATAAACAATATCTTTAATAAATTTTTTAAATCTATGTTTTGGAAATTCTATATCATTGTCTTCATTATAAAATTTACCATATAGTTTTTGGATTATAATTACTCTTGGATTATTTTTTGGATTATAATGAGTTTTCATTTTTGGGATAAAATTGAATTTACAGCCATAGCTGCTTCAGCACCCTTTTTTTTTCTGAATTTAGCCTGACTCATATTTAAACAAGTTATAATCCCATTTCCAATTGGTTTTTTGTTAAGTACAGATAAATCCATAATAGCATTTGTCGAAGCTTGAGATATGAAATCAAAATGAGGAGTTTCACCTTTAATAACGCAGCCAAGTGCTAAAAAAGCGTCATATTTTTTAATATTTTTTGATATTGTTACTGGTATTTCAAAAACACCCGGAACACAAACAATCTTAACAATATTTGATTTTGGAATTAATTTTAAAGCACTATCAAGAAGACCTTTTGCTATATCCTTATAGTAATCTGCCACAACTATTAAACATTTTTTTTTCATTAAATAATTTCTTGTTTAGTAATTCTTATACCATAACCATCCAAACCTATAACTTTTTTAGGAGATTTTGAAATTAAGGTCATTTTTTTTATTTTTAAATCTTTAATTATCTGAGCACCAATACCATAATTTCTAATTAATTTATCTTTTCCTTTTTTATAAAAATCTTTATTTTTATAGTCTTTTAAAGTTTGGGTAACAGATCTTAGATTGGTATCTTTTATGAATATCAAAACGCAACTGTTAAATTTTTTAAAATAATTAAGTGTCTTATTAAAAGAATTTGGTAATTGCTGGTTTATTAAATAATTTTGCACAACGTTAGACGAAATAACTCTTACTCTTGGCGTTATACTTTTTTTTATAGTTCCTTTAATTAGGGCAAAATGTTCTGATCCATCAAGAAGATTTTCATAAATTCGTATTTTGTATTTTTGATTTTTAACTATGATAAAACTTTGTTTTTTTAATTTGATTAATTTTTCTTTTTTTAATCTGTAAGCAATTAAATCCTCAATTTTACCGATCTTTAATTTATGTCTTTTTGCAAAATCAAATAAATTTTGGCCTTTAGCCATTGATCCATCTTCATTCATAATTTCACAAATTACTGCTGAATTATTTTTTTTGGCTAATTTAGATATATCTACTGAAGCCTCTGTGTGGCCAGCTCTAACCAAAACACCACCGTCTTTTGCTATTATTGGAAATATATGACCTGGTGAAACAATATCGCTTTTCTTAACATTTTTTTTTGAGGCGATACTAATTGTTTTGGCTCTATCTTTTGCTGAAATTCCTGTGGTAATACCCTTTTTTGCTTCAATTGATATTGCAAAGGCAGTTTTGTTTCGAGATTGATTGTTAGATGACATTAAAGATAAATTTAATCTTTTAGCTTGAGCAGTATCTAATGCTAAACAAATTAAACCTCGACCATACTTAGCCATAAAATTTATATTTTTTGCATTTGAATTAGATGTTGAGATAATCAAATCTCCTTCATTTTCTCTTTTTTCATCGTCAACAAGAATAAACATGCCGCCTTTTTTAGCTACATTGATGATGGTTTCGATTGATGCAAAATTATTTTTTGTCATTAAAATAATTTCTAACGTATTTAGATAAGATATCTATCTCTATATTAACAAGATCATTTTTCTTAAGAGCTGCTAAATTTGTTTCATTGTATGTGTGAGGTATAATCCAAATTTGAAAGCCTTTTTTTAAAACCTTTGATATTGTAAGAGATATACCATTTACGCATATTGATGCTTTTTCAATTAAGTTTTTTCGTTCTTTGATTGGAATTTGGAATTCAAATAGATAAGATTTATCAATTTTCTTAATGTTTAATATACGTGCAACAGTATCTACGTGACCTTGGCATATGTGTCCTGAAATTTTTGTTCCATAACTTAATGGTAACTCAAGATTTAAAATATCATTATTTTTTAAAAATTTAAATTTAGATCTAACAAGAGTTTCGTTTGAGAGATAAAATTCCATTAATTTTGATTTAAATGAAATTAAAGTAAGACAAACTCCATCACAAGCAACTGACAAACCGATGTCTTTTTTATTTAATTTAAAATTACTTTTTACAAATATATTAATACCCTTGGGTCTTTTTAATATTTTCAATATTGTGCCCTGGTTATATATTATTCCGTTAAACATTTTAATTTTTATACAAAGTTATCGCATCTTTACCAAAATTTAATTTTAAATTTAATCTATTTTTATAATTTTTTTTAAGGTCTTTTAAGGCAGTAAACTCCTTATATTCGACGAGTTTAGATAAGATTTTTTTACTTTTGAATAAATAAAACTTATTAAATAATCTTTTATTGATAAGATGAGTTGTTAATTCATTTCCTCCTTCAATCAAAATATTTCTTGTACCTAAAGCATATATCTTTTTAAAGATAACCTTCATATCAAATTTTTTATCTTTAGATAATTTTGATTTTATTAATATAATCTTATTTTTTTTAAATTCTTTAATTTTTGATCTATTTGCCTCATTATAAAAAACTATAGTGTTGTTTTTTTTAATACTTTTAAATAAAAAACTTTGTGTATTAAGATTTAATTTATTATCTAAAATAATTCTTCTGGGAGAGAAATTTTTTACATTTTTTAATCTACAATTTAACTTTGAATCATCTTTATTGAGAGTTTTGCAAGAAACCATAATAGAATCATTTTTATACCTTAATAGATGAGTAAAATTATCTGATAGATAATTTGTTATTCTTTTATTCCCTTTACTATAAATCAAATTATTTTTTGATATCGCGATTTTACCTGTCACAAAAGGAAGTTCATATTTTCTATTATAAAAATAAGAATTATAGAATTCTTTAATTTTATCTTTAAGTAAGCCTGTTTTAACAATAATCTTTTTTGAATTTAAAATTTTTTTTGATTTTCCTTTCACTCTTCTATCGACATCATTTACTGAATAAATAACCTCACTTATTTTTGACTTAATAATTACTGATGTGCATGGTGATGTAATACCTTGATGACAACATGGTTCTAACGTTACATACATTTTTGAACCTTGGACATCTTCATAACAGTTTTTAATTGCATTATATTCAGCATGTGGTCTTCCATTTAAAGATGTTTGACCAATAGATATTATTTTGTCATCTTTTACAATTACACAACCTACAGAAGGATTTGGTCCTGTGTGACCCTCTCGAGATTTTGCTAAATCAAGAGCAAGCTCCATATATAGTTTATCTTTTATTGAAAATTTATCTTTTTTTGTAGACATCAAGCTTGTCAACAAATTGTACAAAATCTTTTTCTTCTCTAAAGTTTCTATAAACTGAAGCAAATCGAACATATGCAACAGGATCCAGTTCCTTAAGACCTTCCATCACCATTGTTCCGATCGTATTTGTTGAAATTTCACTTTGCCCAAGTTCTTCTAAAGCTCTTGAAATCTTACTTATAAATTTTTCGGCCGTTTCTGTGTCTATAGGTCGTTTTTTAAGAGCGATATAAATTGATTTAGACAATTTATCTCTATCAAAGGAAGATTTTCTTCCATTCTTTTTTACAACCATAATTTCTCTAAACTGGACTCTTTCAAATGTTGTAAAACGAGCTCCACAAACGCAAAGTCTTCTTCTTCTAATAGCAGTACCGTCTTCAGTTGGACGAGAATCAACAACTGAGGTTTCACCTTTTTTACAAATTGAACAAATCATTTATTATAAGTTTTTATATATTGGAAATGATGAGGTTAAAGAAATAACTTCATTTTTAACTTCATTTTCAATCTTGGAATTATCAGTTGGATTTTCTGATAATCCTTTTAAATTTCTAGTTATCAGCTCACCTACAGTTTTAAATTCATTTAAACCAAAACCTCTAGTAGTTGCTGCTTGCGTACCCAGTCTAATACCTGATGTAATCATGGGTTTTTCTGCATCAAAAGGAATTCCATTTTTATTACAAGTTATATTTGCTCTTGATAAACTTTCTGCTGCTAAGTTTCCTTTAACATTGTAAGGTCTTAAGTCTACCAACATTAAATGGGTATCAGTTCCATCCGAATAAATCTTGAAACCGTTATTTTTTAAAGTCTCTGCTAATATTTTAGCGTTTGATAAAACCGATTTAATATAATCTTTAAACTCTGGTTGTAATGCCTCTAAGAATCCGGCAGCTTTAGCTGCTATGATATGCATTAAAGGTCCACCTTGATAACCTGGAAATACAGCAGTATTAAATTTTTTAGAAAGCTCTTCATGATTAGTAAGTATTATACCACCTCTTGCACTTCTAAATACTTTATGGGTCGTTGAGGTAACTACATGAGCATGTTCGCAAGGATTAGGATACCCTTGACCAGCAACTAGACCTGAAAAGTGTGCCATATCAACCATCAGGTATGCGCCTACTTTGTCTGCAATTTCTCTAAATCTTTTAAAATCGATAACTCTTGAATAAGCACTACCACCAGCTATGATTAATTTTGGTTTATGCTCCAAAGCAAGTTTTTCAACATTATCATAATCAATAAGTTCAGAATCTTTATCTACATCATATCCAATTGCATTAAACCATTTACCTGACATTGAAATTTTTAACCCATGTGTAATATGACCTCCAGAATTTAAACTCATTCCCATAAAAGTATCACCTGGATTCAGTAAAGCTAAAAATACAGCACCATTTGCCTGAGCACCAGAATGAGGCTGAGCATTTGCAAATTTGCAATTAAATAATTCTTTTAATCTTTCTATTGCTAAATTTTCAGCAACATCAACATGTTCACAGCCATTATAATATCTTTTACCAGGGTAACCTTCTGCATATTTATTTGTTAAAACTGAACCCTGAGCTTCCAGAACTGCTTGAGAAACTATATTTTCAGAGGCTATTAGCTCTATATGTTGTTGTTGTCTGATTAATTCATCTTTGATAGATTTATAAAGTTCTGGATCTTTTAAAGACAAACTATCTTCAAAAAAACTTCTGTAACTATCATTTATATAATTTTTTTCACTAGACATAATTATATTTTCTTTATTCTTTTTAAATGTCTTCCACCATCAAATTTAGTATTTAAAAAAACACTCACACAACTTAAAGCAATTCTTTTAGTCAATAACCTAGAGCCTAATGTAATGATATTTGCATCATTATGCAATCTCGATAATTTTGTTGATTTCAAATTAAAACATTGTGCTGCACGAATATTTTTATGTCTATTCGCCGCAATATTCATCCCCATGCCTGAGCCACAAACCAAAATACCAACATTATTTTTATTAGTTTTAACTTTTCTGGCTACTTTATGAGCAAAATCAGGGTAATCAACACTGTCATCATTATAAGGGCCCATATCCTGAAAGGATATTTTTTTTTTGATAAGTGTGATTTTATAACTTCTTTTAATTTATAACCAGCGTGATCTGATGAAATATATATTTTTTTCAAATTAATTAAATTTATGATCTAATACGCAAGCAACTAGGTGAATTCTATTTTCTTCACCACCATTAAATGCATTATGATATTTAGTATTATTTGTAATCCAAACAGAACCATCAGCAGGCAAATGTTTTGCGACATTATCTATAACCATATGACATCCAGGGTTTGTAATTATCGGAATGTGTAATCGTGGCTCTGGGTCTCTGTGCCAACTTAAAGTAGATCTTGGTTGTTTTAATAAAATTCTAATTCTCCCTAATTTATATTTTGATGACAACACATCAAAAACTTCTTTAAAATAAGTTTTTTTATAATCGTTAATAAATTCTGAATAAGCAGACTCGTTTATCTTCTCGTCTCTAATTTGTTCTTTTCCTGAAGAGTCTGGGTAAGTCCAAAAAACTCCTCTCGCTTTGTGCCCTTTTATTGACTCAGGATCGCCAGGAATTTGAGTTAAAGATATAGCTCCAAAGTTAGTAATACCTTCGGGACCATCAAAATTCTTAATCTTTACAATTTCATTATATGCTTTTTGTAATTCTTTAATGTTAAAATTTACGTCTTGTTTTTGGAAATCTTGGAAATCTAGCGTCATAATATTTATATTTTTACCCTTAATAATTGTTTAATACCCTTTTTAAGCTATATTTGTATATTACATTTGTCGCATTTTGAAAGAAAAATTAAAACATGATAATAGGAAAATATCCAAACTTGAGACTTAGACGCAATAGAAAGTATTCTTGGTCTAGAAAATTAATTCAAGAAAATACATTAAGTCCAAGTGACTTCATATTACCTATTTTTCTTATAGATGGATCTAATAAAAAAGAATCAATAAAATCAATGCCTGGTGTTTATCGATATACAATTAACAGATTGTCTCAAATTATAGATAGAGCAATTAAAAAAGAAATACCAATGGTAGCTCTTTTTCCTAAAACTAAAAATAATTTAAAAAATGAAATTGGATCAGAGTCACTTAATGAAAACAACTTAGTTTGTAAAGCAATAATAGAAATTAAAAAAAAATTTAAAAATCAAATAGGAATAATGTGTGACGTAGCTTTGGATCCATATACATCACATGGTCATGATGGTTTAATAAAATCAAATCAAATTATAAACGATGAAACGATAGAAGTTTTGGTCAACCAATCTTTGTTACAAGCTGAAATGGGTTGTGATGTGTTAGCACCATCTGACATGATGGATGGAAGAATTGGAAAAATAAGAAAAGCCTTGGATAAATCAAAATTTCAAAATGTTCAGATCCTATCTTATGCAGCTAAATATGCGTCAAGTTTTTATGGTCCATTTAGAGATGCTGTAGGTTCAAAAGGATCACTAAAAGGAGATAAAAAAACATATCAAATGGATTTTAGAAATAGTGACGAAGCTATTAGAGAAGTTGCACTAGATATTAAAGAAGGTGCGGATATGGTTATGGTGAAGCCAGGGATGCCTTATTTGGATATTATTAAATCAATTAAAGAAAAATTTAAAATACCAGTATTTGCATATCAGGTATCAGGTGAATACAGTTTAATTTCAAATGCAATACAAAAAAAATTAATTAATGAAGACGCTGTTTTTGAAAGCTTAGTTGCTTTTAAAAGAGCTGGAGCTAGTGCTATCGTTAGTTATTATGCGGATAGAATTGATAAAATTATAAAATAACTACTTCAAAGAATTAATAAATAACAATCTATTATTTGGATAATTTAAATTATTTGGTTTTAAAATGGTTTTGTCGAGATAATCTCCAACTAACTTCAAGCCATTCAACAAAGTTTTTAAATCACTTACTTCCAATTCTTTTTCAATTAAAAAATTAGGCACATATTTTTTTTCTGTTGAAGAACTTGCATAATAAACAGTTTTATTTTCAACTATATCTTTTTCAACAAAGTTTTCTAGCTCAAGATCGTATCCAAGAATTTTTAGTAGATCCAATTCCCAAAAAATATATTTTTTTAACCAATGTTTATCTTTTAAAATTGAGAAAAGATTTTCTATTATCTTATAAACTTGAATATTAGCTTGGGACTCAGCAGTTAAAATTTTGATCAAGTTTGTTGCAGATGTAATACATGATAATTTTTGCTTGTGATCAAAATATAAAGGGCTGTAAGCATTTAAAATCTCTACTTTAAAATATCCAATTCTATTATCGCTTTTAGAATTATAGTTAACATGCAATCTATTTCCTATTTGAAGATAATTCTTTATTTTTTTAGATGTGCCTCCAAAAATTATGCCAGATATTTTTCCATGATCTTTTGTATATAATTCGGCAATTAAAGAATTCTCACTATATCTATTTTTGCTAATTAAAAAACCTTCATCAATCCAGTTCATAAATTTATAATCTTATACTTTTTAAACATGCAATGGCAGCATTTTGTTCAGCCTCTTTTTTAGATTTACCTAACCCAAAAAAATATTTTGAATTTGGAAGTTTAACACCAACTTTAAATGATGGTTTGTGACGAGGTCCAGTGCTAGAGATAAGTTTATAACTAGGCAACTTTTTAAAATTTTTTAACGCTAACTCTTGTAATTTTGTTTTAGCATCAATTTGTGTAACAACACTCTCCTTAATTTTATTCTTCCATAAATTTAAGATTACTTTTTCAGCCACAATTATGCCTTTATCAAGATATATTGCTCCAATTAAAGCTTCACAACCATCTGACACGATCTTATCTTCAATTTTAATTTTTTTATTTTTTGGATTAAAAGTTAGAATAAATTTTTCTAAATTAATTTTTTTTGCTATCTCTAAACATGTTTTTTTGTTTACAAGGGATGCAAATTTTTTATCAAGTATGCCCTCTTTTTCATCTGGATAAGCTTCTAAAAGTTTTTTAGCTATAACTAATCCTAAAACCCTATCTCCTAAAAATTCTATTTTTTCGTTATTTTTGTTTGTATCAAAACTTTTATGTGTAAGAGAATGTATTAATAAATCTAAATTTTTAAATTTAACATTAATTTTTTTTTGTAAATCCTGATAATTTATATTCATTAATTAATTCGATTAAAAGTTCTATTAAATCTAATTGATTTAGGCCATTTCCAAAAAGCAAAAATACTTCCTATCTTTCTATCAGATGAAAAAAAAATAAATTGAGCTTTTCCAACAAGATTATCTTTATGAACATAGCCAACACTTGTTAAAAATCTGCTATCTTTGGAACAATCCCTGTTATCTCCAAGAAAAAAATAGTGATCCTCCGGTACTATAAAAACATCTGAGTTTTGATAGGTATAATCTTTTAAATAAACTGTATGAAATTTTTTTCCATTAGATAACTTTTCTTCAAATCTATAGACATCAATAGTTCTGTTACCACAATTTATCTCTAACTTATTTTTAACTCTAGATTTCATTATCTCACTATTATTCAAATATAAATTAGCGTCTATGAACTGGACTCTATCTCCCGGTAATCCAATTAATCTTTTAATATAATCTGTTCTGTTATCTGCTGGTGTTTTAAAGACTATTACATCACCTCTCTCTGGACTATTAAATAAAATTCTTTTGTTTAAAATGGGTGGGCTAAATGGAAATGAGTGTTTGCTGTAACCATATGAATACTTAGTTACAAAAAGTCTATCACCCACAAGTAATGTTGGCTCCATTGATGATGATGGAATATAAAACGGCTGTATTAACAAAGATCTTATTACAATAGCAATGATTAAAGCATAAAAAAGCGTTTTTATGTTTTCAGAAAAAAAATCTTTGTCTAGTTTCATATTGTTTGAATTATAGTAAATGCTGTTGAATATTTCTTTTCATCAGAAATTGATAGAAAACAATTAAAATCTCTAACATTAAATTTTTTCTTAATTATTTTGGTGATTTTTTTTGTTTTAACATAATAGGGCTTTCCAAGTTTATCATTCATTACCTCTATATCTTTAAAATTTAAATTATTTCTAAATCCTGTTCCTATAGCTTTAGCAAAAGCTTCTTTGGCCGCAAATCTTTTAGAAAAATAATCAACTTTATTTTTGGATAAGGATGAAAATTTAAGTTCTTTTGAACTATAAATTCTATCTTTAAATTTTGGATTTTTAATTGAGTTTTGAATTCTTTTATTTTCGATTATATCAACGCCAATACCAAGAATTTTCATAAATTAATTTTTAATTATCTTTTTAAAATTTTTTATTACACTTGATAATCCAAAAAAAATAGACTCTCCAATTATAAAATGACCGATATTAAATTCTTTAATTTCTTTAATTTTGCATAATATTTTTGTTGTTTTATAATCTAATCCATGGCCAGCATGAACTTCTAAGTTTAGTTTTTTTGCAAGTTTTGAGCACTTTTTTATTCTATCCAATTCAACGTTATATCTTTTCTTTGACTTAACTAGATTTGATATTTTACCAGTATGAATTTCAATACAATCGGCATTAAGCTCCTTAGACATTCTAATATCTCTAATGGATGGGTTTATAAATAAACTTGTACGAATTTTATTTTTTTTAAATTTTTCAATTATATTTTTTATTTTTTTTTTATTTTTGATTAAATTTAATCCACCTTCAGTTGTGACCTCTTTTCTATTTTCAGGAACAAAACAAATATAATCAGGTTTTATTTTTAAAGCATTTTTAACAATTTGATCATTCATAGAAATTTCAAGATTAACCAAAACTTTTTTTGATTTACAAATTTTTTTAGCATCTAAGTCATTAATATGTCTTCTATCTTCTCTTAAATGAATAGTTACTGAGTCAGCACCCATCTTGATAACTTGTAATGCTGCATAATATGGGTCTGGATGATGTTCGCCTCTAGCATTTCTGACAGTTGCTATATGGTCTATATTTACACCTAATTTTTTCACTTAATAAATCTACTTCCTGGTGTGGTGATAGGAATTGACTTAAGTTTTTGTGGTAACTGTTTTTCACTATAAGTTGGAACTTCGATTTTTAAATGTGAAATAATTCCTGTTTTTATTTTAAGAGATTTAATTGTTGATCTATCTATAATAGATGCAAAACCCAAAAGTTTGGCATTGGCTTTTTTTATCAATTTAACACACTCTAAACTAGATTTTCCTGTTGTTATAACATCCTCTATAATTAGAACATTGGCACCTTTTTTAATATTAAATCCTCTTCTTAATTTAAACTTACCGTTAACTCGTTCACAGAAAATTGTTTCTTTTTTTAAAAGTTTACCGATTTCATAACCGATAATCACACCTCCCATTGCTGGTGCCAAGATCAAGTCAATTTTATTATGTTTTTTTTTAATTTTGTTAGCTAATGATTTACAAATTTCATTTGCCAAATATGGGAAACTTAATAATTTGGCGCACTGAATGTATTTAGAAGAATGCAACCCTGAAGATAGTACAAAATGACCCTCTAAAAGAGCATCAGTCTTTTTTAAAATATCTAAGGATTTTTTGAGTGAAAGCATTTCTTTTATCTTCGTGTCTAATTATCTTAAATTTTATACCTTTTTGCTTAAGCTCTGCAATAAAATTTGTGAAGTTTTTTAAATTGGTAATTATCAATCTAAATTTAAAATTGATATACTTTGCATTTTTACCTGCCATTTCAACATTTGAAATATTAAGCTTATGACTACCAATCAAAGAACTTATATCGCCCAATTGACCTGGTTGATCAGGTAATGAAATCCATAAGGTTGTATTATATTTCTTAATTTTCTCCTCTTTTTGTTCACCTTTGTCGTGCCAATATCTTCTAATAGCAGACCTTGCTTTACCTGTTTTAGTTGTTGGTATCCAATGCAGGGATGGTGACTGGTTTTTAGATGTAATTATATTAACTCTGTCTCCATTTCTTAAAACGTGTTGTAATTCTGATTTATTTCCATTTATTTCACATCCTATAGCTGTGTTACCTATTTTAGTATGAACAGCATATGCGAAATCTATTGGTGTAGCGTCTTTTGGTAATTTTATAACTGAACCTTTTGGCGTGAAACAGAATACATTCTCTTGGAACATTTGAAGTTTTGTATACTCATAAGAATGTTCAGGGTTTTCATTTTTTTCAATAATTTCAACAAGATCTTTTAACCAGTCATACTCTTTCCAACTTAAAGAATTAAATTTCTCAGAGGATTTATATTTCCAATGTGAAGCAACTCCTCTCTCAGCAAATTCATGCATTTCATGTGTTCTAATCTGAATTTCGATTGGTTTTTTATTTGAGCCAATTACAGATGTATGTAGTGATTTATAACCATTTATTTTAGGTGAAGATATATAGTCCTTGAACTTACCTGGAATACAGTTCCATTTTTTATGAAATATACCAAGAGTTTTATAACACTCATCTACTGAATTTAGTGTAATCCTAAATCCAATGATATCTGTGATTTGCTCTAGTGAAATTCTTTTTTTTTGAACTTTACGCCAAATTGAAAATGGTGTTTTTTCACGACCATGAATTTCAGCATTGATGTAATTGTCATTTAAAATTTCACTTAGTTCAAAAGAAAGAGACTCAAAAAGATCTTTTTTATCTGATTTAATTTCATCAAGTTTTTTTTTGATTAATTCTCTTGCTTCATTATTTAAAATTTCAAAAGACAAATCCTCAAGTTCATCTCTTATTCTATGCATTCCCATTCTGTCAGCTAATGGTGCATAAATTTCCATAGTCTCTTGAGCTATTCTTTGTCTCTTTTCCTCTTTAGGGATTGCTTTAATAGTTCTCATATTATGAAGACGATCGGCAATTTTTACTAACAAAACACGTATATCTTTTGATGTGGCTAGAATTAATTTTCTAAAATTTTCTACTTTTGAATTTGACCCTGCTGTATTTTCAAAAACAGAAATTTTTGTAACACCATTAACTAATTCTGCTACTTCAAGACCAAATTCACTTTTAATAGTCTCATATGTAGCAAAGGTGTCTTCAATAGTATCGTGAAGTAAACCAGTGGTGATTGTTGCGCTGTCTAGTTTTAGTTCGGTTAAAATATTTGCTACTTCTATAGGATGTACTGAATAAGGATCTCCTGATGCTCTTTTTTGATTTTGGTGTGCCTTAACAGCAAAATTAAAAGCTTTATCTAATCTTTCTGGATTTAAAAACTTGTTGTAAACTTTTACCTTGTTTATTAAATCATTCGAATTAAGCATTTTTTATTATAACATTAATTCAAATTTGTTTAATAGATCTAATATCTTTATTTGATAGGGATAAAATTAACTTTTTTATATCCATTTTTTTAGAAGGGTGAACCCACTCCTTTTGAATTTCAAACAAAGGAATTAAAACAAAATTTCTCAGATGCATCATAGCATGAGGAAGTTTTAGTTTTTCATTAAATACCAATCCATTAAAATCAATTATATCTATGTCACAAACTCTAGGTGAATTTTTAGGAGATTTTTTTCTTCCCAACTTAGCCTCGATTATTTTGCACAAATTCAACAATTCTAAAGGTTTATATGAGCACTTAACTTTTAATACAATATTGATAAATTTGGGGTTCTTAGGATTTGGCCAAGAGGGTGTTTCATAATAATTGGATACAGAAATTAGATTTATGTTGCGCTCAATTAAAAGAGATTTGGCTTTTTCTATATTTAAAAATCTATTTCCTAAGTTTGAACCTATGCCTAAAAAAATATTCCTAACTTGATTTTCTAATATATCTTGCTTTATCACGATTCCAATCTCTATTTTTTTTTGTAGCTCTTTTATCAAATTGTTTTTTTCCTTTTGCAACAGCTAATTCAACTTTTGCTTTTCCATTTTTAAAATACATTTTTGTAGGAACAATTGTAAAGCCATCTCTTTGCATTTTACCAATCAATTTTTTGATTTCTTTTTTATTTAATAAAAGTTTTCTTTCATCTGTTGGATTGTGATTTGAATAGCTTGCCTGTTTATAAGATGCTATATGAGAATTAATTAAGATTAATTCACCATTTTTTTCTACAGCATAAGACTCAGCGATATTAATTTTACCATCTCTTATAGATTTTATTTCAGATCCTTTCAAAACAATACCTGCCTCTAAAAGATCCTCAAAAAAATAATTGAAACTTGCTTTTCTGTTTAAACAAATAATCTTTAAACCAGGATTGGTTTTTTTATTCATTAAATCAATTTTGCTGATTCTAAAGCTTTTTGAATTATAGGTTTGGCGTTATCAGACGTTTTTACTAAAGGCAGCCTTACAGCATCGTCACATAAGTTCATTAATTTTGCAGCATATTTGACTGGACTTGGGTTACTTTCAATAAACATTGCGCTGTGGACTGGCTGTAAAATGCTATCTAATTTACCAGCTTCGCTAATATCATCTTGATTATTTGAGACAGACAATTTTTGAAAATCAGAACATAACTTAGGAGCTATATTTGCAGTTACACTAATAGTGCCAACACCACCTCTTTTATTGAACTCAAGTGCATTATCATCATTACCAGTCAATTGAATAAATTCTTTTCCCATTTTAGACAGTTGCTGATCAACTCTATCAAGATCACCAGTAGCATCTTTAACACCTACAATATTTTTTAATTCAAAAAGTTTTGCCATTGTATCAACAGACATGTCAATTACAGATCTGCCTGGAATATTATAAATTATAATTGGAATTCCACACTTATCGTTGATAGCTTTATAATGTTGATATAAGCCTTCTTGTGTTGGCTTGTTATAATAAGGTGTAACAATTAAAGCTCCATTTGCCCCTACTTTTTCAGCATGGGATGTTAATGAAATTGCTTCCTCTGTCGAATTCGAGCCAGTTCCTGCAATGACAGGTATTTTACCATTGCTTTCTTTGATACAAAGATCAATAACTCTTTGATGTTCTTCATGACTAAGTGTGGGAGATTCGCCGGTTGTACCAGCGGGAACTAGACCACTTGTGCCATTATCAATGTGAAAATGTATTAATCTAATATACGCTTCTTCATCCAGTCCATTATTTTTAAATGGAGTAATTAAAGCAACATTTGATCCTTTGAACATAAATACTTATAACATAGTTTAAAGATTCATATACTAAAAGATTATGCTGAAAATATTATTATTTATATCTTTAATCGTATCAACTTTAACAAATTTCAATCTTGTGTCAGCAGAAGTCATATCTATTATTCCTTTGAAAAAACCAGATTTATCAAGGGATGAATTGAATAAAAAGATATCCAAGAATATTCTTAAACCCATAAAAAAACCAAACAAAAATCAAAAAAAAACTGTTGAGAAAAAAATAACAATTGAACCCAAAAAAAATTTAAATTTATCTTTTAAAATTCCCAAAAAAAAACCGACTGTAGTAGGAAAAAAAAGCACAACACGTGTCAAATTATCTAAATATTATAGCAAAAAAGATTTTAGTATTGCAAAAAAAGCAATTTCTGAAATGCAAAAAAGTAGATGGACCTCTTCGCTTAAAATTGCAAAAAAAGCAAAAGATAAATCTATATATAATTTTATTAAATGGAGGTATCTTTTAACAACAGGCAATCAAGCTTCATTCTATGATTACAAAGTTTTTATTGATCAGAATAGTCAATATCCAAGAATAAGTAGATTAAGATTTCTCGCTGAACACAAATTATCCACAGCAAAAATATCTCCAAAAAAGATCATTAACTGGTTTGATGGAAATAACCCATCAAGTGGCTATGGAATGATGATATTAGGTGAAAGTTTAATTTTAATTGGAGATAAAACCAAGGGAATTAAGCTTATTAAAGATGGATGGATTACAGCAGATTTATCAAAAAATGAATTAAAATTTTTTAGAAAAAAATTTAAAAAATACCTTAATGCTGATGATTACATAAAAAGAGCTGATAACCTAGCTTGGAATAGTAAGTACTGGGGTTTAAAAAGATTATTGAGGTATCTACCTAAAGATTATGAACTTTTATATACAGCTAGACAAATTTTAATGACAAAAGGTTATGGTGTAGATCAAGCAATAAAAAATGTTCCTGATAAATTCAAAAATAATGCAGGCTTAAATTATGATAGGCTTAAATGGAGAAGAAAAAGAGGTCGTGTAGACTCTTCTGTTGAAATTTTATTAAAAATCAAAAATAACAAAGAGTATTTAGTGCATCCTGAAAAATGGTGGAAAGAGCGAGAAATTATATCCAGAGCTCTTATTTATGAGAAAAAATATGAAAATGCTTATAAAATTTCAAGTAATCATGGAATGGTAGAAGGTGCTGATTATGCTGCTGCTGAATGGATGAGTGGTTGGATAGCATTAAGTTTTTTAAATGATCCATTAATTGCAAAAGATCATTTTAAAAATTTTTATAACAATGTTAATTATCCTATAAGTACCTCTCGTGGTGCGTTTTGGTTAGGGCGTACTTTTGAAAAATTAGGCGATCGTGAACAATCAATTACTTGGTATAAAGAGGCTGCAAAATATCTTACTACTTACTATGGTCAATTAGCTTTTTTAAAATTAAATCCAAATAAAAAATTTGAGCTAAATAAAGATATGTTGGTTGACAATAAATATAGATATATTTTTTTTAATAAGGAATTAGTTAAAATAACCTATCTTTTGGATGAATTAAAAAAAGATAAATATACAAAGTTTGTTTTAAGACATTTAGCAAATGATAATATTGGAAAAGGAAGTGAGGTTTTAGCTGCTGAACTTGCAACCAATATTGAAAGATATGATTTTGCAATACAAGTTTCTAAAATATCATCTTATCAAAAAAGATTTCATAATAAATATAACTACCCAATAATTAGCACACCAAAAACTATAAATGGACGAACAATTCCAGAAAGTGCTTTTATTTTGTCTATTATAAGACAAGAGAGTGAATTTGACTTAAGCGCTAACAGTCATGCAGGAGCAAAAGGATTAATGCAGTTAATGCCTTACACTGCAAAATTAGTATCCAAACAAGCTAAACTTCCCTATTCAAAATCAAGACTGACTACTGATCCAGAATATAATATTAATTTAGGTTCTCACTATATTGCTGGTTTAATTTTACAATACGATGGTGCCTACCCTTTTGCTGTAGCAGCATACAATGCTGGTCCGAATAGAGTTAAATATTGGAAAAAATTAAATAAGAATCCACAAAAAAATCAAATTAATTATGTTGATTGGGTTGAGTTGATAAAATTTAGAGAGACAAGAAACTACGTTCAACGAGTCTTGGAAAATTACAATGTTTATAGATATATTCTAGAAAAAAGACCCATCCTAATGAAAGACTTTTTCAGAGACCAGCCTCTATTTTGATGGCGGAAGAGGAGGGATTCGAACCCTCGGTACAAGTTTCCTCGCACGGTCATTTAGCAAACGACTGGTTTCAGCCTCTCACCCACTCTTCCGTATGACATAGTGTATTAAGTGATTGTATTGAAAATTCAATATTTATAAAGTAATTATTCGATAATTATGAAAAATAAGTATTCAATATTTTCTTTGATTAAAAATGCTCTTTCACATCATGAGAATTGGCAGAGAGCTTGGGAAGACCCAGCTCCAAAAAAAGAATATGATGCCGTTATTGTTGGTGGAGGTGGTCATGGGTTAGCAACAGCTTATTACTTGGCAAAAAAACATAACATGAAAAATATTGCTGTTGTTGAAAAAGGATGGATTGGTGGAGGTAATACTGGGAGAAATACTACAATAATTAGATCAAATTATTTATGGGATGCAAGTGCTGGTCTTTACGATCATGCATTAAAAATTTGGGAGGGTTTATCTCAAGAACTTAACTATAATGTAATGTTTAGCCAGAGAGGTGTAATGAATCTTGCTCATAATTTGCAAGATGTGAGAGATTTAAAAAGAAGAACTCACGCTAACAGATTGAATGGTATAGATGCTGTTTATCTCAGCACAGAAGAAGTTAAAAAATTTTGTCCTATTATAAATACATCACCTGAAATCAGATACCCTGTATTAGGTGGCACATTGCAAAGAAGAGCTGGCACAGCGAGACATGATGCTGTTGCATGGGGTTATGCCAGAGGTGCAGATGAAATGGGTGTTGATATAATTCAAAATTGTGAAGTTAAAGGAATTAGTAGAAACGGAGATAGTGTCGATGGTATTGAAACTACAAAAGGTTTTATAAAAACTAAAAAAATTGGAGTGGTTGCCGCTGGACACTCAAGTGTTATAGCAAACATGGCAGGATTAAAGTTACCTCTTGAAAGTAAACCTTTGCAAGCTTTAGTGTCAGAGCCTGTTAAACCAATAATTGATACAGTTGTAATGTCAAATGCAGTGCATGCTTATGTTAGTCAATCTGATAAAGGCGAGTTGGTTATAGGTGCAGGTACTGATGATTATGTTTCTTACTCGCAAAAAGGAAGTCATCAAATTGTAGAAGGAACATTAAATGCAATTTTAGAACTTTATCCAATTTTTAGTAGAATGAGAATGCTTAGACAATGGGGAGGAATTGTAGATATTTGTCCAGATGCTAGCCCAATATTAAGTAAGACTTCTGTTAAAGGGCTTTATTTTAATTGTGGCTGGGGAACAGGTGGCTTTAAAGCAACACCAGGTTCTGGAGATTTATTTGCTCATACAATAGCTAATGATGAGCCTCATAAACTTAATGCAGCATTTAATTTAAATAGATTTATAAGTGGTGACCTTGTTGATGAACATGGTGCTGCAGCGGTTGCTCATTAATGTTTTTAATAAATTGTCCATATTGTGGAGAGCGAGATCATCAGGAATTTAAAGCTGGTGGAGAAGCTCATATAGAAAGACCAAAACAGCCCACTGAATTAAGTGATGATGAATGGGCAGAATATTTGTTCATGAGAAAAAATATTAAAGGTATTCAATTTGAAAGATGGAACCATGCACACGGATGTAGAAAATGGTTTAATATGGTTAGAGATACATCTAATGATCAAATTAAATTAATTTATAAGATGGGTGAAAAACCCCCTGCTGAATGATATGTCGACTGATTTTAGAATAAAACCGAGTGAATTTATTGATGAAACTGTTAGAGTTTCTTTTAAATTTAATGGAAAAAATTATCATGGGTTTAAAGGAGATACGCTTGCATCAGCCCTACTTGCAAACAATGTTCATTTAGTTGGGAGAAGTTTCAAATATCACAGACCAAGAGGAATAATGACAGCTGGTTCTGAAGAACCAAATGCGATTGTTCAAATAAGTAATGGTACAAATAGAACGGAACCTAATGTTAGAGCTACGGAAGTAGAAATTTACGAGGGTTTGGAAGCTTCTAGCCAGAACTGTTGGCCTAGTGTTAATTACGATATAGGGGGAATTAATAATGCTATTTCAGCTTTTTTACCAGCCGGATTTTACTATAAAACTTTCATGTGGCCAGCAAGTTTCTGGGAAAAATATGAATACGTAATCAGGCACTCTGCTGGACTAGGCAAATCACCAACTGAAAGAGACCCCGATGTGTATGATCATAGATATATTCATTGCGATGTATTAGTAGTTGGGGCGGGTATTTCAGGAATATTGGCTGCAAGGAATGCTGCTAAAAATAACTTAAAAACCTTACTCGTTGATGAAAAAAATGAATTGGGTGGATCAACAATTTATCAAAACAGAGAATTTAATAAGATTGAAAATCAAAATTCATCTGATTGGCTTAAAAAAGAAATAAAAGAATTAAGAAATATAAAAAATCTTGAAATTAAAACAAGAACTAGTGTTGCTGCGTTTCATGGATATAATTATTTATTAGCGAGAGAAAACTTAACAGATCATTTAGAGAAGAAAGATAAACAAGGAAAAATTAGACAAAGACTTTTAAAAATAAGAGCTACAAAAGTTATTCTTGCAACAGGTGCTTTAGAAAGACCACTGATCTTTAATAATAATGACAGACCTGGAATTATGCTTTCATCAGCAGTAAAAAAATATGCAGATTATTATGGCGTAGTTTCTGGTAAAAAGAATGTTTTTTTTACAAATAATGACAGTGCTTACGAAAGTGCTTTTTGTCTTCACAACAAAGGAATAAATGTAGAAGCAATAATTGATATTAGAGAAAATTCAAATTCAAAGATTGTAAAAGCTGTAGAAGAAGCAGGTATTAAAATTCATTGGTCTCATACAATAGTTGATACAAGAGGGTATAAAAGATTAAGCGGTATCTATGCCATGAAGTTATCTAATGACGGTTTATCTGTTACCGGTAGTAAGATAAATATTTCTTGTGATTGTCTGGGTGTCGCTGGTGGTTGGACACCAGCCGTTCATTTATTTACGCAATCAGGTGGAAAATTAAAATTTGATGAAAATAATAACGTATTTTTGCCAAATAAATATCCGTCTGAACAAATGAGTGTTGGCTCTTGTAATGGTGATTTTAAGTTAAAAGAAATTATTAGTAATTTATCAACTAATTTAAAACAATTTTTAAAAGTTGATAAGACAGATTTTGACAATATCTTGATAGAAAGCGAAGAAGAAAATTCAAAAAGAAATATTTGGTTATTACCATCAGATAAACCAATTGGGAAAACTAAACCTTTTGTTGATTATCAAAATGATGCAACAGCTAAAGATATAAAATTAGCTTTGAGAGAAGGTTTTAGATCAATTGAACATGTAAAAAGATACACAACAACTGGGATGGGAACAGATCAAGGTAAACTTGGAAATATGCATGCACTTGGAATAATAGCTGATACGGCTGGTGTAAAAATGAGTGAACTTGGAACTACAACTTTTAGGCCACCCTACACACCTTTAACATTTGGAACAATTGTTGGAAGAAACGTTGGTGAATATTTTGATGTTTTTAGAAGAACTCCTATGAACGATTGGCACATAGAAAATAAAGCTGAATTTGAAAATGTTGGTCAATGGAAGAGAGCTTGGTATTACCCAGCAAATGGTGAAACAATGCATGAAGCAGTTCAAAGAGAAAGCACGGCCGCAAGAGAAAGTGCTGGAATATTAGATGCATCAACTTTAGGTAAAATTGATATTCAGGGAACCGATGCTTCAGAGTTTTTAAACAGAATTTATACAAATGCCTGGTCAAAACTTGGCATAGGTAAATGCAGATATGGTTTGATGCTTAATGAAGATGGAATGGTTTATGACGATGGTGTCACAACAAGACTTGGAGAAAATCACTACTTAATGACAACAACAACAGGTGGAGCCGCAAACGTATTGGGTAAACTTGAAGATTATCTACAAACAGAATGGCCTGAATTAGATGTTTATTTAACTTCAGTTACTGATCATTATGCAACAGCAAGTTTATGTGGGCCAAACAGTAAAAAAATATTAAATAAAATTGCTCCAGATCTTGATTTATCTGAAGAAAGTTTCCCTCATATGTCATTTAAAAATGCTCAGATTGGAAATATTAAATGTAGAATTATGAGAATTAGTTTTACTGGTGAGCATAGTTATGAAATCAATGTTCAATCTAATTATGGTAAAGCTATCTGGGAAAAATGTATTGAGGCTGGTAAGGAGTTTAACATCACTCCATATGGAACTGAGACTATGCACTTATTAAGAGCAGAAAAAGGGTTTATAATAGTGGGTCAAGACACTGATGGAACGATGACACCTATTGATCTTCAAATGGATTGGATAGTAAGCAAAAAGAAATATGATTTTATCGGTAAACGATCACTTTATAGATCTGATACCATGAAAGAAGAGCGTAAACAATTAGTTGGACTTTTGACAGATGATCCAAATATAGTTTTAGAAGAAGGCGCTCAAATCGTTTCTGATTTAAATCAATCTCCAGTTAATATGCTTGGTCATGTAACTTCAAGTTACTACAGTCCAAATTTAAAAAAATCTATTGCTTTAGCTGTTGTGAGAGGTGGAAAAAATATGATGGGAAAAAAATTATTTATTCCAATGGAAGATAAAACAATCAATGTCACTATAGAAAATCCAGTCTTTTTTGACACAGAAAATAAGAGGTTAAATGCTTAATTATAATTCACCGATTGATAATCAGATTAATTATAACGATTTATCCATAAAAGAAATATCTCCTATAATGAAACTTAATTTACGAGGAAGTAAAAGAGAATTCTTTGCTACAGTTGGAAAACATCTAGATATGATTTTACCGACAGAAGCAAATACATCTTCTTCTAGCTCAAAACTTACATCTATTTGGCTTAGTCCTGATGAATGGTTGGTTGTATCAAATGATAAAATTGAAAAAGATACAAATAAATATGATCTTGAAGAAGATCTGTACAATAGTATTTCAAAAACTAGTTTGGGTGCAGTTGTAGATGTCACTGATCAGTTTGTGATGTTAGAATTGAAGGGAGCAAATATATATGAGCTATTTTCCTCCGGTAGTCCGTTTAATTTTAATGATTTTAAAGAAAAAAAAGGGTCTACTACACAAACATTGCTAAACAATATTGATGTAATAATTCATAATAAAGGTGAAAATTTAGCTAATTTATTTGTTAGACGTTCATTTTCTGAGCATTTGTACTCTTGGATAAATGATAGTGCGTCAAGGTTATAAGGTTATTCTTAATTATTTTTGGTTAAAAGAAGTTATGAAAAAACTTATTTTACTTGCACTTATAGTGCTTTTACCCTTTTCAGTTAACGCAGACTCAAAATTAGATGAAATATTAGCATCTGGTGAATTAAAAGTTGGAACCACAGGAGATTGGGATCCAATGACAATGAAAGATCCTGCAACAAATAAATACAAGGGTTTTGATATCGATGTAATGAATGAATTGGCTAAGGACATGGGCGTAAAAGTTAGTTTTGTTCCAACAGAATGGAAGACTATAGTTTCAGGAATTACTTCTGGCAGATATGATATTTCAACAAGCGTTACTAAAACGGCTAAAAGAGCAGAAGTTGCTGGCTTTACTTCTACATATTATAAGTATGGTACAGTGCCACTTGTGCTTAAAAAGAATTTAAACAAATTTTCAACTTGGGACTCATTGAATAAAGATGGTGTTAAAATAGCAACTACACTTGGAACTTCTCAAGAGCAAAAAGCAAAAGAATTTTTTCCAAAATCTACTTTAAAATCAGTTGAGGCTCCAGCTAGAGATTTTCAAGAAGTTTTAGCGGGTAGAGCTGACGGAAATATTACTAGTTCTACAGAGGCTAACAAATTAGTGATTAAATATCCTCAATTAGCAATTGTTCAAGATGGTGAAAAAAATCCTGCTTTTCTAGCTATGATGGTTCCTAAAACAGATACTAAATGGAATAATTATGTAAGTGACTGGATTGAAAAGAAAAAAAATTCTGGTTTCTTTCAAAAATTATTAACTAAATATAATCTTAAAAGCTTATAATCAGTTAGATATTTATTTTTAATTCTCTATAACTTTAGAGTGAAAAATATTTTTTTTTTACTTTTAATAATTCCATTCTCTTCTTGTACAAATCAAGAATTAGGGTGGTTTATTATTTCACCAAATAATGTTGAGGGACTAACAAATCTAAAATTTTTATTAAGTGGTTTAACAACAACTATTTATATTTCTCTAATATCGATTGCTATATCGATGTTACTAGGTTTGATAATTGCTATCCCCTCTTTAGCTAAAAATAAATTTTTAACTTTTATTAATATTGGTTATGTTGAGATTGTAAGAGCTGTGCCATTATTAGTTTTAATCTTATGGATTTACTATGGATTACCAATAATGACAGGTATTAGTTTTAGTCCGTTTGTTTCTGGAATAATTGCTTTGGCTATAAGTGAAAGTGCCTTTCAGGCAGAAATTTTTAGAGCTGGTATAAATTCAATTAAGAAAGCACAATGGGAAGCTGGGAGTTCATTAGGTCTAAATTTTTTCAAAAGATTAAGGTTGGTAATACTTCCTCAAGCAATAAAAAATATTTTACCCGCTATAGGGAACCAATTTGTTTATGTATTAAAAATGTCATCATTAGTATCAATAATTGGTATTGGTGACTTGACGAGAAAAGCAAATGAATTGGTAGTCACAACCTATAGACCTTTGGAAATTTATACTTTTTTAATACTAGAATACTTAGTTCTTATTCTGATTGTTTCATTTTTTGTAAGAAAACTTGAAAAAAGACTAAAAGATAAATAAATTTTACTTAATATAATTTAACCAATTCCTAACTTCGCAAGTTCGATCTTCAAAATCTAATAATTCATTTTCAGCTTTTATATATGAAATATGTTTTTGATATTCTTCTTCATTTAAAAAATTTTTATTTTTAAATAATCTCTCTTTACGGCCTGCAATTAGATTAATCATCTGATAATATTCATAATCTGGATGATATTGTAAGCCTGTAATCTCAGAATTTCCTACATTAAAACTTACACCCATCACATTATTAACCTTATCGCTTGACAGGAGAGTAGCATTTTTTGGTAATTCACTAACTTCATCAAAATTAAATGCTGGTGTGGTAAATTCATTTTTTTTATCTTTGTATATAAAATGTTTATGACCTTCATTGTTAATGATCACATCAGATGCAATTCCAATATGTGCACCATTTTTTCCAGGATTTGCCTTACCGCCTGCTGCTGTCGTACAAACTTGTAATCCCCAACAAATTGCTAGGATCTTCTTATTTTGATTAAAACAATTAGATGCAAAATTAATGTGTTTTTTAATCACATCGGTCATATCATTTATTCTCATTGCACCACCTGTAAAAATAATACCATTGTATTTACTCATATTTTTAATGGCTTTACTTGTTTCATCGTCATGACCAGGATTTATAATTTCTGCATTTGTTGACGGATTTATTTTTAAAATTAAATTTCTTAAATTGTCTGCTGCCGAGGCCCCAGCAGCTTTAATAAAGAACTCACTATCTTCTCTAATATTACCCTCAACAATTAAAATATTTAAATTACTCATTTAAACAATTCGCCAGTCATACTATGTTGATACATTATTTTCATATCTTCTTTGCTCAATTTTTTTGGATTACCACCTGTAGAGGGATCTGCTAAAGCCATTTCTGACAACCTATCAAGATCAAAATCCTTTTCATCAATCACATCGGATAGTTTGTGAGGCATATCTAGTTTTTTTCTTAAATCTAAAACCCATTTAACAAAACCATCAAAAGATCGTTCATTAAGTTCTAAGTAATCACAAATTTTTATTATCTTCTTTTCAATAACACTCTTATTGAAAGTTAATACATAAGGCATGAATATTGAATTGGATAAACCATGATGAATATTATTTAAGGCATTTACAGGATGGCTCAATGAATGAATTGCACCTAATCCCTTTTGAAATGCAGTTGACCCCATACTTGCAGCTGTAAGCATATTTTGACGTGCTTCTATATTTGAACCATTGTTAACAGCTTCAAGTAACCATTCATTAATTATTCTCATACCTTCTAGAGCTATACCATCAGCCATCGGATGGTATCCTGGAGCACAATAAGCTTCTAAATTATGAGCTAAAGCATCCATTCCTGTTGCAGCAGTAATTTTTGCAGGTAAACCAAGTGTTAAAACTGGATCAAGAATAACTATTGATGGCAAAAATTTAGGATGAAAAATTATATTTTTTACACCTGTTTCTTCATTTAAAATTACAGATGCACGTCCTGTTTCAGAACCAGTACCAGCAGTTGTTGGAACAGCAATAATTGGAGCAATTTTATCAGAATTAGCTTTAGTCCAGTTATCTCCTACGTCTTCAAAATCCCATAATGGCAATGTTTGCCCGGACATAAACGCAATAGCTTTACCAACATCTAGGCCACTACCACCGCCAAAAGCTATTACTCCATCACAACTGTTTTTATTATAATAATTGGCACCCTCAGTTACATTTGTTCCTGTCGGGTTACCAACGACATTAAAATATAATTCTGTAGAAATCTTATTAACTTTTAATATTGTTAAAGTATTTTTCACAATATCGGTTTCAGCCAAACCTTTGTCTGTTACTAATAATGGTTTTGAAATACCTAAGTTTTGACAAGCTAAGGCAATATCATTAATTCTATTTTCACCTACCCACATTGTAGTTGGATAATTCCAGTTGTATTTTTGCATAATAATATTTACTGTTATATGAAATTAGATGTTGTATATCATTTTCTTAATCAATTTTAACTAAAATATTTATGCAAAAAACAATTACACCTATTGATAATACTGTTTATGTTGAGAGAAAATATCACTCTGACAAAATTGAACAAACTATAAATAATTCAATGAAAGCACAAAAATCTTGGGCTGAACTAGATGTTAAAGAAAGAGTTAAATTATTAACAAAATTTGTTGAAGATTTTTTATCTAAAGGTGACATGATAAGCGAGGAATTAAGTAGACAAATAGGAAGGCCTATTTCACAAGCTGCTGGTGAATTAAATGGTTTTAAAGAAAGAGCTGACTACATGTTATCAATAGCAGAAAAAAAATTAGAAAATATTGATGTAGCTAAAGATAGTAATTTTAAAAGTTTTATTAAAAGAAAGGCTTTAGGAGTAGTATTTGTAATCGCACCTTGGAATTATCCATATCTAGTTGCTGTTAACTCCATAATACCGGCAATGGCATCTGGTAATACAGTCATCCTTAAACATTCTGCACAAACACCTTTGTGTGCTGAACAATTATATGAATCAGCAAAAAAAACTTTACCCGAAGATGTTTTCAATTACCTGCATTTAAATCATGAAGACAGTCTAAAAGTAGTTTCTGATAAACGAATTAACTTTGTGTCATTTACTGGATCAGTAAAAGCTGGATATGATGTACAAAGAGCAACTCACAGCAAATTCATAGATATGGCTTTAGAATTAGGCGGTAAAGATCCGGCATACGCAAGACACGATTGTGATTTAGAAAAAACAGTTGAAAATTTAGTAGATGGGTCTTTTTTTAATTCCGGTCAATCATGTTGTGGAATTGAAAGAATTTATGTTGATGAAAAAATTTATAATAATTTTATAGAACTGTTTGCTTCAAAAACTTATAATTATAAAGTTGGAAACCCTTTAGATAAAGATACTAATTTAGGCCCGGTTGTAAAATTATCAGCTGCTGATTTTATCTTAAATCAAATGAATAATGCTATTAATAAGGGGGCAAAAAAAATGATTGATGAAAGTAAATTTAATTTCCCCAATCAGCATAAAAATTATTTAGTACCTCAAGTCTTAATTGATGTTAATCATGATATGAGTTTTATGACAGAGGAAACTTTTGGACCATGTGTGGGTATAATGAAAGTTAAAGATGAAAACGAAGCTATAAAATTGATGAATGACAGTCCCTACGGATTAACAGCTTCTATCTGGACAAAGGACATGGGTGTAGCTGAAAAAATAGGTAACCAAGTTCAAACGGGTACTTTCTATATGAACAGATGTGATTATTTAGATCCAGCACTTTCTTGGACTGGTGTTAAAGAAACTGGAAAAGGCTGCTCATTATCTGAGATTGCTTATGAAAAATTAACAGCTCCAAAAAGTTTTCATTTAAGAAAAGAACAATAACATGAAATTAAGCTACAAAGGAAAATCAGCTATAATTACTGGTGCATCTGGTGGAATGGGTTTAGAAATTTCCAAAAAATTATCTCAAAATGATATTTCTGTTTTGATGTTGGACCTTAAAAGTCCTAGTTATGATTTTTTAAAAAAAAATAAAAATTGTGAATTTAAAAAAGTTGATGTAACAAATTTAAAGTCGATAAAAACTCATATCGATAAATTTTACAAAAAAAACAAAAGTATAGATTATTTAGTCAACACTACTGGTGTTCTTTGGTTCGATAAAGATGTATCAGCCATTAATATAGATGATAAAATTTGGGATAAAGTTTTTCAAATTAATTTAAAGCCAATGGTTTTCCTTTCAAAAATTATTGTTCCTAAAATGATTAAAAAAAATTTTGGATCAATGGTTCATATTTCTTCCATAGATGCCTTGTCAGGGGATGACAAACCTCAAGATGCATATGGGGCATCAAAAGCTGCTATGATAAGACTTTCTAAATCTTTTGCAATTCAATTTGCTGGAAATAAAATTAGATCAAATATAATTTTACCTGGACCTATAGATACTGGAATGCAAATTAGATGGAAAAAAAACCCTAAAGCAAAAAAAAAATTAGAAAAATTTATCCCCTTAAAAAAAGTTGGTAAACCTGAGGATATATCAAATGCCTCTATGTTTTTACTAAGTGATCAAGCTAGTTATATTACTGGGACCGAACTGATTGTTGATGGTGGTATTACATCAAAGCCTTAATTTTAATTAGGCACCTTTAAGAAAAAGGCGCCTAAAATTATGATCTTTATCTGTAAGGATATCCTGCTTTATCCATTGTTGAAGCATAAGCTTTGAATGCATCAACAACTTTTTTAGCACGAGGACTAATTTTTGAAGTATCATCCCAAAACTTTTTGGAATCTTCTACAACTCTTCCCCATTCGTTATCAGGTAAACTTGTAAGCTCCATCTTCTTACCTTCAACACGAAGTTTAGCTTCACCACCCCAATACCAAACTTGTCTATAGTAATGTGAGTCATTAATAGACATTCTGTAAAGTGCTTGAAGTTTAGGACTTAATTTATCCCAACTTTTTTGGTTAGCAAAATAAGAACCAAACCAAGCTCCTGTAACAGAGTTAGTTAGTGCATATTTACAAATGTCAGCCCAACCCACTTCATATGCTTCTGTAAATCCACACCAGCATACTCCATCAAGTTCTCCTGTTTGCATAGCAACTTCAACATCATCCCAAGGAACAGTTACTGGAATTAAGCCATATTGAGCTAAGAATTTACCAGCTGTAGGAACACCAAATACTCTTAATCCCTTCATATCTGCTAAAGAAGTAACTTTTTTCTTAACAGTGAAAAGATGACATGGATCCCAGGCACTTGTACTTAACCATTTAACACCTTTAACTTCACTATAAGCTTCATCCCAAATTTCATTTAAACCATAGTATTTAAATAAAGCTGGTACATCCAAGCTATATCTAGTTGCAAACGGGAAGTATCCTCCAAAAACAGAAATATCGACTGGAGATCCCATTGTAGCATCATCACTTTGTACCGCATCAAGTGTACCTGCCTGCATAGCTCTAAATAGCTCATCAGTTGGAACTAATTGATCTGCATAATAAAGTTCAATTTCCATTTCACCATGAGCAGCTTTATTAAATGCTTCTATTTGTGGTTTGATAACGTGCGCACCAAGAGGAGCTCCAGAATAAGTCTGTAATCTCCATTTAATCGGGTTTGTTGCAGAAAAAGCATAAGGCGCTTTAATAGTAGTAGCACCTGCAGCTCCTAACGTTAGTAAACCTGCTTTCTTAATAAACGAACGCCTCTTGCTCGTTATTATTTTTTTATTTTTTTTCACGTGATCTCCTTTACGTAAGTTAAGCTAAAAGACTATTATAAATTTAGATGATATGAAACTTAATATTTATTTTTTTAATAAATAAATTTTATAAAAAAAATTTAATTAAACTATAAGTTGAATTTTATCTTGATAAATACTTTTCAGGAAGATATGTCGCAATCTCAGGGAAAATCATGACAATGGCTAAGCCAAAGACCATTATTAAAACAAATGGAACTATTGAACTATAAATATCTTGTAAAGAAATTTCTTTTGGAGCCATGGCTCTCATTAAAAATAAATTATATCCAAATGGTGGTGTCATGTAAGCAATTTGACAAGTAATCGTATAAAGAACACCGTACCAAATTGGATCAAAACCTAATGCGATGATCAATGGTACATAAAGAGGCGCAACTATTACCAACATAGCCGTGTCATCCAAAAACATTCCCATGAGAATATATGAAAGTTGCATCATAATTAAAACACCCCATGGCGAAAGTTGCCATCTTTCAATAAATAATGTTTCAATAGCTCTCCCCGCCCCCAATCCATCAAATACAGCACCGAAAGTTAAAGCTGCTAATATTATCCACATAAACATACAAGAAACACCTAATGTCTTTTTTAAAGTAGCATCTAATACTTTTCTGTTGAACCTTTTTTTAAAGATAGAAGCTAATGTTGCTAGTAATGCGCCTACTGCAGAACATTCAACTAAGCTTGCGATACCCATTAAGAATAATCCTGTCATAAGAAAAAAAATTAGAAAAGGTATTACTCCTGCCTTAAGTAATTTAATTTTTTCTAAAGTTGAAATATTTCTATCTTTTTTTGGTAATGGGGGTCCAAGTTCTGGTTGTAATTTACATCTCACATAAATATATATTAAAAATAAAGATGCCATTAATAGTCCTGGTAAAATTCCAGCCATCCATAATTTGCTAACAGGTTGACGCGCAATCATTCCATATAAAACCATGACAACACTTGGTGGAATTAAAATACCCAGCGAACTACCTGCCTGAACAACACCCGTGATCATTCTTTTGTCATAATTTCTTTTTAGCATTTCAGGTATCGCTATAGTTGCACCTATTGCCATACCGGCAACACTTAAACCATTCATAGCTGAAATTGCGACCATCATAAACATTGTGCCAATAGCCAAACCTCCTTTTAATCCACCAAATAAAACATGAAACATTTTATAAAGGTCACTTGCAATTCCTGATTCTGAAATCATAAAACCCATATAAATAAATAATGGCAAAGTTAACATTGGGTACCACTTAAAAAGTTTCCATGTCGCGGTGTAAGGCATTTCAATAGATCCATCACCCCAAATCAATAAGGCTGAAGCTGCAGCAACAAATCCAATAGCACCAAAAACTCTTTGTCCTGTAAACATCATAACAAGCATTGTTACAAACATAAAAAGAGCAATAAATTCATAACTTAAATATTGAGCTAACATAATTATATTTTTCTATTTGTTACGTTAGCTATATTTTTAAACAATGAAGAAAAGGCTTGAAGAAGCATTAACAAAATTCCTATTAGCATTAAAGTTTTGATTGGCCAAACATATGGGGCCCAAGCAGTAAAAAGTTTTTGTTTTGTCTCAATAGTATAAATTAAACTAGTTATTGATCCAAAAAACAAAATAGCTAAATAGAAAATAAGAAAAAAACTTGTAAAAATATCCATTTTAGCTTTTCCTTTTTTTGATAACTTTCCATAAAACAAATCCATTCTTACATGATCATCTGCTAGCATTGAATAACCGCCACCTAAAAGATAATAAGCAGTAATAGTAAATTGGGCCATTTCAATAATCCACATCAAAGGGTAATTGATAATATTTCTTGTAACAAATGATAAAATTAAAAGAAACATCATGAAGAAAACTCCATACATCACAAACCTACCTACTTTAATGCAAATGGCGTCTATTATATTTACATAAATTGAAAATATTTTTGGCATAAAATACTAAAATGTATAATTCATATAGAAATTTCAATCAAACTTTAATTATTTCTTCTATAATCCCACGGATACTTAAATTTCATGTCCCACATACCAATTTTATTAATTCTCGCATAATCTTCATCTGGGATAAACTTTTTTGAATACCTTCTGTAAGCAAATGCATAACCACTTCTAACAAGATAACTGGATAAACTTTCATCATTTACGAAACACTCTGCTAAAGTTCTTTTATATTGATCTTTACTTTCACGAATACAAATAACTTTATTATTTCCAATCTTATCTGTAAGAATTTGTTTGGCTATTATTCCGCAAGGATTAATCTCACCTTCTTTAATACAGTTTTGTTTTAATTCTGGTGTATCTATTCCACTAAATCTAATTTTTTCACCATTAATCTTGATTGTATCTCCATCCGTTATTTTAATATCTTGTGGTTTAATGTCGGTATATGTGAAAAAAAAAACTAGCGCTGAAACACTAATAACTAAAATGGCTTTTCTTTTGCTTAAATACATTATTTAAGAAATATCCAATGAAGATGATTAAGGCAATACCCATGACCCAGTTAGTCACCATTATTGTATAAAATATATCATTATAATTACCACCCCTTATATTAATCACATACCATAAGGACAAAAATGGAAATGCTGTTAATCTTAAAATACTTAAATACAGGCTGTAAATTGGTTTTTTAAGAGCTTGAAATACTGCTGTTGTGATAAAGAACACCGGATAAATTGGGCCTATCAAAGCTGCAACTTTAAGATAAATAGTACCATGTTTGATTGCTTCTACATTATCTGTAAATTGTGATACAAAAATTTCCGCACCAAAAAATAATATTATTCCAGCTCCTACCATAAAAGATGAGCCAAACAAAAGAGCTTTTGAATATAATTCTCTTATTCGGTTGAATTTTTTTGCTCCAAAATTTTGACCCCCTATAGAAAGAACCGCTGTATTTAAACCAATGACTGGTAATAAAAACACTTGCTCAACTCTTAAAGCAGCACCATAACCAGCAGTAGCTAGTTCTCCAAATTGACCAATAAAATACAAAATATTGAATATTCCAACACCTATAAACAACATACTAAACATTATGGGTAAGGCTTGAGAAAATAATTCTCTCAACATATCAAAGTTAGGAATAAAACACTTTATATATAAATATTTTTTTAATTTACATGAATTGATCTTATAGGCTAAATAAAATGTTCCTATTGATTGTGAAATTACAGTTGCTATAGCAAGACCAGCAATTCCAAAAGCTGGTATAAATCCATAACCCCATATAAATAATGGGTTCAAAAAAATATTTAAAAAGAAGCTAAAAATTAATACATTTCTATAACTTTTAGTATCACCTTGAGCATTCAAGGCACCATTCAAAGAAATTTGAATCATCACAATGAATGTACCGTAAAAAATAATATCTAAATATTCTCTTGTAAGAGTTATACCTGTTGCATCAGATCCCATTACACCTAAGAGAAAATTGGAAGCATTTAAACCAAATAGAGTTACTATTACAGAGGTAAGAATTGCAAAAACTACGGATTGAGCAATAAATAGTGAGGCCTTATTAATTTTTTTCTCACCTAATAAATTACCAATACAAGCATTTGTGGCAGCGCCAATACCTACACCTACAGCAATGATTACAAAATATATAGGAAAAGATTTAGCAATTGCTCCTATAGCTTCAGCAGAAATTCTACCTGCAAACCAAGTATCAACTAAATTATAAAAGGTTTGAAATAACGAACCAACACTTGCGGGGATGGTTACTTTTCTTAGAAGATCCCATATAGGATCTTTTGTTAAATTTATTTGTTTAGACAATTTATTTTTATTTATATTCTTTTTGGAATATATGCTTTGAACCACTCTTTTTAGCAAGATTTATTTGTTCTTGTCTCATTCTAAATCTTGCCTTTTGAGATTTTGTCAGATTATCGTGACATTTTGGGCAAGAAACACCTTCTTCAAATTTTTTTGATTTTTTGTCTTTTTGTGAAATTGGTTTTCTACATCCACTGCACATGAAATAGCTTCCAACACTTAAACCGTGTTTGAGACTGATTCTGTTGTCAAAAACAAAGCACTCACCTTTCCACATACTATCTTTTTTCTTAGTATTTTTGAGATAATTTAAAATACCACCATTTAATTGATAGATATTTTTGAAACCTTTGTTCTTTAAGTATACTGATGTTTTTTCACATCTAACACCACCAGTGCAAAACATGGCTACTGGTTTGTTTTTTTTTAATTTATTTAGATATTTAGGAAAATCTCTAAAATTATTTACATTTGGATTTACCGATTTTTTAAATGTTCCTACGTCAAATTCAAAAGGCTTTCTTGTATCAATAATATGGGTATCTTTTTTTTTAATTAATTTATTCCATTCTTTTGGATCTAAATGAGTTTCTAAATTTCTTTCTTTAGAATTTAACGTTAAATTCATTGGAACAATTTCTTTTTTAATTTTTACTTTAGGTTTGTGAAAAGGTTGGAAAGTAGATTTAGAATTATTGCTATTATCAAAATTCTTGAAAGAAAATAGTGATTTAAGTTTCTTAATTGTTTTCTCTATATCTTTTACTTGACCTGATAGTGTTCCATTTAACCCTTCTTTAGCAATAATAATGGTTCCTCTTATATTATTTTTAATAAAGAATCTTTGCATAGATTCTTTTTTCTTTTTTAAAAATGTAACTTTTACAAATTTATAAAAACCAAGAACTTTAAACATTATAAAACTCTACAGACTGTCATACCGTCTCCTAAAGGAATTATAATTTGTTCAACACGCTTATCATTAGCAACATGGGTATTAAATTCTCTTATGTTTACTGTGTATTTATCTAAATTTCTTTTATCAGCAACTTCTCCATGCCACAAAACATTATCAACAATTATTAAACCACCCTTGTCTATTAGATTTAATGATCTTTCGTAATATTCTTTGTAATTCATTTTATCTGCATCAATAAAAACCATATCAAATTTATTATTTTTAAGTTCCTCTAAGCTTTCTAAAGCTGGTTTTATTATTGTTTTAATTTTGTGATCTTGGTTTGCTTTTTTAAAAAAATTTAATGCCACCTTGTTAGTTTTTTCATTTTTATCAAGCGCTGTCAGTCTACCCTCTTCTGGTAAAGCTAGTGAAATTGAGAGTGCACTTAATCCTGTGAAAGTTCCAATTTCTAGTACATTTTTTATATTTGAGATTTTTACGATTAAATGCAAAAAATAGCATTGAGATGGATCAATTTGCATCCTTTTGATGTCGCCTAATGTATTATTGTAATCAATTATTTCTTGCTGAATTGGATTTAACTTTAATCCAAAATCATTAATATAATTTTGTAATTTTTCAGTTATTTCAAGGTTTGCACCCATTTTTATTAAAGCTTTTTCTTTAATATCTCATTTATTAATTGAGGGTTTGCTTTACCACCTGAAACTTTCATTGCCTGACCTACAAAGAAACCAAATAGTTTTACTTTACCGTTCTTATATTCAATAGCTTTCTCACGATTATCATTAATTATTTTATCAATTAAAGCTTCTAAAGCTTTAGGGTCACTTTCTTGTTTCAAACCTTTTTCCTCAACAATTACTTGGGGATCTTTATCCCCACTAAGCATTAATTCAAATATTGTCTTACCTATCTTTCCAGAAATCGTTCCATTTTTAATTAGATTAATTAACTTTGCTAAATTTTTTGCACTTATTGGGCTTTCGGATATTTCTAAATTTTTATCGTTTAAAATAGCAAATAATTCACCTGTAATCCAGTTAACTGCTAATTTCATATCACGGTTCTTACCCATTTTTGCAACAACTTCTTCAAAATATTTTGCAGTTTCAATATCAGATACTAATATTGTTGCTTCATAAGCAGACAATTTAAATTCATCTATAAATCTTTTCTTTTTATCATCAGGCAATTCTGGGATATCTACTTTTAATTGTTCTATAAACTCATCTGTAACTTCTAATGGTAATAAATCTGGATCTGGAAAGTATCTATAATCATGAGCATCTTCTTTAGATCTCATTGATCTTGTTTCATTTTTTTTTGTATCAAACAATCTTGTTTCTTGGTCAATAGATTTACCTTCTTCAATTAGATCAACTTGTCTATTTGCCTCATAATCAATTGCCATTTGCATAAATTTAATAGAATTTACATTTTTAATTTCACAACGTGTTCCAAGTTCTTTTGAGTCTTTTAATCTTACTGAAACGTTTACATCAGCTCTTAAAGAACCTTCTTGCATATTACCGTCACAAGTATCTAAATATCTCATTATAGATCTTAGCTTTTTAATATAAGCACTTACTTCATCGGGAGTTCTTAAATCCGGTTTACTAACTATTTCCATCAATGCTACACCTGATCTATTTAAATCTACTAGTGTGTTTTGTGGATCCATATCATGAATACTTTTCCCTGCATCTTGTTCTAAATGAAGTCTTTCAATGCCGACTTCTTTTTGTCCATTGGGCATATCAAGAACAACAGTCCCCTCTCCCACTATAGGGTATTTAAATTGGGAAATTTGATAACCTTGAGGTAAATCAGCATAAAAATAATTTTTTCTGTCAAAAACAGATCTTTTATTAATTTGAGCTCTTAAACCAATTCCTGTTTTTATTGCCTGTTTTACACAATATTCATTGATTACAGGTAGCATTCCAGGAAATGCTGCATCAACCAAACTTACTTGAGTGTTAGGTTCAGCACCAAACTTTGTCGAAGAGGATGAAAATAGTTTTGAATTTGAAGTCACTTGAGCATGCACCTCTAACCCTATGACAACCTCATAAACATTATCATATCTTTCAATTAAATATTCTGAATTATCTTTAGACATTATTTAATCCACCAGTCAGTAATTTTATTTTTAAATTTAATCTTATCTTCCATTGCATATGCTAGGTTTAATATTTCTTGTTCTTTAAATGCTTTGCCAATAATTTGTAATCCTAAAGGATATCCTGAAGTATCATGACCAGCTGGGATAGAAATGGCAGGTAATCCCGCTAAGTTGACAGGTACAGTGAAAATATCATTTAAATACATTGAAACTGGATCATCTTTCTTTTCACCGATTTTAAATGCTGATGTAGGTGTTGATGGAGTTAAAATTGCATCTACTTTTTTATAGGCTTCATCAAAATCATTTTTAATTAATTTTCTAACTTTTTGTGCTTTAAGGTAATAAGCATCATAATATCCAGATGATAAAACATACGTACCAATCATTATTCTTCGTTGTACTTCATCACCAAAACCTTCTGATCTTGTTTTTTCATACATATCAATCAAATTTTCACCTTTGGCTCTAAAACCATATTTAACACCGTCATATCGTGCTAAATTTGAAGAAGCTTCTGCAGGTGCAACTATATAATATGTTGGTAAAGCGTAACTAGTATGAGGTAATGAAATATCAATTATCTCTGCACCACAATCTTTTGCATACGTAATTCCTTTTTGCCATAACTCTTCAATTTCCTTGGGCATGCCCTCTACTCTATATTCTTTAGGTATTCCTATTTTTTTTCCTTTAATATCTTTGGTTAAATCTTTGCTATATTCATTTCTTTTAAAATCTATTGATGTAGAATCTTTGTTATCATAAGAACTAATTACTTCCTGTAACAATGCACAATCCTCAACATTTTGAGCCATTGGTCCCGCTTGGTCTAGTGAAGATGCAAAGGCAACTATTCCATACCTTGAACAGCTTCCATAAGTAGGTTTTAATCCAACTGTGCCAGTAAAAGATGCTGGTTGTCTGATTGATCCACCAGTATCTGTTCCTATAGTAATCGGTGTTAGTTGACCACTTACGGCAGCCGCTGATCCTCCCGATGATCCACCTGGTACCAAACCTTTATCAATTGGGTTTTGCACATTTCCATAAAAACTTGTTTCATTAGAAGAGCCCATAGCAAATTCATCACAGTTTAACTTACCAAGTAAGATGGCACCTTCGTTCCAAATATTTTGGGTGACTGTAGATTCATAAGTTGGAATAAAATTTTCTAAAATTTTACTTCCTGCTGTAGTTCTAATATTTTCAGTGCAAAAAAGATCCTTAACTGCCATTGGAATTCCTGGAAGTTTTAAATCAAGATTTGGTTTTTGATCAAATTTTTTTGCTTTTTCGATAGCATTTGAAAAATCTTCTGAGATATAAGAATTTAATTCTTTTGATTTTTCTGAACGTTCAACGAATGCTTTCGTAACATCTTCTGATGATAGTTTTTTTTCTTTAATATTTTTGACTAATGATGTTAATGATTGAGAAGTTATATCAGACATTATTCAACAACTTTCGGAACTACAAAAAAATCTTCGTTATCTTCAGGAGAATTTTTTATAATTTGTTCTCTAATATTTTGATTTTTAACTTCATCAGATCTAAATTTTAAAGTTGTTTCAGCTACAGATGTTAATGGCTCAACTTTATCAGTATTTAATTCATTCAATTTTTCAATAAATTTGAAAATTGAGTTTAAATCACCTGCAAGTTTTTCAGCTTTTTGCTCATCAACTGAAATTCTTGATAGTTTAGAAATGTGCTTTATTGTTTTAAGATCAATGCTCATATGATATTTAAATATGTCGCAAACTATCACTTAAGTTAAAAATATACAATATGATCACTATTGAAGATTTAAAAAAAAAACAGTCTGAACCCTCTAGATTAATTGGATTAGATCTTGGTTCTAAAAGAATTGGAGTATCTATCTGTGATGAAAGACAATCTATTGCAACCCCCTTTAAAACTATTAACAAAACAAACACAAATGAATTAATTGACCAATTAAAGGAGATAATTAGCGAATATAATATTAAAGGAATAGTAATTGGCAATCCTATTAATATGGATGGGTCTTTAGGTAGATCTGCTCAATCAGTAAATGATGTATCAAAAAATATTGATCAGGCAATTGATGTAAATGTTTGCCTATGGGACGAAAGACTATCTACCGTAGGTGCTTTTAATATATCCAGTCAACTTGATGTAAATGTTAGCAAAAGGGAAAAAAATATAGATCAAAATGCAGCGGCGTTCATACTACAGGGTGCAATCGATTTTTTAAATAATTAATTCTTGCCATATTAGTACTTTATAGTTATAGAGTTAATTTTAATGGCAACTAAAACAACTAAAGCTATTAAAATCTCTCAAAAACATTTGTTAGGTATCCAAGATTTATCAATTAATGATGTTAATTTAATTTTAGATGAGTCGCAGGCATTTATTAAGCTTAATCAAAGTAAGAATAAAAGATTAAATGTATTAAATGGCAAAACTCAAATTAATCTATTCTTTGAACCATCTACAAGAACACAAAGCTCATTTGAGTTAGCAGGTAAAAGATTGGGTGCTGATGTAATGTCTATGAATATGGGAAATTCAGCAGTCAAAAAAGGTGAAACTTTAATTGATACCGCTATGACTTTAAACGCTATGCATCCTGATATAATTGTTATTAGACACCAAGACTCTGGAGCATGTAACCTATTATCACAAAAAGTTAATTGCGCTGTATTAAATGCGGGTGATGGCAGAAGAGAACACCCTACTCAAGCACTTTTGGATGCTTTAACAATTATTAATCGAAAAAAAAAAATTGAAGGTCTTAAAATTGCAATTTGTGGTGACATACTTCATTCAAGAGTTGCAAGATCAAATATTTATTTACTAACAATGCTTGGTGCAGAAGTAAATATTATTGCCCCATCAAATCTAATGCCAAAAGAAATAGAAAAATTTGGTGTAAATACTTTTACAGATATGAACAAGGGTCTAAAAGATTGTGACATAGTAATGATGTTGAGATTGCAGAATGAAAGAATGACAGGTTCGTTTCTTTCTTCTAACCGTGAATACTATGAATATTATGGCCTAACACCAGATAAAATGGATCACGCAAAACCAGATGCAATCATAATGCACCCTGGGCCAATGAACAGAGGTATTGAGATTGATACAAGATTGGCAGACGATATTAACAAAAGTGTAATTAAAGAACAGGTAGAACTTGGTGTGGCTGTGAGAATGGCTTGTTTAAAAATTTTTTGTGAATAAATGAAAAGACAATATTTTATAAATGCAAATATAATTGACCCATATAATTCATTAAATGAAAATGGAGGCTTAATTATTGGTGAAGATGGTAAAATTGAAGCTATAGGCAAAAAAGTAAATACCCATAATTTACCAACAAGAGAAAAGCCTATAGATTTAAAAGATAAATATATATTCCCTGGACTTGTGGATATGAGGGTATTTGTTGGTGAGCCTGGATATGAATATAAGGAAAATTTTAGAACCCTGAGCAATGCAGCATTATCGGGTGGTGTAACATCAGTTGTTACAATGCCAAACACAGATCCAATTATAGATAACGTATCAATAGTAGATTTTTTAAAAAGAAGAGGAAGAGATAAATCAAAAATAAATATATTTCCTTGTGCTTCACTAACTCAAAATGCAGAAGGTACAAATATGACTGAATTTGGTCTACTAGCAAGCAAGGGTATAATTGGTTTTACAGATGGAGTGAAAACTATTCAAAATACAAGTTTGATGTCCAAGATAATGAATTCAGCTAAAGATTTAGGATGCCTGATAATGCAACATGCTGAAGATTTTCACCTATCAAAAAATGGGATGATTAATTCTGGTATAATAGCGACCAAACTTGGTTTATCAGGGATACCAGATATTGCTGAAAGAATTATAATTGAAAGAGATTTAACTTTACTTGAAAATGCAAAATGTAGATATCACATATCACAAATTTCATCTGCAAAATCAGTGGATTCAATTAAAGAAAGAAAAAACAACATTAAGTTTACATGTGGTGTGTCAATAAATAATCTTTCTTTGAATGAAAATGATATTGGAGACTTCAAAACATTTTTAAAATTATCACCACCTTTAAGAAAAGAAGAAGATAGAGAGGCTCTTGTTCAAGGATTAAAAGATAAAATTATAGATGTAATTGTTTCAGATCACAAACCAGAAGATGAAGAGTCTAAAAGACTAACTTTTTCTCAAGCAGCAACAGGTGCTTCTGGTATAGAAACGCTTTTATCATTAAGTCTAGAACTTTATCACAATGGATCTGTTAAACTTGAAACTATAATCCAAGCTTTAACATCTAATCCAGCAAAAATTTTAGGTATTAACAAAGGAAATCTTTCAATAGGAAGTGATGCTGACTTATGTATAGTTGATTTAGATAAACCATGGATTGTAAAAAAAGAAAACTTAGTTTCAAAATCTAAAAATACTTCAATAGAAGATAAAAAACTTCAAGGCAAAGTAACTAATACATTTGTAAAAGGTAAGGAATTATTTAAAATATAATAATGGAACATTTTACAATAGGTATAATTTCATACCTTATGGGATCTATTCCATTTGGTTTTGTTTTAACAAAAATTTTTTTAAAAAAAGATATTAGAGATATAGGTTCTGGTAATATAGGTGCTACCAACGCATTAAGAACTGGCAATAAACTTATAGGGTATGCAACACTTATATTGGATATATCTAAAGCAATAATTCCTGTTATTTATGTCAAAATTAATTTTCCAGAATTGATATTTATAGCTTCATTGTGTGCCTTTTTAGGTCATGTATTTCCAGTATGGCTTAAGTTGAGGGGTGGAAAAGGTGTTGCCACATATGTTGGAATTTTATTTTCTATAAACATCTTGTTAGGAGGAATTTTCACAATAAGCTGGATGATTACATTTATCTCAACTAAATACTCATCATTGTCGTCAATCATTGGGGCTTTATCCATACCAGTATACCTTTTGTTTGCAGGACAAAGTAATAATGTAGTTTTTTTTATAATAATGTTTGTTTTGATCTTTTTTACACATAGAGAAAATATCAAACGACTGAAAAATAAAGAGGAAAGTAAGACTAAAATTTATTAATTTGACTATCAAACTCTTTTGAGTAGTTTGTTAAATTATGAATCTAGTCATAGTTGAAAGTCCAGCCAAAGCAAAAACAATAAATAAATATCTGGGTAACAACTACACCGTTTTAGCAAGTTATGGTCATATAAGAGATTTACCATCTAAAAATGGGTCTGTAGATCCTGATCAAAATTTTAAAATGGAATGGGAGGTTGATAGTTTTTCAAAAAAATATTTAAAAGAAATTACTGATGCCGCAAAAGATTCTTCAAAAATTATTCTAGCAACCGACCCTGATCGTGAAGGTGAAGCTATTGCTTGGCATGTTAAAGAGTATTTGAATGAAAAAAAACTTCTAAAAGATAAAGAAGTAGAGCGTGTTGTATTTAATGAAATTACAAAAAAAGCTGTAACACATGGAATAGAAAATCCACGTCAAATTGAACCTTTGTTGGTGGATGCTTATATGGCAAGAAGAGCTTTAGATTATTTGGTTGGTTTTAATATCTCTCCTATTCTATGGACTAAATTACCTGGATCAAAATCAGCTGGAAGAGTTCAGTCTGTAGCCTTAAAACTTATTACAGAAAGAGAGCATGAAATTGAGTCTTTTGATCCTGAGGAATTTTGGACTTTAACTATAAATTTTCAAGATGATAAAAAAAGATTAATTAGTGCAAGTATATTTCAGCTTAATGGAAATAAAGTTGAAAAATTTTCATTTAGAAATAAAGTTGAAATAGATAAAGCAATTGAAAACATTAAAGATAAAAAATTTGTTATTAGTGACATTTCGTCAAAGATAATTAACAGAAACCCTTCTGGTCCATTCACAACTTCTACACTCCAACAAGTAGCATCCAGTAGATTGGGCTTCGGAGCTTCAAGAACTATGCAAATTGCCCAAAGACTATATCAAGGTATTGAAATTGATGGTGAAACCATAGGTTTAATAACATATATGAGGACAGACGGTACAAATTTGTCAGCTGATGCAATTACAGATTTTAGAGATTATATTAAAAATGAATACGGTAAAGAATATCTTCCAGAAAATCCTCTAAATTATTCTGGAAAAAAAGCTAAAAATGCTCAAGAAGCTCATGAAGCTATAAGACCAACAGACATCAATAGATCACCTGAGTCTGTTAAAAAATATTTAAGCACTGACCAACAAAAACTCTATAATTTAATTTGGGGAAGAGCTCTATCATCTCAAATGGAGTCTGCTAAATTTGATCGAAGCACGATAACAATAACTTCCAATGATGGTCAGACAATATGTAAAACTAGTGGTTCTGTTTTAAAATTTGACGGTTATTTGAAAGTATTTCCAAGCCCTAGTAAAGATGATGATGAAGCAATCTTACCAGAAATGTCAAAAGGTCAAATAAATATAGAAGCTTTTTTTGATGAACAGCATTTTACACAACCGCCACCCAGATACTCTGAGGCAAGTATTGTAAAAAAATTAGAGGAATTAGGAATTGGGAGACCATCAACATACGCAAGTATAATATCAACAATTGCTAATCGTGGTTATGCTGAAATTATTAATAAGAGATTTTTTCCAACTGATCGTGGAAAATTAATTTCTGCTTTTTTAGAAAAATTATTTTCAAAATATGTGGATTATAATTTTACTGCTGGTTTAGAAGAACAATTAGATGATATTACAACAGGAAAAGAAAGTTGGATAAAAGTTTTAGAAATGTTTTGGAAAGATTTTAATAATAACGTTTCTCAAGTTAAAGAAAAAAGAACTAGAGAAGTTTTAGATCTATTGAATGAAAGTCTTGGAACACTAATTTTTGACAAAGACTCTGACGGTAAAGTTGTCAGAAAATGTCAGCTTTGTGAAACAGGATCTTTAAGTTTAAAAAACAGTTTTAGGGGAGGTGCTTTTATTGGCTGTTCTAATTATCCAGAATGCAAATTTACAAGACCTTTATCTAAAGCGAAAGCTGCTGCACAAGCACAATTGGCTGAGCCAAAATTTATAGGTAAGCATGATAATGGAAATGATATTTATTTAAAAAATGGAAGATTTGGTCCCTACTTACAATATGAAAAAGTTCTTGAAAAAACTACAGAAGAAAAAATAACCAAGAAAAAAAAGAAGGCCAAGAAAGTGAAAGCTGATGTCAATGAACTTTTAAAAAATGTTTCAATACCTAAAGGTTTAGAATTAGAAAATATTGATTTAGAAAAAGCCCAATTTTTATGCTCACTACCAAAATCTCTTGGAATAAATCCTGAAAACCAAAAAGACATTACACTTAATACTGGAAGATTTGGCCCTTACTTAAAGTGTGAAAATAAATCAGCTAGAATAGAAAATTTGGAAGAAATATTTTCGATAGGTTTAAATAGAGCTATTACTTTGATAGCTGAAGCTAAACCTGGAAGAATGTCTGCATCAATTATTAAAGATTTAGGAGAGCATCCAGAAGATAAAAAACCAGTTAGAGTAATGAAGGGTCAATATGGACCATATATTAAATATAAATCGCTTAATGCAACTATACCGGAAGAAAAAGATCCTACTGAACTTACAATGGAGGAGGCTTTAATCCTTATTGAGAAAAGAAAAGAATACGATAAAACAAAGAAAACAAAAAAAAGAAAAAAGGTTAAAAAATGAATTACGATGATAAAATTAAAGAATTAAAAATTGAACTACCTGAAGCTAAAGCACCAGTTGGCTCTTATGTAGCAACTAAGATTTCAGGAAATTTACTTTATGTTTCTGGTCAAATTTCAATGAATTCAAATGGGGAATTAATTAAAGGTAAAGTTGGCAAAGACTTAACTACAGAGGAAGCCTACAAAGCTGCTGAAAGATGTGGATTAAGTATTGTTGCTCAAGTTAAAAATGCATGTAATGGAGATCTTTCAAAAGTAAAATCCTGCATTAAATTAACAGGTTTTGTCAATTCAACAGAAGATTATATCGAACAACCAAAAGTAATTAATGGGGCGTCAGATTTAATAGCTTCAATTTTTGGTGATGCTGGAATGCATACTCGAGCTGCTGTAAGCACTAACAGTCTACCTCTAGGTGTATCTGTAGAAGTGGATGCAATTTTTGAATTAAATTAGATTATCTGCCGATACCAAAATAATCAATTTTTAATTTTTTCATTTTAGCTGGTGAATAAAGATTTCTCATATCAAAGACTTTAAATTTATTTTTCTTAACAATTTTTTTAAAGTTTAATAATTTGAAATCATTCCATTCAGTGTGAAGAACAATAAGATCGCTGTTAAAACAAGCAGATGTTATATCATTATAATATTCAACATTTTTTAATTTTTTAAATTCATGTTTTTCACCTGAAGGATCGTAATAACGGATATTAGAATTTTTTTTGTTCAAATATTTTATCATTGGTATACTTGAAGCTTCACGCATATCATCTGTATTCGGTTTAAATGTAACACCTAAAAAAGTAATAGTTTTATTTTTTAATTTACCATGAAGTATTTCTTCTAATCTCTTAGTTAATAAAAGTTTTCTATTATTATTTGAAGAGACAACACTTTTGACAATTGTTAAATCAGTTTTAAATTGATTTGCAGTGTCAATTAATGCTCTTGTATCTTTAGGGAAGCATGATCCCCCATATGCTGGTCCAGCTCTTAAAAATCTTTCTCCTATTCTAAGATCCGAACCCATACCTTGAGATATATCTTTAATATCAACACCAGCCTTTTCACATAAATTTGCCAATTCGTTAATATAAGATATTTTTGTTGCTAAAAAAGCGTTAGAAGCATATTTAATTAATTCAGCACCTTTCCTAGATGTATTAAAATACCTGCTACTTTTTTTAATAATCGGCATGTATAAAGATTTCATTTTAGTATTGGCTTTTTTGCTATCAGTTCCAATAATTACTCGATCAGGGGAAGAAAAATCGCTAATAGCCTCTCCTTCTCTTAAAAATTCTGGATTTGATACTATATCAACAAGTTTCTTTCTTTTTAGTTTAATTAGAATTTTTTCGATTTTATCACCTGTTGTTACAGGAACAGTGGATTTCGTAACTATTACTTTATATTTAGATATAATTTTTTTTAATTGATGAACAACTTTGAAAACATTTTTTAGATCAGCTGAATTAGTATTTTTCTTAGTTGGTGTACCCACACAAATAAATATAATGTCAGAATTAGCTACTGCTTTATTTAAATCAGAGGTGAAAATTAATCTTTTCTGCTTAGAATTTCTTTTTAAAATTTCTTCTAAACCAGGTTCGTAAATTGGAACAATTCCTTTATTTAATAAATCTATTTTATTTTTGTCTTTATCAACACAATAAACAGTATTACCTAAATCTGAAAAGCACACACCACTTACAAGGCCAACATAGCCTGTACCAATCATGCATAATTTCATAGCTTGTTGATTTCCAAAGTTGAGTTGATATATCCATTCATAGTACCGCAATCTAAATATTTTCCAGAAAAATTATGAGCTATAAATTTTTCATTATCATTAATTAATGCTTGGATGGCATCTGTAATGTGTATTTCTCCACCTTTACTAGGTTTTGTTGTTTTTAGTTTAGTAAAAATTGATCTTGGTAAAATATATCTTCCTATTACAGCTTTATTGGAAGGCGCATTCTTTAAGTCTGGTTTTTCAATTACATCACTTATTAAATAATCAGTTTTGTTTAATTTTTTATCTAATTTATAAATGCCCCACCTTGAAACTGATTTTTTATTAACACTCATACTTGCCATCACAGATGATTTATATCTTTTGTGTGAGCTAATCATAGATTTGGAACAGTTTTTTTTAATTATAAGGTCATCTGGTAGTAACATTAAGAAGTATTTATCTTTGATTAATTTTTTGGTTTTAAGAACTGCATCACCTGTTCCTTTTGGTTTATTCTGGTAGACAAATTTAATCATTTTTCTAAATCTTAAAATTTTTTTATATTCCTCAATAACACGTGGGTCTTTTTTCTTTTTAATTAAATCTTTATAAAATTTATCATTGTAAAAATATTTTTTAATCATCATCTTTCTTTTTGATATAATAAAAATTATTTCTTTAATGCCAGCATCAATACATTCATTTATGATATATTCTAATCCTGGTTTTCCATTGATAGGTAAAAGTTCTTTTGCAAAAACACTAGTTAAAGGTAGCAGTCGTGTACCTAATCCAGCCAAAGGAATAATAGCTTGTTTAATCATTTAAATGTTTTACTTATTAAATATTTTAATACAAATGAAAATTATATTAAATAATAGTATTTTACGTAAAACATTAGGGCCTTTTAATGATATTGGTTTTGTACCTACAATGGGAGGTATTCATGAAGGACATATTTCTTTAATTGAAAAATCGATCAAATCTAACAAAAAAACTCTAGTAAGTATTTTTGTAAATCCAAAGCAATTTAATGACATTAAAGATTTTAAATCTTACCCTTCTAATATCAAGAATGATTTAACTATTTTAAAGAAAATTAAAAAGTTAGATTTTATTTATATTCCAAAATTCAAAGACATTTACGAAGATAAAAAAAAACACAAATAAAAATTAAAAGAAAAGATAAAATACTTTGTGCTAAATATAGAATAGGACATTTTGAAGGTGTTTTAGATGTAATGAATAGATTAACCACATTAATTAAACCCAAAAAAATATTTATGGGGAAAAAAGATTTTCAACAATTATATCTAGTAAAAAATTTTATTGAAAAAGAATTTAATATTAAGGTAATTGGATGTAAAACTGTCAGAAATAAAAATAAATTAGCATTATCTTCAAGAAATTTATTATTTAATAAACAAGAGCTCAATGAAGTTGAAAAAATTTCAAAAACCTTTTTAAATTTGAGAAATAAGACTAAAAGTATAAATAATATTAATAGATTTTTACAAAAATTAAAAAAAGATTTAGAGAGATTTTTTAATATTAAAATTGAATATTTAGAAAATAGAAATATAAAAAACCTAACTATTTCAAACAAATACCTGAAATCTAAAATATTCGTTAGTTATTATTATAAAGGTATTAGGTTAATTGATAATTTTTAAATTTGTAAAAAATAAGCACCAACACCTAAGAATGATACAAAACCTATCACATCAGTAATTGTTGTTACAAATACACTAGAAGCAATGGCAGGATCAATATTCACCTTTTTTAAAGTTACTGGAACTAAAATTCCAAATAGTCCAGCTATTATCATGGTTAAGATCATTGAAATTGAAATTATAATTGAAAGTGTATTATCTTGGAACCAAATTTGAACAACAAAAGCACTTATAGCTGCAAATATAATTCCATTTAAAATTCCAATAGTGAATTCTTTTAAAACATTTGATGAAAAATTATTCTCTGTTAAATCATTGGTCGCTATTGTTCTAACAGTCACAGCTAAAGTTTGCATCCCTGCATTACCACCCATAGATGCAACTATTGGCATCAAAAATGCTAACACAACCATTTGTTCAATCGTTGCACCAAATAAACTAATACACCAAGTTGCCAAAAAAGCTGTGAATAAATTTAACAAAAGCCAATTAAATCTTCTTCTTGTTTTGGTTATTACGCCATCTGTAATTTCCTCGTCACCTACCCCTGCCAATCTCAAGGCATCTTCCTCAGCTTCTTCTTTTAGGACAGTCAAGACGTCATCACTCATAATCATCCCAACTAACTTATTGTTTTTATCTACAACGGCAGCTGAATTTAAATTATAGTTTTCAAATAAATTACCAACCTCTTCTTTATCCATATCTACTGGTATTAATAATTGAGATTCGGACATGATTGAAAGCATTTTAGTATCTCTTGATGTGGTTAATACACGAGATGAAGGAACTGTTCCAATTGGTTTAAACTCCTCGTTAATAATAAAAATTTCTAAAAATTCCTCAGGGAGATCTTTATTTTCTCTTAAATAGTCAATTGTTTGACCTACAGACCAATTACTTGGTATAGCTGTAAATTCCCGTTGCATTATTCTTGCAGCCGTATCTTCCGGATAACTTAAGCTCTCTAAAAGAGCAAAACGATCTTTAGGTGGCAATGAACTAAGAATAGTATTTTTTTCTTCCTCAGGTACATTTTCTAAAATTGATATTGCATCATCAGACTCAAGATTAGTTAATATTGAAACTATTGAGTCAGATGAAAGATAGGTAATAATTTCTGTTTGAATAGACTCATTAAGTTCTACAAACACCTCAGGATCAATGTTAAAATTATTAAGTTTAATTAAACTCTCTCTATCTGATTGATTTAAATGCTCAATAATATCAGCAGCATCTGCTGGGTGCATTTCTTTAAAAGAATTAGTAATGAAAAGAGCATCATTATTTGCAATTTTTGACGTTACAACTTTTATGTATTCTTTATTAAATTCAAAATTTACTTTTTTATCTTTTATTTTTTTAACTAAAGACATAAATGCACCTATAATTTAGATTGGACTATTAATAGATAATTAAGATAATACAAATTATAAATGAATATAGAGATCAAAAAGTCAATAAAACCAATAAATTATTTTGAAGCTATAAACTTGTTAGAGAAAAGATTGGAAGATTTACACAAAAATAAAGATAAAGAACTTATTTGGACTTTGGAACATAATGAAATATTTACAGCAGGTACAAGTTATAAAGAAGTCGAAATTTTAGATAATTCTATAAACCTAATAAAAACTAATCGTGGTGGTAAAATTACTTGTCACGCACCTGGTCAATTAATTTGTTATTTTGTTTTAGATTTAAGAAAAAAAAAAGACATTAGAAAGTTTATTACTTGTATTGAAAAAACAATTATTGAAACTCTAAAGAATTACAAAATAGATACATTTTCAGATAAAGATAATATTGGAATTTGGCATAAAAAAAAACAAGTGATAAATAAAGTTGCAGCAATTGGTGTAAGAGTAAAAAAGTGGATTGCTTATCATGGATTTGCAATAAATATTAATAATAATCTAGATCAATATGAAAAAATAATTCCATGTGGGGTATCAGACAGAGGAGTAACAAATTTAAAAAAAATTAATGATCAAGATTATTCTAATCTTGAAAATATATTAATTAAAAATTTTATTTTAAATCTTCAAATCTAAGTCTTTTTGTTTTTAGTAGTTTTCTAAAATAATCTGGTAATAAGGCTGTGTAAGTATGTTTAATATCGTTAGCTATAAATCTTATTTGATATGAATGTAGCATTAAATTTTTGTTAATACCTTTGTATGAATTAGATAATTTATATTTTGTATCACCAAAAATAGGTTGTCCCACAGCGTAGAGTTGTTTTCTAAGTTGATGTTTGCGCCCAGTGATAGGTTTTAATTCAACCAGGCTAGCTTCTGAGTTTTTATCTAAAACTTTATAAATTGTTTTTGCTTTTTCTATAATTTTTTTTTCTCCATCATATCGGATAAGGTCATCATTCCACTCTCCAGAATCTTTATTTAACTCTCCATGGCATATAGCTAAATATGTCTTATGAACTTTTCGTAATCTAAACAAAGAAGTTAATAGTTGCGCAGACTCTCTTGTTTTAGCCATTATAAAAACACCAGAGGTGTCTTTATCTAACCTATGTACAGAATATGGTTTTGTCCCTTGAAAAATTTCACTTTTAGCAAAAATATCTACTAAATTCTTTTTTGATTTAGTCCCACCTTGAACAGAGATGCCTGAGCTTTTATTTAATACTATAAAATTTTCATTGTTATCAATGATTTGATCTTCGTTAGATTTGATAACATCTTTTGATGGTTCAAATTTAATTTTTTTTTGAACTATAGTTTCTTTAAAATCTATATTAAAAATATCTACAACATCATCTATTTTAACTTTAGTAGAACTTTTAATCTTTTTTTTATTGATCTTAATCTTTCCAGATCTTAAATATTTTTCGATTAAGCCTTGTGGAATTTTGCCAATTTTAAATCTTATCCAACGATCAATACGCATATCATTACACGTTGAATCAACGGTAAATGACTTTTTCATGATTTAGAATTTATGCTGTTGCTTGGTTCTTTTCTTCAGCTTTTAATGTTTCTTTGGAAGTATCTTTTTTCTTTTTGTCTACTCTTCTAGCCTCAACGTCTCTATCAACGAACTCTATAATGGCCATAGGTGCATTGTCACCATATCTAAATCCAGCTTTAATAATTCTGGTATAACCACCATTTCTTTTTTCATATCTTTTTGAAAGAGTTTTTTTAACTTTATTAGCTGATTTAATATCTTGAAGTTGAGAAACTAACATTTTTGTTGTTTGCAAAGTTTCTTTTTTACCTAATGTTATAATTTTGTCTGCTTGTGGTTTTAAAAATTTAGCTTTAGGCAAAGTAGTTTTGATTTGCTCATACTTTATCAAAGAATTTAACATATTCTTTAAAAGAGCTTTTCTATGTTCAGAAGTTCTGTTTAACTTCTTATTTGCCATTCCATGTCTCATTAGATGGCTTCCTCTAACTTTTTAGACATTTCTGCTATATTATCTGGTGGCCAATTTGGAATTTCCATTCCTAAATATAATGACATTCCTGTTAAAACTTCTTTAATTTCATTCAAAGATTTTCTACCAAAATTAGGGGTTCTAAGCATTTCACCTTCAGATTTTTGAACTAAATCTCCAATATAAATTATATTATCATTTTTCAGACAATTCATTGATCTTACTGAAAGCTCAAGTTCATCAACTTTTCTTAATAAGTTTTTATTGAATTCAGGTTCAGTTGATACTTCTTTCACTGGTGCTTCAACTGGTTCATCAAAATTAACAAACATTTTTAGCTGGTCTTGAAAAATTCTTGCCGAATAAGCCACAGCATCTTCTGCTGAAATCGATCCATTGGTTTCAACATCCATAGTAAGTTTGTCATAATCCAATGCCTTACCTTCTCTAGCAGTACTTATTGAATAAGAAACCTTCTTAACTGGACTGTAAAGTGAGTCAATAGCTATAAGTCCTAATGGTGGCTCTTCTGGTTTATTTAAATCAGCAGGCACATATCCTTTTCCAGTACTTACATTCATTTCCATATGAAAGTTTGTATTTTCATCAAGATTACATATTACTAATTCAGGATTTAAAATTTCTACGTCAGCAACTTGTGCAATATCTGAAGCTTTTATTTCACCAGGTCCTTTAGCATCTAATATAAGTTTTTTTGTTCCTTCTGAGTTACATTTCAAGGCTAAAGATTTTACGTTTAAAACTATATCTGTGACATCTTCTCTTACACCCTTAATAGATGTAAATTCATGTAAAACACCGTCTATTTGAATTGAAGTAACTGCCGCTCCTCTTATTGATGAAAGTAAAATTCTTCTTAAAGAGTTTCCTAAAGTTAAGCCATAACCTTTTTCAAGAGGTTCAGCAATAATTTTTGCATGGGTTAAATCATCACTTATTTGGACATCTAATTTAGATGGTTTAATTAATGATTTCCAATTTTTTACATTTACATTTTCGACTTCCATTAAACTCTCCTTTTTTTTGGTGGTCTAGTTCCATTATGAGGCATGGGTGTTGTATCTTTAATTGATAAAATTTTAAAACCTCTTGCTTGTAATGCTCTTAATGCTGTTTCACGTCCAGACCCAGGGCCTTTAACTTCAACAGATAAAGTTTTCATTCCATACTCTAATGCTTTAGAGGCAGCAGCATCAGCAGCAATTTGTGCCGCATAAGGGGTAGATTTTCTAGATCCTTTAAAACCTTTTTGGCCGGCAGAAGCCCAAGAAATCACATTCCCGTTAGTATCTGCAATTGAAATAATTGTGTTATTAAAAGTAGATTGCACATAAGCAATTCCATTTAAAATATTTTTTTTAATTTTTTTCTTTTTTGAATAAGAACTTTTGTTACTTTTCTTTGAAGATTTTTCTACCTTCTGATCTTTATTTTCAACTTTATCAACTTTAGCCATAATTATTTTTTAGTTGGAGTTAATTTTTTTCCTGCAATAGCGATAGCTTTACCTTTTCTTGTTCTTGCATTACATCTTGTTCTCTGTCCTCTTACAGGTAATTTTTTTCTATGCCTTGTTCCTCTGTAGCAAGCTAGATCAATTAATCTTTTTATAGTTAGTGAATAATCTCTTCTTAGATCACCTTCGACTTTAAAATTAGCATCAATATATTCTCTAATTTTTAAGATTTCATCATCAGTCAATTCATTAATTCTTTTAGCTCTTGGTATTTCAAGTGAACTACAAATCTGGTTAGAAAATTTATCTCCAATCCCATAAATATAAGTTAAACCTATGTGTACAAGTTTATTTTGTGGGATGTTGATACCTGCGATACGAGCCATAATTTTTGTGATAATTTGTGCCTTTTATATAATAAGATTACTCAAAGTCAACGTCTTAAACATTGATAAAAGTGTCAATTTTAGCAGTAATTTCCTCTATTTCGAGTGTTCCATCAATCTCTTGAAGATTTGAATTTTTCGATAGAAAGCGAAGAACTGGCTCGGTTGTTTTTGTATAAATATCGTATCTAGACATGATTGTTTCTAGATTGTCGTCTTTTCTTTTTACAAAGAATTCCTTTCCACAAGGGTGTAAATTAATATCTTTTTTGTTGAAAAATTCATTGAGAGTTAAATTACATTTGTCACAAGTTACTCGACCAATTATCCTTTTTTCTATAATTTCACGAGGTACAACTAATGAAATTATCAAATCTATCTTTTGGTTAAATTCTTTTAAGATTAAATCAAGATTTTTTGCTTGATCAATGCTTCTTGGGTAACCATCAAATATAATACGATCTCTAAACTTAAGGTTTAAAATAGCATTTTTAAGAAGTTTATTTACAATTTCGTCTGATGCAAAATTACCTTTTGAAATAACTGCTTCTATTTTTTTACCAAGATCTGTATTTTTTTTTGTCTCATTCCTTAACAGATCTCCAGTTGATAACTGAAAGTAGTTATGCTTTTTAACAATTAATTGAGCCTGTGTGCCTTTACCTGCGCCAGGAGGCCCAAATAAAATAATATTCACTTACTTTCCAAATTTAGTTTTTTTGATTAATTGCTCATATTGAGAACTCATTAATCTGGTTTGTATTTGAGTTACTGTATCTATAGCCACAACAACAACAATCAAAATTGAAGTACCTCCCAAATAAAAAGGAATTGGATAATTAGCAATTAAAAATTCTGGCATCAAACAAACTAATGTTAAATATAGTGCACCTATAGTTGTTAATTTTGTTAAAATATTTTCAATATACAATGCTGTGCTTTCTCCTGGTCTAATACCAGGAACAAAACCACCATATTTTCTTAGATTATCTGCAGTTTCTGTTGGATTAAAAGTAATTGATGTGTAGAAAAATGTAAAAAATATTATTCCTGATGCGTAAAGCATCATGTAAAGGGGCTGACCTTGTGTAAAATATGAACTTAAGTTTAAGAATGTTTCATTATTTGAAAAAGAAAAATTTGAAAATGTTACTGGTAGTAGCAACAATGCAGAAGCAAATATTGCAGGTATTACTCCTGCTTGATTAATTTTTAATGGTAAATGCGAAGATTCACCTCCGTACATTTTATTACCCATTTGTCTTTTAGGATAATTTATTAATATCTTCCTTAAAGCTCTCTCCATAAATACTATAAATAATATAGTTAGTATTAATAAAACAAAAATAGCTAAAATCATAAATGTTGAAACCGCACCTGTTCTTCCAAGTTCAAAGGTTGTAACTAAAGCTCTTGGAATTTCAGCAACGATCCCTGCAAATATTATTAAAGATATACCATTACCAATACCCCTTTGAGTAATTTGCTCACCTAACCACATTAAAAACATCGTTCCAGCTACAATAGTTGTAACAGTTGTTATTTTAAAAAAGGCACCAGGATTTATTACTAGGTCAGCTGAAGACTCTAAACCAACTGATAGACCATAACCTTGAACTGTAGCTAATACTACTGTTCCATATCTTGTTATCTGCGTGATTTTTGCTCTTCCAATTTCACCTTGAGCTTTTAAATTTTTAAAATAATCAGAAACACCAGTTAATAACTGAACTATAATTGATGATGAAATATATGGCATTATACCTAATGCAAATATAGCCATTCTACTTACGGCACCACCTGCGAATACATTGAACATTCCAAGTAAACCTTTTTGGTTACCATCCATCATAATCTTAAGCTGTTCTGGATCAATACCTGGCAAAGGAACAAATGTACCAAATCTGTAAACTGCAAGAATAAATATCGTAAATAATATTCTGTTTCTTAAATCGTTTGTTGATGACGATGCGCTCATTGAAATTTATTATTTTTTCAATTGAATAGATCCACTAATTTTTTCTAGTTTTTCTATTGCTGATTTTGATGCTAAGTCTGCTTCTATATTTACTTTGTCTTTAATTTCTCCAGTACCAAGTATTTTTAACTTTTGAGAATTTTTGTTGATTAATCTTAATTTTTTAAGCAATTCCATATTTATAGTGTCACTGGGATTAATCGTTTTTTCATTAATAAATGACTGAATCTTTTCAAGATTCATAATTGCTATATTTACTCTTGAAATTGGATTAAAACCTCTTTTTGGCAATCTTCGATATAAAGGCATTTGACCACCTTCAAAAGCTTTAATGGCAACACCAGATCTAGATTTTTGACCCTTGACACCTCTACCAGAGGTTTTACCTTTACCTGACCCAATACCTCTACCAACTCTCATTTTAGATTTATTAATCTTATCTTTAGTGTTTAAAGTTATCATTATCCTCTTTTCTCAACTATTTCTGAAATTTTTTTATTTCTAATAGCTGAAATTTGTTTTGGTGAATTTTGTTTTAATAAAGCTTTCATCGTAGCTCTAATAACATTATGTGCATTTGAAGTTCCCATTGATTTTGCAACAATATCTTTTACACCTAGCACTTCACAAACAGCTCTTACTGGTCCACCTGCAATAATTCCAGTACCTTTTGATGCAGCTCTAAGTACGATTCTTCCAGAACCATCTTTTGCTTTTACATCATGGTGTATTGTTCTTCCTTCTCTTAGAGGAATATGTATCAATTTTCTTCTCGCTACTTCATTAGCTTTCTTGATTGCATCTGGAACTTGTTTTGCTTTTGCGTGAGCAATCCCAATTTTACCTGCTTGATTTCCAACAACTACCAATGCTGAAAAACCAAATCTTCTTCCACCTTTTACAACTTTTGTAATACGGTTGATGTGAACTAATTTTTCTAAAATATCGTCAGCTTTTTTGTCTTTAAAATTATCCATAATTAAAATTCCATTCCATTTTCACGTAAGGTTTCAGCAAATACTTTTACTCTACCATGATATCTGTATATTCCTCTATCAAAGTATATTTTTGTAATTTTCTTTTCTTGAGCTTTCTTGGCTAACTTAGTAGCAACTATTTTTGACAATTCAGTTTTATTTACTTTTTCACCTGATTTAATATCTTTTTCAACTGATGAAGCTGATAATAAAGTAACTTTATTAATATCATCAATTATCTGTGCAGAAATGTTTTTTGCTGATCTAGAAATACATAATCTAAATCTATCTTTAGAAGCAACTTTTTTGACTTTGTTACTAACTCTAAATCTTTTTCTAATGGTAGTATTTAGTTTCATTATTTTTTCTTTCCCTCTTTTTTAAGAACATACTGACCTTTTTCACGGATACCCTTACCTTTGTATGGTTCAATTTTTCTGTAAGTTTTAATCTTTGAAGCTACTGAACCAACCTGTTGTTTATCTGAACCTGAAATTTTTAAAGTTGTTTGTTTTTCAACTTCAATTTTAATCCCCTCAGGAATATCATAATTAATATCATGACTATAACCAAGCTGAAGGTTTAACTGTTTTCCTTTTAAAGCAGCTCTATAACCAACACCAACCAATTCAAGAATTTTTTCATATCCTGTGCTTGATCCAATTACCGCATTATTAATCAAGCTTCTATTCATTCCCCAAAGTCTTTTTGAATCTTGGTCAATTTTTTTCGGTTTTATTGAAATTTCTTTTCCTTCTTTAATGTCAAGATTAAACATTTCTAAATCAATATCGATTGACTTTTTTCCTAAAGGGCCTTCAATATTTATTATATTCCCTGCTAAAACTACTTTAACTTTTTCAGGAATAGAAATACTTATTTTACCAATTTTAGACATTAAAATACCTTACAAATAATTTCGCCACCAACACGTTGTTTTCTTGCATCTATATCTGTCATTACACCTTTTGGTGTAGAGATAATAGCAATTCCCAGTCCATTATTTACCTTTGGCAGACTTTCAGCACTAGAAAAAATTCTTCTACCAGGTTTTGATACACGTTCAAAAGCACTGATAACAGGGTTTCCAGAGTAGTATTTAAGTTCCAAAGATAATGTTGGTTTATTATCTTCGGCAGCAATTTTAAAATCTTTAATAAACCCTTCGTTCTTAAGAATATCTGCGATTTTTGTTTTAAAATTTGAAGATGGTAATTCTACTTTTTTGTGGTTTCTAGCTTGAGCATTTTTTACTCTTGCTATCATATCTCCAATCGGATCACTTAAACTCATAATTTTCCTTTCTACCAGCTTGACTTAGTCATTCCTGGAATTAATCCAGCTAAACCTAAGTCCCTTAAAGCTATTCTTGATATTTTTAATTTTCTATAAACCCCATGTGGTCTTCCTGTAATTTTGCATCTATTCATAACCCTTATCTTTGCTGAGTTTCTGGGCATCTGTGACAATTTTTGCTGTGCTTTAAATCTTTCTTCCAATGGTAACTTTTTGTCCATAATAATTTTTTTAAGACTTTGTCTTTTATTATAAAGTCTATCAGAAAGTTTAATTCTTTTATCGTTTTTGTTTACAGCGCTTACTTTAGCCATGTTTAATTGTCTCCTTTTTTAATAAATGGAAAATTCATTTTTTCTAATAAAGCAAAAGCATGTTCTTTATTTAAAGCTTTTATTACAACTACAATATCAAGACCTCTAACTTTGTCAGCTCTATCAAAACTTACTTCAGGAAATATAATGTGCTCTTTAACACCAAATGTATAGTTTCCGAATTTATCAAATCCTTTTGGAGACAATCCTCTGAAGTCTTTAATTCTTGGTAGTGCAATATTTACCAATCTATCAATAAACTCATACATTTTATTTTTTCTTAATGTTACTTTTAAACCAGCATTAGAGCCTTTTCTTGTTTTAAAATTAGCAACTGATTTTTTAAATTTTGTAATCACAGGTTTTTGACCAGTAATTTTTCCCATATCTTCTTCTGCTGCTTTTAAAATTTTTGCATCAGCTCCATCAAGTCCAAGCCCCATATTTAAAACTATTTTTTCTATTTTAGGAACCATAAAAATATTTTTAAGAGCTAAGCTGTCTTTTAAAGCTGGCTGAATTTCTTTACTGTAAATTTCTTTTAATCTTGGTGTCATTATTTTTTAGCCTCTACTTTTTTTGTAACTTTTTCATCAATTAGTTTGAGGTTAGATAAATGTATAAAGCTTTCTTTCGATACAATTCCACCTTTTTTCTCTTTAGTAGTTTTTACGTGTTTTTTAACCATATTAATTTCTTTAACTTTAGCTCTATTATTAGGTCTATCAATTTCAATAACTTCACCTTCTTTTTTCTTATCTTTTCCAGTTAAAACCCTTACTTTTAAGCCTTTTTTAATCATCTTTATAAAACCTCCGGTGCTAGTGAAATTATTTTCATTTGCCCTCTGCTTCTTAATTCTCTTGTTACAGGACCAAAAATTCTTGTTCCCACTGGTTCACCTTTATCATCAACTAAAACTGCAGCATTGTTATCAAACTTAACTTTTGAACCATCGTTTCTATGAATTCCCTTTTTTACTCTCACTACCACAGCCTTATGGACAGTACCTTTCTTAACTTTACCTTTTGGTATTGCTTCTTTTACAGCAATCACAATAGTGTCACCGATGCTTGCATATCTTCGTTTAGATCCACCAAGCACCTTTATACATTCTATTCTTTTAGCGCCTGTGTTATCTGCTACCTGTAATTCTGTTTGTACACCAATCATTATTTTGTATTCTCCATTACTTGGAATTTTTTATTTTTCGAAAACGGTTTGCTTTCAATAATTGAAACTTTATCACCAGTTTTAAATGTATTATTTTCATCATGAGCATTATAATTTTTTCTAACTTTGATTACTTTCTTAAGTACAGGATGAGAATATTTTCTTTCAACCATTACAGTTATAGTTTTATTTGGCTTATCACTTATAACTACTCCAGTTAATATTTTTTTAGGCATTAATTTTTCCTTTTAATAAAGTTTTTAATCTTGCAATTGTTTTTCTTGTTTCACTAATTTTTGCAGGGTTTGTTACTTGTGAATTTATTTTTTGAAATCTAAAATTAAAAAGATCTTTTTTTAATTTATCTATATTTTTTATCATTTCATCCTTTGATAATTTTTTAATTTCTTGTTTTTTCATATTAAGCAAACCTCTTAATAGTTTTAGTTTTTATTGGCAATTTAGCTGAAGCTTTGTAAAGAGCTTCTTTAGCTATCTGCTCAGAAACTCCATCAACTTCAAACAATATTCTTCCAGGTTTAACTCTACACGCAAAAAATTCAGGATTTCCTTTACCTTTACCCATCCTTACTTCAATCGGTTTTTTTGATACTGGGATATTTGGAAACACTCTAGTCCAAACTCTTCCTTGTCTTTTCATATGTCTAGTTAAAGCTACTCTAGCAGCTTCAATTTGTTTTCCTGTAATTCTTTCTGGTTGCAAAGCTTTCAGAGCAAACGCACCATAATTAATAGAACTTGCTCTAGTTGCTGTTCCATGGATTCTTCCCTTGTGAGCTTTTCTCCATCTAGTTCTAACCGGTTGAAGCATTATTCTTTAACCTCTTTTGGTGCTGCTTTATTAGTTTCTTGACTGAACTCTCTTGCAAAAACTTCACCTTTATAGATCCAAACTTTAATTCCTATAATACCATATGTTGTTAAAGCTTCTGCTTCAGCATAATCTATATCAGCTCTTAAAGTGTGTGAAGGTATACTGCCTTCTCTTAACCATTCAGTTCTTGCTATTTCGTTTCCACCAAGTCTTCCACTTATAGAAACTTTAATTCCTCTTGCTCCTAATCTGATACATGATTGCATGGATCTTTTCATAGCTCTTCTATATGAAATTCTTTTTACCAATTGTTGAGCGATATTCTCAGCAACCAAATAAGCATTAGTTTCAGGTTTTTTTACTTCTTTAATGTTAAGTGCAACTTCATTAGTTGTGAATTTTGATAAATTATTTTTAATTTTATCAATATCACTACCTTTTTTTCCAATAACAAATCCAGGTCTTGAGGTGTAGATAGTTACATAGCATTTATTAGATGTTCTCTCTATCATCACTTTGGATACACCAGAATTAACTACATTTTTTTTGATATAATCTCTAATTTTAAAATCTTCTATTAAATAATTTCCAAAATCTTTCTTTTTAGCAAACCAAACAGAGTCCCAACCTCTGTTGATACCCAATCTAAAACCTACAGGATTAACTTTTTGTCCCATGACTCTCCATTTGTTTAACTTCTGATAAAATTATAGTTACTGTTGACCAAGGTTTTAAAATTGGTGCAGCTCTACCCTTTGCTCTTGGTCTAAATCTTTTCATTACAATTTTTTTTCCACAATAAGCTTCTTTAACAACTAAGTTGTCAATGTCATACTGAAAATTGTTTTCTGCGTTTGCGACTGCAGAACTAATTGTTTTTCTAATATCTTTGCTAATTCTTTTAGCCGAGAATTGTAAATCTCGAATAGCTACATCTACTTTTTTTCCAACAATACTTTTTAAAATAGGATTAAGCTTTCTAACACTAGTTCTTATACTATTGTTTACAGATTTAACTGTATCTACTTTTTTTCTATTTTTTTTCTTTGTCTTATTCATATTTATTTTTTAGCCGCTGTTGCAGGTTTAGCTTTTTTATCTGCTGGTGTATGACCATAAAAAGTTCTCGTAGGCGAAAATTCACCTAGTTTGTGTCCAACCATATCCTCTGAGATTGTGATTGGTATAAATTTTTTACCGTTATAAATTTGAAAACTTACACCAACAAAATCAGGTAATATTGTTGACTTTCTTGACCATGTTTTAATTGGAATTTTCTTTGGATCATCTTTGTATTTATCAACTTTTTTCATTAAGCTTTCCTCAACAAAAGGTCCTTTCCATACTGATCTAGCCATTACTTAGTATCCTTCCTCTTATTTCTTCTCTTAACAATATATTTATCTGTTCTCTTATTATCTCTTGTTTTTAATCCTTTAGCAGATTGACCTGTAGGTGAAACGGGATGTCTACCACCAGCTGATTTACCTTCTCCACCACCATGAGGGTGATCTACAGGGTTTTTCACAACTCCTCTAGTATGTGGCTTTCTTCCAAGCCATCTTGATCTTCCTGCTTTACCAATTTTAATATTTTTTTGATCTGGATTAGTTAAAATTCCTATTGTAGCCAAAGATCTAGAGTCAATTTTTCTAACTTCGCCTGAAGCTAATTTAATTAAACTATAGTTTCCATCTAAACCACTAATTGTTACAGACGAACCTGCAGATCTAGCAATTTTACCACCAGCACCTGGTTGAATTTCAACGTTATGTATGTTTATACCAACTGGAATATCTTGGAGTGGCATACAATTTCCAACTTTAATTTCTTTTTTAGAACCATTTTCAATTTTATCACCAGCCTTGATTTTTTGTGGTGCTAAATAGTAAGCATGAGAACCGTCTTCAAATTTTACTAACATAATGTAACACGATCTATTTGGGTCATATTCAATTCTTTCAACGGTAGCTTCCATATCAAATTTTTTACGGTAAAAATCTACATGTCTATACATTTTTTTATGGCCACCAGATCTATTAATATTAGTTATATGTCCGTTATTGTTTCTTCCTTTCATTGCATTTTTTGGAGATACAAGTGATTTGAAAGGCTTACCCTTCCATAGACCAGTTCTGTCAACCAGAATAGTTCCTCTGGTAGATTTTGTATAAGGTTTAAAAGTTTTTAATGCCATTTATTAAATTCCTGTGGTTAGGTCAATGCTTTGACCTTTTTTAAGTGTTACTATTGCTTTTTTAAAACCAGAAACTCTCACTTTTTTTCCTCTGGTTATTTTAACTCTATTCTGTTTGTTGATTATATTAATCTTAGTCACGTTTACTTTAAAAATTTTTTCAATATTTTTTTTTAAATTTGTTTTATTTGCACCAGCAGGAACTTTAAAAACAATTTTATTTTGTTCTGATAAATTTGTTGATTTCTCCGTAACCATTGGAGAAACAATTTTATCGTATAAATGTATTTTATCCATTTTAAGAATATCTCTTTTCTAGCTCTTTTACTGAGCTTTCGGTAAAAACAACTTTTTTAAATTTTATAATATCGTATGAGCTAAAATGGTTTACATCAGTTACTTTAACATTTGGAATGTTTCTGGCTGATTTTTCAATTTTCTCTTTAGAAGCTTTATCTAAGATAATTAAAGAATTTGATATTTCTAATTTTTGAATAATTGCATTCATTTCTTTAGTTTTTTTTATTTCAGCTGAAAAATCACTTAAAATTAATAAATTTCTGTCTTTATTTTTTTCAGTAATTAAAGATGCTACACTTAGCTTCTTCTCATTTTTATTTAATTTTCTTTTTTTGTAAGCAAGCTCACCCTTAGGACCATGTGCTATACCACCACCAACGAATATTGGTGCTTTTCTACTTGCATGTCTTGCTCCACCAGTTCCTTTTTGAGCATAAATTTTTGATGTAGGGCCACTTACTTCATTTTGCTGTTTCGTTTTAGCATGTCTACCTTTGTAGTTAGCGTTAGTTTTATATAAAACGCTACTTACCAACTTACTATTAATTTTTGCAGAAAATATTTTATCTAATACTTCAATAGTATCTTTTTTTCCATCAATGCTTATTTTTTCTATTTTCATTATTTTTTCTTTTTATCAGGTGTTTTTTTTGCTTCTTCTGCTGCTGCAATTTTTTCTGAAATTGTCATTTTATTTATGTTTTTAATTGATTTTCTCACTACTACTTCTGTATTTTTTGAACCTGGAATTGAACCTTTTAAATACAAAAGTTCGTTTTCTAAATCTGTTTTGATAATTTCAATATTAAGCATTGTTCTAAGTCTGTCACCCATATGACCAGCCATTTTTTTTCCTTTGAATACTTTGCCGGGATCTTGACTATGTCCTGTTGAACCATGGGCTCTATGTGAAACTGAAACACCGTGACTGGCTCTTAAACCACCAAAATTCCATCTTTTCATTGCACCCGCAAAACCTTTTCCTATTGTTTTTGATCTTGTGTCTACAAATTTAATGTCTTTAAATATCTCTAAACCAAACTCGTTACCCTCTTTATAACTTTCAGTATCTTTAACTCTGTATTCTTTAAGAGTTTTTTTTGCCTCAGTGTTTTTTTTAGCAAAAAAACCTTTCATTGATTTCGTAAGTTTTGAATTTTTTATCTTTCCATAACCAAGTTGTACAGCTTTATAGCCTCTTTTTTCTTCATCTATAACTTGGATAACTCTAGCCTTTTCAACTTTAAGTACAGTCACAGGAACTAGCTGACCAGTTTTGTAAAACTCTCTAGTCATACCTATTTTTTTTCCAATTAGAGCTATTTCAGACATAATTAAATTTTTATCTCCACATCAACACCTGACGCAAGGTCAAGTTTCATTAAAGCTTCCACAGTTTGTGGTGTTGGCTCTATAATATCTATTAATCTTTTATGAGTTCTTGACTCAAATTGTTCTCTACTTTTTTTATCGATATGCGGCCCTTTTAAAACTGTGTATCTTTCAATTCTAGTTGGTAGTGGGATGGGTCCTTTGATAGTTGCACCTGTTCTTTTTACAGTGTTTACTATTTCCTCAGTAGATGCATCTAAAATTTTATTGTCGTAAGCTCTAAGTTTGATTCTAATATTTTGTTTTTCCATAATTACCCTGCAATCTTTTTAGTTACTTCGTCTTGTACATTTTGTGGTACTTTAGAGTAATGATCAAAGAACATAGAATATTGAGCTCTTCCTTGAGACATTGATCTTAAATTATTTATATATCCGAACATGTTTGCTAATGGAACCATTGCTGTAATTACAGTTGCATTACCTCTTTGTTCTTGAGTGCTTATTTGGCCTCTTCTACTATTTAGGTCACCTATTACATCACCCATATAATCTTCTGGAGTAACTACTTCAACTCTCATAACAGGCTCGAGCAGTTTTAATGTTCCTTTAGTACAAGCTTCTTTAAAACAGGCTCTACCAGCAAGTTCAAAGGCAAGAACACTTGAATCTACATCATGGTGCAATCCATCGATAATAGTTACTTTATAATCTATCATGGGAAAACCAGCTAAAATTCCATTATCCGAAACAGTTTCAATACCTTTTTCTACACCTGGGATAAATTCTTTAGGAATTGCACCACCTTTAATTTTACTTTCAACAGATCTTCCAGCGCCTGGTTCTTGAGGTTCAACTAGTAGTTTGACTTTCGCAAATTGACCTGCACCACCACTTTGTTTTTTGTGAGTATATTCAACTTCCGAAGCATTTTCTAAAGTTTCTCTATAAGCTACTTGAGGAGCACCAACATTTGCTTCAACTTTAAATTCTCTTTTCATTCTATCTACAATAATATCTAAGTGAAGTTCACCCATACCTTTAATGATTGTTTGTCCAGACTCTTCATCAGATGTAACTCTAAATGAAGGATCTTCAGCTGCAAGTCTTCCAAGTGCTTCACCCATTTTTTCTTGGTCAGCTTTTGTCTTTGGCTCTACAGCAATTTCTATTACAGGTTCTGGGAATTCCATTGGTTCCAGTAACACAGGATTGCTCTCATCACATAACGTGTGGCCAGTTATAGTATTTTTTAAACCAGCTAAGGCAACAATATCTCCAGCATTTGCTTCCTTAATATCTTCTCTTGAGTTAGCATGCATTAAAAGCATTCTGCCTACTCTTTCCTCTTTATCTTTTGATGTGTTGTAAACAGCTGTACCAGTTTTGATAGTTCCAGAGTAAATTCTAATAAAAGTAAGTGAACCAACAAATGGATCGTTCGCGACTTTAAAAGCTAAAGCAGAAAAAGGAACTGTATCTTCAAATTTCATTTCTAGTTCTTCCTCTGAACCTGGTTTTGTTCCTTTAATTGACCCAATATCAATTGGGCTTGGTAGGTAATTGATTGTTGCATCAAGTAATGGCTGTACACCTTTATTTTTAAATGCAGAACCTGTAGTAATTGGCACGAAACTAAAGTTTAAAGTTCCTTTTCGAATACATTTTACTAAATCTTCTTCTTTAATTTCATCACCATTTAAATAAGCTTCCATTAATTTTTCGTCTTGTTCAACAGCAGTTTCAACTAATTCAGTTCTGTACTTTTGAGAAATTTCTTTTAAATCATCAGGAATATCTTTGTATTCCCATTCAGCTCCTAATGCTTCATTTTTCCAAACTTGTGCTTTCATTTTCACTAAATCTACAACACCAGACAATGATGCTTCAATACCAATCGGAATTTGTAGAGGTAATGGTTTACAACCTAATCTATCTCTAATCATGTCCACACATCTAAAAAAATCTGCACCAGTTCTATCCAGCTTATTCACAAAACAAATTCTTGGAACTTTGTATTTGTCTGCTTGTCTCCAAACAGTTTCTGATTGAGGCTCTACACCTGCAACACCATCAAAAACACATACCGCACCATCTAAAACTTTAAGAGATCTTTCAACTTCAATTGTAAAATCTACGTGACCTGGTGTGTCTATAATATTAATTCTATGATCATTCCAAAAACAAGTAGTTGCGGCAGAGGTAATTGTAATTCCTCTTTCTTGTTCTTGTTCCATCCAGTCCATAGTTGCAGCACCATCATGTACTTCACCTATTTTATGGCTTTTACCTGTATAGTATAAAATTCTTTCTGTTGTAGTAGTCTTGCCGGCATCGATGTGGGCCATGATTCCAATATTTCTATATTTATCTAATGTGTGAGTTCTAGCCATAATTTATTACCATCTAAAATGTGCAAAGGCCTTATTAGACTCAGCCATTTTATGCACATCCTCTCTTTTTTTAACTGCAGCACCTTTTTTCTCATAAGCATCAAACAATTCATTAAAAATTTTATCTGACATGTGTTTATCTTTTCTTTTTCTTGCAGAATCTACTAACCATCTAATAGCTAATGCTTGAGCTCTTTTGCTTTTTACTTCAACAGGAACCTGATAAGTAGCACCACCAACTCTTCTTGATCTTACTTCAACAGTAGGCTTAATATTATTTATAGCTTCATTAAAAATATTAATTGGCTCGTCTTTAGATTTTGTTTTAATTTTATCTATTGCATCGTAAACAATCTTAGCCGCAACACCTCTTTTACCATCGTACATTATATTGTTAATTAACTTTGGTATGATAGTTGAATTAAACTTTGGATCTGGAACTACATTTTTTTTTGGTTGCGTTTTTTTTCTAGACATTATTTACCTTTTTTAGTTCCGTATAAAGATCTTCTTTTTTTTCGATTAGCAACACCTTGTGTATCAAGATTTCCTCTTAAAATATGATAACGAACACCTGGTAAATCTTTTACCCTACCACCTCTAATTAATACTACTGAGTGCTCTTGAAGATTGTGTCCTTCACCTGGAATGTAAGCGGTAACTTCAAAACCATTTGACAGTCTTACTCTTGCAACTTTTCTTAATGCAGAGTTTGGTTTTTTAGGAGTAGTTGTGTAAACTTTAACACACACACCTCTTTTGAGAGGTTGTTTTTGTAATGCAGGAACTTTGTTCCTAGTTAATTGTTTAACTCTTTTTTTTCTTAACAACTGATTAATAGTTGGCATAAATTTTTTATAAAATTAATTAATTTATTTTTAGAAGAAAATAACTGACAGGTTATTTTGTGGCAGCGTTTAGTACTATTAGTAGGTACTACATTCCAACCAAAAACATCGCCAAAATACTTATTAATCTGACTTTGTCAAACTAAAACTTCAAGTATTAAGTGATATTTTTACTGATTTGGAGGAGTTTCTGAAGGTTCTGATGTTTCTATTTTATCTTGTTCAGCAATAAAATTATTGTCATCCTCAAGTGCTTTTTTATTCCATTTGTTTTTGATATGACCTGTTCCAGCAGGAACCAATCTACCCACAATAACATTCTCTTTTAGGCCATTTAATGGGTCTACTTTACCTTTAATAGCTGCATCTGTTAAAACTCTAGTAGTTTCTTGGAATGAAGCAGCTGAAATAAACGACTCAGTTTGTAACGAAGCTTTGGTTATACCCATCAATACACGCTCACCAACAGCAGGTGTCTTACCTTCAGCTTCTAACTTTTCATTTACAATATCAAATTTTATTCTATCAATAACTTCACCTGGTAAATAACTAGAATCACCAGACACTTTTACTTCAACTTTTTTAAGCATTTGTCTTAGTATAGTCTCGATGTGTTTGTCATTAATAATTACACCTTGCAATCTATAAACTTCTTGTACTTGGTTTACAAAATATTCAGTTAATTCTTTAATTCCCAATACTCTTAAAATATCATGTGGCAAAGGTTGTCCATCAAGCAAATATTCACCCTTTTGTATTTTTTCACCTGGATTGAAATTAATGTGTTTTCCCTTTGGAATTAAATAATTTGAAGGTTCGGCTCCATCTTCCGGAACGATAGAAACTCTTTGTTTTCCTCTAACCTCTTTACCAAATACAACTTGCCCATCATTTTCAGCAATAATCGCACTATCTTTTGCTTTTCTTGCTTCAAATAATTCAGCGACTCTTGGAAGACCACCAGTGATATCTTTTGTCTTAGTGGTTTCTTTAGGCAATCTAGCTATAACGTCTCCAGCAAAAACTTTTTGACCATCTTTAATTGAAAGAATTGAGTCTGGTACCAAATAATATCTAGCTTCATTATCATCAGCTTTTTTAATAACATTTCCTTTGTCATCTCTAAGAGTAATTCTTGGTTTTAAATCAGTGCTTTTTGATTGAGCTCTCCAATCAATAACTGATTTTGAAGATATACCAGTTGCATCATCTGTAGTTTCTTGAATTGAAACACCATCTATTAAATCAACAAAACTTGCTGTACCACTTTTTTCAGCGATTACAGGAGTGGTATATGGATCCCATTCACAAATTTTTGTATTAGCTTTAATTTTATCACCATTATTAAAAAATAATTTTGATCCGTAAGCAACTTTATAAACAGCTACCTGAACACCATTATCATCTTCAATAGAAAGTTGAGTATTTCTACCCATAACAATTAAGTTTTTCTTAGAATCTTCTAAAATATTAGAGTTTAAAATTTTAAGTGTACCTTCGTTTTTGGTTACAATTTGAGAATCTTGTTTAACTGATGCTGTTCCACCAACGTGGAAAGTTCTCATAGTCAACTGAGTACCTGGTTCACCAATTGATTGAGCAGAAATCATTCCAATTGCCTCTCCAACATGCACCATTTTACCTCTAGATAAATCTCTTCCATAACAAGTTGAACAAACACCTTCTTTTGAACTACATGTCATTACTGAATAAACTTTAAGTGATTTTACACCAGCAGCATCGATCAAATCGCAACTTGCTTCATCAATCATTTTTGATTTTTTAATTACAACTTCACCAGTAAGTGGGTTTTTTACATCAGCTGCAGTAACTCTTCCTAAAGCTCTTTCAGATAAGCTGACTACGACATTTCCACCTTCTAAAATTTCTGAAAGTTCGATAAATCCTGGATCATCACATTGAACTTTAGTAATTGTTAAATCTTGAGCAACATCACAAAGTCTTCTAGTTAAATAACCTGAACTTGCAGTTTTAAGGGCTGTGTCTGCAAGACCTTTTCTAGCACCGTGTGTAGAGTTAAAATACTCTAATGCTGTTAAACCCTCTTTAAAATTAGAAATAATTGGGCTTTCGATAATTTCACCTGAAGGTTTTGCAATCAAACCCCTCATACCAGCTAGCTGTTTCATTTGTGCTGCAGATCCTCTAGCACCACTATCAGCCATCATATAAACTGAATTAATTTTCAAGCCTTCTGGAGTTTTTTCAGTAGCAGAAATACCCTTCATCATTTCACCAGCAACTTTATCTGTACATTTTGACCAAGCATCTACGACTTTGTTGTACTTTTCACCTCTTGTAATTAATCCTTCAGAATATTGATTTTCATAATCTGCTATTAATCCTTTTGTGTCTTCAATTAATTGAGTTTTGCTTTCTGGAATTACAAGATCGTCTTTTCCAAATGAAATTCCAGCTTTAAAAGCATGTTTAAATCCTAAATCTTTTAATTTATCACAGAATATAACAGTTGTTTTTTGTCCACAAAATCTAAACACTACATCTATAATTTCAGAAACAGTTTTCTTAGGTAGCAATCTATCAACTAAAGAAAATTTAATATTGCTATTTTTTGGAAGTAAATTTGCTAATAAAAATCTGCCAGCTGTTGATGTATATTTTTCATATTTCTTGTTTCCATTATCATCAACTGTTTCAATTCTTGATATGATTGTACTGTGAACTTTAATTTGGTCTGAAGCTAAAGCAAATTCAATAGCATCAACATCGACAAAATATCCAGAAGATTTATCTGTCATAGGTTCTTGAGAAAGGTAATAAATACCCAAAATCATATCCTGACTTGGTACAATAATCGGCTTACCATTAGATGGAGATAAAATATTGTTTGTAGAAAGCATTAATATTCTAGCTTCTAATTGAGCTTCCAAACTTAATGGAACGTGAACAGCCATTTGATCACCATCAAAGTCAGCATTAAAAGCTGCACAAGTTAAAGGATGCAATTCAATTGCATCACCTTCTATAAGTTTAGGTTCAAACGCTTGTACACCCAATCTGTGAAGTGTTGGTGCTCTGTTTAAAATTACCGGATGTTCTCTAACAATTAGTTCTAAAGCATCCCAAACAGCATTTGTTTCTTTTTCAACTAATTTTTTTGCTTGTTTGATTGTAGATGCTAATCCAAGCTTATTTAATCGTGCGTATAAAAATGGTTTAAAAAGTTCTAAAGCCATTTTTTTTGGCAAACCACACTCATGAAGTTTTAGGTCTGGGCCAACAACAATTACAGATCTTCCTGAGTAGTCTACCCTTTTTCCAAGTAAGTTCTGTCTAAATCTACCTTGTTTACCTTTTAGCATTTCAGCTAAAGATTTAAGTGGTCTTTTTCCAGTACCAGTTATTACTCTGCCTCTTCTACCATTATCAAATAATGCATCCACTGACTCTTGAAGCATTCTTTTTTCATTTCTAACAATGATATCAGGAGCTTTTAGATCCATTAATCTTTTTAATCTATTATTTCTGTTAATAACTCTTCTATAAAGATCATTTAAGTCTGATGTAGCAAATCTTCCACCATCTAAAGGCACTAAAGGCCTTAGTTCAGGTGGAATTACTGGTACAACCGTTAAAATCATCCATTCAGGTTTCTGTCCTGTTTCAATAAACGATTCAACTAATTTTAATCTTTTGATTGCTCTTTCTTCATTAACTTTTGATTTTGTTTCTTTAATAAAGCTAATAAGATTTTTTCTTTCTAATTCTAAATCTAAATTTTTTAGCATTTCAAGTACAGCTTCAGCACCAATGCCTGCCTCAAATGATTCTTCACCAAACTCATCTTGGTATTTGGCTAATTCTTCTTCATTAAGAAGTTGATTTTTTTGTAATCCAGTTAAACCAGGTTCAATTACTATAAAGTTTTCAAAATAAAGAACTCTTTCGATTTCTTTAAGTTTCATATCAACTGCTAAAGCAATTCTGCTTGGTAATGATTTTAAAAACCAAATATGAGCAACAGGTGTTGCTAAGTTAATGTGACCCATCCGTTCTCTTCGAACATTAGATTTTGTAACTTCAACACCACATTTTTCACAGATAATTCCTCTAAATTTCATTCGTTTGTATTTTCCACACAAACATTCGTAGTCTTTAATTGGGCCAAAAATTCTAGCACAAAATAGACCATCTTTTTCAGGTCTAAAGGTTCTGTAATTTATTGTTTCTGGTTTTTTTATTTCGCCAAAAGTCCATGATTTAATTTTTTCAGGACTGGCTAATGTTATCTTGATGCTATTAAAATTTTGAGCTTCAGAAATCTCAGTGTTTTTAAATAAATCTGTTAGTTCTTTTTTCATTTTTAATTAAGCTCCACATTTAGTGCTAATGATTTAATTTCTTTAACCAGAACGTTAAATGACTCAGGTATACCTGACTCAAAATTTTCCTCGCCTTTAACAATAGTTTCATAAACCTTAACTCTTCCAGCAACGTCGTCTGATTTAACAGTTAAAATTTCTTGAAGTGTATATGATGCACCATAAGCTTCTAATGCCCAAACTTCCATTTCACCAAATCTTTGGCCACCCAATTGAGCCTTACCACCCAAAGGTTGCTGTGTAACTAAACTGTAAGGTCCTGTTGATCTAGCATGAATTTTGTCTTCAACTAAATGATGGAGTTTAAGCATATAAATTATTCCAACTGTTACAGGTCTATCAAATTTTTCACCTGTTCTTCCATCCCATAAATATGTTTGCCCCGATCCTGGTAATTTAGCAAGCTCCAACATTTCTGTAACATTTTTTTCTTTTGCACCATCAAATACTGGTGTTGAAATAGCTATTCCGTCTTGTAAAGTTTCAACTAAATCTTTGAACTCAGGTTTGCTTAATTTTTCAACTTTATTATCAAAAGTTTCTTCACCATAAACAGATTTTAAAAATTTTGAGATTTTTTCAGTTTTTTCAATCTTTTTATGATTCTCATTAACCAATCTTTTAACCTCTTCACCAAATTCTTTACAAGCCCATCCCAAGTGAGTTTCTAAAATTTGACCAACGTTCATACGACTTGGTACACCAAGTGGATTTAAAACAATATCAACAGGTCTTCCATCTTCTCTATAGGGCATGTCTTCAACAGGAACAATTTTACTTACAACACCTTTGTTACCGTGTCTTCCAGACATCTTATCTCCAGGTCTTAGTCTTCTCTTAATTGCAACAAAAACTTTAACCATCTTCATAACGCTAGGAAGTAAATCGTCACCACTTCTAATTTTTAAAACTTTATCTTCAAATCTTTCAGTAATATCTTGTTTTGCTTTATTATATTGATCTTTAAGTTGTGCTAAAGTTGCTTCATCATTAACATTGCCAACTGTAATTTTAAAAACATCATTGATAGGTAAATTATCTATTGATTCGAAATCTAATTTAGTACCTTCAGATAAATCTTTTACTTTTTTAGTTAAAGAAGATCCTGATAAAAATTGTGATGCTCTTTGTTTAATGCTTCTCTCTAAAATCTCTTCTTCAACAATTTTGTCTTGTTGAACTTCTTCAATTTCTGCTCTTTCAATCGTAATTGATCTTTCATCTTTTTCAATACCGTGTCTATTGAATACTCTTACATCAACAACAGTCCCACTACTTCCTCTAGACATTCTTAAAGATGTATCTGTTACATCTATAGCTTTTTCTCCAAATATTGATCTTAATAATTTTTCTTCAGGTCCTGAAGCAGAGTCACCCTTAGGAGTTACTTTTCCAACCAAAATATCACCTGCATTAACTTCAGCACCAATATAAACAACCCCAGATTCATCGAGGTTTTTTAATGCTTCTTCATTAACATTTGGAATATCTCTAGTTATATCTTCTTCACCTAATTTTGTATCTCTTGCCATAATTTCATATTCGACAATATGAACAGAAGTAAACACGTCGTCAGTTACACATCTTTCAGAAATCAAAATTGAATCCTCAAAATTATAACCTTGCCATGGCATAAAGGCTACAGTTACGTTTTTACCTAAAGCTAATTCACCTAATTTAGTAGAAGGACCATCCGCTATAATATCTCCAGATTTAACCTTGTCACCAACTCTAACCAAAGGTTTTTGGTTAATGCACGTATTTTGATTTGATCTTTTAAATTTCTGTAAATTGTAAATATCAACACCTGATTTTGTAAAGTCAGTTTCTTCAGTAGCTTTAATTACAATTCTTTTACCATCAATTTTATCCACTGTTCCATCTCGCTTAGCAACAATAGTAACACCTGAGTCTAAAGCAACATCGCTTTCAATACCCGTTCCAACCAAAGGTGACTCGGGTTTTAATAATGGAACTGCTTGTCTCATCATGTTAGATCCCATTAAAGCTCTGTTAGCGTCATCATTTTCTAAAAAAGGTATTAACGAAGCAGCAACTGATACAAGTTGTTTAGGTGATACATCAATGTAATCAATAGTTTCAGGTTTAGCTAAAAGAAAATTTAAATTTTGTCTGCAAGAAACTAATTCTTCAATTATTTTTCCATTTTTATCTAATTTAGTATTTGCCTGTGCAATAGTAAATTTTGTTTCCTCCATAGCAGATAAATACTCAACATTGTTTTGAACAACACCATCTTTTACCTTTTTATATGGACTTTCAATAAAGCCATATTTGTTAATTTTTGCATAAGTTGATAAGCTGTTTATTAATCCAATGTTTGGACCTTCTGGTGTTTCAATCGGACAAATTCTTCCGTAGTGAGTTGGGTGAACATCACGCACTTCAAAACCAGCTCTTTCTCTTGTTAACCCACCAGGTCCTAAAGCTGAAACCCTTCTTTTATGTGTAATCTCTGATAATGGATTGGTTTGATCCATAAATTGTGAAAGTTGAGAACTTGCAAAAAAATCTTTTAAAGAAACTGTTAAAGGTTTAGCATTAATTAAATCCTGAGGCATTGCTGACTCAACATCTAAAGTTGTCATTTTTTCTTTTATCGCTCTTTCCATTCTGTAGACACCGATACGTGCTTGATTTTCAACTAACTCACCAACAGAACGTACTCTTCTATTGCCAAGATGGTCAATATCATCGACTTCATCTTTTCCGTCTCTTAAATCTAACATCTTATGAACGATTGCTATGATATCGTCATTTCTCAAAATTGTAATTTTATCTGAACAATCCTGTTCTAGCCTTGAGTTCATTTTAACTCTTCCAACGTCAGAAAGATCATATCTGTCGGAACTAAAAAATAGATTATTAAAAATTTGAGTAGCTATTTCAATTGTTGGTGGCTCACCAGGTCTAAGCATTTTATAGATTTCAGTAATAGCCTCATCTTTAGTATTATTCTTATCATTTAAAATTGTTGTTAATAAATAAGGTCCTTTATTAATTGAGCTAGTTACAGATATTTGTAACGAATGGATGTTTGCATCTAGTATTTGTTGAATCACAGCATCATTTAACTCTGTTCCGATTGAAAAAGTGCCCTCTTCTTCATCGTTAACTTTAACGTTTCTATGTAGAAATTTCCCATACAAAGACTCTCTTGTTACCAAAATATCTTTAAGTCCATCGTTAGCTAATTTTTTTGCATTAAGGAAGTTAATTTTATCACCTAACTTAATTACTACTTCACCAGTTTTGACATCAGTAACTTCTTCTGAAAAATTTTTTGCTTTATAATTTTCTGGATTAAATTTTGTTTTCCATTTTTCGGTCTTAGGATCAAAGTTAAATTGTTCACTTTCATAAAATTCGTCAACGATTTCAGCTTTAGTAAAACCTAATGCTAATAACAAAGTTGAAGCAAAAATTTTCTTCTTTCTATCAATTTTAAAATATAAAAAATCTTTAACATCATATTCAAAATCTAACCAAGAACCTCTGTTAGGAATAACTCTTGCATTAAACAATAGTTTTCCACTTGCGTGAGTTTTGCCTTTGTCATGGTCAAAAAATACACCAGGACTTCTGTGCATTTGATTAACTACAACTCTTTGAACACCATTGGTAATAAAAGTACCACTGTTAGTCATCATGGGAACTTCACCCATATAAACCTCTTGTTCTTTTGCAGACAAGATGTCTTTAGTATTATTTTCCTGATCAATTTCATAAACAACAAGTCTTAAAGTGCACTTAAGAGCAGATGAATAAGTTAAACCTCTAGTAATACATTCTTCAACATCGAACTTAGGTTTGTCCAATCTGTACGAGACATATTCTAATGTTGCTTTGTCATTTAAATCTTCAATTGGAAATATACTTTTAAAAACTCTGTCAAAACCTTTTGTAAGTTCTGTTTCAGCATAAAATTCAGTTAATTCTTTGTAAGAATTTTTCTGTACTTCAATTAGGTTAGGAATAGATAAACTTTCTTTTAGTTTACCAAAACTTTTTCTTATGTTTTTCTTTTCAGTAAAAGATAATTGCATTTATGTTTAATAATACTGATTAAAAATAATCAGTATTCGAATTCTTTCTTGTTAATTTATTTAAGTTCTACTTTTGCGCCTGCAGCTTCAAGCTTAGCTTTGATCTCTTCAGCTTCTTTTTTATTTACACCAGACTTAACTTCTTTTGGAGCTCCTTCTACAAGATCTTTAGCTTCTTTTAAACCTAATGAAGTTGCTGCTCTAACTTCTTTAATAACATTAATTTTCTTTTCACCAGCTGATACAAGCATAATTGTAAAATCGTCTTTATCTTCTGCTGGAGCTGCACCTGCTGCTGCTGGAGCCGCTGCTGCCATAGGAGTTACACCCCATTTTTCTTCTAATTGTTTTGAAAGTTCAGCTGCCTCAGCAACAGTCAAACTTGAAAGGTCTTCGATGATTTTATTTAGGTCAGGCATAATTTACTCTTTGGGTTGTGTTTCAGAATTTTCTGCCGACAAATTACTCATTTTTTCTGAGTATGCAAGCAAAATACTCACTAATTTTGATGCTGGAGCATTTAAAATACCTACAATATTTGCTCTTGCTTCATCTAATGTTGGTAAACTAGCTACATTTTGGACACCGGCCTGGTCTAAGACCTCATTATCCATAATTCCACCAATTAATTTTAAGTTTTCGTTGTCTTTAGCAAATTTAGATAGAATTCTTGCAGACATTATCGCATCTTCACCAAAAGCGACTGCTGTTGGCCCTGTAAATAAATCTGATAGATCTTTACACTTGGTTTTTTCTAGCGCTAGTTTGGTTATTCTATTCTTAGTTATTTTAAAGATTATTCCATGCTCTCTCATTTGAGCTCTTAACTCATCTAATTGGGTCATTGTTAAACCTTGATAATGTGTAACCATTACAGCTTTACTATTTTCAAACTGTGTAGTCATTTCTGTAATATAATTTTTTTTCTGTTCTTTCGTTAACATGACTATATCGACTTCCCTAGTTTAACTTTGTATGAAACGCCCATTGATGACGTAACAAATGTGTTTTTAATTAAATCACCTTTTAAAGTGTTGTTTGATTTTTCTTTTTCTAATGCATCTAAAATTGCATGAAAGTTTTTTAATAATTGGTCATCATGAAATGATTTTTTTCCAATGCTCACACCTATATTTCCATCTTTATCATTTCTAATTTCAACTTGACCAGATTTAGCATTAGTTACTGCTTCTTTAATATTTTCTGATACCGAACCAAGTTTTGGATTTGGCATTAATCCTTTGGGACCTAAAACTTTACCTAATCTAGAAAGTTTAATCATCATACCAGGTGTACATATTAATTTTTCAAAATTTAATTCACCACCTTTAATTTTTTCAACAAACTCATCACTACCAACAATGTCAGCTCCAGCATCTTTAGCTTCTTGAGCTTTATTATCTTCACAAACAACAGCAACTTTAACGTTTTTTCCGGTACCACCAGGTAAGTTAACAACAGTTCTGATATTAACTTCACTTTTCTTTTGTTTGTTATTTATTTGAAAACTTAAATCTAAAGACTCATCAAATTTGGTTGTACAATTTTTCTTAACTTCAGGTAATAATTTTTCAATCACCTCAGCGTTTAAATCTTTAGTTTTTTCAGGTAGTTTTTTATATCTTTTGGATGGCATTACTCTTTTACCTCTATACCCATTGATCTTGCTGAACCTGCTATGATTTTTACTGCCTCTTCTAAATCATGAGCATTTAAATCTTGCATTTTTTGAGTGGCAATATCTTCTAATTGTTTTTTTGATATTGATGCAACAATATTTCTTCCGGGTTCTTTTGAACCACTTTTACGTTTAACTGCTTCTTTAATAAAGAACGATGCTGGTGGAGATTTAATTTTAAAATCAAATTTTTTATCTTTGTAAACTGTAATTTCTACTGGAACAGGTTTTCCAGCCATCGATTTAGTTTTGTCATTAAAAGCTTTACAAAATTCCATGATGTTAACACCACGTTGTCCTAAAGCTGGTCCTACAGGAGGAGCTGGGTTAGCTTGACCGCCTTTAATTTGTAACTTTATAAATCCACTAATTTCTTTTGCCATTAACTTGCTTTCTCAACTTGGTTATATTCTAAATCTACTGGTGTTGGACGTCCAAATATAGAAACTGAGACCTTAAGTCTAGACTTTTCTTCATCTATATCTTCCACCATTCCACTGAACGATGCAAAAGGACCATCAACTACCTGAACTTTTTCACCAATGCTGTACTCTATACCAGATTTTGGCTGAGCCACACCATCTTTTATTTGACCTAAAATCTTTTCAATTTCTTTGTCTGAAACTGGTACTGGAATTCCTTTAGATCCTAAAAAACCGCTTACTCTCTTTAAGTTTTTAATCATATGATAAATATCGTTGTCCATCTCGCACTTGACAAGCACATAACCAGGAAAATATTTCTTCTTTCTCTGAATTCTTTTTCCTCTTTTAACCTCTGTTACATCATGTGTTGGAACAATAATTTCCTCAAATTTGTCAGAAATTTTTGCTTTTTCAGCTTCTTCTCTGATTAAACCAGAAACTTTATTCTCAAAGTTAGAGTGTGATTGAACTATGAACCAATTTTTCATTAAATACTTACCTTAAGTAATAATTCTAAGAAAAACTTTAAAACTTGATCCAGAAGTAAAAAAAATAAAGACATCACAACTGCCATCGCAAACACCATTAAAGCACCTTGTAAAGTCTCTTTCCATGTGGGCCATGAAACTTTAAACGCCTCTTGTTTTACATCCTGAATAAATTTAATTGGGTTTTTCATAATTTTTAGCTCTAATTGGCAGGAGCGGAGGGACTCGAACCCTCAGCCTCCGGTTTTGGAGACCGGCGCTCTACCAATTGAGCTACACTCCTATTTATAGAGTTACTCTATAATTTTAGTTACTACTCCTGCTCCAACAGTTCTTCCACCTTCTCTGATAGCAAAGTTTAATTGTTCTGACATTGCAATCGGTGTAATCAACTTAACAGTAAATTTAGCATCATCGCCTGGCATAACCATTTCAGTACCTGCTGGTAATTCTACTTCTCCTGTTACGTCTGTTGTTCTAAAATAAAACTGCGGTCTGTATTTAGTAAAGAAAGGAGTATGTCTTCCACCTTCATCTTTTTTAAGTACATATGCTTGAGCTTCAAATTTAGTGTGTGGAGTAATTGAACCAGGCTTACAAAGAACTTGACCTCTTTCGATGTCAGATCTTTCAATCCCTCTCAATAAAATTCCTACGTTATCACCAGCTTCACCTGAGTTTAAAAGTTTTCTAAACATTTCAACTCCAGTACAAACTGATTTTTTAGTTTCTTTAATACCTACGATTTCAACTTCTTCACCCGTTTTAATTACACCTGACTCAATTCTACCAGTTGCAACTGTTCCTCTTCCTGAAATTGAAAAAACGTCCTCAACAGGCATCAAGAAAGGTTTATCAACTTCTCTAGCTGGTTGTGGAATATGTTCATCAACAGCTTTCATTAATTCTAAAATTGAATTTTTTCCAATTTCATCATCTCTTTTTTCTACTGCTGCTAAAGCTGAACCTTTAACGATTGGAGTTTTATCTCCAGGGTATTTGTAAGAAGTTAAAAGCTCTCTAATTTCTTCTTCTACAAGTTCGATCATATCTTTGTCATCAACTTGGTCTACTTTATTTAAGTAAACAACAATTGCTGGAATTCCAACTTGTCTTCCTAAAAGAATGTGTTCTCTAGTTTGTGGCATTGGACCATCAGCAGCGTTAACTACTAAGATAGCGCCATCCATTTGTGCAGCACCAGTGATCATGTTTTTTACATAGTCAGCGTGGCCTGGACAGTCAACGTGAGCGTAATGTCTTTTTTCAGTTTCATACTCAACGTGAGCTGTTGAAATTGTAATTCCTCTTTCTTTTTCTTCAGGAGCTTTATCGATTTGATCGTAAGCTACTGCTGCTGCTCCACCTGCCTCTGCTAATGTAATTGTGATAGCTGCAGTAAGAGTTGTTTTACCATGGTCGACATGACCAATAGTCCCAATGTTACAGTGGGGTTTACTTCTAACAAATTTTTCTTTTGACATTACTTTTTTACCTCAGTTTTTGTTTTCATTAATAATTTTTTTTCTTGGAGCGGGTAAAGGGAATCGAACCCTTACATCCAGCTTGGAAGGCTAGCGTTCTACCATTGAACTACACCCGCACGACCCCAAGAGTAACACTCCACGTTACTTAAAAATTTATTGAGTGGTGGAGGGGGAAAGATTCGAACTTTCGAAGACCGAAGTCAACGGGTTTACAGCCCGCCCCATTTGACCGCTCTGGAACCCCTCCTCTGGGGAAGTGTCCCCTGTTCAATAAAGCTTCAAACAACAAGCGTTTTATATATTTTATTTATTCAAATGCAACACGTGATTTAATAAGAAAATATCCAAAAAAACGTGTAAAACTCATTAAAATTTATGAATAAATCATCTTTTTTTATAGCTGGCCAACATGCTGTTATCGAAGCTCTTAGAAATCCTGAACGGAAGGTTTTAAGAGTGTTTTTAACTGAAGATGCTAAGAAAAATATACACAGGAAAAATCCAAAAAAAAATGTTTTAGAAGACGTTAAAGTTTATTTTAAATCTAAAAAAGAATTAGACAAATATACATCTAAAGAACATTTAATGCATGGTGGCTATGTTGCAGAAATTGAACATTTAGATCAACCTGATTTAAAAGAATACATTAAAGAAAAAAAAGATTGTACTTTTGTTTGTTTGGATGAAGTAACTGACCCAAGAAATATTGGTTCATTAATTAGAAGTGCTGCATCATTTAAAATAGATGGTTTAATTATTAAAGAAAGACAATTTCCAAAAGATAGTAAGCTTATGTACAAATCTGCAAGTGGTTGTATGGAGCATTTAAATATTTTTCAAGTATCTAACATCAACTCAACTCTTAAGAATTTAAGAGAAAGAAACTTTTGGGTCTATGGTTTTGATGCAAAAGGTGAAAAAAATTTTACAGAAGTAAAATGGGAAGGAAAAAATGTTCTTCTTTTTGGATCAGAGGGTTTTGGTATGCGAGAGCACACAGGTAAATATGCAGATTTTTTTGTTAAAATTGATATGAATAAAGAGATTGAAAGTCTCAATATATCAAATAGTGCAGCAATAGTTTTTCATCACTTAAGTTTTTTAAAAAAAAAGAGTTGATTAATTAATAAATAGTTAATAGTTATGGCCTATGCCCTTGTAGCTCAGCTGGTAGAGCAATTGATTTGTAATCAATAGGTCCGCGGTTCGAACTCCGTGCGGGGGCACCATCAATATGCATTTTAGCTAGTTATAAATCTTTGTAAGTGATCTATAAGTTCTTTTTGTTCTTTGATCATAATTTTTAGAACATCACCAATTGAAATAATTCCAACAACTTTTTTATTTTCTAATATTGGTAGATGTCTTATCCTATGTTCGGTCATTAATTCCATACACTGATCAATTTTGAAATCACTAGTAACGGTAATTAATTCTTTAGTCATAACCTCGTCTAATAATGTATCTTTGCTATTCTTACCTTTTAAAATAACCTTTCTTGCATAATCTCTTTCTGAAAAAATACCTATTGGAAAATCATTATTATCTACAACAATGATTGCACCTATATTCTTTTCTGACATTAAAATAAGTGCCTGCATTACACTTTGGTCTTTTGAAATAGTCCAAATTTTTCTATTTTTATTTAGTTTTAAAAAATTTTCTAATCTTGTCATTTTTTTATTATTAATAAAACCCTATCACTGTGTTCAAAGTGTGTATAGATTTGAAATAGTTTTCAATTAACGTTGGTACTATTTATCTTTTTAAATTTAGACTTTTGATTAATTATTAATAGACCCACAGTTCGTATCTGTGCAGTAACACCAATTATCTAATTTTTTACAGGATAAATTTTATCAATTTTAAATGATGGCTTGCTATCAAAAATAAATTCATGATCAAATTTACTTGATAGAGGCATAAACCTCATTGTCATTGCGCGTCTAGAATTTGGAGAATTATTTTCTTTTGATCCATGAACCATATAAACATCATGTAATGATATTTGTCCTCTTTTAAGTAATAAGTTAACTGACTTAGAAATATCATACTCATTTTTGTTAAGCTCTTGATGCAATGTTAAATTTTCTTTGTTATTTCTAGAATGATCTTTAAGTTTTTTATCTTTATGTGATCCTTTGATAAATCTCAGACATCCATTTTCTTCAGTTGCATCATCAATCGCTAACCACACAGTGCATGTCACAAGAGGATTTATTGGCCAATATTGACCATCTTGATGCCAAGGAGTTTCAAAGCCATTATGAGCAGGTTTTGCAAAAAAACTTGAGTTCCATAAAGCAAACTTACTGCCTAGTAATTGCTTAACAAAGTCTAATATTTCATCATTCAAACAATATTTTAAAAAACTTTCATCTTTTAAAAGAACAGCTGGACAATAATTTTTATACTCTGGAAATTTATTAATTAGTTGATTGTGCTTCTCTTCTATCTCTAAAAGATCATTATCAGACATTTTAAAATCAGGAATTACAAAGCCATCTTCTTGATATTGTTTGATTTGTTCTTTTGTTAACACTTTAAATTAAGTTGTTTCTCTTCTTAGTTGTTCAATTTTTATTTTTTTTTGCAAACTTCTATTTTTGTCATAGAGAAGGTTAAATTTAATCTTATTGTTGGTCTTTACTATAATTGATTTAGCATTTCTAACCTCAAGATTATCAGCAACAGCACTGATGGGTCTTTTAGATGGATTTAAATTTGTGATTACAATCTTTAATTTATCATTAACTATTTTACCCTTCCATCTTCTTGGTCTAAATGGGCTTATTGGAGCAATTGATAATTTTTTTGAATTTAGACTAAGTATAGGTCCATGCACTGATAAATTATAGGCTGTACTACCCGCAGGTGTTGAAACAAGAACACCATCCGAGACTAGTTTTTTTATAATTTGTTTGGATCCATGTTTAATCAATAATGAAGCAGCTTGTCTACTTTGTCTTAAAATTGACACTTCATTTATAGCTAAAGATTTTTTTATTTGATTATTCTTATTTTTAACAATCATTTCTAACGGCGAAATAGAAATCATATTTGCTTTTTTTAAATTTTTAATAATATTTTCTGAAGAAAATTTGTTCATCAAGAAACCATAATTTCCCGAGTTAATTCCATAGAATTGCTTATTTAAGTTTTTATTTTTTTTTAAAGTCTCAAGCATAAAACCGTCACCACCAATAACAATTACAAGATTGTTTTGTTTTAATTGATGACTATCTATTTTTTTTACTAATAACTTTTTAATGCTTAAGGATTTTTTATTCTTATCAGAAATTATCTGAAGCTTACTCATTTAGTGGTGCCCTCGGCCAGACTCGAACTGGCACTCCGCAAGCGGCAAGGATTTTAAGTCCTTTGTGTCTACCAATTTCACCACGAGGGCATTAATGAATTTCATGAGTGTTTATGCTAATATTTATAATTGAACAAGAGGAATAAGTAAAATTTTTTTATTTTATCTCTCTGTGTACGAGGCTTGTACGAGACATCCTACATTATGTAGGATATTTTAAATTCCGAGGATTCCATTTCCATCCATTGAGCTTTTCGAGCTCCTTAATCTTTTTTTCATCTAATTTTGCATATTTCTTTTTTCTGCCTGAAGCTACATCCTTTTTATCTTGCCTTGTGTTTACCACCCAATTCCCTAAAGCTATTTTGTTTGGATCAATATATCTTTTAGGTGGTGATGCATGACCAAATTTTTTTAAATATTTCAATAATGCTTCAAAATTTTGATTCCAAATTTCATCAAGAACATCATTTGTCCAACCTTTTAATTTTTGCAATTTAGAGTGACGATTTATTATTTTTGGGTTTTTACTTCCTAAATTTATACTTCTTCTTTGATTATGAACCCATTCACCTAATTTAAAACCATCTTTAGACTCATAAGAAATTTTAACCATGGAGTCTCCAAATTCACTTATATAATCATTAAGTTTTTCAAAATTTTTTTCCCAAATTTCAGTTCTTACTGCCCACATCCAGCCTTTGATGTTGTTTAAAGTTTTTTCTTTTGTTTTATCAAGTTTATTCTTTTTGTATTTAGCTCTTATATTACTAACCCAAATACCTAATTTAAATTTATCTTTAGTCTCATATGAATGAGGAACAATACAGTGATTAAATTCATTAATATATTTTTCTATTTCCACTATTCCCTGATCAAATTTTCGATTTTCATTTTCCTCTCTAGCTGTTGAAGTCCATGACCATCCAGGTAAAGATTCTAAAATATCTTTTTTTTCTTTACTTAAAGTTTTTTTAGCTCTTCTTTTGCCTCTAACCCATTCACCTAATTTAAATTCCTCTTCAGTAACAAATGTGCTTGAAATATTTGCATCACCTGTCACTTTAACGTGTTTTTTTAACTCACTTAAACCTTTGTCCCAAGCTTCAGCCTGGTTGCTCCATATCCAGCCAGGCAATTGTTCTAATAGTTTTTTTTTATCTTTATCGAATTTTTTATTATTTCTGTGCCTTTGACGATTATAAACCCATTGACCAAGTTTAAATCCAGCTTCGTTAACATATTTCTTTACAACAACCGCTGTCCCAAATTTTTCAACATAATCTTTTAGATGATTAAATCCCTCATCCCATCTGTCACCTTCTACATCCCATGACCAGCCAGCTAGTTTTTCTAATCTTTTAACTCTGTTCTTGTATTCATTTGTTCGATTAAATGCTGTATCCATCTTATGTCTATCACGCAATGCAGAAACCCACTTCCCTAAAGCTATTCCATTTTTATTTTTATAATCTTTATGTAATTTACTGTTTCCAAACTCTTCAATATAATCTTTTAAATAAACAAACATTTCTTCAAAGTTATCTGCCCTTACATCCCATGACCATTTAGGAAGAGCTTGGAGTAAATCAATTTTTTTCTTATCAAGTCTTTTACGTGTATCTTTATCTCTTTGTGACGATACCCATTGTCCTAATTTATGTTTTTCATCAGTTATGTAATCAGCACTTACACGTGACGTATTGAATTTTTTTACATAACTAAGAAGCAAACCATACCAAAAAAACCAAGACTGAGTTGATTTCTCAATTATTCTAGTTTTGAAAGCTTTGAAAAATTTTTCATCTACAGTTCGAGGAATATCTAATATTATCTCTGGAGGTAAAACCGGTCCATCTGGAGATTGTTTTTTTTTACCTAGGTTAGTTCGAATTTTATCTAGCTCATCTACTAAATTGCTATCATGTGATTTAAGAGCATTTATCACCCACCAAATCTTTTTGTAACTACTAGTCTCAAGAATTTTATCTGGATCATCATTCTTATTTAAAAATACAGGTAATACGATAGTTCCTATTTTTTTATTTTTACTTAATCTTATAGCTCGACCAATTGCTTGAATAATATCGATTTGACTATTTTTAGGGTCAATGAATGCAATCCCATCTAAAGCAGGAACATCAACTCCTTCAGATAAACATCGAGCATTAGCAAGTATTCTTGTTTCATTTTTTCTAACATTTTTTAGTTGGTCAAGTTTTTTTTTTCTTTCAAAAGTTGGCATTGTTCCACTCACAAAATCAGAAGAAAGTTTTATTTTTTTTATGTAGTTATCAGTAAGTTTTGTTTTTATTTGTGTTAGATGATTTGAAAATTTTTCTGCTCTTTTTACTCTAGAGTGAAATGAGATTACATTTTTAAGTTTATAATCTCTAACAGATTTTAAAAAAGAAATTATAGTTGCTAATCTTTCTGCGTCAGTAAAAGTTTCAGTAGCCTTAAATTTAACTAATTCCCTGTTAGTAATTATTTTTTCTACCTCAGGATCTTCAACCCCGATTATTACAATTTGATATGGAGATAATAATGGTGGATTGTGATTAATTGCTTCAGCAAAGGTCAGTGAATGAAAAACCTTTCCAAAGATTTTTTCATCATCCATACCATGAACTACAATCCCTCTTTCTGCAGCAATTTTTTTGATATTGCTCTCATATGTTCTTGGAGTAGCAGTTAAAAATAATCGATTTTTTGCTCTTATTTTTTTATCATTTAATACTATAGTAAAATAATTAGAGTCATGCTCTGCACTTGCACACCTGTGAGCTTCATCTGCTATTAATAGATCAAAATTTTTAACTTTTTGGTTTTTTTGAATTTGTTGAATTAAATGTGATGACTGGTAAGTACAAAATAATACTTTATCCCCCTTCTTATTAATAAATTTACCAATCTTTTTTGGATCGTTTTCAACAGGAAAAGAGACATCTATTAATTCCTCAATTAAGTGATCGTCATTTTTACCTACAGAAATGTCTGAACACACACAAAGGATATCAATTTTTTTATTAGTCGCGTAAGCCCAATCCCAGGTTGTTTGAGACAAAAGGTTTAATGATGGTACTAATACTAATGTAAGCTTAGATTTTATTTTTTCTTTAATCCACATGCTTGTGAAGGTCTTGCCTGTTCCACAAGCCATAAGTAGCTGACCTCTTTGATCTTTTTTAAAACCATTTGCTACATCATTAATAGCTTTCGATTGATACTTGTATGGTTTTGGTTTTTTTTTAAAAGTTGATTTATGTAAATCTTTAAAAGAATTTGGAAATTTAATTAAACTTTTTTCAAAATCGTTTTTTAGAAATAAAGTTACTGATTTTTCTTGAGATTTAAGAACATCTTTGGCATTTTTTCCAATTTTATCAGTAGTACTAATTAACAATCTTTTTTTAATTAGTTTTCGCCCAGACTCACTTAAAAACGTATCAATATCTGGTTTTGATATATAATAATCTTCATTGTAACATTTAGCTTGTACAGCCCACAATTCTCCAGAATTATGTCTAAATACTAAATCTATACCTTTATCTCTTCCCCATCGTTGAGGAAATTCATCCCATAACCAAATCTTTTTTATTTGAGTTTTCCATTGTGAGTCATTTTTCAAAAACCATTTAACAAATTTCTCAAACTCCTTACCATCATTGTCTTTCCCAATTATTGAGCTAATAAAGTTTGAAAAATTATTATTAATATTGAAGGTCATATAACTAATTTATTATATAATATTTATCACTCTATGTACGAGGCGTGTACGAGAATTTCATAATTAAATTAGTCTGATTTTCTAATCTAAATTGAAAGCTAATTTAAAGTTATGAGATTTTATGGGATGTTTTAGACTAGCTTGGACTACTATGGACTGACTTTAACTTCTATCCCTCGGCTTTTAAGTCCTTTGTGTCTACCAATTTCACCACGAGGGCATTAATGAATTTCATCTTTATATCCACAATTATTTATAACTCAACTATATTAAATTGTATTGATAATCTCTAGCTTCAATTACTTCCTTGGGAAGATTTAACTCAACATCTTCTAATCTAATCACTTGATCTTTATTGATATTTTTCTTCAAAATCGCATTGTCTGTAAGTCCTAATGGCAAAATTTTTTCATCTTTAGATTTTTGTGAAGTAATTAATTTACCTCTTGCGCAAAAACCTCCTTCTCCATCAAGTTTATCACCTATTTTTAAATCCTTTTTTGCATAACTTGCAACATCAGCATTATATTTTTTTGTAAAGCCCGTTGCTCGATTATCGAGCGCTATTGAATAAATTGATTGAGCAAGCTCCAACCCAATATAGTGATATGGTCTCCAAATTGCAGAATAATTTCCTGAAGAATCTGTTACCATTCCGTAGTCTTTAAAACAATTTTTTACATATTCATTTTTAGCTTTTATAACTATGTAAACACCCCACCTTAAATCATTGGGTATATCATTTTTATTTAAATCAATACTGGATATAACCTCAACTTGACCATCAAATTCTATTAACCCACCTTCTTGTTTAGGAATCAATTTTTTTGCAATGTCATAAACTCCAATAGGTGGAAAAGTTAATCCGTTACTTGGACATTTTAAATTTGCAGCATTACTTACAGCACACATTTCAATTGCAGATTTATCACCACATAAAAAACTATTAAACATTTTAGGATTCATTCCAGATTCTTTTTCAGCACGTTCTTTCGTAAGGCCATAGTGGCCCCAAACAGTATCGGGAGTAGAGTACTCAAATGTAGGATGATATTTAGTACCTTTACCAGCACAAACAACGGAGAAACCATTTAATCTTGCCCACTCAATTTGTTCTACAATTAATGATGGCTGATCCCCATAAGCCATTGAACAGATAACTTCATTTTCTTTTGCAATATCAGACAAATATTTTCCACAAGTGATATCTGCCTCAACATTTACTAGAATAACATGCTTTTTATTTTTAATAATCTTAACCGCATGAACAGTTCCAACAATTGGGTTGCCAGTTGCTTCAATAAAAATTTCAATATTTCTTTCTAATATTTCATCAAGAGATTTTGAAAAATTAATTTCACTTATTGTTGTTTCGTCTAGTCCACTATTGCTACAGTTTCTTTTTGCTTGTTCTATATTTAAATCTACAATGCTATCAATTTGAATTTTATCTAAATGATTATATTGTGCCAAAAACATGCTGACAAACTTACCGCATCCAATGAATGCAATTCTTATTGGCTCTTTTCTATTTTCTAATTTAGTGTGTAAAAACATATCTTTATCTGGGTATTAATCCTTGAGTAAGGTATTTTTTATCCAAACCACAATCTTTGTACCCTCTTTTAACAACATTTAGATATCTTTCCGTAGGAAATCTAAAAGGTGTTTTTTTAACCATCATATACGTCATCACTTTTTTTCCATAATAGGTAAAATAAAACTTTCTATATAAACTTGGATAATCCTCATAAACATCTAGTTTTTTTTCATCACTTTTTGATATGTCAAACAATCCACCAGGGACAATTGAATTTTTTTTAGGTTCAATATCTGCTGCTCTATATTTACTTCTAAAGGTTAATTTAAAATCTTTAAGATTTATCTTTTTTAAATAAACACTATCTTTACATCTTCTTTTCATTTGAAAATGATGAAGGTTACTTCCGTAAGCAAAATAAAGCATTAACGATCTACTACTTCAATGTTTTTGTCATTAATAAATTTTAAAATTTGTGATTTAGTATTATCAATCTTGGATTGATCCTCTGATCTAATCACTATTGAAACTCCTAACTTTCCAGCTTGAAAAAAAGGATAGCTTCCAATTTCAACATCTTGATTATCATTTTGAACTTTAGTTAAAGAGTCAGCAATTTCACTTTCAACAGTTCTGAGGCTTATAGTTAAACTTAAAATAGGAGCACCTCCTACAATTGTGTTTGTTAATCCGCCAATCATAGATTTTAAAATTGATGGAACACCCGGTAAACAAAATACATTTTCAACACTAAAACCTGGGGCTCCACTTGTGGGATTTAAAATTAAATTTGCATTTTCTGGCATCCAAACCATCTTTTGTCTGCCTTCGTTAAATTCACCTGGTTTATAATAGGCCTCTAAAATTTTATATGCCTCTTTATGTATCTCATATTTTAGTCCAAATGCTTTTGAAACAGATTCTGCAGTAATATCATCGTGAGTTGGACCAATACCACCTGTTGTAAAAACATAATCGTAAGTTGTCTTTAATAAATTAAGTGTATCGATTATTGTCTTTTCAATGTCCGGGATAACCCTAACCTCTCCCACTTTAACCCCAATTGAATTTAGCCAAGTTGCTAAGGTTGAAGTGTTCGTATCTTGAGTTCGGCCAGATAAAATTTCATTACCTATAATTAATATTGCGGCATTAACTTTTGTGTTTTTCATCATTTTAAATGTATAATTTAGAAATGGAATTTACCAAGTCTTTAATAAAAGGCAAATTAATCAAACGTTACAAACGTTTTTTTGCTGATGTTCAATTAACAAAAGAAGTAGTTACCGCACATTGTCCTAATACAGGATCGATGAAAGGTCTGTTAGATGAGGGGAATGATGTCTATGTTCTTCCAAATAATGATCCTAAAAGAAAACTTAAATACGGACTTGAAATTATTAAAACAAGAAAAAACCTAGTTGGTGTTAACACTCACATGGCTAATAGAATAGCTCAACACGCTTTAGAAAATAATCTTATTAAAGAACTTAAAAATTGTGATCTAATTAAACCAGAGGTATTCTTCAATAAAGAGACTAGATTTGATTTTTTAATTGAAAAAAATAAACAAAAGAGCTTTGTAGAGGTTAAAAATGTTACTCTTTTTAGAAATAAAGACACAGCTGAGTTTCCAGATGCTGTGACAGCACGTGGCACCAAACACCTACTCACTCTTATTGATGCCATAAAAAAAGGTTATAAAAGTTACTTATTATTTTTAGTTCAAATCCAAAACATGAAAAAGTTTAAGATAGCTAAAGATGTAGATGCTGAATATTATAAGAATTATCTAATTGCTAGAAAAGCAGGAGTTAACTTTTTAGCCTATAGATGTGATATAAGTTCTAAAAAAATTTTTATAGATAAAAAACTGAAGATTATTGATGAGTGATTATAAAGAAAAATTTGAAAAAATGAGAGTAGCCGGAAAGTTGGCATCTCAAACTTTAGATATGCTGACAGACAATATCAAGGAAGGTGTATCAACAGATCATATTGATAAATTAGGTTACGAGTTTATTAGAGATAACGGTGGATACTCTGCTCCACTTTATTATAGGGGTTTTACAAAATCTTTATGTACATCTTTAAATCATGTTGTCTGCCATGGTATTCCATCAGATAGAATTTTAAGAGATGGTGATGCAATCAACGTAGATGTTACGGCTATTGTTGATGAACATTATGGAGATACTAGTAGAATGTTTTCAATCGGTAATACCTCTGTTAAATTAAATAATCTTATAGATACAACTTATGAGTCTATGATGAGAGCAATTAAGATTTTAAAACCTGGGATTAAATTGGGAGATATAGGATATGAAATTCAATCATTCGTTGAAGATAAAGGTTTTTCAGTTGTAAGAGATTTTTGTGGTCATGGCATAAGTACTACGTTTCATGAACCCCCTAACATCTTGCATTATGGGAGTAAAAATTCAGGTATGGATTTAAGACCTGGAATGACTTTTACAATTGAGCCTATGATTAATACCGGTAAATATGATGTTAAAATGTTAAATGATGGTTGGACTGCTGTTACTAAAGATAAATCTTTATCAGCACAATTTGAACATACATTAGGAATTACTGAAAATGGTTATGAAATCTTTACTAAATCTATTAAATACGATATTTAGTTTTCTTTTAATCATATAGCATGAAAATTATTAAATTTATACTTAGTCTAATTTTAAATATTAAAAATAATACAAGTATGATTCAATTTATAATTTTTATGTTTTTATTAATTCTTCTAGCTGTAATTGGAATATTTTCACTGATTAAGGTTGTAATTCCATTCACTTATATTGCTCTATAAACAAATCAATTTCTTTTTTAACAAGTCTAAAGCCATATTCACTTAAATGAAAATCTTTATTGTTATAATAGCTTGAAATTTCAAAATTGTTTTTTTGTTGGTCATCTTTAATTACTTTAGCCATATCTATATAATTCACATTCTTAGAATTAAAATAATCTTTAACAAAATGATACCTCCAGTTAGGATTAGTAACATCATTTTTAAAATTAAAAGTTATAAATATTAAATTTTGATTAAGATTTTTTGAATTCGATATGATATTATCTATAAAAAATTTAAATATATCTTTTTTCTTGTCAATTACACATTTATCTTTTTTATAATTAAACTCATTCAAAAATAAAAAAATTATATTTTTAATAAAATTGTAAGTATAAATATGATTAAAGTTTTTAATATTATCTCTAAAAATGATAGGAACATTATTTAGCTCATAAATGTTGTTATTTTTAACGAATTTTAATTTTGGAAAATTTCTTTGATCAAAAATAGCTCTGTCAAGATCTTCAAGTAAAAAACCAATTATTACATTGTTATTAGTGAATTTATTTTTGGTAATCATGTATGATTTATAAATTTGATCTAAACCATATGATTTAACTGCAAAGTTATTTTCTTCCTCATAAAAGGGTAAAAAATATTCATGATCAATGAAAGAACTTCCATAAAAAACTACTTTTTTATCATTAATAATATTGTCTTCATACAAAGATTCATTACTTTTTTTAACAAGAGTTAAAATTGGATGATATGAATATATTTTTTTATCATAAGAGGAATTTCCCTGTATGTTCCAATAAGCTTGATCGCAATAAGGATTAAAAAAAAGAATAGTTTTTTTTAAACTTTTAATGTCAAAAAAAAAATTATTTGAAATGAAATCTCTAACAAAATAATTAAAAGAACTAAGGGATAAATAAAATATTTAAGGCAAATATCTAAAATTTTATTTAACGATAAGATCATAATTAAAAGGAAGTGTAACTTTATGAGACATATACTCTTTTATTAAGAAGGTGATTATTATCAAAATTATGACAATTATAATAATTTTAATTATTTTCATTAATTATTTTATCTTTAATAGTTTCTTCAAATTTAATAAGAATATCATTTGCCAAATAATTAGAAGTATTGTTAGTGTCTAAAGTGTGAAAAAGGTCAACATAATTTATTTTAATTTTCTTATCAATTAAATTTAAATTTTTAAAACTTTTATCAGGAATAGATAAAGAAGTTATTTTTTTATAATTTTCAGTTATCTTTTTTGATTTAGATATTTCTTTATTAAAAGGCTGAATATAGAATAAAAAGTCAATTGACCTGTTTTTTAAAGATATATTAATTTTTTCGAAATTTTTTTTTATATACGTTTCAACATTTATATTTTGATTAATTTTCTTAAATTTTTCCTCAGTTAAATATAAACTATCAGATAAACATTTTTGTAAAGTATTTGGAAATAGAAGTGCTGTGGAGTTGTGATCATTTTTTTTTTCAAATGAGTAAAGTTTAAAATTTTCCATATTTAAGGAATAATTATCCAAAATATCTTTATAAGTTTGTCTCAAATGTAATTCGTTTCCTCCGGTATAAAAAATTACTAAATCTGGATGATAAATTTCTGAAAAATTTAATGTATCTGTAAGATGATCACTTATCATGCCGCCTGCATAAGATAAATTTAAAACAAATATATTTTTTGTATTAATTTTTTCTCTTAATTTTTTTTGAAGCAAGCTGTGCAATCTATCTTCATCTTTTTGATACCAACCAAATGTCTCTGAATTTCCTTGAATCACAATTAAAAAATCTTTTTCTTGATCAAATGTATTTAAAAAATTTAAATTTGATTGAAATTTAATTGGTTTTCTGAATGAATTAAATCCTGAAATATTTAGAATTTGGTTTTTTTCTTCAAATTTTTTACAATCAATTTTATTAATTTCTCTTATCTTTTTTTTTTCTTTGTAATCATCTGTTATGGGTTTAGTAAATCTTATTATTTTGTCTATAAATCTTAATGTTGATGAAACATAATTTCCTGAAATTAATGTAGAACCTCTGAAATAAATTACATACCCTAAAATAATTTCTATTGCTAATACAAATACTAATATTTTAAATAATTTATTCATCATTTTTTTTTTATAAATACCATTTTCTGTCATTAGATATTTGATATTCATTCTCTCTAAAGCTAGATATGCGTCCTCTAAAGAATAAACCATTGGATCAGATGAAATATTAAAAGATGTATTTGCAATCACAAAAATATTTTTTTTTTCTAATTTTTTTAATATTTTTCCAAGAATATGATTTTCATCACATATCTGCACTCTTGCAGTATTGTCATTGTGTACTACTGCTTCTATCCCATTTGAATTTTTAACATTTACAACAGAGCCCATATAAAAATAAGATTGATGAATTTTATCAGATAGCAAAAAATATTTACTTGCGTTATTAAGCAATGTTACAGGGGCTACTGGTCTAAATTTACTTCTTTTTTTAATTTTTTCATTTAAGAAATTTACTGCTTCTAATGAATGTGCATTACAGATCATTGATCTATGTCCTAAAGCTCTAGGGCCAGTCTCAATATTTTTATAGCAAGTTGCTATAACCTCATTTGATATTATTAACTCTGAAGCTGTTTCAATAAGATTGTTATGATCACAAATTTTATCATAATTTGTCAAAAAAAATTCTTCATCAGTATTTTTATTTTTAACTAAGCCAGGTGACAAAATATCAATATCATTATTATTGGTGAGAAATTCATTACCATTTTTTAAATAGCCATAATATGCCGCTCCTAAGGCGGCTCCAGAGTCACCTGGAGATGGTGGTATTATTATTTCTTCTACAAAATCAAGTTTTGATAATTCATTTATAGCTACACTGTTCATTGCAACACCTCCTGCAAAAATAAATCTTTTTTCTTTAGTTATCTCATGAGCATAAAGAAATATTTTTTTTAGTAAATTCTCAACTATCTTTTGAGCAGATGACGCAATATTTGCATACTGTTTAAAATTTGGGGTATCCAAATCTAGGTTTTGATTACTTTCTCTCTCACCAATATTAAATATTTCATTTAGCTTGTCTGAGTAAGATCTGCTTACACTTCTGCAGAAATCATAATAGCTATCATCTAAATTAAGTTTACCATCAACAAAATTTATTGTTTTTTTAAGCTCATCATAATAAATAGGCTCACCATAAGCAGCTAAACCCATTACTTTATATTCACCCTCATTTACAGAAAAACCTAAATAATCTGTAATGGCAGAATAAAATAATCCTATCGAATGTGGAAAAGAACTTGACCAAACATTATTTATTTCTTTAGATGATTTTATATGATGTATGGAGCTTGTACTTTCATCTCCGTATCCATCAATTACAATCGATGTTATCGGAGTTTTTTGATTATAATAAGCACCTGACAATGTGTGACTTAAATGATGGTCGCAATAAATAATTTTTTGATTTGAAACTTTTAGATATTTTGACAAATCATAAGAAAATATAATTGATGACTTCCATATATTCTTAAAATAATTCCTTGTTAACTCATTGGAAAGTGAATTATTTTTTATAGAGTATTTTAAAATATTCAACCAGGCTTTAAAGGGTTTTTCATAAAAAGTTACTTTTAAAATACTTTTATCGTCTAGATTAAAATTATTAATAATTTCCTCAAGAGCTAATCTTGGAAAAGACTTGTCACCTTTTACTCTTGAAAAATATTCTTCTTTTTTAAAATCAATTAGATCACCATTCTCATTTAACAATGCAATGGAAGAGTCATGGAAGTAACATGAAATTCCTAAATAATATTTCATTTAAGAGTTTAAATGACTGACTTGTCACTAATAGTCATTAAATTTTTATGAGATGATGAATTTGGTTTTAGCAAAATTGTAATAGATCCAAAAATCAATATTAAACCATTAATTATTGGATCAAAAATTTTATTTAAAAACATAACGTTCTTATAATAAAACATTCTAAATTTATTTTTTAGTTTTTCTTTTATAAAAGCACTTTGAAGGTTGGAGTTTGGAAACTTTTTATCATAAAAAAGTTTAGCGAATGTCCAATGCCTATCCTCTTCTTTCATAATATTATTAAGGGTTTCAACTGAGTAATCTGCATGATTCTCTTCCTCTTGTGAAATTTGTTTTAAGATTTTTAAAGACTCTTTTATTTTTAATTCTTTTTATTAAACTATCGAACGAGTTTTTTGCTAAAAATTCATTGGTATAAACGAACTCAACAAAGTTTTTTTGTTTTAATTTTTCTACTAAAAAATTCCTTTTATCTACATAACCTTTCAAAACTACATTTTGTGGTGAAAATCTAAATTCTTTTTTAAAAAAATCTTTATTTCTTTTTACTTCATTATTAAGAACTTCAAAAATTAACTTAGAGTGTCTATATTCATCTAAAGCGTGATTTATATAACCTACTTTTAATCTTGGTGAGTTTGCAGTTTTTGCTGCCTTAAGCATTTCAAGAGCTGAACCATACTCAGCGTATGCGAATTCAACTAGTGTATTGTATAAATTAGTTTTTTTGTCTGGTACTAGAAACATATAAATCCTTATATTTGTTTATTTCATAAATTCAAAATATTTGTTAATTTTATATTAAAATCTGCTATTTGTTTAATAGAAACCACTAAATTAATGATTAAAAGATACTCTCGAAAAGAATTAACTGACATTTGGTCAGAGGAAAATAAATATAAAATTTGGCTAGATGTCGAAGTTGCAGCTGCTGAAGCTATGGAAAAGCTTGATCAAATTCCAAAGGGTGTTGCTTCTGTTGTTAGAAAAAAAGCGAAAATCAATGTAAGTAGAATTCACAAAATTGAGTCTGAAGTTAAACATGATGTTATAGCCTTTCTGACATCTGTTACTGAAAGAGCTGGAATTAAAGCTAGATACTTACATCAAGGAATGACTTCATCAGATGTATTAGACACCAGTTTTAATATTCAAATGGTTCAATCTGGCAAGATAATCTTAAAAGACTTAGATCAAATTTTAAAAGTTCTTAAAAAACAAGCTAAGAAATACAAATTTACGCCATGCATGGGTAGAAGTCACGGCATTCATGCTGAACCGGTTACATTTGGTTTAAAATTGGCTTCGTTTTACGAAGAATTTAAGAGAAATAGAAAAAGATTAGTTGATGCAATTGATGAAGTATCAACATGTGCAATATCTGGCGCTGTTGGAACTTTTGCCAACATTAATCCCAATGTTGAAAAACATGTTGCAAAAAAATTAGGTTTAAAAGTTGAGCCAATTTCAACTCAAGTAATACCAAGAGATCGTCATGCTTTTTATTTTTCAATACTAGGTATTATCGCTGGATCAATTGAAAGAGTTGCTGTTGAAATTAGACATTTACAAAGAACTGAAGTTTATGAAATGCAAGAATTCTTTTCAAAAAATCAAAAAGGCTCCTCTGCAATGCCACATAAAAAGAATCCAATATTAAGTGAAAACTTAACAGGACTTTCAAGAATGGTTAGAAGTGCAGTAATTCCTGCTTTAGAAAATATTGCCCTTTGGCACGAAAGAGATATTTCTCATTCAAGTGTTGAAAGAAATATTGGGCCTGATGCTAATATTACAACTGATTTTGCATTAGTCAGATTAACTAATATTTTAGATAACATGATTGTTTATCCAAAAAAAATGTTAGAAAATTTAAATATCACTAAAGGATTGATTTTCTCACAAGAAGTAATGCTTGAATTAACAAAGTCTGGGTTAAGTAGAGAGCAATCTTACCGAATGGTTCAAAATTATGCTAAAAAATGTTTTGCTGAAGATTTAGATTTATTTGATGTTATTAGCTCAGATAAATTAATTATGAGCAAAATCACTCCTAAAAAGCTAAAATCTATATTTAGTTACGCAAAACACTTTAAAAATGTAAATTTCATCTTTAGAAGAGTTTTTAAATAATGAAAAAAGGAAAAAAACTATACGAAGGTAAGGCTAAAATCATTTACACAACAAATGATAAGAATTTAGTTATTCAATATTTTAAGGACGATGCTACCGCATTTAACAACCAAAAAAAATCTACTATAGAAGGAAAAGGTGTTTTAAATAATAGAATTTCAGAACATATCCTTTCAAATCTATCTCAGATAGGAATTAAAAATCACTTGGTAAAAAGACTTAATATGAGAGAGCAAGTAATTAAATTGGTTGAAATCATTCCAATTGAATTCATCGTTAGAAATGTTGCGACTGGATCTATTACAAAAAGATTAGGGATTGAAGATGGAACAATCTTAAAAGAGCCTCTTATTGAATATTGCTTAAAAGATGACAAGTTAGGCGATCCATTAATAGCAGAAGAGCATATATTGGCTTTTGATTGGGCTACAAAAAAAGAAATTGAGAAAGTTAAGAAAATGATTTTAAGAATTAATGACTTTATGATCGGCATGTTTAGAGGTGTTGGTATTAAATTAATTGATTTTAAATTGGAATTTGGAAGGTTAAAAGTTAACGGTAAAGAAGAGGTTATTCTTGCTGATGAAATTAGTCCTGATACTTGCAGACTTTGGGACAGCATTACTGATAAAAAGTTAGATAAAGATAGATTTAGAAAAAATTTAGGTGATCTTATTCCTGCTTATACTGAGGTTGCTAAAAGACTTGGGATACTTCACGAACAATCTAATGTTTCTGCAGTAAATGTTACAAAATTATCTTCAGTTAAAAGGAAGCGTAAATGAAAATTTCTGTAATTATTACGCTTAAAAAAGATGTACTAGATCCTCAAGGAAAAGTTATTCACCAAACCTTGGATGGAATGGGATTTAATGACATCAATGAAGTGAGACAAGGTAAGTACTTTGAAATTGACACTAAAGAAAGTGATCCCAAAAAAGCTAAAGAAAAAGTTGAAGAAATGTGTATCAAACTTTTAGCCAATCTAGTTATTGAAAATTATAAAATTATTGATGTACAATAATTAATGAAATCATCCGTCATTACATTTCCTGGTTCTAATTGTGACAGAGATATGGACGTTGCTTTAAAAAAATTTGGATTCAAAAATAAGATGGTTTGGCATGATGATGTTGAGCTGCCAAAAAGTGATTTGGTTGTTTTACCAGGTGGATTTTCTTATGGAGATTATTTGAGATGCGGAAGTATGGCGTCAAAATCAAAAATAATGAAATCAGTGATAAACTTTGCAAACTCAGGTGGAATGGTGATGGGTATTTGCAATGGTTTTCAAATTTTAGTTGAAACAGGTTTGGTTCCGGGTGTTTTATTAAGAAACAAATACTTAGAATTTATTTGTAAAAATGTATTTGTTAAAATTAATGATAAAAAAAATACTTACTTTAAAAACATTGATAGTGAAGTTTTAGAGTTTCATATAGCTCATAATGAGGGAAACTATTTTTGCACCAACGATCAATTAAAAGAAATTGAAGATAATGAACAAGTAGCAATCAATTACTGTGATAAAGATGGCAAAACTGAAGATAAATTTAATCCTAATGGATCCATTAAAAACATTGCAGGCATATTTAATAAAGAAAAAAATGTTTTAGGAATGATGCCCCATCCTGAAAGGATGATTGACCCTTCTCTATCAGGTGAGGATGGGTCTATTTTTTTTAATAATTTAATTAATAATCTAAAATGATTGTAAACGAACAAGTTGCTATAGATCACGGTCTTAAAAAAGACGAATATGCAAAAATTTGTGAGCTACTTAAGCGAACTCCAAATATTACTGAGCTAGGTATCTTTTCAGCAATGTGGAATGAGCATTGTTCTTATAAATCATCGAGACTTCACTTAAAAAAGCTTCCAACCAAAGGAAAGCAAGTCATTCAAGGACCAGGAGAAAATGCAGGAGTTGTAGATATTGGTGATAATGATGCAATTGTATTTAAAATTGAAAGTCACAATCACCCTTCTTTTATTGAACCCTATCAAGGAGCAGCAACTGGAGTTGGTGGAATTATGAGAGATGTATTTACAATGGGAGCACGTCCTATTGCTAATTTAAATTCTATTCATTTCGGATCTCCTCAACACAAAAAAACTAAAAATTTACTTAGAGGAGTTGTTCACGGTATTGGTGGCTATGGGAACTGTATGGGTGTTCCAACGATAGCAGGTCAAACTAACTTTGATAGCTCGTATAACGGCAATATTCTAGTTAATGCGATGACACTGGGGTTAGTGAAAAAAGATAAAATTTTCTACTCAAAAGCAGCAGGTCTAGGTAAACCAGTAATTTATGTAGGGTCTAAAACAGGACGAGATGGAATTCATGGTGCTAGCATGGCATCAGCTAGCTTTGATGAAAAAATAGAGGAAAAAAAACCTACTGTTCAAGTTGGAGATCCATTTACTGAAAAACTATTACTTGAAGCTTGCTTAGAGTTAATGGCTGGGGACTCAATTATAGCAATTCAAGACATGGGGGCAGCTGGACTTACATCGTCAAGTATTGAAATGGCCTCAAAAGGAAACCTTGGAATTGAAATTAATTTAAATAAAGTTCCATGCAGAGAAGCTAAGATGACACCTTATGAAATTATGCTTTCTGAAAGCCAAGAGAGAATGTTAATTGTTTTAGAAAACGGTAAAGAAGATCAGGCTAAAAAAATATTTGATAAATGGAATTTAGATTTTGCAGTAATTGGTAAAACAACTAAATCTAAGAAGATTGAACTGTTCTTTGATAATGAACAAGTTGCAAATATTCCAGTTAATACTTTGGTTGAAAATTCACCAATGTATGACCGTAAATGGAAAAAAGCAAAATTACCTAAAAAAAATAGAATTAAAAAAGAAGATCTTAAAAATTTAAAAATTATAGATGTGTTAAAAAAAGTTTTATCTAATCCAAATGTTTGTAGTAAAGAATGGATTTGGCAACAATACGATCATACAGTTATGGGTGACACTATACAAAAACCAGGTGGTGACTCTGGTGTTGTGAGAGTTCATGGAACTGATAAAGCAGTTGCAGCATCGGTTGATTCATCTGCTGTATATTGTTGGGCGCATCCTTTAACTGGTGGAAAACAAGTTGTTTGTGAAAGTTTTAGAAATCTAATTTCTGTAGGCGCAAAACCGGTCGCTATTACAAATTGCCTAAACTTTGGTAGCCCTGAAAATGAAGAAAACATGGGTGAGTTTGTTGAATGTGTTCAAGGAATTGGGGAGGCTGCTGAATATTTAAAATTTCCAGTCGTTTCAGGAAATGTATCTTTTTACAATCAAACAAAAGAAGAAGGTATCAAACCTACTCCATCTATTGGTGGTGTTGGTTTAATCAAAGATTATAACAAAATGATTACAATGGATTTTAAAGAGGTTGATAATATCGTTTTAGTAATTGGAAAAACTGAAGGACATATTGATCAAAGTTTGTTTGCAAGAAACATATTAGATGAAAAAAATGGTCCTCCACCAGAAATCAATCTGTTTAATGAAAAAAATAATGGAGAAACTTTATTAAAGTTAATAGATGTGGGTCATATTAAAAGTGCTCACGATGTATCTATCGGTGGAATAATTACTGCAGTTGCAAAAATGTGTATTAAAGGAAACAAGGGAATTAATCTTAAAAAACCAAAATATTTAATTAATGAAATTGAATATTTTTTTGCTGAAGATCAGGGTAGATACGTGATCGAAGTAAACAAGGATAGTCTTAAAAAAGTGACTGATATTTTAAACAAAAATGCAGTTCATTATGATGAACTTGGAACAATTAATAAGGATCAAATGTTTATTAATGAAAAGACAAAAGTAACAATTGACGAATTAAGAACATCTAATACAAATTGGTTAACAAATTATATGAGCAATTAATGGCAATGGATTTAAAAGAAATTGAGAGTTTAATCAAAGAAGCTTTGACTGATGCTACAGTTGAAATTCAAGATTTAGCTGGTGATGGCAATCATTACTCAGCAACAGTAACTTCTGCACAATTCTCAGGTAAAAGCAAAATTGAACAACACAAAATGGTATATAATTCTCTAAAGGGTAAAATGGGAAATGAGTTACATGCCTTAGCAATTAAAACAAAGGAGCTATAATGGATGATAATACAAAAAATTTAATTCAAACTCATATTGATAGTAACGAAGTATGTTTGTTTATGAAAGGTACGCCTGATGCTCCTCAGTGTGGTTTTTCAATGGCTGTATCTAATATGTTAAAAATTCTTGAAGTTAACTTCCAAGGTGTAAATGTTTTAGAAGATCAAAATGTTAGAGAAGGAATTAAAACTTTCAGTGACTGGCCTACTATCCCACAACTTTATATCAAAAAAGAGTTTGTTGGCGGCTGTGATATCGTAAAAGAAATGTACGAAAGTGGTGAATTAGCAAAATTACTTGAGACCAAGGGTATAAGTTTTAAAGCTAAAAATTAATTATTATCTAGAGTAATATTCAATTACTAAGTTTGGTTCCATCACAATTGGATAAGGAACTTCTTCAAACTTAGGTACTCTTACAAATTTAACTTTTTTGTTTTTCTCATCCATTTGAATATATTCTGGTGTTTCTCTTTCTTTGTTAGCTAAAGCAATATCAATAATTGCTAATTGCTTAGATTTATCTCTGATCTCAATTGAGTCTTCTTCTTTAACTATGTAACTACCAATATTAACTTTTTTACCGTTAACTCTTACGTGGCCATGGTTAATTAATTGTCTTGAAGAAAAAACTGTTGTTGCAAATTTTGCTCTGTAAATAACTGCATCTAATCTTCTTTCAAGTAAACCAATTAAATTTTCACCAGTATCACCCTTAAGCATAACAGCTTTTTTATAAATATTTCTAAATTGTCTCTCGTTAATGTTACCGTAGTAAGCTTTTAATTTTTGCTTAGCTTGCAACTGCGTTCCATAATCTGATGGCTTACCTTTTCTACCTTGACCGTGTTGTCCTGGTCCATAGTCTCTTTTATTGAAAGGACTCTTTGGTCTTCCCCATAGATTAGCTTTTAATCTTCTATCTACTTTATGTTTAGAGTTTAATCTTTTTGTCATTTGATATTGGGGTTTATAAGCTTACAGGCTATTTTGTCAATCAACGTTTTTTACCCAAACTAGCGAATACACTGGCTAATATACGCGTTTCTTTGGCTGATAATTCCATTCTGTAGAAAATATTTCTAAGATTTTCTAGCATAATAGGTTTCTTTTCCTTTGGTTTGAAGAAATTGATCTCATCTAAGTTTTGAATGCATAAATTGGTCATTGAATGTATCTCTTTTTTAGAGGCAGCTTTAACCTTTTTAGATTTTTTAAAATTGGAAGTCTTAGATTTTATGATGCTTGAGACATACTGAGCAATGATAATTAAGCTATGAGATAAATTTAAAGATTTGAATTCAGGATTAGTTGGAATTTGTAACGTGTAATTCGCATAACTCACTTCATTATTCGACAAACCTGAAGCTTCAGATCCAAAAAGAAATGCTACTTTTTTGTTGAAATCAATCTTTTTTAAGTCTTCTAATTGAATATGCTTAATGTTTTTGTTTCTAAATCTAGCAGATGTTGCAATGACATAATCTATATCTTTTAGTGCAGGCTCTAAGACATCAAACACTTTACTTTTATTAATTATATTTTTGGCACCAACAGAAGTTGCTAAAATTTTATCATTAGGAAAAATAGGTTTTGGATCAATAATTGACAGTTTTTGAAAATTAAAGTTCTTCATTCCTCTAGCGCATGCACCAATATTTTCTGATAACTGTGGCTTATGTAAAATAAAAGTAATATTATTTGATGACATTATTAATGATAAATCAAAACTTATAAGCTAGCTGGAGCCTTATCCTTAAATAATTTATAATCCAAACTATCAACCAATGCTTTAAATGATGCATCAATTATGTTTGGTGAAACACCTATGGTAAACCAGTTAATACCTTTAGAGTCTGTGCTTTCAATTGAAACTCTAGTTACTGCTTCAGTACCTGTATTTAAAATTCTTACTTTATAATCAACTAGTTTTAAGTCTTTTAAATACTCAGAATATTTAGCAAGCTTATTTACATTTTTTCTAATCGCATTATCAAGTGCATTTACAGGTCCATTACCCTGTCCTTCACATAATATTTTTTGACCATCAACCTCTAATTGAGCTTTAGCATGAGAAATGATTTCACCAGTACTATCTTTTTTAACTGATACATCATACTCATTAATTAATATGTATCGCGGGATATCGCCTATCAATCTTCTAGCTAATAATTCAAATGAAGCGTCTGCTCCATCATAACTATAACCAATAAATTCTCTGTCTTTAACTTCACTTAAAAGTTTTTTAATTTTTGGATCATTTTTTTCTATTTGGATACCAATAGATTTTAATCTAGACATTATGTTTGATTGACCAGCTTGGTCTGAAACAACAATGTTTCTTGAGTTTCCTACTTCCTCAGGTTCAATATGTTCATAAGTTTTTGGATTTTTTTGAACTGCAGAAACATGCATTCCACCTTTGTGTGAAAAGGCAGAAGCTCCCACATAAGGCAAATGTTTGTTAGGTTTTCTGTTTAATAATTCATCCAATAATCTTGAGCATTGAGTTAGATTTTTTAAATTTTCTCGTTTGATATTAAGTTCAAATTTATTACTAAAATCACTCTTTAAAAACAATGAAGGAATTAAAGACATTAAATTTGCATTACCACATCTCTCCCCTAATCCATTGATAGTTCCTTGGATTTGTCTAACCCCTGCTTGAACAGCAGCCAAACTATTTGCTACAGCATTTTCAGTGTCGTTATGAGCATGTATACCTAAATTGTCACCTGGAATATGTTTTGTAACTTCTGATACAATTTTTGATACTTCGTGTGGAAGAGTTCCACCATTCGTATCACACAAAACAATCCATCTAGCCCCTTGATCAAACGCTACCTTAAGGCATTTTAATGCGTAATCTGGATTTGATTTATATCCATCAAAAAAATGTTCAGCATCAAACATAAATTCTTTACCTGAGCCAACTATATGTTTTGCACTTTCGCTTATATTTTCTAAATTTTCTTCACTAGTGATTCCAAGTGCTACATCAACTTGAAAATCCCAGGATTTTCCAAACAAACAAACTGATGAACTTTTTGAATTAATTAATGAAGCTAACATTGGGTCGTTTTCCGCACTATGCTCTGATTTTTTGGTCATACCAAATGCAGTTAATTTAGCATTTTTAAAACCATGATCTTTATTAAAAAATTCAGTATCTGTTGGATTGGCTCCTGGCCAACCACCCTCAATATAATCAACTCCTAAGTTATCAAGTGAATTTGATATTTTTTCTTTATCATCAATTGAAAAGTCGACACCTTGAGTTTGAGCACCGTCTCTTAACGTGGTGTCAAAAATATATAGTTTTTCCTTACTCATTTAAATTTCCAAATTGTTTTACCATCTTTATCTTCTATTAAAACACCTTTATCAAAAAGGTAGTTTCTTATATTATCGGCTTCTTTATAATCTTTATCAGCTCTAGCTTTATTTCTAAGCTCTATCTTGCTTTTAATTTCTTGTTCTGAAATATCTGCTTTATCTTTTTTATAATTTAACCACACCTCTTTGGTTTCTTGAAGTAAGCCTATAAAGTTACAAGCTGAATTAAATATTTGTTTGTCTTCATCATTTCCTTTATTAGCTTTTTCATAAAGTTTATGTAAATTTGCAATATAACCAGGTGTATTTATATCGTCATACAAAGGTTGGATAGTTTCGTCATTAACATCTTTGTTTGACGGCATATAAACATTATACCATTTATCAATCGTATTTTGACAATCCTCTAATAGTTTATCATTCCAATCCAATGGCTGTTTGTAGTGCGCGCTAATTAAAGCCAACCTTAAAACTTGACCGCTAACTTTTTTTCTAAAATCTTTTATTTTTAATATATTTCCTTGAGATTTTGCCATTTTTTCATTGGACATAGTGATAAAAGCATTATGCAGCCAATACCTTGCAAAAACCTTAGTGTCATTTGCACATCTTGATTGAGCTATTTCATTTTCATGATGTGGAAAAATTAAATCTATTCCTCCTCCATGTATATCAAATTCATTACCTAGAAATTTTTTAGACATTGCTGAACATTCTAAATGCCAACCTGGTCTACCTTTTCCCCATGGAGAGTCCCAAGATGGTTCATTTTCTAAAGAAGGTTTCCATAACACAAAATCTTCAGAGCTCTTTTTGTTGTCACTTACTTCAACTCTTGATCCAGCAATTAAATCTTCTAACTTTTTGTTGGATAATTTTCCATAGTCTTCAAACTTTTTGACTTCAAAATAAACATGTTTATTATTTTCATAAGCAAAATCTTTTTTGATTAATTCAGAAATCATCTCAATCATTAAATCTATATGTTCTGTCGCTTTAGGTTGATGTGTTGGTGCTTCACAATTTAGATAATTACAATCTTCATCAAAACTTTTGATTACAGTTTCAGTTAAATCTGAGATAGATATTTTCTTATCATTTGATGATTTAATTATTTTATCATCAACATCTGTAATATTTCTTACATAAGTCACTAGAGGAAATTTACTCTTGAGTATTTTAAAAAGAATATCAAAGATAACTATAGGTCTAGCATTACCAATATGAGGGTCATCATAAACTGTAGGTCCGCAAACATACATGCCTACTTTTTTTTCATCTAATGGAACAAATTTTTCTTTTTTGTTACTTAGATTGTTTGTTAAAAAAATATCTTTATTCATCATTTTAGAAATATACTTAATTTATAGATTTGTGAATCTATTTGATTAATTTGGAATTTTGCAAACTGGAATGGGCTCCATTTTATGCAAATTTTGTTTTCTTATTGTTTCGTATTTAGCTCTATTAGGTGAGTTTGGGTTATCCATAGCTTCCTCTAATTCATGATATTTTAAACCAAGTTGGCCTTCATCCGTTCGACCATCATCCCATAGTCCATCTGTAGGAGCTGCCTCAATTATCTCGTCTAAAATTCTAAGTTCTTTTCCTATCTCCCAAACTTCTGTTTTATTACAATCTGCTATTGGAGAAATATCAACTCCACCATCACCATACTTAGTATAAAACCCAACACCAAAATCCTCTATCTTATTTCCCGTGCCAACAACTATACCTTTGTTTGCTGCAGCTACTTGATAAAGAGTAGTCATTCTTAATCTTGCTCTAGAATTTGCCATTCCATGTTCATTATCAAATTGAGATAAAGTAGAGGAAAAAGCAGAAAATAATTCATCTAGGTTCACTGTGTGTGCTTCAACATTATCAAATTTCTTAACCAACCACTCTTGATGTTTTAAACTTAAATCATGTTGCTGAGATTTTTGTTTAATTGGCATTGATAATACAATTGTTTTTAATCCAGTCATTGCACTTAAGGTGCTTGAAACAGAAGAGTCTATCCCACCAGAGATCCCAATAACCAATGATTGTGCCTTACTTGGCGTATTGTTGGCATAATCTTTTATCCAATTAGATATAAAATTTACTTTTTCTAAAGCATTCATAATCTTAAAATATTATTAGTTGGTATCTTTTACAATGTTTTAAGATGCCGCTCTGTCTGCATTTTTAGAATATGAGCTATTCTTTTTAATCTCATCAGAAATTAAAAAAGCTAATTCTAAGGCTTGATTTGCATTAAGTCTCGGGTCGCAATGGGTGTGATATCTAGATGATAAATCTTTTTCTGATATTTTTTGAGCTCCACCGATACATTCAGTAACATTTTGGCCGGTCATTTCTATATGTAAGCCTCCCGCATAACTTCCTTCACTTTGATGACAAGCAAATACATTTTTAACTTCGTTTAAAACGCTATTAAAAGGTCTTGTCTTAAATCCTGTAGCAGCTTTAACTGTGTTACCATGACAAGGATCACACGACCAAATTACATTTAAACCTTCTTTTTTAATTGCTCTTATTAATTTAGGTAAATGTTTTGAAACGTTATCTGCACCAAATCTTGATATTAAAGTAATTTTTCCTTTTTCATTACTTGGATTAATTTTATTACAAAGATTTATTAAATCTTCTGGTTTTAGAGTTGGCCCACATTTAATTCCAATTGGATTTTCAATTCCTCTACAAAATTCAACGTGTCCACCATCAAGTTGTCTAGTTCTGTCTCCAATCCAAACAAAATGAGCTGAGGTGTCATGATTTTCTCCGGTCGTAGAGTCTGTTCTGGTCATTGTTTCTTCAAAAGGTAATAACAATGCTTCGTGTGAAGTCCAAAAATTAACTGTCTTTAATCTTCTATTAAAGTCAGAGTTTATTCCACATGCATCCATAAATGCTAATGCATCAGCTATTTTATCTTCTAAATCTTTAAATCTCTTTAACGTTGGACTATTTTTGATAAATCCAAGGTTCCAATTGTGCACATTTTGTAAATCAGCAAATCCGCCATGGCAAAAAGCTCTAATTAAATTTAATGTTGCAGCTGATTGAGAGTAAGCTTTAAATAATCTTTTTGGATCAGGAACTCTTGACTTTTCATTAAATTCCATTCCATTAATATTATCACCTAAATAACTTGGAAGCTCTATACCATCTTTAGACTCTACTGGCGAACTTCTAGGTTTTGAAAATTGACCAGCTATTCTTCCAACTTTTACGACTGGTAATGATGCTGAATAAGTTAAAACTAATGACATTTGCAACATTAGTTTAAATGTATCTCTAATATTATCTGGATTAAATTCTGCAAAACTTTCTGCGCAGTCTCCTCCTTGAAGTAAAAATGCTTTACCATCCACTACATCAGCAAGCTGATCTTTTAAATGCCTTGTCTCACCTGCAAATACCAATGGTGGAAATGTTCCAACTTTATCCAAAACCGTCTCTAATTCCTTTTTATTGGGATATTCCGGAATGTGTTTTACAGGATATTTTCTCCAGCTATTTTTTTTCCAATTTTTCATATTCAACTAAGGATTGTTTAACAGAGTTTAGACTTTATTCAACTGTTACTGGCTGGTTTTGACTAGAGAGTTAAATTTTATTAATTTCTTTAATTTTAACCAAATATAATCTCATGAAATAATCTTCCAGGCATCAAAGTAAATGCACCAGCAATTAAAAGTGCTCCAATATACACACCAATCATTGAATGCATGTGTTTAATTTTATATCTTTCTATTTTAGTCTTCTTAAATTTCTTTATGTTCCAAATAGAATAAATTAATGAACCTATGGTGTATGGTATTAAAAGATGGATTAATGAATATTGTCCTGGGTTTATTGTTTGAATGAATAATGCTGTTATAGAAACAATTATCAAAACAATCACCCAGATACGCCCAAGTATTCTGTGATGCTTTGTCCCTTTTTTATTTACAAAAATATATAAACCAAGTGGAATAGCTAAAAGTGCAAGTGCTGCATGAACATAAATTATCTGCATATTTAATTGGGTAACTCTCTATTAAAAATTACTCCACAGTTACAGATTTTGCTAAATTTCTTGGTTTATCGATATCGTAACCTTTTTTGAGAGCAGAATAATAAGCAAGTTTTTGAAGTGGAATAGTTAAAAGAAATGGGAGCAAGTCATCATTTGTAGTTTCAACCTCAATACTTTCCCAAATATTTTCAGAGATGATTTCATCTTTGCTTTTATTTGTAATCAATAAAACTTTTGCACCTCTTGCTACAACTTCTTGCATATTTGAAATCGTTTTTTTATAATAATTATCTCTCGGGGCTAAAACCACAACAGGCATACCCTCTTCAATTAATGCTAAGGGTCCATGTTTCATTTCACCAGCAGGATATCCTTCAGCATGAACGTAAGATAATTCTTTTAGTTTTAACGCACCTTCAAGTGCAATTGGGTAAGAGAAACCTCTTCCTAAAAACATTGATCCTTTAGCTTCGTTAAATGTTGATGCAATAGCCTGGACATCATTATCAATTAATAATGTTTGTTCAATTAAGTTTGGAAGATTTTTAAGATCTTTGATTTTTTCTTTGTAATCTTTGTTATCAATTTCATTTCTTAATGATGATAATTTTAACGATAAAATATATAAAACAAGTATTTGACCTAGAAACGCTTTTGTTGAAGCTACACCAATTTCTGGCCCACAATGAATAGGTAATACAAAATTTGAATCTCTTGCTATTGAGCTTTCAATTACATTTACAACAGCACATGTTTTCATCTTATTTTTATTACATAAGTCTAAAGCTGCATAAGTATCTGCGGTTTCACCCGACTGAGAAACAAAGATATACAAAGTATCATTTTTAAATCTATTTTTTCGATATCTAAACTCCGATGCGATATCAATGTTAACATCTAAAGTTGTTAATTCTTCAAACCAATATTTAGCCATCAGACAGGAATGGTATGCTGTTCCACAGCCAATTAGCATGACTGATTTAATTTCATCTATTTTCCATGGGAAATTGTAAATATTGATGTCATTATTCATATTATCCAGATATTCCTTGATACCAGTTTTCAAGGTTTGAGGCTGCTCCTCAATTTCTTTAGCCATAAAATGCTTATAATCACCCTTGTCATAATTTTGCTGATCTGAAGAAAGTTCTAAAACTTTTTTGTTAATCTTTGTTCCCTCTTCATTAAAAAAATGCACTTCATCTTTTTTTACAAAACAAAATTCACCATCATCCAAGTAAGTTATTTTGTTTGTCATTGATTTAAGGGCATAAGAATCTGATCCAAGATAATTTTCACTAGGTCCATACCCAACGGCTAAAGGAGAGCCTCTTCTTGCTCCAATTATTAAATCGGGCATATCTTTAAATATAATTCCTAAAGCAAAGCTTCCATGAAGTTGTTTCAAAGTTTTTGTAATTGCATCTTTTAATTCAGATGTTTTTAAATTTTCTGTGATTAAATGCACAATAACCTCTGTATCTGTTTGAGATTTAAATTTATGACCTTTGCTTAATAAATATTTTTTTAGCAATGTAGAATTCTCTATAATTCCGTTATGGACTACTGAAACATTTTCTGATGAGTGTGGGTGAGCATTAACACTATTTGGTACACCATGAGTTGCCCATCTCACATGGCCAATACCTATATTTCCTGAAAGGTTTTTTAAATCAAAATTATTTTCTAAATTTTCTACTCTACCTTCAGATTTAACTTCATTAATGAAACCTTGAGATAAAGTTGCGATACCAGCAGAGTCATAACCTCTATATTCTAATTTTTTAAGAGAATTAATAATGCTGCTTGATACAGATTTGTTGCTAGAAATACCTATTATACCACACATAATTTATTTTCTTTTATAATTTTTTAATTCAGTATGTTTCGCTCTTGTTAAAGCTAGAGATTTTTTTCCTACATTTTTTGTAATTACAGACCCAGCACCAACTACACTTTGTTTATCAATTGTAATTGGGGCAACTAATGATGAATTAGATCCTATAAATACATTATCTTTAATTTTTGTTTTACTTTTTTTAACTCCATCATAATTACAAGTAATTGTTCCAGCTCCAATATTTACTGATTTTCCAATTTCACTATCTCCAATATAAGACAAATGATTTACTTTTGATTTTTTTCCAATTGTACTTTTTTTGACTTCAACAAAGTTTCCAATTTTAGATCCTTCTTTTAAAATCGTATTGGGTCTTATTCTTGCATAAGGTCCAATTTCAACTTTATTTTCTATTTTACAAGACTTCTAAATGTGAAAATGATTTTATAATAACATTGTTTCCTATCTTTACTTTTTTTCCTATTACAACATAAGGCTCAATGGTTACATTCTTTCCAATTTTAGTATCATGTGAAAAGAAAATTGTTTCTGGTCCAGTCATTTTGACACCATTTTTTAAAAATCTGGTACGAAGTTTAGTTTGTGAATTTTGTAAATTTAATTCTTTCATTTTAAAATGCTTTATATTAAGAATAAGTCTTAATTAATTCACATAATATTTCTTTAAAAAACTTTTAAAAATGAAGCAAAAATTCACAATTTTATTTGATTTAGATGGAACCCTTGTAGATACAGCGCCAGATTTGATGTTAGCTCACAATCATGTAATGAGAAAATTTGGGTACCCTACTAAATCAACAGAAGATATTAGAAATTTAGTTGGCAAAGGTGCTGGGGCTTTAATTGGAAGATCTATATGGGGACAAGCAAAAAAAGAATTTAGTAAAGTTTTAGATGAAAAAATTAAAGATGAAATGGTCAAAGAGTTTGTAAATTTTTATGGTAAAAATATTGTTAACGAAAGTACTCTAGTTACAGGAGTAAAGAATTTTTTAATATGGTGCAAAGAACAAAATATATCTATGGCTGTTTGCACAAACAAACAGGAGTATCTATCTAATGATCTTTTGAAGAAGATTGGTATTTATGATTTTTTTGAATATGTCGCCGGATCAGATACTTTTGATTATTGTAAGCCAGACCCCAGACACCTAACAAATGTGGTTGAAATATTAGATGGAGATTTGAAGAAAACTATTATGATTGGTGACAGTGAAACTGATGCAAATGCAGCTAAAGCTGCTGAGATACCTGTTATTTTATTAGAAAATGGATATACAGAAAAAAATACAACCGAAATATATCATAATCACCTAATAAAAGACTTTACTGGTATTGAAAAAATTATAACAAAATATCTTTAACGTTGATTAATTTTTTTTAGCTATTAAAACAAAATTACTATTAAGGAGTTATTTTGTTATTACATACAGTTAAAGTTTATCCATCTAAAATCAATCTTCCCAAGAAAAAACAGCTTGCTTGGAAAATAGCTGAAATCGCAAGTGATAATGCGAAATTAAACAAAGACGCAATAGAAATGGTAATCAATAGGATTATTGATAACGCTTCTGTTGCAATAGCTTCTTTAAACAGAAAGCCTGTAATCTCTTCAAGAGAAATGGCGTTAAAACACTCAAGAAAAAATGGAGCTACTTTATTTGGTGTGAATTCGAAACTTAAATTTGATTGTGAATGGGCTGCATGGTCAAACGGAACTGCTGTTAGAGAGCTTGATTTTCATGATACTTTTTTAGCAGCTGACTACAGTCATCCAGGAGATAATATCCCCCCACTTTTAGCAGTTGCTCAACAAAATAAAATTAGTGGATTAGATTTATTACGTGGAATTATTACTTCATATGAAGTTCAAGTAAATTTAGTTAAAGGAATTTGTTTACATAAACATAAAGTAGATCACATTGCCCATTTAGGTCCAAGTGTTGCTGCTGGATTAGGATCAATGCTCAAACTAAATACTGAAACAATTTATCAAGCAGTTCAACAAGCGTTACATACTACTGTTTCAACTAGACAATCAAGAAAAGGTGAAATTTCAAGTTGGAAAGCATATGCGCCAGCTCATGCAGGCAAACTTGCTATCGAAGCCGTTGATAGAGTTATGCGTGGTGAAGGTGCACCTAGTCCAATATATGAGGGTGAAGATAGCGTTATAGCAAGAATATTAGATGGAAAAAAAGCTAATTATAAAGTGCCACTTCCTAAAAAAGGGGAAATTAAAAAAGCTATACTCGAGACTTACACAAAAGAATATTCAGCAGAATATCAATCACAAGCTTTAATTGATTTAGCTAAGAAACTTAAAAATAAGATACCTAACTTAAATCAAATAAAAAAGATTGATATATTTACTAGTCACCATACTCATTATGTAATTGGCACAGGAGCAAATGATCCTCAAAAAATGGATCCTAATGCAAGCAGAGAAACACTTGATCACTCTATTATGTATATTTTTGCTGTAGCATTAGAGGATGGAGATTGGCATCATGTAAAATCTTACACAAAGGCTAGAGCAAATAAAAAAAGTACTATTAAAATTTGGAAATCAATTACGACTTACGAAGATAAGAAATGGACTAAAAAATATCACGATCCAAATCCAATGAAAAAATCTTTTGGTGCTAAGGTAGTTGTAACTTTAAATAATGGTAAAAAAATTAGTGAACAACTTGATAGAGCTGATGCCCACCCATATGGAGCGAGACCATTTAAAAGACAAAATTATATTAATAAGTTTTTAACACTTACAGATGGTATTCTTAATAAGGAAGAAAGTGATCGTTTCTTAAAAATAGTTCAAAACTTAAAACAATTAAAATCAGGTCAGTTGGATAAACTAAATATAGAAATTAAAAAAAATGATTTAAAAAGAAATTTAAAAAAAGGAATATTTTAGTGCATTTTGTTGACAAAGAACCAAGTCAAAAAAGAATAGATTTTGTTGATAAATTAAAATCAAAGAAAATATTAAGAGTTCCAGGTGCCTATAATCCATTAACAGCCAAACTGATTGAAGAAATAGGTTATGATGCAGTGTATGTTTCTGGTGGAGTGATGGCTAATGATCTTGGCTTTCCAGATATTGGTTTAACAACATTACAAGATGTCAGTACCAGATCATATTTAATATCAAGGGTTACTAATTTACCAACTATTGTAGATATAGATACGGGTTTTAAATCTTGTAAAGAAACAATTGAAACGTTTGAAGAGTTTGGGATTGCAGCTGTTCATCTAGAGGATCAAGTTGAACGGAAAAGATGTGGGCATCTTGATAATAAAGAATTAATTTCAACAGATGCCATGGTTGATAAAATTAAAGAATGTGTTGCTGCAAAAAAAGATAGTAATTTTAAGATTATTGCAAGATCAGATGCAAAAGGAGTTGAGGGAATTGATAAAATGATTGATAGATGTAAAGCATACATTGATGCCGGTGCTGAAATTATCTTTCCAGAGGCTTTACATGACGAAAAAGATTTTGAAAAAGTTAGAAAAGAACTCTCATGTTATCTATTAGCTAATATGACTGAATTTGGTAAATCAAAACTTTTCAATTATAAAGAATTAGAGAATTTTGGGTATAATATTGTGATTTATCCAGTTACCACACAAAGATTAGCCATGAAAAATGTAGAAGATGGCTTAAAAGACATTTATGCAAATGGACATCAGAACAATATTATTGATAAAATGCAGACTAGAAAAAGACTTTATGAGTTAGTTGAATATGAGAAATATAACTCTCTTGATGAAAAGATTTATAACTTTAGTACGGAAGGACATGAGTAATGAGTGATGAAATTAAAAAAGGTTTATTAGGAATTGTGGTTGATGAAACGGAAGTTTCAAAAGTAATGCCTGAAATAAACTCTCTAACTTATAGAGGTTATGCTGCTCAAGATTTATGTGAATATTGCAGATTTGAAGAAGTTGCTTATTTAATTTTAAATAAAGACCTTCCAAATTCAATTCAATTAAAACAATTTGAAAAAGAAGAAAAAAATAACAGAGAACTATCTAAAAATTTATATGAAATAATTAAACATATGCCAAAAAAATCTCATCCTATGGATGTTGCAAGAACAGCTGTTAGTGTGATGGGTTTAGAAGATAATGAAACATCAAACTCCTCACCAGAGGCTAATATGAGAAAAGCTCTAAGAATTTTTGCTAAAACACCAACAGCATTAGCTGCTTTTTACAGAGTAAGAAATGGCAAAAAAATTATTAAGCCTAAAAAAGAATTAAGTTTTGCTGAAAACTTTTTTAATATGTGTTTTGGTAAAGTTCCTCAAAAAGAAATTGTTAAAGCTTTTGATGTATCTCTAATTTTGTATGCTGAGCATAGTTTTAATGTTTCAACTTTTACCGCAAGAACCATTACTAGCAGTTTGTCTGATATTCATGGAGCTATAACTGGAGCCATAGCAAGTTTAAAAGGGCCCCTTCATGGTGGTGCAAATGAAGAAGTAATGCACATGATGAAAAAAATTAAAAAACCCGAAAATGCATTAAAATGGATAAATGATGCTTTAAAAAACAAAGATGTGGTAATGGGGTTTGGTCATAGAGTTTATAAATCCGGAGATTCTAGAGTTCCCACTATGAGAGAATACTTTGGAAAAGTTGCTAAAATTAAAAAGGATAAAACTTTTGAAAAAATCTACGACATTGTTGAAAAAGTGATGATTAAGAAAAAGAATATCCACCCTAATGTGGACTACCCAACTGGTCCTACTTACCATTTAATGGGATTTGATACTGATTTCTTTACACCAATATTTGTAATTTCAAGAATTACAGGTTGGTCTGCTCACATTATGGAACAGCATGCAGCAAATAAACTTATTCGACCACTTGCTAAGTATAAAGGTAGCAAGCATCGAAAAGTTATGGAATTAAATTATAGATAATTTTAAAGATTAACTAAAAGCCTCTACCCAAGTACCTTGTGTTGATGCTTTAGAATATTCTGTTGCACGACCTTCAAAAAAGTTCATGTGCTCAACAGCATTCAACATTGTGTCTAACCAAGTTAAAGGATTTTTTTGTACATCATAAATTGGCTCTAGACCTAATTGAGTAAGTCTTCTGTTAGCTATAAATCTAATGTAATCTTTAACTTCTTGAGCAGTTAAACCTTCCATTGGACCCATTTCAAACGCAAGATCTATGAAAGCATCTTCGTGTTCAATAATAGTTCTACATGCTTCATAAAGCTCTTTTTTAAGTTTTGGAGTCCATATTTCTGGGTTCTCATTTATGAATTCTTTAAAAACTCTAATCATAGAATTACAGTGAAGAGTTTCATCTCTAACAGACCAAGTAACAATCTGCCCCATTCCCTTCATCTTATTGTGTCTTGGAAAATTTAAAAGAATTGCAAAACTTGCAAACAATTGAAGTCCCTCTGTAAACGCACTAAACACCGCCACTGTTTTTGCAATATCTTCTTTAGAGTTTACATTGAAACCTTGCATGTAATCATATTTATCTTTCATTTCTTTATATTTCATGAAAGCAGAATATTCAGATTCTGGCATTCCAATAGTATCTAATAAATGAGAATAAGCTGCTACATGAACAGTCTCCATTGAAGCAAAAGCTGTCATCATCATTAAAACTTCAGTGGGTTTAAATACAGTTGTGTAATGTCTCAGATAACAATTACTAACCTCAACATCAGCTTGAGTAAAAAATCTAAATATTTGAGTTAATAAATTTTTTTCTGATTGAGTTAAATTTTTTTGCCAATCTCTAACATCATCTCCTAATGGCACTTCTTCCGGTAACCAATGAATTCTTTGTTGTGTTAACCACGCATCATAACACCATGGATATCTGAAAGGTTTGTAAACTGGGTTTTCAACTAATAAACCCATTTTTTTTGGTTGGATTATTTCATTGCTTGGTGTCTTAATTTTTTCTGCTACTGACATGATAGGCACTCCTCGTATTCTGGTTCTTCAGATTTAGTTTGTTTGTTTTTATAAACGTTGGCTAAAACATCTGTTGATTTTGCATCATTGATATTTTCAGCTCTTTGAATTGATTTTGATCTACAGTAATAAAGACTCTTTAAGCCTTTCTTCCAAGCATCAAAATGAATTTTGTGTAATTCTTTTTTATGAACATCAGCTGGTAAAAATAAATTTACTGACTGAGCTTGTGATATAAATGGAGTTCTGTCTCCACTTAATTCAATAATCCACTGCTGATTAAGCTCAAATGCAGTTTTAAAAACATCTTTTTCTAAATCAGTTAAAAAATCTAAATGAGATACAGAGCCTTGATTTGTTGTGATTGTAGACCAAGTTTCATCATCATTTTTACCATGACCTTCTAAGATTTCTTCTAAATATCTATTTCTGACATTAAAAGAACCTGACAAAGTTTTGTGGGTATAACTATTAGCTGCAATCGGCTCTACCCCTGGTGATGCTCCACCACATATAATTGAAATTGATGCAGTTGGTGCAATAGCTGTTTTGTTTGAAAATCTTTCTTGATATCCATATTCTGCAGCATCTGGGCAAGCTCCTCTTTCTTCAGCTAAATCTTTAGATGCTTTGTTAACCTGTTCATCAATTTGTTTAAATATTTTTTTGTTCCAAGACTTTGCCATTACTGACTCAAGTGGAATTCTATTTTTTTGTAAAAAAGAATGAAAGCCCATTACACCTAATCCAACACTTCTTTCTCTTTCTGCAGAGTATTTTGCATCTTTAAATTGATCGGGAGCTTTTTTTATAAAATCACTTAGAACATTATCTAAGAATCTCATTACATCACTGATCATGTCTGGGTCATCTTTCCACTCTTCGTACTTTTCTAAGTTTAATGAAGATAAACAACATACAGCGGTTCTATCTCTCCCATCTTTATCAATTCCAGTAGGTAAAGTTATTTCACTACATAGATTTGATGTCTTAACCGTTAAGTTAGCAAGCTTGTGATGCTGTGGAATTAATCTATTCACTGTATCGATATAAATTATATAAGGCTCACCTGTTTCAATTCTTGCAGTTAATAATCTTATCCATAAATTTCTTGCAGAAATTGTTTGCTGAACAGTACCGTCTGCAGGACTTTTTAATCCCCACTGCTCATCATTTTCTACAGCTCTCATAAATGCATCTGAAAGTAAAACACCGTGGTGTAAATTTAATGCTTTTCTATTTGGATCACCACCTGTAGGTCTTCTCATTTCAATAAATTCTTCAATTTCAGGATGATCGACTGGCAAATAACAAGCGGCAGATCCTCTTCTTAAAGAACCTTGGCTAATTGCCATTGTTAAAGAATCCATAACTTTTATAAATGGTATTATTCCAGAGGTTTTTCCAACCTTACCAATCTTTTCACCGATAGATCTAAGATTACCCCAGTAACTTCCTATACCACCACCTTTTGCAGCTAACCAAACATTTTCACTCCAAAGATCAAGAATTCCTCCCAAACTATCTGATGCCTCATTTAAAAAACATGAAATAGGTAATCCTCTTTTAGTTCCGCCATTTGATAGAACAGGTGTTGCTGGCATAAACCAAAGGTTACTTATGTAATTATAAATTCTTTGTGCATGTAAATTATCATCAGCATATGAGCTTGCAACACGGGCGAATAAATCTTGAAAAGATTCGTTATGACCAAGATATCTGTCTTTCAATGTTGCCTTACCAAAGTCTGTTAAGTTTGCATCTTTAGATCGATCGATCTTAATTATAATTCCCTTGTCATTTTGAAAAAGTTCAGTTTCGGTACTTAAAGAAAAAAGATCAGGTCTATTTCCTTTTGATACCTCTTTTACTTCTGGGCTATATTCAGAGACAGCTTTCTTTAGGGCCTGTGATAGAATCTTATTCATAATTAATACTATATTTTGTTATTGTGACGAAAACAACTAGATGTTGTATGCGTTTTATGTTGATATACTATATAAACAATTAATCAACAGAACATTTATAGAACGTGACAAAAAAAATATCAATAAAAAAATTTAAAAAATAGTAAGTAATTAACAAATGTCTGAAAAAATAAAAATAGATCCTTATGGTTTTAGAGAATATGACGCTCGTTGGTTGTATGAAAAAGATATTAGCAGAGAAGGAATCACGAATCTTGGTAAAGGTTTAGGTACACAAATAAAAATTCACACTCAAAAAGAAAATCCAAGGGTTATAGTTGGTCATGACTATAGATCTTATAGTGAGGAAATTAAAAGTGCTCTTAAAAAAGGTTTAATCTCAACAGGATGTCATATTGAAGATCTGGGGTTATCATTATCACCAATGGTTTATTTTGCACAATTTAATTTAAACGCAGATGCCGTTGCGATGGTTACAGCAAGTCATAATGAAAATGGTTGGACTGGTGTAAAAATGGGTATCAAAAAAGGTTTAACTCATGCTCCTGAAGAAATGAAAGAATTAAAAGAGATTACATTAAATGAAAAATTCTCAAATGGGGCTGGATCTGAAAAGCAAATAGAAAATTTTCAAAAAGTTTATAAAGATGACTTAATAAACGGTAATAAGATCAATAAAAAATTAAAAGCAGTTGTTGCTTGTGGAAATGGTACTGCAGGAGTTTTTGCTCCTGATATTTTAAGAGGAATTGGTTGTGAAGTAATTGAACTTGATTGTAATTTAGATTGGACTTTTCCAAAATATAATCCAAACCCTGAAGATCTTGAAATGCTACATGCAATTGCTAAAGCTGTTAAAGATAATAATGCAGACATAGGTTTTGGTTTTGATGGTGATGGAGATAGAGTTGGTGTTATTGACAACGAAGGAAATGAAATATTTTCTGATAAAATTGGTTTATTAATTGCAAGAAACTTATCTACAAAACACAAAAATTCAAAATTTGTCGTAGATGTAAAGTCAACAGGATTATACTCAAAAGATGATGTTCTATTAAAAAATAATTGCGAAACTATTTATTGGAAAACTGGTCATTCTCACATTAAAAGAAAAGTAAACACAGAAAAAGCACTAGCAGGATTTGAAAAGAGTGGTCATTTCTTTTTTAATCAACCTTTAGGTTATGGTTATGATGATGGAATTAATTCAGCAATTCATGTGTGCCATTTATTGGATAATCAAAACAAAATGATGATTGAAATCATTAATGAATTACCTAATACATATCAAACCCCCACTATGGCTCCTTTCTGTAAAGATGAAGAAAAATACCAAGTAGTTGAAGAATTAGTTAAACAAGTTGAAGAAATAAAAAATAACAAAACTAAAATTGATGATCAAATAATAACGGAAGTATTAACAGTAAATGGGGTAAGATTTTCTTTTAATGATGGTTCTTGGGGGCTGATTAGAGCATCTTCAAACAAACCATCACTAGTGATTGTAACTGAAAGCCCAACATCAGATATTAGGAAGAAAAAAATCTTTGAATTTATTGATGATTTACTCCAAAAAACTGGAAAGGTTGGTGAATATGATCAAAAAATATAGCCTAATTTTAATTCTATTCTTATTAATACCCTTTAAAAGTCATGCTTTTAGCGAACAAAATGGGCAACAGATGTATATTGGTTGCTACCAGAACTCTAAACAGTATCTAGGTACAGACAAAGCCAAAGCCTATTGCGAATGCACAGTTAATAAATTAAGTGAAAGGTTTTCAGATGATGAATTGGATAGTGTATTTAATCAAAAACCAGAACAAATAATTGAAGATACTCAATTTGCATCAAAATTCTGTGAAAAGATCATAGAATAAAAGTTATACAATTCTATAAAGATTCAATCAAAACGTGCTTAGTAAAAGACAAAGAATCATATAAATTTACATATGAGGTGATGGAGGGAGACTGAAGTCACCTCTTTTTATTTAAAAGCTGATCTAATTTTATTTAAAACATCTTTTAAGTTTTCTGCTGAATATTTTTTTCCTTTAACAGCCCATACAGATAACGGCCAAGAGTTATCAGTTTTTTTTCTAGAGATAATATGGATATGTAATTGTGGAACTATATTACCTATTTTTTCTACATTAAGTTTTGATGTTTTAAATAGTTTCTTCATAAGCCTACTTACCAAAACAATTTCCTTCATAAGCAATATCTGATCTTTAGAATTAAGTTCACTGATATCTGTTACATTTTTTCTCTTAGGTATTAATATCAACCAGGGAAATTTAAAATTATCATGAAGTCTTATAGAGCATAATTTTAGTTCAGTTATATGATGAGAGGATTTTAAGAATTTCTTATTAATTCGATACATAAGATTATTTAATTAAATTTTTAATCTTTAATCTTTGAATTTTTCCTGAAGATCCTTTTGGAAGTTCATCAAAAAAAAATATATTTTCTGGTGATTTAAATTTACCTAAAATTTTTGAACAATGATTAATCAAATCTATTTCAGTTAATGAGTTTTTATTTTTCAACACAACACCTGCTTTTACAGTTTCACCATAATGACTACATTCATCACCAAATGCTGCTGCTTCAAGTACATCGGGATGTTGATACAAAACATCATCAATTTCTCTTGGTGAAATATTTTCACCTCCTTTAATTATGAGTTCTTTAATTCTACCTTTTACAAAGACAAAATCTTCAGAGTCCATTAAACCTAAATCACCCGTTAAAAGCCAATCATTGTAAAAACTTTTTTTTGTTTCGTTGGGATCTTTATAATATTCTTTCATCACATTTTTACCTCTTACACAAATTTGACCGATTGTATTTCTTTCAACTTCATTAAATTCATTATCAAAAATTTTAACTTCGTTTCCATAAGGTATACCAGGTGAGCCGTATTTAATAGGATTGGGAGAAGGCGGATTAGACAAAATAGGAGCACACGTTTCTGTCAGACCCATTGTTTCAATCATCTTTATCTTAAATTTTTCTTCAAAATTCTTATGTGTTTCTGGGGCTAATGCTGCCGATGCACTTCTACCAAATCTTATAAATGATGTATCCAATGATTTAAATTCAGCTTCTGAATATTTATTTAATAATGAAGAAACTATAGTTGGTACTATGCTAAACCAGGTACATTTAAATTCTTCAATGTGTTTCCAAAAATTTGTAGCAGAAAACTTTTCAGATAAAACTAATGAGCTTTGACTTACTAATGGTCCCATTACCGTAACTATTAGGCCATTAATGTGATATAATGGAAGAACGCATAATGCCTTGTCCGTAGTAATCAATTCATGTGAAATTAAAACGTTTTTACCTCCATTTAAAACATTGTCATGAGTGAGCATTACACCTTTGGGTTTTCCAGTTGTACCCGATGTATACATTAACAAAGCGTTGTTAGATTTATTAAGATTATCTAATTCTATTTTTTCATCATTTAATTCATCTATAAAATTGTCTTTATCAATTTCTATAAGTTCAACTTCACTTCTAGACTTTTTGATTATTCTTTGTGCTAAACTTAAATTTGATTTAGTTGAAAGTAATAGTTTAGATTCAGAATGCTCAATGATGTATGCTAGCTGCTCCTCTCCTGCCACTAAATTGAGAGGAACTTGTATCATTCCAGAATACATAATTCCTAACATGAGTTGAATTCCGCTTAGTGAATTTTCTGTCAGTGTACAAATAAGTGAATTTTTCTTCTGTTTTTTTTCAACAGATAAATAATAATTTATCTTATCTAAATTTATTTTAAGGTTTTTATTTGTTATTTTTTTTTGAGTATTTGGGCAAGTAATAAAATCTAAATTTGGATTATTTTCTGAATTAAAGTTTATAAAATCTCTTACTGTGCCTAATTCCATTCAACTATTCTAAATTTTTTAATTCTTTGGGGTCATTTTTTTCACAGTAATCTTTAAAATACTCTTTAAGTTCAGCTTCCTTACCTGGGATTAAATTAGATATTTTAGTTATATTTAAAAAATGTTTGTAATTTAAATTATTATCAATTGTATTTTTTTGCCAAGTTCCACAACCCATTGATAGAGAAAAAGGTAGACCATTGGTAAAACTTCCGCCTGTAGCAAATGTATGTGCTTGATTAACAATCACTCTGCACACAGATAAATCTAATCCTAATTCAATTACTCTTTCATCTTTTTTGGTATGTACACCAACGGAATGGCCTATGCCCTGATAATTTAGAATTTTTTTGGCTAATTCCTTAGCATCATTAAAGTTTTTGACTCTATATACGGTCAACACTGGTGATAATTTTTCACCTGAAAAAGGGTAGTCTAATCCAACTCCATCTTCTTCAACCATTAATATTTGAACATCTTCATCTACTTTAAGATTTAACTCATTTGCAATAAATTTTGCTGATTTTGCAATTATTTTTCTATTTAGTTTTCCATCAATCCATAAATTTTTCTGTAAAACCTCTTTTTGATTTTTATTGAGTAAAACTGCATTTTCTTTAGATAATAAGTTGATTGCTTTTTCATAGATATCTTCAATTAAAATCAAATTATTTTCTGATGAACAGCTTGTGGCGTTGTCGAATGTTTTTGACATTTTAATCTTTTTAAAAGCGTCTACTAAATCAGCTGTTTCATCAACAATTGATGTTACATTTCCCTGTCCAACACCAATTGCTTTAGTGCCAGATTTTGCAGCTTCCCTAACATTATTTAATGAGCCGGTTACAATAACTAAATCAACATTTTTCATTAGCTCATTAGTTAACTCTTTTGTGACATCACAATCAAAAGTTTGAATTAAATTTTCAGGAACACTAATTTTTTTTAACTCATTATTAATTAATATTAATAAATCCCTAAAAACTTTAGATCCTGCTGGTGATGGAGAAACTATAATCGAATTTCTTCCTTTCAAGGCATTAATAATATTGTTTATTGGAGTTGCTGCTGGATTGGTTGACGGTGTAACAGCTGCAACAATTCCAACTGGTTTTGCTATTTCAATAATTCCTTTTTTCTTGTTTTCATTAATCACTCCTACAGTTTTGATATTTTTTAGATCTCTTAACAGTCCAAGTGTTTTTCTTTTATTCTTTAAAATTTTGTCTTCTGGATTTCCAAGGCCAGTTTCACTCACAGCTAAATTTGATATTTTTTTGTTATTAGATGGCTTACATAATGCCCAAGCAACTGCGGTAACAACTTCGTCAACTTGATTTTGATTATAATTTTCAAAAATAGATTGAGCTTTTTTTGCTTTAAGAACTAATGATTGAACTATTTCTGAAGAAGACTTGTTATTCATAATTTTTTACTAAGTTTCGGAAGTTTCGCCTTAAAATATTAAGGCGAAACTTTATTGATATAGTAATAATTACTATTAAGGTTTTAGTCCAGCAAGAAGTTTTGTTAAGCTTACTTTTCTAGCTTTCCACATTTCTTGTACTTCAGCTCTGTTCATAATTCTAACAGGTGAACCACCTTTTTTCATTTGTTTCAAAGTTTTTTTATCATTAAACATTAAAGGAACTTTAGCTGCTAAATATTCAATAATTTCTGGTGAAGTTCCTTTTGGAGCCATGATGCCTCTAAAGTTTACACTAGAATTATCAACATCAAGACCTTCTTCTTTTAATGTTGGAACATTTGGTAAAAATGTTTTTTCTCTTTGAAGATCAGCAATTGCTAAAATTTTAATATCATTCTGACTTCTGAAAGCATCTGAAAGATTATTAAAACCAGCCATTACTTGACCGCCTTTAACAGCTGCTAATGCAGGAACACCTCCTGTATGAGGAACATAAGTTAACTTTGCTCCACTAGCTTTTTGAAATTGTAAAAAAGCTATATGATGACCAACAAATTTTCCAGCACCTGAAAAAGTAACTTTACCTGGATTCGCTTTTGCAAATTTAACCATATCACCAACTGAATTGAATTGACTGTCTTTACTGACAATCAAAACCGCTGGATCTGCTCCCCAGTTCGCTATAGGTTCCAAGTTATCTATGTTGTATTTTGTATCATCAAATACTATTGATTGAGATACAAAATGTGGGATGTTGTAAGCAGCTAAATCATATCCATCTTTTCTAGCTTTAGATGCAAACCAATTCCATCCTACTTTTCCACCAGCCCCAGGTTTATTAACAATAACTATTGGCTGTCCTAAATAATCTTTCTTAGGATGAGCCGCCATCATTGTTACTAGTCTTGCTTGAAAATCAGTAGCACCACCTGGGTTATAAGCTACCATTACACTTATCGGTCTATCAGGATAATCAGCTGCTTTAGCAATTGATCCAAATGAAAGAAGCGATAAGATTATTGTGATATATAAAAAAAATTTTTTTATATTCATATCTACCTCCTCTGTTAATAGAAATTAGATCACAATAAAATTGGTCTGACCATTATTTTTTTTAGTTATATTTTTTAATTATATTTAAGATACGTAAAATTACTTGTCTTAAAGGTATCTTATTTAAAATACTACTTGTGATTGTATTCTTAATTAAATATTTCTAAAAAAGAAAAAATCTAGGCACTTGAACTTTAAGCATAATAGAAAAAAGGAAATAGATAAATAACATGAATATAGTTGTTATAATTATGGTTTGAATTATTTTTTTAATATTTTTATTTTCTGAATAGTAGTAACTATTTATAAAAAACAATAATATAGCTAAAAGATAAAACCCAATAGTTTCGCCGATAAAAATAAATATAATTAAAGAAACTAAATAAACTGATAGTTTTTTAATATCAATCTCTGCAACTGATAAAGTTTTATTTAAAAAATAAAAGATTAATGAAAAAGAAGATAAGATTATCATTACAGATGTTATTAATTTTGGAAATAAATATGCTTCAGATGTATTTTCTGAACCACCAGTGAACGAAGCAAATGCTAATAAAATTGAGATAAATAATATACAAATCAAAGATATTAAATTATTTATCTTAAGCATTTTTTCTCTTCATTTCTGAAACAATTCCATAAACTATAGAAATTATACATAATGTTATTATTGTTAAATTTAAATATCCTGATGTTAAATATCTAAAAATACCCTCTTGTGTATCTGCAATTATTTTTGCTTGACTAAAATTAGTTTCAGCAATTGGCCCTAATATTAAACCTAAAACTATCGGTGCAGCTGTAAAACCAAATTTTGATAAAAAAAACATTGAAACACCTAAAAACAACATAACAATCACATCCGCAAAGTTATGTTGGACACTATAGGTTCCAAAGATAGCAAGTATCGTTATAGCTGCAGCCATATAATTTGTTGGAGTTTTAATTACATATTTTGCTAAACCGCTAATATATAATCCAAAAATCAACATCATAAATTGTGCAACTAATAATGAATTAATAAAAGTCCATGTTGTTTCAGCATAAATTGTAAAAAGATTTGGTCCTGGAAACATTCCATGTATTAATAAGCCTCCCAACAAAACAGCTGCTGTTGGACTTCCTGGAACCCCGAGTGTAAGTAAAGGAACTAAAGATGGGCCAACCATAGCATTGTTTGCAGACTCAGCGGCAATAATTCCATCAGGTTCTCCTTTTCCAAAATTTTCTTTATTTTTACTTAATTTTTTTATTTGATCGTAAGATACAAGTCCTGCTATCTGTCCTCCTGCACCAGGGATTAAACCAATTATAACTCCAGATACGCTTCCAACTACTAATGCTTTAATTCTTGAAAGATTGTAAATAATAGACTGAACTATACTTTTTTTTTCCATTTGAAATTGATCAGAATCTAATTGTTTTTTTTCAATCATTGATAAGACTTGAGGGATAGCAAACAAACCAACCAAAGCAGCAATAATATTTATACCTCCTGAAAAAATTGGATTAAAAACAAATCTTTCAACACCTAACACAGAGTCATACCCTATAGTTGCCAACCATAAACCGATGGCTCCAGAAAAAAGTCCTTTAATTATTGAATTAGAATCTAATGTTGCAATTACAGTAACACCAAATATTGCTATCCAAAACATATGTGATGGGCCAAACTTAAGAGCAAAATTTGCTAATATAGGAGTAAAAAAAATTAAAATAATAATTCCTATTACGCCACCAATGAATGAACTGATAAAACAATAATGTAGAGCTTCTTTTGATTTACCACTTTTTGCCATTGGATAGCCATCCATAACTGTTGCAATGTTTGCAGGAGCTCCAGGTATTTTTAATAATATTGCACTAATTGCTCCACCAGCAACAGTAGCCGTATAAACCGCACCAAGCATAATTAAACCTTGGTCAGGACTCATTTTAAAAGTGAAAGGAATTAATAAAGCAACTGCCATTGTAGGACTCAATCCAGGAGCAGCTCCCATTAAAAGTCCACCAATAGTTCCTAAAACTAAAATTAATAAATTTTCAAATATGAAAACGTTAGAAAAATATCCTATAAACTCCATAATGTTAAAATTTAATTCTAACTAAATTTTAATCAAAAAGTCTATAGAAGAATTAAAGTTTAAATCGTTAAATATTCGTATAAAAATTTACAAGCCACCACAAACAATAAAAGTCCAAAATATTTACTTATTTTTTGTTTATCGATTTTATGAACTGTCCGAGCACCGATTCTAGCCATAAAAGTTGTAATAGGAATGAAGATTAAAAAAGTAGGTATATTTAGAAAACCAACACTAAGAGGTAAATTGGTCTTTAAATAGGTGCCACTTATGACAAAACCGATAGCACCAAATAATGCAATAAAAAAACCGATTGCTGCGGCTGTCCCAATAGCTCTATTAATTGAATAGCCAAAAAACTTAAATATTGGTACGTTCATAACTGCTCCTCCAATACCCATGGGCGCAGAAATAAATCCAGAAATTAAGCCAAAAATAATTTTATATTTCTGCTTAATCGAAATTGCTATTATGGTTTCTTTTTCTTTCAAAAATAATAAATACAAACTTAACAAAAAAAGTACCAAAGAAAAAAATAAAACCATATTTTTAGTATTTAAATAAACTGCAAAAATTGTACCCAATGAAACACCTATCACTGTAAATATACCGTAAGTTTTAACCAAATTTGTATCAACAGCTCCAAGTTTATAATGAGTCATTACAGAAACAAAAGAAGTTGGAATAATAATACCAAAAGAAGTTCCAACAGCCAGGTGCATAATATAATTTGTATCAATATTTAAGCTTTCAAAAACATAAAATAAAAATGGAACCATTACCAATCCTCCACCGATACCAAACAGACCAGCTATAAAACCAACAGGTATGGCTGTTAATGCCATTAATAAGATAAAATAACTATATTCGTTTGCTAAAATTGAATTAAGCAGATTGCCCTACACTTGTAACAATATTATTGTACTTAATCTTATCCATAATGTGATCAATTTTTTTAACATCTGCATCTCTTACGCACATATTTTCGCTTAAATATCTTTTCCAATAACTAGCTCCTGTTTGTCCATGAAATAAACCAATAGTATGTCTCATTATTTGATTTAATCTTGTGCCCTTCTTAATTTCATCTTTTACATAAGGAATTAATTGTTCAATGATATCTTGTCTACTTAAGACGTTTTCAGTCCCAAAAATTTCTTTTTCAATATCTGCCAACATATAAGGTGTATGGTAAGCTGCCCTTCCAATCATCACACCATCTGTTTTTTGAAGAAGTGGCTTTATTTGATCTACAGATGTTATTCCACCATTAATAATTATCTCTTCATTAGGGAAATCTTTTTTTAATTTGTAAACATACTCATATTTTAAAGGTGGAATGTTTAAATTTTGTTTAGGGGTAAACTTACCTAACATTGCTTTTCTAGCATGAATAATGAATGTTTTAATACCAGTTGATTTAAGAGTTGTTATAAAATTATGAAGATTTTCATAATCTTCAACATTATCATATCCAATTCTAGTTTTGATAGTTACGGGTAAATTGGTTGAAGCCTGCATTTTGCTTAAGCAATCTGCAACTAAATTTGGCTCTTTCATTAAACATGCACCGAATTTACTTTTTTCAACTTTTTTACTTGGACACCCTAAATTTAAATTTATTTCATCATAACCAAAATCTTCACCAATTTTAGAAGCTTCGGCTAAAAGTTTTGGAGAAGATCCTCCCAATTGAAGAGCAACTGGTTTTTCATTAATGTTAAATTGAAGTAATCGTTTTTTATCACCTCTATTAATTGCTTCATCAACAACCATCTCTGTATAAAGAAGTGTGTTTTTTGAAATCAATCTTAAAAAGTAACGCTCATGACGATCTGTACAATCCATCATAGGAGCTACTGATACTTTCCTATTCATGGTTTAACTTTATATGATTTTATTATGAGTTTGAAGCGTCTGAATCTTCTGTAATTACTTCTGCCTCTTGATTTTCTTGTTCTGAAACTTCATCAAGTGATACCTCACCTTGGTCATTCATTGTTTCTTCTTCAGCTGATACATCTATGTCTGGTTTAGCTGTCTCTGATAATTCAGCTAAATCATCTTGGGAAACTTGAATTTTTTCTGGAGTTTTTCTTGCTCTTTTAGATGGTAAAATAGGTGTTCCACTTTTTGAAATTTCACCTTTGTACATGTTTTCAAAATCATCACCCACTTCTTCATCATCCTCAGAACCATCGTCAACTTGCTCAACATGTTTTCTAAGTTTGTAAACTGCACTGTCAGTTAAATCTGATACTTGAATTTTTTCTTCTGCAATTTCTCTTAAAGAAATAACTGTATTTTTGTCGTTATCTCTATCCAAAGTTGGTTCGATACCAGAATTTAATTGAGTAGCTCTTTCTTTAGCAACAAGCACTAATTCGTATGGGCTATCTACTTTATCTATACAATCTTCTACAGTTACTCTTGCCATGGGCGATTATTTATACCCGAGATCTTAAAAATGCAAGGATTTTCTAAATTATTACCGGATTTAGTTTTTTTCTTACAAAGAAAAGTAGGATTAAAGAAATGAATATATAAGCGCCTGATACAACAGCTATATCACTCACTGTAAAACCTGTATCTATCAAATACCCAAATAAAGCAGTTCCAAAAGCTGTGGCAAACACCATCAATGCAGTAGTTAAAGCTTTAATAGATCCTAAATACTTAACTCCATATAACTCAGCCCAAGTAGAAGATCCTAATATATTTGCGAATCCATTAGATATCCCTACTAAACCTAAAAATACAAAAGCTGTAACAGGTGTATCGAAAGAGAATAAAACAATTACAGATAATAAAAGTGGAATATTCATATAAATTAATAATTTTCTACTTGAATATTTATCAATTAAAAAACCTGATAAAAATAAAGTAAGTACTGAAAAAATTGAATAAGACATAAATGATTGAGCAATTACATATGGACCCCATCCTTTTGAAGTTTGAACAAAAGATTGAAAAACAGCAAAACCAGTAAATATCCACGGCATTGCTAACATGTTCGAGCTTATGATATAAAATCTATAATCCTTTATTACTTCCCTTCTCTTCCATTGTTTAATTTCAACTTCTTTTTTATTTTCATCATTAGCCTCTCTTGAGTCTAAATTTAAATTTTTAATTAATAAAAAAGATACAATTGGTAAAATTATTAAAACTGTAATGGAAAAAATAATCCAAAAACTCTGCCAATCTATGATTGTTAATAAATATACCATTAGAACGGGCATTACAAATTCTGCAGATGAAAGACCAAACCAGCTTATACTTAAAGCTCTACCTCTGGTTCTGGTAAAGTATCTTGAAATAGTTGTTGAAGCTGTATGAGACATCATTCCTTGTCCTGAAAATCTCATTAAAAAAATTCCAATAAATAATAAAAAAACTGATGTTATTCTTGAAAAGAAGAAACAAGCAAATGATAAAAGAATAGTTACAAAAAAAGCAAATTTAAAAATATTTACATCATCTATCTTTTTCCCAACCCAAATTAATAGAAGACTACTGCATAAGGTTGCTGATGCAAAAATTGAGCCAAATTGTCCGTGGGTAATAGATAGTGCTTCTCTAATACTGGAATTAAATAGGCCTAGAAAATAACTCTGTCCAAAGCTAGAAAAAAATGTAAAAATAAATCCAAATAGAATTACTTTAAACTTCAAACTATTAAACATAGGAAATAAAAATTATGTCTTGTAATGTTGCTTTCATAGGTCTTGGTGTCATGGGTTATCCAATGGCAGGTTATATATCAAAAGCTGGTCACAATGTAACTGTTTATAATAGAACAGCTGCTAAAGCTGACAAATGGATTGCAGAATATAAAGGTTCAAAAGCAGATACACCTGCAAAAGCAGCTGAAGGTGCTGATTTTATTTTTACCTGTGTTGGAAATGATAATGATTTAAGGGAAGTATCACTTGGTGAAAATGGATTATTCAATACTGCTAAAGAAGGTTCAGTTTATGTTGATAATTCCACTGTATCCGCAGAGATATCAAGAGAACTGTATAAAGCCGCTAAAGATAAAGGATTTGATTTTTTAGATGCTCCTATATCAGGTGGTCAAGCTGGTGCTGAAGGTGGAATACTAACTGTTATGGTTGGTGGTGATGAAGCTGTATTTAAAAAAGCTGAAGCAGTAATTGATTGCTACAGTAGAAAAGTAAAATTAATTGGTAAATCAGGAAGTGGTCAATTAACTAAAATGATGAACCAAATGTGTATTGCAGGAGCGGTACAAGGTTTATCAGAAGCTATTAATTTTGGAATTAATGCTGGCTTAGATATGGATATCGTTATGGAAACTATATCCAAAGGTGCCGCCCAATCTTGGCAAATGGAAAATAGATATAGAACTATGACTGATGATAAGTTTGATTATGGTTTTGCTGTAGACTGGATGAGAAAAGATTTGGCAATTGTCATTGAGGAAGCAAAAAAAAATGGTTCCCCAGTTCCAATTACAGAACTTATTGATGGCTACTATGCAAAAGTTCAAGAAATGGGTGGTAATCGTTGGGATAGTTCAAGTCTAATTGCCTTACTAAAGAAGAAGAAATAATATCTGTGACTGACACAGTTCCTTACTACGAGGATTTTGCTGAGATCAAAAAGAAAATTTGGTCAATGTTAACAAATGCAGTTAAAGATAGAAGCTCACCTTTTAGAATACCTGTATTTATTTGTGGAGATCAATCTGATTTTGATGGACGAATAGTTGTTCTAAGAAAGGCTGATGAAGCTAACAATCTTATTCAATACCATAGTGATATTAGATCAGATAAAATTAGAAAATTAAAAGCTAATAAAAATGCTGCAATTTTATTCTATGATAAAGAGGAAAAAATTCAGGTAAGACTTAAAGTAGAATGTACTGTTAATCATGACAACGAAATAACAAAAGAGTCTTGGTCTAAAACACAACATATATCTAGAAAATGTTATTTAGTTGATAATGGGCCTGGAACAGAAAGTGATATTCCAACTTCTGGATTAAAACCGGAGCGTGATAATTTTGACTACACAAAAGAACAAAGTGAAGAAGGTTATAAAAACTTTACTGTCATTCAGTGTAAAATTAAATCTATTGAGTGGCTTTATCTAGCAGCTAAAGGTCATCGAAGAGCACGATTTGAATTTGCTGATAATCTTGGTTCTGAAAATACTGTTAGCAGGGATTATTGGTTGGTTCCTTAGTTTTTTTTATGGAAAATTTAGTTAAAAAATTAGAAGAACAGATTACATTTCTTCAACAAGAAATATCTCAAATAAGCAGTGAGCTATATTCTCAACAAAAAGAAATTAAAAATTTAAAGGGAGAAATTACAAATTTAAATAAAAAAATTGAAGAACTGAATGGTGAGATAACTTCAGATATTTTTAAAGAAGATAAAAAACCACCTCATTATTAAATTTATACGCCTTTTACTATTATATTACTCCCCTCAGAATTTTGTAATCGTATATCTTTAACAGGTTTATATTCATCTGAATGATACCATTCTAAAGCTCTTTCATAAGATGGAAATTTAATGATTACCAATCTTGGAAAATTATCTTCTCCCTCAACAACTTGATATTCACCATTTCTAACAAGGTATTCACCGTCATATTTTTTAACAACCTCTGAGACTTTAGCCACATACTCTTTATAATTTTCAGGATTTGTTACTTTTAATTGTGCTATTACATAACCTGCTGACATTGTTCTCTCCTTTTTGTAAAAATATTATACATTATTCCAAAGCCAAGCGGCACCTCTAACTCCACTTAAGTCTCCATGAAAATTTTTTGACACTTTTGTTATTACTTTATTTGAAAAAGTATATTTGGGTATTAGAGATGGAATATTTTTATAAAGTCTATCTATGTTTGACATCCCTCCTCCAAGTATAATGGCATCTGGATCAAAAATACCTATCATCACTGCCATTAATCTTGCCATCCTGTCTTCATATAAATCTAATTCCAAATTAGCCCTAGGATCTCCATCTAAATCAAGTTGTACAATTTCTTCTGAGGAAAAATTTGTATTATGTTTTTGATTAAATACATCTTTAAAACCGATACCTGACATAAATTGTTCTGCACATAGAGGTCTTCCGCAATTCATTGATGGACAATTTATCTTTGTTTCAATTTCCTCTTTTGTTGGGTAAGGAAGAGGTTGGTGACCCCAGTCACCTGCAATTTGATTAGCTCCTTCAATAATTTCTTTATTAAATGAGAGCGCTCCACCAAAACCTGTACCAATTATTATTCCAAAAATAGATTGATAATCTTTTCCAGCTCCATCAACAGCTTCTGATAAAGTAAAGCAATTAGCATCATTCATTAACTTTACTTTTCTATTAAGTGTAATTTCTAAATCTTTTTTAAATGGTTTGTCATTTAACCACATAGAGTTAGCGTTTGTAACCAATCCTGTTTCCTTAGATGAAAAACCTGGTATTCCCACACCAACTGTGCAAATTTGATTACTTAGTTTATCAAATTCATCTACAAGTTTTTTTACTGTTTCAATTCCTGACAAATAATTTTTTTCATATGAGTATCTTTTTCTCTCTATTTGAAGTCCCTTTTCATCTAAAAGAATTCCTTCAATTTTGGTACCTCCATAATCAATACCAATTTTAAATTTCCTACTCATTAATTAAAATACTGATTTAGAGTATTTCTTCCAATTATCTTGATAGTGTTTGGTATTTTCTAGAACTGATTTTTTCTCTTCTTCTGTTACTTCTCTTATAACTTTACCTGGTGAACCAACCACCAACGAGTTATCTGGTATTTCTTTGTTTTCAGTAATTAGAGCTTTAGCACCAATAATACAATTTTTACCAATTTTAGCATTATTAAGTATAACAGCACCAATTCCAATTAAACTATTGTCCCCAATTGTGCATCCATGAAGCATAACAAGATGACCAACCGTAACATCTTTTCCAACTTTTAAAGGACAACCTGGATCAGTATGCAAAACACTGCCGTCTTGTATATTTGATCCCTCGCCTATATGAATATTTTCAATATCTCCACGCAAAACTGCATTAAACCAAATACTAGAGTTCTTTTCTAAAGTAACATCTCCTATAATGGTTGCGTTAGGTGCTACCCAATTTTCGCCAGAGTTTTGTGGTTTTTTATCTTTTAAATCATAAAACATAATTTATATATTCTTATAGTATGCCAGTTCAAACTCCAATATGTGATTTTGGTAAAAAAGCTTTACCCTTTGAATTAAAATCTACTGAAAATAAAATTATTACTTTAGATGATATTAAGGGTGAAAACGGAACCTTGATAATGTTTATCTGTAACCATTGTCCATATGTAAAAGCTATTACAAAAGAATTAGTTGAAGACTGTAATGAATTAAAGAAAATTGGAATTAATTCAGTTGCCATATGTTCTAATGATGCTGTTAATTATCCGGAAGACTCATTTGAGAATATGATTAAATTTTCAAATAATAATCAGTTTAGTTTTCCATATCTTCAAGATGATACACAGGAAATTGCTAAAGCATATGATGCAGTATGTACTCCAGATTTTTTTGGCTATAATAAAAATTTAGAACTTCAATATAGAGGTAGATTAAGAGAACTTAAAAATTTTATACCAGTAAAAAATGCTGAAAGTGATTTATTAAAGTCTATGAAACAAATTGCTGAAACTGGTAACGGACCACAAGATCAAATTCCAAGTGCTGGATGTGGTATCAAATGGAAGTATGATTGATGTATTTAATTGTAACTAGATCTTTTCCACCAGAAGTTGGTGGGATGCAAAGTTTGATGTGGGGACTTGCAAGAGAACTTTCAAAAAGCTTTATGATTAAAGTTTTTGCTGATTACATTGAAAGCCATAAAATCTTTGATGAGCAAGCATCGTTTTCTATTGAAAGAGTTGGTGGACCTAAATTGCTTAGAAAATATAGAAAAGCTTATCTAATTGATGAATTTGTAAAAGATAGCAAAGTAAATGGAATTATTGCAGATCATTGGAAAAGCTTAGAGCATTTAAAAACTAATAAAAAGAAATATTGCTTAATTCACGGTAAAGAAATTAACCATGCTAAAGGATCAGGAATTAATAAACGTTTATTAAATGTTTTAAATAATGTTGAAAAAATAATTGCTAATTCAGAGTATACTAAAAATTTAGCTATTGATATTGGAGTTAAAAAGGAAAAAATTACTGTTATCAACCCAGGCATAGATCCTATAAAAGAACTTGACCAAAAATCATTAGATAAAGTCGAAAGCTTACTTGCAGTAAAATCACCAAGATTAATTACCGTTTCTAGATTTGATAAACGAAAAAATCATGAAAAGGTTGTTATGGCCTTAAGAAATCTAAAACAGATCTATCCAGATATTATTTATATTTGTATTGGTTATGGTGATGAAGAGGAAAATGTTAAAAAATTAGTTAAAGAATTAGATTTAGAGGCTCAGGTAATTTTTTTTAAAGATATAAGTGATGATTTAAAAAATGCTTTAATTGCTAAATCAAATATTTTTGTGATGCCATCTGTTGTTCACAAATCTTCAGTAGAAGGTTTTGGGATAGCTTATACTGAAGCTGCTCAATACAATATCCCTTCAATTGGTGGTAGAGATGGTGGAGCATCAGATGCAATTGATCATGAAAAAACAGGTTTAATTTGTGATGGTAATAATTTGGATGAAATTTATTCATCAATCAATTCCATGCTGGAAAACAAAAAATATTTAGAGTACGGAAAAAATGCAAAAAACTTTGTCACTAAGTTCTATTGGCCAAATATTGTTGAAGAATATAAAAAAATTCTAAATTAATCTATGCATCTTTTTAAATCCAAAAAGTCTATTGGAATACTTTTTGGAATCTTTGCTTATTTATCTTTTTCTATTTTAGATGTTATTCAAAAAACCTTGGTTTTTCATCATTCTATTTTTCAGCTACTTTTGGTTAAATATTTTTTTGTCTTATGTTTGAGTTTAATTGAGTCTAAAAGAAAAAATAATTATTTATTTTATAAATCTAAAAATATTAAATTACAGATCTTTAGAAGCTTATTATCATTAATAGAGTCTGGATGTTTTGTATTATCTTTTAAATATTTATCATTAGCTAATGCTCATAGTATTGGATCACTGGCACCAGTAATAGTGGTGGCACTATCAGCAATAATCTTAAAAGAAAAAGTGTCTCCTAAAACTTGGGTAGCAATTTTTATCGGTTTTGTTGGAGTTTTGATTATTCTAAGACCAACTTCATCAATCTTTGATCCAAAAGCATTATTGCCATTGATTGCTGCTTTTATATTGGGACTTTATCAAATCGTTACTAAAAAAGTTTCTAAACATGATAAAAATGAGACTTCTTTATTTTATACATCAATCATTGGATTAATAATTATGTCATTGTTGGCTTCTAAGTTTTGGACTCCAGTAGATGTATCCTCGTATGCAATGTTTTTAGGTATAGGGATATTTTTTTCATTAGGGCTTTATCTTCAAATAATTGCTTTAAGTAAAGCAAGAGCAAGTATTATTCAGCCATTTCATTATACTTTGATTTTTTGGGCAATAATTTTTGGATATATATTTTATAATGATGTGCCCGATATGTTTACTATTTTTGGAGCAATAATTATTACTTGTTCGGGTATTTTTGTTTTAAATCAATCATCAAAAAATTGATTAAAGATGTTTTAAACTAAGATTGTTTATACTTCAGTTATACTTATAGTAATTAATTAATGTCCAATAACAAATTAGCTATTTTTTTAATAATCACTTCTGTTTTTTTTGGAACTGTAATGCTTTCTTTTTTAAAGATAGCTCAAGAAGATGTTAATGTTTATGTGGCTGGTTTTTTTAGATTTTTTTTAGGGTTAGTAATAATTTTACCATACGTAATTAAAAATAAAGATGTTGTACTTAAAACAACTCACCTTAAACAACATTTCTTAAGAGCAATACTTGGCTTACCTGCAATGCTTGTATATTTTTCAGCTTTAGTACTGCTTCCTATTGAAAAACTTACCGCGATATCTTTTGTAGTTCCTTTAATGGTAACAATACTTGCAGTATTTTTTTTAGGAGAGAAGATTTATATATATCGAACTTTAGCTCTAATACTTGGTTTTAGTGGAATGTTGGTAATTATTCGACCTGGTTTTGTAGATATATCTATTGGAGTTTATATGGTTTTATTTTCTGCATTACTTTGGTCAATTAATATAATTATAACTAAAAAAATTTCCAAAGATGATAGTGCAATTACTATTCTAGCTTATCAATCTATTTTTATGAGCCTACTTAGCTTCTTAATTGTTTTATTTTTTTGGGAAATGCCCAGCTTAAAAACATTTATCTACTTAATCTTGGCGGCTATGTGTGGGACAGTTTTACATTTAACGCTTAACCATGCATTTAAATTGGTTGATGTGAGCATGACACAACCCTACTCTTTTTTAAATTTAGTTTTTGCGTCTATTATTGGTTATTTTATATTTGATGAAATGCCAGATCTTTATACTTGGATTGGTGCTCTTATAATATTTACCGGTGTCCTTATAATTTCTTACAGAGAAATGAAACTAGATAAAAATATAATAAGAAAAAGAGTTGATATTAAATCTTAATTTTTTTTTGTAATTGTTTTATAAATGTGCCACAGCACTATCAATATTGTTGTAGCTAATATACAGGCTGTAAGAGTTCTGTCCCATAAAAAAGTCCAAGAACCATCACTTAATAATAAAGATCTTCTTAAATTTTCCTCCATCAATCCTCCTAGTACAAAAGCTAGAATAAGTGGAGGCATTGGAAAATCATATAAGCGCATAAAGGTTGCAACAACAGCAATTCCAATCATTAAATAAATATCAAAATTATTAAATGACATTACGTAAATTCCAGTAATTGAAAAAAATAAAATAAGTGGAATTAAATAATTTTTAGGTATTGCTAAAATTCTAGCGATGTAAGGAATTAAAGGTAAATTCAAAATAAGTAATATTACCATTCCAATATACATCGACATTATAACAGACCAAAAAATTTCTGGATTAGTTACATAAAGTCTTGGACCAGGTTGAATACCAAATCCTAATAAAGCTCCTAACATTACAGCAGTAGTACCACTCCCTGGTATTCCTAAGGTTAGTAATGGAACAAAAGCTCCTGAACATGCTGCATTATTTGCTGTTTCAGGTGCAGCTAATCCATGAACACTTCCTTTACCAAATTTTTCTTTCTCTTCATCACTTACTAAATTTCTTTCCATTCCATATGCTAAGAAAGATGCAATAGTTGCTCCCGCCCCAGGTAATACTCCAATTAAAAAGCCAATAATTGAATTTCGAGGAATGGTTTTTAACATTTTAGTTCTTTCTTCTTTATTAATCTTAATTGAACCAAGTTCTGTTAAAGATACTTGTTTTGCAGCTGCGGTTGGATCGTTACGTTTTAAAATAATAGTGAGTGCTTCACTCATTGCAAAAGTTGCCATAACAACAAGAACAAAACTTATTCCATCTGTTAAGTTCATATTATTAAAAGTAAATCTTGTAATGTCAGATAAACTATCTTGACCAACAGATGCTAACATTAAACCAAGCACTACCATCATCATTGCTTTAATAAATTGTCCTTTGGATGAAAATGCAGCAATAGCGGTTAAGCCTAAAATCATTAAAGCAAAGTAATCAGGCGATCTAAAAGATAAACTTACTTTTGATAAACTAGGTGCCATAAATAATAGGTAAATTGCAGCAAGTGTTCCGCCTGCAAAAGAACTCCAGGCAGCAATTGCTAAAGCTTTTCCAGCTTTACCTTGTTGTGCCATTGGATAACCATCAAACGAAGTTGCTACCGTTCCAGGAACTCCTGGAGCATTTAATAATATTGAAGAAGTAGATCCTCCAAATACAGCTCCATAATAAACACCAGCCATTAAAATTAAGCCAGTTGCTGGATCAAAACCGTAAGTAATAGGTATCATTAAAGCTATCGCAGTCATTGGTCCAAGACCAGGAAGCATTCCAATGATTGTTCCAAAGAAGCAACCAATCATTACCATGAATATATTTTGAAATGTAAGAGCTGTTTTTAATCCAATTAAAATTCCTTCTATCATCCCATCACTCCTAACATTTGGAGAAATGGATCTCTTAAGTAAATGTCAAGCACACCGTGTAAAAGATACATAAATGCTGCAACAAATGGAAAAGAAAGCATAAACATTAACACCCATCTTCTCTCACCTAAAAAATAATAAGATGCCATTAGAAATAAAGAGGTAGTTAAAAAATACCCAACTTTTAGAATTAAAGCCCCATAAATTATTGCAATTAATACTAAGATAGCAGTTTTTTTGTACTCTAAAGTTCTATGCTCAACTTTAATTGTGTTTGGATCAGGTAAAATTACTTTAAGGCCTGAAAAAAATAATCCAGCATAACCTAAATAAATTGGAAATGTTCTGGCATTAAACGGTGCATTTTCATCAAATGCAAAAACTTGAATTTGGTAAGCTGTATATAAATAAAATGCAGAAAAAATAAAAAAGAGCAGTGATATAATTTTTGTAGTATTTATATTCACTGCTCTAATTTTAAATAATCCTAAGGATTATATAACTCCTAATTTCTTCATAAGAGCTGTCATTTCTTCTGTTTGTTTTTCTAAGAAAGAAACAAACTTGTCACCTGGATTATAAATATTAACCCAAGCATTTCTTGCTCTAACAGTTTCCCATTCAGAGGTTTTTTGTACATCGCCTAGCATTTTAGCAATTGCATTTTTATCTGCACTGCTCATACCTGGAGGACCAAAAAATCCTCTCCAGTTAACGAATTGTACGTCATAACCTTGTTCTTTAAGAGTTGGCGCATCTGGAGCATCAGAAACTCTTGAAGGAGCAGTAATACCAATAATTCTTACTTGGTCTCTTGCACCCATCAATTCACCTAAACCTGTAGAAATAATTTGAGTCTCTCCAGATAAAAGTCCAGCTAACGCTTTTCCACCAGCATCATAAGGAATATAAGCTACATCATTTGGATTAGCACCAGCAGCTTGGAAAGCTAAAGCACCAATTAAATGGTCCATACTTCCTCTTACTGATCCACCAGCCATTTTAACAGAGCTTGGATTCTTTTTGTATGCATCAACTACATCTTTAAAGTTTTTGTAAGGTGAGTTTTTTGCAACAGCGATTGCGCCATAGTCACCTATTACACCAGCGATCGGCACAACATCTTTATAAGATAAAGTACCACTTCCACTCACGTAACCTTTGTGTCTAGTGATTGATCTTAAAACTAATGGTGTAGATTGAACTAAAACTGTATTTGCAGGTTTAGTATTAATCATGAAAGCTAATGCTTTACCACCACCACCACCTGACATATTTTCAAATGATGCACTTTTTAACATACCAGCTTTTGTTAAAGCTTCTCCAGTACCTCTAGCAGTTCCATCCCAACCACCTCCAGCACCACCACCGATTACGAAATGAATTTTATCAATCGCAATTGAACTAGTTGCAGTTGCTGAGAATAATAGGATTACTGAAAATAATACTGAAAATATTTTTTTTAAGTTTTTCATTATTTTTCCCTCTATTAGTTTTTTTATTACTAAATTAATATTTTAAAGAAATGTCTAATAATAATAATACTATTGTTCTATTGAGTAGAACATGTTATTCTATTTAGTAGAATTGTTATGAAATCTAACAAAAATGTTATTGGTGTTGATGCAGTAAACAAAGCTTTAGAAATTCTAAATTGCTTCACCGAAAAAAATGAAGCTTTAACTATAACCAAAATAGCTAATATTACTGGAGACCATAAAAGTAGAATTTCAAGAATATCTAAATCACTTGAAAATTTTGGATACATTAGAAAAATAAAAAGTGGTGAATTTAAAATTGGTCATACAATCCCAAGATTATTTGAAATTTATGAGAGTAGTTTTAATTTAAAAAATTCTATAAAAGCTGAATTAGATTTCATATCATCCAAGACAAAAGAGACGGCAAGTTTTTTTGTTAGACAAAATGATGTAAGAGTATGTATCCAATCAAGTTCACCCAATAAATCAATAAGACACCAAGAGGTTATTGGAGGTAAAAAACCTGTAAACAAAGGTTCAAGTGGTCATGTCTTGTCAGCTTATAATAATTTAGAAATCAAAGATAAGGATGATGTTTTAAAAAATGGATATGCTATGACTTTTGGAGAAAGAGATTTAGAAATGGCATCTATCTCAGTTCCAATATTTAGAAAAAAAAATCAAATTCTTGGTGCATTAACTGTTGCAGGTCATATTTCTAATTTTAATAAAAAAAACTGTATTAGCTTTCTAAATGTTCTTAGATCCTCTAAAGTTAAAATTGAAAAGAATTTAATTCAAACTCAATAATGTTAAAACAAATCAATCAAATTTTCACAATAAAATTTATTTCTGTTTTAATTATTTCTTTTCCTAGTGCAATTATTGCTGATTATTTTAATATTCCTCTAGCTTGGTTTTTGGGCCCAATGATTATCACATCAATTGCTGCATTATCAGGTTTAAAAATTATCATGCCTAAAATTGTATTAAGCTTTATCTTGATAATCTTAGGTTTGCATATTGGAAATTACATTGATCAAAATTTATTTAATCAAATAAGTAATTGGATTTGGACCTCACTAATTATGCTAATCTATATAATAATTAGTATTTTAATTGTTGCTAAATACCTTCAAAAATTTGCAAATTATGGTGAAAAAGCTTCAATATTTTCAGCAGCTCCCGGTGCATTAGGTCCTCTAATGATTTTAGCTGAAAATGAAAAAACAGATTTATCTCAAGTTGCAACTTCACACTTAATAAGATTGATAATCATAATAACTGTAATTCCATTTATTATAGTAAATAACACTGGCAACGATGTTTTATTAAATGACGACTTCAATTATTTAGATCAAAATTACTTAAATTTAATTTTACTTATTTTTGCATCGATATTTTTTATTTTTGTTTTTGATAAAATTAGAGTTCCAGCAGCTTTGCTCTCAGGTACATTATTTGCTAGTGGTTTGTTACAAATTACAGATACAGCATCATATAAATTACCAGATGAAACTATAAATTTTTGTCTACTAATCCTTGGTTCTTCGGTTGGATGTAGATTTGCAGAAAAAACTGTTAAAGAGATAGCTAACAATTCACTTCATAGTATTGTTGCAACAACTATATTGGTCGCTTTGGGATTATTCGCAGCTTATGTTGCAACTTTTTTTGTTGATACAAATATTTTAACTTTAATATTATCTTTTAGTCCTGGTGGAATTTATGAGGTAGCAGTGATAGCAATTGCTTTTGATCTAGATCCAGACTTTGTAGCTTTTCATCATATAATAAGATTACTTTTTATACTTTTCACTATTCCCATATTTTTAAGAGTATTAGAAAAAATTAAGAAATAATTTCAGACAATCTTTCAAAAACTTTTTCTGGTGATAACTTAGATAACTCTGGTGCTTGTATTGCTTTAAAATTTTCTCTTTCAATACTTACTTTAAAAGGAGTTGTATGAGATCCAAACAATGCAATTCCTTTTGATCCTAAATGGGCTGTCATATGAGCAGGTCCAGTATCATTAGCCACAACAAAAGAACTATCTTTAATCAATGCTGCTAATTGAGAAATATCTAGAGCTTTACCATTATCTAAAACACAAACTGCATTAATACTTGATGCATCTTCAATTTCATCAGGTCCAGGGGCAATAACTACTTTAAATTTATTTTCAAATTTTTCATTAATTATAGAAATTAAATCATTATAGTAAGGCCATTTTTTAGAGGTTAAATGAGGGGAGCAAAAAGGAAAAAGCACAATATATTTTTCCAATTGATGGTAATTTTTTATTTGAGATATATCTGATGGACTCCATGAAAAGTCAGGGGTTAAAGTGTGACTGGTATTAATTTCAGAACTTTTTAATTGATGATCAAATCTAGATAAAACTGAGTCTTTATCGAAATCTTTTTTTGTAGTTCCTTCAGGTAATGTGGTTTCGGTAGATGACCATGTATCTTTTGTAGCATTAGGAAATAATATTCTTTTATAAAAAGCTGTTCTGCTAGAGTTTTGTAGATCATAAACTTTGGTGAATTTATATTTCTTAATATTTCTCATCAAAGAATATAAATAAATGAGATTATATTTTGGTAATCTCTTATCCAATATAACGTTTGAAATATGTGGATTTTTTTTAAATAAATCAAAATATGCCTTTGTTGTTAATAAATAAACTTCATCATCTTTATGATTTTCAGAAATATCTTGAATTGCCCCACAAGCTTGAGCTATATCACCCAATGAGCCATGTTTAATGATTAAAATATTAGACATATTAATAACAACTTAACATAGTATATTTTTTTATGAATAAAATTCTAGTTGAAGTATCAGTTGGTGAATTATTAGACAAAATTTCCATCCTAGAAATTAAAAAAGAAAAAATTAAAGATCCTGAAAAACTTAAATTTATATCTAATGAACATTCAATTCTAAAAGATCAGCTAGAAAAAAATGTTAAAACAGATGAAAAATTAGAAAAACTATTCCATGATTTAAAAGAAATAAATGCAAGGTTATGGGTTATAGAAGACGATAAAAGAGATTGTGAAAAAAATAAAGACTTTGGTGATAAATTTATAAGATTATCTAGAGATGTTCATTTTTTAAATGATGATCGAGCAAAAATTAAACTTGAGATCAATAATCATACTGGATCAATTATTAAAGAGATTAAAGAATATACTAGTTACTAAAAATTTTAGGAAACCAATCTTCACGCATTAAATCACCAGTTTTTAAATTAATTTCATCAAATGGTGGGGACGTGGGTCCTCCTCTATCAATATACCTAACATCATCAGCAATAAATCTCATTGAAAATGCTCTTCGAGATTTAGAACTATTATTTCCAGTTGAGCCATGTACGGTCTTAAAATTAAATAACACTGCATCACCTAAATTAAGTTCTGGGATTAAAATATTTTTTTCAAATTTTTCTAATGGAGGTAAATCCATAAAAGAGCTGTCGTCTTGATACCAAGATCTATTATTAGACCATTTTGTAGGTCTAATTAACTTTTGCCATTTATGAGAACCTAAAATCAATTTAAGGTTATTGTCTTTATCAACTTCATCTAAGGGTATCCAGAAACTTCCTGTATCACTTCCATCAACACAATAATAAGGCATATCTTGATGCCAAGGTGTTTCTTTATGTGTGCCAGGGTCTTTAATAAAAATATGTTCATGAAAAATTTGAGATGATTTAGAATTTGTTGCTTCAGTAACAATCTGAGCTCCAAGTGAATTAAAAATACAATCTTTAAACTCTTCTATTCTTTCCCAATTACAATAATCTTCAAAAAATCTACCATTTTTATCATTTACATTCTCTCGTCCATGTTTGCTTGGGTTATCTAAAACTTTTTGAAATCCTTTTCTTAATGGCTCTATCCAATCTTTAAAAATATCTTTTACAATTATAACTCCAAGATTTTGGTAATCTTCAATCTGTTTATTTGAAAGATGCATTTAAAATTTTACTGGAAACTATATTTTTTTTCTAAATACTTTATTAAATTATGAATCAAAAAAGTCATAAATAAATAAATTCCACCTGCTACAATAAATACTTCTATAGGTTTAAAAGTTGTTGAAATTATATATTTTGCAACTCCTGTTAAATCCATCAAGGTTACAGTGCTTGCTAACGATGTCCCTTTCATCATTAAAATTATCTCATTCCCATAAGCAGGCAATGATTGTCTGATAGCAATTGGAATTTGAATTTTATAAAAGATGATTTTACTTGATATACCTAAACTTTTTCCAGCCTCAATAATACCTGGTTTAATAGTTTGAAATGCTGATCTTAAAATTTCAGATGTATAAGCACCTGTATTTAATGCAAAAGCAATAATTGCACACCAATATGGTTCTTTCAAAATAACCCATAAAAATGTTGATCTTAAATACTCAATTTGACCCAAGCCAAAATAGATAATAAAAATTTGAACCAGTAAAGGAGTTCCTCTAAATACATAAGAATACGCATATGCAAATTGATTGATAAAAATATTCTTACTCATTCTCAAGATTGCAAAAAATAAACCTAGAAACATTCCAACTATCAAAGATACAGATAATAATTTCAGTGTAATTAAAGTAGCACTAAGTAGTTTAGGTAGACTGGTGATCATTAAATCAAAATCCATTAATACCCCCTGCTATACTTTGCTTCTAATCTATTGATTAGTTTCATGCTCAAATAAGTTAATAATAAATACAAAACTGCAGCGAAAGAATAAAAAAATAATGGGTCTCTAGTAGATCCTGCTGCAATATAAGATTGTCTCATAATTTCAACTAGTCCTGTGACTGAAATAAGAGAAGTATCTTTTAAAGTAATTTGCCAAACATTACTTAAGTTGGGAATAGCTAATCTTAACATTTGAGGTAATATTATTTTATAGAACTGCGCAAATTTACCTACACCCAATACTTTAGCAGCTTCAAACTGACCCTTGTCTATTGATTGAATGGCACCTCTAAAAACTTCAGTTGAGTATGCACCAGAAATTATACCAATTGCCATCGAACCTGTAATAAATGCATTAATTTCTATGTATTCAAAATAACCAAAGATAGATGCCACATACATAATCGCTCCACTGCCTCCAAAAAAGAATAGATAAATTACTAGAAGTTCTGGAACACCACGGATAACAGTGGTGTAAAAATTTCCTATTAGATTTAAAGATTTAAATTTAGATAACTTTAATGGAGTAAAAATTAACGCAAAAATAAAACCAATTAACATTGCTGTAACAGAGACAGCTATAGTCATTAAGGTTGCGTAAAATAATTCATCACCCCAACCAGTTTTGCCAAATGCGAGAAGTTCCATATAGATTGGCGACTATATATTATAGTCGCCAAATCTGAAATTAATTACATAGAAGCATCGAAACCAAAGTGCTTAATAGCAAGTCTGCTAATAATTCCTTGTTTTCTAGCTTTATCAATTGCTTTGTTGAAGTCTTTTAGAAGTTTAGCGTCTCTTTTTCCAATCGCGTCATCTCCACCTTGTCTAATACCAACACCAACACCATTACCAAATGCACCACCTGAAAAAGTTGGTCCAACTAATACAACTGGTTTTCCTGATTTGTCAGCATAATCTGTAAATGCAACAGCTGCAGCTAATGCAACATCACATCTTCCAGATGTTAAATCTAAGTTAACTTCATCTTGAGTTTTGTAAGTTCTAACATTAACACTTCCCACGTCACCTGACTCTAAAAAGTTTTGGTGAATAGTTCCTGTTTGAGTGCAAACAGTTTTTCCAGCAAGTGCACCTGTTAAAGTTTTAAGGGCTTTTTTAACAGCAGATCCACCTAAAGTTAAATTAACACCTTCAGGAGTGTCTACACCTTCTAGACTAGAACCTTTCATAACTGCAAGCGAGGCTACTTCATCAGCATAACCTTGAGAAAAAGTGATTGTTTTTTGTCTTTCAGCAGTAATTGACATACCTGCCATAATTGCATCGAACTTTCTCATCAATAAGGCTGGTATCATTCCATCCCAGTCTTGTTCAACGATAGTACACTCATGTTTCATGATTGCACAAAGTTCGTTTGCTAACTCAACCTCAAAACCAATAAGATTGCCTGATGCATCTTTAGAGTTCCATGGTGGGTAAGCACCTTCAGTTCCAATTTTTATCTTGTCAGCGTAAACATTTCCGATAACCAATAAAGAAGCAAGAACTGTTAAAATAGTTTTTTTGAATATATTCATTATTTTCTCCTTTAATTTTGAGGAAGTATTTCACAATTTTAAAAATTAAAAAAGAAAAATTAATGGTTTATTGATGAAGAGAAATTCCAAGAACAATCAAAACTAGGTATATAAACTCTAGATAATTTAGTATTTCCAAAATGATGGTTAAATACATTTAGCCAATTATCGACTTGTTTAGGTTTTTTATCTTGACTGCCCACCTGAGCAGTAATCACACCTTTTGGTTTTAATATTCTGATCATTGAGTCCATATTTTTAGCAGCAAGATCTATGCAAAATTGATCATCGTTAAGATCAACAAAAATATGATCGTAGGTATCATCCTCAACTGATGTTATACTTTTAAATGCATCACCCCACACACATTTCACTGAATTTTTTTCTGTAGCTTTTTTACCTATATCTCCAAGATGTTTGTTACAAACGTCCACAACTTCTGGATCAAGCTCAAACCAATCTATAAAATTAAAATTTTTAGAAATGCACTCTCTTGCAACACCACCATCACCACCTCCAATGATTGCGGCTCTTTCGTTGTTTTTATTTAAATGAAGACCAGCACCTACAAAAGTTGAGCTGTATAAATGCTCATCAGTTGCAGCGACTTGTATTTCTCCATCAATAAATAATGACTTACCAAATTGTTCTAATTCTAAAATTTCAATATGTTGACCAACTTTTGATTTAAAATCTTCAAGAACATCATTAACTACATATGACTTTTGTAATCCCGGTGAACTATAAATGTCATGATAAAGAGATTTTGTATCTCTATTAAATTCTTTTTTAACAATTCTTTTATGAACAAATTCTTTTTTTATTATATCAATTGCAACTGATGGGCTAACTTTTCCACAAGTAAAAAAATCAAAACTAATTATTCCTTTTTCAGGAAATGTATGAAAACTAATATGGCTTTCTGCTAATAATGCTAAAATTGTAAAACCTTGAGGCTCAAATTTATATTTAGAAATATTAAGAATTGTAACATCAGCTGCTTTTGCAATATCATTAATAACTTTTTCAAACAAAGAAGGATCGTATTCTTTGGTAGTTCCAATAATGTCTAGAGTTATATGCTCTCCAACTTTAGTCATTAATTATCCTCTCTTGTAGTTTTTTGCTTTGGATAATACTTTTTTCATTTCTTTTATCGAAAGGATTTTAGGCCTACCCAATTTCAAGCTCGTTATATACTGAAGTGATATATTTTCAACCTCTTCAGCTAGCTCAAAAGCTTTCGGTAAATTTTCTTCTAATGCAATCTGACCGTGATTGCTGATTAAGCAAGCTTTTCTGCCCTTTAAAGCTTTTAAAATATTTTTAGATAATTCTCTTGTCCCATAAGTTGCATATTTTGCACATTTAATATCGTGACCTCCTGCCATAGCTACCATGTAATGAAAAGAAGGAATGCTTTTCTTATGAGTAGCAATAGCCGTTGCATTGGTTGAATGAGCGTGAACTACAGCTTTAGCCTCTTTTTTATTTAGATAAATATCTTGATGGAATTTCCATTCTGAAGAAGGAATTCCTTTTTTTTTGTCAAAATTTCCTTTAAGTGAAACAAAAACTATATCGCTACCTTTTAATGATGAATACTTTTTTCCAGAGGGAGTGATTAAGAAACCATCATTGTATCTTACTGATATATTGCCAGATCTAAGAGCAGATAGCTTTCTGCTGTTAAGCATTTTGGAATATTTGATTATTTCAGCCTTAATTTTCTTCATTAAAAAAAACTTGATTTTAACTTAATTTAAGATCAGACTACATAAAGAAAAAAATGACTGATACAATTAAATATTTTCTTGAAGAAAGTAGAATGCCAAAGACTTGGTATAATATAGCTGCAGATCTTCCAAAACCCCTGGATCCAGTTTTACATCCTGGCACTTTAAAACCAATAGGACCAGATGATTTAGCACCGTTATTTCCAATGGCTCTAATCGGGCAAGAAGTTTCTCAAGAAAGAGAAATTGAAATTCCTGAGCCGGTAAGAGATATTTATAAACAATGGAGACCTTCTCCACTTTACAGAGCAAGAAGATTAGAAAAACATTTAGATACTCCTGCAAGAATCTATTACAAATATGAAGGGGTAAGCCCGTCAGGAAGTCACAAACCAAATACAGCGGTTGCACAAGCTTTTTACAATAAAGAAGAAGGTACAAAAAAAATAACTACTGAAACAGGTGCAGGACAATGGGGAACCTCACTTGCTTTTGCATGTAAGTTATTTGGAATAGAGTTAGATGTTTATATGGTTAAAGTAAGTTTTGAACAAAAACCATATAGAAAATTAGTAATGCAAACATATGGAGCAAGATGTGTTGCAAGTCCATCAGAAGAAACTGATAGTGGAAAAGCTATATTAGCGAAATTTCCAGATAGCTCTGGTAGTTTAGGAATAGCTATTTCAGAAGCTGTTGAAATGGCAGCAAAAAATCCTGATACAAAATATGCGCTTGGCAGTGTGTTAAATCATGTGTTGATGCATCAAACTATCGTTGGAAATGAAACATTACTTCAAATGGAAATGGCTGATGACTATCCTGATATTTTAGTTGGATGTACAGGTGGTGGTAGCAACTTTGCAGGATTAGTTTTTCCATTTTTAGGTAAAAATTTTAGAGAAGGAACAAAAACAAGAGTAATTGCATGTGAACCAAAATCATGTCCTTCACTTACAAAAGGTAAATTTGTTTATGACTTTGGTGATACAGGAAGATTAACACCACTAATGAAAACACATACTTTAGGATCACAGTTTATTCCACCAGCAACACACTCTGGAGGATTAAGATACCACGCTATGGCACCAATGGTTAGCCATCTTAAAGAGCTTAATGCAATAGAAGCAAAAGCATATGGTCAAAAAGAATGTTTTGAAGCAGGCGTTAACTTTGCAAGAACAGAAGGAATTGTTCCTGCTCCTGAAGCTACTCATGCAGTCAAAGGTGCAATTGATGCAGCATTAGAGTGCAAAAAGAATGGTGAGTCTAAATCAATACTATTTAATCTTTGTGGGCATGGTCACTTTGATATGAAGGCTTACGGTGATTTCTTCGAAGGAAACTTAGCTGAAGATAAATTTGACCAAGCAAGTGTTGATAAAGCTTTAGAAGAATTGCCAAAAATTGCTTAATTTAAAAAATTGAGTCTCATAAAACCATTTAGCGGAATAAGACCTAAAAAAAGGTTTGCAAAAGAAGTTACTTCTCCAAACGTTAGTTATATTGATAATTATAAACCAAATAAAAAATTAAACTTTCTAAATTTATTAAATACTTCGAAAATCAATAAATCAAAAAAAATTCTTAAAAGTCTTAAAGATAAAGGCATTATTCAGCAAGATACATCAAATCATTTCTATTTATATAGAATTACATACAATAATAAGAAGTTACTTGGGATAGTTGGAAAAATAAATTTAGATAATTATGATGACAAAAAAATATTAGGTCATGAAGAAACTTTTGTTGAAAGAATTAAAAAAAGAAAAGAGCAATTATTAAAATTCAATAGTCAAATAAGCCCTATTTATACTACATACAATAGTACTCCAAGTTCGTTAAAAAAATTAAAGAATATTTTTAGATTTAAATCAGATTATAATTTTAAATCCAAAGATAAATGCAGACATGAACTTTGGGTTGTTAATAATTTAAATAAAGTAAGATTACTTAAAAATTATCTAAAAAATATAAAGAAGATTTATATATGTGATGGACATCATCGAATTCAAGCAATGTTAAAAAGTAAAAAAAAAATTGCTCCTATGATAATTGCTTTTCCAGATAACCAAGTAAACATATTGGATTATAATAGAGTTGTAAAAACCAACCTAAAATTTGAGAAAATTAAGGAAATAATTTCAAAAAACTTTTCTTTAAAAATATCCAAAATAAATAAAAAACTTAAAAATAATCAAATTGAAATGTATGCAAATAAAAAATGGTATACAATTAAGCCTTTAAAACAATCAAAAGAATTAGATGTAACAATATTAAGAAAATTAATATTAGATAAAATTCTGAAAAATAAAAAAAATATTGATTTCGTATCAGGATTTAAAGGTAAAAAAGCCTTGGAAAATTTTGTAAATTCTAAAAAGTATAATTTAGCATTTAGGTTATATCCTACAAATATTTCACAAGTTTTATCCTTTGCAAAAAAGAAAAAATATATGCCACAAAAGTCTACGTGGTTTCACCCAAAACCACTTGATGGATTAATTTCTTCCAGAATTATTTCTTAAATAATTCTTTTAGACCATTAGATGATGCTTCAGAAATACCTTTTTCTGTTATCAAACCTGTTACATACTTTGCTGGAGTAACATCAAAGGCAAGATTCATTGCTTTACTTTTTTTAGGGTAAATTAAAACTTTTTTGATCTCATTATTTTCATCCACTCCCTCAACATGAGATAGCTCTTCTGAATTTCTTTCTTCAATTGGGATATTTTTACCTTCTTTAATTTCCCAATCGATAGTTGAACTTGGTAATGCCACATAAAAAGGCACATTATTATCATGAGCTGCTAATGCTTTTAGATAAGTTCCAATTTTATTACAAACATCTCCATTAGACAAAGTTCTATCAGTCCCTACAATACACATATCAACTTCACCTCTCTGCATTAAAATTCCACCTGTATTGTCAGCAATTATAGTATTTGGTATTTCTTCCTCATTTAATTCATAAGAAGTTAAATTTGCACCTTGGTTTCTTGGTCTAGTTTCGTCTACCCATACATGAACTGGAATGCCTTTTTTATGTGCATGATATATGGGAGAAGTAGCTGTTCCCCAATTAATAGTTGCTAACCATCCAGCATTACAATGAGTCAAAATATTAACTGTATCTTTCTTCCTATTATAAATTTCCTCAATTATTTTTAATCCATTGATACCTATATTTTCACAAAACTTTTCATCTTCATCACATATTTCTTTAGCTTCATTTAAAGCAACATCTAAGGTTTTGTCACTATTAATCCCTAATAATTTTTTCATCATACGATCTACTGCCCATTTCAAATTAATTGCTGTAGGTCTTGATTGAATTAGTTGTTCTGCACTTTTATTTATAAATTCAGGATTATTATTTTCCTGGATTGCTAAAACTATTCCATAGGCAGCAGTTCCACCAATTAAAGGTGCCCCTCTCACCTCCATAATTTTAATAGCATTTATTGCATCTTTGACTGATTTGAGATCTTTAATTATAAATTTATGTGGAAGCTTTGTTTGGTCAATTATCTTTACTACACCACTGTCAAACCAAATTGTTCTATACTCTTTTCCCTCTATTCTCATTTAGATAAAACTCTACCAGCTACAGATTTAAGTTTATCTATCGTCTTTTGAGTTCTTTTTTCTGGAACTGTAATTATTGCAACATCTAAGCAATTATTTGTTGGATCTTTTGGATCAATATAATTCTCAAAATTATCAATTAAATTTTTAATCATCACCTTAGCTTTTTCAGCATTGCCTAAAAGAACTTTAATAACTTGCTTAACATCGACATTTTCATGGTCAGGATGCCAACAATCAAAATCAGTCACCATTGAAACAGATGCGTATCTAATTTCAGCCTCTCTAGCGAGTTTTGCTTCAGGCATATTAGTCATACCAATAACATCTGCTTTCCATGATCTGTATAAATTTGACTCAGCAAGTGTTGAAAATTGAGGCCCTTCCATCACAACATAAGTTCCATTTCTTTGATAATCTATGTTTGATTTTTTTATAGCTTCTTCACAAGCATTCATCAATCCGTTTGATGTTGGGTGAGCCATTGAAACATGTGCAACAATCTCATCATCAAAAAAAGTTTTAGTTCTTGCAAAAGTTCTATCAATAAATTGATCTACAATAACAAATTTACCTGGTGGTAGATCTTCTTTAAGTGACCCTACTGCAGAAACAGAGACAATATCTGATACCCCTAATTGTTTAAGTGCATCAATATTTGCTCTAAAATTAATATTAGATGGAGAAATAAAATGTCCTCTTCCATGTCTTGGTAAAAAATAAACTTCTTTATTATTGTACTTTGTTTTTAAGATTTTATCTGATGGTTTTCCCCAAGGAGTATTTAAATCAAGTAATTCTCTGTCTTTAAACTCTTCAACATCATAAAGACCACTTCCACCAATTATTGCTAATTTATTAGTTGTCATAGATAAAAATTTAATTATTTATACTTTTATAATTAACTATTATGAATTTAAAAGATTATATTAGATCTATCCCAGATTACCCTAAAAAAGGTATTTTGTTTAGAGATATCACTACATTAATTAAAGATGAAAATGCTTTTGCAGAAACGATTAATCAAATTGTTGAAAGATCTAAAAAATATAATTTTACAAAAATTGCAGCAATAGAGTCGCGTGGCTTTGTCTTTGCCTCTGCAGTTTCCTATGTTTTAAAAAAACCATTCATAATGCTAAGAAAAAAAAATAAATTACCTGCCGATGTTCATTCTGTTGATTTTGAACTTGAATATGGAACAGCTACAATTGAAGTTCACAAAGATTCTTTAGATGAAAATGATAGTGTTCTAATTATTGATGATTTAATTGCAACTGGTGGCACTGCTGAAGCGGCTGCTAAACTTGTAGAAATTTCGAAAAGTAAAGTTGCAGCTTTTGTATTTGTAATTAACTTATTTGATTTAGGTGGATCTGATAATTTAGTGAAAAATAATTATAAAGTTGAAAATTTAATTGATTTTCCAGGACATTAAATGGTAGCGGGAAGTGGGATCGAACCACTGACCTCAGGCTTATGAGTCCTGCGCTCTAACCAACTGAGCTACCCCGCCATTATTTATTGATGACTTATAATATAAATCTTTATTGTTTCAATAACCTTTTTAGGTCAGATTTTTTGCTAAATAACAAAATAAACAGTTAAAGAACTAATTAGAGCGACTAAAAAAAATGAAAAAATAATTCTTTTTTTAAAAGTTCTTTTTTTATCTAATCTAACCCTATTAAGTAAAATATTTACGTTGGTTGTTTTAAAGTTATTTCTTTTTAGATCATTATTTGAAGCAATATCAGAATTTAATAAAGTTATTTCTTGATCGTCTTTTTTCACAACACCATTTAAACAGCAATTAGTTATAAATTCAAACTAAATTAAACTATAATCTTCCAATAATCATGAATTTAAATAAGGATTGAATCTAAATTGATTTATAATTTGATTGTTTTAAAGGTTTAAATAATACTTCAGCTAAATATTTTTGTTTTTCTATTTCAATATATATTTTCTTATCTTTTAATTCATCATTAGTAAGCTCAGTGTTAATATAACCAAAAGACATGTTTTTATTGTAATTAAATGAATAATTTCCTGATGTAGTTTTTCCAATGATTTTATTATCTACATAAATTGGCTCTTCATGATGCAACAGTGGAAAACCAGATTTATTTTCTTTTAAAATAAACATTGTAAATCTTCTGTCTATTTTATTTGATTTAATTTTTTCTAAAGCTTTTTTACCAATAAAATCAAAAGGTTTTTTATAACTAATTGCAAAATTAAGCCCTGCTTGATACTGATTTTCTTCTGGTGAAATATCATGTCCCCAATGTAAAAAACCACTTTCCATCCTCATAGTATCCATCGCATGAGCACCACAATGAGATAATCTGAATTGTTTTCCTATACTTATAATTAAATTATAAATTTCTTTTGCATCTTTGATTGGAACATAAAGCTCATAACCAAGTTCACCAACATAAGATAGTCTTTGAGCCCAAACATTTATCGATTTTATAGTAATATTTTTACCATATCCAAATTTAAAATTTTCATTTGACAAATCATCTTCACAAATTTTTGATAATAATTCTCTACTTTTTGGTCCAAATACACCTAAGCAAACTAAGTCATCAGTAATATCCTTAAATTCAACTTTGGATAACAAATGTTTTAAAATATGGGCTTTATCATGTGTTCTAACAGCTGCAGAACTTATTATTCTAAAATGATTTTTGTCTATACAAACAACCGTTAGATCTGTTTCAATTCCTGCTCCTTCATTAAGCATATGGGTATAAGTGCATTTTCCAATTTCATTTTTAATATTTGCAGTACATAATCTTTGTAATTCTTCATATGCCTTTTCACCTTTAATTTCATATTTTGAGAAAGGTGAAAGCTCAAACAATCCTACATTTTCTATTGTATTTTTACATTCATACTCAACTGATGGATACCAATTTTGATAATTAAAACTATATTTGTAATCTGGTTTAGCATCATCTAACGCATACCACATTGGTCTTTCATACTCACCTGATTGACCAAAACATGCTCCCATTTTTTTTAACTCTTCATGGTATGGAAGCAATCTTTGATCTCTTGAGGTCTTGTGTTGTTTATATGGCCAATGCATATCATACAAATCTCCCAAAGTTTCTGTAACTCTATTCATTATAAATTTTTTAGAAGAATGAAATTTTTGAAATCTTTTAATATCTAATGAATACAAATCTTCATTCATATAACCATTAATCATCCATTCTGCTGTAACTCGCCCCGCTCCACCAGAACTTGCAATACCAATACTATTAAAACCACAACACGTATAAAGATTGTTAACTTCTGCTGTTTCCCCTAATAAATATTGAGTATCGGGTGTAAACGACTCTGGCCCTGAAAAAAATTTTCTAACACCAGCTGTTTCTAACATTGGTAATCTTTTAAAAGATTTTTCTAAATAGGGTTCAAAATGATCAAAATCATCTGGGAACTCTCCAAAAGAAAAATCATTAGGGACTATTCCCTTTTCTTTAAATGCATTCTTTGCGCCTGGCTCAAAAATACCGACGAGCATTTTTCCCGCATCTTCTTTTAAATAAAGACAGTCATTATAATCTCTTAGAACTGGTAGATCTTTTGGCAGATCTTTCATTGGTTCAGTTATTATATAAAAATGCTCATTTGGATATAAAGGAACGCTTACACCGATATCCTCTCCAATTTGTCTAGACCACATCCCAGTTGCAAGCACTACATACTCACAATCTATTTTACCCTCTTTAGTTTCAACACCAGTAATTCTATTGTTTTTTACTAATATTTTAGTCACTGGTGATTTTTCAAATATCTTAGCCCCTTCCATTTTTGCAGCTTTAGCCAACACATTTGTAACTCCTACCGGATCTGCCTGACCATCTTCAGGCATATAAACACCACCCAAAATATCTTGATCATTAATTACAGGATATAAATCTTTAACTTTTTGTTTATCTAAAACTTCAACATTTACGTCAAAAAGTTGAGCAGAGGTTGCTTGTCTTAATAATTCTTGAAGTCTTTCTTTTGAACTTGCTACCGTTATTGCTCCATTTTGTTTTAAACCAGTTGAAAGCTCAGTTTTTTTTTCAAGTTCTTTATAAAGATTAAGTGAATATTTTCTAAGTTTTGTAATTGTGGCAGTTGCACCTAATTGTCCAACTAACCCTGCAGCATGCCACGTAGTTCCAGATGTTAACTGGTCTCTTTCAAGAAGTATTGTATCTTTCCAACCAAATTTTGCTAAATGATAAGCAACTGAACATCCAGCAACACCGCCACCAATTACTACGACCTTACATTTTTTGGGAAGATTTTTTATCATTTATAATTTAAGTATAGATAAAATGTTTGAATCAAGCAAAAATATTTTAGTAACAGGTGGTGCAGGTTACATTGGCAGTCATGTAGTCGAACAATTAATCAAAAATAAAGAAACGGTTATTATTTTAGATAATTTAGTCACTGGGTATAAAAAATTGGTAAATAAGAAAGCTAAATTTATTAAAGCAGATATCAAAAATAAATCTAAGATTACCAAAATTATTAAAGATTATAATATAAGTTCAATTATTCATCTTGCTGCTTATCTAAATGTCAGTGAGGCTGAAAAAAATAAAAAGAAATATTATACAAATAATATTATTGGAACTAAGAATATTTTAGAAGCTTGTAAAAATTCTAATGTTAAAAATATTGTTTTTTCATCGTCATGTAGTATTTATGGAAACGTAAAAGGGTCAGTTAGCGAAAATAAAAAACCAAATCCGCAGGGTTATTATGGATATACTAAATTTAAAGGTGAAGAATTAATAAAAAAACTATCTCATAAATATAAATTTAAATATGGAATTTTAAGATATTTTAATGTTGCTGGAGCAAGTGATTCAGGAAAAATTGGAGAAATAGAAACATCTCATGGTCATTTAATAAAAAATTTAGCAATAAAATCGTTGGAAAAAAAACCTAAAGTTAAAATTTTTGGAAATGATTATAAAACTAATGACGGTACCTGTGTTAGAGATTATATCCATGTATCTGATTTAGCTGATATACATATTAAAGGTTTAAAATATCTAAATAATAAAAATAAATCATTTGTCTTAAATTGTGGCTATGGAAAAGGATATTCAGTTCAGCAAATTGTAAATATCTTTAAAAGAATAAAAAAAGGTGTTGAGATACAATATCAACAAAGAAGACCTGGAGATATTGCCCAGGTATATGCCAACACTAAAAAATTTAAAAGAGTTTTAAAATGGAAACCAAAATATTTCGATATAAAATTAATTATAAAAAGTGCAATAAGTTGGGAAAAAAAATTAGACTACTGAACTAGGGTCAACAAATTCATGACCAAATACATCTGCTACTGCTTTATATGTAACATCACCCTTATGAACATTTAATCCAGCTAAAAAATTTTTATCTTCTCCTAGTGCTTTTTGATACCCTTTATTAGCAAGTTTAACTAAAAAAGGTAGAGTTGCATTGTTTAGTGCTAGTGTTGAAGTTCTTGGAACTCCTCCTGGCATATTAGCTACACAATAATGAACAACATCATCAACAATATAAGTAGGCTCTCCGTGAGTAGTTGGTTTACTTGTTTCAACACATCCACCTTGATCAATTGCAACATCTACAATAACTGATCCACGTTTCATTAATTTAATCATGTCTCTAGTAACTAATTTAGGAGCTTCAGCACCTGGAATTAAAACACCACCTACTAAAAGATCAGCTTCTGAAACTAATTTATTTAAATCAATTTTATCACTTTGCTCTGGAATTATTTTATCCCCAAACATTTCAACGAGTTGTTTTAATCTTGCTTCAGATTTATCAACAATATGAACTTGGGCTTGCATGCCAGTTGCAATAACTGCTGCATTTTCACCTACAACTCCACCACCCAAAATAACAACTTTGCCAGGAGCAACTCCTGGTGCTCCACCTAATAGAAGACCTCTTCCTTTTTGATTTTTCTCTAAACAATGAGCTCCTGCTTGAACAGACATTCTACCTGCAACTGCACTCATTGGCGCTAGCAAAGGTAATCTTCCATTGTCATCTGTTACAGTTTCATATGCAATGTTAATACTTTTAGATTTAATTAATCCTTCAGTTAATTCTTTTGCAGCAGCAAGATGAAGATAAGTATATACAATTTGATTTTCTCTAATCATATCTACTTCGACTTTTTGCGGCTCTTTAACTTTAACTATAATTTCAGCATCATTGAAAATGTCAGCAGCTGAGTTAGCAATTTTAGCTCCTACACTTGTGTATTGTTCATTTTCAAAGCCAGCTTCAAAACCACCGTTATTTTCCACTATTACTTCGTGACCTTCAGATATTAAAGTTTTTACACTTTCTGGAGTTAATCCAATTCTATGCTCTTGTGGCTTGATTTCCTTAGGTACACCTATTTTCATAACGCTACTTTCTTTAATTAAATGTATTAATTTAATTAGTTTTTTTGGTTTTTTTGATAGTTAGTGATACCTGTTCTCAGTTTATCAATAATTTCATCAATATGTTTTTCTTCACAAATAAATTGTGGAGCAATAATTAAACAGTCACCTGTTGCTTTAAAGTTTACTCCTGCTTCATAACAGGCTTTAAAACATTCAAAACCAGCTTTACCTGGTTTAGTATTTAATTTCATATCAATTCCACCCATCATTCCATAACCTCTGATATTATCTACCGACTCTAGATCCTGAAGAGAAAATAAACCTTTTTGGAAGTATGGAGCTAAGTTTTTAGCTCTGTTAAAAATATCATCTTTTTCAAAAATATCTTGAACAGCTAAAGCTGCAGCGACTGCAACTGGGATTCCTGAATAAGTGTATCCATGAAATAATTCAACTGCACCTGTTGGTGAGGCATCCATTACAGCGTCATAAATGCTATCGTTGCACGCAACTACGCCCATAGGCACCACTCCATTCGTTGTAGCTTTTGCCATTGTCATAATATCAGGTGTTACACCAAACTCATGTGCACCAAACTTGGAGCCTGTTCTACCCCAACCTGTAATTACTTCATCAAAAATTAAAAGTATTCCATGCTTGTCACAAATCTCTCTAAGTTTTTGTAAATATCCTTTTGGCGGTACTAATGTTCCTGTTGATCCAGCAATAGGCTCAACAATACAAGCAGCGATATTTTCACCACCAAAGTTTTGACAAATAGTTTCTAAGTCATTTGCTAAATAGTCACCTGTTTCCGGTTGACCACTTACAAATTTATGTTCTGGTAAATGAGTGTGTCTAATGTGTTGAACACCTGGCATTAAAATACTTGCAAATGTTTTAACATTATTTACCATTCCACCAACTGAAACACAGCCAATGTTCATTCCATGGTAACCACGTTCTCTTCCAACAAATCTAAATCTTTGCGCATTCCCTTTAGCTCTATGGTAAGCAACAGCAATTTTAATAGCTGTTTCAACTGCGGTTGACCCACAAATTGTAAAAAACATTTTATTTAAATCGCCTGGAGTGTGTTTTGAAATTCTTGATGCTAATTCAAAAGAACCACCAAAACCTTGTTGAAAAGGTTGAGCATAATCTAAAGTTTCTAATTGTTTTGTAACGGCTTCTGTAATTTCTTTTCTTCCATGACCTAATGGGTTACAAAATAATCCTGAGCTTGCATCGATTTGTGTTTTGCCGTGATGTGTTTTTAAATAAACCCCTTTAGCTTCAGTAATCAATCTTGGATTTGCTTTAAAATCTTTATTAGATGTAAAAGGCATCCAATGTTCATTCAATGAATTTGGTACTGAAGTTCTATTTTCTGAGCTCATAAATTTTCTCTCTTTAATATTAAATTTTATTTTAGTAATTCTAAATCTAGGGCCTCTATAGACAAAAATAAATAGAAATAAATATAATAATTTGACACAACCAAGGATTGTACTGTGCTATTTTTTTGTTTTACATCACTCTCAATATCAAATTAAATGGCACTAATTTATATATAAATTAACTAACGGAGATAAACAAAATGAGAAAAATAATTAGTTTTATTCTTGGATCTATCGTTGCTCTTAACCTTTCTATTTCAGTTGCAAACTCAGCTGCCAAAGAAGTAAGAGTTGCATTCTTTCTAGAATGGCCAACGCCAAACCAAGAAGATAAAGTAAAAGGTATTTATGAAAAAGCTCTAGGTGTTCCAGTTAAATGGACTAACTTTTCAAATGGTGGTGCAATGACTGATGCTATGTTAGCAGGAGATATTGATATTTCTTACTCTCAAGGTTTAGTACCTTTTATTAATGCTGTTAAATCTAAAGCGCCTTTAAAACTTGTAGACATTGCTATGGAATACGGAATGGGTGGAACAACTTGTGTTACATCTAATGCTTCTGGAATTACAAAAGCAAATGGTTCTGAGTTAGAAGGTAAAAAAGTTGCTGTTCCACTAGGAACAATGGCTGAATACGTTTTTGACGAAAGTATGAAAGTTGTTGGAGCTGACAGATCTAAAATGGATGTTATTCAAATGGACCCAGAAGAAGGTGCTGCTGCATTAGTAAGTGGTGACGTTGTTATGGCTTGTCTATTTGGTGGTAACTCTATCAAAGCTGCAACTGCAGTTGGATCAAGACTTTTAACAGTTCAAGAAGCTAGAGATGCTGGTATCTTAGGTATTGATATTACTTCTGTAACTGACAAATTCATGAAAGAAAATCCAGGAATGTTAAGAACTTTCATCGAAGTAACTCACGAAGCAAACGCTAGATACGCATCTGGAAAATCAGATATGGGTGTTATAGCTAAAGATGCTGAAATGAAACTTGGTGATATGAAAGAAACAATCGGTGGATTTAAATTTCTAACACCTTCAGAAACTGAAAAGTCTATGACTTCTGGAAACCTTGCTGGTTTCTTAAAAGGAATGGATACTCCTAACGGAGCAGTTGATACAAGCTTTTTACCTCTATAATTTTTAGAGCGTAAAATAAATTTTAATAGGCGCCAATTAGAAATAGTTGGTGCCTATTTTTTTAAAATATTCTAATATAAAGTATTCTTATGAGTGATTTGGTTTCACAAAATCTAAACATGATTTTTAAAACTCCTAAAGGAGAAACAGTTCACGCATTAAAAGATGTAAACTTTACTTTAAAAAAAGGAGAACTTTTAACAGTTCTTGGCCCTTCTGGATGTGGGAAAACTACTTTACTAAATATTACAGCAGGATTTTTAAGACCAACTTCTGGTCAAATAATATTAGGTGGCAATGAAATTAATGGACCAGGTGTTGAAAGAGGAATGGTATTTCAACAAGGAGCTCTATTTGAATGGCTAACTGTTGCTGAAAATGTGAATTTTGGATTGAGGATGAAAAAAGAAAATCCAGTTGAAACTGCAAAAAAAGTTGAAGAATGGTTAGGAATTGTTGGCCTTCAAGGATTTGGTAACACACCGACTTATCAATTATCAGGTGGTATGCAGCAAAGGGTTGCTCTTGCAAGATGTTTGATCAATGATCCAGATTTAATATTAATGGATGAACCATTAGGAGCGCTCGATGCACTTACTAGAGAAAAAATGCAGTCTTTAGTTTTAAAGATTTGGAAAGAAACTGGAAAAACAATTATTTTAATTACTCACTCAGTAGAAGAAGCACTATTACTTGGTGAAAGACTTTATGTAATGGCTCCAAGACCTGGAAGAATTCACAAAGAATATAATCTTCCATTTGCATCAATGGGATTAAAAGAAGATTTAAGAGATATCAAGAACTTAAAAGATTTTACAAGTAAAAGAGAAGAGATTTTAACCATGATTTGGAACATGGAAGAAGAAATAATGGGTAAGGATATATAAAATGTTTACTCAATTTATCACCTTTGCAATTATTGTAGCCATCATTGGCTGTATTATGTATGGCCGAAAGCTTATTAGAACTGAAAAAGTTGATGCAGTATTTGGAAACCCCGAAAGAGCTAAAGGAGGTACGCACTGGATTATAGTTGGAAGTAGTGTCATTTTATTAACATGGCTTTATTACTCATGGGATATAGCTAAATCGTTTTATCCTCAATCAGCTAACGAATTATGTCAAGTTGGAAAAGTAAACGACTCTTTATTATCACTAAAATATTTATTCCCAATTGAAGAAAGAGAATTCAAAAGTACATCAATCATTAAAGCTGAAAATAAAAATATAGCTAAACTTAAAAATGAAATTCAAAATTCAAAAGATATAAGTGAGCAACACAGATCTTTTTTAATTGGATTAATTGATAAAACTAAATCAACTATTCCATTATTAACAAACGAAAGTTTACTTGAAAATCAAACAAAAATTAAAATTTCAGAACTTGCTGGTAATATTGATCAATTATCCAATGAATTTAAAAAAGAAGATTATCCTTATGAAACTTCAGAACAACGAAATAAAAGATTAATCGATGCTCAAGCTGAAGGTGGTTGGGGTGCATCTGGAACTGCTGTAGAAAATACAGTTGAAGTTCCAACAATTCCTAAAACTAATAAGGGTTTAAAATTTGATGCTGCCGCTCAAGAATTAAAAGTAATTAGTGATGAGTTCTTTAAGCTAAGAAACCATAATTTTCAGTACAAATCAGTAATGAAAGGAATCAAAGATGATGTTAAAGCATTTAGAAAAGCAGCAGATGATAGTGAAGAAGTAGCTTCAACATTAGCTAAAGATGTCCTTAAAATTGCTAGACGAATTGAATACGCGAGTATTTTTCCACCAAATACATTGGATAAAATGCAAAATTCTATACTTAAATTTGATGAGGTACAAAAAAATGAACAAGGATCTTTAAGATTAGTTGATATTCTTTTATTTCCAGCAGGAACCATTGTATCAAGTGGCCCAAATTGCTCTGAACAAGGATCTGGCAGGTGGTTACCAAAACCATCCGATACATTAAATAAATTTATTCTTCTATCAAAACCAAGTGTTGGATTTAAAAATATTCCATTGCTTTGGTTTGAAATGATGGATGTAAGCAAAATTGTTGGTTTTGTTTTACCTGACTGGATTGCAGATATAATACCAGGCAAATACCCTGTGCATAATGAATTTGGAGTTGTTGAGCCTAACTTTAAAAGTAAAGTTTTAAGCGTAGTATCTGGAGAGTTTAGTCTATTTAAAATACCTATCCCCATGGGCCACATATGGGACTCTTTTTTAAGAGTATTATTAGGTTTAGTAATTGGAATTATCTTGGGTGTTCCTCTTGGATTATTTATGGGCTTAAACAGATTTGCTAAAGGTTTTTTTGATCCATTAATTGAATTATATAGACCTGTGCCACCGCTTGCATGGGCTCCACTTATTATATCAGTACTTGGAATTGATAACGTTGGAAAAGTGTTTTTACTATTTATGGTATCGTTTTCTATCATGATTATTTCAGCCAGAGCTGGTGCATCAGGAACTCAATTATCCAAAATCCATGCTTCTCACTCACTAGGTGCTTCTAGATGGCAAATACTTAGATACGTGATATTTCCTAACTCATTACCAGAAATTTTAACAGGTGTTAGAGTTGCAATTGGTATGTGTTGGGGAACATTAGTTGCTGCTGAGTTTTTAGCAGGTACCACTGGTATAGGTTTTGTTGAGAACGTTGCTAAAAAATACTTCCAATATGAAGTTATCTGGATCACTATTTTTGTTATGGGAATGTTAGGTTTATTGTTTGATGTAACTTTAAGAAAACTTATAGACAAATATATTCCATGGCGTGGTAAAGGGTAATAGTGAAAACCCCAATTCTTAAAAAAGAAATTATTAAAATCTTTCAAAAATATGGTCTTAGTAAAGATCATGCTTTAATTTCAGCAAATGCATTAATTAATGCAGAATTAGTTGGAGCTTATGGACATGGTTTATCAAGACTTAAAATGTACTGCGATCGTATTTCAAAAAAAGTAATTAATCCAAAACCTAAAATTAAAATAAAGAAAATTTCTCAATCTGTTTCACATATAGATGCAAACAATAGTATTGGTTTTGTTGCAGCAGATCTTGGAATTAAAACAGCAATTAAACATGCTCAAAAAACTGGTATTGGAATGGTAGCTGTAAAGAATAGTGGTCATTATGGATTATCTGGTTACTACGCAGAACAAGCTGTTAAGAAAAATTTAATAGCGATGATTTATACAAATGCTCCTCCGGCTGTTGCACCTCATGGTGCTTTAAAATCTTTATTTGGAACAAATCCAGTTTGTTTTGGAACCCCTACTGGCTCTAAAATTCCTTTTATATTAGATACATCAATCTCAGTTATAAATAGAGGTAAAATTAGAGTAGCTGCAAGAAACAATCAAAAAATTCCAGAGGGTGTTGCTCTAGATAAATCAGGTAACCCAACAACTGATGCAAAAAAAGCTTTAGCAGGTGTTCAACTTCCAATAGCAGGATTTAGAGGTTCAGGTCTTGCTTGGATGGTAGATATTTTAAGTGGTGTATTAACTGGTGGCAATCATGCAGGAAGAGTTAAAGATCCTTTTGATGATTTCTCTGGCCCACAAAATATTGGACATTTGTTTATTGCTTTTAAAGCAAATTTATTTCAAAAAAATTATAATCAAAGAATTAAAGATAATATTAAAACAATTAAAAAACTTCCTAAGATTAAAGGCATAAAAGAAATAATGTATCCTGGGCAAAATAAATTTAATCGATACAAACAAAATCTTAAAAAAGAAATCTCAATCCCAGATATTATTAAAAAAGATCTAGAGACTTTGATAAACTAATAAGGATATTGCTCCAAAAAAAGTAATTATAAAAGATAAAATAATTGTATTTTTAATAAATTGTCTTTTTTGTTTTACTCTAAGTTTTTTTTTAAGTTCGTGAACACATAGATTTTTTTGATTTTCGACTTCATTTAATTCATTATTATTTTCAGAAGCTTCATCTAACGCTTTGCTCATAACATGAGTTAATCACTGCTAAATTTGTAATTAAATAGATCGACAGTCCAAATTGGGCAAAATTAATTTGCAAGAAAAGTTAGAGCACCTAAAGACACACACACTGTAGAAAAGATAATTGTTCTTTTAAATTTATCCTTTTTTTTCTGATCTATTATTCTTTGCTTAAGAACATCCACGTTAACTCTAGTGTTAATTACGAGAGAAGGGTCTTTAGCAACATCAGATGTTCTATTTAAGCTTTCTGTACTCATTGATGATAATTAATCATGCATCAATAAATTTTGATATACTACCGTTGTCCAAAATGGGTTGACTCCTTTATTTGTATCGTTCAAATTGGGTTTTTTAAAAATATATGAAGCAATTACCCAGTATATCCAATCAAATTAATGAAGATAAAATCTTTAAAATTATCAATAAAAATTTTAGTAAAATAGCACCCTATTGGTTTGAATTAATTTCTAGTTGGCTTATTCGTTCATACAATGTTTTTCAAGACATCGATAAATTCATAATTTTAATCTACTTCATTAATAAAGATTTAATTTTCTATAGAAAAAATGGATTAGTGATTGATTACGATACATTTTATAAAGATAAATCAATAGAAATTCCAAAAATAAATATAAGTGATATCTCAAATGATCTTCATATACCTAAAGAAAGTGTAAGACGTAAAGTTCAAGAATTAGAGAAATCAGGAGTAATTAAAAAAACTGGAAAAAAGATTTTTGTAGATAGATCTGCCTTTACAACTGCAAAAGCAGAACAAACTTTAAAAGAATTAAGCATCTTAATAAGTAGGTTTAATGAAATGTTAGTGAAGGAAAAGATAACTAATAATATATTTGATACTAATGAAATTTCAGAGTCAATTAAAACTAATTTTTCTTTTTGCTGGTATCAATTTTATAAATTACTATTTATTTATACCAATCGTATGAGGAGCGCTACATTTGACTTAGAAAGTTTGGCTATAGGGTTAGTGGTTCTTTTAAATACAATGAGTAATAAAAGTTTTAAGGTAAAAGATTTAAATATGAAACATTGGTCAAAGTTAGCTCAGGGAGCTGATGAAGTGGGAGTTAATGCAATGTCAATATCAGATATAACAGGTATTCCTAGACCTACAGTTGTTAGAAAGATAAAAAAATTAATTGAAGCTGATTTTTTACATATTAATGAAAAAAAACTTATTACACTGAACATAACGGGTCAAAGATTAAAAAAACAAATTAAGATGCAAAATCAAAATATGAAAAATCTAAGTAACTTTTTGTATAGAATTTTTAACCAGATTAAGATTACAAATACTAATTAGATTTTCTTAAAATATAAATAAAGATAAAACCAGTTATATACATAGTAAGTGCATAAGCTGCAGTTGGTATCATATAGGCAATATCATCAAACATTAATGTTGCAACAAACACTGCTAAAGTTCCATTTTGTAAACCACACTCTAATGCAATACATTTTTGTTGAGCTATTCCTGATACAAATTTTTTAGCTATAAAATATGCTATCAACATCATTACTACGTTTAAGATTAAAACAGCTAAACCTGCTTGAGTAAGATAATTTAAAATATTATCTTTTTCTTCAATCAAAATTGCAGCAAAAACAATTATAAATAACCAGCCAGTTAATTTATTAATAATATTAATTTTAGATGAAATAAAGTTTTCAGCAAAACCTCTGATAATCATTCCAATGATAACTGGTACTGTTACAACTAATGCCATCTTTAATGCAATACCTGTCATTGAAATATCTTTTGAAACAACTGCTCCTAAAAATTCGGCTGAGTTTATGACAACAAATGGAACTGATATTATACTGATTAGGCTTACAATTGCAGTTAACGAGATTGATAAAGCAACATCTCCATCTGCAAACTTAGTTAATACGTTTGAGGTAACTCCACCTGGTGCTGCAGCAATAATCATTAAACCAACAGCTAATGGAGCTGAAAGATCTAAAGCTAAAGCTACACCTAAGGCAACTATTGGTAAAATTACTAATTGAGAAAAAAAACCAACAAAAAAATCCTTTGGAGTTTTTAATACTCTTGTAAAATCTTTAACTGAAAGACCAAGACCTAGTCCTAACATAATTAATGCTAAACAAATTGGTGCAATCTTAGTTACGATTTCCATTAATAGTTTTTATATAGAAGTTCCTTTTATTAGCAAATTTAATTAAACCACAAATTGAAAATCTGTCATAACTTTGAAATAAATAGTGACAAACCTTATTAATTCATACTAAGTTTTAAAAATATTAACTAGAGAGAGGACATAATGAAAAATATAATGAAACTAGCTTCAATTGCTTTGGTTCTTTTATTTACTTTGTTCGGTCTAACAAACAAAGCTTCAGCTGCAAAACTTACTTTATATTGCAGTGTTGAAATAGATGTTTGTGAAATGCTGGAACAGGCTTATGAAAAAGAAACAGGCACTAAAGTTGCAATGACAAGAGCAAGTAGTGGTGAAACTTTTGCTAAAATTAAAGCAGAATCTTCAAATCCTAAAGGAGATGTTTGGTTTGGTGGAACAGGTGATCCACACCTAACAGCTGCTCAAGAAAATCTAACTGCAGAATATAAATCAAAACATTTTAATGATTTATTACCAGCAGCTCAAAACCAAGCTGTAAATGCAAACTATAAATCTGTTGGTATTTATGTTGGTGCATTAGGTTTTGGATATAACAAAGAACTTTTAGCAAAAAAAGGTTTGCCAGCTCCTAAATCATGGATGGATTTAACTAAACCTATTTATAAAGGTGAAATCCAAATAGCTAATCCAAATTCATCTGGAACTGCTTACACAACTTTAGCTACAATTATTCAAATTTTTGGAGAAGATAAAGGTTGGGATTATATGAAGGCTCTTCATTTGAATGTGAACACATATACTAAATCTGGTTCTGCTCCAATTAAAGCAACTGGTAGAGGTGAAAACCTAATAGGTATTTGTTTCCAACATGATGGTGTTAAACAAACTAAAAAAGGTTTACCTGTAGTAACTGTTTCTCCTGAAGAAGGAACTGGTTATGAAGTTGGATCTATGAGTATTATTGCAGGTGCAAGAAATATGAAGGAAGCTAAAAAGTTTTATGACTGGGCTTTAAGTCCCCCGATTCAAACTATGGTTTTCACTTCAGGAAAATCTTTGCAGGTGCCATCTAATACTAAAGCACAAGCTGATCCTGATGCTCCAGATTTATCAACTATAAACTTAATTGATTATAACTTTAAAGTTTATGGAGATAAAAGTACTAGAGCGGGCCTGTTATCCAAATGGGATAACGATGTATCTGTAATTCCTAGATAATATTAGGAATTAATGAGAGGAACTCGTTATCTGTTGGATACTCATAGGAGGATTGGGTTTCCTGATCTTTCCTTGGTATGTAACAGGTGACGGGTTTTTCTCTATTAGCTGGATTAAGGAATATTCTTTAGAAGATTATGGTTCAGTATTACCTCAAGTATTTATAAATAAAAAATATTGGCTTTTACCTTTAACTATTCCTTTATTTTTTCCTTTAACCACAATCAAATTAAACCAAAATAACCCTCTTTACTCAAAGATTTTTTTATATTCAGGATTAATTGGTTTTTTTTATTTTTTTCTACAAGGGTTTTCAATTGGTATTAGAGGATGGAATTTTGAAATTTTTCAATCAATTTTTGGGGATGTAGAAAATCAGTTTGGAGTTGGATTGGGTGCAGTTTTAACTTGCTGTACATTTATATTCTATATTACTCATGGTCTTTCCTCACGTGGATGGCTAAATGGCGATAATTTTATTGTTGGTAGCATTGGAAGTATCATTATTTTAGTTTCTACTTTTGTATTCTTCCCAATTTTTAGGATGTTTACAGTTGCTTTTAAAGGAACAGAGGGAGGTTATGAAATTAGTAATTTCTCAGATAAAATATTTAATAAAGGTATTTGGGGTTTAGATTGTACTTATAGTGATTATGCTTGTGGAGTTTTTTGGAACACAGTTACTATGGGAACTCTTACTGCATTTTCATCAACCATTTTAGGATTAGCTTTTGCTCTTTTAATAGCAAGAACTAGTTTTAGATTTAAAAAAACAATAAGAATATTATCTGTATTACCAATAATCACTCCCCCTTTTGTAATTGGTTTAGCAATAATTATTTTATTTGGAAGAACTGGTGTAGTAAGTACTTTTCTAGAATGGGGATTTGATATTGAACCTTCTAGATGGATTTATGGTTTACCAGGAATATGGTTTGCACAAACACTAGCCTTCACTCCTATTGCATTTTTAATTTTAATTGGAGTTGTAGAAAGTGTTAGCCCATCAATGGAAGAAGCATCCCAAACATTAAGAGCTTCTAAATGGCAAGTTTTTAAAACTGTTACTTTACCATTAATGAGACCTGGGATTGCAAATGCATTTTTAATTGGTTTTATTGAAAGCTTAGCAGATTTTGGTAATCCATTAGTACTTGGAGCGGAGTATGATGTTTTATCTACAGAAATATTTTTTGCAATTGTTGGTGCGCAATACGACGAAACAAAAGCAGCAATTTTAGCAATGATTTTATTATCTGTTGTTCTTGTAATATTTTATCTTCAAAATCAGTGGTTGGGTAAAAAATCTTATATTTCAATTTCTGGCAAAGGTGATAGCGGCGTGCATCCCGAACTTCCTCAAAAAACTAAATGGGTAATTTATTCAACCGTACTTCCCTGGGCGTTAATGACATTTATTATCTATGTGATGATTATGTTTGGAGGTTTTGTTGAAATGTGGGGCGTTGATCATAGTTTCACCTTAAAACATTATATTGAAGCATTTAGCGTTGACTGGGTTAAAGATAGAGGATTATTGTGGACTGGTACTGCTTGGAATTCTTTTAATACAACATTTACCATAGCAATAATTTCTGCTTTACCAACAGCTGCAATAGGAATTTTAACAGCCTATCTTCTCACAAGGCATAAATTTAAAGGTAAGAATGCTTTTGAATTTGGGACAATGTTAAGTTTTGCAATCCCTGGAAGTGTTATTGGAGTAAGCTATGTTTTTGCTTTTAATGTTCCGCCTCTTGAATTGACTGGAACAGGAATAATTCTAGTAATTGCTTTTGTATTCAGGAATATGCCAGTTGGAGTAAGGGCTGGAATAGCTGCAATGAATCAACTTGATCCTCATTTAGATGAAGCTTCATCAACTTTAAATGCATCTAGCTCTCAAACATTCAGAAATATAATTCTTCCATTACTTAAACCTGCAATTACTGCATCTTTAGTGTTTAGCTTTGTAAGAGCAATGACCGCTATTAGCGCTGTTATCTTTCTTGTAAGTGCAAATTATGACTTAGCCGTTTCATACATCTTAGGAAGATTAGAAAATAATGACTATGGTCTAGCGATAGTATATTCATCAGCATTAATAATTGTTATGTTGTTTACAATTTTACTTATGCAATTAATAATAGGCCAACGAAAATTAGGAAGAAGAGATCAATCTGCAGGAATTTTACAAGGAAACTTAGGATAATGAAAAAAGCTGAAGTAAAATTTGAAAATATTACAAAAAAATTTAATGAAACTGTGGCTGTAGATAATGTCAGCTGTAGTTTTGAAGCTGGAACTTTAACAACATTGCTTGGTCCATCAGGATGTGGAAAAACTACATCATTAAGAATAATTGCTGGATTAGAAAGAGCAACAGAAGGAAAAATATTAGTTGATAATGAAGATGTTACCCTGCTGCCAGCAACTGACAGAGATGTTTCAATGGTATTTCAATCTTATGCCTTATTCCCACACATGAGTGTTATAGAAAATGTTTCTTATGGGTTAAAAATGATCAATGTAAATAAAGAGGAATATATTGAAAAAGCTTTAGAAACTTTAAAACTAGTAAATCTAGAGGGATACGAAAAAAGAATGCCTTCTGAGTTGTCTGGAGGACAACAACAAAGAGTAGCAGTTGCAAGAGCAATTGTACTAAAACCTAAAGTATTATTATTTGATGAACCTCTTTCAAATTTAGATGCAAAACTAAGACGACAAGTTCGTGAAGATATAAGAGAAATTCAACAAAAACTTGGAGTAACAACAATTTATGTAACACATGATCAGGAAGAAGCTTTAGCAATATCAGATAAAGTTATAGTTATGAATAAAGCTGTAATTGCTCAAGAAGGAAGTCCAAAAGATCTTTATAACTTTCCAAAAAATAAATTTGTAGCTAATTTTATTGGTGATGCAAATGTAGTTAAAGCTGAAATAATAAACAAACAATCAAATATTTATGAAATAAAATTAGCAGAAATAAAAGTAAAAATTGAAAGCGATAATGATTTTAATAAAACTGTTTCTGTGGCCTTAAGACCTGAGAAAATTAAAATTGATAGAGTTGATAACAAGAATTGTATTCACGCAACGGTAAATAATGCTTCTTTTGTTGGTAGTAGCTACCAATATATTTTAAACTCTGAGATGGGTAAATTATACGTCATTGCTAATGACACAAATGATGTATTTGAAGTTGGTGAAAAAGTATTTTTAAGTCTTAATGAAAAAGATATTCGAGTTCTTAAAGATTAGATTGCCCACCCCTCTCATCATAAGGATCATATCTTAAACTTCTTAAGAATTTTCTTATGTCATTAACAAGTAGATCTGGTTTTTCTAAAGCTGCAAAGTGACCACCAGCTGACATTTCAGTCCATTGTTTGATATTAAATATTCTCTCAACATAAGATCTTGGTGGCCATTCAGACATTTCAGCAGGAAATATTGCTGCAGCTGTTGGAATTTCTATTTTTTTAAAATTTTTTGGAAAAAATCTTCCACCCTCTTCTCTTCTTCCATAATAAATCCAAGTTGCTGTATCAAAGGTTTTGGTCAAAATATAAACCATGATATTTGCTAATAATTTATCTTTTGAATAGACACTTTCAATTTTGTTATCTTTTAAATCAGACCAAGCATGCATTTTTTCAATTATCCATGCAGCTACTCCGACTGGACTATCCATCATTCCGTAACTTAAAGTTTGGGGCTTTGTTGCTTGTTGTGTCCTATATCCATCTTGCATAATTTGATCTTTATCAAATCTTATTTGCCAATCTTTTTCTTCAACAGACTGAGGACCATCTGGGTGACGCATAGTAAGACAATTTATATGAATTGCTTTACAAAAATTTGAATGATCATAACCAATCCAGTTTGCAATAGTTGCTCCCCAATCACCTCCTTGGGCTATGTAATTTTTATATTCAAGATTTTCCGTCATGAGTTTGTTAAATATTCCTGCCATTTTTCTTGGGCCAAGTGGTTTTGAAGGTTTGCTTGAAAAACCAAAGCCAGGTAATGAAGGAACGATTACGTCAAAAGAGTTTTTTTTATCTCCTCCAAACTTTTCAGGATGAGCAAGTTTTTCGATAATATCTAAAAATTCAACAACAGATCCTGGCCATCCATGCATTAACAATAATGGCGCAGAATTTGAGCTACTTCCTTTTTCTTTAATAAAATGAATTTCTTCTCCATCTACATTCGTAGTAAAGTTGGAAAATTTATTAAGTTTTAATTCGTGTTTGCCCCAATCAAAATCTTTAACCCAATAGTTACACAATTCTTTTAAATAACCTTTATTGGTTCCGTGATCCCAATTTTCTAAATTAGCTACAGAATCCCACGGATAGTCTTTTACTTTTTGATAAATCAAAGATATTTCTTTTTTAGTAAAATTAATGTTGAATTCTTTAATCATTTAATAAATTTAATATCTAAAATAATAAAATCTACTATATACATTATAAAATTTAATTATAATCATTGTTTATGCTTTCAAATAAAGAAATTATTTGTCCCAACAACTTGTTAGATGAAGCACATAAAAAAAAAGGTGTAAAAGTTGCTGTTGTTAATGCTGGTAAACCTTTACCCATGCTTTCTGTTCAAGATGCAGTAAATGAAAATTTAATTGAACCTATTTTTATAGGAGACAAAAAAGAAATTCTAAAATGTGCAGAGGATTTAAAATGGGATATTTCTCAGTATGAAATTATTGATGAACCTGTAGAAAATGCTACAGCAAAAATTGCAGCAAAACTTGCTAGCGAAGAAAAAGTAAAGATAATTGTTAAAGGTCATATTCACACAGATGTGTTAATGAAAGAAGTTTTAAAACGTGAATATAATTTGTTAGGAAAAACCCGATTAAGTCATATCTGGCACATGACTGTTGAAAAAGATGGCAAACCTTTAATCATTACAGACGGTGCTTTAAATGTTTTACCCAATGTTAAAACAAAAATGCATATTCTCAAAAATGTAATTAATTTTTCTAATAGAATAGGAATATCTAGGCCAAAAGTTGCTGTTTTATCAGCTACAGAAGAAGTTTTGGATAGTGTTCCAAGTTCTTTAGATGCTGCTGAATTAACAAAACTTGCAAAAGAAGAAAATTTAGAAGCTGATGTTTTTGGACCGTTAGCATTTGATAATAGTATTTCAAAAAAATCAGCTGCTATAAAAGGGATTAAAAATGTAGTAGCTGGAGAAGCTGATGTTTTGTTAGTTCCAAGTGTAGAAACTGGAAATGGTTTAGTTAAAATGATGATTTATTTTATGGGCGCTTGTGCTGCTGGAGTTGTAGTTGGTGGTAAAGTTCCAGTTGTAATTACAAGCAGATCTGATGAAGCTCAAGCAAGACTAGCTTCTATTGCAGCAGCAGTAGTTGCCTTAGATTAATTCTAAATTAAATTTATGAAACCAATTGATTATATAAGTCTATATCTCTTAGTGATCATTCTTTGTGTGACTAGTGTAAATATGGCCTATAGATTTTATTTTTAAATCATTGAATAAAATTCATTTTTACTTTATTAAGATGTTCTTAAAACAAAGGAAATAATCAATGGCAATACAATATTTAAAAAAATCACCAAAAACATCTTCAACAGACGATACAAAAACTAGAGGGATAGTTGAAGGAATTCTTAAAGACATAGAACAATCTAAAGAAGAAGGTTGTAAAGAACTTTCAAAAAAATTTGATAAATTTGAAGGTGATGTGGTTATTTCTAAGGAAAGAATTGAAGAAATTAAAAAAACATTAGATCAAAAAACTAAAGATGATGTTCAATTTGCTCATGAGAGAGTAAGAAAATTTGCTGAAGCACAATTAAAAAACTATGGACAAGATTTTGAAGTTGAGCTTTCTGAAGGATTATTTGCAGGTCAAAGATTAATTCCTGTTAATACAGCTGGATGTTATGTTCCTGCTGGAAGATATGCTCATATTGCTTCTGCAGTTATGAGTGTAACAACTGCAAAAGTTGCAGGTGTAAAAAATATTCTAGTGTGTAGTTCTCCAAAACCTGGTGTAGGAGTTCACCCAACTATAGTTTATACGGCTGACCTTTGTGGTGCAGATGTAATTATGAATTTAGGTGGTGTTCAAGCAATAGCAGCTATGACAAACGGATTATTTAACAATGCACCAGCAGATATAATAGTTGGTCCTGGTAATCAGTTTGTAGCTGAAGCTAAAAGAATACTATTTGGAAAAGTTGGAATTGATTTATTTGCAGGTCCTACAGAGATAGCTGTAATAGCAGATGAAACTGCTGATCCTGAAATTGTTGCTGTAGATTTAGTTGGTCAAGCTGAACACGGCTATAACTCTCCTGCTTGGTTATACACAACAAGTAAAGAATTAGCTGAAAAAGTGATGAAAAGAGTTCCTGAGTTGATTGCTGAATTACCAGAACTTCCAAGAACTAATGCTGATGCAGCTTGGAGAGATTATGGTGAAGTAGTTCTTTGTGATACAGACGAAGAAATGGCTTCTATTAGTGACGAGTATGCTCCTGAACACTTAGAGGTGCAAACAAAAAATTTAGAATGGTTTCATAAAAGATTAAAAAATTATGGATCTTTGTTCATTGGTGAAGAAACAACAGTTGCTTATGGTGATAAATGTTCTGGAACAAACCATATTTTACCTACTAAAGGTGCCGGAAGATACACAGGTGGTTTGTTTGTTGGAAAATTTATTAAAACTCTAAGTTTTCAAAGAATGACCAAAGAATCTACTGAATTAGTTGGTGCGGCGGCTGCTAGACTTTCCAGATATGAAGGAATGGAAGCGCACGCAAGAACTGGTGATGTGAGACTTAAAAAATACGGTTATTCTAATTAGGATTTAACTCTTTTACCATTTTCATCAAAAACAAAAATATCTTTTGAGTTAAAGCCGATACTATTTTCAATAGAGTGATGGCTTGGAATTTTTGCACTGATTTCGTATTGATCCATTTTGATATAGGCTATTTTTTCATTACCTAAATTTTCAATTAAATCTACTTTTGGATTAAACTTGTATTCACTATTTTCTGAAACACTCAAATGTTCGGGCCTTAAACCTAAATAATAGTCTTTTTTAGAAAAATTTATTCCATCAATTTTAATTGAATTTCCTAAAAATTTAATTTCGTTATTTGAAATAATATTATCAGCTGTAATTTTTAAAATATTCATTTTTGGAGTTCCAATAAATTGGGCAACAAAAATATTTGAAGGATTGCTGTATATTTCATCTGGCGTTCCAACTTGTTCAATATTTCCATGATTTAAAATAACTATCCTGTCAGCTAAAGTCATAGCTTCAACTTGATCATGTGTTACATAAATCATATTTGTTTTTATTTGATTGTGAAGTTTTGAAATCTCAACCCTCATTTCAGCTCTTAACGCAGCATCAAGATTTGATAATGGTTCGTCAAATAAGAAAATTTTTGGATTTCTTGTAATAGCTCTTCCAATAGCAACTCTTTGTCTTTGACCTCCGGAAAGCTGTTTGGGTTTTCTTTCTAATAATTCTTCAATTTTTAAAATTTTTGCAGCCTGCATAACTTTTTGTTCAATTTCTTCTTTAGATCTTTTTTCAATTTTTAGACCAAAAGACATATTTTCATAAACATTCATATGTGGGTACAATGCATAAGATTGAAAAACCATTGCAGTTTCTCTTTTTGATGGATGTAATTCATTAACTAATTGATCATTAATAAATATTTCACCCTCATCAATTTGCTCCAGACCTGCGATCATTCTTAATAAAGTAGATTTTCCACAACCTGAAGGTCCAACTAAAACTAAAAACTCATCTTCTTTACCCTCAAGATTAAAATTATTTATAATCTTATTAGTTCCGAATGATTTGTGAATATTAGTAAATTTTATATTAGACATTATTATTTTTAAATTAGTTCAAAAATATCAACACCAATTTGGTTTAAAATATGGGCGATGTCAATTGGAACCCAGTTCTCTCTAATTTTTCCTTCATCATGATGATAAAAATCCATTACTCTCATTGTAACATTTTTATTGTTTGGGGGATATCCTAACCAATCATTTGAACCATATGTTGCTTGAATACTGTGCCATCCAGCAGTTAAAGAAAACTTTCCATCTCCTAGTTCAGAATAATGACCTAGTTTCCAGTAATTTCTTTCTTTGAAAGTTTTTCTAAAAGGAAGTTGATGATTATCCACAAAACCTTCCAAAGATCTTGCAGTCCCTATTCCACTTGGTCCATACCAAATCATTTTATCATGCCAAAACTCTGCTTGTGGATGATCAATTAGTTTTAATTTTAAATCTTCATCTGAATTTGTATCTAGTTCAGGTTTAATATTTAAACTTCTTTGCATTATAAGTGCTTGATCTAAATTTGATTTAGAAATGTTAAGATCTTTTTCAAAGTAATTTACCCCATCAGTATTTATGGGATTTAACCAATTGCCTTCAGCTCCTCTAGATTTGTTAATTGGAAAAACTCCTGTTTGAAAGATTAAGTCGATAACATCTATTAAGATATGGCTTTCTACTATTTTATCATTTTTAAGTTCATGTATTTCACAACATCTTAAATTAACCATCTTATTATTTGGTTTTATTCCCAACCAACTTTTTTTAAAAATTCCAGAAAGCGTAGAGATAGAAGCAACTTGTATTTTATCTCTAAAAGCTCCTCCAATTATTAGTTGTGTTCTTCTTTCTAGATCAGGAAAAGACTCGAATAATGGTAACCAGTAATCATCTTTAAATTTATCAAGACCACTAAACTCATTAACAGGGTGAAAACAATTAACCTTAATATCTTTTGCAAAATATTTTTTTAAATTATCATCTAGCTTAGATTTTCCAGAATGAACTATATCTGTTAAATAATTTTTTACTTTTTGTTTGTTTTTATAATTTTCTTCAGGGGTAATAATAATATTTTCTACGTCTTCTTGCCCTTTAAGTCCTGTGTCAAAATTTTCAATTTTCATATATAAAACAGTTATATTTAATAAAAAGACAATAAATATTATGACTGAAAGAATTGCAAGATTTAATGAACTCACACCTAGCACATTACCTTTTGTTGAGGGAAGAATGGAAGGTCATAAAGAAAGAAAAAATTATTCAATTGTAGGTCCGGGTGTCGCAGAAGATAGCAATCAATCTGTTAAAATTTCTAAATCTCATGGTTACAATCTTGGTGCAGTTAGCGCTAACCCTAAAAATGGTTCAGGGCTACACAGTCACACAACAGCTGAAGTATTTTTAATCTATTCAGGTAAATGGAGATTCTATTGGGGTGCAGATGGTAAAAATGAAATAATTTTAAGTAAAGGGGATATTGTTTCAATGCCAACTAATATGTTTAGAGGTTTTGAAAACGCTGGTAATGAAGAAGGTTTAATTTTTGTAATATTGGGAAATGATGACCCTGGAATAATCACTTGGATTCCTAATGTTTTGATTAAAGCAAAAGAAACTGGATTGGCTTTGCTAGATGACAATTCTTTGATTGATTTAAATGAAAGTGAAATACCTCAAAACAGAAAACTTTTAGAGCCAATCACAAATGAAAAGCTTCAAGAATTTGATAATTATGAAATAAATGAAATTGATAAGTTTGTTTGTAAATTTAAAAATCATATTAATCATGAAACTATTTTAAATAATGGAATTAAGTTAATTCAAATTATAGGTAATAATTTTTGTAAAAAAAACTATGATCCTTTAATTAATCATAACACTGGTTTTAATTACAGTATTCTAAAGGCCAAAAAAGGGTTTGTAGAAGATTTAATCTTTGAGAAACCAACTATTTTATTTTCACAAAATGGGAGTTGGAAAATCAAGGTAGAAGATAATGAATTTGACATCAATTCAAAGGATACTTTTTCTGTTCCCTTAAATACTAAGATTAATATTTCTATTGATAATAATGAAGACAGTTTTTTAAACTGTGTTAGTAAAGCTTAATGAAAGGCTTTGATAAAAAATATAAAGATTTTCCAGATTATATTTTAAAGATCACAAAACAGATTTGGGAAGGAAAAGATGTGGACTCAATTGGTGAATTTTATACTGACAACATTCCAGTTAGGTCTCCTTTTGGAATTACTTATGGAAATAAACCTGTAATAGAAGCAACTTATAATACATTAAAAGAATTCCCAAATAGACAATTACTTGGCGAAGATGTTATCTGGAATGGAAATGATATTAACGGCTATCATTCCTCACATAGGATTTTAAGCAAAGGAACACATTTGGGAGATGGATTTTATGGCAAACCAACTGGTAAAAATATTTATTATAGAGTAATAGCGGACTGCGCTTGTAAAGGCAATCAAGTGTACGATGAATGGATTGTAAGAGATCAAGGAGCAATGGTAAGACAAATTGGTTATACTCCAAAAGAATTTGCTCAAATAATGATTGATAAGGAGGGTGGATTAGAAAAAGCTAAAAAACTTTTTGATAAAAATGATATCAAGCCATCAGATTATAAACCAGAGAAAATAAAAAAAGACTCTGCGGGTCAAAAATATTCAGAAATATTAAGTAAAGTTTTTGAAGAAGGTTATGATTTTAATGATTACAATAGAGCGTCAAGTATTTATTGGCCAGGAAACAAATTGGGTCATGGAAGAGAAGATATTTCAAAATTTTGGAACTCTTTAAAAGATATTTTTACTGATATTAAATTTACCATTGAACATGTTGGATATTTAGATGAGTCTAACAAAAACCCAAGGGCATCAATTAGATGGTTTTTAGAAGGTATGCACTCAGCAGACAGTGGAGACTATGGTAAAAAAACAAATTCTAAATTATTTATTATGGGAATAAATCATGTAGAATTAAATGAAGATGGGGTTATAAGAGAATGGGTTTTGTTTGATGAGGTTGCAATATGGAAACAAATTCTAATAAATAATAATTAAAATGACTAAAATAAAAACAACTCATGTTGGAAGCCTACCAAGATCAAATGAACTTTCTGATCTTTTGTTTAAAAAGGACAAACAAGAAAAAATTGATTTAGAAAATTTTGATGCAGTAGTAAAAAAAGATGTAAAAAAAATTGTAAAAAAACAAATTGATCTAGGTATTGATTTTATAAGTGATGGAGAGATGTCAAAAATCAGTTATGCGACTTATGTTAAAGATAGAATAGATGGATTTTCAGGTGAAAGTGAAAGAAAAGCTCCAAGAGATCTTGATGATTTTCCAACATTTAAAGAACGAATTGCTAGATCAGGTGGAACACCAACCTATACAAGACCATGTTGTACGCATGAATTAAAGATTAAAGAGACTTTATCTTTAACAAAGGATATCAACAACTTTAAAGATGCGCTCAAAGAAAATAATCATAGTAATGCATTTATGAATGCAGCCTCCCCAGGTGTAATTTCAGCATTTTTACCAAATAAATTTTATAAAAATGATGACGAATATTTGGAATCTTTGTCAAAACTTATGAAACAAGAATATGAAGAAATTGTTTCTAACGATATATATTTGCAATTAGATTGTCCTGACCTTGCTTTGGCAAGACATATGACATTTAAAGATTTGTCTGAAGAAGATTTTTTAAAAAGAGCAGAAAAACAAATTGAATTTTTAAATCAATCTATAAAAAATATTCCTCAATCTAAAATTAGAATGCATATCTGCTGGGGTAATTATGAAGGACCGCATTCATATGATATTTCTTTGGATAAAATCTTACCTTTAATTTTAAAAGCAAATGTTGGAACTTATTTACTAGAATCTTCCAACCCAAGACATTCTCATGAATGGCAAGCGTTTGAAGAAATTAAACTACCAAAAGATAAAATCATAGCCCCAGGAGTAATAGACTCTACTACAAATTTTGTAGAACATCCTGAGGTTGTAAAAAATAGACTTGTTCAATTTTCAAAGGTTATTGGTAAAGAGCAATTAATGGCTGGAACAGATTGTGGTTTCAGTACTTTTGCAGGATTTGGAAATGTTGACGAAAACATAGTTTATAAGAAACTTGAGTCTTTAGTAATTGGTACAGAGCTTGCTTCTAAAGCTATTTAATTTTTTGCTTTGAAATTATCAAAAAAAACGACAAAATAGCTTTATAAATACTTTCAAGTATTTTGTAGGGTTTAAAGATTAAAATTATAGAAAGGTAATGAATATGAAAAAAATATTAATCGTATTATCATTTTTGCTATTTGGCACTTATGCTAATGCAGACTGTAATATTAAATCTGGATCAATCAACATCTTAGCGAATGATTTTCCAGCATTAAGAACACTTGTTGATACAGCTAAAGAATGTAAAGGTAGCGCAGATTTTAAAGTAACACATTCAGCAGAACACAATAAAATTGCTGTACCAGCGCTAACTGCTAATCCTTCAGAATTTTCTGTTAGAGTAGCAGCAAACAGTTCAATTGTTCCATTAATGAATGGTGATTTAATTAGACCTATGAATGATCTAGTTAAAAAATATGGAAAAGGCATTCAAGACTCACAATTAATTACAATTGATGGAAAAGTTATGGCTGTTGCATTTATGGCTAACACTCAGCATTTATATGTAAGAACGGATGTCTTAAAAGAAAACGGTATTGCAATTCCAAAAACTTATGAGGATGTTGTTGCAGCTTCTGAAAAAATTAGAGCAGCTGGAAAAATGAAATATCCTTATGCTGCAGCCTATAAAGCTGGCTGGAACTTAGCAGAAGAATTTGTAAACATGTATATTGGTCATGGTGGTGAATTTTTTAAAGCTGGAACAGCAAAACCAAACATCAATAATGCTAAAGGTGTAGCGACTCTAAATATGCTAAAAAAATTAGCTGATTTGAGTAATCCTGATTATTTAACACATGATAGTGAAGCAATTAAAGTAGAATGGGAAGCTGGAAATGTTGCCATTATGACTTTATGGGCTTCAAGATCTGGAACTCTTCTAGATGATGAGGGAGATGCTAAAATCACAGCTGCTACTAAGCTAGTTGCACCAGCAACTGTTGGTGGTGGAAACATTCCTGCTGCAACACTTTGGTGGGATGGATTTACACTTGCTAAAAATAGACCAGATGCAGATGCAGAAGCTTCTTTTAGAGCAATGGCTCATGCTGCTTCTTCAAAAGAAATGGTAGCAAAAGCTGCAGACCAAGCGGTTTGGTTAGTTGAAGGATTTGTTCCAGGACCAAAATCTGTTGGTGTAATTGAAGCAGTAAAAATGGGTGCAAAACCTTATCCAATGTTGCCTCAAATGGGACTAATGCACGGTGCCTTGGGTAATGAAATTGTTGAATTTTTGCAAGGAAATGAGTTAGCTGAACAAGCATTAAAGGATGTTGAAGCTGCTTATAATACTAAAGCAAAAGAACAAGGGTTCCTATAATATCTAAGTATCTTTAAGTGGGGATTTATTCCCCACTTAACTAAAATTCATGCCTAATAAAAGTTTTTTTTGGTTTTTTATACCAACTGGTTTAGCAATGATTTTATTCATTGGTTTACCCATTATATCAACTGGTGTTCAGTCTTTTTATGCTCAACACGATCAGATTTTAAAAGAAGTTAAAAAATGTGATCCATTTGGCTGCAAGGTTTCAGTACAAATTGATCAAGAAGCTACTTCAAAAATTAGGGAAGAAAAGCCACTTGGAAAATTTAATGGTTTTGGAACTTATGTAGACAGAAATCATTTAGCGACTGACCAATTATCTAATTTTTGGAATGAGAGTAACTCAGCTGGAGAATTTTTATCTAAAGTAGGTAATCTGCCTTTTTATAAAGCATTAATTTTTACTTTTACTTATTGTATTATTGTTACACCATGTGTTTTATTGTTAGGATTTGTTATTGCCCTTAGTCTAAATTCAATTTCAAGGAAAATAAGAGGTGCTTTAATCTTTGGTACAATTTTACCAATGATAGTAACTCCATTAGTTGGTTCTTTAGTTTTATTTTGGATGGTAGATGCAGAAGGAATTATTGGAGCAAACTTACAACTATTGATGAATGATCCCTATCTATCAGTTAAATCTTCTAAAACACTTACTTGGATCACAATTATTATTTATGGTATTTGGCATCACTCCCCTTTTGCCTTTGTAGTATTCTATGCAGCTTTACAAACAGTTCCTCAGGAACCGTTAGAAGCTTCAATTATTGATGGTGCTTCAAGATTTCAGAGAGTTAAGCATATTGTTTTACCTCATATTTATCCTGTCGTAACATTTGTAGCTTTAATTTCTTTAATGGATAACTTTAGAGTATTTGAACCTATCATTGGTTTTAGTGCCCAAGGTAGTGCTCAATCATTGTCTTGGTTGATATATGATAATTTAGTTAATGAAGAGGTTATTTTATTTGGCTCAGCAGCTGCAACTTCAATAATGACAATTATTGGAATAGCAATAATACTAACGCCAGTTTTAATAAGAACTTGGAGAGAATTTAGAACAAATAGATAATCATGGATTACGGATTAGATAAAAAATCAAATAGTTTAAAAACCTTCAATACTATGTTTATAGTTGTTTGGTTATTGATAGCATGTTTTCCTTTTATTTGGACTTTTTGGGGTTCTTTTAAAGTAAGAGCAGACTTTTTTTCAAGAGCTGATTGGTGGTATGCAATAACAGCTTTCAACACATTATTGGAAACTGGCAAAAGTTTTACAACTGAAGCTTATAGTGGCGCATGGTTTGAAGGTGAGTTTTGGAAAGCATCAAGAAACACTATAATAGTAACTGTAAGTGTAGTTTCTGTCTCTTTGTTTCTTGGAACCTTAGGAGCTTACGCTTTATCAAGATCTACAAAAAATTATGCATTTTGGATATTGATTGTTGCATTAGTATTTAGAGCTATGCCTCATATAACTTTAGTTTCTGGATATTTATTTCCTTTTTTTCAATTACAAATTTGGGGAATTCTACCTACAACAATTGTAGTGTTAATAGCAATTAATCAACCATTTACACTTTGGCTACTTTACTCTTTTTTTAAAACTGTTCCAAAAGAACTTGACGAAAGTGCACTAATAGATGGGTGTACATACTTTCAAACATTCAGACATATAATTATGCCTGTGATGTGGCCAGGAGTTATAACAGCTGGATTATTTAGTTTAATGCTAGCATATAACGATTTTACTGTGACAGCCTTATTACTTAATCAAGAAAATCATACAATGGTTCCTAAAATTCAGAGTTACCTTGGAACCAATCAACACGAGGGTAATTTGATGTGGGCAGTTTCAGCAGTAGTTTCTGCTACAGCACCTTTATTCTTGTTGGTAATGTTTTTTCAAAAACAAGTAATAAGTGGATTAACAGCAGGCGCTGTAAAAGGTTAATTAACAAAATCTTTAATTAAATTATTAAATTTATCTGGTTCTTCAAGATGCACGTTATGACTACAATCTTTAAAGATTTCTAATCTACTATTTTTAATTTTTTTGTTAAGTGTATCAACTTGATCAAAATTATATGAGGTATCTTTATCACCCCAAACTATTAATGTTTGATTTTTAATATTTTCTAATTCATCTATTCCTGACCAATTTTGCATTGCTTTAAGTGCATTATCAGCAGTCTCTAGACAAACATTTTTAACTGCATTTGCACATAAATAATAATTTTTATCCTGGTCACCTTTTACAAACCATTTTTGTGGCACTCTTGAAAATGAAATTTCTACCCCATCGTCTTTAAGTTTTCTTCTAGTTTCGTCAATTGGTTCAAACCTTCCAGGTATTTCACCGATGGATCCAGTTGCAAAACAAATTAATTTATTAACTCTATTACCAGCAATTTTAGTTATTTCTTGAACTATCATTCCACCCATTGAATGACCAAGTAAATTAAATTTATCTATTTTTTTTTCATCTATTATATTAATTACAAACTTGGCCATTTTATTAATTGAGTCTAATGATTGGACACCACTACTCTCACCAAATCCAGGTAAGGCTGGTGAAATTACTCTACAAAAGTTTGAAAAAAAATTTCTTTGATTACACCACATTTCAGATGAGCCTAAATAACCATGAACTAATACTAAAGGATATCCCTCACCTACATCATCTATATAAATTTTACTCATAATATTTAATTAATCATTTTTGTTATAATAAACAATGTTAAAAAACTCATAAAAATAATTATTGAGATATTAATTATATTCCAAATTTTTTTACTTTTCGCATATTTAGAAAGATATTTTGAAAGATATCCAATTAAGAAAAAAAATAAAAAAGATGCAATTGATGCACCTACTCCAAAGAGTATTTTTTGACTTATTATGAAGTTCTTTGAAAAATTTCCTAAAAAGAATACTGTATCAGAATAAACATGTGGATTTAAATATGTAAATCCTAGAGTTTTTAAAAAAATATTAAATGCTGTAATACTTGTTAAATCTGTATCAAAATTGACTGCCGTATTATAATTCTTTATTTTTGAATAAATAAAATGAAGTAGAAAAATGACTAAAGCTATATTAAATATTAATTCAACAATTGAATTAAAATACTGATTAAAAAATTGAAAAATAAATATTCCAAGAAAAATTAAAATTAAGTCTGAAATAGAGCAAACTATACAAACAAGAAATACATGTTGTTTTTTTAACCCTTGTTCAATTACAAAAATATTTTGAGCTCCGATTGCTAAAATAAGACTTAATCCAGTAAAAAAACCTAATAGCAGAAAATCCATTAGGTTTTATTAAACTCTTTTCTTACCTTGAACAACCCTATCTAAAATTAAAGCTACAAATAATATAGCAACACCTGCTAGTATACCTTGACCAACATTAGCATATTGTAAAGCTTCTAGTACATCTTGTCCTAAACCTTTTGCTCCAATTAGTGATGCAACTACAACCATTGCTAAACTTAACATTACAGTTTGGTTTACACCTGCTAAAATTGATGGAGTGGCTAAAGGTAAATCTACCTTTCTTAATAAATACCATTTAGTTGCACCGTAAGCTATTGCAGCTTCCCTGATTGTTTCAGGAACTCCTCTTAATCCAAGTACTGTTAATCTAACAACAGGAGTTCCGCCAAATATCATCGTAATTATAACTGCTGCAACCTTCCCTGTTCCAAAGAATGCAATTACAGGTATCATAAATACAAACGCTGGCATTGTTTGCATAAAATCCATTATTGGTCTTATCATTGAATAAAATCTTTGTCGTCTTGCGCAAAAAATCCCAAGTGGTATTCCAATTGCGATACTTAAAATTGCTGCTGTTCCAAGTAAAGCTAGTGTTGTCATAGCTTTTACCCAAAAACCTAAAAATCCCATGTAACTTAAAAATCCGGCTGAATAAATTGCAGCTCTAGGCCCAGCTGATAGTCCTGTTAAGGTTACTATGGTAGTTATAATTACTATCCAGGGAGTTTTAACAAACAATAATTCTAAGAAATCTAAAACAGATCTTATGCCAATTGTAATTGCTGTGAACAATGCATCTCCTTTTAAAACCGCATAATTAAAAATAGTTTCGACCCAAGCTATAGAGGTTAATCTAATATCAGGATGAGTTGGAAACTCATTCATAATACCTATCAAACCTGGAAAACTATAATGAACTACAGAAAAGAACATAATCACAGAAGCAAAAACTGTACTTAAAATATAGTTTTTAGTTTGCATGCCTGGACTTATTGTTTTGTCTGAAAGCCATTCAGAATATCTTTTTTCTAATTTAGAGTTTGCAAGCACTCCTTGGATAATTTTAATTAAAATTAATGAAACAATGCCAAAAATTGTTATCCAAATAGCTGATGCTTCAATTCTATCGACTTCATTGATATAGCCTTGCATAGCATCTTCTAAGGATTTAATGTTCCTCTTATAGACATCAACTTTATCCGGATTATTTGTTATAGCTGCTTCTAATTGTTTGTTTCTAAAGGCAATAGTAGATTGTACCTGTTCAATTTTTTGAATAGCATCCTTTGTAATATTTCCAAATAAACCTCTAATAATCTGAACAACTGAAAAAGTTTCAATAATTAAAAAAGTTAAGGCCCAATTCCAAATATTACGCATTCCAAACCAAATTGGCCCAAGAATTGCAGCGTATAAATTAAATGAGAAAGAAAATGTTGGCTTGCTACCTATTTTTTGAAATTGATCAATATAATAATCTGGATTTGTTTTAACAAAATCAGTTATTAACTCTGATCTAGATGGATTATTTAGCTCTTTACTCACCATCTCCTCCTTCAATAACTGCTTTTAAAAGATCAGACTGAGAAATTACCCCAACAATTTTATTTTGATCATTATTTACAATGATTGGTTTATCTCTTGAAGCTGATGTCTCAATAAGTTTACTCAATAAATCACTTTCATTAACAGCTTCTAAATCATTTGAAAGTTTTCCATTTTTATTTTCAAAATTTTCAACTGATTGCATTATTGATTTAGCCTGAACTACTTTTAATCTAGAAATACCTTTAACAAAATCAGCAACATAATCATCTGCTGGACTAACAACAATTTCTTCAGGTGTTCCAACCTGAATAACTTTACCATCTCTCATAATTGCAATTCGATGACCTACTCTTACGGCTTCATCTAAATCATGAGTAATGAAAACAGTCGTTTTTTTCATTTGTTTTGAAAGTTTAATAAATTCTGATTGAAGTTGTCTCCTAATTAATGGATCTAATGCACTAAACGGCTCATCCATTAATAAAAAATCAGGATCTGCTGCTAATGCTCGAGCAAGCCCTACTCTTTGTTGCATTCCACCTGATAGTTCATGAGCAAATTTATTTCCCCAACCTTGTAATTCAACAATATCTAAAATTTTATTTGCAGCATCTAATCTATCGTTTTTGCTTACACCTCTAATTTCAAGAGGCATTGCGATATTATCAACAACAGATCTATGAGGCATTAGTGCAAAGTTTTGAAATACCATACCAATTTTTTTATTTCTTAATTCTTGTAAACTTTCTCTATCAAGTGTCATTACATCCTGACCGTTGATCAAAATCTTGCCGGATGTTGGTTCTAAAAGTCTATTGATATGTCTAACTAATGTTGATTTTCCACTACCTGAAAGACCCATTACACAAAATATTTCACCCTGCTTAACATCAAAAGAAACATCAGATACACCTATAACTGAGTTATATTTCTCTAAGGCTTCATTTTTTGAAATTCTTTTATTTTGAATTGCATCTATTGCTTCGTTCGAAGTGTTACCAAACACTTTCCAAACATTTTCAATTTTAATTGCTGATTCAGATGAATCCATTTAACTTTCTTTTATTTGAGGAAAATATACCCGGCAATATAAAATTGCCGAGTATAAATAATTTATTTTAGTTTAAAGACCTAACCAACCATCAACTGTTGATTTGTTAGCTGTCATCCAAGCTCTCGCTACATCAGCTGGTTTTTTTTTCTCAACTGAAATTGCATAAGCCATAGCCGATACATCATCTGCTGTTAGTTGAAAGTTCTTAAAGAATTCAACAATAGCTGGAGATTTACTTTCTAGAGAAGTTCCCCATCCAATTTGAATTTTTTTAAGTGCGTCTTTAGAAGCTACGTATGATTTTTTGTACCAATCAGCATCTTCTTTAGGTTGTACCATTTTGTATTTAGCCGGATCGAATTTTGGCTCTTCCAACATAACTACATCAGCCATTCCCCAAATCGCATGCGGTTTGTAACAATAAAATGCATAGCCTTCACCTTTTTTAATAGAGTCAAGAACTCTTGCATTCTTAACAGCTTCTGCTGCTCTTATTGGTTCGATACCCGCATCATATAAACCATAGTCTCTTAACTTAACTTGGTTAACATTAGCTGAAGCCCAACCATCTGCACCAATCCAAAACTCACCTTTACCATTGCCATCACTATCCATAGCTTTAACAACTTCAGGTCTTCCTAAATCTTCAATTGCAGTAATATTAAATTTTTTCGCAAATTGCTGAGAAACACAATAACCTTGGTTTCCTTCATATGGTTTGCTACTTAATTTTAAAGTTCCTTTTGGAACTAAATCATTTGTGTAAGCTTGTTGATTTGGTAACCAGATGTCAGGGTGAACTTCAATCTCACCTTTACTTCTGTCGATCGCACCATAAATAGCAGTGTTGTTTCCTGGAACAAGTTCTGCTTCTCCACCCATTTTATCTGTAACAACTGCAGCTAATAAGTTTGCAATAGCTGTTGCACCTGTCCAACCTGGATCTCCAATTTTTACCTTCTCAGCAAATGTCGAAAAAGTAGCAAAAAGTGAAATTAATCCAGCTACAATTGTAGTTTTAATTATTCTCATTATCTCTCTCCTATTAATTTAAAAATTTAGTCTAACGCGAATGAACAAAGTGAGTCAAAGGAAATAAAGTTACAAAAGATATATATAGCCTTGTCTTTTTAACTTAATGGTCGCAGTAATTATTGATGACTAATCCAGATAGTTTTTGTCTGAAGAAATGAATTAAGAGCTTCAGTTCCTTGATCTCTGCTTAATGAACCTGATTGTTTGTAGCCTCCAAATGGAGTTTTAATATCTCCCTCTGAAAAAGTATTAATTGATACTGTCCCACAAGGTAAACTTTTTGCTAGATGAAAAGCTCTATTTATATCTTGGGTGAATACACTAGCATGTAATCCATATTTTGAATTACTTGCAATTTTCAAAGCCTCTTCATCATTTTTAACTGTCAAAACTCCTAATACTGGACCAAAGATCTCTTCTTGAGCAATGGTCATATTTTCTTTTAATCCATCAAACAATGTTGGCTTTGCATAAAAGCCTTTTTGTTTATTGTTTGATACTCCACCAGATAAAAGTTTTGCACCTTCATCTATTCCTTTTTGAATATACCCATCGACTGTTTGTAAATGTCCTTTTGAAATCATAGAACCCATATTCGATTTTAAATCTAATGGATCACCTACTTTTAATTTTTTTACTCTTTTTATTACTTTATCTAAAAACTCATCTTTAACTTTTTTATGAACTATCTGTCTCATATTTGCAGAACAGTTTTGACCACCATTCCAAAAAGCAGAATTTATTGCATTATCAATTAGATCATCATTAATTTTTGCATCCTCTAAAACTATGAATGGACTTTTGCCACCCATCTCTAAAGCAACAGGTTTTAAATTACTTTCGCTAGAATACTTTAAAAAATATCCACCAACTTCGGTTGAACCTGTAAATGAAACAGCATCAATATCCTTATGTCGACCTAGAGCCTCACCAACATCTCCATATCCTGGAAGAACGTTTAATACACCGTCTGGAATTCCAGCCTCTTTACCAATTTGAGCAACTCTAATTGCGGTAAGCGGGGTATCTTCTGCTGGCTTAATTATTACTGAACAACCTGCAGCTAATGCTGGTGCCATTTTCCAAACAGCCATCATTAGTGGAAAATTCCAAGGAACAATTCCTGCAACAACACCTATTGGTTCTTTAACTATTAAACTTGTAATAGATGGTTCGGTTGGACCAACTTTTCCAAAAACTTTATCTATAAGTTCTCCATACCACTGAAAATGCATTGGAGCATCATTGGCGACTTCATTAATACAATCTGTAACTAACTTTCCAGTATCAACACACTCTAAAACTGAATTTTCATCTCCATGTTTTCGAAGTAATTCTGCAAATTTTAATAAAATTTCTTTTCTATGTTCTGGAGAACATCTTGACCAAACACCACTATTAAAAGCTTTTCTTGAAACTTTGACTGCAAGATCAACATCTTTATGATTGCATTTAGCAACAGTGCAAAGTTTTTCACCTTTTGCAGGATTTATTGTTTCAAATTTTTTACCATCAATAGCATTTACATATTTACCATTAATAAATGCTCTTCCTTCAAACTTTAATTTCTTTGCGATAGTTTTATAATTGGTAGCCACTAACTATTCTGGATTAGCTGTAAGTGTTTTTATCTCTAAAACATTTTCATTAGGGTCTTTTACGAAGAAAGTTTCCTGTTCGTACTTAGTTCCTTTAAATCTTAAGTATGGCTCATCATAATACTTAGTGCCATTATCTTTTAATCTCTGTTTAAGAGCATCAAAATCTTTCTTTGATAAATGCACGCCAAAGTGAGGAACAGAAACATTTCCCATATCAACATCATGTCTTTCATTATCCAATTTATGCTCACTTGCATGAAGAGTTAATTCATTACCCCAAAAATCAACATCAGCCCATTCTTGATCAGAATTATCTAATCTACAGCCTAATGTTTCGCTGTAAAATTTTTTTGCAACCTCTAAATCACCACAAGGTACCGCTAAATGAAAACAATTTGTATTTCTGTACATAAATTCTCCTCTTTAATTATGAATTATAATGACTATATAAAGATCACTTTTAAGTCAATCTAGCAAAAAAACATGGGAAATTTTTTACAATCTATAATTGATCGAGATCCAGCTGCAAAATCTAAGTTAAGTTTAATTTTAACTTATCCAGGAGTTAAAGCTGTGTTCTTTCACAGAATTGCTAATTTTTTTAGTGTAGCAAAATTTGATTTGATAGCTCGAATAATCTCTCAGTTTTCAAGATTTTTGACCGGTATTGAAATTCATCCCAAAGCAAAGATTGGAAAAAATTTATTTATAGATCATGGAATGGGAGTTGTAATTGGAGAAACTTCTGAAATAGGAGAGAATGTAACTATCTATCATATGGTTACACTTGGAGGAATTGCTCCAAGTATAAATTCAAATGGTCAGCGTAATATTAAAAGACACCCAACAATCGAAGATGATGTGGTTATTGGATCAGGTGCACAAGTGTTAGGTCCTGTCAGAGTTGGAAGATGTGCTAAAATTGGTGCTAACGCAGTGATTACAAAAGATGTTCCAGAAAAAGCTGTTATGGTTGGCATTCCTGCAAGAAATGTTGGAATCGCTGATAGCGAATTCAAACCTTACGGTATTACTCCAGATAGTGATACAAAATCAGATTAATGAGTAAAATTCAAAATGATTTTATTTCAGGGATTGGAAACACTCCTTTAATAAAATTAAGAGCTGCATCAGAAATAACAGGATGTAATATTTATGGTAAAGCTGAATTTTTAAATCCAGGTGGATCTGTTAAAGATAGGGCTGCATTAGCATTAATTAGAGATGCTCAAGAAAAAAAATTGATTTCAAAAGGTGGGACTGTAGTTGAGGGAACAGCAGGTAATACTGGAATTGGTTTAGGCCTTTTAGGAAATTCTTTAGGGTACAAAACCATTATTGTAATGAACGATAATCAAACTCAGGAAAAAAAGGATTTATTAAAAAACCTAGGTGCAGAACTTAGATTGGTAGCACCAAAACCTTACAAAGATGAAAATAACTTTGTAAAAATTGCAGCAAGACTAGCTGATGAATTAAGACCATCAAATAATAACGGTGTTATCTGGGCTAATCAATTCGATAACACAGCAAATGCAAAAGGTCATTATGAGGGAACTGGACCAGAAATTTGGGATCAAACAGATGGTAAGGTTGATGGATTTGTTTGCTCATCTGGAACCGGTGGAACTATTTCTGGTGTAAGTAATGCTCTTAAAGAAAAAAATAAAGATATAAAAATTTATTTATCAGATCCCAAAGGTTCTGCTCTTTATAATTACATAAAGAATGGTGAGTTAAAATCAGAAGGTGGATCTATTACTGAGGGAATTGGTTCAAGTAGAGTAACTAAAAACTTTGAAAATGCTAAAATAGATGATGCTTATTCAATCGATGACCATGAAGCACTACCAATTCTATACGATCTAATTCAAAATGAGGGGTTAAGCCTTGGTACAAGCTGTGGAATTAACATAGCTGGTGCAATCAGACTTGGTAAAGAACTGGGACCTGGAAAAACTATTGTTACAATTCTTTGTGATAGAAGTGATAAATACTCAACTAAGATGTTTAATAAAAAATTCCTTGAAGAAAAAGGTTTACCCTTCCCTAATTGGCTTTAGATATAAATTTTATCTGACAACCCATATATTAGAACTGCACTCAAAGTAGTAAATACTAGTGGTGCTATAACACCTTCGTTCGAGTCATTTCTAATTCCTGTTTTGTCCATTTTTATCGAATAAGTGTTTACAATTAAGATACATACATTTTGTACAAAAATTAAATTAAAGAATGCCCAAGTACCTTCAACACCATTAGGTCTGACAAACATTATATAAAGAGCCATCAATAATGCTCCTAAAAAAGTAGCACCTATCATTCGCATTATAGGTGTTGCTGTTTCATCCATTTCAAATTTTGCTCTAAAATTTTTATTATTAATTATCATTTGATAAGCATAAATTCCGAAACCTAAAAAATGAGCCATGAAAAGAATTAAGTAAAAAATTCCATTAAATTTTTCAATCATAATTAATTTTTATCAAAAAAAATTGTTATTGTTAATTTTTAAATGTAAGAAATTAATTCTAAGATAAGTTGTAAAATAACTAAATTTTATAAGTACTAAGCCTTTTTTTTCGATATTTTTATAATGTTATGCATTTAATTTTTTAGGATAATAAAAAATTAATAATGAAAGGAGAATAAAAATGTATGTAAAAATAGAACAAAAACTATCTAAGGGATTTAACTTATGGAAAAAAATGATCCTTGCAAATGGAGATAAATTAAAAAAATATGGAATGACAATTGCTTTTGCAGGCACAGATAAAGAAGATGATAATACAATGACAGTAATTGTACATTTTGAGTCAATGGAAGGAATGAAAGGATTTAGTGGAGACGAAGAAATAATTAAAGCAAGAATTGAGGCTGGTGTAATTATAGATCAATCAAAAATGACTATGATGTCTAATGATTCAGTAATGAACCATTCTGGTTAATGAATAAAAGAAAGAAGGATAAATATGTCAATATTAGCAAAATATAATGCTGCTATGGAAGCTAAAGACGAAGCTGCCATGAATGAACTTCTGCATGATGATTATAAGTTTACGATGCATGCATCAGGTAATGTTCTGGATAAAGCAGATGTAATCAAGTGGGCAATGAGTGGTGATATTAAAAGAGATAAAATAAGAGTTCTTTTTGAAAATGATGAAATTGGTGTTGAGCATGCTTTTGTAACATTTAATGATGGAAATACTGAAGCTGTAATGGCTGTATTTAAATATCAAGATGGAAAGATGATTTCACTTGAAACAGGTGCAACAAAAATTCTTAAATAGCTATTTGGGTCATTTTGCACATGCAAAGTGACAATAATGGTTATTTTAAAAACTTATTATTTTCATATTTTTTAGTCAATTAATCAAACAAGGAAAAATATGAAAAAAATAGTAATAACATTATTCTTAGTGCTTTTTACAAGTTCAGTTTATGCAGGTTCATGTCCTATGATGGCTAAGAACTTAGATGATAAAATTGCTGAAGCACAAATACTAAGAGATCAAGGTATGGCAGCCCATGATGCTGGTGACCATGCAAAATCAGAAGAGTTATTAAACAAAGCTTTAGAATTATTTAAAAGTTAATAAATAATTATATATATTTAGCGAGATTTCATTTAGAGTAATTAGATGAATCTCGCTACTTCTTACACTTTTTTAATATTGGCTGTTGTTTTGGGAGTTACTTCAAATAGTTTTGCAAAAACAGCTGAAGGTTTTACTCTTCTATTTCCAAGTATTATTACCGGAATAACGATTGTTATGTGCATGTATGCACTTTCGATGGTAATGAAAAATATTCCAATGGGTATTACTTATGCATCCTTTGCGGGTTTAACAATCATTGCAACTGTAGTTGTTGGAATATTTAGATTTGATCAAATGCCTAATCTCTATTCAATAATTGGTTTGGTCTTTATTATAATTGGAGTTTTAATGGTAAACCTTCTGGGAAATAATTAAATGAAACCTTTGTTTGGATATTTGTTTTTAGTTGTTGGTATTTTTGCTGGGATAGCTGCTAATAGTTTTGCAAAAATATCTGAGGGTTTCACAAAGACTTTGCCAATAATTTACATGTATCTACTGATGATGATTTGCTTATTTTGTATTGCAAAAGCTATGCATGCACTTCCAGTTGGGTTCGCTTATTCAACATATAGCGGATTAACAGTAGTAGGTGTTGTGGCATTCGCTATGATTAAATATAATCAAATTCCAAATATTTATGGTCTTGTAGGAATAACATTAATTATTATTGGAGTTGTGATGGTTAATTACTTAGGGAAATTAAATTAATTAAAATTATCGGGTAATTTATGAGTACCATCATCTGACAAGATGATCTCAAATTCATCTACAACATTAGACAAATCTAATGAAGAATATAAATGAGGAAACATATTTCCATCAGAGGCTTGTTCCCAAATTAAACTATCTAATTTTAATGTTTCAACTTTAAGTAAAACTAAATTCTTTTGTTTTGAATAGTGCTTTTCAAGAGTTCCTTTGACCTGATCTTCTCCTGAAAAATGAATAAAACCATCCTTTGCATCTTTAGAAGAGCCCAAATAAGTCTCAGCCTCTTTTACTTTTTGCCACTCATCCTTATCAATTATTTTAAAAATATATTTTAAATTCACAACTACCAGGAAGAATTAGGACTATTTAAAAAAGTTATTTCCTCATCAGTAGACTCTCTTTCGAGAACCTTGTTTCTATGAGGGTATCTATGGAATAATCTAATTGCTTTTGTGTGATCTTGCCAAAATTTCTTAATTTGAACATAGTCCTCATGCTCTCTGAGATATTTATTTAGCAAATAATAAGCCATGTCGTGATCTGTTATTTCTTCACTATGAATAAGAGGTAAAATCATAAAAAATCTTTGGCTTTCATTCATTGCTTCAAGATAGCCGGCATAAACAGCGTCATTTACAATCAATCTTGTTTTGTGATCTTGTGCAAAAGCCTTTTTGTCATCTCTAAACATGTTTCTTGAAAATTGATCAAAAAGAATAACTAACGCAAGGGCACTCATCGGTTGATCTTGCCAATCATCATACTCATTCTGAGAAGCTAATTCATAGTCTTTTAAAAACTTGCCTCTTATAGTTTTATCAAATACTTCATCTTTTTTAAATCTTTTTTCAGATGGAGTTTCTTTAAACCAAAAATCTAAAATTTCTTGAGCTTTATTTGGGATCATTTTGAAACTGGTTTCAATAATCTTAAAAATTTATTATGAATAATTTTGTTTGGGGATACTAAAATATTTCCAGCATTAACAGCATCTCTATTGTCCCAAGTAGAAAGATATCCGCCTGCGGCTTTAATAATTGGAATAATTGGGTGAATGTCCCAAATTTTATTTGAACATTGAATTACAACATCCACTCTTCCCTCGGCCAAATGTGAATAGCTTAGAGCGTCACTACATGGAAATTGCATTAATTTTAAAATTTGTGGAATTTTTTTTTGCTTATCTAGCGAAAGCGAACCATGAAATGCTGCTGAAACTTTTACATTTTGAAATGTTGCTTTATTATTTACTGACAACTTTTTTCTTTTTCCATTATCAACTACATAAGCAGTTTTTTCGGAGTAGTTTAAATAATATTTTTTAAGAACTGGAAAATTAGCTAAACCTAAAATAGGATTTCCTTTATAATTTAATGAAATAAGGTTACTCCAAGTTGGATTACCAATAACAAATGATCTAGTGCCATCGATAGGATCTATAACCCAAGTAAAATCACTTTTTGATTTTTGATGACCAAATTCCTCACCAACTATTTGATGGTCAGGAAACTTATTTTTAATTTTAGATCTTATAAATTTTTCAAACGCTTTGTCAGATGTTGTTACTGGATCGTATCCTTTGCCTTCAAGTTTATTTGAAACTTTAAAAGTTCTATTTAATTTTGAATAATAAAAACTAGTTAAATCTTTTGCTAACTTATTTAAAAAATTAGCATAAATTAGATAGTTTTTTGAATTAAATTGGTCCACATCAATCTCTTACTATTTTATTAATGCTGAATAAAGTTAAAATTTAATTACTAGTCTATTTTTTCAAACAATTATTAACTAGTATTGCCATCAAAATCCAAACAACAAAAGCTTCTCCATGTGTGAACACGTAGTCAGCCCCAGCAGCACCTGCTATAATATTAATTGCATAGATAATTATAGTTGATGCAACAAGACTAATTAATAAATCTTTTAATGCACATAAGTATTTCATGAATCAACTGTATACATATTAAATTATCATGTAAACTTCATTATATGAATAATGTTGGCTTCATTGGTGTGGGTTACATGGGCTATGGAATAGCCAAAAATATTTTAACTAAAAATAACAACTTATTTGTAATTGCTAACAAAAATAGAAAACCAATTGAAAAAATTGTTAGCAAAGGTGCTAAAGAAGTAAAAACTTTAGAAGAGTTTAGAGAAAAACAGTTAAATGTTTTAGTTAAGTGTGTAACTAACACACCAATAGCAAAAGAAATTGCCACAAAACTTTCTAAGATTTTAGATAAAACAACTTTGATAATTGATATCACAACTCACAATAAAACAGGATCAATAGAGACAGAAAAAATCTATCGATCTAGCAACATCAATTATGTTGAGTGTCCTGTAATGGGAGGTCCTGCTCAGGCAGAAGAAGGCATCTTAGGTGGTATTGTGGGAGCTACAGATAACAATTTTAAATTAGCAGAACCTTATTTAAGATTATTTTGTAAAAATTATTTTCATTTTGGTTCAGTTGGAATGGGTGCAAAATCAAAGTTATTAAACAATTTTTTAACACTTGGAAATGCTGCATTGATAAATCATATGACAATAGCAGCCAAAAAATTTGGCCTTGATTTACAAAAATTCTTCGATGTAGCAAAACTTGGTTCTGGAAATTCAGCTGCACTTAATAGAATTTTTGATGCTTTACTTAAGAACGATTTAACAGGATTTAAATTTACAGCTATCAACTCTGTAAAAGATTTAAGCTATATTCAAGACTTGTTAAAAGAATTTCCTGAAGCTGAAAAAATTGCAGAAGATAATAAAAATTATTTTCAAAAAGCGGTTGATGATGGCTATGGTGAAAATTTTATTAGTGAATTGATTGCTAAAAAGTAATTTAGAGAAGAATAATTTAAATTATCGAGACTCTACTAATGCCTTAGGTTGTATTCAAGAAGTATATTTGCATATAAATCAAATAAATAAATTGAAATAAGTTTTATAATTACTATCTTTATATTGAAGGAGGTTATTATGTTAAAACTTACACCACCTGATACATAAGTGAAAAAACAATCCATAAAAACAATAAATAAAATCCAATCGGATTTAAAAGCCAAAGAGGCTATATAAGGGAGCTCTTTAGGACTTATCTTAAAGAGCGAACCCTTAAAAATTAATTAACAGATTTTAATATTTCTAATGGCAATGGTGCATCAGGATATTTGATGCTGCATAGTTCTTCATACTTTTTACAAAAGGTAATTAAAACCTTATAAACATTTTCTTTATTTTTGAGATCTAAACTTTCAATCATATGATCTCTTTCTAACTCTAATTCTTTGATCTGATCACTGTTTACAAACTCACCTGTCTCAATTTCCCAGAAGGTGTTTTTTAATTCTTCCTCACTTAACTCTTTTAATTTTTTTTGAAGTTCAATAATTACCTCGTCACTGGTTTGCTTATCTTTCATAGGTGAATTCATTAATTTAATTAAACATTTATCATTTAATCCATCTATAAAATGGTAATAAGGCCTACCTTCAGACAAATCTCTAAAATGATTTGAATTCAAATAACTATTAATCGCAGCCTTAGTGGATCCTTTTTCCTTACCTTTTATTACTGCTATTTGTACATAGACTTCTTGATGAATATAACCATCTAGATGTTCTTTTATTTTTACAGGTATCATAATTCTTATAAATTTTAGATATGCAGAATTTAATGCTCTTTTCTGTATTTTGAATGGCAAGCTTTGCAACTACCCCACATTAGCTTACCTAATGTGCCCTTAATATTCTCTGCATTTTCAATAACAGATGCTAATTCAATCATATTGCTAGAAGATTTTTCCATTAACAAATTAAATGCATCTTTTTCTTGCCAAATTAAAGGGGTGGCTTCTGTTTTAAATCCTTCTTTAGTATTTTCAGGAAACATCTTTTTTAAGGATTTATAATTCTCACTCATTTCTAGCATTAATTTTTTTGCTTCATCAAAATCTTCATTTGATGAAAGAGATTGAACTTTTTTAGCTGTATTATAATTTTTTTTAAATAAAGCTTTTCTATTTTTAATTATTTCTTCAATTGATTGTTCGGCATTAACGCTTGAACTGATAAATATTGAAGTTATTAAAAATAAACTAATACCAATATTCTTAGCAATATGTTTAATTAGGCTATGCATTTGAAAAACACACTAACAGAGTATGGTTTAATTTCAAAATTATTACATTGGCTGAGTGCAATATTACTTATTGGACAAATTCCGCTTGGTTTTTATTTGGTAGATTTAGATTTTGGACCAGAGAGATTAAATATAGAAAATATTCATGTAACAGTTGGATTATCTCTATTTTACTTAGTTATTTTAAGATTACTTTATAAAATTTTTAATCCAACACCAAAATTAGAGCCAAGTATTTTTAAAGGTCAAAAATTTTTAGCGAAGCTAAATCACATACTGCTGTATGTGACAATTCTATCAATCACAATATCTGGAATTTTTAAAAAATTATTCAATGGAGAAACAATATCAATTATTTTTAAAAAAATTAAAATTCAAGATAATTTTGAACTTGGAGAATTATTTTATGATATTCATGTTTTTTCAAATTATTTGATGATAGCTCTTATCATTATTCATTTAATGGCTGTGATTACCCATAAATTATTTTTTGGTGACAATTTATTAAAAAGAATTCTTTAGCTAATGAATATTTTTTGTATTCTTTATAATGTGATGCAAGTTCAACCCTCGGTCACACAATTTTATCAATCCTGTAATATTTGTTATTCCTAAATTTTTTGCTTTGTTTAAAAGAAACAAAAACAATCTAGCTGTTAACCAGCAATCACCTAGGGCAGAATGTCTAACTTGATCATCAGCTTTTATATTAAAGTGTTCACATAAACTTGTTAGTTCATAATTCTTTAAATCTGGGAAAAGTCCTGCAGTAAGATGAATTGTATCAATTGGCTGAATGACCTTCATTCGATTAGCAAGATTAGTATTTTTAGCATTGTTTTTTAAAAATTTAATATCAAAATCAATATTATGACCAACTAAAACACTCTTTTTAATAAACTTTAGGATTTTATCTTCTATTTCAATTAATGTTGGTTTGTCTTTGACATCTTCATCCTTAATGTTGTGTATCATAGTTGATTGTTCTGGAATTTTTATTTGAGGATTCACCAATTCATCCAAAATCATATCTTCTCTGATCTTAAATTCACTAATTTTAATAGAGGCAACAGATACAACTTTATCTCCCTTAGACACTCTCAATCCTGTTGTTTCTGTATCTAAAATTGCAAAATTAGATTGCTCAAGTGTTACTCGATTAAACAACTTTTGTTTTTCAAAATAATATTTAATCTTATTAAAAATACTCTTCACCAATATCTACTCTTACCCTTTGTTTTAATTTTCTAATTTGTTTAAGATAAATTTTTAAAACTTTTTTTTCTCTTTCAAGTAAAGTTTTTGGATCAATAAAATTTTTAATTGTTAAACCTTGTTTTGTTCTTTCAACTTGATTTTTAAGTAAAATATTTGACATAAAACGATGAGCATTTTTGAAAAAATCTACTTCATCAACAGTTAAAACCTTCAATTTATTGAGTTCATTTAATCGCTCAAATGTTGAAATTTTTGTAACCTTATGTTTGATTGAATATAATCTAATACTTTCTACCAACGGAAGTGTTCCTGTGTGTTTTAGGTTTAATAATCCTAAATTTTCCTTATCATTTTTTTCTAAAATAAATTGACCAAAAAAACCAATTGCAGCATCACTTTGTTCTTCACTAAAATACAAAAACTTTAATAATTTTTTTTCATGCAGTTTTTCGTTTAAATAAATCTTTAAATTTTCAGCTAGTTCTTTTTTACCATAAATAGATCTAAAATCGTAAAGCATATCAATATTTCTCATATCTTGAGGGGTGTGATTATCTAAAAATTGAGTAATTTGATTTTTCCATTCTGGTACGCTTTTTCTCCACAATGGATTACTTGCCATTAAGTCTCCTTTACAAAAAGGAATACCACAGTCATCTAAGGTTTTTGTAAAATCCTTAGCAAGTTCGTTAAAATATAAATCTACTTTTTTTGGGTCTTCATTGTTAGTTTCATAGATTATTCCATTATCCTGGTCAGGATGCAGAAAACTTTCCATTCTTCCCCCTGAGCCCATAACAATGACTGAATATTCTGGGATTTTTTCTATTATATTTTTTTCCCCAACTCTTTTTTCTGCCAATCGAATTGCTCTACGGTAGATGACATTGTTTAAAAAACTTAATAAATATGAAATATCACCTGGATAAGCATTTCTAACTAACATGTTATTAGCTAAAATAACTTGTTGTTGTTTAATTTTAATTAAACCTGAAACGTCTTGCTCATCATAAGTCATGTTATCAATTTGATTCACCACATCTCCTAATTCAGCTTGCAAAGCTGTATTCATATCAATCATTCCCTGTATTTTTAAACTCATATCTAAAACAGGAAGATGATTTAAATTTAATTTTCTCATTTTGCCTACCGCATGAAATAACAAATCGTCCTCATAAACGAATTTAACTGGATGTGTCATAACTTGATCAACTTTTGTTTTCTCATCAGCGCTAAAAGCGACCCTTTTAAGAATATCTTTTTCAGTTATTATTCCGATCATTTTTTCATTTTCTTGAATTATGACAGTTGATTTTTTTTCTTTTCTTAATTTCTCAATAGTTGTTTTAACCAGTTCATTTTTTTCAACCAAGATAAAGTCATCAGTCATATAATCCATGACTTTATTAGTAAACAAATCTACACTGTTAGATCTTTTAGACATTTCTAGATATAATTATACATTGCAACTTATCGTTAAATATAATTTTTTTTTTAAAGTTTGAATTAATTTCATTCACTCCCTTTTTGATTTGATTTAGATCAAATTCTAATAATATTGAAATATACCTATCGTTAATCATTTGAAGGTATTTTGACTTTAAAATTTTAACTTTATAAATAAATTTTTTTGTCTTACTAATTTTGTTGTTTTTCTTTAGTAGTGCAATTATCTTTTTATCCCTATTCAAAGATTTTTTAAGTTTACTGTTCATTAATTTGAATGTAGGGATTTCATTTTTATATGGATCTAAAGTTAACACCATAATAACACCATTTGGTTTTAGATATTTTTTACAAAGTTTAATTAGTTTTTTGATTTCTCTTATTTTCAACAAGTGAATTGTTTGTTTTATTAAGATTAAATCAAAAAACTTTTTGTTTTTGTCTAAAAAATTTAAACCATTTGATTTTTTAAATCTAATTCTTTTATCTTTGTCTTTGTGGTCTACAATATCGATACCTGTAGGTTTAGATATTAACTTTAATTCATTATATAAGTTTCCAGAAATTTTGCCCCTTCCACACCCAATATCTAAAATTTCAGATTTAGAATCAAGATTGCTGTTTTTAATTAAGAATTTACTGAAAGATTTAATATAATCTTTTGAGGACAACCAAGTTTTATTATCCCAATTTTTTAACGATACCATTTTGTTTTTTTTTATAGAAATCTGCTCTTATTGAAATCAAAATAATCAATAAAACTAAAGGAATACAAGCTAAATTTATCTCATTCCAACTAAATTTTAAAATAGAGTAGCCTGCAGTTAAGCTTGCGATAGATTGTATGGAAAAAACTAATACATCGTTAAAACCTTGTACTTTAAATTTCTCACTTTCTTTATAACAGAGCACTAATAAACTAGTTCCTCCAATAAATAAAAAATTCCATCCAATGCCTAATAAAACTAAAGCAATTAAATAATTGATGAATGTTTGGTCATAAAAACTTAAGAAAATACAAATTAGATAAATTAATGCTCCTGAATAAATAATTGTCGAATGTCCAAATTTCTTTATCAATCTACCTGTAATTAATGATGGCAAAAACATTCCTATTATGTGTGATTGAATAACAATACTCGTTGAACCTAATGTAAATCCATGCATCTTATACATGCTGATTGGTGTAGCAGTCATAATGAATGACATTATTGAATATGCAAAAGCAGCTGTAACAATTGCCTGAAGAATAATCGGATTTTGTAATAACTCAAAATATGATCTTTGATTACTACTAATGTTTTCTTTGGTTTTTGGATTTTTATCTGTTCTATAAAAGATTAAAAAAAAAACTGGTATAATAGTTAATACCGCTAAAGAAATATAAGATCCCGTATAAAGATGATCTGAAATTATATTTTTTGAAAAATTTGCAACGTTAGGACCTATTAAAGCAGAAAGAATTGTTGCAAGTAATAAAATTGAAATAGCTCTTGAGCTTTCATTTTTTTCAACTGTTTCAGCTGCAGCAAATCTATATTGATGAGTAAAAGCAATCCCTGTGCCAATTACAAAACATGAAATACAAAATAGAATAAAATTTTCATTATAAATTGAATAAGCTCCAAGCAATGAAGCTAAACTTGAGTATGTTGATGAAAGTATAAATCCTTTTTTTCTTCCAATTTTACTCATTATCTTTGCTGCAAAAAAAGAAAATACAGCTGTTCCAACAATAGAAAGTGAAGTTGGCAATGTAGCAAGAGATGCAATTGGAGATATTTTTAAACCAACAATACCACTAATAAAAACTGTTATTGGGGGTGCAGTAAAAGAAAATACCTGACAAATAGTCAGAAGAACTAGATTCTTATTTACCATTTAATCTTCTACTTCTGATAATAATGATGCATTTCCACCCATTGAAGCAGTATTGTTAGAAATACTTTGTTCATGGCATAACCGTTTTAAATACTCAGGTCCTCCAGCTTTTGGACCTGTGCCTGATTTTTCATATCCTCCAAAAGGTTGAACTCCAACTACTGCACCAATCATATTTCTATTTATATAAATATTGCCAATTTCAGCTTTTTCTACCACCCTATCAATGGTTTTGTCTATTCTACTGTGTATACCAAGTGTTAATCCAAATCCAAGATCATTTATATCTTCGATTAATTGATCTAAATTTGAAGCTTTATACTTCAGCATGTGAACTACTGGACCAAATACCTCATTTTTTAAATCTGATAGTTTTTCAATTTCAATTAATGTTGGTGGAATAAAATTACCTTGATTTAAATTTATCTCTGTTTGGAAAACTTTATCAAATTTCTTTATATGATTATTAATATTATCAAATGCTTCAGTATCAATTACTGGCCCAATATCTGTTGACAATTCTTCTGGATTACCAACTTTTTGTGTTTTCATTGCTCCAATCAAAGTATGCTTAGTATGTTCATAGATATTTTCTTCAACACATAATATTCTACAAGCTGAACATCTTTGTCCCGCACTATCAAAACCTGAATTAACTACATCTTTTACAACATGCTCTGTTAAAGCTGAAGTATCTACAATCATACAATTAAGACCTCCTGTTTCTGCAATGAAAGTTGGAATATTTTCTTTTTGCTGAAGATTAGATTGAATAATTTTTGCTGTTTCTAAGGAACCAGTAAAGATGACATTCTTAAGTTTTTTATCATTAATAACTTTTTTTCCAATTAACGCTCCATCACCTAATAACAATGCAATTGCATTACTGGGCAAACCAGCTTTTAATAAAAGTTTTATAATATAATATGCTGCAAATGATGATTGTTCAGCGGGTTTGGTAATTACTACATTACCAGTAATAAGTGCAGCAACAGTTTGACCTATAAAAATTGCAACTGGAAAATTCCAAGGGCTTACCACGAACGAAAGGCCTTTTCCTACCATTCTGTATTGATTAAGTTCTCCAGTTGGTCCTTTTAATGTTTGAGTTTGAAATAAATTTAAAGCTTCTTTTGAATAGTATCTGCAAAAATCAATTGCTTCTCTAATCTCTGCAATTGAGTTTTTAATACTTTTACCAGAACTCTTTTGCACATATTTCAATAATGTCATTTGTATTATCTTCAATTAAATTTGAAAATTTTAAAAAAATCTCAGCTTTTTTTTCAATTGGAAATTTTTTCCATTTTGAAGAGTATTCTTTTAAGCTTTCAATTGCTGTTTCAGATATCTTCTCATCAGCAAAATACTTTTTCCCTAAAACAGAAGAGCTATGAGGAGATTTTATATCTATCTCTTTATCTGATTTAATATCCTTACCATTAATTAATGAGTAAGCTTTAATATCTTTAAATTTTCCATTAAATTGAAAACTTTCAACCACATCTTCCTCACTTAAATCTAAGCCTTTTGAATTTTTTCGATCTCCATAGATATCTATTGGTTTTTTAATTTTGTCCTCATCAAGTTTTTCAATTTTAGCGAGTGGGGATTGAACTAATTTTGAGACATCAAAATCTTTCGTTTTTAGTTGATGAATAAATGAAGTGTTAGCACCATTTTCTAACAATCTTCTTACTAAATAAGGTAGTAAATCCTTATAACCACCAACTGGCGCATATACTCTACATTTAAAATTTTCATCTTTTTCAAGATATGAATAAATTTCATCACCCATTCCATGTAATTTTTGAAATTCAAAATCCCGATCTTTAAAAAGAGTTTTAATATATGAAATACTATGAGCGTTGTGGGTCGCAAATTGTGAAAAAACATTATCATTTTCATAGAGTTTATGAGCACAGGCTAGATATGATATGTCGGTTGCAAATTTTTTAGTAAACACTGGGTAATCAATAAAACCTTGTTCTTGAGCAACTTTTATTTCTGTATCCCAGTAAGCTCCCTTAACCAATCTGATATTAATTTTTTTATTAACTTTATTTAAATATTTTTTAAGCCAATCTAATGCAAAAAAAGCTCTCTTTTGGTAAGCTTGAACCGCAAATCCAAAACCTTGGTATTTTTCATCAATTAATTTACTTTCAATTATGTCCTTAAATATGAATAACGATAAATTTAATCTATCAGCTTCCTCTGCATCAAAACAGATATCAACATTATTTTCTCTTCCAAGTTCTGTAAGTTTATAAGCCTTTGGAAAAAGTTCTTTTTTTAATAAATCTAATTTGTTTCGCTCATATCTTGGATGTAGAGATGATAGTTTAATGGAAATACTTTTTTTATGAGGGTTCTTTCCTTTGCCAGTTTCAATTATTGCTTCTTCATATTGACTATAATATCGATCAGAATCACCATAAGTTACCGCAGCTTCACCCAACATATCAAATGAAAAAGTATATTTGTCATGTTTTTTTTCATTACTAAAATTAATTGCTTTTTTGATATCTCTTTCAAAAACAAATTGTTTAGCAAGAATATTAATTGCTTGTTTGATTGCATTTCTTAAAATTGGGCCTGAAAGATTTTTAACAACTTTGCCTAGTATATTTTTATTTTCTTCAACTTTTTCTTCAACAATTTTACCTGTTAATAAAAAAGCTATTGAGGAGATATTTACAAACAAATCTTTATCGTTCTTGATATATTTTTTCCAATCCCCTATCGGAATTTTGTCTTCTATTAAATCATTAATTGTTGTTACATCTGGTATTCTTAAAAGAGCTTCTGCTAAACACATCAGCACAATACCTTCGTTACTTGTAAGTGAGAACTCATGAATTAATTTACTAAATGGGCTTCCAGCTTTGTAGTTTTGAGCATTTTTAACAATATTAATTGATAAATAATCAATTTGCTTTTGATTAAGTTCTGAAAAATTAGACACTAGATAATAAAAATGATCTTTGACTAACTTTTTTTGATTTAAATATTTATTATTGAATATATTTTCCATTGCTTAGTGACAGGCTATTCCAAATTTTTTCAATCTCCAATAATTGTAAGGCCATGGAGTTAAAAAACCCACAATTAACATGATTGGCACAATCCACCATGTTAACATTGCCCCACCGGTTAAAAGATAATCAGTTAAGTTCATTGCAATTTCCATACTAATCATTGAAATAAAACTCATCCCACACGCAGTTTTAAATGCACTTTTGAAATTAAAATTCTGTCTCATTAATATTATAGTCTCTAGGATTATACTTGTGATTAATCCGTTTATGATTGCCAGAGTCATAATGGCTGCAACTGTCCATGGAATTTGTGTAATTTGGAAAAATAAGATAGTTCCAAAATCACCAATCGAACAACCAATCACACACCACATCGTATTTTTAGCACTTGATTTCCAAGTGTGATTACATGACCAATCAAATGTGGAGGTATTCATAATAATTTGATATTAATATTTTATGATCTTTAAACAAGTATTTGACATTAAAACTTCAACTTATACATATTTAATTGCTTCGGCAAAAGGTCGCGAAGCTATAATTATAGATCCGGTAATCGAAAATGTTAATGAATATATTCAACTTTTAAAGGCATTAGATCTTAAGCTTGTAAAAGTCATTGATACTCATATTCATGCAGATCATGTCACTGGTGCTTCTAAATTAAAACAAGCCACTAGTTGTGCAACACTTATGGGGGAGCACACACCTGCTGATACAGTTGAAATTAGAGTAAAAGATAACGAAATGATCAATCTTGATGATTTAAATATTAAATCTATCTATACTCCTGGACATACATCGGAAAGTTATAGTTTTTTGCTAGATAATTATCTTTTTTCAGGTGACGCGCTTTTAATCAACGGAACTGGTAGAACTGACTTTCAAAATGGAAACTCAAAAGACTCATATCATTCAATTTTTGATAAACTTTTAACCTTACCAGAAGATACGCTCCTTTATCCTGGTCATGATTACAATGGTAAAAAAGTAAGCACAATTGGTAATGAAAAAAAGTTTAATCCTAGATTACAAGTTAAGAACGTTGATGAATATATTGAAATTATGTCAAATCTAAACTTAACAAAACCAGATATGATGGATAGCAATGTTAGTAGAAATATTCAATTAGGTATTAATTAAATATAACAAAAATTAAAAACCAATAAGAAATTAATCCAGAAAATATTGTTGCTACAACATTTTTACTAACAAGACCAATTATTATGGCAATGATTGCTGCAAATATTTTTGGGTTATTTTCAATTAAAAGATCTCCTGTCACATCTAAAAAAATAGCTGGAAAAATAATTGCTGGAAATATTGCAGAAGGAACAAAGGATAAAACTTCTCTCACTCTATTTGTGAACATTTCTTTTTTAAGTATTGCAATCATTAGATATCTTGAAAAGAAAGTAATTAAACCACAGTAAATTATTAAAGACCACTCAACCATTATTAAATCTATTAAATTTTGTTAAAATCATCGCTGCTATCAAACCGCTTGTTGCTGCTACTATTACGTACGCTTTAAATGGAATAATTTCATAGCCAAATGTTGCTATTAAACCAGAGATAATAATTACAATTACATTTATCAATTTTCTAAAATCATCTACTATTAGAGCTAAAAATGTTAAAGGAACTGCAAAACTTAATCCAAGTTTTTCAGGTATTATTGAGCCTAAAAATATTCCAATAATTGTTGTGATTTGCCAGATAATCCAGCAAGTAGCACCAGCACCAAATGAATGAAATGCTCTATCTTTATCAGAACTTTTTTTTAAATAAGAGTTTGTTACTGCAAAAGCTTGGTCAACTAAAAAATAAGAAATTATTATTTTCCAAGTCATTTTAAAATCTGACATATGCTCAGATAAAACAGCTCCATATAGTAAATGTCTTGAATTTACTGCACCAACAGAGCTAAGGATTACTAACGAAGAAGCTCCTGCTGAAAAAAGTTGTAAAAAAATTATTTGTGATGCTCCACCAAAAATAATAATTGACATAGCCATTGTTGTTATTGGTGATAAGCCAAGATCTATAGCCAAAACACCAAATATTATCCCGAATGGCACAACAGGTATCATTAATGGACTTACATCCACTACACCTTTAAAGAAAATTTTAGATTTATTGCTCATTAAAAAACAATATGTATTAAAAACAAACTATATGATCAATATTTATCGGTCTTTTAATGCCAAATTTTTCATCAATTTCATGTTGATGCATATGATGGGAATGAACAAAGACAGGAATAAGTAAATCACTGCTAGTTTTTAAGGTATATATAAAGTTAGTACCTCTAAATTTTCTATCAACAACTTCTAGCTTTAAATTACTTTGATCATCATGCTCAAGATCTTCTGGCTGTAATAATAATTGAACGTCTGATCCTTTTGGGTAACGTTTTGTAAAATTTCCATTAATAGTTCCTAGATCATCACTTTCTAAACTATTTTCACCAGTCACTTTTGCTGGAATTAAAATTCCTCTATTTAAAAAATTAACAACTTCTACAGAATTTGGAAAATGATAGACATTGTATGGGTCATCAAATTGTTTGAGTTGACTGTCTAAAATTATTCCACATTTACTTCCAAGATAGAAAGCTTCATAAGAATCATGTGTTACTATAATTGTTGTAATTTTTAAGTCAGTTAAAACTTGTTTTAATTTAACTTGAATCTCTTCTTTAAAACTTTGATCAACATTTGATAATGGCTCATCTAATAAAAGTAAATCTGGTTTAGAGAGTAATGCTCTAGCTAATGCTGCTCTTTGAGCTTCACCAGAACTAATTTGATGAGGAAATTTTTCTTTAACATGATCTAGATGAAGAAATTCGATAACTTCTTTAATAGTTAAATCTTTTTTCTTTTTCTTGTTTCTTTCAGCACCAAATTGGATGTTTTCTAAAACATTATAATGAGGAAAAAGTGAATTATCTTGAAACGCCAAGGAAATATTTCTATTTTCTGGCTCAACATGAACATACTTAGATGAAATAACTTTATTTTTTAAAGAAATTTTGCCTGATTGAATTTTTTCTAATCCAGCAATAGTTCTTAAAATTGTTGTTTTACCAATTCCAGAAGGGCCTAAAAGACAAACAATGTCTCCTTCATTTTCTATAGTTAAAGAAACATTGTTAACTTTGCTTATTGCACTTGCTGCAAATGTAACGTTGTCAATTTCTAAAAAATTTTTAGGCATATAAGAATTAATCCTTAAGAATATATCTAGATGTAATTAAAATAAAGAAACTTGCAATAAGAATAAGAAATAATGAAGGTGCAGCAGCTGCCTCTAGTAAGTCTTGGGAAGCATATATATAGGCTTGGGTGGCAAAAGTTTCAAAATTAAATGGCCTCATTATCAATGTTATGGGCAACTCTTTAATAATTTCAATAGCAATCAATATACCAATTAACATGATAGTATTTTTTAAATAAGGAATATGAATATTTTTAAAAGTTTTAAATTTTGAGTAACCTAAAAGGTATGCACTTTCATCAATAGAATAATTTATCTTTAAATAACCAGATTTTAATCCATTACTTGCTAAAGAAAAAAATCTAATAAAATAAACAACAACCAAGCCTAAAATAGAACCGATGAAAATAGATTTTACATTTCTAATTTCAAACAAATTCATAATACTATTATCAAACCATGAAATAAAAGTAATAAATGCAACGGCTAATATAATGCCTGGGATGGCGTAACCAGATATTGAAAAAGTAGTCAAAATTTCCAAAAATTTACTTCGAGAAAGTCTATTTCCATAATTAGAAATAAAAGCAAATCCAATTAAAACTATACTTGATAATAAAACGAGAATTATCGTATTAGAAAATAAATCAACTAAATTTAAATCTGCTAAATGTTTGGGAAAAATAATTGTCCAATAAAGCATTTGGGACACAGGAAATAAAAAGCTAATAAAAAATACTAAAAAACAAAATGAAAAAGCAAGCCAAGCTTTGATCCCATATAAGTTTGTTAAAGATTTTTTTTTAAATCCACCTTTGCTTGGTGAGTGATATTGTGCTTTTTTTCTGGATAAATTTTCTAATATAAATAATCCAAGGATAAAGATTAAAAGATAAAAAGATAATTGATTTGCCAGTACAAGATCGTCAAATGAAATCCATGCATTATAAATACCTGTTGTTAGAGTTGAAATTCCAAAAAATGATACAGAACCAAAATCAGATAAAGTTTCCATAGCAACAAGCGATAGTCCAGCTATAATTGCAGGTCGTGCTGATGGTAAAATTATTTTCATAAATGATTTTTGCTTACTAAAACCAAGATTTTTTCCAAGTTCTATTAAATTTTGTGACTGATAGTGAAATGATGCTCTTGTTAAAACATATACATAACCAAACAATGAAAATGAAATTGAGATTATTGCACCCATCATTCCGTCAAATTTTGGTATTGAGGAATTGTAATCACCTTCACCAAATAAATGCTTTAATATTGTAAAGGCAGTACCATAATTTTCAAAAAAAGCTGTTAATGAATAAGCATAGATATATGCGGGGACTGCAAAAGATAAAATTAAAGCCCATTTGAAAAAATTTGATCCTGGAAAAGAATAAAAAGAGACTAAATAAGCCCCTAATACTCCAATTACAAATGTTAGAAATAAAACACCTAATAAAAGAGATAAAGAGTTAAAAATATATTCATAAAGAAACGTATTTTTAATAATACTTGAATATTCACTAGTGCTCTCAAAAAAGCTAGAAAATACTGTAATAATTGGTATTGCAACAGCAATTGAAATCAATAATGAACTAAAATACCAAATATTTATTTTTCTTAAAACCATACTTACCCTTTAATTTTAAGTGAACATAATTAATAGAAGGGTAAGGACTATTAAATTATGTTCACTTTTTGAAAATTAATCTTTTTTATCAAAAACGTTTATGAATTGATCAGTTTCATCACTTTTGATCTCAGTTAATTTTCTATTATTCATTTTTTTTTCAATTTTTTTACACTCTGAGAAACACGGATCACATGCTCTAGAAGACTTATTATAATCAAAATTTAATGAATTCTTTTTTATCATTAATTACTTCCACTTTGCCGCAAGCATACACTCTAAAGCTTTTGCTTGGTTTTTTCCGTAATTAACTACTTTAGTATTTAAATCCTGTTTAAACCCTAAACCCATTTGCTTAACTAATTCATGTGGCTCAACACCATCAATCATTGGATATTCAAATGTATTATTTACTATGTGATCTTGTGCTTCTTTTGTTAATAAAAACTCAAGAAGTTTTTTTGCATTATCTGGATTTGGAGAATTTTTAAGAACTCCACCACCACTAATATTCATATGTGTTCCTCTGTCTCCTTGATTAGGAAAAAAAGGTAGAACTTTTTTAGCTGCTGCTTGCTGCTCAGCTCCTTTTTTACCAGATAACATTAAAGCTAGATAATAGGTATTTGCTATAGCCAAATCTGCTTCTCCAGCAGCTACTGCTAAAATTTGAGCTCTATCATTTCCTTTAGAGTCTCTTGCCATATTAGCAACAACACCTTTTGCCCATTCACAAGTTTTTTTCTCTCCATTATTTTTAACTAATGAAGCAACTAAAGATTGGTTATAAATGTTATTTGATTGTCTGATTACAACTCTTCCTTTCCATTTAGGCTCAGCAAGACCTTCATAAGTCATTCCATTTAATTCGTTGGCATTAACTCTCTCAGGAGAGTAATACATAATTCTTGCTCTCTTAGCTATTCCTGTCCAATTTGTTGATCTAAAGTTTTTTGGAACTGAGGCTTTTATTGCTGGCGTCATTGAATTTTGAAACATTCCTTTTGCATCAAATGCACCCAATCTTCCAGCATCTGCAGTAATATAAATGTCAGCTTTAGAGTCTTTCCCCTCTTCAGTAATTCTTTTTTGAATAGCTTTATCTTTTCCTGATACAACATTTACTTTAATGCCTGTTTTTGCAGTAAATTTTTTGTAAAGTTGAATATCAGAGTCGTAGTGTCTTGCGCTAAATACATTGACTTCAGCTGCAAAACCTAAATTGGTAAAGAAAACTAAAGTTAATGCTAATAAACTTATTTTTTTCATTTTATCCTTTTCTTTACCCTTAATTTTTTTTAGTTGAGAACTATTCTCAATGCGAATGATTATCAATCGCATATATTGACGCAGTTGTAAAGTATTAAATATTAGGAATTTAAGAGATATTTTTTAGGGATTATTTTATTTCCAGTCACCTATTTTGCTAAACAAGAAATTTCTAAATGCCTGAACTCTAGCAGTGTTTTTTAATGATTGTGGATATACAAAGTGAGCTTCGGTAATTGGTCCTTCAGATTTAGGTAGCACTTTAATCACATTAGTTGAGTTGAAAACCAAATACTCTGGTAAAGCAGCTAATCCTACTCCAGACTCTACAGCTAAAAGTAAACCCATAACACTATTTACTTTCATAACTGTTTTTCTTTTTTTTCCATCATGCATTCCAAGTTTTAATGCCCAATCAGGGTTGTAAACAGGTGAAGGCGCTCCTTTTCCAAATGAAATAAAATTATGTTTATTTAAATCAGCAATAGTTTTTGGCATTCCAAATTTTTCTAGATATTTATTAGATCCATAAATATAATATTTAATATCAACTAATTTTTTTTGAATATAATTCAATTGTTTTGGTCTTCTCATAAAAATACCAATATCTGCCTGACGAGTACTTAAATCTAATTCTTTATCGTCAAATACTAGTTCAATTTCTATTTCAGGGTTTAACCTCATAAACTCTTGAATTCTAGGTGTTAACCAGTGTGTTCCAAAACTTCTTACTGTTGTAATTGTTAGTTTTCCAGTTGGTTTATTTTTCTGATCACCTAAAGATGTTTCAACTTCTTTTAATTTGCTGATTACTTCGTGGGCTGTCTTAAATACATATTCCCCATTTTCAGTAAGAGTTAATCCTCTTGCATGCCTTTCAAACAATTGAACTTTTAAATCTTGTTCAAGTGATTGAATTTGTCTGCTTATTGCTGATTGACTCAAATTAAGGTTTACTGTCGCATTGGTAAAACTTCCTGCTTCAGCTACAGCATGAAAAATTTTTAATTTGTCCCAATCCATTATTTATTTACATCAATCAAATATCTACCTGATGTTTCTCCTTTTAGCATTTTAGAGTAAATATCTATTAATTCATTCAGGCCAATTGTTTTGATAGATTCTTCAAGTTTATCAAAATCAATTACATTTGAAACTTCACTCCAAACAAATTCTCTTCTTTTAATTGATGCTGTGACAGAATTTATGCCCCATAATTTAACTCCACGAATTATAAATGGCATTACTGTTGTATTTAATTTGTAATCAGATGCATTTCCACATGCAGCAACAATTCCGTTGTCTCTTGTTTGAGCTAATGCATTAGCTAAAATTTTTCCACCCACTGTATCCACTACTCCATCCCACAAACCTTTGTCTAGTGGTCTTGGATCTTTGTCAAAATCGTCTTTATTTACAACTGTTTTTGCACCTATTGATTTTAAATAATCTTCGTTTGATTTTTTTCCTGTTACCGCTGTTACATCATAACCAAATTTTGATAAAATCATTACAGCAATACTTCCAACACCCCCTGAAGCACCAGTAACTAATACATCTTTTACTTTTTCACCTAATAATAATTCCTCTCTTGCTTTAATTGCAAAACAACAAAGTAATGCAGTCAAGCCTGCTGTGCCCAAAATCATTGATTGTTTTGAAGATAGGTTTTTTGGTTTTTTAACCAAAAAATCTCCACTTACTTTTGCATATTGTGAAAAACCACCATAATAAATCTCTCCAACTCTCCAACCTGTTAAGATTACCTCATCATCTTTTTTAAATTTATCATTTGCACTTTCAACAACTGTTCCTGAAAAATCGATACCTGGTATATGAGGGAATTCTTTAACTAACTTTGCACCGTTATTTAAAATTAATGCATCTTTATAATTTAAACATGAATAATCAACTTTAACAGTTACATCACCATGTTTTAAAAAACTTTTATCAATTGATTTAACTTCTCTTGTAAAGCTTTCACCCTCTTGATTGATGATTAATGCTTTAAATTGATCTGACACTTTAATCTTTTGCTATACTGATAAATCTTAGATATCTATTTTGATAACTTAGATCATCTTTAAATTGACCCAAATAATAATTTGTTACAGTTGATGCTTGTTCCTTTTTAATACCTCTCATGGTCATACATTGGTGGGTTGAGTCTATTGTTACGGCAACTCCCTTAGCATCCAAAGATTGCATTAATGTTTTTGCGATTTGCATTGTCAATCTCTCTTGAGTTTGAAGTCTTTTTGAAAAAACTTCAACTACTCTTGCAAGCTTGCTTAAGCCAACAACTCTTTCTTTTGGAATGTATGCAACATGAGCCTTACCAATGATTGGTGCCATATGATGTTCGCAATGACTTTGAACAGAGATGTTTTTTTGAACAACCATATCGTCATATCCATCAACATCTCCAAATGTTTTATCTAAAATTTTGTTTGGATCTTCTTTGTAACCAGCAAAATATTCTTTATAAGCTTTAACTACTCTTTTTGGTGTTTCCAATAAACCTTCACGACTTGGATCTTCACCCATCCAAGCTAATATGGTTTTAAAAGCTTCTTCTGCTTCTTTATCTGAAACTTTGTTAGTTTCTAAATTTTTGTTGTCAGTATCTTTTACTAATTTCATAGCGCCTTTTTATACAGTAATTACTTAATTTTAAAATATTTAATATATCGAGATATGTGCTAAATAATCAATGCATATGTTCAAAAAAAGAGAAAATGTCCTAGAAATTGAAGAGGGAAATCTCCTATCCCCTAAATTTGATAATGATGGTCTAATTCCAGTAATTACTATGTGCTCTAAAACAAGGGACGTTTTAATGCACGGATATATGAATGTTGAGGCTTTAAAAAAAACAATCGAGACAAAAGAAGCTCATTATTTTAGTAGATCAAGAAAAGCTATTTGGCATAAAGGCAAAACTAGCGGGTTTACTCAAAAAGTAACTGAGCTGAGAATTGATGATGATCAAGATTCTGTTTGGATGACAGTTGATATTGGAGATGGCTCAAGTTGTCATGTGGGATATAGATCATGTTTTTATAGATCTATTCCGATGGGGCCAATAGATAATGGTCGAGAAATAAAGATGAAGTTTGAGGAAAAAGAAAAATCTTTTAATCCAGAAGAAGTTTACAAAGGTCAGCCCAATCCAACAAAAATTTAAATGAGTGATAAACAAAAAAATGTTCTAGGTGAGGATCTAGAAGAGTGCTCTAATAATCCTTTAACAGGCTGGTATCGGGATGGTTGTTGCAATACAGATGAAAATGATCATGGTATTCACACTGTTTGTGCAAAAGTTACAACTGAATTTTTAGAATGGTTAAAAGCTGCAGGTAATGATTTGATAACACCTCACCCTGAGTTTGGATTTCCTGGTTTAAAAGATGGTGACGGATGGTGTGTTTGTGCTAGCTGGTACGCTAAAGCAGTTGAAGCTGGTAAAGGTTGCCCAGTATTTTTGAAAAGAACTCATAAAAATACTCTTAAGCACGTACCTATTGAAACATTAAAAAAGTTTGCAATAGATTTATCTTAATTTACATATTTCCATATTTAGGCCCACCACTACCTTCTGGTGTTACCCAAGTAATATTTTGTGAAGGCTCTTTAATATCACAAGTTTTACAGTGAATACAATTTTGAGAATTAATCACAAATTTATTTTGATCATTTTCTTTTTGAACCTCATAAACTCCTGCTGGACAATATCTTTGCGCAGGTTCATCAAATTTTTCTAAAGTGTAACTAATTGGCAAATTAGGATCTTTAAGTTTTAAATGAACTGGTTGATTTTCAGCATGATTTGTGCCAGTTAAATAAACTGAACTTGTTTTATCAAAGGTAATGACATTATCATATTTTGGATAATCAATTTTAGGCATCTCATTTGCTGGTTTTAATGTTTCATGATCAGCATGTTTGTGTTTTAGAGTAAAAGGCAGCTTTCCTTTAAATAAAATTTGATCAATTCCTGTAAAAATTATTCCAAGTATTAAACCCCAACTAAAACTTGGTTTTACATTACGAGCCGCATGAAGTTCTTCATAAACCCAGCTTTTTTTAAATTTTTCCTCATAAATTGATAAGTTTTTATTTTCTTTAATTTTTTCAAATATTGTTTCAGCAGCAATCATACCGCTTTTCATTGCTGTATGAGAGCCCTTAATTTTCGGCATATTTAATGTTCCCGCATCACAACCAACTAATAATGCACCTGGCATAAACATTTGAGGTAAACTTTGAAGGCCTCCTTCAATTAATGCGCGCGCTCCATAAGAAATCCTTTTTCCTCCATCAACTATTTTTTTAATTGCTGGATGGGTTTTAAATCGTTGAAACTCATCGTATGGGGAAAGATATGGGTTTTTATAATCTAAGCCAATAACATATCCTAAAAATACTTGCTTATTTTCAGCGTGATATATGAAGCTACCTCCATAAGTATTATTGTCTAATGGCCATCCCGCAGTATGCATTACCATTCCTTCTTCATGATTTTTATCTTCTATTTCCCAAATTTCTTTAAACCCAATTCCATACTGTTGGGGATCTTTATTTTTTGAGAGATTAAATTTTTCAATTAATTGTTTTCCTAAGTGACCTCTACAACCTTCTGCAAATACAGTTACTTTTCCTAGTAATTCTATACCAGGCTCAAAACTATCTTTTTGATTTCCTTCTTTATCAATACCCATATCTTGGGTCGCAACACCTTTAACAGATCCATCTTCGTTATATAAAATTTCACTCGCTGGAAATCCTGGAAATATTTCAACGCCTAAGGTCTCTGCTTGTTCTGCAAGCCATCTGCATAAATTTGCTAAACTAATGATATAATTGTTATGATTTTGTTGAACCTTAGGAAGCAACCAGGTTGGCCAGCTTAATGATTTTGTTTTACCTAAAAATAAAAATTTTTCTTTTGAAACTTTAGTTTTAATCGGTGAATTAAGTTCTTTCCAATTTGGTAAGAGTTCATCCAATGCTCGTGTTTCAAAAACATTACCACTTAAGATATGCGCACCAATCTCTGATGCTTTTTCTAATAAGCAAACGTTTAAATTTGGATCAAGTTGTTTGAGTTTAATTGCTGTAGATAATCCAGAGGGACCTCCTCCAATAATTACAACATCATATTCCATCGACTCTCTAGCCATATGATATTTTTATCTTTAAGAATTATTTTTGTATAGTGTTTAATTTGTTCAGCTCTTCTAGGAACTGTGGCAAAGCTTCAAATAAATCTGCTTCTAAACCATAATCTGCAACACTAAAAATGGGAGCTTCTCCATCTTTATTAATTGCAACAATTACTTTACTTTCTTTCATTCCTGCTAAATGCTGAATAGCTCCTGAAATCCCAACAGCAATATAAAGATCTGGAACAACTACTTTACCTGTTTGACCAACTTGATGATCATTACTGATATAACCGGCATCCACTGCTGCTCTAGAAGCACCTATTGCTGCATTTAATTTATCTGCAATAGAAGTAATTAATTTAAAGTTATCTCCACTTTGCATCCCCCTTCCACCTGATACTACTATTCTTGCTGTACCAAGTTCAGGTCTATCTGATTTTATTTCTTCTCTTTTAATAAATTTTGTTAACGAAAACTCTTCTCCTGCTTCAGCAGTTTCAATTGGTGCTGATCCCCCCCAGCTTTCACATGGATCAAAAGAAGTTGGTCTAATAGTAATACATTTTTTTGCATCAGAACTTTTAACGGTTGCAAAAGCATTTCCCGCATAAATGGGTCTAACAAAAGTATCCGCAGACTCTACTTTGATAATATCACTAACTTGTGATGTATCTAATTTAGCAGCTATTCTTGGCATTAAATTTTTACCAAATGTATTTGCTGAACAAACTATATGAGAATAATTATCTGCAAGTTTTGTAACAACCGGAGCAAAATTTTCTGCTAAAAAATTTTCATAATGAGCAGCTTCAACTGTAATTACTTTTTTAACCAAGGGTAGTTCTGAGGCAGCTTTAGCAGCATCACTACAATTATTTCCAATAACTAATGCGTGAACATCGGTATCAATTTGAGATGCTGCTGTAACAGCATTTAAAGTAAAAGATTTAAGCTCTTTATTGTTGTGCTCTACTATTAATAATACTGACATTATATTACTTTTGCCTCATTTTTTAATTTTTGAACTAATTCAGCAACACTTGAAACCTTAATTCCAGCTTTACGCTTAGGTGGTTCTTCGACTTTTATCTGTTGTATTTTAGGTGCGGTATCAACTCCTAAATCTGATGCATTCATTTGTTCAATTGGTTTTTTCTTTGCTTTCATTATATTTGGCAATGAAGCATATCTTGGTTCATTTAATCTTAAGTCACAGGTTACGATGGCTGGAGTATTGATTTCGATAGTTTCTAAACCCTCATCAATTTCTCTAATAACTTCTAATTTTCCATCTTTAACTTCAATTTTTGAAGCAAAAGTTGCTTGAGGCCAATTTAATAATGCACTCAACATTTGTCCTGTTTGATTGCAATCATCATCAATTGCTTGTTTACCCATAAAGACTAAATCTGGTTTTTCTTTTTCAACAATTTTTTGTAAAATTTTTGAAACAGCAATGGGTTCTATTATGCCTTCTGCTTTGACATGAATTCCTCTATCAGCTCCAACCGCTAGAGCTTTTCTGACAGTTTCCTGAGCTTTTTCTTCACCAACAGTTACAGCAATTACTTCTGTTGCTTTTCCACTTTCTTTAATCTTTACTGCTTCTTCGATTGCATTGTCATCTGGTGGATTTGTTGACATCTTAACATTGTCAGTAACAACACCTGTGCCATCTTCTTTAACTCTTATTTGAACATTGTAATCAATAACTCTTTTAACGGCGACTAAAATTTTCATTAAGCTCTCAACAAATTATTTTCAGAATCGTACGGACTCTCTTCTAAAACAGTAGCCTCATACATTTCACCTAAAATATCAACTTGTAATTTGTCGCCTACCCTAGCATGCTCTGGCTTCACCATGGCAAGAGCAATTGATTTATCTAATCTAAAACCAAATTCGCCACCAGTTGCTCTTCCAACAACTTTGTTATCTTTGTAAATTGGGTTATTTCCCAAAACATCTGCGTCTTTAGTATTGTGAATTTCAAGAGTAATAAGTTTATTATCAAAACCTTTTTCTCTCCATTTGTTAAGAGCCTCTAGTCCTATGAAACTACCTTTGTTAGGGTGAACAAATCTATCTAACCCAGACTCGTAAGGTGAATATTCAATTGAAAGCTCAGTACCAACTAGTTTATATGATTTTTCTAATCTTAAGCTGTTCATTGCTCTTATACCAAAAGGTTTAATACCTAGATCCTTACCAGCTTCCATTAACTTATCAAAAATATGATTTTGATATTCAATTGGATGATGAAGCTCCCAACCTAATTCACCAACAAAATTTACTCTCATGGCATTAACAGGAGCATATCCAACATCAACATTTTGTGCTGTTAACCATTTAAAATTCTCATTTGAAAAATCATCAGTAGATACTTTTTGCAACAACTCTCTTGATTTAGGGCCCGCTACAACCAGTACACCCGTGCTGTTAGTTAGATCTTCAAAGGTAACACCTTCATCTGGCATCCATTTTTTAATCCAATCATGATCTAATCTTAAGTTTGCTCCAGCAGATACTAAATAGAAACTATTTTCAGATTCTCTCATAATTGTAAATTCTGAATGAACCCCACCCTTGGTATTAAGAGCATGACACAAACCAATTCTTCCAATTTTTTTTGGCAGTTTATTTGCTACTAAATGATCTAAAAATTCCTCAGCTTTTGGACCTTTAATTCTGCATTTTGCAAATGCGGTCATATCTAAAAGTCCAACATTGTCTTTTACATTTTGACATTCTTTTTTAATAGCCTCAAACCACTTAGATCTTCTAAACGACCAGTCATCTTTTTGCTCCATACCATCTGTTGCAAAAAAATTGGGTCTTTCCCAACCAAATTTTTGTCCAAAAACTGCACCTAAATCTTTCATTCTTTCATAACAAGGAGATGTTCTTAAAGGTCTTGCGGCAGGTCTTTCTTCATCAGGATAGTGGGTAATAAATACATGACTATACGCTTCTTCATTTTTAGCTTTTAAATAAGACTTAGTTGCATAATCTCCATAACGTCTAGGCTCAACACCAAGCATATCAATAGTTGGCTCACCATCAACAATCCATTCAGCTAATTGCCATCCTGCTCCACCCGCTGCAGTAATTCCAAAACTATGTCCTTCGTTAATCCAAAAGTTTTTTAATCCCCACGCAGGTCCAACAATTGGATTGCCATCTGGTGTATAACAAATTGCACCGTTATAAACTTTTTTAACACCAACTTCTCCAAACGCAGGAACACGGTGTATTGCACCCTCAATGTGTGGTGCTAATCTATCTAAATCTTCTTGAAACAATTCATACTCTGAATCTTTTGAGGGACCATTAACATAACAAGCTGGTGCACCATCTTCGTATGGACCTAAAATTAATCCACCTGCTTCTTCTCTCATGTACCATCTGTTATCGCTATCCCTTAAAACTCCCATTTCTGGTAAACCATCTTTTTTTCTTTTTTGAATTTCAGGGTGTGGTTCGGTTACAATGTATTGATGTTCAACTGGAATAACAGGAATATCTAAGCCAACCATTTTACCAGTTTGTCTTGCAAAGTTTCCTGAACAAGAAATAATATGTTCGCACTCTATAGAACCTTTGTCAGTTTCAACAACCCAACCATCTTTAGTTTGTTTCATTGAAAGTACACTTGTATTTCTATAAATTTCGGCACCCATATTTCTTGCACCAGTTGCCATTGCTTGAGTTAAATCAGCAGGCTGAATATATCCATCCTCAGGGTGTTGGATCGCACCAACTAAATCATCTGTATGACACAAAGGCCAAATTTCTTTTACTTGATCTGGTGTTAAAAATTTTACATCGACGCCAATAGTTTGAGCTACACCAGCATACTGATGATACTCATCCATTCTATCTTTAGTACTTGCTAAACGAATATTTGATACAACACTAAAGCCAACATTTTTTCCAGTTTCTTCTTCTAATTTTTTATAAAGATCAACTGCGTATTTATGAAGTTGTCCAACTGAATAACTCATATTAAATAAAGGTAATAATCCTGCTGCATGCCAAGTAGATCCTGATGTTAATTCTTTTCTTTCAACAAGAACAACATCTGACCAACCTTTTTTTGCTAAATGGTAAAGAGCACTAACACCTACTACTCCACCGCCAACTACTACAACTTTAGTTTTTGTTTTCATTCGCGATTCCTACTAAATTTTTTGAAATAACGAAACAAAATTGTATCTGTGGATAATTAAATTGAACTGCCTAGTGGGATCGGATTTGAGACCATGCTCGTCAACCAACAGTCTTTAAGTTCACCCTCTTCAGTATACTTTTCAACCTGCCAATTGAACTTATGATAGATTTTATTTTTATCTAAAATAACTACCTCAAATTGAGCCCAATTTTCGCTACTTCCAAGCTGGGTAATTGTGTGACTTAAATGATTAATCATCATCTCATAGGAGTTACCCTTCAACATCCTTTTAAAATTACCTAGGGGACCAGTAACCTTTTTGTTGTTTGGGTGGGCAAAATTCCATGTTTGCTCTATGCCACTGTCTTTAAAATTAAGGTCATTTTTCTGAAGGCCTGTTAGCTGAATTTTAACCACTTCTTTAGGATTAATATCGCTACTTGGCTTTAATATTTCTGCTTTGGATATTGAAATTGTGATTAAAAGTAGAACTAAAACTTTAAATATTAATGGCAGTCTTTTTAACATCATCTAAAAATTCTTGTCTTTTTGCATCACTAACAAATGGTACTGCAAAATATCTTCTATAAACAATGTTATATATGCCACACATATGAAATACTCCTCTTTTTAGTCTTCTTATAGGAAGGTTTAAAAAAAAGGTCGTAATTGCTAATCTTGGAGATCCATAAGTGCAAAAAATAATTGCTTTTTTTTGTCTCAAATTTCCAATCGGATAACCATAGTTACCCCACAACTGTTTAAATCTAAACGCCCAAGGTGGTGCTAATACTTTATCTATCCAACCTTCAACTATTGCTGGCATCCTAAAATTCCAAATTGGTGCAATTAAAACAATTGTATCGCACTCTTCAATTCTTTGACGATGGTTTAAAACATCTCCACCAGGTTCTTCACCTGCAAAAACTGGATCAAATTTCTCTTTATACAAATCAATAGCATCAACTTTGTTCCCTTTTTCTTCAGCCGTTTTTATAAAGGTATCTCTTATTGCGGCATTAAAAGATTTATCATTATAGTGCCCATAAACTAAAAATATTTTTTTACTCATGAATTTTAATTATCGAAGTTAATTAACTTTACTAAATAAAAACCTACAAACATTGCTATAACAAATGTTATTGAGTGAATATCTAAGAGTGCAATTGATGATATTGCTGGTCCGGGACATAATCCAATTAATCCCCAACCGGTTCCAAATATTGCTGATCCTAAAATAAGTTTATTATTAATACTTTTGTTTTTTGAATAGTTAAAATTTTCAGCAAATATTGGTTTTTCTTTTTTTTTGATTATATGAAATAGTGGTGAGGATACTATTAAAGCACCAATCATAACAAAAGCTAAAGAAGGATCCCAGTTTCCAAACAAATCCAAAAAACCTAAAACTTTTTCAGGATTAATCATTTCTGAAATAACTAGCCCAATACCAAAAACAATTCCTGAAATTAATGAAACTAATTTATTCATATAAAACTTTTTACTAGTACTGTTAAGATTCCAACAATCATAAAAGTTACAGTTGCAACAATTGATCTAAGTGAAAATCTTCCACAGCCACTAATGCCATGACCACTTGTACAGCCACCACTTATTCTGGTCCCAATTCCAACTAAAAGACCTGCAATTATCAACAAAATGAAAGAGTTTGAAATTGTGATTTTAATTTCGTTATTAGCAAACAAACTATAAAGAATTGGTCCAATTACTAAACCTAATAAAAATAATATGTTATCAAATCTATTATCTTTATTAGTTAGAGCATTGGCAGCTATTCCACTTATACCTACTAGTCGGCCATTAAATAAAAAAAATATCACAACAGCCAAGCCAATGAGTATGCCTCCAAGAGTTGCCGTAACGGGTGTAAAATTTACTATATTCATTTAATTGTTTAAAACTGGGAATGCCTGTCTAATTTTTAAAAAATGTTTCTGATATTCCATTTTAGTACATTTATTTTCTATATATTCAATATCATTTTTCTCAACTAACTCTTTTGCATTCTCATCTTTTATACCTAGCTGTAACCACAAAACTTTTGCTCCAATCTTTACTGCATCTTCTGCAATGGGAAATACTTCTTTGGAAGGTCTAAAAACGTCAACTATATCAACCAGCTCTTTTATATCAGTTATTTTTTCAAATACTTCCTCACCTAAGATTTTTTCACCTTTAGCTCTTGGGTTAACTGGAATAACCTTGTATCCATATTTTTGCATATATTTCATAACTATAGTTGATGGTTTGCCAGGATCTTTACTCACTCCTATCATTGCAATAGTTTTGTATTTTGAGAGAATATTCTTGATCTCAGACATAAATTATTTATTTTTTTTTATCTGATCTTCACAAAATTTTCGGGCTTCCTTTAAATCTGTAATCTTTGACTCTGATAATTTTTGACTTCCAGCAAGACATGCATCTACAGCTCTTTTGAGATTGTGATCTTTAAAACTTAAAGCAAAATACATTCCTGAAATAATAAAAATAATAATTAAAATATTTTTTTTGTTTTTCATTATTTATTTTTCCATTTTGGTTTTCGTTTCTCCAAAAAAGCAGATATTCCTTCTTGAGCATCCATTGCCATCATATTCACAGTCATCATTTTACTCGTATATGCATATGCTTTTTTTAATGGCATTTCCAATTGTTTATAAAAGGCTTGTTTACCAATTTTAATTGTTAAATTTGATTTTGAGGCAATGGTTTTAGCAACTTTCAGTACCTCATTGTCTAATTTTGATTTTAAATAACAATCGTTAATTAGTCCAATTTCTTTTGCATAATTTGCTTTAATAGGTTCTCCAGTTAACAACATCTTCATCATTGGTTTTCTATTAATTTTTCTACTTACAGCAACCATCGGAGTACTACAAAATAACCCTATATTAACACCAGGAGTAGCAAACAAAGCATCATTGGCACTGTAAGCTAAATCGCAACTTGCAACTAACTGACATCCAGCAGCAAAAGCTGCTCCATGAATCTTTGCAATTACTGGCTTTCTTCCCTCAACAATTTGGAGCATTACTTTTGAACAAAGATTAAATAATTTTTGATATTTGTCTCTTTTTTTTAATCCTCTAACTTCTTTTAAATTGTGTCCTGCACTAAAGCCTTTACCGGCACCTTCTAAAATAATAACTTTTGATTGTTTATCAGTATCAAGTTTTTTAAAAGCTTTAAGTAAATCAGTTAAATTTTTAAACGATAAAGAATTATAAGTTTTTTGTTCATCAATAATAATTGATGCAATTTCATTAGTTATTTTTTTTATTTTAATATTACTTGCCATATCAATCAGCTAAACCATCAGATCTAGCTTGATTTCTTTCTATATGAATTGGTAGAACTTTTCCATAAATAGCTTCTGAATGTTCAGGAGTATTAACTCTCCAAGGATCCAATACATAAGCTGGTATACAAAGATATCTTGGTTTTTCTCCTTTTACTTTTGTAACTCTATGCAGTGTAAATCTACCCTTAAATATTTGTAAATCTCCAGGTTCTAATTTTAATTGCCGAACCTTTGTTCTGTCACCATCTAGTACTTTTTTAACTTCATCAAAATTTTCATTTCCTGGCTCTCTAATAAATGGACAATATTCAAAAATTCCACCCTCATCAGGTTTTTGTATCATTATACTGAGTGTAAATTCACAGCTATCAAAATGCCAAGGAAGAATTCCTTCCGACCTCATTACATTGTAAGCGTGACAAGCCAATGGGTCTGCCCATCTGTATATTGGCGAGATCCCTAGACAAGCGGATACAAATTTTAAAAGTTCTTCCTGCTCGTATAAAAATTTCATTTCAGAGCCGTTGTCAAAAAGATCTGAGTTTAAATATCCATTATCTCTCTCTAAAAAAGTTCTTTTGGGATGGTTTGGAGATAAAGAAGGATCATCCTTAGAGTTAAGATATGGATTAATACTTTTTTTAGACATAAAAACTTTATCAATTTTTTTTTCCAATTCAAAATTCATGGTCTCAATTGACTTTGGCAAAATAAAATTTGGAATAGTAGAGCAGCTGAACTGCTCTAAATCGTCTTTACATTTTTTAATTATTGCTTGTATCTTGCTGGAAGATAGATCGTGAATTGGATAATTATCTAAATCTACAATAGTTTTTAATCTATCGTTCATTAAAATTTATTCCAATTTTCCTTCTTCTCTCATCTTAGCTCTAATTTTAGTAGCTGAGATTTCTTGAATTTCTTTTGAAAGTTCAATTTCTTCAATTTTATAACCAACACCACGTCCATAACAAATGTTGGTGATATTTGGCACAAGCATTACTTTAAATTGACCTTCAAATTCAGGATTTAACCTGTCTTCAATATTTTTTTTAACTGTTTCAAAATCAAAAGGATTGTCATCAACTCCCTGAACATCTCTAATTTGAATACAAACTTGACCAGTTTTTTTTACAATTTCTTTAAATAAAGTGTAATGACCATCATGAAATGGTTGCCATCTTCCTAACATTTGTGCAGTTGGTTTTTTATTATCCCATTTGTGAGCCATTATTTTATCTCCTTTAATATTTTTGGTGCCCAATTTTTAGCATCTTGTGTGGTCACATGAAAGTTAAACTTATCCGGTTTAACAAACATTTTATTAGTGTCATCAAATCTTCCTTCTTTAATAGTATCAACCCAAATAACAAAATCTGCAGGGAATAATTCTCTTGCTTCAGGTGTTGGGCAAATAAAATCTGCTACAACAAAATTTCCATCGTCTTTTAATTTTAATGCAAAGTCTGCCATCCTTTTTGCTTGTCTTTTTCTTCCCTCCTCAGAAAAATCCCAATCATTTGCTTCTTTTCTAACTTCATCTGCATTTAATCTTCTTGCATTAAGCATTGGTGCTAATTCTTCAGCTAATGTTGTTTTTCCTGAGCCAGGTAGACCCATTATTAAAATAATTTTCATCTTTATAATAAACTATTTGCTACCCATTTATGAAATTGATGAGTTGGTTGATCCATAACTGGTGAAAAGTTTCCCCCGTTATAAACTGGTGAACCTCTTCCTTCCTGCATTCCTTCGATTGCACTTATATCTTCCAACATAACATCCTTCCAAAATCTTGCATTTTCTTTTCTTAATTCTTTAAGCTCTTGTCCATTGGCACTTTTATCACCAACATAATACATTTGCATATGTTCTTTAGTTTTATTTGTTGCAAGTGGTTCCAACCAAAATACATAAAAATGATCTAAGTGCAATCCAATCATTACATTTGGAAAAAGTGCAATATATTCAGAATTTTTAAGTGATTTTTTTTCCCAGTTTTTAAATGTATCAAATTTGTTATTTCCTTTAACTGGTTGTTCATATTTCTCACTTCCTTGTCCCGCAAATCGATTTGGTAACCCTTGAATGTGATAATGATCATTAATATTTGATACTTTGTTTAGTTCTGGGTGAATAGTTGGTAAATGATAACTTTCACAATAATTCTCAATTGCAAACTTCCAATTACATTTAACTTCTAAATCAAATGAACCATGGTCTTTAGAATGAACTAATAATTTTTGATCTTCATGATTGATGAATTTAGACCATCTTTGTTCAAGTGGATTGATATATTCTTCAAATTCAATTTCATTTGAATTAATATTAACAAAAATAATATCCATCCATATTTTAGATCTAACTTCTTTTAGATTGCTCTGATTCTTTTTAAATTGATCTGAATTATGAATATTTAAACCTCCTATATGAGGGGTAGCCACCAGGTTTCCAGTAAAGTCATATGACCAGGAATGATAAGGGCATCTAATTACATTCTTTAAAGTGCATGGCCTGTCTATAAGCTTGAAACCTCTATGGCTGCAGACATTGTGGAATACTCTAATATTAAGATCTCTGTCTCTGACTATCATCAAAGGAATCCCGAGTAGATTGTATGGTTCGGCATCTCCAGCATTAGGTATTGAGCTACCCACTCCAATTACTGTCCATTTATCACAAAAAATCTTACCCCTTTCATATTCTAAATATTGCTCATTGGTGTAGCATTCGTTTGGAAGCCCATTTGCAGTCTCAATAGATTTGTCCACATTCATCAATTTCTTAATATCCAAGATTTTTGAGAGAGAATTATTTTTAAGATTTTGGCCCATAAAAAAAATTACCATGGCCATAATTTTTGGCAACAAATTTCCATTTTGGAACATGTTGAATTTCTTTGACAGCTTTTTCAAATAAGATAATGATCGGGAAAAAATGAATTTTTCATTGGAAATTGGTCCACACACTGACCTAGAAACTTTACCTCCTGTGAAGGATGTTTATGTTACAATGTTACCAGGTGGTGATTATAAAGAAACTGCCAATAAATCGGGAGACCTTGTAAAAAAAGGTTTTAATCCAGTTCCACACTTTCCAGCTAGATCAATAAACAATGAAGATGAATTAAAAGATTATGTTTCAAGATGTAAAGATCAAGGAGTTAAGCAAGCTCTAGTAATTGGAGGAAGTAGAGAGCCAATTGGAAAGTTTGATAGCTCATATCAAATTTTAGAAACAGGTTTTTTTGAAGGAATTAAAATTGGTATCGCAGGTCATCCTGAAGGAAGTCCAGATATACCAGAACAAAATTTAGAAAAAGCAATGATGGATAAGAAGCCTTATGCTGATTACATAGTAACCCAATGGTTATTAGATAGTCAACCTATTGTTGATTTCATTTCTAAACAAAGCGTACCAGTGCATGTTGGAATTACTGGGCCGATGAAAATATCTAGCTTAATAAAATTTGCTAATATTGTCGGGGCGAAAAATTCCATTAACTTTCTTAAGTCTAATTTTACTAAGGCGTTAGATTTATTGAAACCTAAAGACCCTAATGATTTAATTGGGAAAGTTAAATCACATACTGATAACTTCCACATTTATACATTCGGCGGCTTGAAGGAAACAAACAAGTGGTTGAAGGAGAATAGTTATGTCTAATGAGTTTGACTATACTAAGTTAAAACATGCTACTACAGTTGATCAATCAGATCGTGCAGTACCATACAATTTAAGACAAAGTGGGCCAACTAAAGTTGAAATGCTTATCTCAACAAGAGTAAGAAAATCACCTTATTGGCATTTATCAATGCAGGCAGGTTGCTGGAGAGCAACAGTTTACAATCGTATTTATCACCCAAGAGGATATGTAAAACCAGAAGATGGTGGAGCAATGGTTGAGTATGATGCAATTGTAAATCACGTTACTATGTGGAACGTTGCTGTTGAAAGACAAATCAGAGTTAAGGGTCCGGATGCAGAAAAATTTACTGACTATGTAATAACTAGAGATGCAACAAAAATTTCTCCTATGAGAGCAAGATATGTAATCTTGTGTAATGCATATGGTGGAGTTTTAAATGATCCAATTCTTCTTAGAATTTCTGAGGATGAATTTTGGTTCTCTTTATCAGAACTCTGATATTGGTATGTACCTTCAAGGGGTAAATGCTGATGGAAGATTTGATTGTACGATTGAAGAGATTGATGTCAGTCCAGTACAAATACAAGGACCAAAATCAAAAGCTTTAATGAAAGACCTTTGTGGGGATCAAGTTGATTTCGACAATATGCCTTTCTACGGTTTGGCAGAAGTTAAAGTGGGTGGAAGAAGTTGTGTCATTTCTCAATCTGGTTTCTCTGGAGAAGCTGGGTATGAAATATACTTAAGAGACTCTACTTTATATGCTGAGGATATGTGGAATGCTGTTCTTGATGCAGGTAAAAAACATAGCCTAATGGTTATTGCTCCTGCTCACCATAGAAGAATTCAAGCAGGGATTCTTTCATGGGGTCAAGATATGGACGCTCAACACAATCCGTTTCAGTGTAACCTAGGTTACCAAGTTTCATTATCTGGAAAAGGTGAATGGAACAAAAAAGGTGATTATGTTGGTAAAGCTGCTTTAGAAAAGATGGGCGCAGAACTTAAAGATGGTAAAAAACCTTACAAGCTTCAATTAGTTGGACTTGAATTAGGTGGAAAACCAATTGAAGAGTACGCTCCTGATTTTTGGCTAGTGTCACCTGAGAATGGTGGAGATCCAGTTGGATTTATCACATCTCCTTGGTATCACCCAGAGAAAAAACAAAACATTGCTATGGGATATGTGCCATTTGATGGAACATTAAACTCTAATGGCTTTCCAAAAGGTACCGTTGGAACTAAATTTAAAGTTCATCTACCTGAAAAATACTCTGACACACCAGGAACACCTGTTGATGCAGTAGTAGTGGATATTCCATTTAAAGAGTCTTTCAACGCAAATACAAGAGAAGTTGTAAAAGGCTAAATCTATTTTGGGGAAGCTTTAATAAAGCTTCCCCATTTTCTCAATGACTAAAAGTTTTTTAATCGTAATTTGCATTATCATTGCGATTGCTTTAATAATATTCCCACTAATAGTTTCATATAAAGCTCAAAAGAATAAAAAGAATAAAGATTAATGTTTGGTGAATTTTTAAATATAGTTTTTAAATCAATTAAATTAGATAAGTCTCTTTATACAGATAATAAAAACTTTGGAGAAGCTTCAGTTTATTTTGCTGGACTTATAATGATCTTAGACGGAATTGCTGGTGCTGTAGCCGCAAACACAGTCATTAAAACTGCAGTTGCTATGTCAGGACTTACATCAATTATAACTTGGTTAGTTTGGGCAATTTTTATTTATGTAATTGGTGTTAAACTTTTTCCAGACAAAAAAACAAAAGTTCCTTTTAAAAAAGTTTTAACTGCAGTTGGATTTGCTCATGCACCTGGTTTACTTAGATTTTTTGCAGTAACTCCAAATATGATGATACCAATCATTTTTCTTACACAATTTTGGATTTTTGCAGGATTAATCATCTCTACCAAACAAATATTAGGATTGAAATCTAATATAAAATCTTTTGGAATAGTATTTTTATCTTTTTTGATAATAGCATTCTTATCTATTTCTTTTGTAATGAGTAGAATGAATATGCTGCCCGTAAATCAGATCAGCTAAATTGGAAAAATAGTTTTAGAAACTCTACATGATGAGCACAGTTTATAACTAGTCAAAATTAAATTTTGAGAAACACTTTCATCTTCTTTCTTACATTCTTCACAAATATTGTTTAATTCTTTAGCAATTTCTTCATTATATTTTTGCTCTGATTTATCAGTCATTATCTGTAAGTCCTGCCCCAGCGGCACCTTGTTTTAAACTATCACTTTCTTCAACAAAAGTATTTTCAGCTAATTTATACAAGCTATTCCACTCTGAATCTGTGAAATTATCTTGGTTATTAATAAATTTGATCTCAATTTCATTTGCAAATTTAGGAAATTCTTTATTAAAAATATTTGAAGAAATATTTACATTTAAATTCATCAAAATTTCATTTTGATCAAATTTAATATATATTTTTTTTCCACTTATTTCTGATGCTCTACTTAAAAATGATAAAAATATAATTGGATGTGCAATTTTCTTAAATTTAATTGTCTCAAAATTTTCTATCAATTTAATTTGATCCAAAAAACTAATTCCAAGTATAATTGGGCAGAAAGCTTCTGAAGTAGGTTCGTTTTTTTCGCTAATTAAATTTAATTCTTCAAAATTTTTTGTATCTTTCTCTTTATAATAATAATTTAAATTTTTAATTCCTTGCAATCCAAACATCTCTAATAATCGTATAGATTTTCCTACTTCTTCAGAATTTCCCCACGAGAAACCAACTGCTCTACTTGCTCTTTTGGTTGTGGTTTCAATTTCACTTAAAGATCTCATAATTAATTATTAGTTTTATATACCCATTGCTCATCGTAGTTTTTTAATTCATCTGGCAATGGTGCACCTTGGAACATGCAAATTCTTAACCATTTATCTGATCTTGGATCAAACTTTAATGCACCAAAAAAAGACAATTTAAGCCTCAACATATCAATAGGGACAATATTTTTACCAATTGTATTATCTTGAATTTCTGAATATGGAAATTTTTCTATTATAAAAGCTCTTCTAACAACGTGTCTTAATTCTGAGTTTAAGGATAAAAATTCAGCAATAGATGAATTATTTTTTTCAGACAATAATTTTTCATAAAGTTTTTTTATGTCTCTTGCAACAGCAAGTGGCTGCTCAAGCTCAGATCCATGTTCTTCAAATCTATCCGCTAATCTAGGTTCTTCTTTATTTTTAGAAATAAACCAGAAATTTTGATGATTTTCTTTTTGATCAAAATTAATATCTAAAATATTTGGATATTTAATTTCAATAATGTCTCTTAATTCTTGCACTGTTCGATTAGTTGGAATGTTAAAATACTTATCTTCATCAGAGCTCATATTGCTAACTAAAGGGTTTGTAATATTGTTATAGGGTTCCATCATTATAGAAACGATATATTCTATACATTCTTCACAAGTGTTTTGCTCTAACCACAAATATATTTCATTAAATGGATATTCAGTTTTAAAATCAAAATTATTTTCAATGTAATTTATAAATTTTTCAACATTCTTAAGGAGTAAGCTAATTTTTTTTTGTTGATATTCACTATCTGTATTCCAGCTAGTAATATTTTTTATAGATTTTTTCACACAATCTATAAAAAGTTCACTATCCTCATTTTCAACAATTTTTATTTCTCTAATTTCTTTTAATGCCATTTCTCTGCTAAGGATCCAATTATTTAACAATGTTGGATGATTGACTATAAAAGGAGCCATGCCAAGGCCTGTTGAGTTGCCAATACCTAAATTTTTACAAATTTTCTTATCTAATTTCACTGCTTTTTTTGGGTTTTTGCAATGCGCAACATGATTTACTTGATCAAAAGTAAATTGTCTTACAAGGTAAACTAACATCATCTCTAATCTGAAAGGACCATTAATTTCCTCTCTATTTTTAATTCTAAATCTATCAGCAAGTCCAAATTTACCAGATCCATAAACTGCTGTGGTTCTATACAAATAACCAACTTTAGATAATAAGTTTACATCAGGTTGTTTGCCCTCACTTAGACTTTCTACAACATGGTTAAAAACTCTTACTGATTTGTTGGCTCTTGAAAGAGTTAACTCTTTAAACGTAAGTCTCCCTACTTCCTGTTTGGGAACTTCGTCTTTTAATCTTTTAATATCATCAGAGCTTGGAATACCATCATGTAATGTAAATGCTGCGTCCCATTTAGTGGCTATAACCCTATCAGATCTTTCCTCATCTTTAATTGGATTTGCAAAACATACTAAAGAATAAACTCTATCTTTTTTTTTAAATGAATAAACTGCTTCTCCATAACCTTTTTGGTCTAAGTTAAAAATATCCCTATTGTAATCCCAATCTTTAAACTCACTTAAAAAACTTCTCAAAAATGATAATTTTGACTGATGAAATGATCCTAATCTTGATAATTTCATAATTGTATTTGGGTCTCTTAACTCAATTTTCATAATTAAATTGATTTATAAAAATTATACCAGTTGTTTCCTAGTATTCCATATGTCTCACTATCTGAAAATCCTATCTTTTTGAGGCCATTTTCAATATTTTTAAATCCTCTAGCATCCTCAAACCATTCGGGTTGTTTAGGAAAGCCAGGTTTATTTTTAGAACCTTCTCCATAATTTTTACTTTTAGACCAAGTGCCATTTCTCATCCATTCAACAATACTGTCTGGTTGATCTAAGCAGAGATCAGAACCAATACCTATATTTTTTAACTCCATAATTTCAGCTGTTCTGGCAACCATTTCACAAAAACTTTCAATTGTACAATTTGTGTTATCTTTTAAATGATGTGGGTACAAAGATAGCCCTAACATGCCACCACTTTCGCTTAGCGTTTTTAAAAGATCATTAGATTTATTTCTTTTTGCGGCATGCCAAAATGTTGGGTTTGCATGAGTTATTGCTATTGGTTTTTCACTTAATTCAATTGCATCAAATGTACTCTTTTCTGCTGAATGAGACATGTCAACCACTATACCTACTCTATTCATTTCTTTTATTGCTTCACGACCAAAGTTTGTAACTCCACTATCTATTTTTTCATAGCAACCAGTTGCTAGTAATGATTGGTTATTATAGGTGAGTTGCATAAATCTACATCCTAAATTATGAACCTTTTCTACTAAACTAATATCATCTTCAATTGGGGAACAATTTTGAAAACCAAAAAAAATTGCTGTTTTTTTTTCAGAATTTGCTTTTTCAATATCTTTATAGTCTCTTCCAAGAAATATTAAGTCAGAGTTTTCTGAAAAAAGTATTTCCCATTTCTTAATTTCTTCTAAAAGTTCATGATAATCTTCGTGATAAACAATTGTTACGTGGACCGCGTCTAGTCCCGCAGATCTATTATATTCAAAAATTTTTCTAGACCAATTACAGTATTGTAGATTATCAATTTTAAAATTCATATTATGAGTAACTTTAATCAAAATGGTTTTTAAATACTATTAATTTTATTGAAATTTTAAGCTAATTTTGAAATAAGACTTTTAGTATTCTTCATGAAAAAAAATAAACCTTTAAAAGTTTCAATAATAATGGGTAGTCAATCTGACTATAAAACCATGCGACTTGCTGAAAAAACTCTAAAAAAAATTGGAGTTTCTTTTGAAACAAAAATTATATCAGCCCATAGAACTCCTAAAAGAATGTATGAATACGCTTCTGCTGCTGAGAAAAATAATATTGGTGTTATTATTGCTGGGGCGGGTGGATCTGCTCATTTACCAGGTATGATTGCTGCGTTAACTCCTTTGCCGGTTTTAGGCGTTCCAATAGAGAGTAAAAAACTTAAAGGATTAGACAGCTTGCTATCAATTGCACAAATGCCAAAAGGTATACCTGTTGGTACACTAGCTATAGGTGAAGATGGAGCAATAAATGCTGGTTTATTAGCTGCTTCTATTATTGCAAATAATAATCCAACTATAAAAAAACATTTAAATAATTTGAGATTATCACAAACAAAATCTATTAAAAAAAAACCTAAGTAAGATGTCAGAAATAACACTTGGTATTATTGGTGGTGGCCAACTTGGTAGTATGCTTGCGATATCAGCAAAAAAATTAAATATCAAAACTGTTATTTATTGTGATGATCCTGACGCACCTGCACAAAATTTTTGTAATAAATTTATTTCAGGTACCTATAACGATAAGGAAAAGATTATTGAATTTGTAAATTTAGTTAATTATGTCACTTATGAATTTGAAAATATTCCTTTTGAAACATTAAGTGAAATAAATAAATTGAAACCTGTTTTACCGAAACCATCTGTAAACAGACTTATTCAGCATAGATTGGCAGAAAAAGATTTTGTAAATAATTTAAATATCAGAACAACAAGATATGCATCTGTTGAAAACGAGTCTGAAATTGAAGCTCTTGAAGATCTTTTGCCAGGTATTTTAAAAACAACTACTCTTGGATATGATGGAAAAGGACAATATCCTGTTAATTCAATTGAAGAATTTAATTCACTAAACATTGATTTTTCAAAAGGTTATATTTTAGAGAAGTTAGTTAAATTAAAAAAAGAGATTTCAATTATTATTACTAGATTTGATATCCAAAAATATGAAATTTATGAACCAATAGAAAACAAGCATGAAGATCAAATATTAAAATTTTCAAAAATTCCTGCAGATATTGATGAAAAAATTTATAATCAATCTAAAGATTGGGCAATGTCTATAGCTGAAGAACTAAAATATGTCGGAACATTATGTGTAGAATTTTTTATTGATAGAAATGACAATTTATATGTTAATGAAATTGCTCCAAGAGTTCACAATTCTGGCCATCTCACAATTAACGCATATAACGTAAGTCAATTTGAAAACCATATTAGAGCAGTATGTGGTTTAGAACAACTACCGTTAAAAAAATTATCTAATGCAACAATGGTTAATTTAATTGGAGATCAAATATCTGAATATAGAAAATTATCTAAATTTAAAGAAAATGAGTTCTTTTTTGATTATCTTAAAAAGGTGATTAAAGAAAAAAGAAAAATGGGTCACCTAACAACTTTGGTATAAATGTTAAAATCAATAGAAGGTAATTTTGATGATCCTAAGGTACATGAGCTGCTTACAAGGCATTTTATTGAATTAAGAGCAGCCTCACCCGAAGGGAGTGCTCACGTTTTAGATATTCCTGGATTAAAAGTTTCATCAATAAAATTTTGGAGTTTATGGCAAGAAGATATGTTGATGGGCTGTGGTGCTTTAAAGTTTTTGGATAAAGAGCATGGAGAATTCAAATCAATTAGAATTCATGATAATTTTAGAAGAATGGGAAATGGTATTAACGTAATTAATCATTTAATTAATGAAGCTAAAAGGCTAGATATTAAAAAGTTAAGTATAGAAACTGGTGCTGGTGATTTCTTCAAGCCTGCTAGAAGATTATTTAAACAATGTGGTTTTGAAATATGTGACCCATTTGCTCATTATAAAGAGGATGTAAACTCTGTTTATCTGACTAAGACCTTATAAAAAAAATCAAAATTTAATCAATTTTGTTGACAAAACCCTAATTAATCTAAACAAAGCCAGAATTACTTAATTATAAGTAATAAATTAATACAACGAAAAGTAAGAAGATAAATATGAGTCTACAAGGAAAAGTAAAATGGTTCAATCCAACTAAAGGTTTTGGTTTTATTGAAAGAGAAGACAAAGAAAAAGATGTGTTTGTACACGTTTCAGCAGTAAGAGATGCTGGTATGAACGGTTTAGATGAGGGTCAAGCTTTGACTTTCGATGTTGAAGATGGTCCTAAAGGTCCTTCAGCAGTTAACTTAAAAACTGCATAATTCACACTTCCTATTGGCTGAGATTTTTTAATTAAATTAATTTTTTAATTATTTAGCTAAATATTTCAGCCAATACCAATTAGTCAAAAAATATTCACACTTAAAAAATTTCCTCTAAGTATTTAGCAATTTCTTTACTTCTGGGATCTTCATTAGCAAAACATTTTGTTAATGCTAATCCGTGATAACCGCCAAGAGTTGCTTTCTTTTTGCATTCTGAAGATGTTATATTAACAAATTTAACTTCAGTAAGATTTTTAAACATAGAATAATCGTCGGGACTATTAAAATTATCTTTATCATGAGTAACTATCAATGCATTTAAATTTGATAAATTTCCAAAACCATAATTTCTAACTTCTTCCCACCAAGGCCAATCCTTTCTGTTTTTTTTTGTTCCTCCAGATCCAGGGTGAAGACCAATTGAACCCTCTATTAAATTAGGATGGATTGTTTTAAATTTAAGTGATGCCCACCCTCCCATCGAATGTCCAGCTAAAACTATATTTTCAAATCCATCTGATTTAAATTGATCAATTTTTGCTTTTATAATTTTTATTCTAAGAAAATCTTTAACTTTATGGAATAAAAGTTCTCCTTCACTATTCTTTAATGTAAGCCTCTTTTTAGAAGTTGATTTCCACATTTTATCTTGTTCAGCTTTAGACCATCCTCTTACTCCAGTACAAAGGCGGTAAATTTTAATTTGATAATTTTTTATTCTTTTATCATGTAAGTTTCTAATTACAGGCGCTACCAAATTCCATTTTTTTAAGCATTTATCTAAAGTTTGATCACCCATTCCACCATGAGTATAGATAATTAAAATAGTTTTTGATTTATCCGTAATTTTATCATCTGAATAAATATTTCCAAAATTATCAATAAATCCATTATCTTTTGAAATTTTTTTTAAATCCTTTTCAAATTTTTTATCTGCAAATGATTGACTGGATAACAGTAAACTAAAGATAATTATTACTAAAAATTTTATATGCCTTAAATTTATCATAAAGAGATTGCAAATATTGTTATATTGTTATTACAATAAATTATGGAAAAAAGACAAATAATAGACTTTAATAATCTTAAATTTGAGCCTTTTGATAATTACGGTGTTGTTGTGCCTGGTATGAGTTGGCATAAAATTAGCTATAATAGAGAAAATGGTGGTCAGGGTACATATGTTCTTAAGATGGAGCCAGGTTCAAAAAGTTTACCTCATGAGCACACTGGGTTTGAAGAATTTTTAATGTTAGATGGAGAATTAACCGATCCTGATGGTAAGATTTTTAAAAAAGGTGACTTTATATCTTTTAAGCCAGGTTCAAAACACTCATCACACACAATAAATGGTTGCTTGGTTCTAGTTTTTATGAGAGGAATTAATAAAGCAATCTAATTAAATTAATTTCAAAAATATATTATGATCGGTATCTTAGGTGGAATGGGAACGCAAGCAGGTTTGGACTTTTGTAATAAACTTGCGATTTTAAATCGAGGAAAAATTGATCAAGAGTACCCCTTATTCATTCTTTATAACAAATCAAACATACCTGGTAGACCAGAGTCTATTGGGGTACAAACTGGAAATTTATCAAATAAATCCTCAAATAATGCTAGTAAAAAGAAATATAACAATGTTTTAAAAAGTTTACTCCATGGATGTAAATTACTTGAAAAAAATAAATGTAAATTTATTGTTATTCCATGCAACACAGCTCATTATTGGTTTGATGATTTGCAAAAAAAAATTAACATTCCAATTATAAATATGCCAAAAGAAGTTTTTAAATTTACAAAAAAAAATTGTAAGAAAAATTCAAAAGTTGGCTTATTAGCTACTGAAGGAACACTAAAAACTGGTGTATATAATAAAATTTTTAATAAAGATTATAATTTAATACAACCCTCTCAAAATCTTCAAAAAAAATCTGTAAATAAAGCCATAAAATTTGTGAAAATGGGTGACGTCAAAGCTGCTGCAAAAGCAATAAAACCTGCAATTAATGAATTAATCAAAATGAAATGTAAAAAAATAATATTAGGCTGCACAGAGCTTCCAATAGCAATTTTTGCTTTTAAATCATTCAGTAATGTAAAATCATCTAAAATTTTTTTAGACCCTAATTTAATACTTGCAACTTCTGCAATGGCTAAACACAAAAGTTAATTCATGCCAATTGATAACGACAAGCCTTACGTTCTAAGAGTTGCAGAACTAATTTACTCTAAAGTAGTAAATATTAAAAAAAAAAACTCTGAAATGACTAACATTCAAGCATTTGAAGTTTTTATGACAACAAAAGATTATGATTTAATAAGTTCTGGAGAATTTCATAATCAATGGTTTTTAGAATTAAAAAAAAATGATTTTATAGACAAACAGACTGGTAAAAAAATTAACGAAGAGACAATGAGACTTTTAGAGATTCAGAAAGACTCGATGGTTAAGTTTTTGATGAAAATTCCAAAACTTTATTATACAAAAAGTCACTTTCCCTTAGAAATATCTCAAAGAGCTTTTGATCATTTGTGGAGAGTTTGTGAAAGTTATGAAATGTGGTGCAAAGAAACAAAACAAAAAGAATTAATTCTTTTAAATATATTAGACTAGTTTGTTAATTTTTTTCTGACTAACAAAGCTTTATTTTCTGCCCATTCTTTTAAATCTTTAAGAGATTTTTTTTTTTCACTATCATTTTCAATGTTATCAACTGCATCTAACATGTGATTAAATGGATCTTTGCCAGTCTCTTTTTTAATTGCTGTATTGGCTCCATATTGAAATCCAGCTTGCAAGATGTTACCTGATGTTACTACTGTAATTCCGGGACCAAGCAATGCTGTAGATTGAACGCATCCGCTTAAGACGATAAGAGTTACAAGTATTATTGATATTTTTGAAAATTTCATAAGATATATTGAAGTGATACATAATTTAAGATTCAACTCAAGATAGAATAAGTTCAATTTGAGTATAATTTAAGAGAATAAGAATAATATTCATCTATAAAACAAAAATGGTCAAAGTTTTTCCGTTTATTTTTATTTTATTGTGGTCATCAGCCTTCATTACTACAAAACCAATAATAGATAACAGTGATCCATTTTCAGCACTTACGTTTAGATTTTCAATTGTTGCTATTGGTTTTTTTTTATTTTCTATCTATTCAAAACAAAAAATTTTAATAAATAAAAAAAACTTTATTGAGTCTTTTTTTAGTGGTGTTCTTTTTCATGGATTTTATTTAGGTGGGGTTTTTTATTCAATTTCAAAAGGAATGCCTACAGGAATCGCTGCTTTAATAGTTACTCTTCAACCAATTTTAACAAATGCTCTAAGTGGGCCAATTTTAAATGAAAAAGTGTCAATTAAACGATGGATTGGAGTTTTGCTTGGGTTTGTTGGCGCAACCTTAGTTTTAGGTTTAGATATTGGTTCAGAAATTCCAATAGCTGGTTTGGTTGCAACCATAATAGCTTTAATTGCAATAACATCTTCGACTATTTGGCAAAAGAAACTTAGTAATAATTTACCTCTATCAGTAAGTAACATGTATCAAGCTATAGGTGGTTTTACTTTTCATCTATTAGTTATAATATTTTTTGCAAAGCCATATATTGATTTTTCACAAACATTTTTAATTGCTATGAGTCACCAGATATTTTTAGTGTCATTTGGTGCTTTTACAATATTGATGTACTTAATTAAAAATAACTCAGCAAGTAAAACTGTTTCTATATTTTTTTTAATACCAGCAACATCCGCTCTCATGGCTTGGTTGTTTTTAAATGAAAGTTTAACTAATTTAGATCTTTTAGGTTTTTTAATAACCACCATTGGTGTTTATATTGCAACACGAGATTAAAGATATTTAGTTAGAATGCTTTTGAATAGTAAATATATAAATTTGTTTGTGTCATATTTTCATAAGCTAATTCTTGATACTGAATAATAGAAGAAAATCTATTATTTGAAGATAAATCATAATCAAAACCTAGGGAAACTACTGGACGAGTTTTTTTTAAGTTTGCATCAAGATTTACTGTTGGAAGACCTGACATACCCGTGGGTGCTAACTTAGAAATTGTATGATAAACATCATGTTCTATTCCTAAAGTAGCATGAAGGTTAAGTGCTGGTGTGAAATTTGCATCAATTCTTGTACCTAATAAAACGGTAAGCGCTTTATCATTAATTTTATTATAAGTAAGTGGGCTAACAGGTCCTACTTCTGTATAACTATCTTGTGTTTTGACTGCGTATCTTGATGCAAAATAGGGAGTATAATTAATTTTATTTTTTTTTGAAATTACATAACGTGTTTCAATTGTATTACTAATTGCTTTTGTTAGTGTTTTTCCTGTTCCTTCTTCTGAATTTTCTCCTGCTTCACGTGTGATTGTAGCATCTTTTTCTTGATAAGCGTTTGCGTATTTTACTTGAAATCCTAAGCCAGAGTTTTTTTGATTCCAAACAATTAAACTTCCAAGAAGTGGAGTATTATCCTTAAGTTTTAAATTTTTTGATGTGTCGTGTTTAGTATTGGTGTGATAAAAACCTCCTATCCTCAGTTGATCAGAAAATCTCTTTCCACCTACTAGTACTAATCCATCTGTTGTTGAACTTGGATTTGTAACTTTAGAACGTCTGCCTCCTAATGACAGACATGTATCATTATTATTGCCAAAAAAATCACAATCATAAGTATTCATATGAGCAAAGTTTGCATCTGTTACTGATTTAAGACTATTCATAGTCTCAAGAGTAGGTGTTTTAGGCAACTTAGAAGCTGGTGGAACTGAACTTTCTATAGCAGTAATAATTAAATCCCAATCATCATCATTATTAGTATCATCTAATTTCCAATAATATTTATTTGTTCCTTCAAATTGATCACCAGTTATGCAGTCTGTATCACTAGTGCATGATACTAAATCACTTTCTGTTAAGCCGCTAATTACGTCGCTATAAGTCGTATTTACTGATGAACCAGTTAGTGTTGAAGTGCTATGTACACCGAAAGTTGTCGTTCCTGATTTATTGCTAAAAACTATTTTACCATAATCAGAAGTGCTATTAACAATTACGTTGTAATTTGTAGGAAGCTTATATCCATAAGTCAGCGCATCATTGCCTCCTTGAGAGTTAATCAATGTTGTAATAGTTCCAGATTGACCTGAGTCATTTGCATTATTAATATCCAAATCAGCACCTGTTATCGTTCCAGTATTGTTAATTGTTCCAATAGTTGCTCCTAATATATTTTTAATACCATCTGCATTAGTAGAATCTGTAATATTGCCTGAGTTATTTATTGTGGTGATTGCCCCTTCATTTTTAATTGCAGCACCACTGTCATCTCCTGTAATATTGCCTGAGTTAGTAATTGTTCCGATAGCTCCGGTTGCGTTCACGTAAATTACACCATTACCATCAATAGCAGAAATAGTTCCAGAATTATTTATTGTATTAATTACACCACCAGTTGAAGAAACGATTGCCTGACCGCTACCACCGCTAGTTTTGGTGGTAGAAATAGTTCCTGTATTTTCTATGGTACCTATTGTAGCGTTAAAATTTCTAATTGCTTTTCCATCAGCTCCCCATGCCTTAATTGTGCCGGCATTTTTGATTGTTGTAATTATACCGCGACCTGAATTCATAATAGTTTCGTTTTCAGCTTGTATCGTTGCGCCACTTTTATTTTCTATTAAAGTAATTGTGGGCACTGATAAATCATTTGATGCGTTTCTAATTGCTTGTTCTTTACTAGATCTAATCATCCCTGCATTTGTTATTGTTCCAATGGTATTGTTATTTTGAATAGTATATTTTCGTACTGACCATATATCACCGGTAGCAGTATTTTCAATTTTGTTAATTGTTCCATTTTTCGTATTTGCAATTGCAACTTTACTGTTTGAATAAATTTGTCCACTATTAACTATATCTCCAATGGTGGATCCATTAAAAATTGGATAACCAGCTCCATTGGAAGTGGATTGCTTAGTCTCTATTCTTCCATTATTAGTAATTGTTGTAATGCTGCCTGAGCCTGCTGCATGTTTAATTCCGTATCTATCAAGGCCAGCTGCAGTGTCGTAACCTATACCTGCATCGCTATTAATAGTAATAGTAGTATTAGTACCGTTTGTAGTGATTATTCCCTTTTCATCATCACTTGAATGTCCTTTAATTGTAGCACCATCAATAGTAATGTTAGAACCATCACCCGTTACTACTATTTGTCTACAATCTGAAGTGTAAGTTACAGTCGTGCCATTAACATCGGCACAATCAGCAGCATAAGTTTTTTTAGGAAAAAAAATTATTAATAATGTAATAAGAAAAATTAAACTTACACAGATATAAGTTTTATAGTAATTTAATATCAATTTAAATACATACATTAAATAAATATTCCTTGTGGCCTATTTATTCTTTAGGAAGATCACCAACCTAAAATCATGTAGTGACAAAATTTATCTAGAAATTTATAAAAAAAATAATTAATTTTTAATGCTTAATATGCTCATTATGGGTCAAATAGTTGAATAAATTTGATGTAAAATAAAGCTTTTTGTCTTACAAAGATTTAAAGCCAAATTCTAAAGAAGCATCTGTAATAGAGTGATACAAAGATTCACCAAAACTTCTGAGAGCAAACAATCTTACTTTATCTGAATTGTCGTCTAGCATATCAACCGTGAAAGCTATTCCATTATAAGTAGAATTTATTGAATTATTTTTTTCTAAAGTATTAAAATTAAAAGGACAGCCTTTCTTTAAAACTTCTTTAGCATCCTGACCTTCTATTTCAATTATCGCTTTTGAGTGAGATAAATCAGTTACCGCAAAATCTGTTTCATTTAAATTTTGTGAAATATTTTTAAGTAAATCTTTTTTTGTTGAAACTAAAAGCCAATTTTTTGGTCCATTCCATAAAATTCTTGTATCATTATTATTTGATACATTTAATGGCTCATCTTTTAATTTTAAACCATCAATATCAACACTTTCAATTGAAACTGTAGAACTTTTATACTGAACTATTTGAACTATTAATAAATTCTTTATCTCAGAAATTTTTATAAGATTATCTTCATTTTTACCTTCATGATCACCAAATTGACCTGTTACATGAACATTTGCTAAAGCTGATATTAAACTCATGATCTAACCCTCTCCCCTTTTGGATCAACATAGTGCGAAGAAACTATCTCTACTGGAATTACTTTATTTTTAACTGGAGACATTACAAATAATTTTTCACCAATCATGTTTTTTCCATCTTTTAGTATTGCTAAAGAAAATGGATTATCATGTTCTACACTCCAACAAGAAGCTGAAATATAACCTAATTTTGGATTTGGTAGTGGTGCATTTGAATCTTTAACTAAATGCGATCCTTCGGGAATACTTGTTTTTTTATCTAATGGAACAACACCAACAACTTTTTGTCTATCTTCAGCTACAAATGCTTCTCTAGTTAAAGATCTTTTACCTATAAAATCTTTCTTTTTACTTAATAATCCTTCTAGAGAATTATCATAAGGTATTGTTCTTCCATCAAGCTCAGATCCTGCAACGTGTCCCATTTCAATTCTAAGAGTTGATAATGCCTCTGTTCCATATGGTTGAATTTTAAATTGTTGACCAACTTCCATAATTTTTTTCCACATAAAGTTTCCGTTATCAGACTCAACATTTACTTCATATGCAAGCTCACCAGAAAATGAAATTCTAAAAATTCTAGCCTTAACTCCAAACAAATCTCCCTCCATGTAACCCATAAAAGGTAATCCTTCATTTGACACATCGGAATTTGGAAATAGTTTTTGTAATAAATCTCTAGATTTAGGTCCAGCAACTGCAGCTCCTGCCCATTGCTCTGTAGTTGAAACTACATTAACATTTAATTCTGGCCACACTAGTTGCAAATAATATTCTAAATGTGAAAGAACGTTTGCAGCTTGCGCGGTAGTAGTTGTCATATGATAATGATTTTCTGAAATTCTTGTAGTTGTTCCATCGTCCATAACAATCCCATCTTCTCTTAACATCACGCCATATCTTGCTTTACCAACTGGTAACTTTAACCATGCATTTGTATAAACTCTATTTAAAAGTTCTGCTGCATCTGGTCCTTTAATATCTATTTTACCTAATGTAGTTACATCACAAACTCCTACATTTGCTCTTACATTTTTTGCTTCCCTTTTTGATCCCTCAAATAAATTTTCATTTCCCTGCTTATAGTATCTAGGTCTCAACCACACACCTGCATCAACAAAAACTGCATTGTTTTTTTCATGCCAAGAGTGCATTGGTGATTTTCGTGTTGGTTTTGAGTGTTTACCAACCTCTCTTCCAACAATTGCTCCTATAGAAACTGGCGTATATGGAGGTCTAAAAGTAGTGTGACCAACATTTGGTACTACTTTATTTTCAATATTTGATACTAATTGTAAGCCATTTAAATTACTCGTCTTGCCTTGGTCAGTTGCCATACCAAGCGTTGTATATCTTTTTACATGTTCAATTGATCGATAACCCTCTTTAAGCGCTATCTCTACATCAGAAACCGCAACATCATTTTGAAAATCTAAAAATCTTTTATAATTTTTTCCCTCAGGTAATGGCACACACCAAAACTTGTCGTGAGTTGTTGATTTTTTTTCGACTACATTTGGAAATGAAATTTCATTATTATTGTTAGTAATTTTTTTTGATAACTCATGACCAGTTTCAAAAGAACTTTTCAAAGTTTCCTCTAAAGTATAAGTTCCATTTGCTGCGCCTAAAGTTGTTTCGTTTTGTTTTGATGTTCCTGGAACAAATGCATCAATATCTTCATTGAATTTTGTTTTATTTCCAGATTGTGAAGCTAAATGAATTGTTGGTGTCCAAAAACCTGAAACACATATACAATCACATTTAATATTTTCTACCATACCAAGCTGCTCTTTATCATCTGAAATTTTTGCAATATCTGCTGATTTTACTTTTTTATAACCTTGAGCGGCGACTACCACATAAGAAAACTTAATATTAATTCCTAAATTTTTTGCTTCATTGACTACTTCCGATTGAGGATCTTTTCTTGTATCTAAAATAATTGGTTCAACACCATTTTTTTTAAATTCAATTGCAGTTTCATAACCACTATCGTTATTCGTAAATATTAAAGGATTTCTTCCGACTAATACTCCATAAACTTTAAGGTATTCTTTTGCTGCTGATGAAAGCATTACTCCTGGTGTATCATTGTTTCCAAAAACAATTGGTCTTTCAATTGATCCTGAAGAAATTAAAACCTCTTTTGCTCTAATGTACCAAAGTCTTTGTTTTGGATGGTATTTTTTTGTCTGTGGAAGGTGATCACTAATTCTTTCAGACATTACCAGCATGTTATGATCATAATATCCAAAAACCTGTGATCTGTTTTTAACAACAACGTTAGGCATTTCTTTAAGTTCTGAAATTATTCCATCAGCCCACTCTTTGCCTGATTGATTTCCTATATTAGCATCACTAGTTAATAAAGTTCCTCCATGTCTAGCTTTATCTTCAGCTAAAATAACTCTTGCTCCATTTTTTGCTGCAGCGTATGCACTCGCTAAACCTGATGGGCCTGAACCAGCTATTAATAAATCACAATATTCATATTTATGTTCATATCTCTCTTTATCATGTTTAGTAGATGCAACACCAAGACCTGCTGCTTTCCTAATAAATGGTTCATAAACTTTGTACCAAAAGCTTTTTGGCCACATAAAAGTTTTGTAATAAAACCCAGCAGGTAAAAATATTTTAAAGAAATTATTTATTGCTCCAATATCAAAGTTTACACTTGGCCAGCAATTTACACTTGTTGCCTCTAACCCTTCAAAAAGCTCTTGTTCTGTGGCTTTAATATTAGGTTCAGTTTCACCATTTCTATATAATTGAACAATTGCATAAGGTTCATCAACTCCTGCACCAAAAAAACCTCTTGGTCTATGGTATTTAAAGCTTCTACCGATTAAATGAACACCATTAGCTATTAAAGCTGAGGCTAAAGTGTCTCCCTCATAACCATAATAAGTTTTACCATTAAACTTAAAAGATAATTTCTTATCTCTATTTATTAAACCAACATCTGATAATCGATAACTTTGATCCATTATAAATTATCCTCATTAGCTTTTAGTGTTCTAAATATTTCATGAGTTGCAGTGTCTCTTTCAACTTTTATCCATTGTCTGCACCCTGATAAATGTTGCCATAACTCTAAATGTTTTCCCCTTAAACTTTTTCTATTATAGACAAAGTTATCCCAATCTTGATCTGTTACCTCTTTATTAAGTTCTGGTCTTTTAACAGTTGCATCACCACCATAAGAAAATTCATTTTGTGATCTCATTCCACAGTGTGGACATTTAATATGAAGCATTTATGAAATCCAAGTTTTTGTTCCAAGTCCTTTTTCATCAAGTAAGTGACCTGTGTTAAATCTATTTAAACTATAACCAGCATTTAATTTATGAACCCTGTCTTGAGCAATTGTATGAGCGAATGTCCAACCCGATGCAGGAGTTGCTTTAAATCCACCGTAGCACCAACCACAATTTAAATATAAACCTTCAATATGTGTTTTATCAATTATTGGAGAACCATCCATAGACATATCCATTATTCCACCCCAAGTTCTCAACATTTTTAATTTACTTAAGAACGGCATCATTGCTATTCCTTCTGTTAACACATGTTGTAAAGTTGGCAGGTTACCTCTTTGTGCATAACTATTATATCCATCAAGATCCCCACCCATTACCATTTCACCTTTGTCAGATTGACTAATATAAAAGTGTCCAGCTCCAAAAGTAACTACTCTATCTAAAATTGGTTTTACAGGCTCTGAAACACAAGCTTGAAGTAAATGAGTTTCTACAGGTAATGTCATATTTAATTTCTCTGCTAAAATATTTGTACTTCCAGCAACGCATAATCCGATTTTCTTAACCTTGATGTCACCTCTTGAAGTTCTTACTCCATTAATCTTCCCGCCAACAACGTCAAATCCTGTTACCTCACAATTTTGAATTATATCAACTCCCATTGAGTCTGCTTGTCTTGCATACCCCCAAGCAACAGCATCATGTCTTGCTGTTCCAGCACTTGGTTGCATCAATCCCCCAAAAATTGGAAACCTCACATTTTCAGAAAAATCTGCCATTGGAATAATTTCTTTAACTTGCTCTCTATTTAATAAAACTGCATCTATTCCATTCAGTCTCATTGAATTTCCTCTTCTCGCATAAACATTCATTTGGGCATCTGAGTGAGCAAGATTAATAATTCCTCTTGGTGAAAACATTACGTTGTAGTTTAAATCTTGGCTCATCTTTCTCCATAGATCCATTCCAAATTCACTAAAAAGCGCATTATCATCATGCATATAATTTGATCTAATAATTGTAGTATTACGGCCAACATTTCCACCACCAATCCAACCCTTTTCAATGATTGCAACATTAGTAATGTTGTGTTCTTTTGCTAAATAATATGCAGTCGCTAAACCATGACCACCACCTCCAATGATTACAACATCATATTCTTTCTTAGGTGTTGGATCTTTCCATGCCAAATCCCAGTTTTGGTGCCCAGAAAAAGCATTTTTAATTAGATTGAAAATTGAATATTTTTGCATCAGATATTTTTATCTCAATGAATATAAATAGTTCTTATTTTTTTTATATATATTTTTTAGAAGTTTCCAAAGATGTCAAAAAGGGGTAAGAAGTCATCAAAGAAATTTATAACTTGTAGGATTCTATATGAGCGAAGTTAAGTCAGATATTCAAATAGCTAGAGAAGCTAAAATGCAACCTATAAATGATATTCTAGCGAAAATAAATGTACCTGACGAAAGTGCTGCTTTCAGTCCAATGGGCAGACACATTGCAAAAATTAATTTAGAATATTTAGATACCTTAAAAGATAAACCAGACGGAAAATTAATTTTAGTTACCGCAATCACTCCTACTCCAGCAGGTGAAGGTAAGACCACTACTTCAGTTGGACTTAACGATGGTCTAAATAAAATTGGAAAAAAATCTATTGTATGTTTAAGAGAGCCAAGTCTTGGCCCTTCATTTGGTATGAAAGGTGGAGCAGCTGGCGGTGGATACGCACAAGTGGTTCCAATGGAACAAATTAATTTACATTTCACTGGAGACTTTCATGCAATAACTTCTGCACATAATTTATTATCTGCTTTAATCGATAATCATATCTATTGGGGAAATAAATTAGATATAGATGTAAGAAGAATTGTTTGGAAAAGAGTGATGGATATGAACGATCGTTCTTTGAGAGAAATAAATATTAATTTAGGTGGTATCGCAAATGGATTTCCTCGGGAAGATGGATTTGATATAACTGTTGCATCAGAGATCATGGCGATCTTTTGTTTATCAAATGATTTAGAAGATCTAGAAAAAAGAATAGGGAATATTACAATAGCGTACACGAGAGATAGAAAACCTGTTTATGCAAAAGATTTGAAAGCTCAAGGACCGATGACTGTATTATTAAAAGATGCTATTAGACCTAACGTAACTCAAACTTTAGAAAATAATCCTGCGATTATTCATGGTGGTCCATTTGCAAATATTGCTCATGGATGCAACTCTGTAATTGCTACAAAAACAGGACTAAAGCTTGCTGACTATGTGGTGACTGAAGCAGGGTTTGGTGCTGATCTTGGTGCAGAAAAATTTCTTGATATAAAATGTAGAAAATCAAATCTTAAACCGAGCTGTGTAGTAATTGTTGCAACAATTAGAGCATTAAAAATGCATGGTGGGGTTGCCAAAGATGATCTGAAAAATGAAAATGTAGAAGCTCTAAAAAAAGGATTGATTAATCTTGAAAGACATATTGAAAATGTAAAAAAATTTGGGTTACCTGTTGCTGTTGCAGTTAACCATTTTATTAAAGATACTAATAATGAAGTAAAAGCTTTAATTGAATTTTGTGATGGATTGGGAGTTAAGGCAAGTCTTTGTACTCACTGGGCAAACGGTGGTGAAGGAACAAAGGAACTAGCAGCTCATGTTGCTGATTTATGTGAAAAAAATGAAGCTAAATTTAAGTTTTTATACGAGAGCAAAACACCTTTATTTAAAAAGATAGAGACAATTGCAAAAGAGATTTACAGAGCAGATGAAGTTATCGCTGATACAAAAATTAGAGATCAACTTAAAAGTTTTGAAGAAGCTGGTTATGGTGAATTACCAATTTGTATTGCAAAAACTCAATATAGTTTTTCAACTGATCCTAGTCTTAAAGGTGCACCAACAGGTCACGCATTACCAGTTAGAGAAATAAGGCTTTCTTCTGGTGCAGAATTTATAGTTGTTGTTTGTGGGGCTATTATGACAATGCCAGGTTTACCAAGAGTGCCTGCGGCTGACTCAATCAAGCTTAATAAAGATGGTGAAATAGAAGGTCTATTTTAAAATTTTTACCAGTCAATTTGTAATTTTTTATTTTCACAAATAGTTTGCAGCATACTAAACATTAGCGGGAAATGCTGAGGATTTAAATCTTGTAAAATTTTTGGTCCAATTTCTAAAGCTAATTGAGCACCTTCTACAGTAATATCTTTCATAAATTTTTCTTTAGCATCATTATACAGATGTCCTTCACCCAAATACTTTCCCATCAAACTATTTCTTCCTCCTATTGCACTAACATATAAGTCTCCTAAACCCGCTAAACCATAAACTGTTTCTGCTTTACCTCCATAATTAGAAACAAACTCTACCATTTCAGAAATTGATCTATGTATCAAAGACGCTGCAGTATTTAAAAAATATTTTGACTGAATATCTTTTGATGCTTTGGGATTGCTCAAGCCTTCAGATGCTCCAATTAGCATTGAGTAAATATTCTTTATTGCTCCTGATAACTCAACACCATTTATATCTTCTGAGATTTCAGTAGAGTAATAGTTAGTTGAGATTGTTTCTTTTAGGAACTGACTTTCTTTTAAGTTTTTATTTGCAATAACTGTTCCTGTTCTCATTTTATTTGCTAATCCTGCAGCTAAACATGGTCCTTTGATGGCTGAAATATTTATTTCAGAATGACCTTCTCTTTCTAAAAGATTTTTAATTTTGTCTGAAAGTGTAGAAAGTTCATTGTCTACTATGGATAAACCCTTAGTCAATAATACAATTGGTATTTTCTTTTTATAATCTTTTGAAATTTGTTGAACAAACCATTCAATACCTACTGAACTTACTCCACAAACTATAATATCAATATTTTGTTTTAAAATATTTTGTAATTTTTCAAATTGCTCAAATTTAATTTCTTTTGGTAATTGTGTTTTTAGTGCTGGGTGGATATGGTTGTTAGAATTGATACTTTTAATTAGGTTGTCTTCCAAATGTGTTCCAACAATTGTAACATCATTTTTATTATCCAGACATGGGACCGCAAAAGCAGACCCCATTGCACCAGCACCAATAATAATTATTTTTTTCATAAATTGAAGTTTAAAGCTTTATTTTTACAAGATTTACTCATTTGATTTATATCAATAATATTACTGTAATAAGATATATTTATTGTAATTTTTAACATTTTGTTAGTAAAGTAGATTATATAATAATTTTAAATGGAGATCTTTTATGACTAAAGTAGCAATAATCGGTGCTGGCCCTTCTGGTTTAGCTCAACTACGAGCTTTTGAATCTGCTCAAAAAAAAGGTGGGAAAATTCCTGAAATAGTTTGCTTTGAGAAACAGGAAGATTGGGGAGGATTGTGGAACTATAGTTGGAGAACTGGAACAGATGAATACGGAGAGCCTGTTCATTGCAGCATGTACAGATATCTTTGGTCTAATGGACCAAAAGAATGTCTTGAATTTTCAGATTATTCTTTTGATGAACATTTTGGTAAGCCTATTGGATCTTACCCTCCGAGAGAAGTAATATTGGATTATATACGTGGCAGACTTGCTAAATCAGATTTTAAAAAACAAGTAAGATTTAGAACTTCTGTTCGTTGGGTTAGTTACAACAAAGACAGTAAGCTATTCACTGTTTCAGTTGAAGATTTAGTCAAAAAAGAAACCTATAGCGAAGAATTTGATTATGTTGTGTGTGCTTCAGGACACTTTAGCACTCCCAATGTGCCTGAGTTTGAAGGACTTTCTACTTTTGGTGGAAGAGTAATGCACGCACATGATTTTAGAGATGCATTAGAATTTAAAAACAAAGATATTTTGATTGTAGGTACAAGTTATTCCTCAGAAGATATTGCATCTCAATGTTACAAATATGGATGCAAATCTATAATAATTAGTCACAGAACTGCACCAATGAATTATCATTGGCCTGATAAAATTACTCAAGCACCTTTGTTAATAAAAGCTGATCCAGATAACACTGTTCACTTTAAAGATGGATCAAAAAAAAAGGTGGATGCCATAATTTTATGTACTGGATATTTGCATCATTTTCCTTTTCTTGAAGAAGAGCTTAAATTAAAAACCAGCAATTTATTATGGCCTCTTAATTTATATAAAGGAATATTTTGGGAATCTAACCCTAAGATGATGTATTTGGGTATGCAGGATCAATTTTATACTTTTAATATGTTTGATGCTCAAGCTTGGTATGCAAGAGATTTTATTCTTGGAAAAATTTCATTACCTTCAAAAGATGAAATGACAAAAAATAGTCTTGAATGGAAAAAAAGAGAAGATTCGTTACAAGATGATGAGCAAAAGATTTGGTTCCAAGGTGATTATACAAAAGAACTTATTGAGGCTACAGATTATCCTGATTTTGATATAGAGGGAGTAAATAAAACTTTTATGGAGTGGGAGCATCATAAACATGAAGATATTATGACTTTTAGAAATAATAGTTATAAATCTCTAATTACTGGAAAAAAATCTCCTTTACATCATACAGAATGGTTAGATGAGTTAGATGATTCCATGAAGGCCTACATAAAATAATTTTTTATCACTATTATTTTAAAGATATGTTGTTTGTAAAAAATCTTAAATCAATTTCTGATCAAAAATGGCAAACAACTGAGAAATATCCAGGTGTAAGATGGAAATTCTTAATAGATGCAGACTATACAGAAAGTTCTGGACTTTCTCTTGGTTTTGCTGAAATAGCTCCAGGAGGAAATTTAACTCTACATTATCATTCGCCCGCAGAGATATATGTGGTGACTAATGGTAGTGGAACATTGAATAAGTCTGGTGAGCTAGAAGAAATTAAGAAAGGTGATGTAGTTTATATAGCCGGGAATGCAAAACATGCTTTAAAAAATAACGGAAAAGAAACTTTAGAATTTTATTGGATTTTTCCGACAGATCGTTTTTCTGAGGTCGAGTATTTATCCTAGCTGATGCCCAAGTGTTTTTTTCGTTGATCTACCCACGTTCGAATTAAATGATCAAACACCAAACCTATAAAAGCTACACAAACACCAAGCGTTAATCCTATTCCAGCACCCTTTTTATCAGATAGGGCTTTTAAAATATATTGTCCTAAATCCTCTGTTCCAATAAATGCCCCAATAATTACCATAAATAAAGCAAATACAATTGTTTGGTTTAAACCAAGCATCATATGAGGAAAAGCTAATGGAAATTCTATTTTCATCAATCTTTGTAGTTTCGTTACACCTGACATTGAGCCGGCATCATGCAATGAAGCTGGAACACTTCTTAATCCCTCAATTGTGTACCTTGTTGCAGGTATCGTTGCATAGACGATTACTGCGATTAATACCGATGTATCAGTAACACCAAAAAGCATCATTACCGGAATTAAATATACAAATGAAGGAAAAGTTTGAAAAATATCACAAACCCCCAGCATAAAATTAGTAGTATATTTGTTTTGAAAACATAAAGTTCCAACTGTAAAGCCAACAGCACAAGAAATAATTACACCAAATGTTGCCATATAAGTGGTTACTAAAGCTCTATCCCACCAAGGACTAAGTGCTATAAATAATGTTAATCCACCCACTACAAAAGCTGAACGTATTCCACCAATTATATAACCAGCACCAATAACTAAAACTAAAGTAGCAACAGCTGGCATCCTTAAATATAAAGCTCTCATTGGCTGAAGAACTTCTGTAATTAACCAGGTATTAAATATTTTTAAAGTTTGAAAGAAAGTATCCCAAACCCAATCAACACCTTTGTTCCAAAAATCTGCTGTTGATATTCCTTTATTGTGTGGAATTTCATATAGATAATTAAAACCTTCTTTAAAGAAAAAAGAACCCACAAAAGCAAGTATAATTCCAATTAATACTGCACCACCAAAAAAAATACTATTTTTGTGTTGCTCGAAAAAAGTTAGATTACCAAAATAATCGATTTGTTTATTTGCCCAAGCTAAAGATAATTTATCCAATAATATTGCAATCAAACTAATACATAAACCTGCCTCAAGTGCTAATCCAATATTTAATTGGTTTAGCGCAAGTAACAAATTAAACCCTAAACCTTTCGCACCGATAAAAGCTGAAATAACTGCCATAGAGAAACACACCATAATCACTTGGTTTACTCCTATTAAAATATCTCTTCTTGCAGTTGGAATTAATACTTTGAACATGAGTTGAGAATTTGTGCATCCACTCATTCTGCCAGCTTCAATAACTTCAGGAGGTATACCTCTAAGGCCTAGTAAAGTTAATAATATCATTGGTGGAACTGCTACAACCATTGTTATGATTACAGCCGCATGATCGCCTACACCAAATAAAACAATTGCAGGAACTAATACAGCATATTGAGGCATAGTTTGCATAACTAAAAGTATTGGATACAAAGCTTTTTCAACTCGTTTACTTTTAAATGCCGCTATACCTAGACCCAAACCAAAAATAAAAGATAGTGGCGCTGCAACCAATATAAAAGAGAGAGTTTGCATTGATGGTTTCCATTGGCCAAATATGGAAATATAAATCATGACTATACCAGCAAATAAAGCTAAGCCTTTTCCACTCAAATTATAACCAAGTATTACTGCTCCCGCTGCAACAATGGTCCAAGGTAAACCTGGTAATTTTGCCCATGGATTTGCTCCTATCCAATCCCAACTAGTAAATGCTACAACTGTTTGAACTCCTCCTAATATAACTTCTCTAATTAGTTCAATTAGAAATGTCATAAACGCTGTTATATTTCGTGTTAATTGAAGAACTAAAGGCCTAGTTTTGTACGATTGAGTATTTTCATTCCAAAACTCCATTGGCATCCACTCATTCATCAAAAAAAATAAAGAGTCATTTATCCAAATAGGCAACCATCCCAAAAGAGGTGGTAATCTCCAAAAAACATCAAATGCATAATATCTTACTTCTGCACCAAACAGTGTGTAGGTACTTTGATTTGGATCTTTAATAAATTCTGCTTGGCCTCTTATAAATTTGTAAGTTTCCGGGACGTCAATTGCAAAGCATAGTGAAAAAAATACAATCAACAAAAATAGCCATTGAAATAACTTTGGATATTTTTTTAATAATTCCATATTTTAATCATTATTTTTTTTTCCACCAAACACAGTATTAATTATTTTTGAAGGATGAACAGTTCCAACAATTTGATTGTTTTTATCTATTACACCAACAGATCTTTCTTGGTTTAAAATCTTTTCAGCAACATTTTCAATTATTTCATCTTTTGAAACTTTTAATTCACTTAAATTTTCATTATGGGGTTTATCCATAATGTCTTCTATCTTTAATACTTTTTCTCTAGGAACTTCTTCGGTAAATTTTCTGACATACTCAGTTGCTGGATTTAAGACAATATTTGCCGGTGTATCAAGCTGCTCTATTATTCCATCTTTCATAATTGCAATTCGATCGGCAAGCTTTAATGCTTCATCAAAATCATGAGTAATAAACATAATTGTTTTTTGTAATTTTTCTTGAAGCCTTAAAAACTCATCTTGCATTTCTTTTCTAATTAATGGGTCTAGTGCTGAAAACGGTTCATCTAAAAACCAAATATCAGGTTCAACAGCTAAAGACCGAGCGATTCCTACTCTTTGCTGTTGCCCGCCAGAAAGTTCTCTTGGAAAATAATTTTCCCTTCCATCAAGGCCAACAAGTTTAACCATGTCCATAGCTTTATTTATACTTTCTTGATCTTCAATTCCTTTTATTTGAAGAGGAAATGCAATGTTTTCTAAAACTGTTTTATGTGGAAGTAATGCGAAACTTTGGAATACCATCCCCATTTTATTTCTTCTAATATCTATTAGCTCTTTATTATTTAATGAAAGTAAATCTTGACCTTCTATAAAAATTTTTCCACCTGTTGCGTCTGTTAATCTTGAAATACATCTTAATAAAGTTGATTTTCCAGAGCCTGATAAACCCATTACAACTAACATTTCTCCTTTTGAAACTTCAAAGGAAGCATTATTCACTCCAACTATACATCCATTTTCTTGAAATGTTTTTGCATCAACGTTTCCATTTGCTTCTTGAAGCATCTTTTCTGCATTTGCTCCAAAAATTTTGTAAACAGACTCACATTTGATAACAGTATTGGTCATATTGTTTTAATAAGTTATACGAAATAAAAATAAAATACACTTTTTATATTATTTCAATTTATTGTTTTCCTCCTTTAAAAATTTTTAATAAAATAAACTCTGGTATCAATTCCTGTGCTTAAAAAATTTAAAACTTCTCCACTAACAGTAATTTTCTCTTTTTCCTCACCATTCATGCTTCCACTTAAAACAAAACCAGCAATACACTTGCTGTTTTCTTTGTCCCAATTTACAAATGTTTTGGCTATTTGATTGCCATTGGTAGTATATATTTGCTTTGCTTTAAAATTTATTAAATTCGCACCCATAACAGCTCGTTGGGGGATAATTTTTGTTATTTTGCATACTGTTTCATATTGCTCTTTAGATAATTTGTAATGATCACTTCCTTCATAAAAAGTTAAAATACCAGATGGTAGTGTGGAGATTATTTTGCTTAGTTTGTTTGCCTCAGCAATTCTTGCTTCTTCCTTTTTCATTTTTTCTACCAGTTCTTCACCTTGACCAAAAAAAATATTTAAAATACCGAAAGAAAAAATTACAATAAATGTTAATAAAACAAGACCACCAAATTGTTGAATAGGCTCAGGCAGCAGTCCTTTAAATTTATTCAAATATCTATCAATCATAATTATTCTTGTATTTTGCCATTTTTCCAAATTCCTACTTTTTCTTTTCCATCAGACCAAATAAATTTACCTCTTCCATTCATAAAGCCGTTGGCCCATTCCCCTTCGTAGACAGAGCCATCTGGAAAAGTTAAAACTCCCTGACCACTCCATTCACTATTCTTAAATTCACCTTTATAAATGTATCCATTGGGCCAAGTTTCAACACCCTGTCCATGTTTTTGTGTTCCTACCCAATTTCCTTCATAAGTTGTTTTGTCTGTATAAGTCCATTTACCAAAACCATTTTCACAGTCTCCTTCACAGCCTGTTTTTCGAGCTGATGCTGAAGTTGCGATTAAAAAACTCAAAGTTATATAAAAAATATATTTTTTCATTTTAGCTACATATATAAAAAGAAATATCCTTTTCAAAATTTTCACTTTTTAAATCTTTTGTAATTTCATGAACTAATTCACCCGATTTTCTATTAATTATACCAGACTCGGAGTAATTTTTGTCATTATCAAAAGCTTTAAATAAAACTATATCCTTATTAACAACCTTTACATCAAACTTTGTATTTTCAGAGAGAAATACTGACAATCCATTAATCGAAAGTTTTTCAGGTTGCTTTGCATCAATCTTAAATTGATCTAAATTTTTTTCATTTAAATCTTTTGCTAAAAAAGTTTTATAATTATACTCTGAGTTCTTAAGTATTTTTTTTTCTAACTCGCATACATAACCAATTTCAATATCTTCTTGTATGTCGATATTTTTTGCTAAGGATAAATTAAAAATAAACAGGCTTAAAAATATATAAATAGAGTACTTCGTCATTTTTTTAATAAAATTTATAATTTGAAACTTCACTAGATTTACTTACATAAAAAAATCCCCCCCAAATTTGTTGGGGGAGATTTTGCAATTATTTTTATACTTTATTTAGTAAATGGTTCCCAAACACTTTTATTGTCTGCTAACCATTTTTTTGCAGCATCTTCATGTGTCATTTTATCTTCGTCAACTAAAGCAGCCATTGCTCCGATGTGACTTGTTGAAAATGACATTTTTTTGAAAACTGCAGCTGCACCTGGATGAGTATTAGGAAAATCCTCATTTACAGCTTTTTTCAAATAACCATCTGGAGATCCACATTTTCCATCACCACCATCTTCTGGTCTACAACCAGCAGAATATGGAGGAAAATCAATAAATGTGAAACCTTTTCCATCCGTAAAGTTTGGAGTCCAGTTGAATATTATAGTTCCTCTTCCTTCTTTCTCAGCAGCCTTAAGTTCTGCCCAAAGTGCATCTGCACTTCCAGCAAATTTAACTGTCCAAAGATCTCCTAACCCAAGAGCATCAACCCTCTGAGGTATTAAATCTCCATGCCAAGTTTGTGGACCTTCTAACATTCTTCCTTTTCCACCTGAATCCGGTGTTGCAAAGTTTGCAGCACAGTCTGGATTCTTTAAAGCAGTCCAATCTGGTAGACCTGGACATAATCCTTTGTCAGCAACCCAGTTAGGATATCCCATATCTTCAAGAGTTCTTGCTTCGTGATCACCCCAATCAACTATTCCACCTTTGTCTAGTGCTGTAGTGAATGATTTACCAAAAGCAGATTCCCATACTTCGTGTGCTAGAGTTACATCACCAATACGAATTGACTCGTATACAGCTTGTGAATCTGTATTTACGTAACTTACATTGTTACCCATGCTTTCAAAAATTCCACCAATAACATGAGCCATTACAATTTGACTTGACCAGTTATGAGTAGCAATAATTATTGGTTGAGCACTATCACCACCTTTTTTGGCAGTTTTGTCTCCACCTTGCATGAAAAAAATTGCGGCAACAACTATTACTACCGCACCGATTATTATCGGTAATTGATTCTTCTTCATATTCAATCTCCCTTAATATTAAGTTTAATAAAGTATGTTCTCACTTATTAAATTTATAGTCAATCCCCTATGATTATATTATGGTTAATAAAAAATATTAAAAAAGCACTGTAGATGTTAGGAACTAGCAATAATATCAAAAATCCTGGATTAAGAGTTTTACCACCAGGAGTTGAAAGATATTATGTTAAGGGTGGTGGTTTATCTGTAATTGAAGTTTCTCAAGAAGATAAAATCGAAATTATTAATGATGAAGGAAAACAAGTTTGTGAAATAATTGTTTTTAATTCCAAGGGGAAATCAGATTTATCAATATTAAATTTAAAAGAAAATTCAAACGCAGATTTTTCAAAAAGAGCTATAGCTAATGATGAAAAAATTTCGAAAATATTCAAAAAAAAGAACTTTGAATTAAATAAAGCTAAATCTTCAATTATTTTTAATGAAGATTGTGTAATGGGAGAAAAAATAACTTTATTAGCAAAAGATAGATGTTTTGTTTTGATTGCAGCACCTGGTAATCCTCTCAATGTTCACGAACAAAATCCACCAACTGATCTAACAATCTTTTTAAATAAAGCCCAGTTTTCAGAAACAGAAGAGCAATTTATTTTACCTGATCCTTTAAGTGATCCATTAGTTGAGCAACTTGTTAAAAGAAGAACTGCAGAAACTTATGAAGTTAAAGCTGGGGAGTATATTCAAATAATTGATACAGGGGGAAGGCAATGCTCTGATTTTTTAGCTTTTGATACTCATAAATTAAATGATGGTGTTGAAAGTATTATTGATGATAAAGCAACTAGAACTTTTATGGGTAGCGCTTACCCTGGTCCAGGTTTATTTTCAAAATTCTATGATGGTGATCATGAGGCAATGGTTGAAGTGGTTAGAGATACTGTTGGAAGACATGATACTTTTAATCTAGCCTGTACTTCAAAATACTACGAAGATTTGGGTTACATGGGTCATATTAATTGTACTGATAATTTTAATAAGGAATTAGAAAAATATGATGTTAATGCTAGAAAAAGTTGGTCAGCTATAAATCTTTTTTTTAATACAGCAATAGATGCAAATAATGTTGCAACATTTGATGAACCTTGGTCAAGACCTGGTGATTATGTTTTGTTCAGAGCTTTAAAAGATTTAACATGTGTTTCATCCGCTTGTCCTTGTGATGTTGATGCTGCAAATGGCTGGAACCCTACAGATATATTTGTTAGAACTTATGCAAAGAATGAAAAATACTCAAAAGCAATTGCATTTAGAATGAAAACAGACGCTGAACCAAAACTTACTCAAGAGACAGGTTTTCATAAAAAAACATCTGAACTAACTAGAAACTTTGTTGAGTATAAAGGTTTTTGGCTAGCTAATAATTTTACAAATTCTGGAACGATAAAAGAATATAACGCATGTAGAGAAAGTGCGATAGCAACAGATCTTTCGCCATTAAGAAAATTTGAAATTTTAGGACCAGATGCTGAAAACCTTATGCAATATACCTTAACAAGAAATGTTAAAAAACTATCAGTCGGACAAGTTGTTTACACTGCTATGTGTTATGAAAATGGATGCATGTTAGATGATGGTACTTTATTTAAATTTGGACAGGATAACTTTAGATGGATTGGTGGAGATGAGTACAGTGGAGAATGGTTAAAAGAACAAGCAAAAAAGAAAAATTATAAAGTTTGGATCAAATCAGCTACGGATCATATTCATAATATTGCTGTTCAAGGACCTAATAGTAGAAAAATTTTAGAAAAATTTGTTTGGACAGCACCAATTCAACCATCAATAACTGAACTTGAGTGGTTTAGATTTAATATTGCGCGAATAGAACATGAAACTGGAACTCCAATTGTTATTTCTAGAACGGGTTACACTGGTGAACTTGGATATGAAATTTGGTGTCATCCTAAAGATGCTGCAGAAGTTTGGGATAAAGTTTGGGAAGCAGGAAAAGAATTTGATATCACACCGCTTGGTTTAGAGGCTTTAGACATGGTTCGTATAGAAGCTGGACTAATTTTTTATGGATATGAATTTGATGACCAAACAGATCCTTTTGAAGCTGGAATTGGTTTTACCGTTCCACTTAAAACAAAAGAAGATGATTTCATTGGCAAAGAAGAATTAATTAAAAGAAAAGCAAACCCACAAAAAAAATTAGTAGGACTAGAGTTAGTCGGTCACGAACCAGCGGTTCACGGAGACTGTGTTCACATAGGTCGTGCACAAATTGGTGTCATAACTAGTGCTATGCTTTCTCCAAAACTTGGAAAGAATATTGCTCTTTGTAGAATTGATGTAAAATATTCTGAAATTGGAACAGAAGTTGAAATAGGGAAACTAGACGGTCATCAAAAAAGAATTGGCGCCAAAGTTATTGCTTTTCCATTCTACGATCCAACAAAATCAAGAGTAAGAGCTTAGATAAATGGCTTCCACTAAAAAAACACTTTTAAACTTTTGGGAAGATCAAATGAAACAATCCCATACATCAAGTAACTATTTTTTTAGAAAATCTCCTTCACATTATCATATGATGTTATTAGTCATGTCTGCTCATAAAGAAGGACAAAAACTTTCAGTCGAAGAACTTAAAACAAAATTATTTAAAACTTCTCGACCAAAATCAGCTCTTATAATTACTGAGGCATGTGAAAAAGGATTCTTTCATTTGGAAAAAACTTCTACTGACCAGAGAATTAAAAATATTGTACCTAGCTCTTCTTTTATTAATGAGTTTAATGAATATTTAGATACACTTAAAAACATAAGCTATTAGCTATTTATTTTTAAATAATCCATAATATATATTTTTTATATATAATTTTTAGTTCTATAAAAAATTATATTAATATCTTGTTTCAAAAAATAATGTTTAGTTATGTCAACGTTACCATCAAAAGCAAAAGTAGTAATTATAGGTGGTGGTATTCACGGTTTAAGTACAGCCTGGAAACTTTCAGAAACTTATAAAAATCCTGGTGACATCATAGTTTTAGAAAAAAATGATATTGCTGCTGGTGCAAGTGGTATTGCTTGTGGTGTTGTTAGAAACAATTACTTTCAACCAGCTATGAGAGAGCTAATGGCTCATTCAGTTTCAGTTTGGGAGAGTGATCCAAAAGCATTTAAGTATAATGCAGTTGGCTATTTACAAATATCGCCAGAGGTAATGCATGAAGATGTTGCAACTATTTATGAGCAGCAAAAAGCTATTGGTTACGAATCAGAATTTATTGAAGGTGAAAAAGATTGCATGAATTATATGAAGGGAATGTTTGATGATTGGCAAGCTCAAGGCATTACTTCAGTTCTTCATGAAAAAAAAGGTGGTTACGCATTTAACAAAGACTCAATTAAAGCTCTTGAAAACAAATCTACTTCAAATGGTGTTCAAGTAATGAAGGGTGTAACAGTAACTGGGTTTAAAAGAGGTAGTAATAGTAAAGCTGTTACAGGAGTTGAAACTGATAAAGGTACGATAGAGTGTGAACAAGTAGTTGTTGGAGCAGGTCCATGGGCTAGGGATTTTTGGAACATGTTAGAGCTTCCTAAAAAGGCTAACATTAAAAGCAAAGATGGTAAATTACACGAAACCGATATGTGGACATATTGGATGTTACAAGAGGGTGTAATTGGCGTTGAGCCAGATTTTTTAAAGATGAATAATGGAAAACAACCACCGGTAATCCACGTTGACTCTACTGCGCCATTGTACTCAGATAAAACAAAAAAATTAATTACAGAAAAAATTTGGGGAATTTATTATAAACCTGATATTGAAGGTTTAGGTGTTCAAGGTGGAACATCTCCATACATAGTTGATAAACATTTTGATAAAGTTAATGTAGATCCATACGGTTTAGACTCTCCAGAATTTCAAACTACTGAAGCTTTTAATGATATGTGGTGTTCAGCTTTAGCTCATTGCCAAAAAAGATTTGAAGGTAAATCAGATCTTTATAGAAAAGGACCATCGGGTGGTCTTGGATGTATGACACCAGACTCATTTCCAATCTTTGATAGATTTTTAGAAAATGTTTATATGATTGCTGATGCTAATCACGGTTATAAAATGATTGGTGTTGGTGAACTTGTTGCAAAAGAAATTCTTGGTACTGAGAGTGATTTATTGAAACCGTTTAGATTCAACCGTTACGAGAAAGGTGAACTTCACCCTACATCGAACAGTCCGTTCCCTTGGAGTTAAACTTCAAGCCTAGACACTAATAAGTTTTTCAGCTAACTTTGAATAAATAAAATTCATTGGGGGATGAAAATAATGACTGATCTAGACAAACACGTTAACCAACCAGGTAGAGCAAAGTTAGTAAAGCAAGTTAGAGCTAAGATTAATGAACTTGGTATTGAATATATTTTTTTTCAATTTATTTCTGTTACTGGAAGAGTTGTAGGTAAAGGTATTCCCACAGATCACTGGGAAAGAACTTGTGAAAAAGGATTTCAATTAGTCTATGGTGCAACAGCAAACTTATTTACAGATCGTCATGGTAATTATATTGGTTATGGACCTGAAGCAAAAGAACTTGTAGGTATTCCTGATCCAGAAACATTTTGTCAACTTCCTTGGGATAAAAAAGTAGCAAGAGTATTTGTAACTTGTTTTAGAAACAGAGAAGAAAGAGAGAACCCTGGCGCTCATTTAACATCAGATTGTCGTGGTAACTTAAGAATTCACGCCCAAGAATTTAAGAAAAAACATGGATATCAGTTAAGAGTTGGAACTGAGCCAGAGATGATGTGGCTAACAAAAAATGAAGATGGTACCCCTACTGGAAAAGGTTTTTCTAAACCATACTGTTATCACATAGATCAATTTGAGTCGTTAAGACCAGTTTTCATGAAGGTTTTTGAATATGCTAGAGCAATGGGCTTTGACATGATTCAAGGTGATCATGAAGACGCACCAGGACAATTAGAATTGAACTGGATGTATGATGATGTGTTAAGAAATGCAGACAGGCTTTCAACTTACAGACAAATTTGTGCTCAAGTTGCTAGAGAATTTAATTTAATCGCTTGCTTTATGACAAAACCTTTTATGGGAGTGTCTGCAAGTGGTTGTCACACTAATATGTCATTATGGACAGGTGGAAAAGATAAAGTTAACAAATTATCTCACAAGTCTTTACCAGCTATGGACCATGTATTCACATATGTAGAAGGTGGAACAAATACTTTTATGCCAGATACTAAAGATGTTCAGTTACCAGGTAAAGTTGGATTAAAAGCTATTGGTGGTGTTATGAAGCACTTAGGTGCTTTGACTGCAATTGGATCATCAACAGTAAACTCTTATAGAAGATTATGGGATACAGGTTTTTGGGCACCAGTTTATGCAGACTGGGGATATCAAAATAGAACTTGTGGATTAAGAGTATCAGCACCAGGAAGATTTGAATATCGTTCAGTTGACTCGATGCATAATCCTTACTTGATGGGTTCAGGGTTATTAAAATGTTTTGAAGATGGGATATCAAATAACATTGATCCAGGAAAACCAGAATCTAGAAGTATGTACGAAGCTCAAGCAGCTGGAAAAGAAGTTAAAAAATTACCTTTAAGTCTTGGTGAAGCATTAGATCGCCTATCTGAAGATGAAGTTATTAAATCAGCTATGCCAGATGAAATGTATAAAGTATTTCATTGGTATAAAAATGATGAATGGGAAAGATTTTTAGGTGCAACAACTCAATGGGATCTGGACACTTATCTTGATTGTCTACCGTAGGTCTTAAAAATAAATAAAAGGGGTAAAATATATGTGTGGGATAGCTGGATTAATACATAGAGGTAAATCTTCAAATGTTGGAAGCGAATTACAAGGTATGCTTCAAGCATTAAAGCATAGAGGTGAAGACTTAACAGGTTACGCTCTATACGGTGATACAGATGGTAAAAATTTTATCATGCGTTTCAAAGTTGGAGAAAATGTTGGTGAAGGAAGCTCATCAATTATGGAAGATGTTTCAGTTTACGATGAAAGAAAAAAGATAGTAGATCAATATTTAGCAGAGTTAGGGGCTAAAGTTCTAAAAGAAGAAAGAACTCTACCCTATTCACTAAGATATGAAATTTCTTATGATAAAAAAGATCTATTAGATTTTTCTCAAAAAATTGAAAGCATCCCAGGTGTTGAAATTCTTTCAATGGGAAAATCGTTGGAAGTAATTAAAGATCTTGGAAATGCTAAAGCAGTTTGTGATAGATATTCATTAGATAAACTTGTTGGAACTCATGCAATTGGTCATGCTAGAATGGCAACAGAATCTGGTGTTGATATTAAGTCAGCCCACCCTTTTTGGGGTTATCCTTTTAGCGATGTATCAGTGGTTCATAACGGACAGCTTACAAATTATTGGAACAATAGAAGACAATTAGAAAATAAAGGTATGAGATTTATGTCTGAGTGTGACTCAGAATTAATCGCAGTTTATATTGCTCAAAAAATGAGAGAAGGAGCAAGTCTTGAAGAAGGTATGAGAGACTCTTTAACAGGACTTGATGGAGTATTCACTTATTTTGTTGCAACAAGTGACTCGTTAGGAATGGCAAAAGATACTATGGCAGCAAAGCCACTAGTGCTCTACGAGTCAGATGATTTAGTTGCAATGGGTTCAGAAGAAATAGCGATCAGATCAGTTTTACCGCAAGAAATTGATACATATGATCCATTTGATGGAGAGGTAAAAGTATGGCAAATCTAAAAACAAGCGAGAAGAAATCAAAAGCCCAGTCAATGGGTATGCACAGTGAAGTTTTAACAGGAAGAACTCAACAAAAGTTTTTTAACCCTGATGAAGCTGAAAACTTTTATTACTTTGGTACTTATGATGTTGATTTCAATAAAAGAACAGATCTTGATGTAAAAGATATGTCGGCTCCAGAAGCTAATAAGGAAATCGATAATTTAATGAGTCAAGGTTTTGGAACTATTGTTATTAAAAACCCACAAGGAAAACATAGTTTAGGTGTTGGAATTTTGAATAAATTAAACTTAATTTTTGAAGGAAGTTTAGGTTATTTTGGTATGGGTTCATGTGATGGCCCTACTGTTAGAATTAATGGTAGAGTTGGTTGGTCTTGTGCTGAAAACTTAATGGCTGGTAAAGTTGTAATCGAAAAAAATGCAGGATCATGTTTTGGAGCAGCTATCAGAGGTGGAGACTTAATTTGCAAAGGTAGTGTTGGTGCTAGAACTGGTATTGATATGAAAGGTGGAACAATTATTGTTGGTGGTGACGCTGGTGCATTTACAGGTTTCATGATGCAAAGAGGTAGAATAATTATTCTTGGGGATGTTGGAATAAATTTAGGTGACTCTATGTATGATGGTACTATTTTTGTTGGCGGAAGTATTGGCTCATATGGTAGTGATGCTGTTGATGCTGATCTTTCAAAAAGTGACCAAGACTGGTTAAAACGAAAATTAAAAGTTGCAGAAATCGGTGAAAATTTTGATGTAAGCAAAATGAAAAAAATTGTAGCTGGTAAAAAACTTTGGAATTACGATAATTTAGAACCTACAGAGAAGAAAGGAGCAATTTAATGCCTAAGAAAAAAACAAAAAAAAATGGTAAGGGCGTTGGTGGAAAAACAGACGTTCATGCACATGAAGATGGAAAAAGAAATAAAAGTTTATTAGGTCATAATGCTATTTTTACTCCTGAGGTAATAGACGATATTCATATCAAATCTCAGTTAGGTAGATACCGAATGCGTGGAATGGCATTAATGAAAAAAATTCCAACATTTGATGATCTAGTTTTTCTACCTGGAACACTTACAAGATTTGTAATCGAAGGTTACAGAGAAAAATGTGAAACTAAGACTGTAATTGGACCAAGATGTGAAAACCCGATTGAACTTGATATACCTGTTTACATTACTGGTATGAGTTTTGGAGCACTTTCTTATGAAGCAAAAACTGCTTTAGCAAGAGGAGCTACTATGGCTGGTAGTGCAACTTGTTCAGGAGAAGGTGGAATGATACCTGATGAAAGAAGATATTCTGAAAAATGGTACTACCAATGTATTCAATCAAGATACGGTTTTAATCCACATCACGCTCAACTTGCAGATGGAATTGAAGTTTTCATTGGTCAAGGTCAAAAAGTTGGAATGGGTGGACACTTAATGGGTCAAAAAGTAACTGACCAAGTAGCTGAGATGAGATCATTACCTTCAGGTATCGATCAAAGATCACCTGCTAGACACCCTGACTGGTTAGGTCCAGATGATTTAGCTTTAAAAGTTGAAGAATTAAGACAATTAACAAAAAACAAAGTTCCAATTCAGTTAAAACTTGGTGCATCAAAAGTTTATGATGATGTTCGTATGGCTGCAAAATGTGACCCCGACTCTATCTATTTAGATGGAATGGAAGGTTCAACTGGTGCAGGACCTCATATCGCAGCTGCAAATACTGGTATTCCAGGAATAGCTGCTATCAGAGAAGCAAGACGAGCAATCGACGATGTGGGTAAAACTGGTAAAGTTACTTTAATTTATGCGGGTGGTGTAAGAGATGGTGCTGATATGGCAAAAGCTTTAGCGTTAGGTGCTGATGCAATTGCAATAGGTACTGGATCAATGATCGCCTTAAACTGTAATAAAGATATCCCAGAAGCTAACTTTGAAAAAGAAATGGGTGTAAAAGCTGGTGAATGTTATCACTGTCATACTGGTCGTTGTCCAGTTGGTGTTGCAACACAAGACCCTAAGCTAAGAGCAAGATTAAATCCTGATGATGCTGCACTTAGAGTTTACAACTATCTTCATGCAATGACGTTAGAAGCTCAACTTTTAGCAAGAGCATGTGGTAAAACTAATATTCACTCTTTAGAGCCTGAAGATTTAGCTGCATTAACTACGGAAGCATCTGCTTTAGCAAAAGTTCCATTAGCTGGAACAAACTACACAGTTGGTGTTGATAACTATCATAAAATATAGAGGTAACTATGGCTAAGAAAAAAACAAAAAAAACAAAAGTAAAAAGCAAAGTTAAAAAAGAGAAAAAACTTAAGCTTGGTACTTTTAAAGAAACAGCAAGAGAAAAGCTAATTGGCCAACATATTGGTTATAGATATGATGTAAACTTACTTCCTGATTATAAAAGAATTACTCCATTTCTTAAAAAATATGTAGAAGCTATGGGTTGGGATGATCTTAACTGGTTAGAAGATGTTCATATGGGTTATGAAGAAGGAAAACCAGCTGTATTTTGTAGAAACGCAAATGGCTGGGTTACTATTCCAAAATCTATTAAACTTCCTAATAACCAACAAGATAGAGATATGATTGCAAGAGAACTTTTGGTTAAGTTTCAAATGTCTCCAAAACATCCTCTTGTTGATTTGAAAAAAGCTTACTTAAAATTCTAATAAAACAATCTTAAGTTGATATTTAATTAAAAACCTAGTGTTCACGCTAGGTTTTTAAGTATTGTTTTGTTTGTCACACCTTACAAAATTTTATAGGCTTCCATTAAACTAATATGGGAGAGAGATTATGACTGATCAGTTAGGTGCTCTTACAACCATATTTACAGAATTTTACTACTGGGTAACAGTGGTACTGATGTTTTTAATTCACGTCGGTTTCTGTATGTATGAAGTTGGAGCTTCTCGATACAAACATCACCAACATACTCTTATGAAAAATACAATGCTGATACCTTTGGTAACAGTAACTTGGTTTTTCTTTGGTTGGTGGATTTACTGGGCATTTCCAACAGGACCTGGAATTGCACCTTCAATAATGAATGAAAGTGCTGCATTGATAACCGATGAAAGTACTTTTAGTGCTAAATGGTATGCACCAAATACTGAATTTATGGCGGTTAACTTAGGTGACCACATATCTGGAGTATTCTGGGCTGCGTTCTTACTATTTTCATGGACAGCTGCTTCTATTGTTTCAGGAGCAATCATTGAAAGAATTACAACTTTTGCATTTGGAATTTTAGCAATTGCAATAGGTTCGTGTTTCTGGGTAATTGATGCTGCTTGGGGATGGCACTTTGATGGCTGGATGCTTAAAATTTTAGGATATCACGATGCTTATGCATCAGGAGTAATTCACGCAATTGCGGGTGGATTTGCTTTAGGTGTTCTAATGGTTTTAGGACCTAGAATTGGAAAATTCTCATCAAGTGGTGAGCCAAGAAATATAGGACCAAGAAATCCTTGGCTAGTTACAGTTGGGTTGTTTTTAATCTATACTGGTTTCTGGGGATTTTATGCGGCATGTAATATACCGATATTTGATCTTGGACCTGAGTATGGAATGGAAGGTGTAACATACTGGACAGCTACAAACATATATGTAACCCCTACTACACTTAGTGGTATAACTTATAACTTCTTGATGTCATTATCAGGAGGATTATTAGCTGGATATGTGATCGCCAAAGGTGATCCTTTCTGGACTTACTCAAGTGGACTAGCAGGTATCATCTGTGCTTCAGCTGGAAATGATTTGTATCATCCAATTCAAGCAATGATTATCGGTATGATCGGTGTTGTTGTTGCATACAAACTACATTACTGGGTTGAACGTAAGTTCAAAATTGATGATGCAGTTGGTGCAGTAGCAGTACATGGTTATGCTGGTGTTGTTGGTCTTATCATATGTGGATTTGTTTTAAATGGTTACCCATCATCTGGTTACAGTGTTGGCGCTATGTGGGACGGATCAACTTATGCATCAATCAATCCATTAGGTCAATTTCTAGGAGCAATAATAATGTTCGTAGTTCTTGGACTAATACCAGGCTATGTCATAGCTAAGATACTAAGCGCATTTGGTAAATTAAGAATACCGCGTGATGTTGAAATAGCTGGACTAGACTATGATATGATGGAATCTGCTAAAAAAGATGAACGAGCAGTTTCATCTGCAACTAGGTAAAGGAGAAAAATATGGCTACAGTTACAAACTGGATAGATCATTTAAGTGCTAAGGAGGTTGTCGGTGCAGTTTATCCAGGAGCTGGATCTAGTGAAACTTTACTGGTTATTTTAGGTATAGTTATCTGGATTGGTTGGCATGTTATTACTAACAATTCTGAGAGTGAGGAACTTTCAAAATTGGCTAGAAAAAGACATGGTGCTAATGATCATAAAAGCAATATTACCGATTGGTAATATAAAATAAAAATTTGGGCGCTACTTGATTGTGGCGCCCTTTTTTTTTATAATCTCTATAAATGAGCGATAATAATAACGAAGATCTTAGACCTACTAAAATGAGAGGTGTTTTATTTCCTAAAGCTAAATATGGAGTGATAGCGGCTATTATCATCATTGTTGTGGTCAATCTTATCTACTATAAAGACTTCTTAAAATCTCTATTAAGCTAAACCAAATATATTATGTGTGGAATTGTTGGAATTTATTTAAAAACAAAAAAATATGAAAAACATTTAGGTAAATTTTTATCTGGAATGTTAGATGGCATGGCAACAAGGGGACCTGATAGTGCAGGTTTTGCGATTTACACGAAAGAAAATAAAAATACTTTTAAATACTCTATTTGTCTTGATGAAATAAAAGAAAATGATTTTAAAAAGAAAATATCAAAATTTATAAAAAAAATTAAGTTAACTAGTTATGCAGATCACGTTGTTTTAGAAACCAACGAAAAACCCTCTAAAATATTAAATTTATTAAAAAAAGAAATTCCAGAAGTATCTTTAGTTGGTTATGGAAAAAGTATTAATATTTTCAAACAAACTGGAAATCCAAAAGATGTTGTAAAAAAATTTAAATTATCCTCTTTTTCAGGTACGCATGGAATTGGTCACACAAGAATGGCTACTGAAAGTGCAATAACTACACAAGGTTCTCACCCCTACTCCACATCAGAAGATGAATGCTTGGTTCATAATGGCTCCTTATCAAATCATAACAATGTAAGAAGGTCTCTTGTAAAAGATGGTCAAAGCTTTAATTCTGAAAATGATACTGAGGTTGCTGCTGGATATATTTCAAATCAAATATCAAAAGGTAAGGACTTAGAAAAAACATTAAAAAACAGTTTAAAAGATTTAGATGGGTTTTATACTTTTATTGCAGGTACAAAAGATGGCTTTGCATTATTGAGAGATGAAATTGCTTGCAAGCCAGCTGTTGTTGCTGAGACTAAAGATTATGTTGCGGTTGCATCTGAGTTTCAAGCTATGGCGCATCTTCCAAATGTAAATTCAGCAAAAATTTTTGAACCAAAACCTGGTGTAGTATATCACTGGTAATTTATGAACTTTGATTTAAACAAAAAAACTTTAAGAGAAGTAAATCAACATCTACAAAACGTTGATAGAAAAAAAAATACTAGAAAATTCGAAATTTTAAACCCTCAAGGACAACACGCTATATGTGCAGGTTTGAAAGACGATATTGATGTAACAGTCAAAGGTCATACAGGATATTACTGTGCAGGTATGAATCAAAAAGCAACTGTTACAGTTCATGGAAACGTTGGAACTGGTGTCGCTGAAAATATGATGTCAGGTAAAATTGTTGTTAAAGGTAACGCCTCTCAATCAGCTGGTGCGACAGGTCATGGGGGTGCATTAATTATAGAAGGAGATGCAAGCTCTAGATGTGGGATATCAATGAAAGGAATTGATATAGTAGTTAAAGGTTCTGTTGGCCATATGTCAGCTTTTATGGCACAAAAAGGTAATTTAGTTGTAATGGGTGATGCAGATGCAGATCTTGGAGACTCAATTTATGAAGCTAAGATATTTGTAAAAGGTAAAGTTAAAAGCTTAGGTGCAGATTGTGTGGAAAAGAAAATGGATAAAAAGAATATAGGTGAATTAACAAAACTATTTAAAAAACTCAATATTTCAGAAGATCCTAAAAAATTTAAAAGATATGGTTCTGCTAGAAATTTATATAATTTTAAAATTGATAATGTGGGTGCATACTAAATATGAAAAAAGATCTTAAAGAATTTAAAACATTTCCAAGCTCTACAATAAAAGAAATTCAAAGAGCAGCAAACGAAGGGATTTATCAAATAAGAGGATTGGGTGCTAAACGAAAAGTTCCTGATTTTGATGATCTTGTTTTTTTAGGCGCATCGATGTCCAGGTACCCATTAGAAGGTTATAGAGAAACATGTAACACTTCAGTTATTTTAGGAGATCGATTTGCAAAAAAACCGATCAAACTAGATATTCCAATTACAATTGCTGGGATGAGTTTTGGAGCACTCGGTGCTAATGCAAAAGAAGCTTTAGGTAGAGGAGCATCTGCAATGGGAACTTCAACAACTACTGGTGATGGTGGTATGACACAAGAAGAGAGAGGTTCTTCAAAATATTTAGTTTATCAATTACTACCTTCTAGATATGGCATGAATCCTGATGATTTAAGAAAAGCAGACGCTATTGAAGTTGTAGTTGGGCAAGGTGCAAAACCTGGTGGTGGTGGAATGTTGCTTGGTCAAAAAATTAATAAAAGAGTTGCGGGAATGAGAACCTTACCAGAAGGAATTGATCAAAGAAGTGCTTGCAGACACCCTGACTGGACCGGCCCAGATGATTTGGAAATTAAAATTCAAGAACTTAGAGAAATTACAAATTGGGAAAAACCAATTTATATAAAAGTTGGAGCTGCAAGACCTTTTTACGATACCACATTAGCTGTAAAAGCTGGTGCAGATGTGGTTGTACTTGATGGAATGCAAGGTGGAACAGCTGCTACTCAAGATGTTTTTATTGAACATGTTGGAATTCCAACCTTAGGCGCATTAAGAGAAGCCGTTGATGCTTTAAAAGAATTAAATATGCATAGAAAAGTTCAGCTTGTTGTTTCAGGTGGTATTAGAACTGGTGCAGATGTTGCAAAAGCAATGGCAATGGGTGCAGATGCTGTATCAATCGGTTCTGCTGCAATGATGGCTTTAAACTGTAATGCCGACCTATATGTTGAAGATTATAAAAAACTTGGAACCGAACCTGGTTATTGTCATCACTGTCATACAGGAAGATGTCCAGTAGGTGTTGCAACACAAGATCCTAAACTAGAAAAAAGATTAAACTCAATTGAAGCTGGTAAAAGAATTAAAAATTATTTAACAACTTTAACCCTAGAGTTGCAAACGTTAGCTAGAGCTAATGGTAAATCAGATGTTAGAAACTTAGAACCTGAAGATCTAGCTGCCCTAACAGTTGAAGCTGCTGCTATGGCAAGAGTTCCTCTAGCTGGCACAGATTGGGTACCTGGAAAAAAATAATTGAATAAAACTTTTTAAACAAGTAGGATTAATCATGCCAAAAAATCTTTCACAAATTGCCAAACAAAAAAAAATAAAATATTTTCTAATAAGTTTTGTTGATCTTTTTGGAGTTTTAAGATCTAAATTAGTTCCAGCTCAAGCCATAGGTGAGATGCAAAAAAATGGAGCTGGCTTTGCTGGGTTTGCTACATGGTTAGACATGACACCTGCAGACAGTGATATGTTTGGAGTGCCTGATCCTGATAGTTTAATTCAATTACCATGGAATAAAGAAATTGGTTGGCTGGCATCAGATTTATACATGGACGGAAAACCTGTAAAGGCTTCACCAAGAGTGATGCTTAAAGAGCAAATTAAAAAGATGTCTCAAAAAAAATTACAGATGAAGTCTGGAGTCGAATGTGAATATTTTTTAATTTCAGAAGATGGATCATCAATTGCTGATCAAAGAGATATTCAATCTAAGCCTTGTTATGATCAATCAGCTTTAATGAGAAGATATGATTTAATTAAAGAGATATGTGACTGCATGATTACAATGGGTTGGAAGCCCTATCAAAATGATCATGAAGATGCTAATGGTCAATTTGAGATGAATTGGGATTATACAGATTCATTGATTACAGCTGATAGACATGTATTCTTTAAATATATGGTTAAAAGCTTAGCTGAAAAACATGGTTTAAGAGCAACCTTCATGCCAAAACCCTTTCATAATTTAACTGGAAATGGTTGTCATGCTCATGTTTCGGTATGGAATGGTAAAGATAATAAATTTTTAGATAAAAAAGATACGCTTGGTTTAAGTAAATTAGCTTACAATTTCTTAGGAGGCGTAATGAATAATACTCAAGCTTTATCAGCCTTTTTTAATCCAACAATCAATAGTTACAGAAGAATTAATGCTCCACCGACAAAGTCTGGTGCAACTTGGTCGCCAAGTAGTATTTCTTATACAGGAAATAACAGAACACACATGATTAGAATTCCAGATCAAGGAAGATTTGAATTAAGATTAATGGATGGTGCAGCCAACCCATATTTACTTCAAGCAGGAATAATTGCTGCAGGTCTTGAAGGAATTAATAAAAAATTAAATCCTGGAAAACCACTACATTGCAATATGTACAAGGATTATAAAAAATATCCAAAACTAAAAAAATTACCTAATGATGTAAATCAAGCAATTTCTATGCTTCAAAAAAGTAAATCTCTTGCTGATGCCTTTGGAAAAGATGTAATTGAAAGCTACATAAAGCTTAAAAATTCCGAGATAAAAGACTTTAAGAGCAAGTTTTCATTTAATAAGAAAAAACCAGTCACTAAGTGGGAAAAAGATAATACTTTAGACTGTTAGATTATGGCAACTTTATCTAATGGTCATCAATGGAAGTATTCTGAATTTTTAGATAATAAAAATTATTCGTTTGATAAAAAACAAATTTTCAATTCACTTTCCGAAAAAGAAATTGATGATGCTTATTCTAGTATTTCAAAATGGGAAGGATATTCCCCTACTCCATTAATATCTCTTAATAAATTATCTAATGAGTTAGATTTAAATAAAATTTATTACAAAGATGAAAGTAAAAGATTTGATTTAAAATCATTTAAAGCACTGGGAGGTGCCTATGCTGTTGAAAAAGTAACCCAAGGAAATAAAAATATCACTGTTGCAACTGCAACTGCTGGAAATCATGGAAGATCTGTTGCATGGGGTGCTAGAAGATTAGGACTTAAGTGTAAAATTTTTATTAGTGAGTTTGTTAGTGATGCTAGAGGTCAAGCTATGGCAGACCTTGGTGCAGATGTGATTAAAGTGAAAGGCAATTATGAAAAATCACTAATAGAATGCATTAAGCAATCCACAGAAAATAATTGGCAAATAGTACAAGATGTTGCTTGGAAAAATTATATGCAAGTTCCAACATACACGATGGCTGGTTATACAGTTATGATGAAAGAAATTATTGATCAAATTAAAAATGAAAAAATTTCTCATATAATTTTACAGGCAGGTGTTGGTGGAATGGCTGGCGCAATGGTTGCGGGTATTGCAAGATACTTAGATAACGTTCCCATTACATTAATTGTTGAACCTGATAGTGCAGCTTGTGTTTTAGAAAGTATTAAAACAGGAAAAATAGAAAAAATTGATATTAAAAGAGAAAGTCTGATGGGTGGTATGTCATGTGGAGAAGTATCATTAGTCCCATGGGAAATTCTAAAAAATTCAGTTAAACATTGCATCAGTTTACCCGATGATGATATTGCAAAAACTATGAAATTACTTGGAAACTCAGGTTTTAGTGATGAACCTATTATAGCCGGAGAAAATTCTGCACCAGGAGTGATTAGCTTAATTGCTGGTTGTGAGGATCAAAATTTAAAACAAAATTTAAAATTAGATCAAAATTCTAATGTTTTAGTTATTGGTTGTGAGGGTGATACAGATCAAGAAATGTACCAAAAATTAGTTAATCAAAATTAATTGCATGTCTGATACAGGGATTTTTTGGATAAGAGATGATTTTAGAATAGAAAATAATCCTGCATTGTCATTTGCAACTCAAAATCATGACAATGTAATTGCTTTATTTATCTATAATAATAAAAATTTTGATAATCAAACTGAAGCTCAAAAATGGTGGGTCTCAAAATCATTAGAAGTTTTTAAAACTGACTTATCAAAATATAATATCAATCTTCAAATAGTTAAGGGTGATGAATTGAATATTTTCTCTAAGATCAAAAAAAAGGACAATCTTACAGTATATTGGAATAAAGTTTACGAACCAGATGTAATTGCTAAAGGAAAAAAAATTAGAGATGTTTTTATTAAAAATGAAATAAACTTTAAATATTTCAAAGGAAATATTTTAAATGAATTTCAGGAAGTAACTAAAAATGATGGAACACCCTTCAAAGTATTTACTCCCTTTTGGCGAACTGCTGAGCAAAAATATTTAAGTTTAGCTCCTGCTAAAAATTATATTGTTAAAAAAAAGACTAAAGAAAAAACTTTTTTTAAAAACTGTATTGAACCAAAAAATATTTTACCCAAAAACAATTGGTATAAAAAATTTGATAAATACTGGAAAATTTCTGAGAGTAATTCAAAAAAAATTTTAAATGATTTAATAGAGAGTAAAATTAAAGACTATGGAACTACAAGAGACATTCCATCAGTTGAAGGAACTTCAAAACTTTCACCTTATATTAAACACGGTCAAATTCATGTAGCAAGTATTTGGAAAAAATGTGGTGAAATCAAATCTAAAGGAATTGGTTACAGAAAATATATTAATGAACTTGGGTGGAGAGAATTTTCACATAGTTTAATTAATTATTTTCCAGAATTTTTGAAAGGTAATTATAGGAAAGATTTTGATAAATTTCCTTGGGTCAAAAATGATAAATATCTTAAAGCATGGAAAACAGGAATGACTGGTTATCCAATAGTTGATGCAGGTATGAGAGAATTATACGAAACTGGCTGGATGCATAATAGGGTTCGTATGGTAGTTGGATCTTTTTTAGTTAAACATTTGAGAATTAATTGGACTGAAGGAGAAAAATATTTCAGAAATTGTTTGTTAGATTTTAATAAAGCAAATAATGTTGCACAGTGGCAGTGGGTTGCTGGTTGTGGTGCGGATGCTGCACCTTATTTTAGAATTTTTAATCCAATCTTACAGGGAGAAAAATTTGATAAAGAAGGACATTATGTAAAAAAATGGGTGCCAGAATTAGATAAAGTGCCAAATAAATTTGTTCATAAGCCTTGGGAAATGGAATTAAAATACCAACAAGCTATTAAAACTATAATTGGTAAAGATTATCCTCAACCAATTGTGATCCATGAAAAAGCTAGAGCCTCTGCCCTAGAGGCCTTTAAGACCTTAAAAAAATAAGCATTTAATAGATTAATTCCCAATAAAATGATGAATTATTGTTCTATTTTGAGGGTTTAGCCGATGTTCAAATAAATATAAGCCCTGCCAGATGCCTAGTAATAATTTGCCTTCTCTAATACTTAATGAAATTTGATTATTGGTTAATGCAGACTTGATGTGCGCAGGCATATCATCCTTTCCTTCGGTGGTATGGACATATAGTTTGTTATCCATAGGAGCTAATTTATCAAAATAATTTATTAAATCTGTTTGAACATCTGGGTCAGCATTTTCTTGTACAATTAAAGATGCACTTGTGTGCTGAATACTTAAATTAAGTATACCATTTTTAAAATTATTTTTGCTAATCCATTCAATTGTTTGATTGGTAAATTCATATAATTTTTGACCACTAGTATCTATTTGAAGATTATAAAATTCTTGTTTCATTGATTTTTGTTAATTGATGTTAGCTCATACAACCGGCTAATAGTACGTTTAAATGGTTTTTCTAATAATTTTGATGAAGTAAATTCATCTAGATTTTGATTTGCTGTAACTGATATTGGAATATTTTTGTCATAAATTACATCTAATAAAGTAATGAATCGTTGTTGTTGATTTGAATTAGTATCATTAAATTGTGGTATTTGATTTATTACAATAAATTTACAATTTTTTATAATTTCTAAATAATCTTCTGCACCTAAATTTTTATCACATAACTCATTAAAGTTAAATCTTACAACTCCTTCATAAAAATTTTCTATTTTAAAATCCCTACCTTTGACATTGATTGTTTTGAACGAGTGTTTTTTATCTTTTGTAATAGTTCTAAAAAATTTATTTATTTTAAAATTAGTTTCTTGATTAAGTGGATAAAAATATCTTTGTTTTTGATTATTGCTTGATTTTCTATAATCATCTTCAATCTTAAGCTCACATTCTATAGACTTTTGCTCCATAATCTTAATAAATGGTTTAAATTGATCCCTTTGAAGACCGTCTTTATATAATTCAGAGATTTTAGTATTAGAAGTTACAATAATTTTGATATCCTCTTTAAAAATTTGATCAAACAATTTTCCTAAAATCATAGCATCAACTATATTTGTGACTTGAAATTCATCAAAATAAATTAATGAAGACTTTAATTTTAAATTTTTTACAAATTGATTGATTATATTTTCTTCTTTTTCTTTTTTTTGATAAACAAAGTCATGAAAACTTAACATAAACTCATTGAAGTGTAGTCTTAACTTTTTTTCCTTTAAATGATTAAAAAAAAAATTTAAAATCATAGTTTTGCCAACACCAACATCACCATATAAATAAAAACCTTTTTTAGATGATTTTTTTGAAAACAATTTTGAAAAATAAGATTGAAAATTCCCTTGGTGGTATTGCTCTAATCTCTTAACAACTTCTATTTGATTTGAATTAACTTCTAATTGTTGATTGTTGCAATACGATATAAATTCTTTTTGAAATTTTTTTATCATTAATTTTTTTTAGTTTTAAAATCGATACCATATTCAGATCTAGAACCTTTTCGTAAACCAAAAGGACCAGGAATAAAAATTGTCATCGGTTTTGTATCTTCTTTTAAATCTACTCTATGATGAGCATTTGCAGAACGAAATCCTATATAGCCAGGTCTTCTCCAAAACTTACCTTTTTTGGTAGTTTCCCAGTATCCTCCTCTTAAAATAATAGTAATGTAAGGACATAGATGATTATGAACACCTTCTCCATGATCGTCTGCAAGCATTTCATGAATTAAAATATTAAATGGAAACCATTTAGGTCTGTATCTAAACAAAACATAATATCTATTTAACCAAGGTTTAGCCTCGTAATATCTTGGGTGGGAGGGTCCTCGGTCTAAAACAATTTTTTTTCTTCCAATTTTATCTAAAAATTTTAAGAACATTCTTAATTATACTGAACAACAGAGCCATTTTTAATTACAAATAAGTTTTCATTAAAAATAAAGGGTTCGGACATCAGGTTACTAGAAACTTTAACAATATTAACCGTGTTTCCAGTTATTAAATCTGCCACAATCATTTTACCATCGCTATTTGTTAAGTATAAGTTTGTTTTACCTACAACAAAACCAATTGGTTTTATATATGGACGCTTTTTTTCTTTATAAATATTATAAAGATTTGTTACACGAATAATATTTCCATTATTTTTTTCTAATACAAATAAGTAACCATTATCAGATACAGTAAAAATCAGATTCCCGATAATGGCCGGCATTATGTTAGAATTAACCTCATTAATCCAATTTGTAACTCCAGTTTTTATATCTACTGAATAAAATTCGTCTTTATTATTTGAAAAATAAATAGATTTTCCATCAGAAACTAATTTAGAAGTTTTAAAATTATAAGACTCATTAATTATATTGCTACTTTGAGTTGGTAGTTGCCAAGTGATCAGGCCCGTTTCTATATCGACTGCAGTAATGTCTCCAATAGAATTATTAAAAATAACTAAATCACCAATAATAATAAGAGAATTTTTTGTATCAGACTTTGTAAAAGAATCTTGGGTTTGAAAATTCCATAATTCAGAACCATCATATCCACTAAATGATCTTAAAGTATTTTTATAATCAATTACAAAAAATTTATTTCCTCTTTTTTTTACATCAGAATTAAAGGGGTAATTTCCATTATTTGACCAATTTAGTTCACCAGATTTAATGTTAATTGAATAATATTTTGCAATACTGTCTGCAACAAATAAATTTTGTTCATCTAAAGCAAAATATAATTTAGGACTTAGTTTTTTTTCTGACTTTGAGTAATGATTTTTTTTCCAAATAACTTTACTATTTTTATCGTATCTAGTGATGGTTCCCTTTTTGTCAAAAAATATAAGCCCATCATTTAAAAATATTGGTTTATAATTTAATTGATTAGCGTCTTCTATTTTTGAAAATTTATAAGATCTAATTTTATCATTTAAACCACTATAATTTTGTGAACCATAATTATTTTGATTATCTATAGTGTAAGAGTTAATCTCAATCTTAGATAAATCTAGCTTTAACTCAGGATTAAACTTGGTGATTATTTTTTTTTCTTTAGCAAATAGCTTTTTTATATTTTTTTGATTATCTATATTTTCATCTTTATTATCCCAAATACGGGTGGTTTCACTAATAGAGCAATTGGATAAAAAAAATAATGTAAAAATTAAGAAAATTAATTTAATCACTTAAATCTCTGTTCAATCTTTTTTGTGCCTGAAGCTTTATGTTTGGATTAGCATTTTCTAAAATAGCAATTTGATTGAAAAATTCTTTTGATTTTTGTTTTTGATCTTTTGAATAAAAATACTCAGCCATTAAGTACAAAGCATGTGATTTCCATACACTTTTAGAATTAATCAATGGGTTCAAAATATTTAATAGATCGCTTTCTTTAGCTTGATCAGCGTTAAATAAAGCTTTTTTATAAATAATTAAATTCTTTATTTCATTTTCTAAAGATGTCTTTTCAATCAGAATATCAAAATAGCTATTTATATCATTTTGATTAGAAACTAATTCATTATCGATTATAAAATACAAAGATAAAGGAGAATAAGTTGGGTCTTGTTCATTAATAATTTCAATTAAATTTTGAACTGTTTTATTTTTAGTATTTTCTGAGTAGGCTAAAGTAGTTGAATTAAATTTATTTGATATTTCTCTTTTTTTATTAGTTTTATATTTATCAAAACTGTAAGCTCCTATTAGAATAATAATCAAAATTACCACTGTTGAGATAATTTTATTTTTATTATTAATAAAAAAGTTTCTAACTTTTTCATTTCTAGTATTGCTATTTATAATTGAAATATCTTCTTCCATAATTAAATCATGTTCCTTAAAACATATTGAAGTATGCCTCCATTTTTATAATATTCTAATTCATTTTTAGTATCAATTCTGCATAATGTTTTAACTTTTTTGATATCTCCTGAGGCATATTTTATCTCAACAGTCACTTCATCAGATGGATTAATGCCTTTTTCAACATCAAGAACGCTTATCAATTCTGATCCAATTAGATCTAAATTTTTTCTATTTATATCATTCGTAAATTGTAAAGGTAAAATTCCCATACCTATTAAATTTGATCTATGAATACGCTCAAAACTTTCAGCAATAACTGCCTTAACACCTAATAATTTTGTTCCTTTTGCAGCCCAGTCTCTTGAAGAACCAGTTCCATACTCTTTACCACCTATTACAACTAAATCTGTGCCTCTTTTTTTATACTCAACAACCGCATCATAAATAGGTAATACTTTTTCTTCTGGATAAATTTTTGTAAAACCACCTTCAGTTCCTGGTGCCATTTCATTTCTAATTCTAATATTTGCAAAAGTGCCTCTCATCATTACTTCATGATTTCCTCTTCTTGATCCATAAGAGTTATAATCTTTTGGAAGAATTTGGTGTTCCATAAAATATTCTCCAGTTGGACTTTCTTTTTGAATGTTTCCTGCAGGTGAAATATGATCTGTTGTAACCATATCTCCTAAAATCAATAATGGTCTTGCGTCTTTGATTCTTTTAAATCCTTCAGGCTCGTCTGGTAAATTGTCAAAGAAAGGAGGTTTTTTTACATAAGTTGATCCCTCATCCCAACTGTAAATACTACTTTCTTCTGTCTTAATTTTTTGCCATTGACTAGGTCCTTCTGAAACATTTGAATATCTTTGAATAAACATTTCTGCGTTTAACGAGTGTTTTAAAGTATCTTCAATTTCTTTATTTGATGGCCAGATATCTTTTAAGTAAACATCATTACCTTCTTTATCTTTACCAAGTGCATCCTTATATAAATCAACTTCCATATGACCAGCAATTGCGTAAGCAACTACCAATGGAGGAGATGCTAAATAATTAGCCTTGATGTGAGGGGAAATTCTTCCTTCAAAATTTCTATTTCCAGATAAAACAGAAACTGAGTAAATATTTTCTTTTTGGATCGCATCTACTATATTTTCAGGTAATGGACCTGAGTTACCAATACAAGTTGTGCAACCATAGCCTACAAGATTAAAGCCTAGTTTGTCTAAATAAGTGTTTAATCCAGCTTTTGCTAAGTAATCAGTTACTACTTGAGAACCCGGTGCTAAAGAGGTTTTAACCCAGGGTTTTACTTCTAGTCCTAATTCAACAGCCTTCTTGGCAAGTAATCCAGCACCAATTAAAACATTTGGATTTGAAGTATTCGTACATGAAGTTATGGCTGCAATTAAAATTGACCCATCTTTAATTTCATAATCAGTATTAGAAACTTTAGAAATAGAATGATCTTTTTTATTTGTTGCATTTTCTAGAACTTTTTTAAATGAAATGGGTGCATCAGTTAACAACACTTTATCTTGGGGTCTTTTAGGTCCAGAAATTGTTGGAACTACTGTAGACATGTCTAATGAGATTGTATCTGTAAATTCTATTTCATCACTTGCCCATAAACCTTGTTCTTTTGCATATTGCTCAACTACATCGACTGTGTGCTGATCTCGTCCAGAAAATTTTAAATATTTTAATGTTTCATCGTCGATTGGAAAAAAGCCACATGTTGCACCATACTCTGGAGCCATGTTCGCAATCGTTGCTCTATCAGCAAGGGTTAAATTTTCTAAACCCTCTCCATAAAATTCTACAAATTTTCCAACTACACCTTTGTCTCTTAACATTTTAACTACTGTTAAAACTAAATCAGTTGCCGTTGTTCCTTCGGGCATTTTATTTTTTACTTCAAAGCCTATTACCTCGGGAATTAACATAGAAATTGGCTGACCTAACATTCCTGCTTCAGCCTCAATCCCACCGACGCCCCAACCCAGTACAGACAATCCATTGACCATGGTAGTATGACTATCAGTGCCAACTAATGTATCTGGAAATAAATACTTATCTCCTTGGAACTCTTCAGACCAAACTACTTTAGATAAATATTCTAAATTTACCTGATGACAAATACCAGTTCCTGGTGGAACTATTCTAAAATTATTAAATGCTTGTTGGCCCCATTTTAAAAAAGAGTATCTTTCTCCATTTCTTTCAAATTCTATATCAACATTATTTTCAAAAGAATCTGATTTAGCAGACTGATCTACTTGAACAGAGTGATCAATAACAAGGTCTACCGCAGATAATGGATTAATAGTATTTGGATCTTTGTTTTTATCTTTTACTGCTTCTCTCATAGCAGCTAAATCAGCAACAGCAGGAATACCTGTGTAATCTTGAAGTAAAACTCTAGCTGGTCGGTATGCAATTTCAGTATTTGATTTTTTTGATTTTAACCACTCTTTAATTGAATTAATTTGATTTTTATTTACTGATAAATCATCCTCATATCTTAATAAATTTTCTAAAAGAACCTTTAAAGATTTTGGTAATTTCGAAATACCTTCAAGACCATTTTCTTCAGCTTTTTTAAGTGAATAATATTTATAGTTTTTGTCACTGATTGATATATCAGCAAGAGATTTGTAAGAATTTTTTGTTCCTGGTTTCATAATTTCTTTAGTAATAAAAAGTTGCTATACAACTTATTAGGAGCGTTGACATAACATAATTAAACCATTTAATAAATTTCTCATTTGTCGCGAATTTCCTCATAAATTTACCTAAAAAAGTCCAAAAAATAATGCTTATGATTGCAAATAAAAAAGCAACTCCTAACATCCATAATGAATATTTAATAAAATTAATTCCTGATTCTGTATAGGTTGATGCTGCTATTACAGCAACAATCACACCTTTTGGATTTAAAAATTGATAAAAAAAAGTTTCAACAAAACTAACAGGTTCAAGATTATTTTTTTTGTCAGATGATTTTGAAAATGAAATTTTATATGCAAGATAAATTAAAAAAATTGTTCCCGTTCCAATTAAAATTTTTTGTATAATTGGATATATATTGAAAATATTAATTAATCCAAAATTAACTATTGCCAACATTGTTGTAAACCCAAATATAACACCCAGCATTAATGGAACTGATTTTTTTATTCCGTGATTAAATCCAGAATGAGATGCAACAACATTATTGGGGCCAGGTGAACAACTAGTTACAAACATAAACAAAGAAAGTGATAAAATTTCTGGATGCATTCTTATGCTATAGGTAGACCGTTCTCGGATTTTTGAGACGGATGAACTAAAATAACTTTTCCTTCTTTGTCTATTGATCCTAAAATAAGCACTTGAGATACCACACCTGCGATATTTTTTTCAGAAAAATTACATACACCAATCACTTGTTTGCCTTTTAGATTTTCTTCGTTGTAATAATGGGTAATTTGAGCTGAAGATTGCTTAATTCCTATTTCGTGTCCAAAATCAACCTCAACTACTAAAGATGGTTTTCTAGCTTTTTCATTTTTTTTAACTGAAATGACAGTTCCTACTCGAATGTCTATTTTGTCAAAGTCATCAAAGGTAATTTGTTCTTTCATATATTTAATATATAATAGAACCTAAATATGAGTACAGAAAATAATTCAGAGCTATTGTTTGATAATTCAGTTAAAATTTTAACAGACTTAATAGGTTTTAAAACTATTTCAGGAGAAGATAATAGTTCTTTAATTAACTACTGTGATGATATTTTAAAAAAACTTGGTGCAACTTCTTTTAGAACGTATGATGATGAAAAAAAAAGAGTAAATCTATTTGCGACACTTAAATCTAAGAATTCTAACACAAAAAAATCAATAATTTTATCAGGCCATACAGATGTTGTGCCTGTTTCGAAAGGTTGGAGCTCTGATCCTTTTACAGCTACAGTTAAGGGAGACAAATTATATGGAAGAGGCTCATGTGATATGAAAGGATTTATTGCTTGCGCTTTAGCTTATGCTCCTATTTTTTCTAAATTAAATTTAAACAGAGACATCCATTTTTCTTTTACCTTTGATGAGGAGACCGCGTGTCAGGGAGCCCCAATATTAATTGAAGAATTAAAAAAAAGAAATATTAAAGATGGCATTTGTATTATTGGTGAACCAACTAATATGAAAATCATCGATGCTCATAAAGGTTGTTATGAATACACAACTTACTTTAAAGGTTTAGCAGGTCATAGTTCAGCTCCCCACAAAGGGGTAAGCGCTGTTGAGTATGCTTCAAGATATGTAAATAAATTAATTGAATTAAGAGAAAAACTTAGAGAAAGAGCACCAAAAGACTCTATTTTTGATCCACCCCATTCTACTCTTTCTATCGGTGGCATCTTTGGTGGGATAGCTCATAATGTAATAGCTGATAAGTGTCATATTAATTGGGAAACAAGACCTGTTGTAAAAGAAGACGGTGTATTTTTAAATCAAGAAATAGACAAATATGCAAATGAAGTCTTGCTCCCAGATATGAAAAAAATTTTTACTAATGCTTCAATTGAAAAAAATATTATTGGTGAAATAGTTGGATTTGATAGAGAGGATAAATCAGATGCCTGTGAATTAATCTCAAGTTTGACTGGTGATAATTCTAGACAAGTTGTGTCATTTGGAACTGAGGCAGGTTTATTTCAAGAAATTGGAATTAGTACGGTGGTCTGTGGTCCTGGATCAATAGAACAAGCTCACAAAATTGATGAGTTTATCGTTCTAGATGAGCTTAAAAAGTGTTTAGATTTATTGGATGGGATAAAAAAAAATTCTATTGCTAATTAATCGCTCCAACCACTAACTGATTTAACTTCAAGAAATTCTTCAAGACCATATTTTCCAGCTTCTCGACCGATCCCAGAATGTTTATAACCACCAAAAGGTGCGTCAGGTGCAGGACCTGCACCATTAATATCCACCATTCCTGATCTTAATTTTTTAGCCACACGATTAGCTTTTTCTTTATCTTGAGTTTGTATAAAATTTAAAAGTCCGTATGGAGTATCATTTGCTATTGTTATTGCTTCTTCCTCTGTTTCAAAAGGAATAATAGATAGCACTGGTCCAAAAATTTCAGTTCTTGCAATTTGCATTTGATTATTAACATCCGCAAAAGCTGTAGGTTTAACAAAGTATCCTTTATCTAAACCATTTGGCTTACCTGTTCCACCCGCAACTAGTTTTGCCCCTTCATCAATTCCAACTTGGATTAATGATTGAATTTTATCAAACTGAGTTTTAGAAACCACTGGTCCAATGTGATCTCCTTCTTTTGTTGCAACATCAACTTTCATTGAATTAGCAAAATTTTTAACTCTCTCAACTGCCTCATCATACATCGATTTTTCAACTAGCATTCTTGTTGGTGCATTGCAAGATTGACCTGTATTTCTAAAGCATCTTAAAGCTCCTCTCTCTACTGCTTCAGCATCTGCGTCTTTAAAAATAATATTTGCCCCTTTTCCTCCAAGCTCTAGACTTACTCTTTTAAAATCTTTAGAAGCGTTTTCAGAAATTAAAGCTCCAGCTCTAGTAGATCCAGTAAAAGAAATCATATCTACATCTGGATGACTTGTTAAAGTATTACCTGTAACTGCTCCATCCCCATTTACTAAATTAAACACACCTTTTGGTAATTTAATTTCATCTATCATTTCAGCTAATATTATAGAAGATAGAGGTGAAATTTCAGATGGTTTAAGAACCATAGTACATCCACTCGCTATTGCAGGAATTACTTTTAAACATGTTTGGTTCATTGGCCAATTCCATGGAGTAATTAATGCACAAACTCCTTTTGGTTCATGCAAAATCTTACAGTTAGGTGCATGTTTTCCAAGATTTTCTTCAAAATTGTATTCTTTTAGTACCTTAATAAATGTTTTGATATGACTTGCCCCTGTACCAGCTTGAAGCTGAGTTGAAAAATCAATTGGTGCTCCCATTTCAAGAGAAATTGCTTGAGCCATATCTGCCCATCTCTTTTTATAAACGGCATAAAGTGCTTCTAAATATTTTAATCTGTCTTCCTTTGAAGAAAATGCCCAAGTCTCAAAAGCTTTTGTTGCTGCACTAACAGCATCATTAACATCTTCAATCCCACCTAAAGATATTAACGCACATTCCTCTTCTGTTGAAGGATCTATTACTTTTATGTCATTAGGTTTTTTTGGAGAAACCCATTCACCATTGATATAAAATTTTTTCTTATCTAGCATTTTGAGAAACTATCCTTTCTTTATGATTTTGCAAATAAATTTGTTAATTCGTAAACAATTGTTGCGGCAGCCAATGATGTAACTTCAGCATGATCATATGCGGGAGAAACCTCTACCACATCAGCAGATACTAAATTTAATCCTGAAAGTCCTCTTAAAACATTAACCATCTCTCTTGTTGTCATTCCAGCAATCTCAGGTGTTCCTGTACCTGGTGCAAAAGCAGGGTCAAGCACATCTATATCTATTGATAGATATAAAGGATTATCGCCTACTCTTTTCTTAATTCTTTCAGCAATTTTATCTGTTCCTTCTGTCTGAAATTCATCACAATGAATTATTTTAAATCCAAAACTTTCATCATTTTTAATATCATCTCTACTATATAAAGGGCCTCTAATACCTACGTGCATTGAAGCATCATCTAAAAATAAACCTTCCTCTCTTGCTCTTCTAAACGGAGTTCCATGCGTATAAGGCGCACCAAAATAAGTATCCCAAGTATCTAAATGAGCATCAAAATGTACTAGAGCAACTGGGCCATTACATTTTTTATTAATCGCTCTAAGAAGTGGTACTGCGATTGTATGGTCTCCACCTAAACTAATTATACCACCTACTTTATTTAATAAATCTGTTGCCCCAGCTTCAATTTGTTTTATGGCTTCATCAATACTAAATGGGTTGCAAGTAATATCCCCAGCATCTGCAACTTGTTGAACCTTGAAAGGCTCTACATCATAACTTGGATGATAATTGGTTCTCAAATGTCTTGAGGCTTGTCGAATACTTTGTGGTCCAAATCTTGCACCTGGTCTATAACTTGTACCAGCATCAAATGGCACTCCCACAATTGCAACATCACAACTTTCAACATCTCTTAACTCTGGTAATCTTGCAAACGTTGATGGGCCGGCAAATCTTGGGACCTTTGTTCCACTGACAGGCTGAATAGGATTTTTATTGCGATCTTTTTTCATCTATAAACAAAATGTACCACATTCTTTTTAAATCGAATATCATCTAAATTGTATTTATGAAGATTTTTAAGCTGATTTTAATATCATTTTTTTTAATAACCTCAGCAAATTCGAACTCTATTTACAATCTAATCAAAATCCCAAATTTAGAAATATACGAATTAAAAACACCTAACAAACTCAAATATTTATATGCAAAAAAACCATTTAGACTTGGTGTTCAAAAAAATATAGCCTGCAGCAACTCAGACAAGAGGACATATGATGAAAAATATCAGATAATATCTAACAATTTAAAAAAATACTCAAAAGAATTTTTAAAAAAAATTAATCTTAAATATATTGTCATGTGTGAAGATCTCTCAATCTCAGGAATTAACACAGCTGGTATTCCAGATCATTTAATGAAAACATTAATTCTAGATCTTAAATTTGATAAAAAATATTTTGAAAGAGTAATTCACCATGAATTGTTTCATATTATTAATGATGGTTTTAAAGATTTGTTTAATGAAGATGAATGGAAAAAATTTAATAATCCAAATTTCAAATATGCAGAATGCTCCACTTGTTCAAAAAAATTAGGTCTTGATACATATAAAGATACTAACGGTTTTTTTACTGAATATTCAATGACAATTCCTTCTGAAGATATGGCGGAAGTATATTCACATTTAATATCTGGTAACTATAAAGTTTCAAATGATGAAATTCTTAATAAAAAAATTAAATTTATTAAAGATAAGTTAAATAAAATTGATAATACTTTTGTATTTTAAATATGATTAAAATAGTTAAAGCTTCATTGCATGAAAAGTTGATTTTTATATTTTTAATACTATTGGGAATTTTTACTTTAAGTTTCACAATCTTAATTAAAAATAAATGTTTATTCGTAAAAAATATTAATCCTGAAGAGATTAATTTTGAAAAACCAAAAAATATTGTTATCCTCAATGCTGAATGTGGAAATGTTATAATTGAACTTTATCCTGAAATATCTCCAAATGGAGTTGAGAGATTTAAAAAATTAATTAATTTAAAAGCATATGATGATGTTGCTTTCCACAGAGTGATTAAAGATAAACTTGTTCAAGCTGGTGATCTTGAATATGGAAAAAGAAGTCAGTTAGACTATGGTAAAATTGGAACTGGAAAATCTGGATTAGGTTTAATTAAGTCTGAAATTGATGCTGAATTTAATTTTAAAAAAGGAACTGTCGGCTTAGCAAGATCTTTAAAATATGACACTGAAGACAGTCAATTTTTTATTATCCTTGATGATGAACCATTATTTGAGGGAGAATATACTCCCGTAGGAAAAGTAATTTACGGTATTAAAGTTTTAGAAAAAATTAAATATTCTCATAGATCTGAATATGTACTTAGACCTGATTTTATAAATACAGTTAGGATGTTTAAGTAAAATTAATTTACTAGTGGCTTACCTGTTGCAAGTGTATGTTTAATTCTATCTTGAGTTTCGTTAGTTTCAATTAACCTCATAAAAGCATCTAATTCTAACTTATATAAATCATCTTCTGATAATGATTTGTCAATTGAAGTGTCACCACCACTTAATACATGAGCTAATTCTTGAGCAACCTTTAGCCCATGATCTAAAATAACTTTATCATTGTAGAGTTTTTCTAAAATCTTATTCATTTCTGGAAGGACTGTTTTTCCTGGAAGATTAAATTTTGTCTCTGATGGTGATTTGAAGTCTTTATTATTTTGTAAAATTTCCTTTGAGACTTCAAACAAACTGTTTCTATTCATAATTTTTTTATCTTCAGGTTTTAAATATTTCATTGGCTCAGCCTCAACAGGAGAAGTTGCTGTCTTACCATAACCAATTATATCAAATACCTTAAGAGGAGCATAATTTGGGTCTTTTTCAGCTTCTTCAGTATCAAGCCATCTAGCCAACATTTCCTTACAACCACCTCCAGCAGGAATTAAACCAACTATAGTTTCAACTAAACCAACAACAATATTTGTGTGAGAAGCTACAAAATTACTTTGAACCATCACTTCAAAACCACCACCAAGAGTTAAGCCTGATGGAGCTGAGATTACTGGATATTTGGAATATTTTAGATGCTTACATGTTTCTTGAAAATATTTAATAAATTTTTCAATAGATTTAAAATCACCTTTATTTGCAAAATCCATCGTATAGGTTAAATTTACTCCAGCAGAAAACTGCATACTTTCATTGATGATAATTAAAGGTTTGTCAGTTGCCTTTTTAAGAGCATCCATTGAATCATAATCAAGTGCGTTAGCTTTAGTTGTAAATTCAACAATATTATAATCATTAAAACGGTAAATCTGAGCTGAATTATTTCCATCAATACCCACAGCTTTTTTCTTAACTTTTCCTAATGTCTCAATTTCAGTATATTTTTGTCTTGAACCATAAAAATCTTGATTTTTACTTTTAGATAAATTTTCTAAAAATTCATTTCCGTTAAAGTTATCAATTTTGTTGAAAAAATTTTCAACACCAATTTCTTCCAACATCTCAAATGGGCCTTTGGCCCAATTAAAACCTAATCTCATTGCTTCATCAATGTCATTAAAATCTTTTGTAATACTAGGTACTAAAGACGATGAATATTTTATGATTTTTGAAATAACCGACCAAGCGTACTCACCAAATTTATCTTCTCTTGAAATCAAAGATTTAAGATCAACTTTATCTGTGCCTATGTTAATTTTCTTACTTATTGAATACTCACCAGTTTCAAGGTTAATTGCTTCCATAACCTTCGTTGCACCAGTTTTATTCATTCGGTAAAAACCACCCTTACCTTTTCGACCTGTATAACCTGTTGCAATTAGTTTTTTTACAAGAAGGATTTCTTTAGCGACTTCTTGAAAAGGATCATTTGCTGACAATTCTTTAATGAAACTTTTAAGAACATCAGCCATTAAATCAATTCCAATTAAATCATAAAGGCCAAAAACTCCTGTTTTTGGAATTCCCATTGGTCTTCCAAATATTGCATCCGATTCCTCAATACTTAATTTCATTTTAAAAGCTTCGGTCATAGCAACTTGCATTGCAAAAACACCTATTCTATTCCCTAGAAATCCTGGAGTATCATTACAAACAATTGCTCCTTTTCCAAGCTCCACCTCACAAAACTTCTTTAACGAGTTTATTTTAGCTAAATCATTATTTTCATTTTTAACTATTTCTAATAAGCCCATATACCTCACAGGATTAAAAAAGTGAGTGATACAAAAATCTTTTTTTTCTTCTGGTGTTAATTTTTCAGATAAAACTTTAATAGGAATGGATGAAGTATTTGATGAAACAATTGCTCCCTCTTTTCTATTTTTGAAAATTTTTTCGTAAATATTATGCTTTATATCAATTCTCTCAACTACCGCTTCAACGACCCAATCAGCTTCTTTGACCACATCAAAATTATCATTAATATTACCTACTTTAATATTTTCAATTTGTGATTTATCTAACAGTAACGGTGGTTTTGACTTGAATATTCTATCTCTCGCTTTTTCCGATATTTCTGTTGTAAGATCCAACAATGTAACTGGTACTTTTGCATTACACAAATGAGCTGCAATCCCACTCCCCATGGTTCCTGATCCAATTACTACAACTTTTTTAATATACATAATTTAATTTTGAGAAGAAATTTATATTGAAAAAATATAATTAAGTAAATTAATTATCTATTAATTCCTCTTAGTCTCTCAGATCTTCTTCTTAAAAGCTCTGCACTAACCAAGATTAAAGTAGACATAATAATCAAACATGTCGCAACTGCCATAATAGTTGGGCTTAATTGTTCTCTTAATCCTACCCACATTTGAATTGGAATAGTAGTGTTCTCTAATCCAGCTAAGAACAGTACAACCACAACTTCATCAAATGAAGTTACAAAAGCAAACAAGGCTCCTGAAATAACCCCCGGCATAATTAATGGTAATGTAATTTTCATAAATGTGTTTACTGGATTGCTTCCTAAACTTGCTGCAGCTCGTGTTACACTATGATCAAAACCAGTTAATGTTGCAGTAACCGTGATTACTACAAATGGAGTCCCTAAAATTATATGTGATAATATAATTCCTGTGTGAGTTGCGGCTAAGCCAACTTTTGCCATGAAGAAAAATATTGCTGTACCTGAAATGATTAAAGGAACAATCATGGGTGAAATTAGTAAAGCCATGAATGCAGCTTTATATGGCATGTATCTACTGCTTAAACCTAATGCAGCAACAGTTCCAAGAATGGTTGATCCTATTGTTGCAAAGAAAGCTATGATTAAACTATTTTTAGTAGCAAGTCCCCATGGATTCTTAGTTCCATAAATCATATCTTCATACCATCTTAGAGAAAACCCTTCAGGATCTAATGCTAACATTTTTGCAGAAAAGTGAATGTATTGCTCAGCATTAAATGACAATGGCAATATTACAAACAAAGGTGCTATCAAAAAGAAAAAAACTAAACCACAAAAGAACAGATATGTGTAATGCCAAATTCTATAATTTAAAGGTGTGTGACTTGGTAATGCCATAATTATCCTAATTTAATATTATCTATTCCTACAAGTTTATTATAAATCCAATAAATAGTTAGTACTCCAACTAACAACATAGTTCCAAGAGCAGATGCAAACGCCCAGTCTAATGAACTCTTCATATGATAAGCAATTGTATTACTAATTAATGATCCACTTGCTCCACCCACTAATGCAGGGGTAATGTAATATCCTATCGCTAAAATAAATACCAATAAACATCCAGCACCAATTCCAGGAATTGTTAATGGAAAATAAATTTTAACAAAAGATACTAGTGGTGTTCCGCCTAATGATTTTCCAGCTCTCATCAAGCTAGGTGATATAGTTTTCATAACACTATAAAGAGGTAAAACCATAAAAGGTAATAATATTTGTGTCATTGCAACAAATGTACCAATTACATTATACATAAGCTCCGGTCTATTATCGTCAGCAGCTAAGCCGATCCAAACAATTAAATCATTAATTGGACCTTGTTGCTGGAGTAAAACCATCCAACTAGAAGTTCTTACTAATAATGATGTCCAAAAAGGAAGTAACACACAAATCATAAGTAAATTACTGTATTTCATAGGTAGTGTTGCTAGTAAATGTGAGATTGGGTAAGCAAGAATAAAGCAGAATATGGTAACCCAAAAAGCTACATTTAATGTCCTTAACCATAAAGTTTTGTGAATTCTTCTATCCTCTGGAACTTGAATTATATTTCTATCTTGATCAAATTTTCTATCTATACCTTTTAAATATTTGGCGTAAGACCAGTTTGGAGCTGTATTTTTAAGAGCTACTAAATATTCACTTTGACCCCACCTTTTATGAACTTTAATAAATTGCTCTTTGTAATTACCTTCTTCAAATTTATTAATTTTTCTAACTGTTTTTTTAATTAAGCTACTAAAGCCACCTTTTTCATAATTTAATCTAGCTATAATTTTACCGTAAGTTTTAGTTTTCTTTAAATAAGATAAATCTTCGTACAGACCTTTGTAAACCGGCTCTTCAGGCAAATCTTGGCCATCCCATTTTTCCATCGCAGCAAATGTCTTAGGAAGCATTTTAGTAATCATTCGATCATCAACACTTCTAAAAAGCATATCTCCAATTGGAAATATATAAATTATTAAAATAAATAAAAATAATGGAGCAACGAGTGCAACGGCTTTAAGTTTATTTTTTCGTTCAGCTTTTTTTAAGCTAACCTCTAAAGGTAATCCGTCAGATGATAATATTTGTTCTTTGCTCATAATAAAAAAGGGCAGTTATAAATAACTGCCCTTTCAATATAGTACAAAATACTAATCTATAAAACTAAATTATAGACCAGCTTTCATAGCTTCCCATTTTTCACCAATTTCGTCTTGGTTATCTGCCCAAAACTCAGGGTTCATAAGGATGTATCTTTTTGTGTTAGCGGGTGCTGTTGGCATATGTGGTACCATGTTAGTCTTACCATCTTTAAACCAAGGCTCTCCAGCTTCCATAACTGCGATTGAAGATTTTCTCCAAGGCGCGTATGCAATGTACTTAGCACTTCCAGCTAAACCTTCTGAGCTAGTCATTTCTCTAAGTACTTTCAAAGCTGAACCGTCAGCATAACCTGGACCGTCTTTAACTAATGCAAAGTATTCATAGTCAAGAATTTGTCCATCCCAAACTTGTACAAGTGGAGTTCCTTCCATTTGTGCGTTAAAGAATCTACCATTCCAACCAGTAGCCATTACTACTTCACCATTAGCAAGTAGTTCTGGTGGTTGAGCTCCAGCATTCCAGAATACACATCCGCCGTTTGGATCTTCACAAAGAGCTTTAAGTTTATTCATAGCTCTGTCAATTCCACCATCAGCATCAAGTTTTCTGTAAGTTAAGTCAGAACCTTTACCAGGGTTTACACCGTCTGCAGTGATAGCAATTTCTAAATTAGACATTGCACCTTTGTAAAGAGCTCTCTTACCAGGGAACTTTTTAGTGTTAAAAAAGTCTTTCAATGTGCTTGGTTTTTTATCACCAATTGTTGCATCATTGTAAGCATAGTTCCAAGAGTACAGAATGTTTCCAACTGCACATTTTGAAGGCATGCCTGTAAAGAAGTCTTGACTTGCAGGTGTTCCATCCGGAGCAGGTGCAAAGTCTTTGTCAAAATCGAATTCATGGAAAATACCTTCGTCACATCCAACGATAGTATCTTTTGCGTACACATCGATAATGTCCCAAGTTATTTTTCCAGCTTCTTTTTGAGCTTTAATTTCTGATAATCCACCAGTGTAGTCTACCCAGTTTACAGGTATTCCAAGTTTCGCTGCTGTAGGATCACCGTAACCTAATTTTTGTGACTCTGTGTAAGCTCCACCCCAAGATACTACAGTAACTGCAAATGCTGAAGTTGTTACAGAAAGTACAAAAGAAAGAGTAAGTAATAATTTACTTATTTTTTTCATTTATTCTCCTATTTAACGTTAACGTTTTTATTTTATAAAGTGATACTAAAACAATATAGAATAGCTTAGTCAACAGCTGATTAATGCCAATTTGTCTTATCTTTTTTGTGGGTAATTATAAATAATTATTTAGGATCTAAAGCTCTACAATCAATACTATTCCAACCGATATTAATTTCTTTTCCTGCTTTAATATCCATTCTGTTTGAGCTATTCGGAACTTTTAAAATAAATTGATCATTCCCTAATAGATCTACTCTTAATCTTGTATGATCACCGTGATATATTACTTCTTCGATCTTACCTTTGTGATTGTTATCCATTTTAGTTTCTGGATCAATCAATGCTCTTTCAGGTCTAAGAGATATTGTAGTTTTGTCTCCTTTTGCCTTTGCAACAATAGGATTTGCTAAAATTTCAGTTCCTGAATTTAATTTTACTTTACATTTATCTCCAGATACATCTGATACTTCACCTGCAAAAGTATTGTTCTCTCCAATAAACTCTGCAACAAAAGAATTAACAGGTCTTTCATATAATTCATCAGGGCTCGAGAGTTGTTGAACTTTTCCGTCATTAAAAACCGCAATTCTATTAGACATCGTCAAAGCTTCAGTTTGATCATGCGTAACATACACAACTGTTACACCAATACTTTCATGGATATGTTTAATTTCATATTGCATGCTCTCTCTTAAATTTTTGTCCAGAGCTCCTAAAGGTTCATCCATTAAAACCAATTGTGGATCAAATACTAATGATCTTGCAACAGCAACCCTTTGTTGTTGTCCGCCTGATAATTGCATGGGCATTCTAGATTCAAAACCTTGAAGAGATACCATTGATAATGCTTTATCAACTTTTTTGTCAGCTTCATCTTTTGGAATTTTTCTAACTCTTAATGGAAATGCTAAATTTTCATAAACAGTCATATGGGGAAACAAAGCGTAATTCTGAAATACCATTCCAATTCCTCTTTTGTGTGGAGGAATATCTGAAATAACTTTATTATCTAAATAAATTTGTCCGTTAGTTGGAGTTTCAAATCCAGCCAACATCATCAAACAAGTTGTTTTACCAGAACCAGAGGGTCCTAGCATTGTTACAAACTCTCCTTCAGCAATGTCTAAATCTAAACCCTTTACGACTAGTTGCTTACCATCATAACTTTTATCTACATTTTCAAATCTTACAAAATGATCATTAGCCATACTACTTTAAAACATTTGTTAGATTGATAATCAAGTAATTTATTTAATATGTAATTCTTTACTCATATTACAAAATAATTTACTTCCTGTTTCTGTGACTCTAATGGCCTCAGATGCTTCAACTCCCCAGTCACCAAATTGCATTACTGCAATCATATGAAAACAAACATTAGGCTCTAATACTGTCATATCCCCTTTATATATATTAAGTGTGTGTTCTCCCCAGTCAGGTGGATACCCAATTCCAATTGAATAACCAGTTCTTGATTTTTTATCGATACCGTATTTGTCTAATACTTTCCAAAAAGCTTGAGCAACATCATCTGCAGTATTTCCAGGTTTTACTGCACTAATTCCTGTTTCTAACGCCTCAATAGTTTTCTTCATTGTATCGATTTTTAGCTGATCAGGTTTACCTAGTAATACTGTCCTAGCCATAGGGGCATGATATCTTTTATAAACTCCAGATAATTCGATAATAGTAGCTTCTCCTTCCACAAACTTATCTTGTGTAGCGGTTAAATGTGAAGCTGAAGTTCCTTTTCCAGTAGGAAGTAAAGTTGCAATACTAGAATACTCTCCACCAAACTCCTCTGTTCCATAGAATAATGATTTTTGAATTTCACCTACTGCATCGCACTGTCTTACTCCTGGGTTTATTACATCTATTGCAGTTTTCATTGCCTTTTGAGAAATTAAAGCTGCAGATTTCATGTATCCAATTTCAGCATCTGATTTTACTAATCTTGCCCAGTTAACAAGTCTATCGCTATCTACAACTTTAGCATTTGGAAGGCCTTGCTTAATTTTTTCATGACAAAAAGCCGTGTAATAATGAGCATCCATTTCAACACCAACAGAAAGCTTATCCCACTTTCTATCTTTTATTATTTCTACTAGATAATCGTAAGGATGTTTTGGCCATGTATGAATATAATTTTCATCGTAAACAATAATATTTTCATCTTTTAAATATGTTTTAATATAAGCTCCACCAGAGTCTTGTGCTCTTACAAAGCATAATGGTTCCTCAGCATTAACGTGAACAATTGCGCATTGAGCATAATAAAAGGACCAAGCATCATAACCAGTTAAATAATTTAAATTATTTGTATCATGTGAAATCAATAGCTCGATGCCTTTTTCTTGCATCATCTTTTGAACTTTTTTTAATCTTCGTTGATATTCTTCTTTTGTAAAATCCATATTTCTAATTCTTAAATAATTTTCCAAAACCTTCAATTGCATTTTTTTTTCCAATTGATTGTAAGGTATCCCAAATTAATACTTGATTACTTGAAAGAACAACTTTGTTTAATTTTTTCTCAAGTTTATCGATAATGGAAAGTGCTGGTAAAGCGGTACAAGAAATAAAGAGAGCATCTGCGTCACCTAAATCCATTTTTGATAAAGTTTCATATAGGTAATCTTCATCAACTTTACCTATATCCAAGTCATTTAGAATATCAAAATAAGCATTTGAAGAAATCTCAAAATTTTCACCTTTAAAATATTCAATCACTTGATCGTTTAAAACTTTTGAATACGGAGTAAAGATTGCAATTTTTTTAACATTCATTTTTTTTAAAGCATTAATTGCTGCCGTACTTGGTGTGGTAACTTCAGCCTCAGGTTTTGCTAAATTAATTTTCTTTTTAATATTCTCATAACCTGCTGCAATAGTTCCCGAAGTACATCCATAAACAACACAGTCTAGTTTTTCATTTGGCAAAATATCTTTTGATATTTCTGTAACAGTGCCAGACATTTTAATTAAATTTTCACTTGTTAACGGAAAATAACAATGAATTCTGTTAACAAAAAAATCTATATTTTGATCTTTAATGACGCTAATAAAGTCTTTTTCTATTCTAAAATCTGTGGCTAACGCAATTAATCCTACTCTTGGGTTTGAAAGTTCCGCATATTTTGGTTCAATTTTTACAGAGTGCATAATTTTTAAAACAAATATAACATCGACTCCTAAATATTCATCAAAATTAAGGAGAAATTAATGAAGGTTGGTTTTATTGGTTTAGGTAATGTTGGGGGGAAATTAGCAGGGAGTTTGTTAAGAAATAACTTTGATTTGACAGTTAGGGATTTAGATAAAATTCTTACTCAATCATTCCAAAACTCAGGTGCAAAAGTTGCAAACTCTGCAAAAGAACTTGCTGAACAAGTTGATTTAATTATCACATGCTTACCTTCTCCTGAAATTTGTGCTGAGGTCATGGAGGCAGACGATGGAGTGATCAGTGGATTATCAGAAAATAAAATTTGGTTGGAAATGAGTACGACAGATGAAGCTGAAATTAAAAGAATTGGCAAAAAAATAATTGAAAAAAAAGCTATTCCTTTAGATGGACCAGTAAGTGGAGGATGTCATAGAGCTGCCACAGGGAATATTGCAATATTTGTTGGTGGTGAAAGAAATGCATTTGATAAAATTTTACCTGCATTAGCTGTAATGGGTAGAAAAGTTTTGCACACTGGTGAATTAGGTAGCGCAACAGTTTTAAAAGTTATTACAAATTACCTTGCATCTGTTCATTTAGTTGCTTTGGGTGAAGCTTGGACAGTTGCTAAAAAATCAAATTTAGATCTTGCTAAAGCTTATAAAGGGATTGCAGTGTCATCAGGAAATTCTTTTGTTCATGAAACAGAGAGTCAAGTTATACTAAATGGTTCTTATAATATAAATTTTACTATGGATTTAGTTTTAAAGGATACAGGTTTATTTGATGATCTTGCAAAAAAGTTAGGTACTTCTCTGGAAATTTCTCCAAAAGTTGTTGAAATTTTTAAAGATGGTCAAAAAAAATATGGTTCAAGAGCTTGGTCTTCAATGATTGTTAAAAGAATGGAAGATCTTAATAACATAGATTTTAGAGCTAATGGATTTCCAGAGGAACTTACTGATAATGAGCCTGAAGAAAAAGGATATGAAATATAATAATTATGTTAAGTTAAGATCAAATGTTAGATAAAAAAAAATTCTACATCGATGGAGAATGGGTAAACCCATATAAAAAAAATGATTGTGAGGTTATCAATCCTTGTAATGAAGATCCGTTTGCAATTATTTCTTTAGGCTCAAAAGAAGATACTGATCTAGCTGTTAAAGCAGCAAAAACTGCTTTTAAAAGTTGGAAAGAAACTACTAAGGAAGAACGAATAGAATATTTAGAAAAATTACTTTCAATCTATAAAAAAAGATTTGGGGAAATGGCAAAAGCTATTTCTTTAGAGATGGGAGCACCGATGGATTGGTCAACAAATGTCCAAACTGCATCGGGTCAAGCTCACTTAGAAGATTTTATTTTAAGATTAAAAGATTTTAAATTTGATAAACACTTTGATGAAAAATCAAATAACCATATTTATTATGAACCTATTGGAATTTGTGGATTAATTACTCCATGGAATTGGCCAATAAATCAAATAGCGCTTAAAGTGATACCAGCGTTTGCTACAGGCTGTACAATGATTTTAAAACCGTCTGAAATTGCACCTGTTTCAGGGATGTTATTTGCTGAAATGATAGACGAAGTAGGCTTTCCAAAAGGTGTGTTTAATTTAGTTAATGGAGATGGAGTTGGAGTTGGGTCACAGTTATCTAGTCATCCTGATATTGATATGGTTTCGTTTACAGGCTCTACAAGAGCTGGCAGATTAATTTCAAAAAATGCAGCAGACACAATTAAAAGAGTATGTCTTGAGCTTGGTGGCAAGGGTGGGAATATTGTTTTTGCAGATAGTTATAAAAATGCAGTAAGAGATGGTATTCGAAATGTTATGAGTAACTCTGGTCAATCATGTGATGCACCAACAAGAATGTTAGTTGAAAAATCAATTTATGAAAGAGCGGTTAAAGATGCTGTAGATGAAGCAAATAAAATTTATGTTGATCAAGCTTCAAAAAAAGGTGATCACATCGGTCCTGTAATTTCAAAAACTCAATATGATAAAATCATAAGTTTAATTGAAAGTGGAATTTCAGAGGGCGCTACATTGGCAGCTGGTGGACCTGAATTACCTAATGGCTTGAACAAAGGTTACTTTATTAAACCTACAATCTTTACTGATGTTACAAATGAAATGAGAATAGCTAAAGAGGAGATCTTTGGTCCAGTTTTATCAATTATTCCATTTGATACAGAAGAAGAAGCTATAAATATTGTTAATGATACATCTTATGGTTTAGGAAATTATTTACAAACTGAAGATAAGATTAAAGCTCACCGAGTTGCACAAAAATTAAGATCAGGATGTGTATATATAAATGGCAATGCAGCTGATGCTGGAACTCCATTTGGAGGGTATAAGCAATCTGGAAATGGTCGCGAAGGTGGAGTGTGGGGACTTGAAGAATATCTTGAAGTTAAAACGGTTACAGGCTGGAAGTAATTTATGATTGGCTTTGTAATGGTTGGCACTAACAATCTTAATAAAGCAACTAAATTTTATGACACTCTACTTGATACAATTGAATTACAAAGAGTTGTAACAAATGAAAAATATGCTGGCTTTGCCTCAATAGAAAAACCTGATGAAGTTGAATTCTATGTCACTAATCCAGCAAATAAAGATAAAGCAACTTTTGGAAATGGAACTCAAATATCTTTTTTAGTTAGCTCAAAAGATTTAGTGAATAATTTTTATAACACTGGAATAAAACTAGGCGGAAAAGATGAGGGAGCTCCTGGAATAAGATCAGGTGATTATTATTGCTATTTTAGAGATCTTGATGGAAATAAAATTTGTGCATTTGCTAAAATAGATAATTAAGATGCATCTAATACATAGAGGAATAGTAAATAAACGATTTAAAGAAAATCTTTTAAACTCATTTCAACAATCATTTAAAAAAGGTTTTGGGATAGAAACAGATATTCATGCAACAAAAGATAATGAATTTATATGTTTTCATGACTTTACATTAAAAAGAATTTTTAAAAAAAATTTAAGTGTTAAAAATCTAAATTACTCTCAAATAAATGAGATAAGTACAAAATTAGGTAAACCAGTTCCTCTTTTAAAAGATCTACTTAAATTCTCAAACAACAAGCATCCTCTTTTCATTGAAATTAAACCCCTTTTATCAAAATCTCTTTTAAAAAAACTTATAAAAGAAACATCAAAATTTACAAAATGTGTGTTTATCTCTTTTAAACATAAAAATATTTATCAATTATTAAGTATTAAAAAAAATACTAAAGTTGGTCTTTCTTTTTGTCGTCCCACAAGTGTAAAAAAAATAATAGAAAAATCCAATGACCCAAAGATTAATTGTTTAATTTTAGATAAATCATATCTAAAGAATGAAAAAATTCAGAAATTAAAAATTGAAAAATATTATTATACAATAAAGATAAAATCTGAATTTAAAAAATTTAAGAAAAATAATAATTTGATATTTGAAAATCTATAAAATTACTTTTTTAAATAATTCAATCTTCCAATAATTTCATCTCGATCCATATAATAACCCTGCAAATGTCTGTGCCCTGAGTTTGGATCAAATTCAGTTCTTCCATGCAAAAGTCTTCTATTATTAAATGAGAATATATCACCTGGTTCTAATCTAAAATTAATTTGATATTTTTCATCATGTAAAAGGTTTCCAAATCGATGATGTGCTTTATAAACTTTTTCCATTATATCAGGACTACAATCTAGTGTGTCCATAGTAGCAACACTAAATCTAATATCGTTATAATCTCCATCTTTAGTTAAGGTAATTGCAGGAGAATGAAAACTTCTATGAGCTTCTTGTGTGTAATCTTTATCTTTAAATTTTAGTGGCACTGAAACCAAAGTATCAAATATTTCTTTTTCATTCTTTCTCAAATAATCTGCAACAGTGAAGGCATCTACGGCTGAGGAGTTTCCGCCTTTAGCAGAGTTAATTAGGCAATGTAAAAATTGATAACCTGGAGGATTTTCAAACCAAGGAAGATCCATGTGATTTTTTAAAGCATGAGCTGTATAGGCTGAATTATTTGGTTTTGGAATATTAATTACTTCAAATGGAGTTTTAAAAAAAGTTTCTCGTGTATGACTAATTCTATTTAAAACCTTAAAAGCAGAATTTTTTTCTACTGGTGCATTTTTAACAATTGCTATTCCTGTATAATGTAAAAGTTCTAACCATTTTACCAATCCATCTTCTGAATTAATTATTTCATCATGATCTATTTCAATTGATTTTAAATTATTCTGTAATGAATTATCCCAAAGCTTGTATGGTGAAACATATATAGTTTTATTTTTTATTGTGTAGCAATTTTCTCTTAGCCATAAAGGATCATATGAACTTTTGTGATCACCTTCACTCCATTTTATTTCTAAAATTCCTTTATTGTTAACATTATAATTTTTTGGCCTTATATCTGTTGAAACATTTAAGATGTTAAACATTCTATGGCGTGAATCTTTATCGTGTGCAGATGGACAATTGTCTCTTAACCATAAATAATTAAACTTACTTTCTTCGCCATCATCCCAAGTAACTTTTAAATGGTCGGAATTTTCCTCTAGTTTTGAAATTGAGCTCATGAGCAATCATTATATATAAAGGGTGAAAATTCAATTCAATTTATAGTTGTAAAAAGATTCATTGCTTGTGTTTTGGCCTCATTCATTATTAAATCTTAATATTAAAACTTAACCTAAGGAGATAATTTAATGAAGTTTTTGAAAAAATTAGTTCTTTCTGCTTTCTTCGTATCATCATTATTAGCAACTAGTGCTAATGCGGGTGACTGCAAAGCAAGATTGGGAGATTTTGACTGGAGTAGTGCAAATATTCATACTGCAATTACTACTTTCATACTTGAAAAAGGATATGGATGTGAAGTTTCTGTAACTAAAGGAAGTACTACACCTATTATGGCTGCTCACTATGATGGTCAACTAGATGTGATTACTGAAGTTTGGTATGACAATATTATTGCAAATTATGAACCTCACGAAGCAGCAGGTACTATCAAAAATATTGGTGTTAACACTCCTGACTCTCAGCAAGCTTTTTACGTAGATAAAACTACTGCTGATAAATATAATTTAAAATCAGTTGAAGACATGAAAGATCCAAAAATAGCTGCGTTATTTAAAGATCCTGAAGACCCTTCAAAAGGTAGAATGACTAGCTGTATTTCAGGTTGGACTTGTTACACAGTAAACTTAGTAAAACAAAAAGAGTATGGTCTAGATGCTTTCTATACAAACTTTGACCCAGGTTCTGGTGGTGCATTAGATGCTGCTATCGCCGGTGCTTTTGCTAAGAAAAAACCTATCTTTACTTACTACTGGGCACCTACTGGCTTAATGGGTAAAGTTGATCTAGTTAGATTAACAGAACCTAAGTTTGTCAAAAAGTGTTGGGATGATATGTCTGTTGTTGTTGAAAAAATCAAAGCAGAAGGACCAGAAGCATATACAAAATCTTGTGCATGTGAGTATAGAGATATGGCATTAACTAAATCTGTATTAACTAAATGGGCCGCTGCTCATCCTGCAGAAACTAAGTTCTTATCTGAGTACTCAATTCCTACTGCTACAGTTAATAAAATGTTGGCCTTCTACGAAGATGAGTCAGATGGTGATATGGAATTAACTGCTAAAGAATACTTAAAATCAGAAACAGCTTGGACTTCTTGGGTTCCTGCTGATGTTGCTAAAAAAGTAAAAGCAGCACTTTAATTTTAAGATAAAATAATTTGAGAGAGCCCTTTGGGGCTCTTTCTTTAAATTAAAAAATCAACCATATGTTCAAAGATAAAAAAAATTTATTTAACCTAGGATTGTTAGGAATTTTTATATGGTTATTAATTACAAGTTACAGTTCATCAAAAAGAAAACCTGAAACTATAGGAGAATTGTTTAAAGATTTTTCGTGGTTAAGTGATTGGCCTAAATGGTTAGATTTACCACTGATGCCATGGATTAATAAGATGTTTAAAGCACTTAATGAAAATTATGGTTTTATTTTTGAAGCAATAAATAATGTTTTACTTGCGATGTTGATGGGACTAAAAAACTTTTTAGTTCAAGCGCCATGGCCTTTAGTAATTATCGGTGTTGTAATACTTGCTTACTTTGCCAGTGGGAAAAAAATTAAAACTACTGTTGCAGTTGGCTTTTGTACTTTCTTTATTGGATTTTTACACCCAAGATTTTGGGATAAAGCAATTGAAACAACTTCAATTATGCTAATAAGTATATTTTTATGTCTAGTTATTGGTGTTCCAATCGGAATATGGATGTCTAGAGCTAATAGAGTTAGGGAAAAAATTCTTCCCATATTAGATTTAATGCAAACAATACCAGCTTTTGTGTATTTGATACCAGGAATAATGTTATTTGGGTTAGGTGCGGTCCCAGCAATTATTGCAACTTTTATTTATGCAGTTCCTCCATTGGTTAGATTAACGGACCTAGGTATTAGACTAGTTGATACTGAGGTAACAGAAGCTGCAGATGCTTTTGGTGCTTCAAAAAAACAAAAATTATGGGGAGTTCAAATTCCATTAGCACTACCTAATATTATGCAAGGAATTAACCAATGTACTATGATGGCATTATCTATGGTTGTTATCGCATCAATGATTGGAACAAGAGGCTTGGGAGATGAAGTTTTATTGGGTCTCCAACAATTAAACGTAGGTAGAGCTGCAGAAGCAGGAATTGCAATTGTGTTACTGGCTATTGTATTGGATAGAATTACTCAATCATATGGGGAGACACTTCAAGAAAGAAACTCTCCAACTAAAAAAGAAAAAAAATAATGTCAAAAATAGAAATTAATAACATATATAAAATTTTTGGTAACAATCCTCAGTCTGTAATGCCCATGGTTAAGAATGGAGCAACAAAAGAGGATATTTTAGAACAAACTGGCCATACAGTAGGATTGGATAATGTTTCATTAAAAATAGAAGAAGGCGAAACTTTTGTGTGCATGGGGTTGTCTGGTTCAGGAAAGTCTACATTGATTAGGCACATAAACAGATTAATTGATCCAACAGAAGGAGAAATTCATATAGATGGCACTAATATTATGAATTGTAATCCAGAACAGCTAATAGATTGGAGAAGAAATCGAATTAGTATGGTCTTTCAAAGATTTGGTCTATTTCCACACAAAACCGTAATGCAAAATGTTGGCTACGGATTGGAGATGCAAGGTAAAACTGAGGAAGAAAGAGATAAAATTGCAATGGAAAAGATTGATGATGTTGGTCTAAATGGTTTTGAAAATCAGTTTCCAAACCAACTATCTGGTGGAATGCAGCAACGTGTTGGCTTAGCAAGAGCTTTAGCAACAAACTCCGACATTATGTTAATGGATGAAGCATTTAGTGCATTAGATCCTTTGATTAGAAGTGACATGCAAAAACAATTGATTGATCTTCAATCAGAATTAAAAAAAACAATAATATTTATTACTCATGACCTTGATGAATCCTTAAGACTTGGAGATCACATAGGAATATTAAATGCCGGAAAATTAGTCCAGGTTGGAACACCAGTGGACATAATAATGAAACCAGCTGATGATTACGTAAAAGCTTTTGTTAAAGACGTAAATAGAGCAAAAGTAATAAAAGCAAAAATAATCATGAAAAATGCTAATGAAGTAAATAGTATTGATAAATCAAATTTAGTTAAAGTGCAGGAAGACCAGTTTATTGAAGAATTTTTGCCTCAAATTGTTTGTACTAATGCAAACTGCGAAGTAGTTGATAAGAGTGGAAATGTTAAAGGATATATAACTAATAAAGAACTTCAATCATCTTTAACAAAGTCATAGTTAATGGTTAACCAATCATTAAAGAATAAAAGAATTATAATTTCTGCAGGAGCATCTGGAATAGGTTTGGCAACAGCAAAAGTTTGTCTTGCTAGAGGAGCCTACGTTTATCTTTGTGATATAGATAGTAAATTTCTTAACAAACTAAATAAACATCCATTAAAAAATAAAAAATTATTTGCTTATCTCTGTGATGCATCAAATGAATATCAGGTTTCAGATTTTTTTGAAAAAATTAAAAAGAAAACTAAAAAGATTGATGCTTTAATTAATAATGTGGGCATTGCGGGGCCAACTGGATCACTTGAAAAACTTAAGTCCAAAGACTGGGAAAATACTTTACATGTGGATGTGAACAGCCATTTTTATTTTACAAAAAAAACTATTCCTTTACTTAAAAAATCTAAAAACGGTTCAATAATCAATATTTCATCAACTGCTGGCATACTTGGTTTTCCACTTCGATCTCCTTATGCGGCAAGTAAATGGGCAATTATTGGAGTTACAAAAACCTTAGCCATGGAACTTGGTAAATTTAATATTAGAGTTAATGCTGTATGTCCTGGAACAATTAAGGGAGATAGAATGAAAAGAGTTGTAAAAGATAAAGCAAAATTTACTAAAGTTTCAACAAAAGTAATTGAAAAAGATTTTGTTTCAATGAGCTCAATGAAAAAATGGATATTGGAAGAAGACATTGGAAAGATGTGTTCTTTTCTAATTTCAGATGATTCAAGTAAAGTATCAGGTCAGGTGATTTCTGTTGACGGTCACACAGAAAGAAATGATTAATTTATCTTAATTTTTTTTCATATTTTTTTCTAAGCTTTTGAAGCTCTACTAAATATTCGTCTCTGATATTTGAAATTTTAGTAACTGATTTTCCTTTGGATTGTTTTTTAGTACCTTCAACCAATCTATCGATTAACTTATTAGATAAAGTTGGGGCTTTTAATTTAGTCCATGGAAGTTTTAAAGCTGGTCCAAATTGTTTTAGCATATGTCTCATTCCAGCTTTTCCTCCAGCTAAATGAAAAGTTAAGAAAGTTCCCATTAATGACCATCTAAGACCTGGACCATCTTCAATTGCTCTATCCAAATCTTCAGTCGTTGCATGTCCCTCTTTAATAATGTGTAGTCCCTCTCTCCATAAAGCTTCTTGCAATCTATCAGATAAATAACCAGGTAATTCATGTTTAACCATTATTGGGTTCATGGAAATTGTTTTGTAAAATTTTTTTGCCAAATTTAAATTTTTTCTTGAAGTTTTTTTTCCTGGAACAATTTCTACAGCAGGCAATAAGTAAACCGGATTAAAAGGATGTCCAATCATAGCTCTTTCAGGATTTTTACATTTAGAATAAATTCTTGTTGGCAATAATCCCGATGAACTTGATGAAATAATTGCATTTGATTTTGCATATTTTCCAATGGTGCTCATCAACTTAGTTTTTAAAGCATAATTTTCACTTGCACATTCTTGAATAAGATCTGCGTCTTTAAGTGCTTCCTCAATAGAGGTAAAATATTTAAAATTTTTAAGATTAAGTGTTTTTTTATTGAAAAGTTTTTTTACATGCGGCCAAGTTCTTTTAATCTCAGCTATCAAATTTTTTTTTAGTTTAATATCTTTATCGTAAGCATGAACAATTTTGTTATGGGCTAAACATCGAATAATCCAACCAGCCCCAATTACTCCCGTTCCAATTACTGTAACTTTTTTGATTTGAGACATTACTTGTGTTTAACAAGCTTTAATTTTTCTCTAGTTTCTGCTGGTGTCATTGGCATATAACCAATTTCATCAATAATTCTTATAGCTTTTTCAACTAATTGAGCATTAGTAGCAAGCTTACCTTTTGATAAATATAAATTATCCTCTAACCCAACTCTTGGATTGCCTCCCATTAAAACTGTTTGAGCAACAAATGGCATTTCATTTTTTGAAATTGCAAAACCTGACCACACACCTTCTTTTGGCATTATATCTTTCATAGCTTGCATTGCCAAAGTAGTTGCAGGTGCACCCCAGGGTATTCCTAAACACATTTGAAACATTGGTGGATCACTTAATAATCCTTCTTTATATAACTGAGCTCCAAACCACATATTACCCAAATCAAAGGCTTCTATTTCTGGTTTAACATTGATTTCTTTTAATTTTTTTGCAGCTTTTCTTAAATCATTTGGGGTATTCACGGTAATAGTTGAGCCATCGCCAAAATTTAGAGTTCCTGCATCTAGTGTACAAATCTCTGGAAGAAACTGTTCAGCATTTGCAATTCTTTCCATAACGTTTGCCATATCTGTCATTGGACCAAAATCTAAAGGATTGTCACCTTGGCCTATGTCAAGATCACCTCCCATGCCTGTAGTCAAATTTATAATTACATCAGTGTCACTTGATCGAACTCTATCAACAACTTCTTTATATAATTCTAATCTTCTACTTGGAGTACCATCTTCTTCTCTTACATGAATATGAGCTATTGCAGCCCCTGCTTTTGCAGCCTCAATTGAAGCAGTTGCAATTTGCTCTGGAGTTTTTGGTAAATCTGGATGTTTGCTCGCAGTATCACCTGAACCAGTTACTGCACATGATATAAAAACCTTATTGCTCATAATTTATATTTAAATATAGTTTAATTTATTAAAAATGGAAATAACAGAATTACAGAAAGATTTAGCAGCAACATTTAGATGGACTGCAAGATTAAATATGCACGAAGGTGTAGCTAATCACTTCAGTGCTTGTGTTCCAGGTTCAACAACTGATTTTTATGTGAATAAAGCAGGTATTCATTTTAGTCAAATTAAAGCTAGTGATTTAATTTTAGTTACAAAAGAAAACATTAATGATTTAAAAAATGAACCTAATTTGATTGATCCTACAGCAATCAATATTCATGGAACTATCCATCAAAAAGTTCCTCATGCAAAATGTATTTTTCATGTGCATTCAAAATATGCAACGGCTTTATCAACTTTAAGAGATCCTATCATGAAACCCATAGATCAAAATACAATGATATTTTATAATAGAGTTTCTGTTTTTAATGAGTTTGGAGGATTAGGATTTGAAGACGAGTCTATCAAAATGGCTAATGCACTTGGAAATAAGCAACATATGCTTTTAGCTAATCATGGGGTTATTACTACAGGCGAAACAGTAGCAGAGGGTTTTAATTATTTATATTATTTTGAAAAAGCAGCAGAAACTTATTTAACTGCCTTAGCTACTAATAAAGAATTAAATGTTGTTAGTAACGAAGTAGCAGAAAAAACAGCTCAAGAAACGTCTGATTATCCTATTGATTTAGCAAAGTTGCATCTTGAACAAATAAGATTAATTTTAGATAAAGAAGAACCAGAATATAAAAATTAAATGTCTGTACATATAGCAAATCAAATTATTAAAAAAGAATGGACCGATTACAATAACCATATGAATATGGCTTATTATGTATTGGTGTTTGATCAAATATGGGAAATAATTTTAGAAAAATTTAAAATGGGAGAACAGTCTGCAAAAACAGCAAATATGAGCACAATGGTTGTAGAGACGCATACAACTTATAATAACGAGGTTAAAGAAGGTGATAAAGTAGAAATTAATCTTACATTTTTTGATCACGATAAAAAAAGATTACATTTTAAAATGGAAATGATTGAAAAATCATCAAAAAAACTTTCTGCTACACTTGAAATGTTGTCATTATATATTGATTTAAAAAAAAGAAGAGTTGCAGAGTTTGAAGATGAAAAAATAAAATTAATGGATAATTTTATAAATCTAAACAAATCAAATTTTAAAAATAATGATTTAATAATTACTGGAAAGTTAAAAAAATAATGGAAATTAAACTATTATCAGGAGCATTGGGTGCTGAAATTAAAGGAATTGATTTAACAGATGTATCTGATGAAAATTTTAAAAAAATTAATAATTTACTTTTAGAGCATAAGGTAATTTTTTTTAGAGACCAACCCATTACTAAGGAACAACAAATTGCACTTGCAGAAAGATTTGGACCTTTAGAAACTCATGCATATGTAAAGGGACTAGATAATTATCCAGAAATTGTAAGAATTATTAAAGGAAAAGAAGAAAAAAACCAATGGGGAGAAAATTGGCATAGTGATGTAAGTTATAATTCAAAGCCTACAAAAGCTGTAATACTTAAATCAATCAAAATACCTCCAGTTGGAGGTGATACATGTTTTTCAAATATGGAATTAGCATGGGAAACATTAGATCCAAAAATTCAAGAAAAAATAATAGATAAAAAAGCAATTCATAGTTCTCTTGGAGCAGAATTTTTCATTGATAATTACAAGCACATGGAAGGAAATGAAAAAAGAAATTACGACTCTTACTCTAACGAACATCCAATTGTTAGAACTCATCCAGAAACGGGTAAAAAAATATTATTTGTTAACTGGACTTATACAAAACAGATTATTGGTCTGAAAAAAGAGGAAAGTGATCAAATTTTAAAAGAAATTTTTGAACATCAAGAAAGATTAGATCTAACTTGTAGATTTAATTGGACCGAAAATACAGTCGCTATCTGGGATAATAGGAGCGTTATTCATTATGCTATTGCTGATTTTTTTCCTGGCAGAGGTTTAGGGTATGAGAGAATAATGGATCGTATTGCAATCGAAGGTGATCATCCTCAATAATTTTAATGCAAGTTATTGATAAAATAATCTCAAATTTTACTAACAATAAGTCTCTTTATATTGGTGAAAAAGTTACCATGTCGGAACATATGATACAAACTGCAATGCTTGCAGAAAAAGCTAAATGCAATGATGATTTGATATGTTCTTGTTTGTTACATGATTATGGTCATTTTATTTTGGAAAATCCTGATGAATTAGTTAGAGAAAATTTAGACGGCAAACATGAAGATATTGGTTATGAATATTTAAAAAAAATTTTTAAAAAAGAGATTGCTGAGCCAATAAAATATCATGTTCTTGCAAAAAGATACCTTGCTAAAGATAAACAATACTTTGGATTGCTTTCAGAAGCTTCAAAAACAAGCTTACAATTACAAGGTGGAGTCCTGAATGGTGAAGAATTTATTAAATTTGAGGCTCAAGAATACTTCAAGTCGACAATACTTTTAAGAAAATTTGATGAAGCAGCTAAAAAAACTAATGTCAAAATGAAATCTATCCATGACTATCAAAAATTGCTAACGTCTAAGTTGATATGAAGTTTGATTATTTAATTATTGGCGCAGGTTCAGCAGGTTGTGTTCTAGCAAATCGATTGTCGGAAAATAGTCAAAACAATGTGGCTGTTTTTGAAGCTGGTAAACCAAGCGATATTTGGAAAGTTAACATGCCACTTGCAATTTTATATACAATGCATGATCCCAAATATAATTATAAATACTATTCAGAACCAGAGCCTCACCTACATAATAGAAATCTTTTTTGCCCAAGAGGTAAAATGATAGGTGGTTGTTCTGCTCATAATGGAATGGTTTATGTAAGAGGAAATCCTAATGATTATCAAAGGTGGGCTTCATTTGGGTTGAAAGACTGGTCATATGAAAAAGTCTTGCCCTTCTTTAAAAAAATAGAAACTTGGTCTGAAGGTGAAAATGAATATCGAGGTGGAAATGGAATTTTACCAGTTAATCAGTCTAAAAATAAAAATCCATTATTTAAAGCGTTTGTCGATTCAGCTGGAGAGGCTGGATATAAAATTAATGAAGACATGAATGGTAAAGATCAAGAAGGTTTTGGGATGTATGACGTAACTATCCACAAAGGTGAAAGAGCTAGTGTTTCAAAATACTATCTAAATCCAGCTAAAAAAAGAAAAAATTTAAAAATTTTTACTGATGCCTTTGTTGAAAAAATTATTTTTGATGGAAAAAAAGCTATTGGTATTGAAGTAAAAATTAAAAACAAAATAGAAAAAATTTATGCAAATAAAGAAGTAATCCTTAGTGGTGGTGCAATAAACTCTCCGCAATTATTAATGCTTTCAGGAGTTGGCCCAAGCAAACATCTTAAAGATAATGGTATAGAAATAATCCACAATTTAGAGGGTGTTGGAAGAAATTTACAAGACCATTTGGAAACGTATGTGCAACAAGAGTGCAAAACTTCAGATACTTTATATTCCTATGTGAATAAATTAAATATGATGAGAATTGGTATTCAGTGGTTTTTATCTAGAACTGGTCCCTGCTCTACTTCTTTTCTAGAAGCTGGTGGTTTTTGTAAGTCTTCACCTGAAAGAGAATATCCAAATATACAATTTCATTTTTTTCCAGCTTTTGTAATTGATCATGGGTTAGTTGACCCTGACCGCCATGGTTATCAACTTCATGCAAGTCCTAATCATCCAAAAAGCAGAGGACATATTACTTTAAATAGTTCTAATCCATATGATTATCCAAAAATTCAATTTAATTATTTAGAACATGAGGATGATCTAAAACAAACAATAGAATGTATTCATGTAGCAAGAAAGATTTTAGGCCAAAATTCATTAAAACCTTTTGCAGGAAAAGAAACAGGGCCTGGTGAAAATGTTAAAACAGATGAAATGTTTGAAGAATATATAAGATCTAAGGCAGAAACAGCTTATCACCCATCTTGTACTCTTAAAATGGGTGTAGATGACATGGCTGTTGTAGATGAAAAACTTAAAGTGCATGGTTTACAAAATATTAGAGTAGTTGATGCATCAGTAATGCCAGAAATTACTAGTGGCAATCTTAATGCTCCTGTATTGATGATTGCAGAAAGAGCATCTGATTTTATTCTTAATTCATGATAACGCCTCAAAACAATTCTAAAGGTATCCTTTTTATTTTAATTGGAATGGCATTATTTTCAATGCAGGATGCTCTAATTAAGTTTATTTATGAAGATTCAGCTTTATATGAATTATACTTTGGAAGAACTTTCGTTGCATTAATTTTACTTATTGGATATTTAAAGTTATCAAAACAAAAGATAAACTTAACAACGCACTACCCTTTTTTAACAATTCTAAGAGTTATTTGTTTCTTTTTTGGTTTTAGTTTTTTTTATATTTCACTTACTTACATGTCTTTAGCCATGGCTAATGCATTATTTTTCTCAAGCCCGTTCTTTGTTTCAATATTGGCTACGATTGTTTTAAAAGAAAAGGTTGGAATTAGAAGGTGGGCTGCAATTTTTATTGGTTTTATTGGAGTATATATAGTTTTAAATCCTGATTTTAATAATTTTGATTATATGAAATTGGCACCTGTTGCTTGTGCTTTGTGTTACGCAATATCAATGACCATTACTAAAATCACCTCTCATAAAGACAATGTTTATACTCAAATGATACATTTATACTTTGGTGCGATCTTAATTAGTATTTTGTTTTTCCTTTTTACAGGAAAAGGACAGTTAGGTAGTTTTAGCAATCCAACATTTCAATTTATTTTTAGAGAATGGTTTACAAATCCCTCCTTTGCTTGGCCATTTATTGTAGCGATGGGATGTATTGGGGCTTTTGCATTTTATTTTGTATTCAATGCATACAGTATAGCCTCACCTTCTGTTGTATCAATTTATGAATATTCTCTAATAATCTGGTCTATATTAACAGGGTTTATTCTATTTAATAATATTCCAACAACAAGGACCTTTGTTGGTGTTTCAATAATTATAAGTGCTGGCATATATATTTATTTTAGAGAAAAAGTAAAAGATCAAATGATTGTTACAGATACACCAAACAGATAATGAGGAACTATATTCCAATAATTAATATTTCACCCTTGTTAAAATCAGATTTTGACTCTATTTCAGCAAAAAATGTAATAAGAAAAATTGAAAAGGCATGCAAAGATGTTGGTTTTTTTCAAATAACAGGACATGGTATAGATAATAAAAAAATAAATAATATTTGTAAAATTGGTAATAAATTTTTTAATTCATCAGATGAAAATAAAAAAAAGTTAGCACCAAAAAAATGGAATAAAAAAAATAAAAATATTTACAGAGGATATTTTCCAAATACAGTAAATGGCAAAGAAGGTTTGGACTTAGGTGATTTTAAAATTAAACCTCATGATTTAAAAAAGCATAAATCTCCATATATTGAATATCTAAATTTGAATAAATCCTTCAATAAATCCTCAATAAAAAGTTTATCGAATTATTTTAATGATATTTTTTCTTTAAGTGAAATATTGTTTAAAGTTATAATTAAACTATATAAAAAAGATTTAAAAATTTGTAATCAAGCTTTCTCAAGAATAAAAACTCTTAGCACATTAAGATTCAATTATTATCCCAATCAAACAAAACCTGTTGAAATTTCAAAACAAGATGGCGTTGCACTTGGGTGCGAAACACATGTGGATAGTGGAATTTTTACTGTTCTATATCAAGATAAGAAAGGTGGTCTTCAAGTTCAAAATAGAAAAAATAAAAAATGGTATGATATTACATTTAATAAAAACGCTCTCATAGTAAACACTGGATTAGCCCTAGAGTATTTAAGCAAAGGTAAATTTAAAGCCACAAATCATAGGGTATTATGGAATAAGTCAAAAAGGATATCTGTTCCTTTTTTCTTTGAACCTTCTTATGATTTTAAAATGCACCCTTCTTTTTTAAATAACTTAAATAGCGATAAAAAAAGCATATTTTTTCAACATTTCTTAAAGAACTCTCTAAAGAAATTTATTGAATATCAGCGCTAAGATTAATAATGTTATTTTATTAAAGCGATACATAACTCGTCGGTGAATAAAGTTTAGGTTTACGAAAGTGGGATCGATCGAGCAATAAGACAGTCCCTAATCTTCCCTAACCTTTACTGGAACTAGCGAATACCAATACTTTCCTTTCATCAAAGTTAAAACCGATTCTAATATTAACGATAAAACGAAAGTGAAACTGATGAAAAAAAGTGGTAAAAATGGAGTTATTCTTTTTGATAACTCAACAATTCAAAACATATATTTAACCCCAGAAGATTTCGGTAAACGAAATAATAAAATAATAAGTTTCGAGTTTTCTGACAAAGATGGATCTGAATATCTTGAGGGTTTGAAACTTCAATATATGAAAGATACTCATAAGAAGTATTTTTTAGTACGAGGAACATTCAAAGGTAAGAGATTTGAAGTAAATATTGGTGCCTTTAAACCAAAGTTCAAATGCCGAGAAGTAAGGAAACTTATGGATGACTTGGGGAACACCATTAGGAACAAAAAGTTAAAATGGTTGGTTGATCCAAAGGCCTACCTGGAAGAGCAAAGACCTAACTATCAAGATGTAATTGATAGATATGAAACACCTACAATCAAACAAGTAATTGAACAAATATGTAAACTATCATTCCCAAGACTTAAAGTTGAGGGTTCATTGGCCAAAATACATATGACCGATATTTTTAGGTATTTATGTGGTTACAATAAAAGAGGTAGATTTATAAAGTTTACTGAATTCGAGGGTGATGGAATTATGACCTTTAGGAATAAACCTATCTTCACAAAGATAAGTGGGCCAGATCGAAAAAACTCTATTAGAGATTGGACTGAATTATTTAAGTTGTTTCCCGGTGGAGTTGGAGTATTTCCAAAAGGTAAACACTATAATGTTTCCGGTGTCAGTTCTTTATACGATGATCCAATAAGCGATAATATAATCACTTGTTTGGATAAAGGTATGATGAAGAGTTACATCAAGAAATATGAAGTTTATGGAACACAAAAAAATTGTTTGAAAGCTTTAAAATATTTGTGGGCATTTGCGTCAGAAAAAGACTACCTGGGGTCTAACCCTGGTTTCAACCCTGGTGCTACTGTGGTTCTAAAAAGGCCTAAAGAGTTAGTTAACTTTGCAACAAAATATAACCGACATAAGTTTTCTATTGGCGAATTAGTGAGAATAAAAGAAGCTTGTATTGAGCTAAAACAACAGTTTCCTTTTAGTACTGCTTGTATTCTGTTTATGATGTTTACCGGAAGAAGATTTCAAGAAGTTATAAAGATAAAACAAGAATATATCAATTTAGATCAGGGAATAATCCAAATACCTAAAGAGATATCTAAAATAAGAGAAGATCAATTCATAACTATCACTGAACCAGTGAAGTTTGTTTTAGATATGCTTGAAGATCAACGAAATACGGAGGGTTATCAAATATACAACAAAGTGTCTTGGTTATTCCCATCAATTCGAGTGTTAACTACTGCTGATATTACACCAGAATATCTAAATGGTTATGATAGTAGAATGAAAGTAGTCTTTAATTGTTGGCAAAAGGTTAAGAAAAAAGCTGATATTTCATTTGGTGCCTTGAAAAGCTTTAGGAAAACTTATTCAACTTTAGCAACTCAAGTATTCAAAGGGGATACTCAAAGAGCATCGAAGTTGACTGGACATTTACGACCAGAAACACTTGAAAGATTTTATTACCAAGAGCACCAGGAAGAAGTCATCAAAAGTGCTACCCAGGTTGCAGAAGTTTTAAAATTTAGAAAAATAAAATAGCATAGGAAATTATGGGATAGGTAGGGTAAATTTAAAAATTATTTTTTTTAGACCCACCTACCCTAGTAAACCTAGTGAAAAAGTTTTTATTAAGACCTTACGTCCAAACCCTTGATCTACATAGTAAACTATAACATCCATTCTGACACAAAGGTGTATCGACCTTTTAAAACATTGAAAAACCTAAACCCAATGGACCCTTGGATCTAATTTCTTGACTGTATCATCGTTAAGTAAGATAACGATGTATGAGTGAATATAAGAAAGTTATAGAGTTCTTAAAAGAAAACAAAGTTGATCCCGAGAAAGCTTTGGTAACTTTAAAAAAAGAATACGGAACTAAACCCGGTAACAAAACCAACTTGAAGTATCATTGGAAGATGATGAGATTTACTTTGTATATTTGGGAACGTCTTAACGAACACGATAAAAACATTGTGGGTAAAAGAATTGACACAGTAAGAAAAGTTGTGTGGGCCCATAAGTTTAAAAGACTATATGATACTTTCCCCTTACCAACATTTAACCCAGAGAATGAAGTTAAGAAACTTGCACAGTTAATAGCTGAACCAAGGCAAGATAAAGAGTTTAAAAGCAGAAACTTTGTATATCCTAAAAGTCATCAAAAAGCAGACAACCCTATCCCACAGTCAGTAATCGACAAAATTCGTTAAAAATCTTGACGATTTTATGCTTTTTTAAGGATAATATAATTGTGTAAATATCGAAAAACATCGTTGACATTTATGACGATGTTATGTTATTAATAGAGTAATGATAACGAAAACGATAAATTACAATGATAAATCAAACAGACATCCACAGTATTAACTTTTCACAACCATTCCTACCAATGAAGCAGTTGGCTAAAGAGTGTGGTGTTAGTTACAAATGGTTAGAACGTGAGATCAACACAATCAAAAAGACTGGTGTTGATGTTCAGATCATAGAGGGTGTTAAATATTCCGTTATTCCAGGTAGACTTAAACTAACTAATCAAAGTTATATTTGGAACCCGAAAATATTTTATCATTATTATTATCTTCCTCGTACTCAAGAAAATGTAACTGATAGAGCTCTACAAGTTAGAAAGAGCAACACAGTTATGTTCATTAATAAACCTAACAATCAAAAGGAAGCAATATGAATAAAGAATATCAATACTCGGCATTTGGTGAAGCAAAATATCCTTATGTAAATCAACCTGACACAGAGTTTAATCAAGATGGTGTTTATCACACGAAACTCTTGGTTGACCTAGAGAAAGCCAGAAGTGACATCAAGAAGATAGATGATGTAATTGCACAAGAGGTTAAGAAACAACACGACCTGGACCCTAATAAGAAAATAGTTAAAGCAAATAAGCCTTATAAGACTATTGATGACGACTTAAACATACCAGAGGGTAAAGTTGAGTTTCACTTCAAAAGCAAATTCAAACCTAAATTAAAAGATAGGAAAGCTGAACCTTTAGGCGATGATATTCAAGTTTGGGGTGGATCTATCTTGAGTGTTTCATATGAGCCAGTTGGATACAATGTAGCCGGAACTGGAATAGGTTGCACATTAAGAATGGCCGGTTGTCAAATAAGTAAACTTGAAGAGGGAACATCAGCTACTTCGGGATTTAAACCAGTTAATGAAGATGGGAGTTTAATCGTATGAAGCAATCAGAAATAAACGAAATATATAATATGACAATGACACAAAGGGAGAGTTTCAAAAAGAAATACCCAACATCTGAAAGTTTGGCTAATGCTATTCAAGAAGTTTTTAAAACTTCAATGTTAGCAAAAATGAGAAAAGATTTAGAAAAAACTAAATTAGAAGATGTAAAAGTAACTGGAGGGGTACAATAATGAAAACAACAACAAACAAAAAAAACTTGGCTCAAAAGATTGCGAGGAAGTACATCAAAAGAGCCAGGGAAAAAATAAATAAACTAATAAGGAAACAAAAATGAAAATAAACAATGTTGAGAAACGACTTGAGGGGAAGAGTGATGGATCTACTGCAAGATTATTAAATAAGCTAGCAGAAGCTAAAAATATTAAGGTAGCAGAGAAAGATCCAATGACACATACGGATTTAGAGTTTATGAATAATATTACACAAGGTTATAAGGAAGCAGTCGAAAATGGTTTCAAAGGTGATATCGATGAATACATAAATTCTTTAGACCTTTCAGAGCTACGAGAAATTGTTTTGGCCGAGGGAGGTTCAGTTGACTTCACTAATATGTCGCCAGGACAAATGAAATCGATCTTTATTTCTGAAAATGGCTATGAACCAAGATCAGCTAAAGAGTTAGTCAGAGGTGTGAAGATGTATTTAAAAAATTTAGATATTCAGGGACTACCTTTTGGAACATTTGGGAAAAATGATTAATGAAAATTCACCAGTATAGCCAAATGATAAAATCACTCACTAAAAACAATAATACCCCAGAACAAAATAGACTTGCTGATTTAAAACGTAACTTACCAAATCAAAAAAGAATGTTGGCTAAAAGGAATGAACTTGGAATTGATACAACTTCACTTCAAGCATCGATTAAAAAAAATGAAAAAGAACTACAAAAAGAACTACAATCAGAAATTACACAACAAGTAATTAATTATTCACCGAACAAATTACCAAAGAAAAAAGATGTCTTTGAAAAAATTGGTGACAATTTAGTTGATAATTTAATTAAATACGATGACTTGGACCCAAAAGAGCAGATTGTAAAATATGATAGTGCAACTGGATTATTCTCAAATAATAAAAAAGATATAGGTTTTAAAGATGTTGTTAGTGCCAGGAAACATAATGAAGCTTATGAGAAGTATGTTCCAGAGATACAGAAGTTAAAAAAGGCAGTAACAGTAACACCTAGTGTTAAACCTAGTGTTAAACCATTTGTTAAACCACTAGTAAAACCCACAGTTTTATCGCCTATTCCTGAATTCGATATGAGTTATAGACCATATAAAAGAGATCCCAAAGATGAGATAGCAGAAGCAAAATTTAAGAAAATTCTTGATGACACTAGGAAACAAAAAGAACTTGAGGCAACTCAAGGTCTACCCGGTTTAATACCTGGTTCATCAAAAATAATAGAAAGATCAGAAAGCAGAATGAAACAACTTAAACCTAAAACATATGGAGGTGATGATGACCTGTAAATTTAATTATCGAGGTATATCATTGAAGAATAAAACTTATTCTGATCTTGAAGAACTATCTACTAAAATTGAGCCTGGTGAAAAACTATCCCAAGCTAAAACAGTAGAAACAATGGTTAAAAATTTCAAGTCACTTCTAACTAACGAAGAAGTAACTAATGAAAACGAAAACCATAAAAAAGAAATCTGTAAAAGATAAAAAAATTGCTGACCTAGAATTTATTATTCGAGTACAAGAAAAAGTAATCGATTGGTATGATGGCTCACTTGCTAACACATCAAGTAGATTTATAGAATACGCAAAAGCATTTTGGAACAATCAATCTGTTCACGAAAGAGAAAAAGAAGATTGGACCAAAAAATACAATGACATTGTTAGAGCTTACAACGGGTTAGCCGAAATGGGCAAATTCGCAGAAGAGCTTGGCATAGATATTAGAAAGCACAGAAAGAACTTACCAGAAAGCAAGGACTATGAATTTTCCCAGGACTCTAAATTATTAGAGAGTGGAAAGGTTCGTCACATTTTTAAACTAAATAAAAAAACTAAACGAAAAGGTACAAAAGATGACAAAAAAAATTAAAGACTCAAAAATCCCCGGTAACTTGAGATTTACCAACGACGCTAACGATCAACATATGGTTGACTTGTGGGCTTTTCAACAAATGACTGACAAAGAGAATAATCTTTCAAGAGATAAAATTCAATTTTATGCAAACTGTATGGTTGAAGAAAAACACAAACGAGATAAAGAATTATATTCTTGCTCAAACTTTAAGCTAGGAGGTGTTCATCAATACTACTCACCTAAAGATATATTTCCAGGACCTAGAACTGACAGAGATCAATTAAAACTATTTGAGGTAGTCAATGACTAAACTACCTATAATTTTTAATGGCGCTAAACATCACACGGGTGTTATGACATCACAAGGTTCAATCTATGAACAAAAATCACATATTGATTGGCCAAGTCATATTAAAGGTGAGTTGGTCCAAGGTTTGTCACCAGTTAATGAAGATACTAGAGAAGTAGAATTCTATGGTGTTGATATAGATATTAAAATTGATCCAAAAGAAATTACAGATAATGTTTGGAATAAGATTGGTACAGAATATAGATGTATAAGGACCAAGAGTAAGCGTTGGCGAGTTGTTGGTTGGTTTGATAAGCCAACTGATGTTACTTTGGCTAATGCTAAAGCAAAAGAGCTAGAAGAAAAAATCGAAAAAGTCCTCTTATATAAATGTGATACTGGCCACACTTTACCAACGATACCGGGTGATAATAAGCCAGGCGCTTGGTGGTTTATGCCATATCACAATGAATATACTTGTGCTTATGGACCTGGAGGAATTCCACTAACCCAAGAACAGTTTTATTTCAGTTGGAAATACCGGAAGTACCCACTGATTGCTTCAACTGTTGGGAAATTGAGCTCAACAGAAGATGGTAAGAGTAGACACAAAGCTTTATTTAATTGCGCTTTAAATATTAAACACGATGAAACACTTGAGGTTACACTTGAGGAAATTAATCAACACTTTGGGAAACCACTGGTTGATGACTTAAACTCAACACCAAAAGTTAATGTAGCAAAAGATATTGCACACGCATTAAAGAGTGCTGAAAAATATGACAACGATTATTTTCTTAAAAACTTTCCGTACTATGTCAAAGCACATTGTGGAGTTTTACCTTACATTAACGACAAGGTCCTGTTCGCAGTTTCAGAAGAAATTACAGATCAGAATGTTTATGTAATCAAAAGAGTTGATTTTTGGAATTTCAAAGAAAACGATTGGTTCACCAAAGAACAGATGAATGATACTTGGGCCCATTATACTAAAGGTAAAAATGTTCAACCGATGGCCAGACAATTACTTGAAAGTGATAATATACAAAAAGTTAAATCTTATTTGTGTCACGCAGGATTAAAACCTGGAGTAATTGAAATAAAACCTAGAGAAGTCCCTGGGATAGAACCTGGCCTATACCTAAACACTTACAGACCAGTTAACATCGAGTCTATCAAAGGTGATACCCAAAGTATCAATGAGTATTACAGTTGGTTGTTAGGTGAAGAAAATTGGAACACGATCAAAAAAGTATTAAAGTTTATGCTTGAGAAACCTGGTGTTAAAATACAATGGTGTATTGTTATCAAAGGTAAAGTTCAAGGCGCTGGGAAAGGTTTATTTGCTTTGCTTATGGAAAGTATCTTTGGCACACATAATGTTAAAACCAATGTAACTTTTAATGATCTAACAAGAGAGCACTCAACCCTTGTTGATGGTAAACAAATCATTGTATTAAATGAACTTGTGTTATCCGGGGGTGGTAAAGAGGGAAAAGTTTTATCTAATAAACTTAAACCTTATATCACTGAACCTACTTTATGGATTAATCCAAAAGGGAAGCAAGAAATTGAAATTCCTAATTTCTGTCAATTTTTTATGTTTTCAAATGATCGAAAGCCAATGAAGATTGATCCAGAGGACAGACGACTTTTTGTTATTACAATTAATAAAAAGAAGTTTGAAGTTAGAAAAAAACTTGATGACGAGGGTTTTAAAAAAGAAATTATTAAACACATCAAAAACCCAAGTGCTTTCAAATGGCATTTACTTAATGAAGTTACCATTGAAGATGAAGAGATGTTCTTTACTGACGCCCCAATGAATAAAGATAAAGAGCAATTAATCAAAGACAGTATGGACGACTTTGAGAAAAAGATTTGGACTTCATTTGAAGAACGAAGATTTCCATTTCAATCAAAGACTTGGACCACAGAAGATACTTGGGCTTATCAAGGTTTAATAAACCGGGATGATCTTGATAGTGCTTTGAAAAGAGAATTATCTTATAGAGGCACTTATTGGGACTTGTCTAAACTGGATGAAATACTTGATGAAATCCACATTAAAAAAGTTCAAGTAAGATGTTCAGATGGTACCAGACCCAGAGTACACATCATAGAAGATGTAACTACTAAAGATGGTAAAAAGTACACTGAATTATCACAAAGTGAGCTTGGTGCTATCTACGAAAAAGGTGGTTACAAAGGTAAAGACGAACTGAAATCTACCGAAGTTGAATGGAAAGATATCAACAAACATCATCCAGATCACGAAAGATTTGAAGCAAACCTAGTTAAACCAGAAGTTAAAACAAATGTGAAAACCAGGGCGACTAGGTGTTGGGACTGTGGGACTGCAATATCAACGTCCGTAGATGGTTCTTGTTCAAAATGTAACACAGGAATTCCCTGTAGTTTTTGTGGGTCTTGTATTTGTGAACGTCCAGAGGGGGAAGAATAAATGACACCTACTACTAAAAAAAGAAAAGGCGCTCACTTACAAAACCTCGTGCGTGATAAAATACTCAAAGCTTTTCCACATCTTAAACCTAATGACATAGTGACTGCAAAGAATGGACAGAACGGACCAGACTTAAAGTTGTCTAAAGTTGCAAGGCGTTTAGTTGGCGTGAATTTCGAATGTAAGCACCAGAACAAACTTTCAACTGTGTACTCTTGGTATTCCCAGGCGTCCAAAGGTCAACATAAGTTAGTACCCTGTGTTGTGATGAAAAAGAACTCTAGGAAAGCATTGGCAGTAATTGACCTAGATGACTTCTTCAAGCTCATCAAAGAGTAACTCAATGACTCACCAAAAACAGATAAACCGGTTTACCTGGTACTGTCAGTACATATAGATATATTTATTTATTTAGGATGAACCTTAAAATAGGGTGAGTTAGTGAGTTAGTGAGTTAAAGGAGAGTTTCTAATTTAAAACTTTCGCTTGGTCCTGTATAGTGGGGACACTTTAAAAGGTGACGAATTTACCTTGTTAACTTAAACACTATGAGCAAATTTAAACTAACCAGATCAGAGTTCAGTCAAAAGCTAGGTATACCAACAGATACTTTAAAAAAACGTATGCGAAGAGGTCAGTATAAAGACCAATATATTTTTGAAAACGGAAAGTATTTATTCAATGGGGACGTCAAGGTCGGTCCCATTAAGCAAGTTTCAAAGCCAGTTTCCCTGGGGACAAAAAAGAGAAACAGAGGCAATCATTTTAATAGTAATAACCCAAACTATAAACCACAGTTTCAAAGAACCAATGAGATCAGAATGTTGGCTAAACTTAAACATAATGTACCAGATGACATCCAAGAGTTATTGCCGGACGCCATTGAGTTGGCCAAGGAAAAGAAACAAGAACGATTAAGGAAGTCCCTGGAACAACCAATACGGAAACAATATGGAAGTGGACTGATTAATATGAGTTCAAATAACCGAGATCATTATAACCCCGTACTTCATAAGACTAGGCCCAACTTATTTCAATCCACAAACAGAGGTCGTAATATAAATAAAAAAGGTCCATACGAGATCTAGTAACACTTGGGGTAACACTTGGGGTAACACTTGAAGTAACACCTTGAGTTCTATGGGATATCTATGGGAGTATTTGTATTAGGTATTTTGATCGTAAACCTATATATATGAAACATCATTAGTAATAATTCGTTTAACCCCTGGGTGTATCGTTACACCTGGGGGTTTTTATTGGTGGAAAATTGGTGGAAATTTTGAGATATCCCCTTTTTAACCTCGTCAAAGAACCTTGACGAATAATCTGTATTCCTTGAAACCTTAAATTATGCTAGTGTTTACGCTAAATTAGAGCGATACATAACTCATCGACTAAAGGAATGTATGTTAGCGAAAGTGGGATCGATCGTCTTAAATTTAATTATTTAGGAGGTTTGAATGAAATTTGGATATTTTTGTAATACGACTAATTGGAGTCATAAACCATACAATCAATTATTAGACGAGGTAAAAGAGATCACCACTTATTGTGATAAAAATAATTGGAACTCAATTTGGTATACAGAACATCATTTTAATCATGAAGGAATGGAGTCTTGTACAAATCCCCTAATGATGGGCGTTGATGCGGCGGCAAGAACAAAACAAATTAGAATTGGACAAGCTTGTAATGTAATTACATTTCACAACCCTATCCGATTAGCAGAAGATATTGCTTTACTTGATCAATTATCAAATGGAAGAGTTGATGTTGGAATTGGTCGAGGAATTTATGGAAGGGAAGCTATTAATATGAATAAAGAGGCTGATCTTAAAGACCAAGCAAAAAACTTTAGATTGTTTGAAGAAAGTTTAACCATAATGAAAAAAGCTTGGACTGAAAAGTTTTTTAGTCATCAAGGTGAGTTTTATACCTACCCTTCTCCAAATTTTACATGGCAACATGACATGAGCCCGCCCAGTGAGGAATTTTTAGATACAAAAACAAATGAAATTAAAAAGATAAGTATTGTTCCAAAACCTAAACAAAGTCCTCATCCACCAATATGGCAAGTTGTCGATGGTGCTAGATCAATTGAATGGGCAGCTCAAAATGGATTAAATACCATTATGTGGATCCCAACAGTTAAAGCATTAAAGAAGAGATTTGAAATTTATCAGGAAGCAAAATCTAAAGCTGAGAATAGAGATGTTCCTTTAGGTGAAGGTATATCATTAGTTAGGGATATGTTTGTTGCTGAAACAATGGAAGAAGCAGAAAAAATGGCTGGTGAACATATTATTAATTATATGAAATGGGTATGTCATTGGAGAGGTTTAGGAAATCATATGGATCCAGGTGAAGAATTGCCAGAGACTAAACACAAACTGGATTTATTAAATTATGATTTTCTTCACAAAAGAAATTTATTATTTGGAACTCCTGAATATGTTGTTAATAAAATTAATGAACTTAAATCAGAGTTAAATCTTCAAAATTTACAAGTATGGTCTAATTTTCCTGGTATAGATCATGAGGCTTGTATGAGAAGTATAAAACTGTTTAATGATGAAGTAATACCAAAAATTAATTTTAATAATGATGATGTGGAGAAAGCTAGTTAATGAAACTTGAATTAAGAAAATTTACAAAGTTTGTAGATAAAACTTTTATCGAAGGTGGCAAGGAAGCAAAAGAACCTGTGTTGTTAGTATCGGTTGCAGCTGTTTTTAAAAACCCATGGGCTGATCAAGGTTTTGTTGAGGATTTAAAGCCAATTATTTTAGATCTTGCTCCAAAATTAGGAGACATTCTAGTTCCAGAATTGATAAAAGAAATTGGCTCACCTGATAAAATTTTAGCCTACGGTAAAGCTGGAACTGTTGGTCTTAATGGAGAAATTGAGCATGCATCAGCATTTATTCATACTTTAAGATTTGGAAATAAATTTAGGGATGCAGTTGGTGGAACTTCTTACCTAAGTTTTACAAACACAAGAGGGCCTGCGGGATCCAAAATGTCAATTCCAATGATGCATAAAACAGACTCTGGTTTAAGACCTTATTATTTAACACACGAATTCACCATTCATGACGCGCCGTTTGATGATGAAATTGTAATTGCTATAGGTGGCGCTTCATCAGGTAGAGCTCACGCAAGAACTGGAGACCGTTATCAAGATATGAAGGAAATGGGGCTAGATCCTAAATAAAATGTCTCAAGGTTTTGACCTGAAGGGTAGCTATTACTCTTATAGAAACAAAGAAACAATTCCATCAGTATTTATTCATGGTGTTGGTCTTGATCATCAAATGTGGAAACCTCAAATAAATTCATTAAATGAGTTTTCAACGTTAACTTATGATTTATTGGGACATGGAAAATCTGAATTAATAGATAATGAAGTATCTTTAGATGACTTTTCTAATCAACTTAAGTCACTATTAGATTTTTTAAATATTAAAGAAATTAACCTCATTGGTTTTTCTTTAGGATCATTAATAGCTATAGATTTTACAATAAAATTTAAAGAATATTTAAATACATTAACTTTAATGGGGACAACTTATCAAAGAACTGATGAGGAAAGATCAAAAGTTTTGGATAGATTTGAACAAGCTAAATTAAATAAACCTATATCAAGACAAGCATTAAAAAGATGGTTTAGTGACAAATATTTAGATGAAAATCCTGAAATTTATAATGAGTTCATGAATATTTTAAACAAGAAACCTAAGGATCATAATAATTTTTTAAAAGCTTATAAATTGTTTGCAAATCATAGAGATGATATTGAGTTAATTAAAAAAATTGAAACCAAAACGCTCATTATGACAGGATCAGATGACCCAGGGTCAACCGTTGCAATGTCTGAATCTTTGTCGAAAGACCTTGTAAACTCTAAATTTGTTGAAGTAAAAAATGGAAAACATCTTTGTAGTATCGAGTGTGCAGATGATGTAAATATAAATCTTAAGAATTTTATTTATAATTAAATGTCTGAAATAAAAAATTTTAAAATGTATATTAATGGTGAATGGGTTGAATCTTCATCGGGTAAAAAGATTGAGACTTTAAATCCAGAAACCAATAAAGTGTGGGCTACTGTACCAGAGGCTAGTGAGGTTGATGTTGATAAAGCAGTCAAAGCTGCCCAAGATGCTTTTAATGGTTCTTGGTCCAACCTTCATCCAAAAGAAAGAGCAAAATTTTTAAGAAACATTGCTGATCAATTAAGAACTAATGCTGAGCATTTAGGTAAAATAGAAACAATAGATACTGGAAAATTATTTAAAGAAATAAAAACTCAAGCTAGCTATATTGCTGAATACTATGATTATTATGCAGGATTAGCTGATAAAGTTGAAGGAACAGTTGTGCCTATTGATAAGCCTAATATGCAAGTTACAACAACACGAATTCCTATTGGTGTAATAGCTGCAATAATTCCCTGGAATTCACAAATGCTATTAACTGCTGTGAAGTTAGCACCAGCACTTGCGATGGGAAATACTGTTGTAATCAAAGCCTCAGAATTAGCTCCTGTCACACTTTTAGAATTTGCAAAGTTAATTGAAAGCGCAGGCTTACCCAAAGGTGTAGTTAATGTAATTACTGGATTAGGGGAACCATGTGGTAAAGCTTTAACTACTCATGATCTTGTTGAGAAGATTGCTTTTACTGGAGGTCCTGAAACAGCTCGTCATATTGTAAAAAATTCTGCAGAAAATTTATCTCAAGTAAGTTTAGAATTAGGTGGAAAGAGTCCGGTAGTTTTATTTAATGATGCCGATCAAGAAAATGCTTTAAATGGAATTACTGCAGGTATTTTTGCGGCAAGTGGACAAAGCTGTATTGCTGGATCAAGATTATATATTCAGTCTAAAATTTACGACGAATTTTTAGATAAACTTGTTAAAAAAGCAGAAGGTATAAAATTAGGATCACCTATGGATCCAGATACCCAAATGGGGCCCTTAAATAGCTTTAAACAATTAGAAAATATTGAAAAAAATATCAAAGCTACAGTTGAACAAGGTGGAAAGATTAGATGTGGAGGAAAAAGATCATCAATTTCAAATGAAGGATATTATTTTCCTGCAACTATAATTGAATGTGAAAACCATAATTTACCTACAGCAGAAAATGAATTATTTGGTCCTGTTTTATCAGTAATGAAATTTGAAAATGAAGAAGAAGCAATAAATCAAATGAATGATAACCAGTATGGTTTGTCTTCAGGAATTTATACTACTAATCTAGGCAGAGCTATGAGAGTATCAAAAGCTGTTAGAGCTGGGATAGTATTTGTAAATACATACAGATTGATATCACCATCAGCACCATTTGGAGGAATTAAAGATAGTGGTTACGGCAAGGAGGCTGGTATAGAGTCTATTAAAGAATATACACGAATAAAAACTACTTGGTTTAATTCATCTGAAGATCCTATGGATGACCCATTTACAATGGGATAATAGATTGCCTTTAAAGCATTTACTCATTTTACTATTTATTGCAATTGCTTACGGAAGTGCATTTCCAGTTACAAAATTAGCATTAAACAATTCCGTCCCCCCTATCCTTATGGCTTCACTAAGAATGGGAATTGTATTAATTATATTAATTCCATACTGGCGATTTAAAATACCAGAAAGAAAATATCTCACATCATTGATTGCTTTTTCAATTTCAATGGGAGTAATGGTTTATGTGTTTATGACTTTATCCCTTTATCATTCATCAATTATTTCACCTGTAATTGTTGGCTCACAATTAGCTATACCTTTTGGGGTGTTGTTAAGTGGAGTAATGCTGGGTGAAAATATCAGTTCTAAAAAGTGGATTTTAATTTTTTGTGCTTTTTTTGGAATATTAATAATATTCTTTGACCCTGAGTTAGCTAACAATTTTATAGGTTTATTTTATGCAGGCTTAATGGCATTGTTTTTTGGTTTGGCCCAAGTTTATTCTAGACAATTAAAGAATCTAGATATCAGCTTAACCAATGCGTTTACTGGTTTATTTGGTTTTGTTATATTAATGATCTTATCTTACTTTATTGAAGGTCATACAATCTCTAATATTAAATCAATAAATATTAACACTTGGGTTTTTATATTTTATCAGGCTGTTATTGTTTCTTTGGGCGCACACCTATTAATGTTTTATCTATATAAATTTTATACTGTTGGACAAATTTTTCCTTCATATTCATTATTCCCAATCTTTGGCATTGGGTTATCTTTCTTAATTTTTGGTGAAGTGCCTACGCTTCTTTTTCTTATTGGAAGCATAATTGTCTTAACTTCTGTATTTTTACTTCATAAAACGAGATAATTTAACCATTGTAAAATAAGAATAATCGTAATTTAATTACGTTTTTATAAATTGTTAACAATTAAAGAGGAAGATAATGAAAAAACTATTTATTGCTGCATTTATGCTTGTTTCAAGTTTTGGAACAAATGTAATGGCAGACGGACATGCGATCAAGATGGGGATTATTTTAGGATTTACGGGTCCTATTGAATCGCTAACACCAGCTATGGCTGGATCTGCAGAGCTTGCTTTTAAAGAAGCTTCTGACTCAGGTTCACTATTAGGTGGAAAAAAAATTGAAGTAGTAAGAGCAGACTCAACTTGTGTTGACTCAGCAGCAGCAACGGCAGCAGCTGAAGGTGTTATCTCACAAGGTGTAGCAGCAATTATGGGAGCTGACTGTTCAGGTGTAACGGGTGCGATTGCATCAAATGTTGCTGTACCAAATGGTGTAGTAATGATTTCACCTTCTGCAACTTCACCAGGATTAACAACTCTAGATGACAATGGGTTCTTTTTTAGAACAGCTCCTTCTGATGCTAGAGGTGGACAAATTTTAGCTGACGTAACAAATGATAGAAAAGTTAAAAGTGTAGCTATTACTTATACTAATAATGACTATGGAAAAGGTTTGGCAGATGTTTATAAAGCTGCTGCTGAAGCTCATGGTATTAAAGTTACAGCTGTTACTGCTCACGAAGATGGTAAAGCTGACTACTCATCTGAAGTTGCAACATTAGCTTCTGCGGGTGGTGATGCTATGGCTGTAATCGGTTACCTTGACCAAGGTGGAAAAGGTATGATTCAAGCTGCATTAAACTCAGGTGCTTTTGATACTTTTGTTTTATCAGATGGTATGATTGGGCAATCACTTGTTGATGCATTTGGAAAAGGTTTAAATAAATCTTTTGGAACTATGCCTGGATCAACTGGAAAAGGTGCTGGAGTATTTGCTGAAGTAGCAAAAGCTGGTGGCATTGATTCTTCTGGTCCATACACAGGTGAGTCATACGACGCAGCTGCATTAATAGTTTTAGCAATGCAAGCAGGTAACTCTGCTGACAGAGCATCAATTGCAAAAAATGTAATGGGTGTTGCTAACGCTCCTGGAACAAAAATTTATCCAGGTGAGCTTAAAAAAGGACTAGATTTATTAGCAAAAGGTAAAAAGATAAATTACGAAGGTGCAACTGGAGTAACTTTTACTAATGTTGGTGAAGCTGAAGGTTCTTTCTTAGAGCAAGAAATTAAAGGCGGAAAATTCAAAACTAAAAAACAAAGATAATTAATATCTTAATTTTAAAGCCCTCAGCATTGAAAATTGCTGGGGGTTTTTTTTTATTTAAAAATTATACAATATTCTAAAAATACCAATTACTGAGATGGTTATCAAAAAATAAAAAACTACTTTTCTGTAAGTTTCTTCTCTACTTTTAACAAAAAATTTATTACCAATAAAAACACCTAAAGGTAAAATAACTATAAGTGGAATAGATCTATACAAAGTAGTCATTTCAACAATTCCTCCAAAATAACTTAAAAAAAATGCATAAGTATCAGTTATAAAAAATAATGCTGCTAAAGAACCCCTTATAAAAATTGGTTGCATACTTGTGATGAGTAAAAATAAAGCTACTGGCAAACCACCCAATGTTGATAATCCATTCAATGCACCAGAAATAACCCCAGTTAAAATCTTTATAAAATTATTATCAATTTTTTTATTTGAATAACCTTTCATTAAAAGAATTGAAAAAAATATTATAATAATACAAATTAATAAGTGAGTTAAATTTTGGGAAAAAATTTTTAAAAGATAAAGTCCAATTGGTGAGCCAATAACAATACCTATTAAAATTTGAAACACAAATTTCCAATTAATCTTATTCCAAATATAAGGAATCATAAAAATACTAATTGCCACTTCAAGTATCAGAATAATTGGAACAATTTCTATAGCTGGCAAGATAAACGCCAGTCCTGAAACAGAAGTAGCCGAAAACCCAAAACCATTAAACCCTCTAATTATAGATGCAACTAGTATAATCAAACTTATTAGAAAAAGTTCAAATAGACTGAAGTTTAGATAATCTAATAAAATCATTTTGATTTAGAGCTTTGTTAAAATATTGGTCTTAACTTTATTAATTAAAACATATACTTGTCTGCTATATACATAGCCCAAGCTATTGCGGCACCTAATATAATATATTTCATTTATTAGTTATTTTATTTCTATTTTCTCTGGAAGTATACCTTTAGGTCGATATCTCATTATCAACAACAAACCAAGACCCATCATTAAATATCTAAAATAAGGAACACTTTCTATTAAATGAATTTTTAAAACGTGTGTATCTGCCATTCCAGAAGTGAATAAATTGATTAAAAATAATGCAATTGGTGCAGCTTCTATCCATAAAAACCATACTGCAAATCCACCTAATATTGCTCCAAAGTTGTTACCACTACCGCCAACTATAACCATAACCCAAATAAGAAAAGTATACCTCATGGGTCTATAACTTCCTGGTGTGAATAATCCATCTTGAGTAACTAACATGGCTCCAGCTATTCCAACAATTGCCGAACCTAAAATGAAAATTAACAAATGTTGTTTAACAACATTTTTTCCCATTGCATTTGCAGCTTCCTCATTGTCTCTAATTGCTCTCATCATTCTACCCCAAGGAGAGTAAAGAGCTTTTTGAGTTAAAATTAAAAGGACAATCACAACAACTAAAAATAGTCCAGAATAACAAAGTTTAACAAATACTGATGATCCTTCTATAACAAGTTGATTAAGTGCAGCCTGTCGATCTGCTATATTAGAAATTAAAGCTAATTTTCCAGAATTAAATTTTTCAACTAAATTAATAAACCAATCAGTTGTTTGAAGATCCACTTCGTATGGCGCTGGTCTTTTAAGGCCAATTACATTTTTAACACCTCTTGTTAACCAGTCTTCATGTTTAATTATTGCAATAACAATTTCAGAAATAAGCAATGTTGCAATTGCTAAATAGTCAGCTCTTAAACCTAAGGCAACTTTTCCAACTATAAAAGCTAAACCCGCTGCAAAGAAAGCTCCAACGATCCATGAAAAGATAATTGGTAATCCAAAACCTCCAAGAAATCCTGTTTTAGCAGGGTTAACTGCTTCAATAGCTTCAATTCCTGGTTCAGCAGTAATTCTGATAATTACAATTCCAGCAACTATAATTCCAGCAATTCCATAAGTTCTTAATTTAGATTTTTCAAAATTTTTTAAAATAAATCGAATAGCTAATACCATTACTATAATTAACCATAGGCACATTAATATATCGAAACCTCCTGCACGCCATGCTTCTTGAACAGGATCTACAGATATTAAAACTGCTGCTAGTCCACCTAGGGCAGTATATCCCATAATTCCAAAGTTAATTAATCCAGCATAACCCCATTGAATATTGGCACCCATTGTCATCACTGCTGAAATTAAGCACATATTAAATATTGATAAAGCTATGTTCCATGATTGAAAAATTCCAACTAGAATTATCAAGCCCATCATGATGCTGTAAGCAGCAATTACATTTAAATTTTTTCTCACAAGACTTTCCCTTTAAATATTCCCGAGGGTCGATAGAGCAGTACTATGACTAATATTGAGAACGAAACTGCAAATTTATAATCTGTCGATAAAAGCTGAACCAAACTCTCAGGCTCCATACTCTCAGGTAAAATATACATAAAGAATTTTTTATAAGCATAAGTTAAAAATATTTCTGAAAAAGCAATAACATAACCCCCTAAAAATGCCCCAAATGGGTTTCCTATTCCCCCCACTATTGCAGCAGCAAATATTGGAAGCATGTTATTAAAGTAGGTAAATGGCTTAAAACTTTTATCTAAACCATATAAAACTCCTCCAATTGTTGCTAAAATACCAGCAATTATCCAGGTAATCATAACAATTCTTTTTGGATCAATTCCAGAAAGCAATGCCAGATCTTCATTATCAGAATAAGCTTTCATGCTTTTTCCAGTTTTCGTTTTATTTAAAAACCAAAATAATAATGAAACTAAAACAATAGTTACAAATATAGTTAGTACTTGAGTAGACTTAATGGCCAAGCCCTCATTAAGACCAGTTATTTCTTTAAATTCTCCTGCTTTGATAATAAATTTTTGTCCATCAAAAAACCTTTGGTCTGCTGGTCCAATAATAATTCTTACAACTGCTTGAGTTACAAACATAACACCAATACTTACCATAGCGAGTTGAACTGGAGGACTTTTGTTTACCCTGTAATATCTGAAAACAAACTTATCAATGAAAAGCATGTAGGCAATCATAAACATTATAGCAAATGGAATTGCTACTAGTGCTGTTGGCAAAACTCCCAATGAAAAACCTAGTGATTGCAGATACCACGTAAATAAAATTGTAACCATTGTTCCAAATGACATCATGTCTCCTGTTGCAAAGTTAGCAAATCTTAAAATTCCATAAATTAATGTAACAAAAATTGCACCAAGTGCTAATTGAGAACCATAAGATAGCGCAGGAATAAATATATAATTTAATAAAAGTATAATTGAATTCAGAATATCCATATTATCCACCTAGAAAAGAGCTTCTTACTCTTGGGTCATTTAATAATTCTTGACCAGTTCCTGAATAACGATTTTCTCCAGTTACTAAGACATAGCCTCTGTCTGAAATATTTAAAGCTTGTTTAGCATTTTGCTCTACCATTAATATTGCAACATTAGTTCTTTTAACTTTTACTATATGGTCAAATAACTCATCCATTACAATTGGCGAAACGCCTGCTGTTGGTTCATCCAACATTAAAACTGTTGGCTTGATCATTAATGCACGACCAAGAGCCACTTGTTGTCTCTGTCCACCAGATAATTCTCCAACTAATTGATTTCTTTTTTCTTTAAGAATAGGAAATAAATTATAAATTTCATCTATAGTATCTTTGATTTCATCATTAACTAAAAAAGCACCCATTTCTAAATTTTCTTCAACAGTCATTCCTGCAAAAACATTTTTAGTTTGAGGCACAAATGAAATTCCTTTTTTTACTCTGTCTTGAGGGGATAATTTTGAAATATCTTTGCCATCTATAATTACTGATCCAGATTTTAAATTAAGCAAACCAAGCATAGCTTTCATGGCTGTTGATTTGCCAGCCCCATTTGGCCCAAGAATTGAAACAATCTCTCCTTGGTTCACATTCACGGTACAAGAATTAATAATATCTGGCCCATTGCCATATCCGCCTGTCATTTCATTTCCTTCAAAATATGCCATTAATTTTGATCCTTAAGTTTTGAGCCTCTACCAAGGTAACTTTCTATTACTTTTTCATCTTTTTTAGCATCTTCAACTTTTCCCTCAAATAAAACTGAACCTTCTGCCATGACTATTACAGGATCACACAATCTACCAATAAAATCCATATCATGTTCAATCATGCAAAATGTATAACCCTTCTCTTTATTAAGCTTTTCAATAGCTGTTCCAAGATCTTTAAGTAAAGTTCTATTAACACCAGCCCCCACCTCATCAAGTAAAACTAATTTGGCATCTACCATCATGGTTCTACCTAGTTCTAACAGTTTTTTTTGACCTCCTGATAAATTTCCAGCAAGTTCGTTTGTTAAATGACCTAAGTTTAAAAAATCTACAACTTCTTTAGCTTTTTCTTTAACTAATGTTTCTTCCTCTTCAACTAGTTTTGGTTTTAATAATGCAGTCATTAATTTTTCTCCAGATTGATTTCCTGGAACCATCATTAAATTTTCTAATACAGATAAATTTGAAAACTCATGAGCAATTTGAAAAGTTCTAAGTAATCCTTTTGAAAATAATTCATATGACGGAACATCTGTAATATTTTCCTGATCAAAAGTAACTGAGCCACTTGATGATTTTAAATTACCTGCAATTAAGTTGAATAATGTGGTTTTACCAGATCCATTTGGGCCAATAATTCCTGTTATTGTTCCTTTCTTAACTTTTAAAGAACAATCAGACACAGCTGCTAAACCCCCAAAGTATTTAGATAGATTATTAATTTCTAAAATATTTTCTGACATTTTTATTTGCTAAGTCTTTTATGAATACTATTCAATGTTTTGTCTAATGACTTGAAAAATCCAGCTTTAGAAAGTTCTTTAACACCTTGTTCATTAAGACCTTTTGGGGTTTGTGACTCTTTTACTAAATACTTTAAATCTTTTTTTGAATTTACAACTGCATCTTCTGATAATGCTAAGAATAATGATGTTATATATTTTTGAGCATTATTTCTTTTGACTCCTCTTTTAACTAACCAATTAGTCATACTATTTAATAGTTGATAAAAAGGTGCCATCATTCCTGAGGTAGACCAAAAGTTAATAGATGATTTTTCATTTTTAATTTCAACAGTAGTTCCAATTTTATCAAAGAAAGCTTTTACTTTTTTATCAGGAGGACATATCGGGACTGGCCCTTTTTTTAATGATATTGGTGGCAATGGTATGGCTCTTACAATCTTGGCTTTAACTTTTATTGCTTTTTTTAATTGAGACAAAGTAATTGTAGAAATAAAACTTACTATTGTTTGTTTTGATTTAAATTTTAGATCTTTAATTATTTTCTCACCAACAATAGGTGTAACAGCTAAAAATACCCAATCACATTTATCAACTATTTGCTGATTATCTTTAGCGATAATTATTTTTTTAAATTTTTGTTTTAAACTTCTGGCGATCTTTTTATTTCTTGCAGAGATTATAATTTTATTAAATGAAATTTTAGATGTGCAAATACCAGTAATTACTGAAGATGATATTTTGCCTGTGCCTATAAATCCTAAATTCATAAATTTGAATACTTTATATTGATTATATTGAATTAATTAATAAAAAAAGAGCCTCTAATTCTTAATAATTCTCTACTTAATTCTTCGTTTTCTTTAAAAGGTTTTCTTCCGTGTAACCAAAAGTAATTGTTAGCAATTATTGAAGATCCGACTGGTAATTTAGTTATAGTTTTATTTTTACTTTCTTCTAAAGCATCTGATAATCTTTGTAAAAAATTACCTTGTTCCATATTCTTGGGCTCTGGAAACTGATCTATATAAGAAATATTAGGTTTGCCATTTTCATCTGATGAAAAAACTGGATGTTCTACTTTGTAATCTACATTTTTACTTTTAGGTGAGCCCCAAACGAAATTCTGTTTTCCAACAGGATCATTGTATAAATCATCACAATGTTCCCAATCATCGAGGTGTAACATTGCAGTCTCTCCACCTTCTACATTTTGTTCATCAATTTTGGACATTAACAGCCAATCAGTAACCTCTTTAACATAAGTTCCATCTGTGTGTAGATCCATATTTCTGTATGCTTTTCTTAAATACGAGTCACTTTTATCTTCATGTTTCACAACAAATCTCGCATAATACTTACCAGCCATCGAGTCATGATTGGGTACTCCTATTAAGTGTGCAATAGCAGTAGATAGCTTAACTAAAAATTTATCATTAATTTTTGCTGTAATATTTTTAGGACCAATTACAAAGCAACCTGTAGATCTATCTCTAATGATGGAGTTCATTAATTTGCTTAACTTATTATTTGTTAAATCATCTAAGCTTTTTGCAATAGTGAATCGCGTAAAGGGTCTAAGTTCTAACGCTGTTAAATCAAATTTATTGAAAGGGAATATTAGTTTTTCAATAATTTCATTTTCAAGATCAATATTAATTATTCTTTTTGAATTAGTATGTTCTGAAATTGTTAAACCAGAAATTTTTTCCATTATAAGTGCTCGCTTAATAATGTCATCATGATAGCAGAAATTACAGTCGGATAAACAAAATTTCTTTTAGATATAAAAAAAATAAATAAGCAAAACAATACCACTGTTGCTCTACTTAAATAACTTGCATCAGATAATACTCCTACAGGAAAAATAATTGTTCTAGCTATCAAGGCTGCTAAAGTTGAATAGGCCAAACAATTAAACCATCTAAATAATTTCGAAGTTTCTTTTATTCCTTCTGATGAAATCACACCTAGCAATCTTGAAGAAAAAGTTGCAAGTGAAGTGACTAAGATTGCAAGAACTACACTAGTTGACATTAAGTTCTCCTACAAAATAAGCAATGGTTCCACCAATAACACCACCAAGTAAAATTGACCATTCTGGAGATAAAAAATAAAATATTGGCCCCAAAAGCAAACCTAATATTACTGACGCACCTATTTGGATAGTTCTCATTGCACCTACCATCATACATAAAAAATAAATTGGATTTAAAATCGCTAAACCCATCATCATATTTTTATCCAAATAATCTGATGCAAAAAATCCAATAAATGTACCTACTACAGCGGTAGTCCATGTTGCACAGCCAATTCCAATCCAAAAGTCTATTCTGTGTTTTTTTTCAATGTCTTTATAATTACTTTTCATTATTAGCCATGCTGACACTGCAATGAAATGACATGAGAAGTAATACTTCCACTTTGGTTGACTTTTGTGCATCATTAATGGAAATAAAGAAACAGCCATTGGATATAATCGAGCATTAACAAACCAAACAGCTAGAAAAATATTTAATAACGAAGCACCAACTAATAATGACTCAGCCATAACTAGTGATCCAGGTAAAGCATAAGTCAACATGGTTGAAAAAATACTTTCTTGAATATTAAACCCTAAATTTTTAAGTAAAGCTCCAATTGCTATGAAGCAGCAACCAAGTGCAAGTGCTGGACTGTCGGGTTTTATAATAGATTTAAAGCCTCTAAAGAAAAAATCTTTATTAATCATTAGCCTCCAAGGAATAATCTACCGACATCAGGATTATTTAACAAGTCATCCCCTTTGCCAGCAATAGCAGTTTGCCCTGATACTAAAACGTATCCAATGTCAGCAAACTCTAATCCCTTTTTAGCATTTTGTTCCACTAATATGATTGTTTTTTTTTCTGTTATCTGCAGGTCTCTTAAAATTTCAAAAACCATATCAATATATCTTGGCTCCAGTCCAATTGAAGGCTCATCAACTAATAAAACAGATGGTTTCATTACGAGTGCTCTTGAAATTTCCAGTAATCTTCTTTCACCACCAGATAAAACTTTTGCTGGTTGGTTTCTTCTGTTTCTTAATCGTTCATATTTTTCAAAAATTCTTTCTGCTTCTTGATAAGATTCATCTGTATTTTCTTTTATATAACCACCCATCAATAAATTCTCTTCCACTGTCATGTCTGGAAAAACAGAATTGTCTTGCAAGATATAGGCGATACCACATGACTTTAATTTTTCTGCTGGAGTTAAGTTTGTAATTTCTTTTCCATCAATTTCTATTTGTCCTGAAAAAATATTTGTAAAACCATAAATTGAATGAAGGATTGTAGATTTTCCCGCACCATTTGGTCCAATCAAACATAAAGATTGAGCTTTACTAACTCGTAAATCAAAATCATGAAGAATTTCCATTTTTCCATAACCAGCAGATAGCTTATTAATAGTTACATGATTATTATCAGGAGATAATTTTTGTAACTCCTCTACACCTGGTGCTTTTCCTAATACATCATATTGATTAGACATTATTGGGCCCCCAAGTAAGCATCTAACACACGCTTATCATTTCTAATCTCTTCAGGTGTTCCATCAGCTAACATTTGACCATGGGCTAAACAGAAAACTTTTTGAGCTAAATTCATAATCACTTTCATATTGTGTTCAATAACCAATAAAGTAATTCCATATTCTTTATTTACTTTGATCAAACGATCAATAATTCCATTTATTAATGTTGGATTAATTCCTGCTGTTGGCTCATCTAATAAAAGCATTTTAGGCTCATTCATTAATGCCATAGCAAGTTCTAATAATTTTTGCTGACCAAAAGAAAGGTCTCCTGCTCTAAGCTTTCTTTTTTGGTGAAGACCAACAAATTTCAATAAAGTTTCAGCTTTATCAGTTAAATCAGATGGTATTTTTTGAAATACAGTAAGAATTCCATCATTTTCAGGCTTATGGCTAATTAACATATTTTCAATACAGTTTAATTTTCCATAGATTCTTGTTTGTTGAAAAGTTCTTAACAATCCTAATTTTGCAACAACTGGTACAGGTAATTCAGAAACTTCTGTTCCATCAAATTTAATTGAACCCTTGTCAATTGGATAGGTTCCAACAATAGAATTAAATAATGTTGTTTTTCCTGATCCATTTGGTCCAATTAATCCAACAATTGATCCTTGTTCAACGGACATTGAAATGTCAACGTTAGCTTTTACACCACCAAAAGATTTACTAACTCCTGTTACATCCAATATAGACATTATTTTAATTCTACCTGCGCCTTTCGATCTGCTTCATCAATTGTTTCACCAAATTTTTCTGGGTATTTTTCTCTTAACCATCCCATTATTCCCTCAGGAAAGTAAACAACGATTACTACAATTAAAACTCCTAAAGCAACATACTGCCAACCCAAAAAGTATGTCCAAAAACCTTCTTTAAATAAATGAAAAACAGTTGCGCCAACAAGTGGTCCCCATAAAGTTCCTTTTCCACCAAGTATTGCCATTAATACCATGAACACTCCAAAAGTTGGTCCAGCAAATGCTATTTCTGTCGGCTCAATGTAACCATTGATATGACCCATTAGTCCACCAGCTATTCCAACAAAAAATGCTGAGACCATCCAACCAATAATTTTATATCTCATTGTATGAATTCCCATTGCTTCTGCTTTGTCTTCATTATCTCTTATTGCATTTAGAACTAATCCAAACCTTGTACTGTATGCCCACTTTAAAGTAATAAAAGTTACAACCACTAAAGCAAAACTTAAGTAATATAAAAATTGTGATGAAGACTCGTTAGAACCAAATCCTTTTGGCCAAACAGGAACAGTCATACCTTGACCAGCTCCAATGATTTCTATTCCCCCAGCTATTTCTCCAGCAGCAATTCCTAATGCTAAAGTGCAAATAGCAAAATAGTGACCTCTTAAACCTAAAATTCCATAACCTATAACTCCAGCTATAATCATTGGGATTATTCCTGATAAAATTATACCCACACCAAAACCTTGAAAGAATTGTGGAATTGTGTGAACAAAAGTTTTTTCTCCACCAGCGTCTGTCCATTCAGCTAATGAGAAAAACATTGCTATTTGTGTACTGGATGCAACATACATTCCAATACCAAAGAATAGTATATTGCCAAATGTGTTATATCCCATTTGACCACCTTGAACATCCCACGTCATTGCTAGTACGATTAGAATATAAAGAAATGATAACTGAAGCTTATAAGCGGGAAAAATAAATGCTCCAATTAATCCAAAAATTAATAGTCCCAGATATAAAAGAGTATTTTTATTCATCATTTTAAATACTCTCTTTTTCTTGATAATTTAAATCTTCTATAAACCAGTATGATTACTAATAACGAAAATACTGCTGCTATTCTAAATTCTGTTCCAAGTAGGTAATCTGCCCACTCTTCAAATACTCCTAGTCCCATTCCAGATATTGCTACTGCTGGTAAATTTCCTAATCCAGCAATAATTACAATCATAAAAGATCTGACGGTATAAGGTAATCCCGTATAAGGATGAAGCGTAAATGTAATTGCTATACACGCACCCGCTATTCCACATAAAGCTGCGTTAATTCCAAAAGTTGCTGCATAAACTTTTTCAGTATCAACACCTAAAATCTTTGCTGCTCTTGCATTTTGTGCTGTTGCTCTAATTGCACGGCCTAATTTAGATTTTCTCATATAAACAACAAGAATAATTGCTGATATTACGCAAACTGCACCTGAAAATATTTTAGCATTAGGAATTGTAACCATATTATCAAACAACATGGTTGTTCCAAAATTTGACTGAGCAACCACAACATCTGCACCAAATGCAAAGTTCATTAACTGTTGTGCCAGAATACTTATTCCAAATGTTGCAAGTATTGATGTAAATAAATCTTTATCTACTACTTTGTTAATAACAAGTTTGTACATTCCCCAACCAACACAATACATAATAATTGGTGACACAATAATTCCAAAGGCTGGGTGTATTCCTGACAAATACATAAAGTAAGCGATGTAACCACCCATGATTACTAATTCCCCTTGAGCAATGTTAATTATATTCATTACTCCCCATTGCAATGCCATTCCATAAGCAATTAATGCAAATAAAATACCTAATAGTATTCCGTCCATTGACGCTTGAACCATTAACATTGGTACTTGGAAAATTAGAAAATCCATAAATTCTTTAAGTGTTTATTCAAAAATGCCCCCTATTACTAGGGAGCATTTTCATATTAGATATTATCTTTTAGACCAAGATGGTATTGGGTGAACTAACTCAGCTGAAGCCCATTTAAGTGGTGCAACAACTTTATTTTCACATTTTCCACCATCATCACAGATTACTTGGAAAAGAACCATTGGTTTAGAAATGTTCTGACCACCTTCTGCAAATTTTATATTTCCATAAAAAGTTTGCATGTCAGTTGCAGCTAAAGCATCTCTAACTTTTTTAGTATCAAATGAATTTGCTCTTTCGAACGCATCTTTGTAAACTAATAAAGCAGCTGAAGATTCAGCAGCTTGGTAAGGAGGCTCATATCCAAACTTAGAATTAAAGTCTCCAGCATATTTCATACCACCACCAAAATACTTATCTTTGTATGATAATGATTTATGCCATTGAGAAGCACAAAGTGCGTACTCAGAAGCTTTACCATGTTGTTTAGATAATTTAGCAGCATCACAGTGGGTCATTGCTAACATTGGAACATCAACTTTCATTTCAGATATTTGTCTGATTGCAGTTAATGCACCTTTTGTGTGACCTGATACAACTAATACATCTGGCTTAGTAGCTTTTACTTTAGATAAAGTAGCAGCCATATCATTTAGCTCTTTAGGTAATTTGTCATCAATAATGATTTTAGAACCAGTTCTCTTTGCAGCATCAACAATACCTAGTCTCACGTCTTGTGAGAAAGCATCTTGTTCAAATGCCATTGCAATCTTAACTGGTTTTCCACCATTTAATTCAACAGCAGTTGTAATAGCCACATCAAGATATAAATTTGCTGGTGCAAGCACTGCAAATAAATATTTATAACCTTTAGTAAATAACGATCTAGATGCACCGTTAGCTTCTACCATTGGTATTCCATATTTTTCAGTTACAGGCGCCATAGCTTTAGTAAGTCCTGAGCTGTATGGCCCAAGCATGAACTGAACACCATCTTGTTTGATTAATCTTTCTGCAAGTTGAGCTGCTCTACCAGAGTTTGACTCATCATCGTAATAAATGATTTCAAACTTGTAATTTTTTCCACCAACTTTAACACCACCCATGCTATTAATTCTCTCAACAGCCAAATTATAGCCGTTTTGAGTATGAACACCATTTGATGAATATTTTCCAGTTAATGAAACAGCTGCACCTAAAATAATTTTATCTCCAACAACCTTCGCGAAAGATACAGTTGAAGCTGAAATTAAAAGTGCAATTGCAGAAACTAATGTAATAATTATGTTTCTAATTTTCATTTTATTTTCCTTTTCTAGTTTTTAAATTTAAAAACTAATTAAAGCCTTAAAATGATCAATTAACAAGATAGTATTATGCATAGCTATTATAACTAATACACACCTTGCAACTTAATACTTTTGAATAAAAGCAATGATAATCGCAATAATAACTAAAACGCACGCTGAAATTGTATTAATAACCTTAGGATTAGCTTTTATCCAAACAATTAATTTTCTAGCAAGCACTGCATAAGCAATCAAAGATAAAAAATCTAAAACAACATACGTTGTAATTAAAATAAAGAATTGAACAACATAGTTTGAATTAAAATCAATGAACTGTGGAAATATTAATGGAAAGAACATCCATGCCTTTGGACTTGTTCCTGCAACTAAAAAACCATCTCTAAAAAAAGAAAATAAACTTTTTGATGAAATGTTATCTGAACTTACATCTTTAGGTTTTGATTTATAAAGATCATAAGCAAGATATAAAATATAAGTTACTCCAACCCATTTAAAAATATTTAAAAAATTTGGATTATCGACAAAAAAAGATCCAATTACAAAAATAACTAAAGTAGCTTGTATAAAATTTGCCGTAATATCTCCCAGTGCAGTCCAAATACATTTTTGAACTCCATAATTCATTGAGTATGAAATGATTACAATTCGAGGGGTACCAGGTGTAATAAATAAAAACAGGATTATTTGTAAAAATAGGAAATAATTTAAGGGAAACATTTTAAGGATAGATAGTCCAAAAAAACCGGGAGCTAAAGATGGCTAAGATGGACTATCAAAATCATAATATCATACCCTAAAAAAAATGCATTAATCATTTTTTTCAAATATAAAGGATTTATGAAAAAAAAAGGTCACACCCCCATAACTAGAGTTAAAAATCCAGAGCCAAAAGTGGATGATCCAGATTGGATCGTTTGGGCTGCCTGGGCAGATAGGATCACTTTTGAAGAAATAGAAAAAAAGACTGGTAAGACAGAATCTGAGGTTATTAAGATTATGCGAAGATCAGTGAAACCTACCTCCTTTAGATTATGGAGAAAAAGAGTTAATCAAAAAAGTATAAAACATAGGAAAAAATTTGAATACTCTAGAAAAGAAATTACTAGTAAAATTAAAAAGAATGATTATTTATAAGAGATGAAATCAGTTACCATTTATACAGGGCCACTTTGTAATTACTGTGAAGCTGCTAAGAAATTATTAACTAGAAATAACGTTGAATATAAAGAAATTAACATTGCAACAGTTGATGGTGCCATGGATGAGATGATTACAAAAGCTAATGGTAAAAGGACTATTCCTCAAATTTTCTTTGATGATCAACATATGGGTGGCTACGATGATGTTAGAACTTTAGAAAAAGAGAACAAGCTACAAGATCTTTTAAAATAAAAAATAATTTTATTTAAATAAAATTGGGTTATTTTGGCTTAAAAACCAAACAAACACCATTGTTACAGTATCTTTTTCCAGTTGGCTCTGGTCCGTCTTCAAATATATGTCCATGATGTCCACCACATTTTTTACAGTGGTATTCAGTTCTAGCGTAACCTAAATGATGATCAGTTTTAGTTTCAAATACATCAGGTAATGACTGATAAAATGAAGGCCAACCAGATCCACTTTCATATTTTGTGTTTGAGTCAAATAACTTTTCTCCACAATTAGCACAATGAAAACTTCCTTCTCTTTTCTCATGATTAAGTTCACTTGTGCCTGCCAGTTCAGTTCCCTCTTCAAATAAAACTAATTGTTGTTCTGCAGTAAGGTTAGGATTAATTTTTTTTGTCATTATTTATTCTATAACTCTTAAAGGTTTCCCTTCAACACAAGCCTCAAGATCTTCAATCATCTGAGTATAAAAAATACTATAATTTTCAGCAGTTACATAACCAATGTGTGGTGTGAGTAACGCATTTGACAAAAATCTTAATTTATTTCCTTCTGGCAAAGGTTCTTTTTCATAAACATCTAATCCTGCACCAAGAATAACATTGGTTGATAAAGCAATTATTAAATCATCTTCGTTTACAATTGAACCTCTAGAAGTATTAATTAAAAAAGCTGTTTTTTTCATTTGATCAAATTCTTTAATTGTTATGCAATCTTTATAACGCTCTCCACCTTGAACATGAATTGAGATATAATCTGATGTTTTAATTAAATCTTCCTTAGTACATGGAAGTACATCTAATTCTTTACATTTGTCTAAATCTAAATTTTCACTCCAAGCCATTACTTGCATGCCAAAAGCCTTTGCGATTTTAGCAACCTGTGAACCCACTCTTCCAAGGCCAATTAAACCAATGATTTTTCCTTTAAGTTCAAAGCCTATCGTTGTTTGCCAGTAGCCTTGGTACATATTATCAATTTCAGTTTTAAGATTTTTTGATAACCCCAATATTAAAGCCCAAGTTAATTCACATGTGGGATTAAAGTTAATCTCTGTACCACAAACTATAATTTTTCTTTTTTTAGCAGCCTCTAAATCAATCGCTTTATTTCTTGAGCCACTTGTGATGATATATTTAAGATCATTTAGATTATCGATTATATTTTTTGTTATTGGTGTTCGCTCACGCATAATTAGCAGTGCTTCAAAATCAGCTAGTTGCTCGATGGCATCAGCCTCATCCAAAAAAGGTTCACTAAAAATTTTAAACTCATATTTTCCAGATAATTTTTTTAAATCCACAAATTCTTGTGAAACATCTTGATAGTCATCTAATATTGCAACTTTAAGCATTTTGAACTTTCTTATTTGATAAAAATAAACCTAATATAATTAAAATTGATCCAATTAAATGAAAAAAATTAAATTGTTCATTAAAAAAAATTATTGCCATTATTGTACTAAAAAAAGGGATTAATGATAAAAAAATACCCGCTCTATTAGCTCCTATGATTGAAACTGCTCCTGCCCAACAATAATAAGAACCTATACTTGGGAATAATGCCAGATATATTAAAGTGTAGTAAAGATTCGAGTTAAAACTAACTCTTAGTCCTTGAGAGTACTCATAAAGAAATTGTGGAAATATAAATATTAAACCAAAAGTACATAAAACATGAACCAGAGTTAAAAGTGGTAAAGTAAATTTTTTATTTTTTAAAAAAGCAGAATACAAACCCCAGGTAATAACTCCACCAATCATTATAAGATCTCCTTTATTAAAATTTAAAGTTAACAAAACGTTTAAATCAAGTTTTGTAATTATCGATAAAATTCCAAATACAGATAATATCAATCCAAGTATTTGAAATTTGTTAGTTTTTTCAATTTTGAATAAAAAACATAAAAAAATTATAGCTGCAGGAATAGCTGTATTAAAAAGAGAAGCATTAATTACTTGGGTGTGAACTAAGGATAAATACGTAAAAGTATTAAATAATCCAACACTTGTAAAAGCTAAAAAAAATAACAAAGGCAAATTATTTATAATTATAACTTTATTTTTAATTATTTCTTTGTAGGTAAAAGGTAAAAGAATTAACCAAACAAGAGACCATCTAAAGAATACAAGTGACATTGGTGGAATGTTTTCTAAAGATGCAAATTTTCCTACCATGAAATTGCCTGCCCAAAATAGTGTGGCGCACACTAGCATTATGTACGCTCTTACATTTTGCATAAATTAACTAAATCTTAATGAACTATAAGGATCTAAATTTAAATTTGTATTTTCGTTTGCGATCATTCCAGAAACAATCTTTCCAGAAATTGGGCCTAATGTCCAACCTAAATGATGGTGCCCAAAACAATAAAAAACATTTTTATGATTTTTTGATGGACCCATTACTGGAAGGAAATCTGGTAATGAAGGTCTAAATCCCAACCATTCATCTTCATGTTCGGGTAAATCTCCAAGCATATATTTGGCATTATCAATTAAGTTTTTAACTCTTGATTTTGATATCGGATTATCTAATCCACCAAATTCAACGGTTCCGACTACTCTTAAACCCTGTTCCATTGGAGTAATCCCAAAACCTCTATTTGAAAAAATAACTGGTCTACTTAATAAATGATCACAGCCTTTAAAGTGAACATGATAACCTCTTTCAGTATCTAGAGGTATTCTTTCACCTAAATTATCTGTTAACTTTTTAGAAAAAGCACCACAAGCAATTATCACTTTATCAAAAATAAAACTTTGATTTTCAGTTTTAAAAACTGGTTTTTCTTCATCAAAATTAATATCTTTAATATTTACCTTATTAAATTTTCCACCTTTCTTTAAGAATAAATCAAAAAGTTTTAAAAGGATCTTTCTTGGATTTCTTGCATGTCTTGCATACGGATAATAAACACCTGCATGATAAAAAGGTTTAATGTGTGGTTCAAGATCATGAATTTCAGATTTGTTAACTAATTGTTGCTCAACACCTAGCTCGTCTCTAATCTTAATTTCTAATTCTCTGCTTTTAAGATCTTGATCATTCCAAATATATAGAATTCCTTTATTTTCAACTAAACCCTCTAAATCAATTTCATCAAAAAGCTCATCATAAGCAGGTAATGCTAAATCTAAAATTTGATGCATATTTTTAGCAGTGTGCATCATATTTTTTGTTGTAGAATTCATTATGAATTTTAAAAACCATGGAATCATCTTTGGTACATAATTCCATTTCAAAGCTAAAGGTCCTGATGAACTTAATAACATTGAAGGTACATCTGCTAAAACATCTGGGCGATTTAAAGGAACTGAAGCATAAGGTGAAAAATGTCCTGCGTTTCCATAAGAGGCGGCTTGAGTACCAGGATTGTCTCTGTCAAAAATAGTTACATTAAAACCTTTTTTTTGTAGAAACAAAGCATTTGATACACCTTGTATTCCTGCACCTACGATTCCGACTTTAATATTTTTGTTCACAAATGCTTTTTATAATCAAATTTTAATATTTGGTAGTGACAAATTATACTTTATTTATATTAGAATTTTTTAAGCTATAGTTTGTTGGCTATGAACTTTAGCACTCATTACGATGCCAAAACCAATCATTGTTGCAAGCATTGAAGATCCCCCATATGACATTATTGGTAGTGGTGAGCCAACTATAGGCAGCAGCCCTAGCACCATTGATAAATTGACAGTAATATAAATAAAAATAGCAAATGCAAAACCAAAACAAAAAAGTCTTGCAAAACTATTTTTTGAGATGGCACCTATTTGGATTATTCTCAGAATAATAATTGTGTATAGCAATAAAAGTCCTAATGAACCTATGAAACCAAACTCCTCTGAAAATAAAGTAAAAATAAAGTCTGTGTGTTTTTCTGGAAGAAATTCTAAATAACTTTGGGTCCCTTGCAGAAAACCTTTTCCTGAAAATCCCCCAGAACCTATCGCAATTTTAGATTGGATAATTTGATAACCAGCTCCTAATGGATCTCGATCAGGATCTAGAAAAGTTAAAATTCTAAGTTTTTGATAAGGCTCTAAATAAGTAATTATGAATGGTAATGAAATCAAAAAAACTACAAATGACACAACAAAGTACTTTATTTTTACACCACCCAACCATATTACGATTAGCCCACTAGTTACTATTAATATAGATGTTCCTAAATCAGGCTGAGATAATACAAACATTATTGGTATTACAATTATAGCCAGTGAAACAGAAATACTAGTGAATGAATTTACTTTTTCAATGCTCACACGATGATAATATTTTGCAAGGCATAAAATAATTCCTATTTTCATTAATTCTGATGGTTGTAAAACTAAAAAATATAAATTAATCCATCTTTGTGATCCTGATACTTTTACTCCATATAGAGAAACCCAAATAAGTAATAAAATGATTGCTCCATATAAAAAATAAGAACATAGATGCCAAAACTTAATATTAAAAAATGAAATCACTAACATCAAAATAAAAAAAACTATTAATTTTATTAAATGACTTTTTGTATGGTAAAGAAATTCACCCCCATCAGTAGAATACATTATAAAAACACTTAATGCTGATAAGATAATTATACAAAACAATAAAATAAAATCTAAATTTTTAATTTTTTGAAAAAAATTTTGATCTGAATTTAATCGTTTATACTGGTACATTTAAATATTAAACTCTTTGTAGTCTGGTAGTTTTTTTCTAAATTCGTGACGATCAACTATTAATTTAAATAATTCTTTTGCTATTGGTGCTGCAGCTGAACTACCTGAGCCACCATGCTCTACAATAATACTAACTGCATATCTTGGATTTTTATATGGACCAAAAGCAACATATAAAGCGTGATCTCTCTCTTCATATGGTATTTGAAAAGTTTTAAGATCAAGCTCTCGCTCTCTTTTACTTATTGACTTAACCTGAGCAGTTCCAGTTTTACCTGCAAATTGATATTTTGGATCCTCTATTCGCGACTTGTATGAAGTTCCTCTTAATTCATTGGTTGAACTAAACATTGCCTCTTGAATAATCTTAATATTTTTTTGATCATCATATAATGGATCATAAGAGTTATTCAGTTTACTATCCTGCATAGCCTTTTTAACTTGTTCAGATGTTAGTTGATTATCGTCAGTTAAAATTTTAGGCTTAATTTTATAACCACCATTGGCAATTTGAGCTGTCATTAAGCAAAGTTGAATAGGAGTTGTTTGAGTATATCCTTGACCGATACCAGTGATTAAAGTTTCACCTAATACCCAACCTTTACCAAGGTTATTTATTTTCCATTTTGTATCAGGGAACTGACCTGTTTTTTCATTTTCAAAATATTCTCCTAGAACTTTTTTTCCTAAACCAAATTTATCAGCAGTAATTTTTAATCTATCTACACCAAGTTTTCTTGCTACTTCATAAAAATAGGTATCACATGATTGTTTCATAGCATTTTTTAAGGAAACATAACCATGCCCTCTTTCTTTCCAGCAGTGAAAAGTTTGGCCATGTAATTCCATTTTACCTTTACAGTTAACCTTAAATTTAGTGTCGATTATTCCATTTTCTAAAGCTGATAAAGCAACAATTGGTTTGATAGTTGAGCCTGGTGAATAAAGTCCCGAAATAGTTTTGTTAATTAATGGCTTTAATGGGTTGTTTCTAATCAATTGCCACTCATCTTGACTTATGCCAAATAAAAAAGAATTTGGGTTGTATGAGGGAGATGAATACATCGCAATTACTTCACCTGTATAAATATCTATCACACTTATTGAGCCAGCTTTACCGACTAATAATTTAGCAGATAATTTTTGCACTTCTGTATCGATTGTAATCCTTATTTTTGAACCTGGTTTACCTTTTTGATACTCAAGATGATTTATTCTTTTACCATAAGCATTGACCTCATATCTTTGTATGCCATTCACACCAATTAAATCATTTTCTAAAGTTTTTTCTAATCCCAACTTTCCAATCTTTATTCCAGGAACAAATTTTTCTTGAATCACTTTATTTGCTAAAATATCATCTTCATCAGGTTGACTTACATACCCTAATACATGGGTATAAATGTCGTCAAACGGATAATCTCTTGAAATAGTCATGACAGGTTTTACTCCTGCCAATTCATACAAATAATTGTTAATTTTTGAAAATTCGTCCCAACTTAAATTTTCTGAAATAATTAAACTTTCCCATGGCTTCAATTGATTTCTTTTTTTTTTATTTTTTCAATTTTTTTTGAACTTAAGTTTAAAATTACTTTTAATCTTGAAAGAAGATAATTAAAATTTTCAACCTGTTCAGGAATAATATGCAATTGATATACTTTTAAATTACCAGCAATTATATTTCCAAAATAATCAATTATATTTCCTCGTGTAGGAGGCAGTTTCCACTCTCTAATTCTATTTTTGTCAGATAGTGTTAAATACTTTTTGTTATCATTAATTTGCAATGAAAATAAACGAGCAATTAATCCACTAAAAATAATCAACTTAGCTGTACCAATTATAAACATTCGTCGATTTATAATGTCTGATTTTCTTATACCAAAATTTCTTTTAATCATTTTTCTGAATTGTGATTTTTTTTTCTAAAATATTAAATAAAAATAAAAAAATTGGATAAAAAATAAAAGTGAAACCTGAATTTATCAGGTACCTTAAATAGTTAACTTCAATTGAGAATATAAAATCTAAAGTTATAATTTGGATAGAGTTAACTAATGAAATGGTAAACAACAATGATATCCAGTCATTTATAAATTTTGGTGTAATGGTAATATTTCTCAAATATGCTGTTACCGCACAGATTAACAGATAACAAAAACTGCTAATACCTACAGGTAAACCAACTACTACATCATTAACTAAACCTGCTAGGAATATTGACCCATAATTTAAATATCTTGGATTTTTCAATGTCCAATAAAATATTAAAATATGAGCTATGTTTAATGAAAAATATTTTACTTCTAAGTAATTAAAATCAATTTCATTTAATACAGATAAAAATAAAAAAAATACAGGAAGATAAAATAATAATGATTTTGTGAGATTATATTTATTAAGTGAGGACATTAATTACCGCTCCCGATGTCATAAGAAACGATTTTTACATAATCTAATTGTCTAAAATCAGAAAAAAAATTTACTTTATTTTCTTTATTTATATTATCAGTGAATATTTTGCCTACTGGTAAGCCTGATTTAAATAAACCACCATATCCAGAGGTATAAACAATCATTTCTTTGCCATCTAATTTCTGATTATATTCATCTTTAGTGTATTCAATGACACCATGATTTTTTCCTGTTCCAGAGAGCACAGCATGAATATCTATTGGTTCTAATAAAACTGGAATTTTACTATTTAAATCAGATAAGAGTAACGCTCTAGAATTGGTGTAATTTACTTCAATTATTTTACCCACTAAATAGATACCATCTACAATTGCCATACCAATTTTGACATTATCTTTTGAACCTTTGTTTAAAATAATTGATTTTAAATAAGGACTGTCTTTGTCGACTAAAACCTTCGCGTACACATCTTCTGACTGTACTGTTTCGTTAATTAGTTCTCTTAATTTATTATTTTCTAAAACTAAAAAATCGTTAGATAGTTTATTTTCCTTTAATTTTTTTAATTCAATTTCACTTTTTTTATACTGATTATAAAAGTTAAAATGTTCCTCTATTTTAATTTTAACATCTTTAAAATAATTTTCTGGAGAAGAGGCAATAAAAGATGAGCGATAAACAACTTCATTAATACCTATTTTTATATATTGAACAGCTTTAAAATTTAAACTTCCTAATATTATTATAACAAAGGATAAAAATATATAAGTTAGTAATGAAAATTTTTGCTGATAACTTTTTTTTAAAAAAGCAGATCTAATTGCAATTACAAAATCATCTCTGCTTGAAGCCATAGATCTTAATATTCAGATAACATAGTGGAAAATGTTTCTTCTTGATCTAACGCTTTTCCAGTACCAACTGCAACACAAGATAATGGATCATCCGCAACATGGACTGGTAAACCTGTTTCTTTTGCAAACCTTTTATCAATATTTTTCAATAATGCTCCACCACCTGTTAATGTTAATCCCATATCAACTAAGTCAGCAGATAATTCTGGAGGTGTATTTTCCAAGGCTTGTTTAATGGCATTAATCATTTCTTTCATTATGTCATTTAATGCTTCTGCAGTATCTTCTTCTGTAATATTTACTTCTTTTGGTGTACCAGATCTAAGATCTCTACCTTTAACTGGGTATGTATTTTTACCTGATGCTAATGCAGTACCCATTTCTTTTTTAATTTTTTCAGCGGTGCCGTCTCCAATTAAAAGATTATATTCTTTTCGCATGTAATTAACAATTGCGGTATCCATAGCGTCACCAGCGAACTCTTAAAGATTTAGAGTAAACCAACCCACCTAAAGACATAACAGCTATCTCACTTGTTCCACCACCTATATCTACAACCATAGAACCTGTTGCCTCAGAAATTGGAAGTCCCGCACCAATAGCAGCAGCGATAGGTTCTTCAATTAATTGAACTCTTCTAGCACCTGCAGCAAGTGCACTATCTTGAATTGCTTTTCTTTCAACAGGTGTTGAGCCTGTTGGAACACAAATTAAAATTCTTGGATTTGCAAATGTACTTCCCTTATGAACTTTTTTAATAAAATGTTTTATCATTTCCTCAGTAACGATAAAATCTGCGATTACACCGTCTCTTAAAGGTCTGATTGCACTTATATTTCCTGGCGTTCTTCCAAGCATTGTTTTTGCTTCATCACCAACTGCCAATACATTTTTTTTTCCATTTTGATCAACTATTGCAACAACAGAGGGTTCATTTAGAACTACCCCTTGACCTTTTAAAACAACTAGTGTGTTAGCAGTTCCAAGATCAATTGCCATATCTTGACTCCAAATTTTTTTAACTCTATCGAATAGTCCCATTTTATATACCTCTCACTTTTTCATTTTCTTGCTCCATTGGAGCTGTTTTATCTCGTTTAATAATCATTTTATTTAATGCGCTTAAATATGCGTTGGCAGATGCAACTAATGTGTCTGTATCTGCTGCCTGCCCAACTGTTGTTTTTCCTTTTTCTTCAATTCTAACACTTACTGTTGCTTGAGCATCCGTTCCCTCTGTTACTGCATGAACTTGATACAATTGTAATTTTACGTCATGAGGGTACAAAACTTTTATACATTTAAATATTGCATCAACAGGACCATCACCCGTTTCCGAGGTTTTTTTAACTTCACCATAAACATCCAAAGTCATTTCTGCTCTTTGAGGTTCACCTGTTCCTGCAAAAACTTTCAAAGATTTTAAATTAATTGCATTTATCTGGTTATCAGTAATAAGACTATCATCGACCAATGCCATTATATCATCGTCATAAACATGTTTCTTTTTATCTGCTAAAACTTTGAATTTTCCAAAAGCAGTTTGAATCACATCATCAGTTACATCAGCATAACCAAGATCATTAAGTTTTTCTTTAAAAGCATGTCTTCCAGAATGCTTGCCCATCACTAAAGATGTTTTTTTAACACCTACACTTTCTGGTGTCATAATTTCATAAGTTTCTCTATTCTTTAGCATTCCATCTTGGTGAATACCCGCCTCATGAGCAAATGCATTTTTTCCAACAATCGCTTTGTTAAATTGAACTGGGAAGGTTGCATTCGAAACTATTTTTGAAGCTTTGCTTAATAATTCAGTTTTTATTCCAGTTGAGTATGGCATCAGATCATTTCTTGTTCTAATAGCCATAACTATTTCTTCAAGAGCTGCATTGCCCGCTCTCTCACCGATTCCATTTATTGTACATTCTACTTGTCTAGCCCCTGCCTCAACACCAGCCAAAGAATTTGCTACTGCTAATCCTAGATCATTGTGACAATGAACAGATAGAATTGCTTTATCAATATTTGGAACTTTATTTTTTAATGTTGAAATAATTTTTGTAAACTCTGATGGAATTGTATAACCAACTGTATCTGGAATATTAATTGTTTTAGCACCACTGCTTATTGCAAGCTCAACTATTTTACACATAAAATCCATATCAGTTCTTGTGCCATCTTCACATGACCATTCAACATCATCAGTTAAATTTCTTGCATAGGTCACACTTTCTTTAATAGCTTCCAAAACTTGTTCTGGAGTTTTATTCAACTTATGTTTCATATGTAATGGACTTGTTGAAATAAAAGTATGAATTCTGAATCTTGGAGCTGCTTTTAACGCTTCATGGCACGCATCAATATCTTTCTTACTAGCTCTCGATAATCCACAAGGAATCGAGTTTTTTACAATTTTACTTATTGCTTTTACGGCTTCAAAATCACCGGGCGATGCTATTGGAAAGCCAGCTTCAATGATATCAATTCCAAGCTCATCAAAAATTCTAGAAATTTGAATTTTCTCCTCTAAACTCATAGACGCACCTGGTGATTGTTCACCATCACGCATAGTAGTATCAAATATAAATACTTTATCTTTGTCGCTCATAACAAAATTTTTTTGAAAATGTATAATACAATCTATAAGAGAGAATGCAAAATAATAACTTAAATTACTCTTAATATTAGCTCATTTTAGGCCACCTAAAACTAATTATAAATAGATTCAATTTTAGGCATTAAGTGTAAAAGTTTTTTTGTATAATCGTGTTTGGGCTTCAAAAAAAGTTCCTCTGTTTTAGCTACCTCACACAATTTACCGTCTTTTAATACTCCAATTCTATCACACATTTGTCTAACCACTGGTAAATCATGGCTAATAAATAAAATGGTTAAATTTAATTGTTCTTGAAGATCTTTTAATAAGTTTAAAATTTGTGCTTGAATACTAACATCTAAAGCGGAGGTTGGCTCATCACACACAAGAAGTCTCGGTTGGGTGGCTAATGCTCTTGCAATAGAAATTCTTTGTCTTTGACCTCCAGAAAATTCATGTGGATAACGATCTGCAGATTTTTGCGAAAGCTCTACAGACTCTAATAAATCATAAATATAATTATTTAAATCAGTACTTGATATCAAGGGATTGTGAAGTTTAATTGGTTCTGAGATTATATCCTTAACCTTCAACCTTCCATTTAAAGAAGAATATGGATCTTGAAAAATCATTTGAATTTGTTTTCTAAATTTCATCATTTCTGATCTAGTCTTAATTTTTGTAATACAAACATTATCAAAAAAAATATCTCCAGCAGATGGCTTAAATAAATTTACAATCATTTTAGCAATTGTAGATTTTCCACTTCCACTTTCACCAACTAAACCAAATGACTCGCCTTCTTTAATTTCAAATGAAACATTATCTACAGCCATTACTGAATTTTTAGAACTTTCTGTAAAAAAGTTATCATCAAAACTTTTACTAAGATTCTTAATTTTAACTAAATCTTGTTCTATAATTTCTTTTTTATTCCATCTGTTTAAAATTTTAATATTACTATATTGATTACTTTTGTTTTCTTTTTCAATTATAACAAATCTTGAAATTTTTTTATTGGTTGGGGGTACTGAACTAATTAAACTTTTTGTATATGTTTCTTTTGGTTTTGTTAAAATTTCTTTTGTTTCACCAATTTCAATTAAATTCCCATTTTTCATCACAGCTACCCTATCTACTGTCTCAGCAATTACTCCCATGTCGTGTGTAATTAAAATTACTGCAAGATTTCTTTCTTTTGTTAATCTTTTAATTAAATCAAGAATTTGGGATTGAATTGAAACATCTAAAGCTGTAGTAGGTTCATCTGCAATTAAAAGTTCTGGCTCACAACATAATGCAAGTGAAATAACTACTCTTTGTCTCATTCCTCCTGAAAACTGATGGGGATAATTATTAAATCTTGTATCCGCATCCTTAATTCCAACTTCTTTCAATAAATTGATTGATTTAATTTTTGCTTCTTCTTTTGTTAAATCAAGATGTGTTTGGATCGTTTCTATTAATTGTTCACCAATTGTTAATATTGGATTTAAAGAGGTTTGAGGATCTTGAAATATAAGTCCAATTTTTTTACCTCTATATTTTACAATATTTTTTGGATCTTCATGAATATTTAAATCACCTAACATTACTGACCCGCTTGACACTTTGCCAGGTGCATCAATTAAATTAATAATTGCATTTCCGACAGTACTTTTGCCTGATCCAGACTCTCCTACTAAACCAAGTATTTCACCTTTATTAACCTCAATATTTACATCTTTAGCGGCATAAACCGTTTCCTTTCTCATTGGATAATCTACGCTCAAATTCTTTATCTTTAAGAAACTCATTTTTTTAACCTTGGGTTTAATGTGTCTCTCATCCAATCACCTAAAAGATTAATTGAGAAAGCTAAAATTACTAAAAATATTGCTGGAAAAAAAGTAATCCACCATTCACCAGAAAATAAAAAATCATTTCCTAATCTTATTAGTGTTCCTAAAGATGGAGTTGTTGGAGGAACACCCACACCTAAAAAACTTAAAGTTGACTCAGCTATGATTGCAAGTGCAAGACCAATAGTTCCTATAACTAATACTGGTCTTAAAATATTTGGTAAAATATGTTTAAACATAATAATTAAATTTGAAACTCCAATTATAGTTGAAGCTGAAACATAATCTTTGTTTTTTTCTACCAAAGTTGCTGCTCTTGAAACTCTTGCAAATTGAGGCCACTCTGAAATTCCAATTGCAAAGATTAAAACATAAATTGCCATCTCATCATGCATCTCTCTTGTAATTAATCCCCTTGCAATTCCATCAACTAAAAGTGCCATTAAAATACTTGGCACCGTAAGCTGAACATCCGTTAATCTCATTACTACCATTTCATATTTGCCACCAAAATATCCTGCTGTTAATCCTAGCCCAACACCAAGTATCAAACTAAATATGATTGCTGAAAAACCAACAATTAAAGAAATTCTAGAGCCATAAAGAATTGTTGATAACATATCTCTACCCTGACCATCAGTTCCTAAAATAAATTTCGCAAGACCATCCTCAGTCCAAGATGGTGGAGTAAAAGCTTCCATCAGTGATAGAGATGAAGGGTCAAATGGATTATAAGGGGTAATAAATTCTACAAAAAAAGAACAAAAGAAAATTATAAATAAAATTACTGATGATATAATTGCAGTGGGAGACTTTATAAAACTATGATAAATATCACTATCTTTAATTCTTTCCCAAGTACTTATAGTCTTATCCACTTGAAACATCTCCTTTAACTCTAATTCTTGGATCTATAAAATAGTAAAGAATATCTACAATAAAATTTATCATTACAAAAACAAAAGCAATAAATACTAAATAGGCAGACATAATTGGAATATCAACAAATTGAACTGCTTGAATAAATAAAAATCCCATCCCTGGCCATTGAAAAACTGTTTCAGTAATAATAGAAAATGCAATTAATGTTCCAATATTAATTCCAGCAATAGTAATTACTGGGATCAATCCATTTTTTAATGCGTGTTTATATTTTATACTATTTTCACTAATCCCACGCGCGCGCGCGAACTTAATGTAATCTGTTTGTAAAATTTCCATCATCTCAGCTCTTACTAATCTGATTATATAAGTCATTTGAAATAGACTTAATGTAACTGACGGAAGTATAATTGCCTTTAATCCTGAGATTGTTAAAAATCCTGTGCTCCAAAATCCAAGATCTACTACCTCACCTCGACCAAAGGACGGTAAAATTCCTAAAATTACTGCAAATAAATATATAAATAATATTCCAATTACAAATGTGGGAAGTGAAACTCCAAGCAAAGAGACTGCTAGAATAATGTCACTTAAAAAACCCTCTCTATTGATACCTGTATAAACTCCTAATAATGTTCCAGTTATTAGAGCAATTAAAGCTGAAATTACTACCAGCTCAATTGTTGCAGGTAACCTTTCAACAATTAAATCAGATACTGGTCTTCTTAATTGATAAGAAATTCCAAATTCTCCTTTAGATGCGTTTACAACAAATCTTGAAAATTGAACAGGAATTGGGTCCATTAAACCTAGTGTTTCTCTTAATTCAGCTCTCTCTTCATCTGAGGTTTCTTCACCAACCATATTGTTTATTGGGTCACCAACAAAATTAAATAAAGAGAACGATACAAGGGCAACAACTAGCATAACCAAAGCTGATTGAAACAACCGTTTAAAAAAATATTTTATCAATTTGAGAAGATCTTTAAGTTACAAGCCCTCTATGCAAATATAGAGGGCTTGTAATAATTTTTTTAGTTAAAGCTAGCAGTTCTGAATAACGGTTCGTTATTCGGTCTGATAGGTACATTAACTCCACTTTTAGATGCCCAAGAAATTACTTGGTGGTGAAGAGGAAGATAAGAAATATCATCTTTCACAATTTTCCAAGCATTAGCTATTGCAGCATTCCTTTTATCTAAATCAACTTCACCTTCCATAACTCTTATCGCAGCATCTACTTCAGAGTTACTAAAGTTAACTTTGTTCCAGCTAGCACCAAACTCATATAAATAATGAAATACATAGTGACTATCTAGAGTAGGAACACCCCAACCAAGCATATAGAAATCACCTTGATTATCTTTTAGCTCTTTAAAGTGTTTACTTTTAGTTTGTGCAAATAAATTTACATTAACACCAATTTTACCAAACATACCAACAACAGCAGTACAAATTGCTTCATCATTTACATATCTGTCATTTGGACATCTTAATTCAACATCAAAACCATTTGGATAACCTGCATCTGCTAATAGTTTTTTTGCAGCATCAACATCGTAAGGTAATCTTTTATCAAGATCTGCAGTGTAACCATTTACACCTGGAAAAGTTATTATTCCTGCTGGTTCACTTAAACCTCTCATAACTTTTTTCTTGATCGCTTCGATATCAATTGCTTGATAAAGAGCTTGTCTTACCTCTTTTTTCTTAAATGGGTTATCACCTGTATTACCAGTTCTTAATTGATCAGCAGCTTGATCCATACCTAAGAAAATTGTACGCATTTGTGCAGTACTTTCAACTTTGTGTGCAGATGAAGATCCAATTCGTGCTAAATCTTGAACTGGTGCATCAGTAACTACATCAATTTCTCCAGATAATAATGCTGCAACTCTTGTTGCTGCATTTTTAATTGGAAGTAATTCAATTTGAGTTACTTTTTTATCAGTCATCTCACCCCACCAGTGTTTATTTCTTTTAAACACAGTTTTAGTGTTAGGCTCTCTTAAAGTGATTTTAAAAGGACCCGTTCCCAATGCATTAGTTGCAGAAAAGGTTTCTTGACCAGCATCCCAGTTTTGAGGAGACATTGCAAAATTCTTTTCAGACCATGCTTTAGACATTATAAAAATGTTTGATAATTGGTTCAAAAGAATTGGGTTAGGCTTACTTGTTGTAATTTTAACTGAGTAATCACCAATAGCTTCAACCCCTGAAATAGTACTAATATATTCTTTAAAATCAGATGTTCTTTGTTTGGCTCTTAAGACACTAAATACAACATCATTAGATGTCATTGCAGAACCATCTGAAAATTTTACATCTTCTCTTAATGTAAATACCCATGTGTTAGGATCAGTTGCTTTCCAACTTTTTGCTAACGCAGGACCAATTTTCATATCCAAACCTCTTTGAACAAGTGCTTCGTAAACCTGTCTTGAAACTTGAGTGGTTGGACCTTCGTTTTGTGCGTGTGGATCTAGTGTTAAACTATCTCCTTGCATTGACCATTTGATAGTTTTGGCCCATGCTGAAGAAAATCCAAATACTAGAATTACAGATAGTAAAACTCTAATAAAATTTTTTATTTTCATTATTTCCCTCTTTTCCTTAAATTTATTTAAAAAAAGTATAAATGAAATAACTAAATTATTACAGATAAAATTTTAGATAATAATTAACTTTTGTCGCTATCAACCAATTTCTTCTTACTAATCCAAGGCATCATAGCTCTTAGTTCTGCACCAACTTTTTCTACCGAGTGCTCAGCTAATTTAGCTCTAGTTGCAAGGAAGTTCTTTTGACCATTTTTACATTCATCCATCCACTCTTTTGTGAATTTTCCTGACTGGATATCGGTCAAAACTTCTTTCATTCTTTTTTTGGTTTCTTCTTTATTAACTATTCTAGGACCCGAAACATATTCACCATACTCAGCTGTATTAGAAATAGAATAGTTCATGTTTGCAATTCCACCTTCATAAATTAAATCAACAATTAATTTAACTTCATGAACAGTTTCAAAGTAAGCCATCTCAGGTTCATAACCTGCTTCTGTTAGAGTTTCATAACCATTTTTAATCAACTCAACTAGGCCACCACATAAAACTGTTTGTTCTCCAAATAAATCTGTTTCAACTTCGTCCTTAAATGTAGTTTCAATAATTCCAGATCTTCCACCACCAACTGCAGACGCGTATGATAACGCTAGATCTCTAGCTTTGCCTGAGCCATCTTGATGAACAGCAAACAAACATGGTACTCCGCCACCTTTTTCATATTCGCTTCTAACTAAATGACCAGGGCCTTTTGGAGCAACCATAAATACATCTAAATCTTTTCTCGCTTTGATTAAATCATAGTGAACATTTAATCCATGAGCAAATGCAATACTTGTTCCTTCTTTAACTCTTTGTTCAATGTGGTTTTTGTAAATCTCAGCTTGTAATTCATCAGGTGTTAAAATCATCACTACATCCGCCCAAGCAGCTGCATCAGATAAATTCATAACTTTTAAACCTTTAGACTCAGCTTTTGCTACACTTGAAGATCCTTCTCTAAGTGCTACAACTATTTCTTTAACACCACTATCTTTTAAGTTTAAGGCATGAGCATGTCCTTGACTTCCATAGCCAAAAATTGCAATTTTTTTTCCTTTAATTAGATCAACATCTGCATCTTTTTCATAAAACATTTTCATTTTTTTTCTCCTTAATTAATTAGTTAAATATTTCAGCGCCTCTAGTCATTGCAACCGCTCCAGTTCTTGAGACACTTATAAGACCGTGCGATTTTAAATTCTTTGTCATTTTATCTATTTCTCTTCTCAACGCAGTTATTTGAATTACTGCAGACTTATTTGTCTGATCTAATATAACTGGATTAAATTTTTTACAAGCATTTAAAGCCTTTTTAATCTTAGCGGTATTTCCAATTACTTTAAATAACGCCATTTCTTTAAAAATTACATTTTTATCTTCTCTTTTGAAATTACCTACTTTGTGAACTGGAACTAATTTTTTTAATTGTAGAACAATTTGTTCAATTACTTCAGGTGTTCCTGTTGTTACAATTGTAATTCTTGAAAGATTATTTTTTTGGTCAACCTCAGCTACTGCTAGTGACTCGATGTTGTACCCTCTTCCAGAAAAAAGACCAACCACTCTAGATAAGACACTTGCTTCATTATCTACCCAAACTACAATTATATGGGTCTCTAATTTACTAAGTTTGCTTGGTGAGCTATATGCTGATTTTGATTTTACCATTTAAACTAACGCTTTTCCTTTGCCTGTAATTTTGTTTTCTTCTTGGTCTTTTGGACCTAATAACATTTGATTGTGTGGTTTTCCTGATGGAATCATTGGAAAACAATTCTCAGCTTGGTCAACATGGCAGTCAAAGATAACTGGCTTATTAACATTGATCATTTCCTCAATTTTTTCATCTAATTCATCTGGATGTTCAGCTCTTATACCAACACATCCATAAGCTTCAGCTAATTTTACAAAATCTGGCAATGCCTCAGAATAACTTTCTGAATAATTTTTTTCATGAAGTAATTCCTGCCACTGTCTTACCATTCCCATATATTGATTATTTAAAATAAATATTTTTATTGGTAAATTATACTGTATTGCAGTCGATATCTCTTGCATGGTCATTAAAATTGAAGCTTCGCCAGCAATATCAACTACTAATTTCTTAGGATTTGCAACTTGAACACCTATTGCAGCAGGTAAACCATAACCCATAGTACCCAAACCTCCAGAAGTCATCCATCTATTAGGTTTATTGAATTTATAGTGTTGTGCAGCCCACATTTGATGTTGACCAACCTCTGTTGTGATAAATGTATCTTGGTTTTTAGTTAATTCATAAAGTCTTTGAACAGCATGTTGAGGCTTAATTATTTTGTCACTATTAATAAAGTTTAGGGATTGCTTCGTTCTCCATTTTTGAATTTGCTGCCACCATTTTGAAATTTTTTGTTTATTTGATTTTTCTAAATTTAAATTTTTCTTTTTTAGAGTTTTGGTTGTTGATCTAATAACATCTTTAACATCACCAACAATTGCTAAGTCTACTTTTATAATCTTATTTATTGATGAAGGATCAATATCAATATGTACTTTTTTTGATTTAGGTGAAAACTCATCAATTTTACCAGTAATACGATCATCAAATCTAGCACCAATATTAATTAATAAATCACAATCATGCATAGCATTATTAGCCTCATAAGTTCCATGCATCCCAAGCATTCCTAAAAATTGATTGTCATCCCCTGGATAAGAACCTAATCCTTGTAATGTTGTAGTAATTGGAAAGCCAGTTAATGCAACTAGCTCTCTTAAAAGTTCGCTTGCTTTCGGTCCAGAGTTAACAACTCCACCGCCTGTGTAAAAAATTGGTTTTGAAGCTTTGTTCATTAACTCAATTAATTGATCAATGTCTTTTTGCTTAAATCTATTGTTATTTTTAATTTCTATTTTTTTTTCTTTTTTTAATGAAACATATTTAGTTTTTGCAAACTGAATATCTTTTGGAATGTCTACTAGTACAGGTCCAGGTCTTCCAGTCGTTGCAACTTCAAATGCCTTGTGCATTACTCTTTGAAGATCATTAATATTTTTTACTAACCAATTATGTTTTGTACATGGTCTTGTAATTCCAGTTGTATCGCACTCTTGAAATGCATCAGTTCCTATTAAATGAGTGGGTACTTGTCCAGAGATGCAAACTAATGGTACAGAGTCCATGTATGCATCTGTTAATGCAGTAACAACATTTGTTGCACCTGGTCCAGAGGTAACCAAAACAACTCCAGGCTTACCCGAAGATCTTGCATAACCCTCTGCTGCATGACCAGCTCCTTGTTCATGTCTTACTAAAATATGTTTTACTGAAGAATGATTTTTAAGTTCGTCATAAATTGGAAGAACTGCTCCACCAGGGTAACCAAAAATATGACTTACCTTTTGTTCTTCAAGGCACTTAAATACAATTTCTGCTCCACTATATAATTTTGGCATTTCGCAATCTAGCTGAAGTTGTACTGATTGGTCAAGTTATAGAATGAATTATTTAATTTTTTTTAAAAATTTATTTAAGTCCTGAGGGTGCAATTTTAGCCAACTCATCATGTTACCTCGCGCCCAAGTACTTTGTCTTTTAGCGTATTGTCTGGTCTTTATTGATATTTTTTCAATAACATCAGTCATATCTTTTCTTTCCTCCAGATATTCTTTGATCTCATTGATGCCGATGGCTTTATTGACGCTCTTATCTTTTCTAACTTTCAGTTTAACAAATTTTTTAACTTCTTGAACAGCACCAACCTTAATCATTTTTTCTACTCTTTTGCCAATTCTTTGAACAAGTTCTTCGCGTGGATAATTAATATAGATTTTTAAAAAATCATCTTTATCAAAATATGATTTTGTATTTTGAAACCAATCATGAAGAGATTTTTTTGTAAATTGCTTCACCTCATAAGCTCTGATTGATCTTTGAGCATCAGTTGGATTAATTTTTTCTTTTGAATTTGGATCAAACTTAATAAGTTTTTGATAAAATTTTTTTTGACCTAAATCCTTATGTAAAGCTCTTACTTTGTTTCTAAATCTTATTGGAATATTTGGAATATTTACTAATCCATCTGTTAAAGCTTTAAAATATAATCCTGTTCCTCCAACAAAAATTGGTGTTCTTTTTCTTTTTTTTATTTCATTAATTTTTTTAATTGAAATTTTAAGCCAATCTCCTGTTGAAAAGTTTTTTTTAACACTATGAAAACCATACAGATGGTGTTTTATTTTTTGATAATCTTTGGGATTAGGTCTGGCAGATAAAATTTTTAATTCTTTGTAAACCTGCATACTATCCGCGTTAATGATTTCACCATTAATTTTTTTAGCAAGTTTAACTGAAAAAGTAGATTTTCCAGAAGCAGTTGGTCCAGAAATTAAAATAATCTTGGATTTAAAATCCATGATTAATCTAGTTTAACACCAATGTATCTTCTTTGATTTTGATTATTGTATATTGCTAGTAAAATTGTCTTTTGATTAGAATTTAATACGTCTTTAACAATTTTTTCTAAGTCTTTTGCATTCTTTACTTTTATTTTTTGCGCCTCAACTATAATACTATTGGCCTCAATTGATTTAAGTAATGGGCTAGTGTTTCCTATTTTGGTAACAACTAATCCTGAAGTTTGATTAGGAAGTTTTCTAGTTTTGATATCTTCTTTAGTCAATTTTCTGACAGTAATTTTTAAGTCTTCTATTATTATATCTTTAGGTGGTTCAGATTTTTTTTCACTTACTTTAAAATCATCTGATGTCTCCAATCTTCCTAAAAGAATATTCTTAATTAACTCTTTTTTATTTCTCCAAACTTTAACTTTAACATTTGTTCCAACTTTTGTTTTTGCAACAATTGCTGGTAATTCCTTCATTTGGTTTATTTTAACTCCATTAAACTCTAAAATAATATCTCCAGCTTTAATTCCACCTTTGTCTGATGGGCTGTTTTCTGCAACACTTGCAACCAATGCTCCTCTGGGCTCATCTAGTTTTTCAACATCAGCAATTTCTTGTGTTACATCTTGAATTCTTACACCTAACCAACCTCTTTTAGTCTCACCAAACTCTATCAGTTGATCTATCACAATCTTTGCACTGTTTGACGGAATTGAAAAACCTATTCCAATTGATCCATTTCTTCCAAGAATTGCCGTATTAATTCCAATTACATTTCCATCCATATCAAACAATGGGCCTCCTGAGTTTCCTGAATTAATCGATGCATCTGTTTGTATATAATCTTCATATCTAGATAATCCAATTGATCGATTTCTTGCAGAAATAATTCCCGATGTTACTGTTCCACCTAAACCAAATGGATTTCCAATAGCAATCACCCAATCACCAATTCTTGCTTTATCTGAGTTTCCAAAAGCAACTGGAGTAAATTTGTCACCAGTTTCTAGTTGAAGTACTGCTATATCGGATAAAGGATCAGCACCAATTACTTTTGCTTTGTATTCTTCATTGCCATTAACTCTTACTATAATGTCTTCTGCATCTTGAATGACATGATTATTCGTAACCACTATCCCTTTTTCATCAATTATAAACCCAGATCCTAAGGCAGATGATTTTCTTTCTTGTGGTGTGCCGAATTCTTTAAACATATCTTCAAATGGTGAGCCTGGAGGAAATTGAAATGGAAATGGATTTGTTGTTGTGGTTACAGTTTGAGTGGTTGAAATATTAACTACTGATGGCATTAATCTTTCTGCAAGATCTGCAAAAGATGCTGGCACTGATTTTGAATTAGATTGTATTGAATAACTAAGTGTAAAAATAAGTGTTAATAATATTAATTTAATTTTTTTCATACTACCTTTTAATATAATAAATAATTACAAATCCTAAAACTGCAAAAATTAGCCCACCTGATCTCAACTGACTTTCCTTTACAAATTCTAATTTTCTCAACATACTTTTCATTTTTGATGGAAATATGGCATACAAAATTCCTTCGATAAAAAGAAAGAGACCAAATGCTATGATCAATTCTTTCATATTAAATAGGTTATTCTGATTTAGGTTTTATATTTCCAAAAAACTTAAAAAATTCACTATCAGGAGATAATATTAATGATGTATCTCCACCAATTAGAGCTGTTTCATATGCTTGCATCGCTCTGTAAAATGCAAAAAATTCTGGATCTCTTCCAAAGGCTTCAGCGAAGATTTTATTTCTTTCTCCATCACCTTCCCCTTTCATGATCTCAGAGTCTTTATTGGCATTTGCTAGAATTACTGAAACTTTTTTATCTGCAGTTGAGGTAATAGTAACCGCCATCTCAGCACCTCTTGCTCTAAATTCTTTAGCTTCTCTCTCTCTTTCAGTCTGCATTCTTCTATAAATTGCATCACTGTTTGCTTGAGGAAGGTCTGCTCTTTTAATTCTCACATCAACAATTTTGATACCAAATTTTTTGGCTTCTGTATTTACACCTTCTTGAATTAAAGACATTTGTTTAGATCTATCTTTAGAAAGTAAGGTTTGTAATTCTTGTTGTCCTAAAACATTTCTAATTCTTGAGTTTATGATTGTTGCTAATCTTGATCTTGCAACTCTTTCATTTCCAACTGAAATATAAAATTTTAAAGGGTCTGTAATTTGAAATCTTGCGAATGCATCCACAATTAATCTTTTTTGGTCAGATGCAATAACTTCTGCTGGCGGTGTATCTAAATTTAAAATCCTGCTATCTAAAAAAACAACATTTTGAACAAAAGGTAATTTAAAATTTATGCCTGGTTCAACAATAATTTTTTTAGGGTCACCAAATTGTAGAACAATTGCTTGATTAACTTCTTTTACAATAAATACTGAAAAGAAAACTAAAGCTCCTAATATCGCAATTACAGGAAATAATATTTTTTGTACTTTCATTTAATTGCTCGCTTTCGATTTACCTAATTCAGGTAATGGAAGATAGGGAACTACTCCTGATCCTGCATTTTTTTCAATAATCACTTTTTCAATATCTGCTAAAACTTTCTCCATAGTCTCTAGATACATTCTTTCTTGAGTAACTTCTTTAGCTTTTGCATACTCATCATAAATTGAAATAAATCTGCTAGCTTCACCTTCAGCTGATGCTACAACTTTTTGTTTATAAGCTTCTGCTGCTTGTAAAATTTTTGCAGCTTCCCCTCTTGCTCTTGGTATCACATCGTTAGCATAGGCTTCCGCCTCATTTTTAGATCTTTCCATGTCTGCTCTAGCAGCTTGAACATCTCTAAACGCATCAATTACCTGATCTGGTGGATCCGCCTTTTGAGTCTGCACTTGTGTAATTTGAATTCCACTATTGTATTCATCTAAAATTGATTGAATAATTTCTTGAGTTTCTATCTCAATTTTTGCTCTTCCTTCAGTTAAAATTGGCTGAATATCGCTTTTGGCAATTACTTCTCTCATAGCCGTTTCTGCTGCTGCTTTAACAGTTCCTTGAGGGTCTTGAATTTCGAATAAGAATTTTCCTGCATCTTTAATTACCCAGAATACTGAAAAGTCAATGTTCACAATATTTTCATCTCCTGTTAACATTAAACTTTCTTGAGGAACATCTGCTACTCCTCCTCCTGAAGAAAAACCACTATCTCTTTCAGATCTAAAACCAATATCCATTCTATTTACTTTGGTAACTTTGGGAGTTTCTACTGTCTCTACTGGAAAAGGTATGTGATAGTTAAGACCAGGTTGAGTTGTTTTTATGAATTTACCAAATCTTAAAACAACACCCTGTTCATCAGGTAATACTCTATATAAACCACTTGCAAGCCATACAAAAAGTAAAATAACTAAAATTAAACCGATTGGCTTTCCACCTGATTTACTTCCGCCGGGTAAAAATTTATTAATTTTGTTTTGAATATCTCTAATAATTGCATCTATATCTGGTGGCGTTGGTCCTTTACCCGAACCATTTCCTCCTCCACCTGGGGGTGTTCCCCATGGACTTCCACCTCTGCCTTTAAAATCATCTGACATATGACAAAGTATATAGTGTCTTTATTCTAAAAAACAAGTAATCATGAAAATATGACTGATAAAAAGCCAGAACTAAGTGACGCAATGAAAAAGAAGCTGGAGCCCAGGAAATTCACTAAAAATCCTATCTTAGGAACAAAATTTACGATTGCAATTTCAAGTGCAAAGGGAGGAGTTGGAAAATCTACATTTGCAACGAATCTCGCATTAGCTTTAAAACAAGTTGGTTGTAAAGTTGGTTTACTTGATGCTGATATTTATGGCCCATCTATTCCAAAAATGTTTGATATTAATGAAAAGCCAAAAAGTGATGGTCAAAAATTAGAGCCAATCGTTAAATATGATATTCAATGTATGTCCATTGGTTTTTTAGCAGATCAACAAACTCCAATGATTTGGCGTGGTCCTATGGTAACCAGTGCAATTAAAACTTTTACTCAAAAAGTGAATTGGAAAGATTTAGATTTCATTATTGTTGATATGCCTCCAGGAACTGGGGATACTCAGTTAACTTTTTCACAAGAAATTAAGATGGATGGAGCCATAATTGTCTCTACTCCTCAAGAAGTAGCTTTATTAGACGTTAAAAGAGGTATCAAAATGTTTGATAAACTTGGAGTTAAAATTTTAGGGTTAGTCGATAATATGAGCTACTTTACTGGAGATGATGGTAAAAAATATAAAATTTTTGGTGAAGGTGGCGTTAGAAGAACTGCAGAAGAATTTGAAAAAGAATTTTTAGGAGAAATACCTATTAATCCTGAAGTTGGAAAGAATGGAGATGAAGGAAAGCCTATAGTCGAAGCTAATCCTGAACATGAAATTTCAAAAATATTTATACAATTAGCTGAAAAGATTAGATCAATATATATATAGATTTATTTCTACTGCCAGGGTTTCCCTAAACACCACAAAACTAATGAAAATCTTGTTCCAATAGTGACAGGAGTTACACAATGATACATGAAAGATGGAAATACAATTAGCGATCCTTGTGATCTACTATCGTCACAAACCTTAATTCTATTTCCTTTAACATGCGGGCCTAGATCAAATTTTAAATTTCCACCTTCGTAGCTATTTGGATCAGTCAAATTTAAAGTCATACTAATTTTTCTAACCTTTCCCCATTTCTTATCGTCTTGTGAAAATATTGGAATGAGACCAGACTTGTCTTTTTTTAATGGTAAGTCCTCCTTTTCCATGTCTGGCATAATTGCATTACTTCCAGCAGTACTGGATTGATCATTGAAGTTTTTCTTTGGTGGTTTAAATGTTAGTGGGTTATCGCTTACTTTTATCGCTGGTCTTATGGCGCTATTAAAATCTGAAGACCCATCAGAATGCCACCCATAAAATCCACCATCTTCTTTTCTACCGTGATAAACTGTAAACTGAAACATTTCAGCTGTATCAATATTCCAATTCCAGCCTGCTTCTCTGTTGGCTTTTTCAATTAAAGGAAGAATAAGATCGTATAAAAATTTATCTTTAAGCCAACATATTTCACTGTCACGCACAACAATTTGGTCTAAATTAAAACCTTCTTTTTTAATTTCCTCATTTGTTTTGTCTGAAACAGTTATATCCTTTGAAACTTTATTTCTTTCACGATTTATATGTTTTTCATTTAGAGTATTCCCCTGTGTTGAAATTCCTTTTTTTTTATTTTCTTCGATATTAGATAAACCGAGTGAGATTATTTTCTGACAAATATCTGGTTTTATTGCTTCTTTATAGCTTATATATGGGTGCAATAGCTTCATTTTAATTTAATAGTAAATTAAATTTTTTAATTTTTAAACTAAAATACTATTATGATAAATATATCTATTAGATAATTTTTTCATTAAGATCAAAAGCAATCATTAGTTCGTTCCATTCTCTCTTTGAAAGTCCTGAACTATCTACATCAACATTTTCACCTTTGATAAGTTTTTGGATAATTACTTTACCTTTGGCTGAAACTTCAGTTCCACCAACCCTATAATCCATAAATGCATCATAAGTTATTGGAACCCATTTTTTAACAGTATCCAACATAATATCTGCATACACTCTTATTTCATATTGTGCATGACTATCAGCTCTTAATCTTAAAAAATTCATTAAATTTAACAAATCAGTTTTCCAGTACCACTGTGTGTAAGTATTTAAAGTTAAATTCATTCTTGCAAGTTCTCTAGCTAAACCTTTTTTACTTTCATCTATAGTTGAGCCGTCAAATCTTTCATTCAACATAGTTTCATAATTATCATAAGTTCTTTCAGCATCATTTTTTAAAAGTTCCAAAACTTCTTTTGCCTGTTCACCTTCCAGAACGTCTCCCCTACCTTGTCTGTTGCTTGTAGATTGGGCTGCTAAATTTTCTGTACTTGGTAAATAAAATTCTTTATCTAAAATAGAATATCTTGCTGAATACTCATTTACATTAGCTGTTCTGTGTCTAATCCATTGACGGGCAATAAAAATTGGTAGCTTAACATGGTATTTAATTTCACACATTTCAAATGGAGTACTATGCCAGTGCCTCATTAAATATTTAATCAGCCCTGCATCTGTTGAGACCTTTTTGGTTCCTTTACCATAAGAAACTCTAGCTGATTGAACAATTGATGTGTCATCACCCATATAATCAATAACTCTTACAAAACCATGATCCAACGCAGGAATTGCTTCGTATAGAATATTTTCAAGTGCAGGAGCTGTAACTCTCTTAGTTTGATTCTGTTGAGACTGTTGTTCTTTAATTTCTTGTGATTGTTCGCTAGTTAATTTCATGATTTTTATTGAATCTCTTGTAATTGCTTTTATATTAATAATGTTGGTTTTCCAACTATGACGATAAACGAATTTCGTAATAACCATTGCGGACGTGGGGGCAGTACCCACCACCTCCACCATTACAACTTATGGGGGTGAACTAGATTCGACGGATGACTAAAGGCTATTCTTTTGTTCGGAATTGTTCCACCGTAACGGGCTAATTTATAATTGCTAACGAAAGTTACGCACTTGCTGCCTAATTAACTTTGTTAATTAAGTAGACGGGGTCCGGGGCACCTGGCAACAGAACGCCCCTTACAATTCTCAAATATTTATTTATTTTTTTAGTTCTGCTTGAGCAGCAGCTAATCTTGCAATTGGAACTCTGTAAGGTGAGCAGGAAACATAATTTAAACCTGCTTTAGAGCAAAACTCAATACTTTTGGGATCACCTCCATGTTCGCCACAAATTCCAAGTTTTAATTTTTTGTTTTGGCTTTTTCCTTTTTCAACAGCGATTTCAACTAAATCAGCGACCCCATCATCTATTGAAACAAATGGATCAATTGAAAATATTTTATTATCTAAATAATCATTTAAAAATTTTCCACTATCATCTCTGCTAATTCCAAAAGTAGTTTGAGTTAAGTCATTGGTACCAAAACTAAAAAACTCAGCATGTTTTGCTATTTCTTTTGCCTTTATAGCAGCTCTTGGTAGCTCAATCATTGTACCAACCATAAATTCTATTTTTGCTTTATGTTGTTTTTGAACTTCACTTGCAATATTTATTACTAAATTTTTCATGATCTTAATTTCTGCCTCTGTGGACACTAAAGGAATCATAATTTCTGGAAAAGCTGATCTAATTTTATTCTTTTTAAGCTCTACTAACGCTTCAAAAATAGCTCTACATTGCATCTCGTAAATTTCTGGAAAAGATATGCCAAGTCTACAACCTCTATGACCCAACATTGGATTTTGTTCATGAAGTTCTTCTATTCTAGACTCTACCTCTTTAATTGGAAGACTGACTACATTTGCAACTTCACTAATTTCTTTTTCTGTTCGAGGTAAAAATTCATGTAAAGGAGGATCAAGCAATCTAACTGTAACAGGTAACCCACCCATAATTTTAAAAATCTCTACAAAATCTTTTTTTTGATGAGGTAAAAGTTTATCAAGTGCTTTAGCTCTATCTTCTTTAGTTTTAGATAAAATCATTTCACGAACAGATAAAATTCTCTCTTCATCAAAAAACATATGTTCTGTTCTACAAAGACCAATACCTTCTGCTCCAAAATCTTTTGCTGTTTTTGTATCTTTTGGTGTTTCTGAATTTGTTCTAATATTTAATTTTCTAAAACTATCAGCCCATGACATTAATTTAGAAAAATCACCAGAAATTTCTGGTTTTACAGTTGCAACACTTCCTGAAATAATTCGACCTGTAGAACCATCTATAGTTATTACTTCACCTTCCTTGATTTCCATTGACGAAGTTTTAAATGATTTACTCTCATAATTTATATCAATTTCACTTGAGCCAGAAACGCATGGTCTACCCATTCCTCTAGCAACAACTGCAGCATGACTTGTCATTCCTCCTCTTGCAGTTAAAATACCTTTGGCTGCGTGCATTCCCTGAATATCTTCTGGAGAGGTTTCCACTCTAACTAAAATTGTATCTTGCATCATCCCTGTTAATCTTTCAGCTTCTTCTGAAGTAAAAACTACCTTTCCACTTGCAGCTCCAGGGGATGCTGGCAAACCATTTGCAATAACATTGATTAAACTTTTTTCATCTAAAGTGGGATGAAGCAAAGTGTCTAAAGAATTTGGATCAATTCTTAAAACAGCTTCTTTTTTTGAAATTAATTTTTCTCTAACCATATCAACAGCAATCTTTACAGCTGACTTAGCTGTTCTTTTTCCAGATCTTGTTTGAAGCATCCATAGTTTTTTATTTTCAACTGTAAATTCGACATCTTGCATGTCTTTATAATGTTTTTCTAATTTTTTTAAGATTTTATGGAGTTGATTATAAACACGAGGCATTACCTCTTCCATTGATGGAGCTTTTACTTTTGCTTGTTGTCTTGCTTTTTTAGTAATGTATTGAGGAGTTCTTGTGCCGGCTACAACATCTTCACCCTGTGCATTAATTAAATATTCACCATATATTTCATTTAAACCATCTGATGGATTTCTTGTAAATACTACACCTGTAGCACAATCTTCACCCATGTTACCAAAAACCATTGATTGAACATTTACTGCCGTTCCCCATTCAGCTGGGATTTGATTTAATTTTCTATAAACTTTGGCTCTATTACTTTCCCAAGATAAAAATACCGCACTGATTGCTCCCAATAATTGCTCATATACATCTTGCGGAAAATCTTTCTTAGCTTTTTCCTTAACAGTTCTTTTGAAATCTACGATTAATCCATCCCAATCATTTTCGTCTAAGTCAGTGTCTAAAAGTACTCCTTTAGTAAGCTTGTAATTTTCAATTAATTCTTCAAAATGATAACCTTCAACTCCCATCACTACGTTACCATACATTTGAATAAATCTTCTATAACTGTCTTTAGCAAATCTTCCATTAGAAGTTTTTGCAGATAATGCATTTACCGTTTTATCATTTAAGCCAAGATTTAAAATTGTATCCATCATACCAGGCATTGACACTCTAGCTCCCGATCTTACAGAAAGAAGTAAAGGATTCTTCAAGTCACCAAATTTTTTACCAACATCTTTTTCAATTACTTTTAATTCTTTTTTGATTTGTGATACTAAATTTTTATTCAATTTTTTTTTATCTTTATAAAAAAGTTCACATACTTTAGTTGAAATCGTAAACCCTGGAGGAACTGGAAGACCCATTCTTCCCATTTCAGATAAATTGGCACCTTTACCCCCTAAAAAATTTTTAGGGTTTTTTATCTTTTTACTATCTTTAGATTTAAAATTTAAAATTAGTTTTTTCATTAATGGGAATCTATTAGAGAAAAATTAACATAATAATCAAACGTTTTACATAACATTTGAATTAGTTCCAGTCTGTTTTTCTTAATCGCAGGGTCTTCCTCATTTACGATTACATTGTCAAAAAAATCAAAAACTACTTTTTTAGACTCTGCTAAATTAGCAAGCGATTGCTCAAAATTCTCGTCTTTATTGATGCTTTGAAAGTATTTTCTTAATTCATTAATTTTTTTAAACAAATTTTTTTCAAGTTCTGTTTTAAAAATACCAGGATCAGTTGTATTTGATAGATCAAGTTTATCATCTTTTAATTCACTATTTAGTATGCTTGATGCTCTTTTGTAGCTTGAAATAAGATCAATTCCATTTGGTTTATTAATAATTTTGTTTAAAGTTTTAGCTTTACCAAAAATAACTACGGATTGATCTAAACTACCCAAACTTGTTGAGGCCTGAATAATATCATGACGAATTTTCTCATCTTTCATGTAAAATTTCAATCTATCCATAAAAAAATCAACTAACTCATTTTGCATAGACTTATTTTCAAATTCAAAACCTTGGTCCATGTATAAACTGGATGAATAACTAATTAAGTCTCTTATTTTAAAATCTTTTTTATTCTCAACTATTGTTTTAATTACTCCTAAAGCCAATCTTCTTAGGGCAAATGGATCTTTAGAGCTTGTCGGTTTTTGATTTATTCCAAAAAAACCAACCAACGTATCTATTTTATCGGCTAACGATAGTGCAATACTGTAAGGTTTTTTGGGTATTTTTGAATTTAATCCCGCTGGTAAATATTGTTCACTAATAGCTTTACAAATATCTTTATCAAAGCCCTGTGCCTCTGCAAAATAACCTCCCATAATTCCTTGAAGTTCTGGAAACTCTCCAACAAGTTCAGAAACCAAATCTACTTTGCAAATAGATGCGGATAATTCAACCATATCTTTACTGATTAACAATTCATCTGAAAGCATCCCCCCAAGTTTTCTCATTCTTTGAACTTTGTCAAAATATGTTCCAAGACCTTTAAAATAATTCATAGATTTTAGTCTTGAAACTCTTTTAACTAAATTTTGTGATTTATCTTTTTGCCAAAAAAACTCAGCATCACTTAACCTGGCCTCTACAACTCTTTCATTTCCTAATTTTATAAAACCTTTTGAGTCTTTTTTATTTGTTACAACTAAAAATTCATTGGTGATATTTCCCCTCTTATCAAAAGTTGGAAAATATTTTTGATGATATTGCATTGTTATAATCAAAATTTCTTTTGGAATATTAAGAAATTTTCTATCAAATTCACACAATATAACATTTGGCTGATCTGTTAGATCTACAACTTCATCAAGTAGTTTTGGGTTGCTTTCAATCTTTATATTTTTTTTATTTGAAATCTCATTCAATTTTTTTTCTATTAAATCTTTTCTTTGCTTGTGATTAATAATAATATTCAATTTTTTAAAAAAATTGCTGTATTCCTTAAAATCAATAAATGTTTTTTTATTTTCTTCGTATTCTTTATCAATAAAAGTTGAGTTTGATGAAGTTAGGTGATGGAAATTAAAAGTTAATTTTTTTTTGTCAAATAATGCCAGTATTGATTTTAGTGGTCTACCCCAATTTAACTCAAAATCACCCCATCTCATTGATTTTTTCCATTGGATTTTTTGTAATACTAGTGGCACAAACTCTTCTAACAAATCTTGGGTATCAAGTTTTTTAGATTTTGTTTTAAAAAAATAAAACTCCCCTTTTTCTGTTACTTTTTTAAATAGATCTTTTTTAGAGATATTATTTGACCTTACAAAACCTTCCAGTGCAATTTCTGGTGCTGTTATATTTGGTCCTTTTATTTCTTCAGACTTTAAAACTACTTGTTTTTGTACATTTTCAAATACAATTATCAATCTATTTGGAGTAGAGTATGAAGTGTTTTTTTTGAAAGAAATAAATTTCTCAGTAAATAGTTTATTAAAACTATTTAACAATTCTTGTCTTAAATTCTTCTGAAGAGACGAAGGTATTTCCTCACTAAATAATTCTAAAAAAAATTCTGACATCTAGCTTTGACTATTTAGCCAAATACCTGCAGCTGCTTTAGTTATGTCTCGAATTCTACCTATGTATCCAGCTCTTTGAGCCACACTTATTGCTCCTCTAGCATCCAAGATGTTAAATACATGACTTGCTTTCAAACATTGATCGTATGCTGGCAATGATAATTTTTTTTCTACAAGAGATTTTGCTTCTAGCTCGTGCATATCAAAAATTTTAAATAAATTTTCTATATTTGCGTGTTCGAAGTTATATGCAGAAAATTCTTTTTCAGCTTGGTGAAAGACATCATGATACTTTACGCCGTCATCATTCCAGATTAGATCATAAACGTTTTTCTGTTGCTGTGTAAACATACATATTCTCTCTAATCCATATGTAATTTCAACTGAAACTGGTTTACATTCAAATCCTGCCATTTGTTGAAAGTATGTAAATTGTGTTATCTCCATACCATCACACCAAACTTCCCAGCCTAAACCAGCGGCTCCTAATGTTGGACTTTCCCAGTCGTCTTCAACAAATCTAATATCATGCTCATTATGATCAATTCCAATAACTGATAAACTATTAAGATATAGTTTCTTTATATTATCTGGAGAAGGTTTTATTAAAACTTGAAACTGATAATAATGTTGTAGTCTATTAGGATTATCACCATACCTTCCATCAGTTGGTCTTCTTGATGGCTGAACATAAGCAGCTTTCCAAGGTTTTGGTCCAAGCGATCTAAGTGTAGTAGCAGGATGAAATGTGCCAGCACCAACCTCCATATCGTATGGTTGTAAAACGATGCATCCCTTTTTACTCCAAAATTTTTGAAGATTAAGAATTGTCTCTTGAAATGATTGGAATTTATTTTGTGGTTTTTTTATTTTAGAAACCATATCTTTGCCAGATTGACCTTTCATCTAAGATGTTAGCTAATTGATCTACTTGATTACTTGAAGAAGATAATTTTTGACTCAACCATCCTTTAGATTTTTCAAATTTTTTAATTATAACGTCATCACCAAATTTATCTTTTAAAATTTTATGCGCATCTCCTATTCCATCTATCAATCCTAGATCTTTTGCCTTACTACCAGACCAAAATTCTCCTGAAAAAAGTTCAATCTCAGACTTGTTAAGCTTAGATCCTCTACTTTTCTCTACTACATCAATAAAATCTTTATGCAGATCTAATTGGATTTTTTTTAATCTCTCAATATCTTCATTTTTTTCTTCAAGAAAAGGATCTAATGTACTTTTGTTTTTTCCTGCTGTGTGAACTCTTCTTTCTACACCAATTTTTTTTATCAACTCTGTAAATCCAAATGAAGAATAGATCACCCCAATGGATCCAATGATTGAACTTGAGTTTGCATAAATTTCATCTCCAGCACATGAAATAAGATATCCTCCAGATGCAGCTACATCTTCAGCAAATACAATAACTTTTTTTTTATTCTTTTTAGCCTCTTCTCTAATGAAACTATAAATTAAGTGTGATTGTACTGGTGACCCTCCAGGTGAGTTTATAGTAATAGCTACACAAGTAGCTTTTTTAAGAGAAAAAGCTTTTTTTATGATCTCTTCTTGACCAGCAAAATCAATTCCTTGTTTAAATTTTCCTGCATTTCCAATAACTCCACTAAGTTTTATATGGGATACAGTCTTTTTCTTTTTAAAAAAAGAGAACATTTTTATTCCTTATAGAATTATTAATTGAATATATATAGGCTACTTATAATTGAAGAATTAGGTGCGTCAATTGATAAGTAATATATAAAACTCAATTATACTAACTTAAATTGATTATGGGAACTGTAGTACAACTTAAAAAACAAATAAACGACTCTTACTTTCAACTTAAAGATTCTGTTGAGGATAAACTGATTTTAACTGAGGAAAAAATTAAATCAAAATTAGCCAGTGATGTTGAGTTGGTGGAAAAAATGACAGGCTATCATGTTAAAACTGGTGGAAAAAGATTACGAGCCCTTTTAACTTTAGGTGCTGCAAAATTATGCGAATATTCCAAAGGATCAAGAGACATCAATCTAGCAGCGTGTGTAGAATTAATTCATAGTGCAACATTAATGCATGATGATGTAATAGATGAAGGTGTTTTAAGAAGAGGTAAAGAAACTCTGAATAAAGTCTGGGATAATCATTCTTCGGTTTTGATTGGGGATTACTTGCTGAGCAGATGTTTCGAAATGATGGTGGAGGATGGAAATTTAGAAATTTTAAAGTTATTATCATCGACTTCTTCGAAGATTGCTCAAGGAGAAGTTTTGCAACTTCAGCACAAAGGTGAGGTTGACATGTTAGAAGAAACTTACTTAAAAATTATTTCAGCAAAAACTGCGGAACTATTTGCAGCTGCAACAAAAGTAGGAGCAATTTTATCAAATGTAGCCTCAAAAAAAAAGGATGCTCTTGAATTTTACGGAAGAAATCTTGGTCTCACCTTTCAAATTGCAGATGACACTCTAGATTATAATTCTGATCTCAAATTATTTGGAAAAAAAATTGGTCAAGATTTTTTTGAAGGAAAAATTACTTTACCTGTCATTTTACTTTTTCAAAAAATAGACTTCGATGAAAAAAAATTATTAATTAATCTTTTTAAAAAAGATACAAGAGATAAAGATGACTTTAATGAAATAGTTTCTTTAATAAAAAAATATAATATTATTAAAGAATGCTATCAAAAAGCCCAACATTACATTAATCTTGCTTCAAATTCTTTAACTATATTTAAAGACTCAAAGGAAAAAGATATTCTTAAAAATCTTACTTCATTTAGTTTAGCGAGAAATTTTTAAGGGCTTAATAAAGATTTTATCCAATTTCCACTTTTATCAATAGTATAATTTAATCTTTCATGAATTCTACTATCTCCATCTAACCAAAATTCTATTCTTGTTGGTGATAAATTCCAACCAGACCAATGATTAGGTCTTGGTACATTATTTTCATCATTAAATTTTTGCTTATATTCTTTAATTGACTTTGTAAGTTCCTCTCTATTATTTAGTTCTTTACTTTGTTTTGATGCCCAGGCACCAATTCTACTATCATATCCTCTTGAATTGTAATATTGATCAGCTACTTTGTCTTCTACCTGCGTTATCGCTCCACTAATTCTTACTTGCCTTAAAAGGCTTTTCCAATGAAAACACATTGCAGCATTAGGATTTTCTTTAAGTTCATTTCCTTTCTGACTGTTTAAATTAGTATAAAATACAAATCCATTTTGATTAAACTCTTTTAACAAAACTACTCTAACTGAAGGTAGATTGTCCTTATTAGAAGTTGCCAAAGAAAGCGCATTAGGGTCATTGGGTTCCAGTTTTTTGGCTTCATCCATCCATACTTTAAATAATTGAATTGGATCATCTAGATCTAAAAAACAGTTATTAAGGCCAAGTAAGTTTTTTTGATTCATAATTTAAACAAAATAATCTATATATTATAAATAATGTCATTTAATACTTTTGGAAAGCTATTTCGTTTCTCAACATGGGGTGAATCTCACGGCCCTGCTATAGGTTGTATAGTTGATGGTTGTCCACCAAACATAAGCATAAATGAACAAGATATACAAATAGAACTGGATCGAAGAAAACCAGGACAATCAAAGTTTACTACTCAACGTAAAGAAGACGATAAAGTTCAAATTTTATCTGGTGTGTTCGAAGGAAAAACCACTGGGACCCCTATATCACTTATAATTTTTAACAAAGATATGAGATCAAAAGATTATAGTAATATAAAAGATAAATTTAGACCAGGACATGCTGATTTAACCTATTTTAAAAAATACGGTATAAGAGATTATAGAGGCGGTGGAAGATCTTCTGCAAGAGAGACTGCAGCTAGAGTTGCAGCCGGAGCAATAGCAAAGATTGTTTTACAAAAAAAATTAGGTAAGAAATTTAAAGTCATAGGTGCAGTTACTCAACTAGGAATATTGGGATGTGATAAAAATCAATGGGATGATAAAGTAATTTCAAAAAATCCATTTTTTTGTCCAGATAAATCAATGATCAGTCTCTGGGAAAAATATTTACTAGATATTAGAAAAAATGGATCTTCCTGTGGAGCTGTTATTGAGGTGAGAGCAAGAGGTATACCGGCTGGGCTTGGTGCACCAATATATTCAAAACTAGATTCAGACATTGCCTCTGGTTTGATGAGTATAAATGCTGTCAAAGGAGTAAATATTGGATCAGGAATGAATTCAGCACAATTAACTGGAGAACAAAACTCAGATGAGATTTCCCAAAAAGGTAAAAAATTAAAATTTGATTCTAATAATGCTGGAGGTATCTTGGGTGGTATATCAAGTGGCCAAGAAATTATTGCTTCATTTGCTGTAAAACCCACATCATCAATTTTAACAGCAAGAAAAACAATTAATAAATTTGGAAAAAATACCATTATATCAGTTAAAGGACGGCATGATCCCTGTGTGGGAATAAGGGCGGTTCCTGTTGGTGAAGCTATGATGAATTGTGTTTTATTAGATCATTATTTAATGAACAAAGCACAATGTGGTTAAATCTATTTTTAATTTTTAACTACTTTAATTGAGTCTTTTGTAAATAAAACATCTAAAATTTTCTTTGAAATTTGAGAAGCATTTAGTCCAGCAACATCGTACATTTTTTTAGGATTATCTTGTTCGATAAAAGTGTCAGGCAATGTCATTGATCTAAACTTTAATCCTTTATCAAATATACCTCGCTCAGCTAGTAAATTTTTAACATGAGAACCAAAACCACCTATCGACCCTTCTTCTATAGTTGTCATTACTTCATGTTGTCGAGCACATTTTAAAATAAGTTCTTGATCTAAAGGTTTAGCAAATCTTGCATCAACAATTGTTACTGACACACCTTTGTTCTTTAATTCCTCTGCTGCTAATTTACATTCTTCAAGTCTTGTTCCCAAACTTAAAATACATACTTGGTTTCCTTCTTGAATAATTCTTCCTTTACCAATTTCAATCTTTTCATCAATTGAAGGTAATTCAAGACCCATTCCTGTTCCTCGTGGATATCTAATCGCACTTGGTTTATCATTAATATCAATTGAGGTGTTAATCATTTTTACTAACTCAACCTCATCACTTGCAGCCATCACAATAAAATTGGGAAGAGTTGATAAATAAGTAATATCAAATGAACCAGCGTGCGTAGATCCATCTGCACCTACTAGGCCAGCTCTATCTATTGCAAATCTTACTGGCAAACTTTGAATAGCCACATCGTGAACAACCTGATCATAAGCTCTTTGTAAAAAAGTAGAGTAAATTGCAGCATAAGGTTTGTAACCTTCAGTAGCTAAACCAGCAGCAAAAGTTACCGCATGTTGTTCAGCTATACCAACATCAAACATTCTTTTTGGAAATTCTTTTCCAAAAATATCCATACCTGTTCCTCCAGGCATTGCAGCTGTTATACCAACAATTTTGCTATCTTTTTGAGCATGCTTGACTAGAGTGTTAGCAAATACTTTTGTATAAGCTGGCAGATTGCTACCACTTTTTACTTGTTCACCTGTTTCAACATTAAATTTTGACACACCATGGTAATGATCAGTAGCTTTTTCCGCATATGAATAACCTTTTCCTTTTTGTGTTTTAATATGGATCATAATTGGACCTTCATGTTTCAAGTCCCTTGCATTTTTAAGAATTGGAACAAGACTTGTTAGGTCGTGACCATCAATTGGACCAGCATAATAAAAACCTAATGAGTTAAATAACGTGCCTCCTGTAACTGCAGATCGCAGAAAATCTTCAGCTTTGCCTGCTTTTGCGCTAAACCGTTTTGAAAACGAAGACATAATCAATTTAATTGTTTCTCTTAGACTAAAATAAATTTTTCCAGTTAATAACTTTGCTAGGTAAGTTCTCATTGCACCTACTGGTTTTGCAATTGACATATCGTTATCATTCAAAATAACAATTATTTTTGTTTTTGATGCTCCAGCATTATTCATAGCCTCATAAGCCATGCCTGCGCTTATTGCACCATCACCAATTACAGCTATTACATTTGAGGATTTATTTGCTAATTTATTTGCTTCAGCAATTCCTAGTGCTGATGATATAGATGTCGAGCTATGAGCGGCACCAAAGGGATCATACTCACTCTCAGATCTTTTTGTAAATCCTGATAGTCCATTTCCTTGCCTTAATGATCTTATCTTATTTTTTCTTCCAGTTAAAATTTTATGTGGATAAGACTGATGACCCACATCCCAAATCAATTTATCATTAGGAGTGTCAAAAACGTAATGAAGAGCAACAGTCAATTCAACAACACCTAGGCCTGCCCCTAAATGGCCACCTGTTTCGGACACTGCACCAATCATCTCTTCCCTAACCTCCTCAGATACTTTTTGCAAATCATGTTCTGATAACTTTCTTAAGTCAGATGGAAAATTTATATCATTTAAAAAACTATAATTTTTCATTATTTTTCTCTGTATAAAATATAATTCAATGTTTCTCTAATATTTTTAGAATTTGAACCATATTTTTTTAAATTCTTATTTGTTTTTAAAATAATTCTATCACAATATTTAATTGCATTCATATAGCCAAGTAAGCCTATTAGTGTAGCCTTACCTTTCTTTTGATCTTTTCCTGTTTTTTTGCCAGCTATTTTAGAGTTACCTTTAAAGTCAATTAAATCATCAGCTATTTGAAATAATAAACCTATATCAGAACCAATATTTTCAAAAAATTTAATTTCATTAATATTTTTTTTCTTAATAATTGCTGGAGCAGCACAGCAAAAACTAAATAATTTTCCTGTTTTTTTAATTTCCATTTCTATAATCTTGCTTTGAGAGATCTTTTTTTTTTCATAGCTAAGGTCCAGATATTGACCACCAGCTATACCTAAGTGACCTGAGCATTCAGATAGTTTCTTAATTAAATCAATTTTAATTTTTTCATTTATTTTTAAAGTAGGACTTGCTAAAATTTCAAATGCCATTGTAAGCAATGAGTTTCCAGCAAGGACCGCTGTAGACTCTCCAAATTTAATGTGCGTAGATGGTTTTCCTCTTCTTATTTTGTCGTTATCCATACATGGTAAATCATCATGAATTAGTGAATAAGCATGAATACATTCTACAGCAGCGCCAATAGCAATTAATTTTTTATAATCTATTCCTAGCAATGAACCAACATCAATTAAAATTTTAGATCTGATTTTTTTTCCACCAGGAAACAAACCATACTTCATCGCTGGAATTAACTTAGAATTATTCTGCTTATCAAGAAATCTATCTAAAAAAAGGTTTGTATCTTTTGCAATCCTATCAAGTTTAATTTTCATTTTTTTTTAATGATTTCTTTAACTTTTTTACTGGTTTCTTCACTTATAGATCTAAAATTTTTATGAAATTTTTTTTCAATAATATTGTTCAATTTTAATAATTGCTGATAGCTTTCTACAGAATTATTTAGATCTTTTTCATTTTCTAAAGATTCAATTATTTGATTTGCTTGATCTGTTAATTCTTCAAGCGAACTTGTATTATTATCAGGTAGTAAATTTTTATCTTTCATATAATAATAATTATTAATACATGAAATCTATTCAATCAAATATCAAAAAAGCTAAAAAATTTTTAGATAAGAATCATTGTGTAGCTGTGCCTACTGAAACTGTCTATGGATTAGCTGGAAATGCTTATTCGAGCCTATCTGTAAAAAGGATATTTAAGTTGAAGAAAAGACCGATGAATAACCCTTTAATTGTTCATTATTCAGATATTGATAGGCTTAAAGATGATTGTGTTATTAATGATAATTTTATCAAGCTGTATAATGAATTCTCTCCTGGACCAATTACATTTATCTTAAAATTGAAAAAAGGTTCCAAAATTTCTAAATTTGTAACCAACAAACAAAAAAGCCTAGCAGTGCGTTTTTCCAAACATACATTATTTAAAAAACTACTTAAAAGTTTGAACTATCCATTAGCTGCCCCAAGTGCAAATATATCAACTAGATTAAGCACTGTTAAAGCGTCTGATGTTATAGAGGAGTTTGGAGCAAGAATTAAATATGTCTTGGATGGAGGCAAATGTCAGATTGGTTTAGAGTCAACAATTATTAATCTTTTAGGCAAACCAACAATACTAAGACTTGGAGGATTAGACGTTTCAAAAATAGAAAAAATATTAAAAAAAAAGGTTTTAATCAAAACTAATTCAAAAAAAAAGATTGCGCCTGGACAATTTTCTTTGCATTACTCTCCTGGCATTCCATTAAGAACAAATGCAAAAAAACCAAAAGAAGATGAAGCTTTTGTATTGATAAAAAAAAGAAAAACTACATTAAAAAATTACTACTATTTAAGTAAAAAAAATAATCTTAAGCAATCTGCTAAAAATCTATACACATTATTAAGAAAAATTAAAAAAGATGGTTATAAAATGATTGCAGTTGAAAAAATTCAAAATAAAGGAATTGGCAAAACAATTAATGATAGATTGAAAAGAGCTTCAAGATATTAAATGGCAAAATCAATTGAAGTAATAAATTTATTAAAGAGAGAAAGGTACTTAAATCAATTTTTGGCAAATAAATTGGCGCGCCTGCTAGGAGTCGAACCCAGAACCTCCTGATCCGAAGTCAGGCGCTCTATCCAGTTGAGCTACAAGCGCATATAGTATTAGTATTACATTTTATGAAAAAAAACATTAATTTTATAGTCGAAGAAAATGAAAACAATCTAAGAGTAGATGTATTAATCAACAAAAGAGAAGAGTTAATTAGTAGGACAAGAATTAAAAACTTAATCTTAAAAGAAAAACTAAAATTAAATGATGAAATTATTAAAAGTCCTTCAAAAAAAGTTTTAACTGGTGACAAATTAAGCCTCAATATCCCAGAACCTGAAGTAGCGTCACTAAAACCCTATGACTTTAAACTGGAAATAATTCATGAAGATGAAGATTTGTTAGTAATCAACAAACCAGCTGGAATAATTATGCATCCTGGAGCTGGAAATTATGACAAAACAATTGTTAATGCGTTAATGCATTATGATAATAACTCACTATCAACTATTGGAGATGAGCTTAGACCAGGGATAGTACATAGGATTGATAAAAACACATCAGGTTTAGTGGTTATTGCAAAAAATAATGAAACACATGAAAACTTATCGAAACAATTTAGCGATCATACAATCACAAGAGTTTATCAGCTGTTAATTTGGGGCAAACTAAGACCTTCATCTGGTAGAATTGATACATTTATAACTCGAAGTTCAAAGAACAGACAATTAATGGAGGTAAGCAGATCCAAAGGTAAGCATGCAATTACCAATTATAAAACTATAGAAATTTTTGAAAACGATAAAACACCAACATTAAGTTTAGTTGAGTGTAAATTAGAAACTGGAAGAACTCATCAAATTCGTGTTCATATGACGCATATGGGAAACAGCATTGTTGGGGATGATAAATATAAAAAAAAATATAAGAAGTTAAAAAATATTGATATGGGATTAGAAAGTTTAATCTCGAAATTAAATAGACAATTTTTACATGCAAAAACTCTGGGTTTCATTCATCCAAAAACTAATGAAGAAATGATTTTTTCCTCAATTTTGCCACAAGAACTGAATAATTTATTAAAAATGCTTAAAAATACTAGCGAATAAACCATTGAAAATTTAATATAATTAATTAAATAAATATCTCCATGAATGCAACTTTTAATAGTAATGTGCCAGCTCTTTCAAATGAAGGGGGTTTGTCAGCATATTTAGAACAAATTAAAAAATTTCCAATGCTAGCTGCAGAAGAAGAATACATGTTAGCAAAAAATTGGAAAACTACAGGCAATATCAAAGCAGCTGAAAAATTAGTAACGAGTCACCTAAGATTAGTGGCTAAAATTGCAATGGGATACAAAGGTTATGGATTACCTGTAAATGAAATGATTTCTGAAGGAAATGTTGGTCTTATGCAGGCTGTTAAAAAATTTGAACCTGAAAAAGGTTTTAGATTAGCGACATATGCGATGTGGTGGATCAAAGCTTCTATCCAAGAATATATATTAAGATCTTGGAGTTTAGTCAAAATTGGAACAACTACAGCTCAAAAAAAATTATTTTTTAATCTCAAAAAAATAAAAAATCAAATAGCACCACAAACAGAAGGTGATTTAAGAGACGAACATGTTAATGAAATAGCTAATAAATTAGATGTAAGTAAAGATGAAGTTGTCTCAATGAATAGAAGACTTTCCGGTAAAGAGTTTTCATTAAATGCTCAAGTTGGTGAAGATGGAGATGAATGGCAAGATTGGTTAGTCGATAAAGAACTAGACCATGATCTAAAATTTGCTCATCAAGAAGAAATGGAGCAAAGAAAAGATTTATTAAAAAATTCAATCAAAGTTCTAAATGAAAGAGAAAAAGAAATTTTATATTCTAGAAGGTTAAATGATAATCCTACAACTTTAGAGGATTTGAGCAAAAAACATAAAATTAGTAGAGAAAGAGTAAGACAAATTGAGAATAAGGCATTTGAGAAATTACAAAAACAAATGCTACTTATGGCAAAATCTAAAAATTTGTTACCTGTAAATTAAATATCAAAAGGATTTTCAACTAAAATGGTATCATCTCTTTCAGGACTAGTAGATACACTGGATACTTTCGCGCCTATAAAATTTTCTACTGCATAAATATATTTTTTTGCATTTTCAGGTAATGCATTCATATCTTTGATTCCATTTGTAGATTTTTTCCATCCGGGAAAAGTTTTGTAAACTGGCTTTATTTTTAACTGATCTTCAACTGCTGCAGGCAAATAATCTATTTTTTTTCCATCAAGTTGGTACTCAACACACATTTTAATTTCATCCAACTCATCAAGAACATCAAGTTTAGTAAGCGCAATACCATCTATACCTGAAATTTTTATAGTCTGTCTAACCAAAACGCCATCAAACCATCCACACCTTCTTTTTCTACTGGTCACTGTACCAAATTCTTTTCCCCGAGTACCAAGCAATTCTCCAATATCATCTGTTAATTCTGTTGGAAAGGGACCTTCGCCAACTCTTGTTGTGTAGGCTTTTGTAATTCCTAAAACATAATTAATTGAATTTGGACCACATCCTGTACCTGTTGCAGCACTTGATGCAACAGTGTTAGAAGAAGTTACATAAGGATATGTTCCATGATCTACATCTAATAAAATTCCCTGAGCACCTTCAAATAAAATTTTCTTTTTTTGTTTTTTGAACTCATCAATTTTGAGCCAAACTGGTTGTGAAAACTTTAATATTTGAGGTGCGATTTTTAATAAATCTGATTTAAGTTGTTCTTTTTCAAAAATTTTCTTTCCAAGACCTTTTCTGATTGCATTATGATGAACTAAAACAGATTCTAACCTTTGGTCCAAATTTTTTTCAGACCTGAGATCCATTACTCTGATTGATCTTCTTCCAACTTTATCTTCGTATGCAGGGCCAATTCCTCTTCTAGTTGTTCCAATTTTACTTTTACCTGCTGCATCTTCTCTTATTTCATCCATTTCTCTATGAAATGGCAAAATTAAATTTGCAGCTTCTGAAATAATGAAATTATTTACATCTACATTGACACCTTTGGATTTTATTTCTTCAATTTCTTCCAGTAACGCCCATGGGTCGACAACTACTCCATTTCCAATAATTGAAATTTTATTTTTTCGTACAATGCCGGATGGCAATAATCTTAATTTATAAGTCACTCCATCAATTACTAGGGTGTGACCTGCATTGTGTCCTCCTTGGAATCTAATTACAACGTCAGCTTGTTCTGAAAGCCAATCAACAATTTTACCTTTTCCTTCATCACCCCACTGAGATCCAACTACAACTATATTTTTCATTATCTAAATTTTCTTTCTATATTAATTGTGTGAAGATGATTAATTGGACCATGACCTTCTCCATATTCGGGATTAGTTCTAATAGCAGAACTTACATAGTTAATGCCAAGCTCACAAGATTTCTTTATAGGTTTTCCACAAGATAAAAATGTAGTTATTGCGCTAGATAAAGTGCATCCTGTTCCGTGGGTATTTTTGGTTTTAAATCTTTTACTCTTAAAAATTTTAATATCAGATTTTGAAACAAATATATCTTCAACAATTTCTGAGTTTAAATGACCTCCTTTAATTAACACATTTTTTGCACCAATTTCTATTAATTTATATGCAGCAAAGATCATATCTTCTTTACATTTAATTTTTGTATTAGTTAATATTTCTGCTTCTGGAATATTAGGTGTGAGCAATGTAACTATTTTTATTAATTTATTTTTTAATAATTTAATTGCATCATCAGCTATTAATTTAACTCCACCTTTTGCAACCATAACAGGATCAAGGACTATTCTTTTTACTTTAATTATCTTTAGAGAATTAATAACAGATTCAATTACTTTGGTAGAATGTAGCATGCCAATCTTAATCGCATCAGGATTAATATCTTTCGCAGTAAATAAAATTTGATTTGAAATTTCTTTTGGTGGAACTGGAACAATTGATTTAACTCCTATTGTATTTTGAGCTGTAATAGCAGTAATCGCTGTCATCGCATAAGAGCCAAGTGCTGTAATAGTTTTGATGTCAGCCTGAATTCCAGCTCCACCTGAAGAGTCAGATCCTGCAATAATTAATACTTTGGAGTTAGGCTTCACTTTATTTGTTTTAAAATAATATTTATGCACTTATCTAAAAGATGTTTGTTTTCACTTTCACCCATGACTCTTATTTTTGACTCTGTGCCTGATTCTCTAACTAAAATTCTTCCATGACCTTTCATTAGTCTTTCTGCTTTTTTTACTGATTTTTTTACTTCTAGGTTTTTAATTATAGATTTATTCTTTACTGAAATATTTTCCAAAATTTGAGGAGTTTTTTTAAACTTATTAAAAAAAGAACTAGCTTTTCTTCCTTTTCTTAATGCAAATAATGCTTCTAACGCAACCAGCAGTCCATCTCCAGTTGTTGCAAACTTGCCTAAAATAATATGACCAGATTGTTCACCACCTAAATTAAAATTATTTTTTTGCATATTTTCTTTTACATACCTATCACCAACATTTGCTCTTATAAATTTTATCTTCTCAGATTTAAAAAATTTTTCTAAACCATAGTTTGACATCAAGGTGCCCACAACACCTCCTCTTAACATTTTTTTACTCTTCCATCTTGTAGCTAAAGCTGCAATTATTTGATCTCCGTCAATTATATTTCCTAATTCATCACTCATTATAATTCTATCAGCGTCACCATCTAAAGAAATGCCAAGGTGAGCTCTATATCTTTTTACTGCAAGTTTAATCTTATTTGGATATGTAGAGCCACACTTTTGATTAATATTCATACCATTTGGATTTATGCCAATTGCTATTACTTTTGCCCCCAAAGACTTTAGTAGTTCTGGTCCTGCTTTGTAGCCCGCACCATTTGCGCAATCAATTACTATTCTTAATCCTCTTAAATTAAATTCCTTTGGAAAATTTTTTTTTAAAATTTTTAGATATTTTTTTGTTCCATTTTCTAACCTTTTTACTCTCCCTAATTTTTCTGGACTTGAGAGATTTTTTGTAATTTCTTTATCAATCAAATTTTCTATTTTTTTTTCAATTTTATCAGATAACTTCATGCCGTCAGGGCCAAATAATTTTAAACCATTGTCATAATGTGGATTATGAGAGGCAGTTATCATAATACCCATATTAGCTTTCATTGCCTTTGTTAACATTGCCAAACCATTTGTTGGCAAGGGTCCAAGTGTGTAAACATGCATTCCAGCTGATGTCAGTCCTGAAACTAACGCCGGTTCAAGAGTATAGCCAGACAGTCTTGTGTCTTTAGCTATTATTGCTGTTTGTTTTAATTTTTTTTGAGATTTAAAAAATGTACCTGAAGCAAGGCCAAACTTAAAGAACATATCACCATTAATATATTTGCTATTAATTGCACCTCTTATTCCGTCAGTTCCAAAATATTTTTTTGTCATTTGTATTTTGTTATTTCTTTAAAGACTTTTATGCTTTGAAGCAATTCATTTACATCATGAATTCTTAAAATTTGTACTCCTTGCATCATTAGATAAATTGACGAAGCTACTGTTCCTCCAATTCTGTTTTTAGTGTCATTTTTACCTGCTATTTCTTTAATAAATCTTTTTCTCGAGTTACCTACCAGTATAGGAAATCCTAGGGAGTGAAAAATAGAAATATTACTTAAAAGACTAATATTGTGTTTTAAATTTTTTCCAAAGCCTATACCTGGATCAATAATAATATTATTGTGTTTTATTCCAATTGTTTTTAAAAATTTTATTTTTTGTTCAAAAAAATCATAGATATCTAATAATTCATTTTTATATTGTGGCTTATTTTGCATTTTTTCAGGTGTCCCTTGTGAATGTTGAACAACAAAAGGGGTTTTATATTTTTTTAAAACATTAACAGTTTCAAAATCATAATTTAGCCCAGACACATCATTAATAATTTTAACACCATGTTTAATTCCTTTTTTCATAACTTCAGATTTTCTTGTATCTAATGAAATTGGGATTTTTTTACTTATCAACTTAATAAGCTTTTCTATTCTCTTCCATTCTATTTTATTATTTATTGCTTTTGATCCAGGTCTTGTTGACTCTCCACCAATATCAATAATATTTGCTCCTAAATCAAACATCTCTAATGCATGCTTTAGTCCTTTACTGTCTTTATTAAATTTTCCTCCATCAGAAAAACTATCTGGTGTAATGTTTAATACCCCCATTATATTTGGTATTTTTAAAAAATTTAAATTTGAAAAATTCTTTTTTTTTGATTTAATCTTTTTTAAATCAAATTTGATTTGTTCTTTTAATGATTTTTTTAAATCATTTATTTTATTTATAGAAATTTTTTTTTTAGAATTTCTTGATATTATCTCAATATGATCGAATGAAATTTTTTTATTTCCATTTAGAGGAATTGTTTTATTATTATTTACTAATAGTCTTGACTCACTTCCATAATAGAAATTACACGCTCTAGTGTAATATCTTCTCATTTCTTTATGTTAATGAACTATTTTTGGTTTTAAACCCATAGCACCTAAAGCTGAGCTTTGATCATCATTTTCTTTGGGTTCTTCAGTCACTTTATCTTTTGGGTATAAATTTTTATTAATTATATTTTCAATTTCTTCACCAGTTAAAGTTTCATAAGTAATAAGAGCTTTAGCAATTTTGTGTAAATCATCAATTTTTTCAGTTAATATTTTTGTAGCCTCGTTGTAACCTTCATCAACTAATTTTCTGATTTCTTTATCTATTTTTTTAGCTACTTCTTCTGAGACCGATTGTGTTTGAGTAACTGACCTACCTAAAAATACTTCCTCTTGATTTTCTCCATATTCTATTGGGCCCATTTCTTCACTCATTCCATATTTTGTTACCATAGCTCTTGCAAGTTGGGTAGCTTGGTTTATATCTGATCCACTACCACCACCAGCACCTGTAGATATATTGTCTTTTCCAAAGATTAATTCTTCAGCAACTCTTCCACCAAAACATACAGCCATCCTTGCTTTCAAATATTTAATTGAATACCCATGTTTGTCTCTCTCTGGTAGATTCATAACCATTCCTAGCGCTCTACCTCTTGGAATTATAGTTGCTTTGTGTATTGGGTCATAACTTGGCATGTTAAATGACACCAAAGCATGACCTCCCTCATGATATGCTGTCAATTTTTTTTCGTCTTCTGTCATTACCATTGATCGTCTTTCAGATCCCATCATTACTTTATCTTTAGCTTCTTCAAACTCAATTAAAGTCACAATTCTTTTGTTTTTTCTTGCTGCCAGTAAAGCTGACTCATTAACCAGATTGGCTAAATCTGCACCTGAAAAACCAGGTGTCCCTCTAGCTATAGTTCTTAAATTTACATCTGGCGCCATCTTAATTTTTTTAACATGAACTTTTAAAATTTTTTCTCTTCCTATGATATCTGGGTTCGAAACAACCACCTGTCTATCAAATCTTCCAGGTCTTAATAAAGCTGGATCAAGTACATCAGGTCTATTCGTTGCTGCAATAATAATAACACCTTCATTTGTTTCAAATCCGTCCATTTCAACTAACAATTGGTTTAGGGTTTGCTCTCTTTCATCATTTCCTCCTCCTAATCCAGCACCTCTACTTCTGCCGACTGCATCTATCTCATCTATAAAAATAATACATGGTGAATTTTTTTTACCCTGCTCAAACATGTCTCTAACTCTTGAGGCACCTACTCCAACAAACATTTCAACAAAGTCTGAACCTGAAATGGTAAAAAACGGAACACCAGCTTCACCAGCGATTGCTCTTGCCAGCAATGTTTTTCCAGTCCCAGGAGGGCCAACTAATAGAGCTCCTCTAGGAATTTTTCCTCCTAATCTACTAAATTTTTTTGGATCTTTTAAAAATTCTACAATTTCTTCTACTTCTTCTTTAGCTTCCTCTACCCCAGCGACATCATTAAATGTAACTTTACCTTTAAGCTCATTCATCATTTTAGCTTTAGATTTTCCAAATCCCATTGCACCACCCTTGCCACCTTGCATTTGCCTCATAAAGAAAATCCAAACTGCAATTAATAGCAACATTGGGAACCAAGATAAAAGAACTCCAAACAGTGAAGGCATTTTTTCATCTAAAGGTGCAGCTGAAATACTAACTCCTTTATCAGATAGTTTTTCGATTAAGTTAGGGTCATTAGGAGAGTATGTAGAAAAAGAGTTACCATTAGAAAAAACTCCTTTAATATTATTCCCTTGAATCTCAACTTTTAAAACCTCTCCATTTTCAACTGAGGTTAAAAATTCTGAAAATATAATTTGATTTCCTCCTCTTACGTTTGCCTGAGGATTCTTAAACATGTTATATAAGCCAATAGTCAGGAAGACTATAATTCCCCACATAGCGAGATTTTTTAAATTCATAATAGTAAGATAAGAATTATTACAAGATTAACAAGTGACAAAATATCATTAAATATTTATGTTTTGTTACTCTTTGGACAAAATTACAGTTTCATTAACCTTTTTAATAACACAGCCACCTAAAGTAACTTTGAAGGAGGATTTAAAATTTATTAAGTGAATAATTTTATCAATTTTTTTTCCTCTGACAGCGTAATACTTTTTACCTACAATTTTTATTACCTCGGTTAAAGACCTAAATACAACTTCGTTTGACTGAGAAAAAAAATTTTCTTTTAGAATAACATTATTTTTTTGACTTAAAATTGTTACATTGTCCTCTAAATTTTTTTTAGTGTAAAACTCTATATTCTCATTTGCAAATTTTAGATTTTTAATTGTTAAAAAAAACTTTTTTCTATCAAAACCCTCTAAACTTAATTGTTTTAAAAAATTTCTAATTTTTACTCTTTTAAAATTATCATCTTCATTTGATGGGTCTTTAATATATGATCCAAAAATATAATTACTTACATATATCAGGTCCTTTTTATTTATTTTAATTAAAGGTCTAATCAAATTGACCTGATTTTTATGTGTCTCTCTATCTAATGAAATTAATCCCTTTAAACCACTACCTCTTAAAATTCTTATAAAAAAATTTTCAAATAAATCGTCTAGGTGATGGCCAAGAAGAATATTTTGTATTCGATACTTTTTTGCTGCGTCTGTTAATAACTTGTATCTTTTTTCTCTAGCAATCGATTGAATATTTTTACTAGGCTTTATTCCCTTCCAGGTTAAAATATCTAATTTTATAGAAAAGTTTTTTAATTTTTTTTGAACATATTTAGCCTCTAATGTTGAATTTTTTCTCAATCTATGATCGACAATTAAATATTTCACATTTAAAGATTTTTTAATTGAATAAATTTTTGCTAAAAAAGATAATGCAAGACTATCTGGACCACCTGAAAGAGCTACAATAAAATTATTTTTAATATGAAGGTTGTCTTCAAATTTTTTATAAATTTGAAGAGTTCGACTATCTTTTAATTTATCTAATAAAAACTTACGAGTCTTCTTTGATACATTCAAATTTTTTAGACTCATATTTTGCTTTTTGAATTACTGATTGACTTGCCTTAGGGTATTGTAGCTCTACACCATTAATCATTTTACAACCTTGATCTTTTTCTCCAATCTGAACCATTGATACACCAAGTTTTAACAAATTTATAGGAGCCTTGTTACCTTTTGGATATTTTTGATAACCCTCCAAGTAAGCTGATGCAGCATCAGTATATAGTTGTCTTATTCTAAATGTTTCAGCATACCAATACTGAGCACTACCAGCTAATTCATGTTCGCTATTAGATAAAACAAATTCTCTAAAAGCTCTTTCAGCTGTACTGTAATCACCAACTTTTAAAAAACTTGTTGCAAACTCATATTGTTTTTTTGGAGTAAGATCTTGTGGTAATATTTTTTCTTCTGCCTGAAAAGTTTCAGTCACAACAGATGCGGTAGTATCTACAGATTGAATTTGCTGAGATGTTTCAGATGTCTCTGTATCTTTGTACGATATTGTGCCTAGATCTTGTGGCTGCGAACTCCCTGGTAATATTTCACTTTTTGTTGTGTCTGTTTTTGGTTTAGAGGACAATTGTGTTGTATTATCACTAGAACTTATTGCAGACTCTAAATCTTGAAATCTTATCTGATTATCAGCCTGAATTTTTGATAATCTATTTGATAATTTATCAAGCTTAAAATTAATTTCTTCAAATTTATTAGTTAATTGCCGAAATTGATCCTCAACTTCAGATAATTTTAATAAATGCCTTGTCAGGACATCTTCTGAATTACTATCTAGCTCAATATTTGATTGTTCTTTTGATGAGGTATTGATTTCAATTGAACCTGAATAAACTGCTCTTTCAAGAGTTTTAAGGTCATTCTTGATTATTTCTAAAGTTTCATAAATATTATGATTATCTGAAAAAGAATTTTGTAAAAAACCTAAATTGAATAAAATTAGTAATATTAATTTTAATGTAAATCTCATTAGTATTTAGATTTATGGTTATAAAAATGGCAAAAAAAAGACCCTAAAACTTTTATGCTTTAGGGTCTTTAAATTTAATTCTTTAATTTGCTTTAACAGTTACAGATCTTCTATTTTTTGACCAAGCTAATGGGTTAGAACCAGCATCTACTGGTCTTTCTTTTCCATAACTTAATACTGAAATCCTGTCTGAAGATATTCCATAAGTCATTAAGTAATCTTTTGCAGAATTAGCTCTTCTTTCTCCAAGCGCTAAGTTATATTCTCTTGTTCCTCTTTCATCTGCGTGTCCTTCAAGAACAACATTGATGCTAGAATTTTTTCTTAACCAAGCCGCTTGAGCTCTTAATGTCTCTCTTGAAGCTGTTGTTAAAATAGTTTCGTTTGTCGCAAAGAAAACTCTGTCTGGAACACCATCAGCCAAATATTCAACTGTATCAGTTCCTGTGTAAACATCACCTTGCATCTGACCTTGTATTGCATCAGTTGCTACTTCTTTTTTTGTTGCACATGCTGATAACACTAGGCATGCCGCTAATATTAAAAGTGTGTTTTTGTAAATTTTGCTTAGTATCATTAAATTGCTCCTTGCTGCTAATTTCAATTTCTTACTTTTTCACAACTCAATAGAGGTTTCAAGTCAAAAAATCAAGTTTTTTTACTTAATTACTCAATAAAGATGACCATGATGGGTCAGAGGCGTCTGTTTCAGTTTCAACTAAACGTTCATTATATCCAGTTAAATCTATTGACCATAGCTTAGCAGAAAAACCTTCACCTTTTGCGTTAGTTTTTGTCTCTCTATAAAAAATTAAAACTCTACCATTGGGTGACCAAGATGGGGCTTCTTGGTAATAGTTTTCAGTTAATAATCTTTCTCCCTTACCATCTGTCCTCATCACACCAATATAAAATTTTCCTTTATGTAATTTAGTGAACGCTATTAAATCTCCCCTTGGAGACCAGACTGGCGTTCCATAAATACCGTTTCCAAATGAAATTCTTTTAACATTACTCCCATCACTTTTCATGAGATAAATTTGCTGGTATCCACTTCTGTCAGAGTTAAAAGCTATATATTTTCCATTTGGAGAATAAGATGGTGAAGTATCAATTGAAGGATGATTAGTTATTCTTTCAACTAATCTATTTTCTAAATCCATAGTGTAGATATCTGATTTTCCATCTTTAGCAAAACTCATGATTATCTTTTTGCCATCAGGAGAAAACCTAGGTGCAAAAGTCATTCCAGGAAAATCACCAACGACTTCTTGGGTTCCTGTTTCAATATCTAAAAGATATACTCTAGGTAAATTTTTAAAGTAAGACAAATATGTAACCATTTGACTGGTAGGATTAAATCTAGGAGTTAATACTAGCTCATTTCCAAGTGTCAGGAATTTATTATTTGCACCATCCTGATCCATAATAGCTAATCTTTTTTTTCTTTGTGTTTTTGGACCTTCTTCAGCAACATAAATTATTCTTGTATCAAAATATCCTTTTTCTCCAGTTAATCTCTCATAAACTTTATCAGATATAATGTGTCCTACTCTTCTCCAATTATTAGGTACAGTCGTAAATGCTAATGCCATCATCTCTTTAGCTGCCAAAACATCCCACAACCTAAATTCAACTCTTAATTTTTCGTCAATATATGTTACTTTGCCAGTTATAAGTGCTTGAGCTTTGATTAAATTCCAATCTTCAAATCTAGGTTTTAAATTTGCAATATCTGGTGCTTGTAAAAATGCATCTTTACTCAGTGGATTAAACAGACCAGATGTTCTTAAATTATTTTCAACTATGCTTGAAATTTCAGATCCAATATTTTGTTCCTTAAGAATTTTTTCAAAACTTTTTCTTGACTGATCATCAATTGACAATGGTGAAACTGCTAATGGGAGTGGGTTTAAATTTCCTCTAGTAATATCTACTTCAATTAAAGCAAAAGCATTAATTGGAACTAAAACTGTAAAAAGTAAAATTATAAATATTTTTTTCATCTTTTATCTTAACCTTCTAACATTTCTCTTGCATCAAAATTTAATTGTAATTCTTTCCATCTTTCATAGCCTGTTGTTGGAACTCTTAATGGTTGGCATAATTTTACAGCTCTTAATGCACTTTCAGCTAACACTTTATAAAATCCCTGACCTGGTTTATTCATTCTTGCATGATCTAAAATTTCAGTTTTTGCTACTGAGCCATCAGGTTCAAGCATTAATTTAATTCTAACTAACAAATCTTCGTTATAAGGTAATCCAAGAGGAATACTCCAGCATCCAAAAATTTGAGCTTTTAAAGCATCTTCTTCACTTAGAGTTAATCCTGAAGTTACAATGTTTTTATCTTGGTCTTGCGTAATATCATTATTTTTTTTAACCACTTCAGCTGTGTCTTCTTTTGCTTTATCAATTAATTTTGCAATATTATCTAAATCAACAAATTCTTTTTTTTCAAATTCTGAGACTTGTTTTACCTCCTCATTTAATTTATCTGGATTTTGTTTATTTTCCTTTTTTGTCTCAATTTTTTTTACAGTTTTTTCTGGGAGCGGGATTGCTTCTGGTGTTTTGTTGTCAATTTTTTCACTTTTATCAACTGAGACAACTGTTTTTGTTTTTGTTTTTTTAACTTTTTTTGGAGGTGCTTGTTCTGATACTAATTTTTTTTCTTTTTCTTTTACCTTCTCAATTATTTTTTTTGCTTTAGGGGCAAATGGGATATTTGTTTTTTCTGCAATCTGAATTAATTCCACAGAAACAATTGGTGGAATATCTAGGGGTTTTTTAGTTAAAAATGGTAAACTCATGGCGGTGATAAATATTAATGCTGTATGTAAAACAGAAGATATAATTATACTTCTATTCATACAGATCTACCTTTGTTTATATGGCTCAGATATCAGGGCAACCTTAGTAAAACCTGATCCGGATAATAAGCCCATTATCTCTAATACTCTACCATAGTTAATTGTCTTATCTCCTCTTACATATATCCTTGTATCAGTTCTATTTTTTGAAACTGCTAAAACTTTAGCAATAATTTTTTCATATTCTACTTTTGCTTCTTGAATAAAAATTTCACCTTTTGCATTTATTGAAAGTGTTAATGGCTCAGCTTCTTCTGGAAGGGAGTCTGCAGATGTCTCCGGAAGATCTACTTGTACACCTACTGTAAGCAATGGCGCAGTTACCATAAATATAATTAATAATACTAGCATGACATCTACAAATGGTGTCACATTAATCTCACTGATAGGTCCTTTTGATGAACGATTTAATTTAAATGCCATCTAAATTATTGTTAAAAATCTTTTTGAAAAGTTTTCTAATTTTTGAGAATATTTTTGTGAGTCAGTGTTAAACTTATTATACGCAACTACAGCAGGAATTGCAGCTAACAATCCTAGGGCAGTAGCAAATAATGCCTCTGCTATTCCTGGAGCTACAATTGCTAAACTAGTGTTTCTAGAAATTGCAATAGATTGGAATGAATTCATTATCCCCCATACTGTTCCAAATAAACCAATAAAAGGTGCAGTCGATCCAACTGTGGCTAGGAATGTAAACCCTTTATCAATTTTAGACATTTGTTTTTCAATCCCAACTTCTAAAAAAATACTCATTTTTTCACTTAAATTATTTTTGGATTTTTTTTTCAAAAGACTCTCCATTGCTTCCTGAAAAACTACTGCCGTTGGATCATCGACTTTTGTTGGTAAACTATTATAAAATGTTTCTGCTGATTTTGAATTCCAAAAATTTTCCTCAAACTCCTCTGAAGATTTATTGATTCTTTTAAATAATCTAAATTTTTCTATAATTACTGCCCATGAATAAATTGAGCAAACTATCAAAATAATAATTACTGATTTGACAACTATATCAGCTCTTAAAAATAAGCTCATTAAAGAAAAATCAGTATTAGTTCCCAATCCTACTGCTTGTGATGCGATATCAACTTCCATAATTATACTTCACACTTAAATGTGTCATGAATTTGTCTTTAATTTTTTACTATTATTCAGTTTTGTAAGTTTCATAATAAAAACTTGCTATCAAAATAGCATCAGCTTTATTAGAGTCTTTTTTTCTTGATAATTGACCTGAAAAGTATGGAAAAATTTCAATTGCCTTTGTTCTGCTTGCATCTTTTTCAGAATTGATAAGATTAAAATATTTTTTCCATTTTGCAGGTCTTACAAAATACACAGGCAATTGCATCGCAGAACAAATGCCTTTTAAAACTCCAAAAGACTGCCCAAAATTAAACATGCTAGTTACACCTTGACCCGGCATAGCTGATACTTGCTCTACAACTACTTTAATGTCTTCTTTTTCAAACTTTTTAATTCTTTCAGAAATTTCATTAAAAATTTGAGAGCCATTTACCTGTTTTTTATTTTTTTTACCCTCAGCCATTGTTGGCATTTCTACCACATCAATGATTTTGCCCTCGTGAAAAAAACAAATTGATCCAGAAATACCTGGGTCGATGCCAATTACCAACATTAATTATTACCAAAGTTAACATTTGAAAAAACATTTTGCACATCATCATCATCTTCTAATGTTTCTAAAAAATTAATCGCAGCCTCTTCTCTATCTTTCTCAATATTAACACTATTTAAGGGAATCCATTCAATCTCTGTTGAAATAAAATTTGATATAATTTTTTCTAATTTTTTTTTAACATTATAAATTTCACTCATAGCGCATTGAATTTCGTGAAATTCATGATTAGAAATACATTCATCTGCTCCTGAGTCTATTGCTAATTCAAAAATATTTTCCTCAGATATTTCTTTTTTATCAATTTTAATGATGCCTAATTGATTGAAATTATGAGATGCAGAGCCTTGTGTTCCCAAACTACCACCATTTTTTTGAAATATAGTTCTTATATTTGATGCAGTTCTATTTTTATTGTCTGTTAAAGTCTCTACAATTACAGCAATTTTATCAGGGCCAAATCCCTCATATCTTAAATTTTCAAAATTAGACTCTGCGTTTACTGAAGATTTATCGATAGCTCTCTCAATATTGTCTTTTGGCATATTGGCAGATCTTGCAGCTTGAATCGCAGATCTTAATCTTGGATTCATTGCTGGATCTTTATCACCAAGTTTTGCAGCTACACTTATCTCTTTAGATAATTTTGAGAAAATTTTAGATCTTTGCTTATCTGCTTTTCCCTTTGAATGTTTGATACTCGCCCACTTTGAATGACCTGACATAATTTTTTCTAAGTATTTTTTAACTGACCTCCGCAAATATAACTTTCAATGTTATTTGCTAATCCTGTTTCTATATTACAATCAACAATTACACCACACAAAGTAGCATCACCTATAGCTGGAAAATGTTTAATTGAATTTTTTTTTAAAAATCTATTTAATGAATTTTCAGTATTCATACCAATAACAGAATTATAATCTCCACACATTCCAGCATCTGTTTGATATGCTGTGCCACCATCTAATATTCTTGCATCATTAGTCGGAATATGTGTGTGAGTTCCAACAACTAATGAGGCTTTACCATCAAACAAATGTCCTATTGCATTTTTTTCACTTGTTATTTCACCATGAAAATCAACTACAAGCAAATCATAGTCTTGTTTTAACTTATGCTGTTTCATAAATTTTTCTGAAACTTCAAAAACGTCATCACTTTTTTTCATAAAGACATTGCCCATTAAGTTTAGCACTCCAATCTTAATATTGTTTTTGGTGTTATAAATATTAAAGCCTTTACCTGGAGCTGGTTCAAAAAGATTTTTAGGACGTAACAATTTGTCTTCTTTATCTATGAATTCCATTATTTCTTTTTGGTCCCACACATGGTTACCAGTTGTAATTACATCGACTCCACAATTAAAAAAATCATTACATATTTCTTTGGTTAAACCTACGCCTTGAAAAGCTGCATTCTCACCATTTACAATTACGAAATCTATTTTTTTTGATTTGATTTCGTTCATTAAATTATTCATCAGTTTTGAGCAACCTGAAACTCCAACTACATCACCTAAAAATAATATTCTCATCTTAAAATTCTTTCTCTGTAATTATAAAATCTAATCTTTTATCATATTCATCTATAGGTAATGATGAGGTTTTTTGGAAAGAAAAAGCTAAACCAATTTTTATTATTTTTTTAATTTTTTCAATTTTCTGAATATAACGATCATAAAAACCCCCACCGTAGCCCAATCGATTTAAATTACTATCAAAAGCAACTAATGGAATTAACAGAATGTCTGGATAAAAAATCTTAGTTGATACTGGTTCAGGAATACCAAATTTATTTATCTTTAATGGTTCGTTATTTGACCATTTAAAAAAGTTCATCTGATTATCTTTTTTTATAATTGGTAGTGATATATTAAATTTTTTTTTTTCTAACAATTCTAAAATTTCTAAATCATCAATTTCATAATTAGATGGATAATAACCACCAATATTTTTAAGATTTGATATATTTGTTTCTAAATAGGTAATTAACTTACCTGAATTAATTTTAAATTTTTTATCAAAATTTTTTTTTCTAATTTTTAAAATCTTTTTTCTAATTTGAGATTTATTCACAAAGATTTATTGAGAGATATTTTCTAATTTAGTTTTTTCAACAAAATTAGATATCTCATCTGCAGCTTCATCAATTAATTGTTCGTATTTTTTATGATTGGCCTCAATTTCGTTTTTAAAATTTGAATGATTAGCATTTAACTCTTTAACCTCTTCTTCTTTTTTATCTCTATAGTCATAAATAAGTGATTTCAATTCTCTAAATTTATTAGAAAGATCTTTTAATTCATTTTTTTTTTGATCAACCCTTTTTTTAGTTTCATAATACTCATCCATAATTTTTACAGCTGTAATTAAAAGCAATTTATTTTCTCCTAAATTTCCAAGATTGTTTTTTAAATCATTAAACTTTTGATTAATATGGATTAATAGTTCCTCAAGATGTTCCTCTTGACCATCCTCACATGACAATAAAAATTCTTTATTGTTAAATTTAATGCTTACATTTGCCATTTGTCTATTTCTTCCAACAAAGTATCTGTTTCTTGGTTTAATTCATCAATTTTTTCAGAGAACTCGGTCTGTTTTTTCTCTTCTAATTTTTCATTATTTTGAATTTCTTCAAGTTTTTTTGTTAAATTTGTGTGTTCATCCAATAAAGATTTATATTTATCCTCTAATTGAGATTTTTCAATTTCTAATTGAGTTTTTTGAGAATTTAAATCATCAATATTATTTCTCAAATCAGGATTAGTTAGATCTAAATTTTTTAACTTTGATAAAGCCTCGTTTAATTTTTTTTCTTTTTCGATTATAGAATTCATATATATATGTTTATATTATTAAATAGATTCTTCTAAGTCTAGTCAGGATATTTTTGAATAAACTACATAATGATTTAGCTAATTGCATCAGATTTCTTTCAATTGATGCTGTGCAGAAAGCAAATTCTGGTCACCCTGGTATGCCGATGGGTATGGCAGATGTTGCAACTGTTCTATTTAAAAATTTTTTAAGATTTAATCCTAAAAATCCAAATTGGCTTAATAGAGACAGATTTGTTTTATCTGCAGGTCATGGCTCCATGCTACTTTATTCTCTGTTATACTTGACTGGATATAAAAGTATTTCACTTAGTAGTATAAAAAAATTTAGAAAGCTTAATTCAATTTGTGCAGGTCATCCAGAGTATCACTCCAAAACTGGTATTGAGACTACAACTGGTCCACTTGGTCAGGGAATTGCAAATGCTGTTGGGTTTGCAGTTGCTGAAGAAATTTTAAAAAAGAAACTTGGTAAAGAAATTATAAATCACAAAACTTATGTTCTTGCAGGAGATGGTTGTCTAATGGAAGGAATAAGTCACGAAGCAATGAGTTTGGCGGGACATTTGAAACTCAAAAATCTAGTAATGCTTTTTGATAATAATTCAATATCGATTGACGGACCAACTAGTTTGGCAGTTTCAGATAACTTTAAAAAAAGATTTGAAAGTTATGGCTGGGAATACATTCTTATCAATGGTCATAATGAAAAAGAAATTTTTAAGGCTCTAAAAAAAGTCCAAAATGCAAAAAAACCAACTGTTATTTCATGTAAGACTAAAATTGGTTATGGCTCACCAAATAAATCTGGTAAATCATCATCTCATGGAAGTCCTCTAGGTTTAGATGAAATTAAATTAGTAAGAAATGCTCTTAATTGGAATTACAAACCTTTTGAAATTCCAAATAAAATTTTAAATGAGTGGAAAAAAATTGGTAAAAAAGGACAAAAACTTGAGAATAATTGGAACAAAATTTATAAAAAGAAAAAAGTAATAATAAATAATTTACTAAAAAATAATTTTACAAAAATTTTAAAAACAGAAAAACAAAAAACAATTAAAGAACTTAAATGTTTAGCAACAAGAAAATCCTCAGAACTTACTTTGAATGCATTGACTAGTGTTAGTAATAATTTAATTGGAGGTTCTGCTGATTTGGCAGGATCAAACAATACTAAAACAAAACATCATAAAATAGTAAAACCAGGTGACTTTAATAGTGATTACATTCACTATGGTGTGAGAGAACATGCAATGAGTGGGATAATGAATGGACTTGCCCTTCATAGTAACTTTATTCCTTATGGTGGAACATTTTTAATATTTTCAGATTATTGTAAACCATCAATAAGATTATCAGCACTAATGGAGCAAAGAGTTATTTATGTTATGACACACGACTCAATTGGTCTTGGTGAGGATGGCCCAACTCATCAACCAATAGAACAATTGTCAGGCTTACGTTCTATTCCAAATCTTAATGTTTTTAGACCTGCAGATAGAATGGAAACTATTGAGTGTTGGGAACATGCGCTAAAAAGTTCAAAAACACCAAGTGTTTTATCTTTGACTAGGCAAAACCTTGATCCAATAAGAATAAAATATTCAAAGATCAATAAGTGTTCTTTTGGAGCCTATGAAATATTACGAACAAATAAAAAGATTGATTTAACAATACTTGCAAGTGGCTCTGAGGTTAATTTGGCGATCGAGACTAGTCATAAATTGGCCAAAGATAAGATATACTCAAAAGTGATATCGATGCCTTCCCAAGATCTTTTTGACTTACAGCCAAATTCATACAAACAAAAAATTATTAATGAAACAAAAATAAAAATTTCTATAGAAGCGGCATCAACAGATTGCTGGAAAAAGTATGTTGGTGATAATGGTTTAACTTTTGGAATTGATACATTTGGTAAAAGTGCACCATACAAAGAAATTTATAAACATTTTGGTTTAACAGCAGCAAACATTACAAACAAATCAAAAAAACTAGTTAGAAAAAAAATATGACTATAAATGTTGGAATAAATGGAATGGGAAGAATTGGACGGATGGTTATTAGAGCGATCATTGAAAGTCAAAACAAAAATATAAAAATAAAACACATCAATAACAGATCTAATTCTGAAGCAAGTTGCGCTCTAATTAAATATGATTCTGTACATGGAAAATTTAATGCAGATCTTGATTGTGATGAAAATCATTTAATTATTAATAAAAATAAGATTACTTTTTCCCAAGAGTCAAAAATTGAAGATATTAATTGGAAAAAACTTGGTGTTGATTATGTTTTTGAGTGTACTGGAAAATTTAATTCAAAAGAAAAACTACTAGCACACATTAATAATGGTGCAAAAAAAGTTATAGTTTCTGCTCCATGTAAAAACGCTGACAAAACTATTGTTTTTGGTGTAAATGAAGGTGAACTTACTAAAAATGATGAAATAATTTCTGCTGCATCCTGCACTACAAATTGTTTGGCACCTGTTGCAAACGCACTTCATCAAAATTTTGAAATTGAAAAAGGTTTTATGACGACGATTCATGCTTTTACAAGTGATCAAAGAATTTTAGATAATTCTCATAAGGATCCTAGAAGAGCAAGATCTGCAAGCCAATCAATTGTTCCAACATCTACTGGCGCATCAAAGGCAATTGGAGAAATAATCCCTTCATTGAAAGGGAAGTTGGAAGGTGTCGCTATGAGAGTTCCAACTCCCAATGTATCTCTTATTGAATTAGTTTTTTGTACTAAAAAAGAGATAAGCAAAGAAAAAATTAATGATGCTTTTACAGAAGTAACAAAAAATCAATCTAGAAAAGTGCTAGAAATAACTTCAGAAAAACTAGTATCTATTGATTTTAATCATAATTCATCATCAGCAATTGTAGACGCATCTCTTACTAGTGTTGTTGGTAAAAATATGGGAAAAATTTCAGCTTGGTATGACAATGAATGGGGATTTTCAAATAGAATGTGTGACATAGCAGAATATGTCCACAAAATCACTTGATGAAAAGCATAAAAGAGGAAACAAATCTTAATGATAAAAAGATATTATTAAGATTAGATTTAAATGTTCCTTTAGATGGTGACAGAATCACTGATACAACACGAATTGATAAAATTTTACCTACTTTAAAATTCTTAATCTCCCAAAATGCAAAAATAATAATTATTTCTCATATAGGAAGACCAAAAGGGAAAGTTGTAAACGAACTTTCACTTAGGCCAATATGTAAAGATTTAGAAATAAAGTTAAGTCAAAATATAAAACTCATTTCAAAAGATGTTAACGAGATAGCCTCTAAAGATTTATTTCATAGTGATAATGAAAAAATAGTTATGTTAGAAAATATAAGATTTTGTCCTGAGGAAGAAAAAAATAACCAAAAATTTGCAAAACATCTTTCAACTTTAGCTGACATTTATGTTAATGATGCTTTTTCATGTTCTCATAGAGCGCATGCATCAATTCATGGGATAACTAATTTTTTACCTTCTTATTCTGGATTACAACTTAATTTAGAAGTTGATGCTTTAAAAAAAATTACTTCTGAAATTAAAAAACCTATAACCTGCATAATTGGAGGCTCAAAAGTCTCAACAAAAATTAATATAATTAAAAATTTAATACCTAAATTTGATAATATTATAATTGTAGGCGGAATGGCTAATAATATAATTAAATATATGGGTAACAATATTGGAAAATCCCTACAAGAAGAAAACTCTGATCCAATTATTAAAGAAATTTTTTCACTTTCAGAAACAGAGAACTGTAAAATAATATATCCTCAAGATGTTATGGTAGGAAAAAACTTGAGTGGAGCTCCTCAAATAAAAGAATTAAATGAAATTTTATCAGATGAAATGATTTTAGATATTGGTCCAAAAACTATTAATATTATTAATAACATTATTGATGAAAGTAGTACTATTTTATGGAACGGGCCCGCAGGATATTTTGAAAATCCAAACTTTGCTAATGGTAGTATTAAAATTGCTAAAAAGATAATTGAAAATAACAAATCTAATAAAATTTATTCAGTTGCAGGAGGTGGAGATACAGTTTCATTATTAAATAGTTTAAATGCTATAAACAATTTTAATTTTGTTTCAACTGCTGGTGGAGCCTTCTTAGAATACCTTGAAGGTCAAGAGCTTCCTGGTATAAAAGCTTTAAACTAAAATGTCAGAACTTAATAAAATAGCTTTAAAAATTCTTTCAAACGGTAAAGGTATACTTGCTGCAGACGAAAGTAATGGAACTATGACTAAAAGATTGGACTCAGTAAACATTCAATCAACAGCAGAAAACAGACTTCTTTTCAGAGAAACACTTTTTACAGCAGACAGCATGAAAGACTGTATTGGTGGCGTTATTTTATATGATGAAACAATCAATCAAATATCAAATGGAGGAAAAACAATCCCCTTTATTATCTCAGACACAGGAGCTGTTCCAGGAATTAAAGTAGACACTGGTGCAAAAGTTTTGGCAAATTCATTAGATGAAAAAGTTACTGAGGGTTTAGATGGTCTAAGAGAAAGATTAAAAAAATATTATGAACTTGGAGCAAGATTTACAAAGTGGAGAGGTGTTTATAATATTGAAGAAAAAAGCCCCAGTAAACTTGCAATTAGCTCAAATGCACATGCTCTGGCAAGATATTCAGCTTTGGTCCAAGAGAGTGGAATGGTTCCAATTGTTGAACCAGAAGTCTTAATGGATGGTGAACACTCAGCAGAAGACTGTTTAACAAAAACATCTGAAGTAATTCAAAAATGTTTTGAAGAACTTATTGTTCACAAAATTGATCTAACAGGAATAATTTTAAAACCAAATATGATTCTGGCAGGAAATAAATCAAAAAATAAAATCTCGAATGAAGAAGTTTCTTTTAAAACACTTGAATGTCTTAAAAAATCTGTTCCAAATGAAGTACCTGGAATTGCTTTTTTATCAGGAGGTCAATCTGAAATAGAGGCAACAGAAAACTTAAACCTAATCAATAAAAATAATGATACTAATTTCATAATGACATACTCTTATGGAAGAGCTCTACAACAAAGTGCGCTAAAATTTTGGTCAAAAGATATTAAAGATATTAAAGGAACTCAAAATATTTTTAATCATAGAGCAAAAATGAATACTTTAGCAGCCCAAGGTAAATGGTCTAGCGAACTTGAGAATAAGTAAAAAAAAATTTATTTATCTTATTTCCCCAAACAAAGTGTACCCTCACTTTTATCAGGATTTAAAAAAAGTATTAAAAACTGGCAAGGTAAGTCTATTTCAATTGAGGCTTAAAAAATACTCATTCAAACAAAAAATTATAATTGGGAAAAAAATCAATCAAATTTGTAAAAAGAATGGGGTAAAATTTTTAGTAAATGATGACCCCATACTTTCAAAAAAACTTAATGCTGATGGTTGTCATTTAGGGCAAAAAGATATGAGTTTAAGTGAGGCAAGAAAAATAGTTGGAAATAAAATTATAGGAGTCACTTGTCATAACTCTATTAAATTAGCTAAAGTAGCTATCAAAGAAAAGGCTAGTTATATTGCCTTTGGTGCTTTTTTTTCCACTACAACGAAAAAAGTGGAGTTTAAGGCTTCATCAAAGATTTTAAATAAAGTAAAAAAGTTAACCAAAACCCCCGTAGTTGCTATTGGAGGAATAAATTTTAATAATTATAAAAAACTGTTATTGAACAATGCTAATTTATTAGCTATCTCAGGTTACGTTTGGAATAATAAAAAATATAAACCTTTAGAAACTATAGAAAAACTTAAATGAAAATTAATGCAGGAGAAATAAGAGTAGGAATGCTTTTAGAATATAAAAATGATTTATGGCAAGTCCTAAAGACTCAACACGTGAAACCAGGTAAAGGTGGAGCATTTGCTCAAGTAGAAATGAAAAGTGTAGGTAAAAACACAAAATTAAATGAGAGATTTAGATCTAGTGAAACTGTTGAAAAAGCATCACTAGATGAGACAATATTTAATTATTTGTATGATGATGAAAATAATTATTTTTTTATGGATCCCAAAACATTTGAACAGATTGAATTAAAAAAAAATATTATTGGAGAAAAAGGAAAGTTAATGACTGAAAATCTTGAGGTCTCAGTAAGTTTTTATAATGACAGTCCAATTTCAGTTGAACTGCCAAATCAAGTAAAATGTAAAATTGAAACAACAGATGTTGCTCTTAAAGGTCAAACAGTTTCGTCATCCTACAAACCTGCTACTTTAAATAATGGTTTAAATATTCAGGTTCCACCTTTTATAGATTCTGGTGATGAAGTTATCGTTGATACTAGAACACTTGAATATATCAAAAAAATATAATTGAAATGATTTCTATATCAGCAAACCTTAACATAATGATCAAAGCTGCAGAAAAAGCATCAAAGTCTGTTATCAGAGATTTTGGTGAAGTTGAAAAATTACAGGTATCTAAAAAAGGACCTTATGATTTTGTTACAAAAACTGATAAACATGTAGAAAAAATTTTGATTGAAGAATTGTCAAAAATAAAAAAAAATTACTCTTTTATAACTGAAGAAACTGGAATAATTAATAACACTGATAAAGATAATATTTGGATTATTGACCCAATCGATGGGACAACAAACTTCTTACACGGAATACCCCACTTTGCAATTTGTATTGCCCTTAAATCCAAAGATGAAATTGTTAGCGGTTTAGTCTTTGACCCAATTAAAGATGAAATGTTTTTTGCTGAAAAAGACAAAGGAGCTTTTATGAATAATCAAAGACTCAGAGTTTCCAAAAAAAACTCTATTGATGATTGTTTATTTTCAAGTAATCATGAAGGTGTTAAATTTAGCAACTTAAACATGAGATATAGCGGATGTGCTGCACTAGATTTAGCTTACGTTGCTTCAGGCAGGCTAGATGGTTTTTTTCATAATAAGATTAACCTTTGGGATATCGCAGCTGGAGATATATTAGTCAAAGAAGCAGGAGGAATAGTAAACGATATTCATAAATTTGATGTAAATAAGATTGATGTTAAGGCTTCGAGTGCCGCAATTAATGACAAAATGTTGGAAAATTTAGTTAACTTTTAATTGTGTTATAAAATTCTTTTGCTATAAGTCTCGATATGAAAAAAGACATACATCCAAACTACCATATAATTAAAGTCGAAATGACTGATGGAACTCAATTTGAAACTAAATCAACTTGGGGTGCTGAAGGTGATTTACTTAAATTAGAAATTGATCCAAAATCTCATTCTGCATGGACAGGTGGAAAACAAAAGTTAATGGATAAAGGTAGAATAAGTAAATTTAATAAAAAATTCCAAAACTTTAAATCAGATAAAAAAAATTAAATGTCAAACGCACCTTTAATGCCAATGGCTACGGCTGTTTGGTTAGTTGAAAATACAACACTCACTTTTAAACAAATTGCAAATTTCTGTAACTTGCATGAAGTTGAGGTTCAAGGAATAGCTGACGGTGAAGTTGCGAAAGGAATTAAAGCATATAACCCAATAATCTCTGGACAGCTGTCTAGAGAAGAAATTGAATTATCATCTAAAGATGAAAATAGACCTTTGCTAATCAAAAGTATAGATATTGAAATTTCTAATAGCGAAAAAAAAATTAAAAAATATGTGCCTTTATCTAAAAGACAAGATAAACCAGATTCTGCGCTATGGTTAATCAGACAGCATAACATGCTTAAAGACTCGCAAATTGCAAAACTAGTTGGAATAACAAAAAATTCGGTTACTTCGATAAGAAATAAAAGCTATTGGAACTATAATAATCTAAATCCAAAAGATCCTGTTGCCTTAAACTTATTCAGTCAAAAAGATCTAGTAGAAGCCTTAGAAAAGGCTGAAAGAAGAATAAAAAGAGAAAAAAAAGAAAAAGAAAAAGCAAAAAAAGCAAAAGAAGTTTCAAACATTGAATAAATTTAATAGACATCAAAATTTTATAGTGATAATCACTCACATTTAAAAATATTTATGAAAATAGAAGTTAAAGATAATAACATTGAACAAGCACTTAGAGTTCTTAAAAGAAAACTACAGCGTGATGGTTTTTTTAAAGTTATAAAATTAAAAAATACTTACGAAAAACCTTCTGAGAAAAAGAAAAGAATTTTACAAGAAAATATTAAAAGAGTTAAAAAGTTAAATAAACTTAAAAATAGAATTTAAGTATACCGCGGGGTGGAGCAGTCTGGTAGCTCGTCAGGCTCATAACCTGAAGGTCGGCGGTTCAAATCCGTCCCCCGCAACCAATTCCAAACTAGATTTTAAAATTAGACTTTTTGCTGTCTATTAAAAAAGCTTTAACTGTTTCTTTTGTAAGTTGATTAAATGATTTTCCAAAGTTTTCTATTTTTTCAATAATTGCTGGTGGAACAGTAATTATATGACAACCTAATTGTTTAGCTTGTAGATAATTATAAGGCTCTCGAACACTAGCCCATAGTATCTCAACATTCTTAAATCTTTTAGCTAATTTAATACTTTTAACAAATTCTGATAATGGATCTTTACCTGCATCACCTGCTCTGCCTGCAAAAATAGAAATAATCACTTTTGTTTTTTTATTAATTAATTTTAAAATTTTTTCTGTTTGTTTTGCGGTGTAAACAGCCGTTATGTTAAGTTTTATATTTTGATTATTTAATTCTTTAATAATACGACCCATAAATTTACCTTTAGAATTTGCAACTGGTACCTTTACATAAACATTTTTCCCCCAAGTATTAATTTTGATTGCTTGAATTTTCATTTCCTCATATTCATCAGCAAATACTTCAAGAGAAACTGGTTTATTATTACAAATTTTAAGAATTTTTTTTGAATAAGATTTGTAATCTTTTGCTCCAGCTTTTCTCATTAAGCTAGGATTGGTCGTAAACCCTTTAACAATCCTTTTTTTATCAAATTTTTTAATTTGATCTAATTCTGCAATGTCACAAAATATTTTAGTATTCAAATTTATACCTATAGATTTTTAGTAATATCCTCTGTCATTTTTTTTGCGTCAGCAAATAACATTAAAGTATTTTCTTTGTAAAATAGATCATTATCAATTCCAGCGTATCCCGGCGATAAACTACGTTTAACAAATAATACTGACTTGCACTTTTCAACATCAAGAACTGGCATACCATAAATTGGACTTTGGGGATCTGTTTTAGCAACAGGATTAGTTACATCATTTGCACCTATTACAAAAGCTACATCCGCATTTGCAAAATCATTATTAATCTCCTCTAGCTCAAATACTTCATCATATGGAACATTTGCCTCTGCAAGTAAAACATTCATATGTCCTGGCATACGCCCTGCAACAGGATGTATTGCATATGAAACCTTTATGTCATTTTTTTTCAACGTATCAACCATCTCTCTTAAAGCATGTTGTGCTTGAGCAACTGCCATACCATAACCTGGAACTATAATTACTGAAGATGCATTTTTCATTAAAAAAGCAGCATCATCGGCATTTCCACTTTTAACCGGTCTTTGCTCTTTATTTTGAGAGGAAGAAGATTGTTCGGTTGCACCAAATCCACCTAATATAACATTAAAGAATGATCTATTCATTCCTTTGCACATTATGTAAGATAAAATTGCCCCTGAAGATCCAACTAATGCTCCTGTAATTATGAGTGCAGTATTTTCAAGAGTAAACCCAATACCTGCTGCAGCCCAACCTGAATATGAATTTAGCATCGAAATTACCACAGGCATGTCTGCACCTCCAATTGGAATGATTAATAAAAAACCAATTAAAAATGATACTGATAATAAAATCCAAAATAAATTAGAAGATTGAGTGGAACAAAGTAGGTAAGTCAATACAATTATTGAAATTAAAATCAAAGCATTAAGTGGATGCTGGCCTTTGAAAATAATAGGTGATCCTGACATTATTCCTTGAAGTTTTAAAAAAGCAATAATTGATCCTGAAAAAGTTATTGCACCAACTGCTGCTCCAATTGACATTTCTATTAAACTTCCAAGCTTAATATTACCTGGAGATCCTAAATTAAAAGCTTCTGGATTTAAAAAAGCGGCTATTGCAACAAAAACAGCTGCAAGACCAACCAAGCTGTGAAAGCCAGCTACTAATTCTGGCATTGCTGTCATTGGAATTTTATAAGCAATAAAAGCACCTATTAATCCCCCCACTAAAAGAAAAATTAAAACAACCACAAATCCAGTTGAAAAAATTCCAATAGATAAAAATGTAACCGTGATTGCAATAATCATGCCCAAAATTCCAAAAAAATTTCCTTGTCTAGATGTTTCTGGCGAAGAAAGTCCTCTTAAGGCAAGAATAAATAATACTCCTGAAATTAGATAAAATATTGCTGATAAATTTGCTGATAACATTATTTATCCTTTTTCTTTTTTTTATACATTGCAAGCATTCTTTGAGTTACTAGAAAACCACCAAAAATATTAATTGCTGCCAATGATATTGCTAAGAAACCAAAGATACTTGAAGCGTTGAATATAGTATCAGAATTTCCTGCCAACCCCGCAATAATTGCACCAACAATAATCACTGATGAAATCGCGTTGGTAACGGACATTAAAGGAGTATGAAGTGATGGGGTTACACTCCAAACCACATAATATCCTATAAAAATTGAGAGGATAAAGATACTTAATCTAAATATAAATGGGTCTATTTCCATAATTCTATTGTATTAAAGTTTTCTCAATTATCTCGTCTTCTAAATTTATATTTATTTTTTTATTTTCTTTATCATATAAATTTGAAACAAAATTAAATACATTTTTTGCATATAAATTAGATGCTGAAGTTGGAAGTTTGTTTAAAATATTACTTTCCCCCATTATTTTAACTCCATTTTTATCAACAATTTCATCAACTTTAGTGTGTGCTGTATTTCCACCTTGAATGGCTGCTAAATCATATATTATCGAACCAGAATTCATATTATTAATCATATCTTCTTTAATGATCACTGGTGCTTTTTTTCCAGGAATTAAAGCTGTACAAATTACAATATCAATTTTTTTTAATGTCTCTGACAATAATTCTTCTTGTTTCTTTTTAAAATCATCTGATGCTTCTTTTGCATATCCTCCTTCAGTCTCTAAACTTTCTGCACCCTCAACTGTTAAAAATTTTCCCCCTAAACTTTCAACTTGTTCTTTTGAGGCCATTCTAACATCAGTTGCAAATACAATTGCGCCCATTCTTTTCGCAGTTGCAATTGCTTGTAGTCCAGCAACACCTGCACCAACAACTAATACTTTTGCTGCAGGTATAGTTCCTGCTGCAGTCATCATCATTGGAATTGCTTTTTCAAAATGAGCAAATGACTTTACTACTGCTTTATATCCAGCAAGATTTGCCTGTGAAGATAATATATCCATAGATTGAGCTCTTGTTATTCTTGGAAGTAGTTCAAGCGAAAAGATATTTATTTTTTTTTTAACTAAATTATCTATTTTATCTTTATTATTATATGGGTTTAAAACACCAATAAATGTTTGATTTTCTTTAAGTAAAGAACTTTTATCATCATCTAATAAACCTAATTGAACAATAATATCTGTGCTAGCTATGATTTTTTTTTCATCATTTGAAATTGATACTCCTAAGTCTTTATACTCTTCATCTTTGATTCCAAGATGACTTCCATAATTTTCAGATAAGAAAACCTCAAGACCAAGGGATATATATTTTTTTGCAATCTCAGGCGTTATTGCTATTCTTTTTTCAATTATTTGATTTTCTAAAATTGAGGCAATTTTCATACATTTATCTTACAGTAAGAATATTGCCATTAAAACTAAAACACCAATAACTGCGACGGTTCCCCACAAGACAAATTTTGTAAAATTGTTCCAGGTATTTTTATGGTTTTCATTGTCCATAAAAAATTATTTCTGTCTTGCTTTAAATTTTGGATTAGTTTTATTAATAACGTAGACACGACCTCTTCTTCTAACTAGTTTAGAATTAAGATCTCTTTTTTTAATAGACTTTAATGAGCTTTTTATTTTCATAATTTTTAACTCTTCATAAACGATGTTACATAATCTTTCAAATCTATTTTTCCATATTTATTAATAATTGTTTGATTATTTGATATTTTTGTTAATGCTGACGCATATCGCTCACCTGGCCTAGGTTTTAAGTAAGTTATTTTAGTTTTGAACATTTTAGCAAGATCTTTGATAGAATAAGATTTTTTATGACTGATGCTATAATGAAGGCACTTATTTTTACTCCATGCTTCAATACAAGTATTAATGGTATCATCAATATGAGTAAATCTTCTTGTCTGCGTTCCAGGTCTAACAACTGTTAAAGGTTTATTTTTTTTATATTGATCTTCAAAAATTCCCACCACAGTTGACATATCACCTACTTTGATTTGACCAGGTCCATAGACATTATAAAAATAAATAACTTCAAATTTAAAATTAAACCATTTTCTTAAATTTTCTAGCAATTCTAAATTTTTAGATTTTGTAAAAGCATAAGGAGATAAATTTTTATCATTTCCTTTATTACCAAGTGAAGCTGAAGTTGCTGAATAAATAAGTTTAATATTGTGTTCAAGACAAAATTTAAACACAGCATTCGAGCCCATAGAATTTGATTTAAAACATTCATTAAATTTTTTAAAACTTTGATAAATTCTTGCAAATTCTCCAAAATGAAAAATTGAGTGAATTTGTTTTTTTAAATGTTTTAAATGTTTTGAAATTTCAAAAGTTTCTGCTTTTAAATACTTAACTCTATTATTTTTAATATGATTTTTTTTATTACCTGATGAATAATTGTCTAGACTTATAATTCTTTTATTTGTTTTTTTTAAAAGGGATTTAATTAAATTAGAGCCAATAAATCCAGCACCACCAGTTACAATTATGAGATTTTTCATTTTAGATATGCCTGGCAATGTCCTACTCTTCCGTGTCTTAAGACAAAGTACCATTGGCGCTGAAAGGCTTGACTTCCGAGTTCGGTATGGGATCGGGTATTGCCCTTTCGCAATAATCACCAGGCAGTTTCTATTAGCAGTAAAAATAGATTTTGTAAAGTTCCTTATTTTGTTAAGTAATAAAATAATTAATTATAGTTGTTAATAGATATTTTTAAGTTAGATCATTTATTTATTTAAAAAGAATAGATTTTTTGAGTTTAATTGATATTTATCCAAATAATTTATTTTTTTTGTTCAATAAATACATGGTCAACAATATCACTATTTGGATTATAGCTTTTTACTGTATTTCTTAAAAATTGATGAATTTCTTCAACCTTACCTTTTTGAATTAATAATCTTAAATTCTCAAGATTTTGCTCTAATTCGACCCAAGGTATAAATGGATCTTTAGCTCTTTGAATTTTAGAATGTTTAGTTGGCTGGGGATCATCACCCAACATCAATTCTTCAAAAAGTTTTTCACCTGGACGCAATCCTATAATCTTAATTGCTATATCACCATCTGGATTATCATCATCTTGAACGGATAAGCCTGACAATATGATAATTTTATAAATGAGATCTTTTATTTTAATTGACTTACCCATGTCTAACACAAATACATCTGAACCTTCTGCAATAGCTCCAGCCTGTATAACAAGCTCTGCTGCTTCAGGAATTGTCATAAAATACCGCGTCACATCTGGATGTGTAAGTGTTACAGGCCCACCGTCTCGAATCTGTTTTTTAAATTTAGGTATTACTGAGCCAGATGAGTCAAGTACGTTGCCAAATCGAACCATGCATAACTTTATTTTTTGGTCTTTTAAATTATTAAAAAGAGCTTGAAGACATAATTCTGCAAGACGTTTGCTAACACCCATTATATTTGTTGAGCGTACAGCTTTATCACTTGAAATTAATACAAAATCTGAAACATTATTATTAATTGCAGCTTTTGCTGCAACTAAAGTTCCAAAAATATTGTTTTTTAAACCTTCACAAATATTTTCTTCTACAAGAGGAACATGCTTATATGCTGCCGCATGATACATTGTATTAGGCATATATGTTTTTAATATTTCATTAATTCTAACTTCGTCTTGAACTGAGGCAATTAATGAAATAATTTTCACTTTTTTTAAGTTATTTTTTAATTTTATATCTTCAAGTTCCACATTAATTTTATAAAGAGAATATTCGCTTATTTCGATAAGTATAAGTTTTTTAGGATTAAGTTTAATTATTTGACGACATAACTCTGATCCGATAGATCCCCCAGCCCCAGTAACTAAAACAGTTTTTGAGTAAATATTTTTACTTAATAGTTCAGCATCAGGTGCAACCATTTCTCGACCTAAGATATCCACAATATCTAAATCTCTGATATCAGATATAGTCACATTTCCTTCAACTAGGTCAGTAACAGTCGGAAGTGTCCTAACAATAACCTTGTGATTGTGTATCTTTTTTATAATTTCCATTCGTTTACTTCTATTAACTGAAGGAATAGCAAGAAGTATATAAGAAACATTTTTAACTTGAATTAAACTGGCAAGATCATCAGGAGAATAAATATTTTGTCCTTTTAAAACCTGGCTCTCCAATAACTTGTCATCATCAACAAAACCAACAACCTTCATTTCATTGCTATTTTCTAAAGCTGCCAAAACCTGTCTACCTGCACTTCCAGCTCCATAAATCAATACTTTTGGCAATGATGAAATTTTAAATTTGCTCTCATAAATACCACCCAAAAAAAATCTGGCAAATAATCTTGATCCAGAAATAGTTAAGAAGAGAAGCATTGGTTGAATTATACCTATAGATCTTGGTACATTAACAATCCCATAAATAGTTACTATTGAAAAATAAATTAAACCATACACAATCAAAGAAAATAAAATAGAAATTAGTGATGATTTTCCAGAGTGACGAAAAATAGTTCTATATAAGCCAGATAACCAAAATATTGGCAATGCTATAAATATAGACAATAACCCTACAAAAAGAACTTGTTCTTTCAAAGGAACAAACTGATCTAATCTTAAATAAAAAGATAACCAAACCGCAATAATACACAAAGAAGAGTCAACCAATAATACAATGGTCTGTTTAGCATATCGTGGTAAAGATAATATTGATTTCGAAAAAGTCTGAAATTTTTCTAACATAACATAATAACTTTAAATTTTATAAACAGTATTATCTAAAACATTATTAAAGATTTTTGAACCAATGCCAACTTTTACATTAGCCCCTATCTCAATACCTGGATGAACGGAAGTGCCAGTACCTATATGTGAAAATTTTCCTACTTTAACATTTCCAGATAAAGAACAATTAGGAGATATATGTACATAGTCCTCAATTTTACAATCATGATCTATAGAAGCAGATGTATTTATTATAACTCCATTACCAACTACTGAACCCGGGTTAATTACAGAATTTGCCATAACACAAATCCCATTACCTAATTTGGTATGTTTGCTAATAGTAGATCTTGGGTGAATTAAGTTTATTATATTTGCTCCAGACTTAATCAACCATTCTATTTTATCAAATCTAATTTTATTGTTACCTATTGCAACAAAAAAAGCATTGTATTTTTTTAAACTATCTTTGAGATAGTTTAAATTACCATGAATAGGAAAAAAAAATTCATCTTTTTTTAAATTTTCACTATCATCAAAAAAATCAACTATATTATAACCATTTAATTGTGCAATTTCTCCAACTACTTTTCCGTGACCTCCCGCACCAATAATAGCTATGTTTTTATTCATAAAATTTATTAAAATCTTGATATTGTTTTTTTTTTAAAATTACTAGTTTTACTGTTTCAAACAATATTTTTATATCAAGAAGAAAACTTACATTGGATACATAAAATAAATCTAATTTAATACTTTTTTTCCATAATTTAATTCCAGACTTATTAGGCGAAATTTGTGCTAAGCCAGTAATCCCTGGTTTAACTAAATGTCTTTTTTTTTCATAAACAGAGTATTTATCAAGATACTCTACTAAAAGTGGCCTTGGACCTATTAGACTCATCTTATTTTGAATAACATTGAATAATTGTGGCAATTCATCCAAACCTGTTTTTCTCAAAAAATCACCTAAGCTACTTTGTCTTTTTTTTTCTGGTGTGCCTGGTGGCGCATCATGTAAAGTTTTAAATTTATATAATACAAAAATCTTATTATTCAAACCAGGCCTTTTATGAAAAAAAATTGGAAAACCAATTTTGAGCCATACTAGAATAAATATTACAATCATTATAGGAAAGAAAATTAGAATAAGGCTTAGACACGATATAATGTCTAATATTCTTTTAAAATATGTATGATACATCCTTAAAGATATTTCTTAAAAACTTTCTTAATAATTTTAATTTCTTTTTTTATAATCGATATCGATTTATAAGGGTTTACAGCAAACATTATGCTAGTTTCTCCTAACAACTTAGCATTAGTTAGTCTTTTTTTTGGATAAACTTTTAATTTTTGAAAAATTTTTTCTCTATAAATTTCAGGACAAGATCCAACAAAACATTTAATTTTATTTTTATTAAGATCACTTATTATATCTTTCTGTTTTATTTTTTTTTTCTTTATATAAAAATTTAACCTGTAATATGAATGTTTACAAAGATTACATTTTTTATTTAAAATTAATGGACAATCATCACATCTATAATCAGGCTCTTCAAATAGACCACTTTCAAAAAATGAATTAAGATTTTTATAATATAAATTTGCAATTTCATTTCTTTTATAAATCTGACTATCTAAATTTTTAAGCTGATATCTGCCTAAGCTGGCTTGCATTTCAGTCATACGATAATTAGAACCCAAATAATCATGCAACCATTTAAAACCTGGTTTTTGTTTTTTGTTAAATACTTTTCTATAATCTTTGCCATGATCTTTATTCGACCAACATTTTTGCCAAATTTTTTTATCACTTGTTGAAATCATGCCTCCTTCACCACCAGTAGATATTATCTTATCTTGACAAAAAGACCATACTGATGCGTCACCAAAAGTTCCTACTGATTTACCTTTATATTTAGCACCATGAGCTTGCGAACAATCTTCAATTAATTTAAGTTTTTTTTTTTTGGCAAACTTTGTAATCGGATCTAAATCACAAGCTAATCCATTTAAATGAACAAGAATAATTGCTTTAACTTTTTTTCTATAAGCTTTTAAAATTCCTTTAATATTTAAATTTCCATTATGATCAACATCTGCAAAGATAGGTTTTAGCCCTAAATTTAATACACAACTTGCAGAAATAATAAAAGATCTAGGAGTTACTATTACCTCGTCTTGATAATTTAAATTCAATGCTCTAAGAGCAATTTCCAAGGCAACACTACCATTAGATACTGATATAGAATATTTTGTATTATGATATTTTGAAAATTCTTTTTCAAATTTTTTACATTCATTTCCAGTCCAATAATTTGTTTTATTATTTTTTAAAATATCTGAAACAGATTTAATTTGATGTCTATCGTACATCATAAATTTATCAATTTTTTTGCAGTTTTTTGAAAAATTTTTTCAGGATTATTTCTTTTTAATAATTTCATTTTATTTATTTTAGCTATTTTTAAAAAAAATTGATAATTTTTTTTAATAAAAATTAATTTTTTTTTAAAAATTAAAGGATCATTTTTGTTTACAAAAATAAATTTACCTCTATTTGCTTGTAGGTTTTCCTTGCTACCTATAACAAGAATTGGTTTATTTGCCATTAAATAATTGTTTAACTTATTAAGTTCGTATCCAAACAAAGGATACTTATCGTTAAACCCAAAGCTAACAACTAAACAATTCATTTTGATTAAAATTGAATGAAGATTTTTGTACTCAATATGTGGATAAAATTTACAATTTGATAAATTAGAAAATTTTTTTTCTAAATATTTTTTAAGAGAACCATCACCAAAAAAATGAAAAACAAAAGATTTATCTTTTATTTGTGAAATTAATTTTAAAAGTTCATCTAGATAATTATCAAAACCAAAATTTCCAGCATAACAAACGTTAAATTTGGATTTATCAATATTAATATGAAAATTTTTGTGATTAACAAATAAACTTTTGTTTACTGGAAATGTTGAGGCAAAAGTTTTTTTGTTTAAAAATCCTCTATATCTAATATATTCTTTAACTCTAGGTATCAGGCTTATTATTAAATCACTATTATAAATACCATATTTTTCAATAATACTTAAAATTAATATGAATGGGTTATATTTAGAAAATTTTCCAGTAGTGTATAAAAAATAAGGCCAAAAATCTCTCATTTCAAAAACTAGCTTGGCTTTAAATTTTTTTTTAAGATAAACACCATTCAAAATTGTAAATAATGAAAGAGAAGATATATATATTATATCTGGTTTAAAATTAATTAAATTATAATTAAAGTTAAAAACACGAAATTCAAACTTAACCCAAGAAATAATTCTTTGAAAAGAATATTGAGAAAACTTTTTATCTTCTTTAATAAAAAAATAATTCACATTATCTATTTTTTTTTTACATATTCATTTTTAAATTTAATTTTTTTCAACGAATTACTACTAGTAATTGCAGATACTTTAAAATTATTTTTTTTAAAAATTTTTATTAAAACAGAAAGTCTTGATTCAAAACCATTTTGGCGCGTTGAAAGATATTTACTTATAAAAAGTATTTTTTTCATTATACAAATTAATTTTGTATATTATTATAACTATACTCATTAATTCTATTAATTGTCTTTTCAAAATCTAAATCAATCACATCTAAAAACCATTTAATACTTTGATATCTAGGTTTATTTTCCTTTTGAATTAGTTGTAAAGCTTCATCTCTTGATAAATCTCCTTCTCTTATTTGATTACTTCTAAATGTATCAAATTCTGTAAAACCTGCCAAAGTATAAAAAATATAATTATAAAATGGAGCTGCACCATCACCTATTCTCCAAGTTGACTCTGTATCTGGTGATTTTTCGAATTCATAAGTATTTAACAAAATATCGTTAAGTTCATCTTCATTCCATCTAAAATAATTGAATAAATAATAATAATCAGAATGTTTTCGTACACTTCTATTAAACTCACCAACTAAAGTATCAATAATTGATGAATTAAAATAAGAAAAATTTCCCATCATAACTTTCAATCTTTTAAATTGGTATTCAAATTGACTTAATAGGCCCTGATTATAGGTTTTCTTATTTAAAAAATTAGGTTTTACATCAAGAAAACCATGCTTAAAGTGAGTAATTTCAAATGGATTGTAAGACCATATATTCAAATCTATCTCATTTTGAGATTTAACTTTTTCTAAAAATCTATAAAAATGTTTGTCTCCAGCTGTAAATAAATTAACCATACCTAAATGCGGTTTTTTTAACCAAGCTAAAACATTCTTTCTAATATAAGATCTTTTCTTTTCAATGTTGTCTGCAATTATAATATTCTCAACATTTAATATAGAACAAATTCTACTTGTGTTTCTTCTTGCTAAATCTGTTACCAATCCCCAATCATAAGTAAACGTAATAGGTGATAGGCCAAGTTCTTTAACTGCTAAGTGAAGTCCATAACAACTATCTCTTCCACCTGAAAGAGGCAATATACATTTCACTTTATTTTTTTTATCTTTATATTTATTTAATATTTTTTTAAAGTTTTCTTTTCTTTCAATTGAAAATCCTTCGTATTTTTTTTTATAGTTTTGACAAAAATTACAAACGCCATTTTTATCAAAACTTATAAAAGGAAAATTTGATGGTAGTATACATTTTGTACATCTTTTTATAAGATTGATTTCATATTTTAATAATCTTTCATCTATAAAATTAGTTATTTCTGGAACAAGGTTTTTTCTTTGAATTTTATGATCCTCTACAACAGTTTTTTCTTTTGTTGCTGGTAAATCAATTATAATTGTTTCACTGATTTGTTCAATTTCCTCACAATCAGTTTCTTTAAGCGAAAAGGACTCGGAACTTAAGTATATATTTTTATTTTTTTTGCCCCAGTACAAACTGCCGTTATTGGTAAATAAAACTAATTTACCCTTATCAATAAGATGCACTACACATGAGGCGCTTCCTTTAATAATTGATAAAATAGATTTTACAACTATTTCTATGTCTTGGTTTTTATTTAGAAAATAATTAAATAATTCAACAATAATTTCGGTATCTACTTTTAGATCTTGTTTAAAGTTGTACTTATTAAATAACTCTTCAAAATTAGTTATAATCCCATTATGAAAAACGCATATATTATGTTTAAATAATGGTTGATTATCTAACATTGAATTGGTTACCAATCTGCTGTGTCCAATTGTAATTTTACTATTATGGTTTATTTTTTTTATCGATTTATTTAAATCATAATCAAATCTTTTAATTACATACTTGCCCTTTTCGTATTCAATATAACCAGAAGAATCCTTTCCTCTTTGTCTTGCGTTATTAGCTAATGATGACAAATCTTTTAAATTTACTTCTGATTTTGATATTATTCCAAAAATTCCACACATAAATTTTAAGTTAAACCAATAACATACATACCTTGGAAAATTGTTAAAAAAAGATACATACACAAAAGAAGTGACAAACACAAATAAGAACTTTTTTTTGTAAAATAAGAACTTATCATTAAGATTAAAGGTATCCCAACAACCATATTTATTCTTTCATACTGCCAATTTAATCCCATTACTAAAAAGGCTGGAGAAGAACATGCATGAAAGTATAAAAAAATGGCCACATTTTTAATCGGCTTTGGTAATTTTATATGGAAATTATAAAAATAGAAATATATATAAATTAAATTAACTACTAGCCATAAATATCTAAAGTCTCCGGCAACAATTCTGTGTTTAGCGCTAGACCATCCTAAAAAAAATAATCCATAACATGAAAATACAAAGAAAGATATTCCCATTGTTACTAATAAAAATTTTTTATTTTTAAATCTTTTATGAATATTTAAGTTTATTAACATCACAAGATAAATCATAAAATAAAACAACCCTGATTTATGGAGAAAAACTGAAATCAAAATGAAAAAAATTGATAAAAATTTTTTATCTTCTAACAATGCTGACAATGAGAAAAAAATAAATACCATGGTCCAGCCTTGTCTCATTGCACCAGATGTTGACATTATAATTGGATGGGTGTGTAAAATGACAATATAAATAAATAAAAAAATGATTGTAGAATTTTGGGCTTTGATTTTAAAAAAAGCTCTTAATAGTATCCCTGAAGAGAAAGCTAAAAAAAAACTTGTTAAATGAACTCCGATATGTAACTTGTTAATTGTCAATGTAGACAAATAAGACCCAAGTTTTTCACGTATAGATGGATAAATCAAATTACTTTGATAATATTCAGCATAATAATCATTTGAATAACCATAAAAACCTTCTCCTACATAAAAACCATAGGTTAAAGAAATAATTAATATAGATAATAAAGCTAAATGAGTATTAATTTTATTTTTTAGTAACATGAATGCTTAATGAAATAATTTAGACAAAATGTTATCTAAATTATAAATTTACCTCATTTAAAGTATTAATTATAAAGTGCTTTGAATAAAATATAAAGTAAATAAAATATTTAAGAACACTGTTTAAAGTTAAAATAATCAAATTATAAATTAAAATTTACATTTTTTAATTTTTTTTGTGAAAAGAACAAATATATTCATTTATAATTTTAAGCTCTACAAAATCTACTTTTACACCGGCTAATTCAAATATTTCAGCCGATTCACTTAATAACGTTTTTTTTTTAATTTTATATGAAAAAATTTTTAGAAATTTTTTAATACTGTTTTTTAAAAATTTTGGCAATAATCTTAAAATTTTGATGATTAATAAATAAAATAGTCCATCTTTTTGTTTTTTATAAAATTCAAGATAATAATTAATTCCACTTATAATGTCTGGTGTATTGTTGATGTTATCTAATTTATCAATTTTTAAACATGCATTATTCATTCTTATAATAAAATTCTTTCTTTCATCGTTAAATTTTTTTTCATACCACCAACTCCATATTGTATTTGATCGCTTAAGACTTGGACTCATGTCTCGTATTGGCTGATTTTCATCTGATCGTAGCCACATCAACTCAGGTATTATAGTAGATTTACCAGCATAATTAAGAAGAAACTCAAATTGTAATTCGTGCATTGAATAACATGAGTATTCTTTAGAAAAAATAGTTTGTGCAGCTATTTTCCAAATATTTGATCTTGTAATAGCATATGTATGAGATTGTTCATAATTTAAAAAATGTTTTTTTATTCTATCGTTAGGATTAGTGTCCAGATTATTATTTTGTTCATTTAAACGAGGATAAATATCATTTCCATAAACTAGGTTGTTTTTATAATCAAATCCTAAAACTCGACCGCAGCAAGAAATAATCTCAGATTTATCCTCCATTTTTTTTATACAAGTGTTCAAAGCTGAGGGAATATAGAAATCGTCATCACATCCCAATAATACATAGTCAGTTTTAATTAAATTGATTGCTGAAAGAATTCTTTCATAATAACCAATAGGATTGTGATAATAAGTTATATTTTTTTCAAACTTATTTAAAATTTTAACATCTACACTAAATTTACTACCATCTAAAATTATAATTGATATTTTTTTTCCTGACCAATATTGCATGCACCTGATTGCAAATATTTGTCTTTTATAAGTTGGTATTATGATGGTTAATTTTTCTAACAAAGGAAAAAAAGAATTATTCATCTAATTTTTTTTCTGATAAAATTTTATAATTATCTTTTTATATTTTGTAAATATAAATTTGATACTCCAAGTATATATGGTGGATCAAAAGGATTATCTGGTAAAGCTCCAAATTTAAGTAAATGCCTTTTTCCATATTCATCTGCAATTTTTTCTGCTAGTTGACGAACTGTTATTGGAATTCCTGAACATATATTAAAAGCTCCATTTTGATCACTTAAAATTACATCTACAATCATTTTAGAAGCATCATAAACATCTAAATAATCACGAACTTGGTTTCCGTGGGTAAGTTTTGCAATTTCATCATTTTGTAATTTAGAATGCAAATAAGGTACCAGTCTACGAGGGTCTTCTCCCTCTCCATAAAGATAAAATAGACGACACCAACTAAATTCAATATTAAAATTGGAAAGTATATGTGAAAGAGAAACGTAAAGAGCTGTTTTTGCATCTGAATATGGGGTTGTTGGTTTAAGGGGAGTATCCACTGTAATAGTCCCTGCTGATAAATCATATTCAAAACAAGTGCCTACTCCTACAATTTTTTTTATACCTGCTTTAATCGCACCTTTTGCAAGATTTAAGGATCCAATTAAACATTCTAAGTTCTTAGGTGATTTTTGGTATTTTAAAGGCTCTGTATACCACGCAAGATGAACTATTATATCAATATCCTGACACTGTTCTGTCCACCAATCTACACTTTCTGAAAAAAGATCATTTGTAGTAATTACTCTTTTAATATTTTTAAATTTATCAAACTGTTTTTCTTTTCCAGATCTAACAACAATTGTTAATTCTAAATTTGTATCATTTAAAAAATGAAGAACTTGCCTACCCACAAAACCTGTAACACCTGTTATAAGAACCTGTTTCATAAAATCTTTAATTTAGGGACTATAATTACAAATTTTGTTTTATTTTTTTTTTAATAATATTCTTTTTTATTATTTCTGATGCAATATTCCATGGTAAAATCAAAATATAATCAGCTCTAGATCTGTAAAGTTGATTAGGTGGCAATATTGGAATGTGACTACCAGGCATAAATCGTCCCTGCTTTGCTTTAGCTGCATCGTACACACAAGATATTAAATCTTTTTTTATTCCTGCATAATTTAATAAGGTATTTCCTTTTGCTGCAGCTCCATAAGCAACTACTTTTTTATTTTTATTTTTTTGTTTAATCAGAAATTCCACTAAATCATTTTTGATCTTTTCTGCACGTGGTTTAAAATTCAAATAGGTAGTTAATTTCTGCAAACCTTGTTTTTTTTCTTCTTTTAATATCCTTTCTACTAATTTTTCAGTTTTACGAGTATCATTATTATGACACCCATAAATACGCAAACTACCACCATGTGTCGGTAATTCCTCTACATTATATATTCGTAAACCTGATTTTTTAAATATCCTATTTACCGTATGAAGTGATAAATATGAGAAATGTTCATGGTAAATAGTATCAAACTGCGCCCCTTCTATCATTCGCATAATATGGGGGAACTCTATAGTAATAGTTCCTTTTGATTTTAGAATTTCTTTTAGACCTTTGGTAAAATCATTAATATCAGGAACATGTGCATAGACATTATTACCAATAATTAAATCAGCTTTCTTTCCTTTATAAGCCAATTGTCTTGATAAATTTTTTCCAAAAAAACTACGCAGCACTGGAATACCTAATTTTTCTGCAACTTTTGCTGTACTTGCGGTCGGCTCTATACCTAAGCAAGGAATATTTTTAACTAAAAAATTTTTTAATAAATATCCATCATTCGATGCAATTTCTATAACAAGGCTATCTTTATCGAGACTTAATTCTTTTATAATTTTATCTGCATAATTCTTAGCATGATTGAGCCAACCTGTTGATGTGCTAGAAAAATATGCATAATCTGAGGTAAATAATGCTTCAGCATTTGTATAATCTTCTGTCTGTACCAACCAACAATATTTGCAAACATATACCTTTAATGGAAAATAGATCTCTTGTTTTTTGAGATCATTTTTATTTAAATATGCATTAGATGGTGGCGCAAAACCTAGATCTAAAAAAATATGTTTTAAAGTTTTTTTACAATGGCGACAGTTCATTATATTATAAAGAAATTCCTGAAAAATTTTTATCTAAATTAATGATATTTTTATCTCGGTCAGATTGCTCAGTTATGGCTTTTGGCCACTGAATTGCAAGAACTGGGTCTAAAGCATTGAGTGCATGTTCTGCATCAATATTATAATCTGCAGTATGAAAATAAAGCATCTCACTATTATGTGTAAGAGTTTGAAATCCATGAGCAAATCCCTCTGGAATAAGAAAGCTTTGAAAAGAATTTTCTGATAATATGACAGAGTGATGCTGTAAAAAAGTTGGCGAGTCTTTTCTTAAATCTACAGCAACATCCCATACTTTACCTTTGAGACAAGAAATTATTTTTATTTCTGAAAATGGAGGGTGTTGAAAATGTAATCCACGAACAGTTCCTGCTTTTTTTGTAAATGTATGGTTAATTTGACAAATTGTTTTATTTTGAATTAAATGTTGAAAATTTTTTTGACAAAAAACTCTTTTGAATGAACCACGTTTGTCTTCAAAATTATCATGTTGAATAAGGTAGTTTTTTTTAAGTTTTGTTTCTAAAAATTTCATATTTCAAGTTATTTAATTTTTAATTGTTCTTCATAAGTGTTGATTTGATCTAAAGAGACTTTCATCATATTTTTTTTTTACGCAATGCTTGATACCATTCGATAGTTTTGTCTAATGAAACTTCAACATTCCATAAAGTTTTCCAACCTAGTTGCTTTTTAGCTTTTGAACTATCAAGTTTTAATAATTTTGTCTCATGAGGTTGTGCAATATCTTCTAGTTCAAAATTATACTCTCTAACATTAGAAGAAAGATAATCTATAATCCAAGCAACAGTTTTACTATCATTTTTTTCTGGTCCAAAATTCCATGCATGTTCGTATTCAGAACCTTGTGTTGATAATTTTTCAGCTAACATAAGATAACCACAAATTGGATCAAGAACATGTTGCCAAGGACGAATAGCATTAGGAGAGCGTATTCTTAAAGTTTGATTTTTATCTATTGCTCTAAAGAAATCAGGAATAAGCCTATCTGCAGCCCAATCACCTCCTCCTATTACATTACCAGCTCTCACACTACTTAGCTTAATATCGGTATTATAAAAAAAAGATTTTCGATAGGCTGTTGTAATTAATTCAGCACAAGCTTTACTACTTGAATAAGGGTCATGACCGCCAAGACGATCTGTTTCCGTATAAGCTCTATCCCATTCCTTATTTTCATAAACTTTGTCTGTAGTTATGTTAATAATGGCCTCAATAGAACTTATTTTTCTTGCAGCCTCTAGAACGTTTGCCGTACCAATTGTATTTATTTTAAAAGTTTCCATTGGGTTTCTATAAGACTCTCTTACTATTGGTTGAGCAGCCATATGTATGACAACTGAAGGTTTTGAATTTTCCATTGCTGTTGAAAGTTTTCTAAAATCAAGAATATTTCCAATTGTTGATTTGGATAAACAGCTTTCTATTTTTGTATCTGAAAAAAAATTAGGTATGGTAGTTGGTGAAAGAGAGTAACCGTAGACCTTTGATCCTAATTTTGACAACCATAAAGCTGTCCAACCACCTTTAAAACCTGTGTGACCAGTAAGAAAAACTTTTCGATTTTTCCAAAAATCAAAATTCATTACCAGATTTTCCAAGGAGCCTTGTCACTATTCCATAATTTATTTAACATTATTTTATCTCTTAAGGTGTCCATTGGCATCCAAAAACCTTGGTGTTTATAAGCAAAAAGCTCTCCATCTTTTGCAAGACTTGTGAGTGGTTCTTTTTCCCAAGTTGTTTGGTCATCCTTTATGTGCTCTACAATACTTGGATTAAGAATAAAAAACCCACCATTAATCCAACTACCGTCACCATCTGGTTTTTCCTCAAAATTATGCACTTGTTGATTGGTGCCAAACTGTAAAGCACCATATCTAGCTTGAGGACGTGTAGCAGTAACAGTTGCTAATTTATTATTTTTTTTGTGAAAAGTAATGGTTTCTGAAATATTAATATTTCCAACTCCATCTCCATAAGTGAAACAAAATGCATCTTCATTCTTGATATAACTATATACCCTCTTCAGACGTCCACCAGTCATAGTATTTTCTCCAGTATCAACTAATGTTACTTTCCATGGTTCTGCATTATTATGATGAACCTTCATATCATTATTCTCCATTGAAAAAGTTACATCTGACATGTGAAGAAAATAATTTTTGAAATATTCTTTGATTACATACCCTTTATACCCACAACAAATTATAAAATCATTAACACCATGTGCTGAATAAATTTTCATAATATGCCAAAGAATTGGTTTTCCACCAATCTCTACCATTGGCTTTGGTTTATTTTCTGTTTCTTCAGATAGTCGACTTCCTAAACCTCCCGCCAGTATTACCGCTTTCATAAAATTGCTCCTGACATTTCCTTAAATATTTGATTAGATTTATTGAGCTCATTATATCTACCTTCTGCTTGCAATTTACCCTGATCTAATACAAAAATATTATCACAATTCTTAACAGTACTCAAACGATGTGCAATAAGAATAATTGTAATCTTATCTCCCAAATTATGCATTGCATCCATTACTGCTTGTTCCGTTATGCTATCCAGTGCACTAGTAGACTCATCGAGTATTAGTAATTTTGGATTGTGGTAAAGTGCTCTCGCAATTCCAATTCTTTGCCTCTGACCACCAGACAACCTTACACCTCTTTCTCCAACTTTTGAATTATATCCTTCAAGCATTTCATTAATTACAAAATCGTGAAGATTTGCAATTTTTGATGCTCTCTCTACTGATTTTAGATCGATATTTTTTTCATTTACTCCAAATGCTATATTTTCTGCAACACTTGCATCGCTTAGATAAATTTGCTGGGGCACATAACCAATATTTTTTTGCCAAGATCTTTTATTTAAATGTGTAATAGGATTATTATCTACTTTGACCGTTCCTTCACTAGTATCAAGCAAACCTAGTATTATATCTACTAATGTAGTTTTTCCACTTCCAGTAGATCCCACAATACCTACTTTACTATTTACTGGAATAGTAAGATTAATTTTTTTTAAGGCTGGTTTATCTGAATTTGAGTAGTTAAAATTAATATTATTTAAAACAATAGATTTAGTAAATGGCAAAACTGATGTTTCTTGAACTTTTTTTTCATAAGACTGTAAATTTACTAAATCTTTATGTAACGAGTCCAACGTAGGTCCAATAAATCGCATTAAAATAAAAGCCCCATATATTATCTGCAATGATGGAATTAACCTATATCCAGCAAAAGCATAAAGTGCTAAAATTGGAAGAATATTAACAAAAGTATCACCTGAAGCCATCAAAACTAGTACCAAAATTATCATACCTCCAAAGGCAATAGCTTCGATAAAATATCTTGGTAATTGAGAAACTACAGCTGCCAAAGATTGATTTTTAGCATAAATCTTTGCAGATTTTGAAAAACGATTTATAAATTCATTTTCTAATCCTCTAACTTTAACTTCTTTAGCAGCTGAAAAAGCTTCTGATACTGTTGTGAAGCGGTCAGTATTTACTTTTGCTCGCTCTAAACCAATTCTTGAAAGAAGGTTTTTTAATAAAAAAAAAATCAACCCATATGTTGTACCTAAAACTAAACCAACATTGAGCGCCAACCCTAAATCGACTATAAGTAGTAGTGTTAATAATGCAATTATTGTTGCACCATGTACAATTACGTTAAGTATAGATAAAATTGTTTTATCAATAACTTCTTTAACATCTGACAAAATGTTTTTTCCAAGATCGGCACTATGTTTATTTAAAAACCATGCATAGGGTTGATGCAAGTATCCTTCAACTAAGTGTCTTCCGATTATATATTCCTGCATTAAGGTAAAATGCATTTGCCCATAAGTAGTGATTGCACGAAATGAAAGTGAAATAATGAGTAATATGAATACACTTACACCTAGAACAAAGAGAAATTCATTCAAATTATCAACACCTAAATTAGTTGTTAATTGATAAAGATAAGAAAGCAGCATATTGGTTTCAATCAACTCAGGATTTGTTAATACAGCAATAAAAGGTAAAATTGAAGCTACACCCATCATATCAAGAAGTGCCGTAGCAAAGATTAAAAGTAATAATGAAGCAGCTCTTTTTTTTTCAGAGGGATTTAATAAATTTAATATTTTTTTTAAAGTATTCAAATTATTCTATAAGATATTAATTCTAATTTAAATTTCTACCTATATTAATTTTAATTTAAAAAATTATCTTCTTATAAAAAAGTATAATGATTTAAGAACTCCAATTAAAAAATAGGTTATTTTAGCATAACTAGGAACTACCTTAATTGATAATTTAAATTTATCAATTATATTCGAACTTGATCTCATACTAAAAAATGTATGAAAGAAATATTTAAAACTTATTTTAGCAGGTACAATCTCCTCATTTAGCTTAACATAAGTAATGCTTGAAGGGCATATAAAAGAGGGATATCCAAACTTTTTTGACCTCATTGCAAATTCTTCATCATTTCCATAATGCTTAAATCTTATTGAGTCATAATTTCCAGTCACACTAAACATTTCAACAGGGTGGAGTAAGCAACGTCCTGGAAGAAAATCAACTTCTATGGGTTTTTTATTAGTAATATTTTTTAATTTCATGCCTTCAAAGGCATGTTTGGTAATATTTAAAAACCAACTTTTAACAATTGTTCCAGACCTTATAATTGTTTGGCCATCTTCCAAACTTACCGTCAGAGCTCCTGCTAATACTTTTCTGTTTTTAGACATAGAAAAATTTAATAATTCAATTACAGCCGTAGGTGATACTTCAGAGTCGTTACTAACTAAAAGGATCCAATCCTCTGGATTACATATTTTTAAAATATATTCTATTCCAAGGTGAAAACATCCTGCTGAAAATAATGAGCCTGATCCATATAATATTGTGATATTTGGAAAATTTTTTTTCAAATATTCACTAGTACCATCTGTAGAACCATCATCTACAACAATTATATTTAATTTTTGAAAATTTTTTTGTTTTTTTAAAGAAGCAAGACAGTTTAGGGTTAAATTTAACCTGTTATGAACAGCTACTACAACGTGTATCATAAATAAATTACTAATAATTTTTTTTTTATGAAATTATCTATTTCTTACTTTACTTTAATTGTAAATATTTCTTTTATTTGATTAAAATTATTTGGGTAGTAAATAATGCCTGATTTCATCATTTTTTGTAAATATTTTCTCATATGCAAGGTATTTTTATCAACTTTCAATAAATTTAAAAAAGAAAAAACTTTAATTTTTGGATATTTTTCACTAATTTTAGAAAGACTTAAACTCGATAAACCAAAAACATATTCAACTTTTCTTAATTTATAAAGTTCAATTGGAAATGGTTCCAAAATATAGCTCCATTTTTTTGAATAATTTACACATTCACTTAAATTAGATACAGGATGTTTTTTTATTATTATATTTAAATCAGCTTTATCTGCTAATTCAAAAATTTTTAATAATGTATGTTTAAATGATGTGCCATAAATTCTCTCTTCAAATGCATCAAAGTAAATAATATTCTTTTTTTTATTATTTCTCGGTATAGGTAAATCAAAAATAGGTTTTGGCATTTTATTTGTTTTTGAAATTTCTTTTATTTTCTTATCTCTTGGGAAAAAAAATATTTGTTCATACTTTTTATCATATAACATTTTTACATTAATATTTTTGTGTAAAATTTTTATAATAAATTTTTGAATTATTTCTTTTAATTTAGGTTTACCATTTGTAAATTTTCTTTGATAAAAATTAACAAAAGATATTTTTTTAGAATTTATTTTACTTAGAAAAATTGGAGCTACAAAATCATAGCTATAATTAAAAAAAATAACATCTTGATACCTAAAACTTAATATTTTTTTAGCATCTCTACTATGATTAAATCTAAAATACATTTTCAATATATTTATAGGATTTTTTAACCTAAGAGCTTGAAACTCATAGATTTTAACTCCAAAATCTTTTTTTAATTTTATCTTTTCTAAAAGATTAGTAAGTACTTTTCCTCCAGTAACAATAATAAAATATGTACCGTAAGGTGATTTTTTTAATATTTCAATAATTTCTGAAATTTCTGCAATTGATTGATAAAAGATTAATTTTTTTTTTGCCATAATAAACTTACTTTATGAAACAAATCTACTGTTTAAGACCCCAAAGTTGGTAAAGGAAAAATTAATTTTGACTTTTGAAATTTTTTATTAGTCATAAAAAAATCTTTAAAATGCCATGGCAAAACAATTAAATAATCAGGGTTTTTTTCTAATGCAAGCTTTTCAGAAATAATTGGTAGTAAAGTTCCAGGTGTAAAACAATTAAATTTATCTGAATTTACCTCCCCCACAAATAAAATTTCTTTGTTAGTTATTCCACAGTATTGAAGAATTACATTTCCTTTTGTAGATGCTCCTAATGCTCCTACAGTTTTACCTTCCCCTAGAGCATTATTTAGAAAATTTTTAAAATCAGAACGAAGATTTTTTACTCTGTTTGCAAAGTTTAAATATGGATCTAGATTATCCAGAGATTTTTTTAATTCATCATCAAGTAATTTTTGTAATGATGAACTAACTGGATATTTACTTGATGAATGAGCGACAGTTACTGAAAAGCTTCCTCCGTTTATTTCGTTAAACTCAACATTAATTATCTTAAATCCAACTTTATCAGTCATCCACTTTATTTGGTTTAACCCATAATATTCTTTATGTTCATGACAAACTGTATCGTAAGAATTGCGTTCAAGCATGGTTGGCATATAACTTTGTTCAAATATCCAAATACCATCTTTTGCTAAAATTTTACTAACTTCTTCCATAAATTCTAAAGGTTTATCAAGGTCATATAACATTGAGAAAGAAGTGATAACTTTTGCTTTTTTTTTGCCCAGGTATTCGTTGAATTTTTTAAATGAAAAAAAATCCGGAATTAATTTAATGTGTGGGGGATAAAATTTACTAAATTTTTTTCCTGTAGGATCAATACCTACTAATTCACATTTATGATTAGGGTATGCTTGTAATGTTGTACTGTCATTGCTTCCAATATCAACTACCAAATCACCATCTGATAATGATATAATTTTTAAAATTTGTTTTACTTTTTCATTTAAATGTAAAACCATGCTTGGGTTTAAACCAGATCGATAACCATAATTATCCCCATACATTTCATTCAGATCAAAATCATGAGCAATTTGCAATAATCCACAAACATTTTGACTTAAGGAGTCGTCATGACATTTTAAAAGTTGAAGTGATCCACAAGAAATTTTTTGATTTACCGATTTTGGAAATACTCCTGTCAAATATTGATCACCTAAATCAAGAACTTTAACTAAATTAGTGTTTTTACAAATTCTACAGGCTTTGATTGATTTTATCATAAATATTATTTTCTCTTATAATTTTTTAAAATCTTGATAAGTTTTTAAGAGTCCATCTTCTAAATTTACTAATGGAGACCAGCCAAGTTTTTTAATTCGCTGATTATCTATAAGTTTTCTAGCAACTCCATCAGGCTTATTTGTATCAAATTCGATGGTGCCAGTATATTCAATAATTTTTTTTATTTTTTCAGCTAAACCTTTAATCGTAATATCAATTCCAGTTCCTACATTTATATGACTACATGTTTCATATGTATTGTTATTATAAGTATTATGATCAACTTCCATAACTTTTATACATGCACGCGCCATATCATCTACGTGCAAGAATTCTCTTCTTGGCTCACCCGAACCCCATAAAACAACTTTCGGCTCATTTTTAATTTTAGCTTCATGAAAACGACGTATTAAGGCTGGTATTACATGACTATTTTTTAAATCATAGTTATCTCCAGGACCATAAAGGCTAGTTGGCATAACACTTCGATAATCTATTCCATGGCTTTTTCCATATTGACGATTATAACTTTCACAAATTTTAATTCCTGCAATTTTTGCTATAGAATATGGTTCATTAGTATAATCTAAAGATCCTGTTAATAATGCAGTTTCCAACATTGGTTGTTTAACATTTTTTGGATAACTACAACTTGAGCCAAGAAATAATATTTTTTTTACTCCATTCAAAAAGGCAGAATGAATAATATTTGCTTCAATCATTAAGTTTGTATAAATAAATTCAGCCGGATAATTAGTGCTTGCAAATATTCCTCCCGTCTTTGCTGCTGCAATATAAACTTGATCTGGTTTTTCAATTTTAAAAAAATTTTGAACTGCAGATTGATCTGTTAAATCTAACTCCTGATGACTTCTATATATAAGGTTATTTTTATGCTGAATTTTTAAATTTCTCATTATAGCAGACCCAGCCATACCAAGATGACCTGCTACATAAATTTTACTATCATCCATTTTTTATGAATGTTTCTTGTTGAGCTGATTTTAAATCTTCTGCAACCATTTCTTTTACTAATTCTTTAAATGAAATTTTTGGACTCCAATTTAGTTTATTTTTAGCTTTAGTTGAGTCTCCCAAAAGATTTTCAACATCGGTAGGACGAAAATATCTTGGATCAATTTTTATAATTTCTTTACCATTCGACAAACCTACCTCATTCAATCCTTGGCCTGTCCAATCTAGTTTTAAATCTAATTCATTAGCTACTGAATTAATAAAATCTCTAACAGAATATTGTTTTCCAGTTGCAATAACAAAATCTTCTGGTTTATCTTGCTGTAACATTAGCCATTGTGCTTCAATAAAATCCTTAGCATGTCCCCAATCACGTTTTGAATTTAGATTACCCATATAAAGCACATCCTGTAATCCAAGTTTAATACGAGCTAATGCACGTGTAATTTTTCTTGTTACAAATGTCTCTCCTCTTACAGGGGACTCGTGATTAAATAAAATACCATTACATGCATAAATATTATAGGCTTCTCTATAATTTACTGTAATCCAATATGCATACAACTTTGCAACACCATATGGGCTTCTTGGATAGAAAGGTGTTTTTTCGTTTTGAGGTATTTCTTGAGTAAGACCAAATATCTCTGAGGTGGAGGCCTGATAAAATTTAGTTTTATTTTCAAGTTTAAGAATTCTAATTGCCTCTAAAATTCTTAAAGTACCTAATGCATCCGAATTTGCAGTATATTCCGGCTCTTCAAATGAAACAGCAACATGACTTTGGGCTGCAAGATTATATATTTCATCAGGCTGAACTTCCTGAATGATACGCATCAAAGAACTTGAGTCAGTCATATCTCCATGGTGCAATATAAAATAATAGTCAATTTCTTGTGGTGCTTGATATAAATGATCAATACGTTGAGTATTAAAAAGAGAAGTTCGACGTTTTATTCCATGAACCTCGTAACCTTTTTCTAGTAAAAACTCAGCAAGATATGACCCATCTTGACCTGTTATTCCTGTGATTAATGCTTTTTTCATTTTTATAATTGAAAGAATTTATAATTATTTTTATTTAAATTATAAGATGAATAATTATTTTTTACATCAATAAAAATTTTGTTTTGCTTACTCTTATAAAATTTATCATAATAATTCAGGTTTTTTAAAAATTCTTTATGAGAAACAGCTAAAATAATCGCATCATATTTAAATTTTTTTAAATTACTAAAATTATAAAGATCAACTTTATATTTTTTTTTTATCTCATGTCTTGATGCTATTGTGTCAAATAATTTTACTTTAATTTTTTGTTTTTGAAGATGATTAACAATTTGTATAACTTTTGTATTTCTAGTATCAGGTATATTATCTTTAAAAGAGAATCCCAAAATTGCAACATTTGAATTTGAAAGTTTTTTTTTATTAATAGATAATAACTTTATAGTTTGTTTGGCAACATATTTTCCCATACTTTCATTAATTTTCCTACCTGATAAAATAAGCTTTGGTAAATAATTTTTTTGTTTTGCTTTATAAGCAAGATAATAGGGATCTACACTTATACAATGACCGCCAACTAAACCTGGTTTATAATAATGGAAATTCCATTTGGTTGATGCTGCTTTTAATACTTCATTTGTAGGAATATCAAGTTTATTAAATAGGACACCGAGCTCATTTACAAGTGCAATATTTACATCTCTTTGTATATTTTCAATTACTTTAGCACTCTCTGCAATTTTAATACTATTCACTGTATAAATTGATTTACAAATTGAATTATAAAATTTTTTAATTTTTTTAAGAGTTTTTAAATTATTTGCACCAACAATTTTGGTAATACTTTTTAAAGTATTTATTTCATCACCTGGATTTACTCTCTCTGGAGAGTATGCAACATCAAAGTCTCTTTTATACTTTAATTTTGAGGTTTTTTCTATTAATGGGATACAAAATTCCTCTGTACATCCTGGATATGTCGTGGACTCAAAAATAATTATTGAGTTTTGTCGCATTACCTTACCAACTAGCAAACTTACATGTTTTAGCATACTCAGGTCAGGTTGATTTAAATTATTTATTGGTGTTGGAACAGTTATAATATAGATATCTTTATTTTCTATTTTATCATGTCTGCAAGTAAAAGTTAATCTGTTTTTTATTAATTCCTTTTTTAAATGTTGTTTATTTGTGTCAATTCCTTTTTTGAGTTCATTTATTCTACTCTTATTAATATCATAACATACAACAGAGTGATGATTGGCAAATGCAATAGCAAGTGGCAATCCAACATACCCAGCTCCAATTATAGCGATTGTCATTATTAATACGTAATCATAATTTTTTAAAAAACCCCATTTGCAAACTATAAAATATCATAAGTTTATTTGTAAAAAAACTACCGCTTGTAGTAAGAGGCCATATAGTTATTAAAAGACCTGCAAGAAGACAAATTTGATAATCTGTTAGCCATCTTGACTTAAATCTTAAATAAATAACTATATGTTTCATCATAATATAACAAAAGTAAAAAAATAACCCTGCCAGAAACAAAAATCCAATTATTCCTGTTTCAGCAAGAAGTTGTGCGTAAAAATTATGTGGATGTGGGTGGCACTTAAATTCATTACTTAAATATTTAGTATCTTTACACTTTACTCTAAATAATTTAGGCCCATGACCTAAAATCGGTTTATCTAAAAACATTCTCCAAGCTCCTCTTATGAGACTATCATGAGCAGCTGTGAACATATGTTTTTTTGAGCCATCTATTCCCATACTTTGTATAGGCGATTCTATATATCGATTGTATAAGTTAGTATCATTCATAGTAAAGAATGAAATGACTATAAGAGAAATTAAAAAAACTCCTAAACGCATTAGCTTATATTGATATATAAAAATAATAATAAATATAGTTGACAAATTTAACAATACAAATGCAGTCCTTTCACCAGCAAGAAAAATTAAGACATCTATAAGAATAAATAAAAAGGAAATACTATATACTTCTAGAGAATTTTTTTTATCTCTTGCAATAAATAATGCAAAGAATAAAGGAAACAATCTTGAGAGATAAGATCCCAAAATCAGTTCATCACCAAAAAAAGATGAAACTCTTACACCATGTAATTCGTAACCAATAAGATTTACTCCAGTAAAATATTGATAGTACCCATCAATAATAAGTACAGAAAAAGTAATAAAAAAAAAATAATAAAAATAATCTAAAACTTTTCTATTTTGATCTATTAAAAATGAAATTAAAAGAGCAAAAATACCAATTCTAAAATAAAATAATGAGTTTTTTAAGCTTAAATAAATATCATCAGATAAAATAGATGAAAGAATACAAATTAAACAAAAAGCAATAAAAATATAAAAATAGGTATTATTATAAATATAAAAAATCCTATTTTTAAATGTAAAATATAAAAACCAAATTGATAATAAGCTAACGTGTAAATCTGCTAAAAATGAGCCAGCAACCAAAAGTGGTACTATACAAGCACAAATAATACTTATTAAATTTAAATATTTAATATTTAATTTTGTTATTGATTTCATTAATTAATTTTATATTTGATGGCATAAATTTAAAAACTAATTAGATGAATTTTTTTTCATTCTAAAAATAGGAATAATTAACAACGTTAATAATATTCCAAATAATAATCCTTTAAGTAAATATTTATATAAATGATTATTTGTCACTGATCCATCTGATGGTCTGTCTAATATAATTTTAAAATCAAATTCTGAATTAGATATATAATTTAAGTCTTCTTCTAGATGATAAATTTTTTGTTTTAATACTTTGGTCCCTTTATAAAATAATGCTGTTGGCTCAGAAATAACTAAATTACGCACTACCAAGGATTTTACAAGAGGTTGAGGTTCAGTCATTTCTATTTCAGTGGCTATATCTAATGCACGATTGTGCTGTTTAATCATGTTTTGATAATATTTTTTTTTTTTATTTACAAAAATTTTGACTGCAAGAGACTGGGTCTCCTTGGTATAATCACTGAGGATAAATTCTCCATCAACATGCTCTGGATATTCTATGAAAAAAACTAGATTTCCAATATAATATTTCTGTTTATTTTTTTTTCCTATTTCTTTTAATTCTTTATTTTGACTTAATTTAGTTGTTATGGATATTTGGTTGACTAAATCAGATAAATTATTTTTCTTTAAGTAATTTTCAATATTATCTTTCGACTTCATCATGTTTGTAAATTCATTAACAAATTGAATATTAGAGTTATTTAAAACCATCATTGTAAAAAAATCATTTTCAGAAGGACTCCTCAACACAATTTTAGAACTAAATGTTTTTTCTAATTTTAAATAAATAACAACTGAGGCACTCAAGCTGACTACACAAACTAGTAAAAAAAAAAGAAAATATCTCCGTATAAAACTAAAGACATCAAATAAGTCAAGTTCAGTAAATTTTTCAATTTTTTTTTTTTCATAAAAACATTAAATATTTATATTATCATTAATAGTATATCGATGTTTATACTTTTTTTTTAAAACAAAGATACTGTTATAATTTTAATATTTATTAAAATTAATTAAATTTGCCTTATACACTGGTAAATATTTACCAATTTTTTTATATTCTTTTGAATAATACTTTAAAAATTTTTCATAAAAAAAAGAATTATTTATTTTTTTTAAATCAATATTTAAAAAAAAATCTAAGCTTTTTATTATTTCATCTGAAGAATAATTTGAAACTACCAGACCATTATTATTAAAAATTTTATATAAATCATTTTGATCCTGAGTATTCCACAATGATGACTCTAATTTCATTTGAGTATTGATATCCAAAAGAACATCTTTTTTTCTAATATTCATCATAATGAAAAAAATATTTGGGAAATGAAGCATAAATTTATAAGATCTTATTTGAAAATAAAATAACTTCTTTTTGAACCATAAATAACAAACTGAATCAAAACCAGTCATATTACCAATTAGATAATCAGTAATACTTGCAATGTATAAATCGTTTTTAATATTATTGAATTTTTTAGATGACGCATAATCAAAAAAAAGTTTGTGTTTAAAAGTAGATTTTTTCAAATATCTACCCGATCTAATTACTAAATAATTCTTATTACATAGATATTTTGCAACTTTATGTAGTCTCTCAAAATCATCAAACTCATACTCTGGCTGTATGTAATTTTTAAAAGCTTTATTATATGAGGAATAATATGCTTTTTCTTTAAGTGCAATAACTATAATTTTTTTTACATTATTTTTTTTTAGATATTTATTTTCTAAATACTTATGAACTTTATTATTATTTTTATACTCTAAATATTTTTCAATATTAAAATTAAACATTTCTCTATTTTTAAGAGTTTCAGTCGGATGGTAATTAATAATAAAATTCTCTGATTTTGGATTTTTGAAATAAAAACGAACAATCTGATAAATAAATTCAGATTGAATAAAAAAACAATTTTTATTTACAAAAATTTTTTTAAATTCCTCATCAAACCCTTGGTAAATAATATCTTTTTTTAAAAAAAGTATTACAGAATTATTTTTGAAAGTTGATAAGGCCATATATAGACCCGTAACAAATTGGCCATATCGTTCTCTGACTTTATAATATTGAATTTTTTTGTTTTGATAAAATACAAATTTAATTAACTTAATAAACTCTAAATAAGATTTATAATCTATTAAAAAAATTGAAAAAATTTTAACTAAGTATAAAAATTTACTTATTCTTTGTGGAAACATAATTTAAGTCAAATTTTAAAAATTAATTCAATATTTTATTGAAATTTAATTTATATAAAACTACATGATAATATGAAAATTAAAATAAAAAAATGAAATTGTCTGTATTTGGATCCTCACAAATAATTTATCACCATATTCTGGCTGCACAAAAAAATTCTTTTGAAATTAATTCGATCTGTACTTCAAACAAAAATTCAAAAAATGTTTTTATATTAGCTAAAAAATTTAAAATAAAAAAAATTTTTTTTGATTGGAAACTTTTTACGAAAGATTGCTATTTAAATAAATCTAGTGTTTTAATAGCTGGTAAAATTGAAGATAATAAAAAGATTTTATCTCAATGTCTTAAATATAAATTGAAAGTTTTAGTAGAAAAGCCTGTTTTTAAAGAGGAAAAACACTTTAAACATTTTTTAAAATTCAAAAAAAATATTTTTGTTGGATACAATAGAATATATTATGAAAATCTTAATATTTTGAAAAAAAATTTTCCATGTAAGCTTTTAGATAATATTATTGTAAAATGTCCTGAAACAAGTGTTAATAATATAATAACTAACTCATGCCACATATTTTCTATATTACATTATTTATTTGGAAAAATTAAAATATTAAAAAAAATAAAAAAAAAAAATAGTATATTTTGTATTTTTATCACAAAAAAAAAAATACCTATTTATATTCACATAAATTTAAATTCACCTGATAATTTCTCAATTGAATTAAATTCTAAAAATAATATTAGAGCAATATTAAATCCCATAGAACAACTTTTGATTTTTAATAAATTAATTAAAAAAAAATATAAAAAAAATAATATATATACTCCAAGTATTTCAAAAAAAACAAATGAATATCTTTTAAGTGAATTTAAGCCAGGATTTGTAAATCAATATTATAATTTTAAAAAATTCATTAAAAATAAAAAGTCTAATTATTTAAATATATATGATGCAAAAGATATAGTATCCATATGCAACCAAATTGTTTAAATGAAAAATTTAAAATTAGCTCACATAGGCTCAGTTCCAATATCGGATTTTTACATTCCTGTTCTTAAAAATCTTTAATTTCAAATTAATTTATCCTATTCCAGAAATTACGGTAAAGATATTAAATTTGTAAAAAAAACATAAAATAGAAAAAACCAGAAAAAAGTTTCAAGGATTTTGAAAACAAAATAAATTTTGTTGATGCAATCATTTTATCTTTATATTTAATATAACTATCAAGACATTTTTCACTTGAGAAAGAAACATTTTTACTTTTTTTTGGTAAGTGTATTTTTAAAAATGTTCAATAATAAAAAACTTAAATTATTTATTTATAATCCTTAAATTGTTTTTGAGTATTACCCTTCCAGATATTTCTATTTTTTAATATTTTATAAAATTTATTAGCACTATTTCCTGAACCAAATAAATTGGTCTTAGTTTTTTTTATCTTTTCAACATTTGCTAATAATTTAAGAATATTGCTAATATTGTAATTAATATTTACAATAGTTTTGCATTTAGCTCTATTTTTTTGTCTAGAACCAACGTTAATTGTTGGGACACCAAAATGAGGAGCTTCTCTAATACCGGCGCTAGAATTACCTATAATAAATTGAGCATTCTTAAGCGCTGTTAAAAAATACTCAAATCTCATTGATGGTATTACCCGATAACGTTTAATTTTTTCAAACTTCTCATACTCTTTTAAAATTTGATCAGAACCATGATCGTTATTCGGATAAATAATTATTAAATTTCTATTACTCTTTAATATTGCATCTACTAAAATCTTTGATTGTTTGTTTAAATTATTTATTTCAGACGTAACTGGATGAAAAAGTAAAATACCATAATCTGGAAAAGGTATTTTGTAACGTTTGCTCATAATATTAAATTTTGGTAAAATTTTAGATTTCATTATGTCAATGTCTGGTGAGCCTATATCGTATATCTTATTTTTATGCTCACCCAACTGAACTAATCTTTTGTAAGCTTGCTTATTTGAAACAAAGTGTATGTTTGCCATTTTAGTTATTGCATGCCTCATAAGTTCATCTATAGTTCCAGATACCTCGCCTCCCTCAATATGAGCGACTTTTATATTGTTTAATGCTCCAACTATTGCAGCAGCCAAAGCCTCCACCCTATCACCATGAACTATAATCATATCTGGCTGAACTTCTCTTACATAATCAGAAAATCCAGAAATTGTTTTTGACATTATTGTATCCATTCGATCTAAATAATTCTGATTTATGAATTTTTGAATGTTATGAATTTTACTTTTATTAACTTCGTAATGTGTTTCACCATATTTTTTTAACATATGCATGCCAGTTACAAAAATTAAAGATTTAAAGTTTTTATCATTTTGTATTTTTAAAATTAAAGGCTTTAGTTTGCCAAAGTCTGCTCTAGTTCCTGTCAAAAAAACAATTTTCTTAATTTTTTTAATCATTTGTTATTCAATATCAATTTTTTTCAAACGTTCATTTTTTTTAACAAATTTTTTAACTTTTTTTCCTAGAAGTGAGTCGTAATCTATAGATGTATAATCACCACCTCCAGGTCTTCGTACCCATAGGTTGTCTTCTGTCAAAATTTCACCTGGATTAATATCTTTTACAGCAATTACAGAGGCAAATGCAAAAGCCATGGTCTGAGAACTCTTGCTTTATTGGATTTTTTTCACCACCTCTTTCTAAAAAAATTGTTTGTGATCCATTTATTAATTCTTTTAGGGATGATGGATCCATAGAGCATGATATGTCGGGACCTGGCCTATTCATATCATCTGTGAAATGCCTCTCTAAGATGGAAGCTCCTAAAGCAACAGCTCCTAAACATGCAAAATTGTTAACTGTATGATCAGATAACCCAATTACAGCATCAGGAAAAGCTTCCCTAAGTTGATGAATCGCACCTAATCTAACTAAAGAAGGAGGTGTAGGATAAACATTTGTACAATGTAATAAAGCAAATGGTATTCCAGCATTTCTTAATATATCTACTGAAGGACGAATAGTTTCTATACTATTCATGCCTGTACTCATAATTATTGGTTTTTTGGCTTTAGCAATATGTTTTACCAATGGATAATTATTGCATTCACCTGACCCAATTTTATAAGCCGGTACATTAAATCTTATTAATCGATTAGCTGCTTCTCTTGAAAACGGTGTACTTATAAAGATTGATTTACGGCTTATTACATGATTCATTAATTTTTTTTCATCATTCTCATCTAGAGCACATCTTTTCATAACTTCATAAATTGAAACATTTGTATTGCCAGGGATTACATTTTTAGCCTCTTCTGACATTTCATCCTCAATGATATGAGTTTGGTGTTTAATTACCTCTGCTCCAGCATCTATAGCCGCATCAACCATTTGAATAGCTAAATCAATATCACCCTCATGATTAATGCCAATTTCAACAATAACTAATGGGGGTTCATCAGAACCAACTTTTCTATTTAAAATTGAAAATTCACCGCTCATTGACTAAATAAAATTAAGTTTTTTTTCAAAATAATCTAAAACCTTAATCAAAGATTTTTCTTGATTTTTCATCTCAATTAAATTTCTTTGGTTTGTGGTGAATTGCATCAGTATTTTTTGAATCTTTTCTCCATTTTTAACATCTCCCCATCCATATGAATTGGATATTTTCATTGATCCAGAATATAAACCATTCTCTCTTATTCTTTTAAAAGCTGGTTCATTATTTACTGTTTGCCACGCTGCATAAATACCATCTCCGCCAAATAATATAAATTTTTTTCTGAATTGTTGCCAACTAATCCCATATTTTTTTCCATTAAACAAACATGGAAAAGTATAATAGCTATGTTTAAATTTTATTGGAATATGTTGATTTATTAAAATATCACTTTTTCTTTTATTGATAATTCTTTTAAATCTATTTCCCATTTGAATTCTCTTTGAAAGAAAAAAATTAATTCTTTCTACTTGTGCAAGACCAATGGCTGCGGCCACCTCAGGCATCCTGTAGTTATATGCTAAACTATTATGTCTTTTCCAGTTTGGGTCTTGAAACTTGTTCCTATCAATTCTTACTTTACCACTTGACGCAGTAACATTTCTAAAACCAGCACAAGAAAATTCTCTCATTTTTTGTGCAAATTTAGTATTGTTAGTAGTTACAATTCCTCCGTCTCCTGTTGTTATGTGCTTTGAATTTTCAAAACTCCAACTTCCTACATCACCAATCGTGCCAGCAATTCTTTTTTTTTCATCTTTAGCAAAAAAACATTGGGCACAATCTTCTAAAACATATAATTTATATTTTTTTGCAATTTTCATGATAGCAGTCATATCGCACATCAAACCGTACAAATGAACAACCATAATTGCTTTTGTTTTGCCTGTTATTTTTTTTTCTATATCAATTGGATCTATTAAAAAAGTATCCTCTTTTACGTCTGCATAAACAGGAACAGCACCACATTGCCATACTGCATAACCACACATTGCTACAGTAAGACCTGGAATTATAACTTCATCACCATGACCAACTCCAAATGCGTTTAAAGCCATGTGTAAGGTAGAAGTACCAGAGTTTGCTGTCACAGCATATTTTTGCTTATGGATTTTTGCAAATTTTATCTCTAATCTTTCATTCATGGTGCCTGAAGAGTCGGCCCTAAAATCGGATGACAATATATTTTTTATATAAGTTAATTCTCTACCTTTAAACTTCCAACCTTTGTAACTTTTCATATTTTTTTCTTTGATTTGTTAAATAATCATTTTGTCTAAAAGAATTAATTTTGGTCAAATTTTTATATTTTTCTAAATATGCAATTACTTTATTAGTTTTCACTGTAAAAGAAAATGTAGAAAAAATTTTTTTAAATAAAATAAAATCTTCCTTATAATCAAGAGTAAAACGAATTTTTTTGTTTCTTCTTAGCCTTATTGAGTAAAATTTGTATTTTTTATCTAGATATGGTCCTATAATCTCTACAGATTTAAATTTATTTTTTTCATAAACATTTTTTATTACTTTTGCTCTGAATATATAAGTAAATAGACCAGTTATTGTGTTGGTATTAGCTTTTATATAATCAAATTTTGAGTTTATAATTTTTTTTAAGGCTCTTTTATAAATATCGTAATCAAAGAGTAGATCATCTGCATCAACCATAATAGCAATATCTACTTTAAATTTATTCAAGCAATCGTTCCATCTTTTTAAAACATTTTTTGACGACCCTCTATAATGTATGACTTTATTTCTATTTGCTAATTTGCATAAAATGTCATCAGATTTGTTCTTAGTAGTCACCAAAATGATGGGGTAACCAATTTTTTTCGCACGTTTAATAATTATCTCTATTACCTTTTTTTTATTAATTAGCTTTAAACACTTGTTTGGTAATCTTGATGAACCAGTTCGAACAGTTATTAATATAAATATATTATTTTTATTTATTTTCATAAATTTAATTGGAATTATTAAATAAATTAATAATCTTTAACTACCAAGATAGCCATCCCCCATCAACAATAATTTCTTGCGCATTTGTGTGGGTATTTTTTTCATCCAATAAAAAATTTACAACTGGTAAAACTTCTTCAAGCTTCATCATCCTTCCAGTGGGATTATTTTTGTTATAACCACTCAAAAATAATGGATCTAATTTCTTTTGTGCGACACCTGCTATGACTATACTGTTAAAAAGATATTTTTTTGCATATTTGGTACCAAGATATTTCATCATCATATTTGAAGCAGATTTGGAAGCACAATAACCTAATTCTTTTGAAAAATTATTATATATATAATGTTTAGGTGATTTAATGCTATAGAGTGAGGTAAAGTTCATTATTCTACCTTTTTTTTGATATTTCATATAATTTTTAATTACATTTAGATTTAAAAAAAAATTCACATCAAAGAATTTTTGAATCGAAGCTTGTTCTAAATTGGAAATCTGTTTTACTTTGCCTCTTAAAAGAGGGGTTGAATTTAGACCGTGACAAAATATTATCGCAAATATATCATTTTTTTTAAAAATTTTTTTTAAATAGGAATCGTCAGATAAATTATCACCCTTGATTATATCAGATTCAATTACTACAAAATTTTTTTTTAATTTTTTTTTTAAATATGAACCAATTCTTCCATTCGATCCTGTTAAAAATATTTTTTTTTTCATTAAAGTAAAATTTACTATGTTATAAAAATTGATCAATCAAAATTTCAATTCATAATTAAGTTATTGGCACTTTACTATCTGCAAGTTTTTGACTGACATTCCAATGTTTGAGCATGCTGTTTATAAAAACAGAATGTTGTTGCGCGGAAATATTAAGTGTTGGTAGTTCGCAATTATTTTCTAAGATTAACTTTTTTATAAGTGGGGCAGTTAACTCACTTTGTAGTTGGAGGCTCCCATTTGATTTCTTTCCATTTGGTGAAATTAAAAAACCTTCATTTTCATTTATTACGATTTCTTTATTATCTCTTAAATAAACTTTAATAAATTCGTAATCAAAATTCTCATTTGATCTTAAAATTAAAGAACTACCATTAGAAAACTTTGCTATCATTTCGCCTGTAATTTCAAAATAACCCTCCCTTTTGCTTTTGATCCAATTTTTGTCTAATTTATCTGTGTCAATTGATAATATTTTTTCTCCTGTCCACCAGCACACAAGATCTATTAGGTGAATTGAGTTACATGCCATACCCCATAAGCCTCCAGTTTTTATAACTTTTATAGGCCCTTTAAAGTTAAATTCAGAAGCGATTCTTTTATGCCAAGTATCCAATCTTCTTGGTATATTTACCCAAGCGCCATGGGATTTATCTGTAGCTTTAATTATTAAATCAATTTCTTTCTTTGATTGAGCAAGTAGTTTCTCCATAATCCAAAATTTTGGTGAAAATGTCTCTGATACATTTTTAACAATATTGCATCTTTCGACCGAAGAAGTTGAAATAATTGCTAAATCCATTTCATATTTTTGGGGTTGTACTCTGTTTGACCATTTAATATTGTAATTTCTTCCTTCAATACAAGCTGAAGTCCATCTTGATTTCGCGGTGTTCAATGAATCTAAGTTAGGCTCAATAACAATTAATTCAAAATTTATATTTAATTTAGCTAAACCTTCTAAATATCTTGAGCCAATTTGACCTGCACCAACTAGTAAAATTTTATACATATACTTTAATAATAGAATAACATGTGTAGTTAAGATTAATTTAGTATCACAACAATCTTGTCATTATTTTATGATTCCCACTCATTAATTTATAAAATTACTTTGTCATTTTTTTTAATAAATTTTAATCGAATACTTTGACTTAGCATATGCATTATAATTTGAAAAAAATCTTCTGTAATGCCGTAATTTTTTATTCCTAAATTTAAATTAATGTTTGATTTTTTTTGAATATTTTTTTTAGCAAAACCAGTTAAAGTTATTGTGTAAATTTTTTTTTTCTTACAATAATTAAGAGTATCCAGGATATTTGGTGATGAGCCTGAGCAACTTAACAAAATTACAATATCACCTTTGGCATAATAATTGTCTAGCTGGAATGAAAAAATTTTATTAAATGAGATGTCATTAGCAACCGCTAAGATTGTTTCCATATTGTCTGATAAAGAAAATATTTTTGGCTTTAATTTATTATTTGAACTTATTTTTATACCTTTATTAAAATCACATAAAAAATGATTAGCTATTGAAGCAGATCCACCATTTCCACAAACAAAAATTTTTTTATTTTTCTGTATTTTATCAAATAATATATTTTCAATTTTTATCAGTTTGGAAATATCTAATGTATTAATTCCATTTTTTATATTTTTTAAATAATTTTTTAAATTTTTCATTTTATTTTTTATATTAATTAGTTTACTTAATTTTTAAGAACATCATTATAGCTTACTTTGTTATTAGCTATAGTACTGTCAAAAATCAAATAAGTTTTAATTTTTTTTTGATATTAAATGTAAAATAACTATTTTTTAATAGTGATTCAGTATATTTTTTTCCATTTATCTATTTAAAAGACTTTTTATATATTTTAAAAAGTCTACTTTTTTGACTATTTCTTTGTTTCCAAAAAATTGACTATGCATCCCAGCATAAACATTACCAACAAATGGAATTAAATGACTGTCCAATTTGGCTTCAAGCATTATAGAAGTTAATGAAAAATATGCATCTCCACACCCAGTTGTATCAATAGTTTTTTCAATAAAAACAGGGCATATTTCATTTTTATTTTTCCAAAAATATTCACTACCCTTTTTACCTTTAGTTAATGAGCATGATATTTTATTTTTTTTTAAATTTAACATTTTACCTAAATTAGATAAATCATTTTTCCCTAAAGCAAGTTGCCACTCTCTTTCATCAAGAGATAAATAATTAAATTTTTTGTATTTTGTGTATAAGTTATGTCCATAATTTATTGAATTAGTTTGAACGTTTAAAAATTTATTTATTTTAAGTCTTTCTATACTTTTTAAAATTTCATTTTCAATCAAACCATTTCCAAAATCACAGATTAATAAGTTAGTTTTTATATTTTTTATTTTTTTATTTATTTTATTTATGATATTTTTTGAAAAAACATTTTTTTTAAAGTTAGTAACTTGTAATAATTTTTCATATCTTGTTGAATTTATATATCTAGTTTTAGTTTGTATTTCCTGATCTTTATCAAGGTTAATGACATTAATATTTTTTTCCTTACTTAAGTATTTTCGAATATTTTTATCATTTCCATATGTGTATAGATTAACCTTTTTTAGAAATTTTGATAAAATTTTAGCAACAGCTAAAACACCTCCTGGGATAATCTCAATATCGTTTATTATAGTTGAGACTGCTGGATCTTTAGTTGTTAAACCAGACATTTCACAGAGAATGTATTTATCAATTATTGGGTCACCAATTATACTGAAAGTATTATTTTCTAATTTTTTAAGAGCTTTATTTATTTGATAAAAGGTGTTTTTTTTTGATATTCTGTTTAGATATTTTTCTGCATTATCTGAAAATGGTTTGTAAAAATTATTAATAATTTTGGTTGAACTTGATATGGCTGTTTTTGTTAAAAAAATTTTTCCATTATTTTTCTTTAAAATATTCAGTTCTTTTTTAAAATTACCAGTAATATCTTTTTCTAAGTAGTCTTTACCTTTAAAATATATGTCAGGCTTAAGTTCATTTATTAATTTTTCAGCTGTAAGATTTCTATCTAAGTAAACATAGTCAATGCTATTTATGTGTAACAAAAATTTTGTTCTATTAATCTCATTGTTGTATGGTTGAGATGGGCCTTTAGAAATAAACTGATCCGCTGTTACACTTACAATCAATATATCAACTTGATTTCGAGAACTCTTGAAAATGTGCTAGGTGCCCATTGTGCAAGACATCAAACGCACCGTGGCACAAGCCTATTTTTTGATTTTTTAGATTTTTTCTAATTTTTTTAAGTTCAATTGTGGAAATTAATTTAGCCATATGTCCACCACTTTTTAAGTGGCAACGGACCATCATACTTTCCACTTGAAATTATTTTCTTTATCTCCATAGCTTGCTCTATACAATCATCTATATCAACCTCATACCGATAGGTTCCAGCTCTTCCGATTGAAAAAAACCAATTAGGAAACTTTTTAAAATATTTATGAGATTTTTGAATTTCTTTTTTAAATGGTACGGGATAATGTTTGCCATTTTTTGAGGGTATTTCCATGCCAATTAAAGTTGTATCTGATTTATGCTTTGTAAATTTTTTGTATTCGACAAGACGAGTAAATTTTTCATTGTTGGCATAGTATAAAAAGTAAACATTCTTAGGGAAAAGATTTTTCGCTGGAAAAACTATTTTATGAAAATCTCTGCCTATGAAAGGAAGTTCACCATATTTATTATTAAAATAAAAATCTGGGGAAATTGTTGAGATAACTATGTCAAATTTTTGAATTTTATTATTAATTATAAACTCTTTATTTTTTAAATTCTTAATCTTAAGCTTGCTGTTTAAAATTATTTTAATCTTCTTCTTATCTATTTTATCAAAAAAATCATTATATCCATTATACTTAATTGGATAAGCTGAGATTGCCTTATCCCATGCTGCTCTTGGGCCCCTCTTAAGAGTGGCACCTTTTGGAGACCATTTAAAAGTATCTATTTTTTTATTATCATTCACTAACCACATTTTTTTATTATACTTTTCGATAGTTTTTCCATAAAGAGTTTTTCCAATTGAATTAATCCAATAATCTTCCATGTTCTTTGAATTTTTTATTTTCAATTCTTTTTTTTGTGAAAGTTCTTTTTTAATTTTTTTTTTATCAGGCATTTTTTCCAGATCATTTATATGAAGTGGATAATTGTAAAATTGATTATCTTGCTCAACATAAGTTATAAATTCATGTTCTCCACAACTTCTCATTGGAACAATTTTATTTAGATAATCAAAAACATCTTTATTATGAGTTAGAAAATGTCTAGGACCAAAAGTATACGGGTGACCCCCATAAAAATTTGTTCTGACACCCGCACCTAAATCAGAAGATTTTTCTAATAATGTAACATTCGTGTTTTTTAATTCAGAAACAAGTCTAGCTGTTGCAACTCCACCAAAACCACCCCCAATAATTAGAACTTTTTTTGAATTTTTATTCATAAATGAAAGGAATTTTAATGTATTTATATGCTTTATTTATTCTATCTAATTTTATTTTTTTTAATTTAACTTTATTCAGTAATTTATATTTATTGTTAATGTTACTAGGTATAAGAATATTCAAAATAATCAACATCATTTTAACTTTTAAAAGCTTTTCAAATATAAAAAAATTTTGAGGTAATTTGAATTTAAAATTTTTTTCTAATTTTTCTTTAAAGTTTAATATGTATTTTTTACTAATTCTTTTCTCTGGCTGATAATATGTATCACATATTAACTTAATTGGATGATCTAGTCCCGAATATTCAAAATCATAAAAAAAAACTTTATTGTTAAAAATTCCACAATTATGAAAACCAATATCTGACTGAGAAATTATATTTTTACAACTATTTAATTTTAAAGTTGAAGGACTTTCTTTAAGAATTTTTTTAACATATGATTTTATCACTTTCATTTTTTTTATATATTTTTTTTCTATATTTATCTCAGAGATTTTTTTAAATCTTTTTTTTATTTGGCTAAGCAATAATTCATATGACACTAGATTTTCTTTTGCATATAGACTGTATTTTTTTTCTCTATTTGTCTTTATTAAAAAATTTAACAATTCATCAAAAAATAATTTTTGAGATTTAATTTTTTTAAATCTATATTTCTTAAAAGAAATATTATTTTTTGAGGTACTTAATAATTTTGGTATATTTATATTTTTGTTCTTAAATTTAAGATAAAAGTATTTTTCTCTTTTTATTCTTTCACTATCTAAAAAATATTTTTTTAATATATTTTTACTAGATTTTATAGAATTGTTGGAAAGTTTCATTTTTATTAATATAGTTTTTTATTTTTTTCCAATTACTAAATGTAAGCACTTTATCATCTTTTATTTTTGAGAAGTAAATTTTTTTAACTTTTTTTGGAAAATTTTTATTGTTAAAAATTTCAATTAAGTCGTCTATAAATAAGTGTGGACTTAATTTTGCTATTTTTCGTACTTTTTCATTAACTGTATTAACATAAAATATTTTATATCTTTTTTTAAAAATATTATTTTGAATCCATTTACTTGATTGAGTATGTAAATTGTATTTTTTTGAAAATTGACTATATTTAGTTTTATGGCTCACTATAAATAACTTAATTTTTTTTTTTAAAGCAAATTTTTCAAACTCTCTAAAATACTCGAATGGTTTTGCATAAACTATATACTTGCCATAAATTTCTTCCTGAGCTTCTGTCCAATTTTTAATTTTAGAGTTATTATTTGATATATATTTTATCTTTTTTTTATTGATTCTTTTTAAATGTATTTTTTTTTCTCTTAAATATTTTTTAAAAGAATTTTGATAATTTATAATTGTGTTATCTAGGTCTATCCCTATTTTTAATTGTGTCATTAGCTATGATTTTATAAATTTTATCTTCTGAAATACCAAATTTTTTTCTTACATAACTTCTGCTACCTAAATGGGAAACAAATTCATTTCTATTATTTATTGATTTAATTATTACTTTTTTATCACTAAGATTTGAACTTAATATACCTTTAATGCCCGTGTTTGGAAAGTGTTCCTCTAATGTGTATATTAAATCATATCTAGCTAAAACTTTTAGCATGGAAGCGGTCAAAGGTTTTATTTGATGTAGATTAATAATATCAATCTTAATATTGTCTTTTTTAAATTTTTTACTTGCTCCAGCTATGCACTCAAATAATGGGCCTGTAAATATTAAGGCTGATTTAGACCTATTACTCAAAACATAATTAATTTTATTTATTTTTGGCTTTAGTTTGCTGATGATTGGTTCATTTTTTTTACCTATTCTTATGTAAGTAGTTTGTTTATTACCTGAATGTAAAGAATGCACAAGATGCTCCTCTAAATCGTTGTTATCTGAGGGTGATAAAATCTTTATTTTAGGTAAGTTGTTTAGTAAACCTATATCTTCTAAAGAGTGATGAGTTGGGCCAAGATGATTATATGATATTCCCGAACCAGTACCAACTAATATTATTTTATTGTTATTATAAATTGCATCATTTCTTATTTGTTCAATTGATTTATAAATTAAAAAATTAGTTATTGTATAACACACAGGTAAAAAGCCTTCTTTAGCCATACCCGAAGCAAATGTAACCATATTTGGTTCTGCTATTCCACAATTTAAAAAATTTTTCGGAAAGTCTTTTTTAATTTTATCAAATAATCGATTTCCAATATCTGCAGAAAGGAGAATGATATTTCTTTTTTTTTTAATCTTATTATACAGACTTTCTGCAAAAAAATTTCTCATTTGATGCCCAGTTGAATTTTTGATTGATCTAACTCTTCTCTAGATGGTGATCTATAATGCCAATTATTGTCATTTTCCATAAAATTAATTCCTTTACCCTTTATAGTGTGAGAAATTAATATTTTAGGCTTGTCTTTATTTCTTAAGATTTTTTTAAGACTTGATGTAACAGATTTATGATTATTGCCATCACATTCCATAACATCCCAACCAAATGATCGCCATTTTTTGTTTAGAGGTTTTATATTTAAAATTTCATCAGACCTTCCAGTTGCTTGAAATTTATTATAGTCAACTATAACAATTAAATTGTTTAAATTAAGTTTACTACTCAACAGAGCAGACTCCCAAACGCTACCACTATTCATCTCACCATCACTTGCCAAAACAAATATAGTACCTTTTTTATTTTTATGTTTTTTAGAGTATGCCATTCCAGACCCAAAACCTATTCCATGCCCTAAAGATCCTGTTGAAAAATTTAAATATTCATTATTTATTTTTGGAGAAGGATGTTCGCCAAATAAACTTCCTTGTGTTGCAAAACTATAAAAATTTTTTTTTGATAATTTTTTTGCATGATAGAGGGTACTATAAACTGCAAGCGCACAATGACCTTTACTTAAAATAAATCTATTATCTTTATTATTAAATAAATAATTATTAAAAATATTAACCAAAAGATCTGTGCAAGATAAGGCACCACCAAGATGACCTGATTTTTTTTGATAAGTTTGCTTAATTATATTATATCTTACAATTCTAGAAATATTATCTAGTTTTTTATCACTTAGCACTTTTTGTAATTACCTTTTTTTTAAGTAGCCAATTTAAATTCCAATTTTGTTCCGAGGGCTTAAAGCCATTAGTAAAGTTAATTTTTAAATCCATAATGGCATCCTTAAAATTATGCATTGGTTTAAAGCCACTTTTTATTAGTTTATCAGAGTTCATTCTATAACTTCTTGGATCATTACTTTTTAAAGACACTATTTTACAAGGTATTATTTTTTGGACTTCTTTCGCTATATCTGAAATCTTAATATTCTCAAATCCTACATTAAAAATTCCTGTGATATTTTTTTTAATAAAATACTCATAAGCGTAAATCATATCTTTTATATGAAGCAATGGTCTTACTTGGCTTCCACCAAAAATAGTAATTTTTTTTTTAAAAAAAGCCTGATAACTAAAAATATTTAACACAACATCTAATCGCAATCTTTTTGAAAATCCACAAACTGTTGCTGGTCTTAATATTACAGTTTTGATTTTATCTTTATAAGATAGAATAACCTTTTCACATATCATCTTAGACTTATTGTAGTCAGTGATAGGGTCCAGCCCAAGTTTTTCAGTTACTTTTTTTTCTTTTTTTAGACCATAAATACTGCCAGATGATGCAAAAATATATTTTTTTACTTTGTATTTTAAGCACGCTTCTAATATGTAATAATTTGCTAGTGGGCCTATTTCCCATGTATCTCTTGCGTTTATTTCACAAAGTGGGTCGTTGGATAAATAAGCTAAATTAATTACAACATCTATATTTTTAAAAGAGTCGAAAATATTTTGTCTTATATCTAATTTTATTTTTTTTACCTTTTTATTAATTGATGTTGTGAACCAGAATGTATCCAAACATGTAACATTATATTTTTTTGTATATAGATAATCTATTAATTCAGTTCCAACATAGCCACCGCCACCTAAAATTAAAATATTTTTCATTGATATGTATTACTATATATAAGAGATTTATTTTTATACAAATTATAAAATTTTTAAATTTTGAAATTATTAGTAACTGGATCTGGTACTTTACTTGGAAATAACGTTGTTTTAGAGGTGCACAAAAAAGCATGCTATTATTACTTCTTACAGAAAATCATTTCCAAAAATTTAAAAAAAATAATATTTCTTTAATTAAATTAGATCTCTAAAAAAATTATCTTAATTTCTTCAATGTCTGTTTAAGGAGATATAAATATTAATAAAGTTGATTCAAATATTAAAAAAAATCGACTGGCTCTTACGGTCACTTGAAACTAAAAATTGAAGAATTTAATATAAAGGTAAATAATTATTTAAAAAGAAATTTTAAAATATTTACCACAAGTAAAAATCTTAAATTATTTTTAGAAGATAATTATTAAAATTATTCTTGATTAATCTTTAATAATTTTAATTTTTTTAATTTATTAAAAAAATGATCTAATTTTTTACCATTTATATATTTAATTTTTGTTTTTTTTGCTGCATAATAATCTGAAAGTTTATCTCCAACAAAATAACTGTATTGAATATCGATATCCCATTTTTTTATTGCTTTTATTAGCATACCATTATTAGGCTTTCTATCATTTGAATTTTTTTTATATTTACCAATACCATCAATATGGAATGGGCAATAAAAAAAGTCATTTATGTAGGTATTCATCTTTTTTAATTCCGTATTCATATAAAAGTGAAATTCTTTCACTTGTTTTTCTTTATAAAAACCCCTTGCAACACCTGATTGATTTGTAATTACTATTACTAAATAATCCAGATCTATTGCAAATTTAATTATTTTTTTTGCATAAGGCTTCCATTTAAGATCCTTTTTTTTATAGGTATACCCTTTATCGTAAATAAGCGTATTATCTCTATCAAAAAAGATGCATTTATTTTTTTTTTCATTTTTAAAGATTAAAAGTTTTGTTTTTTATATTCTCTATTATAGTTGTATCCAATGAATAACTTAAATGAAATTATTTGCCCTAATTGTAAAACAAATAAAAGATTAAAATTATTAAATAATTTAGGAGTAGGCTTATGCAAATAAAGAAATTTTGGAAACTTTACCCAAAGTCAACAAATAGAAATGTAATAAGCTTTAATCGAAATAAAGTTAAGACAAAAATTAAGAAGAAATTAATGAAGTTTGGTAAAGAATACTTTGATGGTAAGAGAATTCATGGATACGGAGGCTATTATTATAATAAAAAATTTTTTAGAAAAATAATTAAGGAAATAATCAAGCATTATAAGCTTAGCAATGGGTGTAAAATACTTGATATAGGTTGTGCCAAAGGTTTTACGATGTATGAATTTAGACGGTTTCTTCCAAATGCTGAAATTTGGGGTTTAGATATTAGTAAATATTGCAAAATGAAAGCTTTAAGTTCAGAAAAAAAATTTATAAAAGTTGGCTCTTGCCATAAGCTCCCTTTTAAGGATAGCTATTTTGATTTCATTATTTCAATTTCGACCATACACAATTTAGCTGAAAAAAAAATCTCACAATCAATCAAAGAGATAGAAAGAGTAAAAAAAGGAAAATCATTTATCAGAGTAAAAGGTTACAAAAATCTTAAGGAAAAAAAATTTATTGATGATTGGAACCTTGTAGCAAAATCAAATCTTAGTATTAAGAAATGGAACCAGATATTCAAAAAATCAAAATATACAGGAGACTTTGATTTTTCAAACTTCTAGGAATCCTAATAAAAATTTAATTTATAATATCTTTAAAATTAAAAATATATCAAATATGTCTATGAAAAATTTTTTTCAGTGCATAAATCAAGCCAATTGAGCTATTAGTACTGGTCAGCTGCACGCATTACTGCGCTTCCACATCCAGCCTATCAACGTGGTGGTCTACCACGGCTCTATAGGAAGAACTAGTTTTGAGGTGAGTTTCCCGCTTAGATGCTTTCAGCAGTTATCTCTTCCATACTTAGCTACCCTGCACTGCAGCTGGCGCTACAACAGGTCCACCAGTGGTATGTTCAACCCGGTCCTCTCGTACTAGGGTCAACTCCTCTCAATTCTTCTACACGCATAGCAGATAGGGACCGAACTGTCTCACGACGTTCTGAACCCAGCTCACGTACCACTTTAATTGGCGAACAGCCAAACCCTTGGGACCTGCTCCAGCCCCAGGATGTGATGAGCCGACATCGAGGTGCCAAACACTGCCGTCGATATGAGCTCTTGGGCAGTATCAGCCTGTTATCCCCGGCGTACCTTTTATCCGTTGAGCGATGGCCCTTCCACTCAGAACCACCGGATCACTATGACCGACTTTCGTCTCTGCTCGACTTGTCAGTCTCACAGTCAGGCAGGCTTATGCCATTGCACTCTACGAACGATTTCTGACCGTTCTGAGCCTACCTTCGCACGCCTCCGTTACTATTTGGGAGGCGACCGCCCCAGTCAAACTACCCACCATACAATGTCTTGATGCCGGATGACGGCAATCAGTTAGATACCAAGAAAAACAAAAGAGGTATTTCACTGGTGACTCCACAAAAGCTGACGCCTTTGCTTCAATGTCTCCCTCCTATACTAAATATGTTTTTCCTAATACCAATGTAAAGTTGCAGTAAAGGTGCACGGGGTCTTTCCGTCTAACTACGCGAACTCCGCATCTTCACGGAGAATTCAATTTCACTGAGTTGATGTTGGAGACAGCGGAGAAATCGTTACGCCATTCATGCAGGTCGGAACTTACCCGACAAGGAATTTCGCTACCTTAGGACCGTTATAGTTACGGCCGCCGTTTACTGGGGCTTCAGAAGTTAGCTTGCACCAACCGCATTAACCTTCCAGCACCGGGCAGGCGTCAGACCCTATACATCCACTTACGTGTTAGCAGAGCCCTGTGTTTTTGATAAACAGTCGCTTCTCCCTGGCTTGTGCCACCCATCTCTAGTTGCCTAAAAACAGGTCTTCCTTATCCCGAAGTTACGGAAGCATTTTGCCGAGTTCCTTCAACATCATTCTCTCAAGCGCCTAAATATACTCTATTAATCCACCTGTGTCGGTTTAGGGTACGGTCTAATGATGGAGCTATTTCTTGGAACCTTTTCGCGGCATACTCAATCCATTAAGAGTACACAACTTACAAGATCCGTCACTACCATCTGGTTAAGGAATATTAACCTTATTTCCATCGACTACGGCTTTCGCCCTCGCCTTAGGTGCCGACTAACTCTGCGCGGATTAACCTTGCGCAGAAACCCTTGGATTTTCGGCGAAGAAGTTTTTCACTTCTTTTATCGTTACTTATGTCAGCATTCGCACTTCTGATACCTCCAGGATCCCTCACGGGTATCCCTTCACAGGCTTACAGAACGTTCCGCTACCGCTTATAAAACTCGAAAGTTTTATAAACCCACAGATTCGGTATATGATTTTAGCCCCGTTACATCTTCGGCGCAGAAACTCTATTAGACCGGTGAGCTGTTACGCTATCTTTAAAGGATGGCTGCTTCTAAGCCAACCTCCCGGCTGTTAAGGAATTTCCACATCCTTTCACACTTAATCATAATTTTGGGACCTTATCTGGTGGTCTGGGCTCTTTCCCTCTCGACCATGGACCTTAGCACCCACAGTCTGTCTGTTGAAGAACAATGTCTAGCATTCGGAGTTTTATTAGGTTTGGTAAGAATTTCTTCCCCCTAGCCCATTTAGTGCTCTACCTCTAAACATCTATTTATTCAACGCACTACCTAAATAGTTTTCGCGGAAAACCAGCTATCTACGAATTTGGTTGGCCTTTCACCCCTTACCACAAGTCATCCAAAGACTTTTCAACGTCAACTGGTTCGGTCCTCCGGTTGGTGTTACCCAACTTTCAACCTGCTCATGGTAAGCTCATTCGTTTTCGGGTCTAATTCATAAAACTAATCGCCCTATTAAGACTTGCTTTCGCTACGCCTACACCTAGATGGCTTAAGCTTGCTTTATAAATTAAGTCACTGACCCATTATACAAAAGGTACGCCGTCACTCTAAAAAGAGCTTCGACTGATTGTAGGCATGCAGTTTCAGGTTCTATTTCACTCCCCTAATAGGGGTTCTTTTCACCTTTCCCTCACGGTACTAGTTCACTATCGGTCACTGAAGAGTATTTAGGCTTAGAGGGTGGTCCCCCTATATTCGAGCAGGATTTCACGTGTCCCGCTTTACTCAAGAATTTTGTTAAACATTACTCATACGGGACTATCACCCTCTATGGTTAGCATTTCCAAACTATTCAGATTTTTTTAACAAAACTACTGGCCTAGTCCGCGTTCGCTCGCCACTACTAACGGAATCTCAATTGATTTCTTTTCCTCTGGTTACTTAGATGTTTCAGTTCTCCAGGTTGTCTCTTTAAACCTATGTATTCAGTTTAAAGTACCACATAAAGTGGTGGGTTTCCCCATTCGGAAATTTTCGGATCAAAACTTACATACAGCTCCCCGAAACTTATCGCAGTATATCACGTCCTTCATCGGCTTTCAGTGCCAAGGCATCCACTACACGCCCTTAAACGCTTGATTTATGCACAGAAAAAAATTCTGTGTTGAATCAAATTTTTATTTTGAACATTAGCTAATAACATTACTAATGTTCGGATATAGATATTGATATTAATTATTATTTTTATTTACAATTTTTATAACTAAGTGTTTTTGGTGGAGGATAGCGGGATCGAACCGCTGACCTCCTGAATGCAAATCAGGCGCTCTCCCAGCTGAGCTAATCCCCCATGATCTTAAAATTGGTGGGCCGAGAAAGACTTCGAACTTTCGACCCCACCCTTATCAAGGGTGTGCTCTAACCAACTGAGCTACCGGCCCCCATTCAAGAGAAACACTACTTTAAGAAGAGAAATGAGGACGGTCAACATTACCGATGTATATTATTTAGAATGAAATTTTACTTTCATTCATCCTTAGAAAGGAGGTAATCCAGCCGCAGGTTCCCCTACGGCTACCTTGTTACGACTTCACCCCAGTCGCTGACTATACCGTGGTCAAGGGTTTAAAACCTTGCCTTAAGGTAGAACCAACTCCCATGGTGTGACGGGCGGTGTGTACAAGACCCGGGAACGCATTCACCGTGGCACGCTGATCCACGATTACTAGTAATTCCAGCTTCATGCACTCGAGTTGCAGAGTGCAATCCGAACTGAGGTATCTTTTAGGGATTTGCTCAACTTCGCAGTCTTGCTTCCTGTTGTAGATACCATTGTAGCACGTGTGTAGCCCAACACGTAAGGGCCATGAGGACTTGACGTCATCCCCACCTTCCTCCAGCTTATCACTGGCAGTTCTTTCAGAGTGCCCAACTTAATGATGGCAACTAAAAGTGAGGGTTGCGCTCGTTGCGGGACTTAACCCAACATCTCACGACACGAGCTGACGACAGCCATGCAGCACCTGTGTTTCGTCCGGCCGAACCGAAAACTTTAATCTCTTAAAGTCGCGACGAACATGTCAAGTGTTGGTAAGGTTCTGCGCGTATCTTCGAATTAAACCACATGCTCCACTACTTGTGCGGGTCCCCGTCAATTCATTTGAGTTTTAACCTTGCGGTCGTACTCCCCAGGCGGTGTGTTTATCGGTTTCCCTGCGACACTGAAAATAAATTTCCAACGTCTAACACACATCGTTTACGGCATGGACTACGAGGGTATCTAATCCTCTTCGCTACCCATGCTTTCGTTCCTCAGTGTCAGTAATGATCCAGAAAGCTGCCTTCGCAATTGGTATTCTTTCTAATATCTACGAATTTCACCTCTACACTAGAAATTCTGCTTTCCTCTATCATACTCTAGCTGAAAAGTTTTAATGGCAGTTCCAGAGTTAAGCTCTGGGATTTCACCACTAACTTTTTCAACCACCTACGAACTCTTTAAGCCCAGTAATTCCGAACTACGCTAGGTCCCTTCGTATTACCGCGGCTGCTGGCACGAAGTTAGCCGGACCTTCTTATTCGGGTACAGTCATTTTCTTCCCCGACGAAAGAGCTTTACAACCCAAAGGCCTTCTTCACTCACGCGGCATCGCTGCATCAGAGTTTCCTCCATTGTGCAAGATTCCCCACTGCTGCCTCCCGTAGGAGTTTGGGCCGTGTCTCAGTCCCAATGTGGCTGATCATCCTCTCAAATCAGCTATTGATCACAGTCTTGGTAGGCCATTACCCCACCAACAAACTAATCAAGTGCAGGCTCATCCAATGGTGCATAAAGCTTTCTCCGTAAAGACTTATCCGGTATTAGCACAAGTTTCCTCGTGTTATTCCAGGCCAAAGGGCAGATACCTACATGTTACTCACCCGTCTGCCACTAAGTATTGCTACTTCGTTCGACTTGCATGTGTTAGGCGTGCCGCCAGCGTACGTTCTGAGCCATGATCAAACTCTCAAGTTTAAAAACGGCGCACACTAGCTTCTATATAAATTCTAAGAATAAAATTTATATAATGTTGAAGTGTGTACGACAAATTTTGGTAACCTTAACCGTCCACACTTCTCTTCTTAAATTTTTACTTTTTAAATAGCTAATTGGGTCTAAAAAGCCCAATAATCCACACAAATTTATTGTGTTAACAATAATTTTCGTGAGAAAGTGTGACGCTTATAGGCTAAAATAAAAGGAAATCAAGCGTTTATGAATAAAAAAAATACTAAAAATTGATGATTTTATTGGGTTTTTTTTGATTTTTTTGTGCTGCTAAACTAATAATTCTAATCAAAACATTATTAAATGCTAAAAAAACTTCAATCAACTTTTTTAAAAAACCTAAAAATATTAGGATTAATTTTTTTAATTATTTTTTCAATAATAGTTGCAACGTTATCTTATCACCAAAAAGAAATAGGTAAGAGTCAATACAATAACTTTATTAATAATATTTATTTAAAAAAAACTCTTAATGAAATTGTAAATAATTTAGAACCTAGATATAAAAAATTTAATCACAGAATCAAATCTGGAGAAACTTTTGACAAAATACTTGATAGTTATTCAATAGAAAAAAAAGAGATAAGAGCCATAAAAGAAAGTCTGTTAAAAAAATTTAACATAAATAAGTTAAATACTAATCAAAAAATTCAAATTACCTTAGATCAAAGTAATAACAAAATTAAAGAATTTGTTTTTCAAATTTCAAATACTAAAAAAATATATCTTTCAAAAAGTAGTGGGGAGTTAGATTTTAATGAAAGAATATTAACTATACAATTAGATAAAAAAATTATTTTTAAGGAAAATATAATACTTCAAAGTCTTTATAAATCTGCAACTGATCAAAATATACCACCAAATACTATAATTGAATTTGCAAGAATTTATGGTTTTCAAGTAGATTTTCAAAGAGATATTCGTAAAGAAGATAAATTTCAAATTATGTACGAAGTATTCATTGATAAAAATAATAAAGTAATTGAAACAGGAGAAATTCTTTTTGCGAATCTTAAGTTAAGTGGTCAGGATAATTCATTGTATTATTTTGATAAAGAAAACGTTGAGGGCCATTACGACAAAAATGGAAAGAGTGTGCAAAAGGCACTAATGAAAACACCTATTAACGGTGCAAGATTATCTTCATCATTTGGAATGAGAAAACATCCTATCGATGGATTTAACAAAATGCATAGAGGAACTGATTTTGCTGCACCCAAAGGAACACCTATTATGGCTTCTGGCAATGGTATAATCAAAAAAGCCAGTTGGTGTGGAGGTGGTGGAAATTGTGTTAAAATAAGACACAACTCAATATATGAAACTGTTTACGCGCACATGTCAAAATTTGCACGAGGAATTAAAAAGGGAGTTAGAATTAAACAAGGTCAAACTATTGGTTATGTTGGCTCAACTGGAAAATCAACTGGTCCACATTTGCACTATGAAGTTATTGTTAATGGAAAAAAAGTGAACTCTCAAAAACTAAAACTTCCATCAGGTAAGGTTTTGAAAGGAAAAAATAGAGAACTTTTTGAAACTAACAAAATAAAATTAAACGTTTTAAAGTCAGAAAAAATTATTGGATTAAATTAATTATCCTCTGGTTTTTTTTTAGAAATGGGTTTAATTTCAGCTACAATTTTTTTATCTTCACTATTAATTTCTTCAGATTTCACTGATAATTCCTGTGTTTCAGGTGTATTTTCAGTAGATTTATTCTCAGCAAATTTTAGTTTTTTATAATTTTCTTGTTCGTTCAAAATTCTTGTGAAGTGGTCCGCATGTTGAAGATAATTTTCAGATAATATCTTATCTCCATTAGAAGAAGCCTCTCTCGCTAAATCATTATATTTTTCTATTAACTTCGGAGCATTATGGTTATTTCTGCCAGGAGCCTTTCTTCTAAAGTTTTCATTGTTTGAATAATTTGATCCAAATTTAGGTCTATCTCCACTACTTTTAAAATTTCTATCATTTCTTCTGAAATTATTTCTTCTAACGTTATTATTGTTTCTAAATGTTACCATATATCTAATTAATTATATTTTAGTACTTACTATGCAACGATCGTTATTTGCAAGATCCTTGACAGTACTATTTATATAAAAACCTTTGCTGTTTAATAATTTAATAACTTTACTTTTTTGATCAAAACCAATCTCTAAAATAAATTTTCCATTTTTTTTTAACAGTTCAGATGATTTTTTTATTACTTTTCTGATTACTGATAAACCATCTAATCCACCATCTAGAGCTAATTTAGGCTCAAATTTTAAAACATCTCTCTCCAAATATTTTAAATTATTTCTTTTAATATAAGGGGGATTAGAAACAACTAAATCATATTTGCCTTGAGTAAATTTGTCAACATCTGATTTATAAAATTTTACTCTTTCGTCTACAAAGAGCTTTTTTGCATTAATTTTCGATATTTTTAATGAATTTTTACTAATATCTATTCCTGATCCGTAAAAATTCTTTTTTTCTTTTAGAACACTCAAGAGAATGCACCCCGAGCCAACTCCAATATCAAGAATTCTTAAACAATCCTTATTCTTAGTAACTTTTAAAATTTGCTCTATAATAATTTCTGTATCAGGACGGGGTATAAGGGTGTTTTTATTAACATAAAATTCGCTTTTCCAAAAAAACTTTCTGTTTAATAGATAAGCTATTGGTTTTTTAGTGGCTCGTTCATTAACCAATTTTTTAAAATATTCTAAATTTTCAATATTTAAAACTTTGTCATCATTTAAGATTATGTACTCACGATTTTTATCTAGAGCTTTGGCCATTAATATTTCTGTGTCAAGTTGAGCTGATAGAATAGATTTATCTTTAAGAATATTTGTTCCTTCAATAACTGCTGACTTAATGTTCATTTAATTTAAACTACTTAAACTATCTTCTTGTGCTTGTAATGTTAACGACTCGATCATTTCATCAAAAGCTTCACCTTCTAAAAATTCCTCTAATCTATGAAGTGTTAAATTAATTCTGTGATCTGTTACTCTTCCTTGAGGAAAATTATATGTTCTAATTCTTTCAGATCTATCTCCTGTTCCTATTTTTGTTTTTCTGTCTTGTGATCTTTCTTGGTCAATTCTTGATCTTTCTAATTCATATAACCTTGACCTTAAAATTTTCATACCCTTGGCTTTATTTTTATGTTGGGACTTTTCATCTTGCTGTGAAACAGATAATCCTGTTGGAATATGAGTAATTCTAACTGCACTATCAGTTGTGTTTACTGACTGTCCTCCTGGTCCACCTGCTCTAAAAACATCTATTCTCAAATCAGACTCATTTATTTTTAAATCAACTTCCTCTGCTTCAGGCAATACTGCAACGGTTGCTGCTGAAGTATGAACTCTTCCTTGAGTTTCGGTATCTGGCACTCTTTGAACTCTATGAACGCCACTTTCATATTTTAAAGTTGAATAAATATTGGTTCCTTTTATTGATGCTATAACCTCTTTTAATCCTCCAGCATCGCTTCTTGAAATTGATATCAATTCTAGTGTCCATTTTTTTTTGTGACTAACTTTTTCATACATCTTAAAAAGATCTGAAGCAAATAGGCTTGCTTCAAGTCCTCCAGTTCCTGCTCTAATTTCTATGATTGCATTTTTTTTATCAGCTTCATCTTTTGGAAGTAAAAATAATTTTAATTTTTTTTCATTTATTTCGAATTCAGTCTTTAATTCAGATAATTCAAGTTCAGCCATATCTTTTAATTCTTTATCTGCTGAAACATCATTTAAAATTTTTTCTAAATCTTTTTTATCCTCTTCATATGATAAATATTTTTTAGCATTTATTATAATTTCATTAAGATCAGAGTACTCTTTTGATTTTTCAGCAAATAGCTTTTTGTCAATTGCACCTGAAGATAAATCTTTTTCTAAAGTTGAGTGCTTTAATATAAGTTCTTCAATTGTTTTTGCAGGTATCATTATTTTTTTTCTAACTCTGAAGCTTTTTTTTCAACTTCAGCCACTACTTTATCAATTATTTCATTTGTTAAGACTTTCTTACTCTGAACACCAGAAAGATAAAGCATATTGTTTCCTTTTCCGCCACCTGTTATACCCACATCTGTCATTGCTGCTTCACCAGGGCCATTCACTACACATCCAATTATTGACAGCGTAACTGGAGTTTTAATATGTGATAATTTTTCTTCTAAAACCTTTACAGTATCGATTACTTGAAATGCTTGTCTGGCACATGATGGACAAGAAATAATTTTTACCCCTCTATTTCTTAGTCCTAATGACTTTAAAATCTCATTACCAATTTTTATTTCTTTTACCGGGTCATCAGAAAGTGAAATCCTGATAGTGTCCCCAATTCCGTCTAAAAGCAACGTTCCAAGTCCAATAGACGATTTCACACTTCCAGAGACAAAACTTCCAGCTTCTGTAATTCCAAGATGCAAGGGATAATCCATTGCTTTTGAAAGTTGACGATAAGCTGCAATTGATAAAAAAACATCTGACGACTTAACGCTAACTTTAAAGTTAAAAAAATCTTGATCTTCTAAAACTTTGATATTTCTCAAAGCACTCTCTACTAAAGCCTCTGGACAAGGTTCTTTATATTTTTCTAAAATATCTTTTTCAAGGGATCCTGCATTTACACCAATCCGGATTGAACAATCATTATTTTTTGCAGCACTTAAAACATCATGAATTTTTTGTTTATCACCAATATTTCCTGGATTTATTCTTAAACATTTTGCTCCGTTTTCTGCAGCCTCAATTGCTCGTTTATAGTGAAAATGAATATCAGCAATTATAGGTAGTTTTACATTGTTTGTTATTTCTTTTAAAGCTTTTGTAGAGTCTTCATCTGGACATGAAACTCTTACAATGTCTGCTCCTTCTTCATGAATTGCATTTATTTGATCAATTGTAGCTTTAACATCAGTTGTTAAAGTATTGGTCATGGACTGAACTGAAATTGGATTATCCCCACCAATCTTTACATCACCAACATTTATTACTCTGGTTTTTTTCCGATTAATATTTCTGAAGGGCCTAAGGCTCATAAAATTTAGTCTAATTTAAATTCTTTGTGCAATACTGCTATAGCTTTTTTTACTTGATTAGTAGCAACTAAAACTGAAATTTTAATTTCAGAAGTAGATATTACTAGGATATTTATTTTTTTTGAAGCTAAAGCTTGAAACATTCGATAGGTTATTCCAGGGGTTGTTATCATTCCTACCCCAATTATTGAGACTTTAGATACATCTTTATCAAAAGATAACTTTTTGTAAGATATTTTTTTATTCTGTTTTATAAATTTTTCTGTTTTTTTTAAGTCATCAGCTTTTATTGTAAATGTGAGATCTGTTTCCTTGCCATTAAGTGAGATATTTTGAACAACCATATCAACATTTATTAAATTTTGAGACAAAGGTTTAAAAATTGAAGCTGCTACACCTGGTTTATCTTTAACTCCTTCAATTGTAATTTTTGCATCATTTTTTGTTGATGAAATTCCAGTAATAATTTGATCGCTAAAGGCTTTTGATGAATTTGTGATTAAAGTTCCAGGCTTTGAAACAAATGAAGATTTAACTTTTATGTCTATTTTGTTCAATTTTGCATCTTGCACAGAAGTTGGTTGCATTACTTTTGAGCCCAAAGATGCCATTTCTAACATTTCATCATAAAATATTTTTTTAATTTTTTTTGCATTTTTGTACTGTCTGGGATCAGTGGTATAAACACCATCTACATCAGTATAAATAATACATTCATCTGCTTTAATAAATTTAGCTAACATTATTGCAGTAGCATCTGAACCGCTTCTGCCGATAGTTGTTAGCCTATAATCCTTGTTTATTCCTTGAAAGCCAGTGATTACAGGAATTCCTCCACTTTTAAGATAGCTCTGTAATTCTTTTGAAACTACTTTATTAATTCTTGCTGCAGAATAAGGTCCTTCAGTTACAATAGGTATTTGCCAAGATAACCAAGATCTAGATTTAAACCCTATATGCTTTAGTCTTCCAGCAATTAAAGCACACGAAACTTGTTCTCCTGTGGACAGTAGAGAATCATATTCAGCTTTGTCAAAATTATTACTAATTAATTTAGATTTATTTACTAGTTCGTTAGTCACTCCACTCATTGCAGAGGAAATAACCACTACATTATTCTTCTTCTTTTTGTAAGAAGATATAATTTTACATACTTTTTTAATTCTATCGATACTTCCAACAGAAGTCCCACCAAACTTTAAAACAACAGTTTTCATTGATCAAATTTATTTATTATATTTTAATAAATAATTGATAAAATACATCTAAGTTGTTATGTCAACTAATTATCGATTATGAGCACTGTAAATAAAAAAGAAATTGAAAAATTTTCAAAAATGGCGGCTGAATGGTGGGACCCAAGAGGAAAATTTAAGCCACTTCATAAATTCAATCCTATAAGAATTAAGTATATTAAAGAAAACATTATTAATAGTTTTAAATTAAAAGACAAACAAAGACCTCTAGATAAAATCAATATATTAGATATTGGTTGTGGCGGAGGACTTCTATCTGAACCAATGACAAGATTAGGTGCAAATGTAACTGGAATTGACGCATCAAGCAAAAATATCAGTATTGCTAAGTTACATGCAAAAAAAAATAAACTTAAAATTAATTATTTATGCTCATCACCTGAAAAATTAAAAATTAAAAAAAAATTTGATGTTATTTTGAATATGGAAATAGTTGAACATGTAGAAGATATTAATTTTTTTATAGATTCTTGTTCAAAACTTTTAAAAAAAAATGGCCTTATGTTTGTCGCCACTCTTAATAAAACATTAAAATCTTATATATTTGCAATAGTTGGGGCAGAATATGTTTTAAGATGGCTTCCGATAGGAACTCATGACTGGGAAAAATTTGTAAGACCAGAAGATCTTAAAAAAATTTTAAACAAAAATAATTTAAAATTAGAAAAGTTAAATGGAATGAATTTTAATATAATTAAGGATGAGTGGACTGTTTCTTCAGACACTTCAATTAATTATATTGTAAAATCTATAAAACTCTAATTATCTTTGTCCTCTACCCAAGGTATCATCTGAGCATCGATGCCTTCTTCCTTAAGTTCCATAAGATCTTTCTTGGAAGCATTTCCATAGATACCTTTAGTTTTTTTTTTAGGACTATAATGAATAGATCGTGCTTCATAAGCAAAATTTTCACCAACAAATTTAAAATTTTCTTTAATAAATTTTTGATAACTTTTAATAGTTTTTTTTACATTATTATATTTATCTAATTGCAAATCGTTTTTTTTATCTTTTTTATTGTTTCTTAAGCTGGGTGCCATTAGAGATTTATCTACTGTTTTAGAATTACAAATATGACAGATTAAAAGATGTTTTTTTTTTAATTTTTCAAATTCCTTAGATGAAGCAAACCAACTATCAAATGTTGTTTGGCAGTCTTTACACGCTAGTTTATATTTAATCATGATATTTAATTAATAATCCTTAAAAAATTTTCCATACCACTAACTTCTATAATCTGCATTAATATCAATATATTTTTTTGTAAAATCCATTGTGTAAACAGTAAAGCTTTTCTTTCCAGTAAATATTTCAATATCAAGATCAATATTTTCATTTTTCATGTACTCTGAAGCTTTTGTTTCATCATAACCTTGATGTAGTTTTCCATCTTGTACAATTTTTAAATTTCCAAATTTAATTAAAAGTTTTTTCAAATTTATTTTTGGTCCAGCTTTACCTATTGCCATAATTATTCTACCCCAGTTAGGATCTTCACCAGCAATTGCGGTTTTAACTAAAGGAGAATTAGCGATAGAAAGAGCAATCTGCTTTGCCTCAATTTCTGATTTACACTTTTTAACATTTACCGTCACAAACTTTGAAGATCCCTCCCCATCTGAAACGACTCTTTTTGCTAGATTTAACAAAACCTTGTTTAAAGCCTTATCAAAATTTTGAATTTTTTTGTCATTTATATTTTTAATTTGTGCATTATCTACTTTACCAGTTGCAAAAATTGTTGCCATATCATTGGTACTTGTGTCGCCATCACAAGTTATGGCATTAAAAGTTGTTGCTATATTTTTTTTAAGTAATTTATTTAAAATGTCATTTGAAAGTTTAGCGTCTGTAAAAACATAAGCTAAAGTAGTTGCCATATTTGGATGGATCATTCCTGAACCTTTTGCTATTCCATAAATCTTAATTTTTTTATTTGCAATTGTGCATTCTTCCATTGCTAACTTAGGCTTAGTATCAGTTGTCATTATGGAAAGTGCAGCCTTCATCCAAATAAATTTATTTTGGGTATATTTAATTTTATTAATTAAACTTGGGATTTGATGTGAAATTTTTTCATAAGGATAAGGTTCCCCAATAGTTCCTGTGCAGCCAAAGATTATATCTTTTGAAGAAATTTTTTTTAGAATATCTTCATCTTGCTCTTGTTTTTTTGTTAATTCTGATGAAATAATATGTGATAGTTTCTTTAAACTTTCATAACCTTGCTTACCCGTAAAAGCATTGGCATTCCGAGTGTTTACTATAAGAGAATAAATTTTTTTACTATTTTGATTTAAGTTCCACTTGATATTTTCAGATATTATTTTTGACTGAGTATAAACTGATGCATGATTAGCTCCGTCTCTAAAATAGAACATGGATAAGTCATCTCTATTATCATTATATAGATTTGCACTTACAACAGAAATAGATACACCATCAATATGATCAAGGTCTTGAAAATCAATCATTCTGGCATTTTTTGATTTTGAAGATAAAAAGTTTGATAAATTAATTCCCATAGTGTTTAAAATAATTATTTAATACATATATTAAACATTATAAGTAAAGAATAAATCAAATACTCATGTTCAATCCTTTAAATCTAATTACAAAATTTATTAAATCTAGCAATCAAAAAGAGTTGGATAGAATTGGTAAAATTGTAAAGACAATAAATTCACTTGAGGATGAATTTAAAAAACTTGACGACTTAGATTTTCCAAAAAAAACCCAAGAATATAAAGAACAAATTAAACAAGGAAAAACCTTGGATGAACTTTTACCACAGGCATTTGCATTAGTAAGAGAAGCATCAAAAAGAACTCGAAATGAAAGACACTTTGATGTTCAAATAATTGGGGGAGTAGTTCTTCATGAAGGTAAAATTGCTGAAATGAGAACTGGAGAAGGAAAAACTCTTACAATTTCTCTTGCTGCATACTTAAATGCTCTAACTGAAAAAGGTGTTCACATTGTAACTGTTAATGATTACCTAGCAAAAAGAGACTCCATAGAGATGGGGCAAATCTATAACTTTTTAGGTTTATCATCAGGTTACATTAATAACGACCAAGATGATCATGAAAGAAAGAAAAATTATAATTGTGACATCACATATGCAACCAATAGTGAACTTGGATTTGATTACTTAAGAGATAATATGAAATTCTCAGAAAATGAAATGGTTCAAAGAGAACATTCATTTTCTATAGTTGATGAAATAGACTCTTGTCTTATCGATGAAGCTAGAACTCCACTAGTCATATCAGGTTCTGCTGAAGATAAAACAGCTCAGTATCTTGCTGTTGATAAGCTTGTAAGACAGTTAAGTAATAAAGATTATGAGATAGATGAAAAAGAAAAAAGTATTCTTTTAACTAATGATGGAATAAATAATGTAGAAAGAATTTTTTCTACTGCTGGAATTTTAAAAAACAATAACTTTTATGATCCAGAAAATTTACATCTAGTTCATCATGTCAATCAAGCTCTTCGTGCTAATCATTTATTTGAAAAAGGTAAAGATTATATTGTTAGAGATGAAAGCTTAAAAATTATAGACGAACTGACTGGCAGAATACTTGAGGGTAGAAGATTTGGAGATGGTTTACATCAAGCTTTGGAGGCAAAAGAACAAATAAATATTCAAGCAGAAAATCAAACCTTGGCTTCAATAACATATCAAAATTATTTTAAACTTTATAAAAAAATATCAGGATGTACTGGAACTGCTGCAACTGAAGCTGAAGAATTTTATGAAATCTATGGTTTAGCTGTTGTGATTATTCCAACTAATAATGAAATGATTAGAAAAGATTATAATGATCAAATTTTCAGAACTGAGGAAGAAAAAAATAATGCAATTGTTGACAAAATTGTTGAGCGTCATAATGCTGGCCAACCAATTTTAATTTTCACATCTAGTATTAATAAGTCAGAAATTTATTCAACCTTGTTAAATAAAAAAAATATTAAACATGTTATATTAAATGCAAAAAATCACGAAAATGAAGCAGATATAATAGCCAATGCGGGTAAAGAAAAATCAGTAATCATCACAACTAGTATTTCTGGTAGAGGTGTGGATATTCAGCTGGGTGGTAAAAAAGGATCTATCAAAGAGGCTCAACTTCAAATCGATAAAAACAAAATAAAATCTCTAGGTGGCTTATTTGTAGTTGGGACTGAAAGAATGGAATCAAGAAGAGTTGATAATCAAGCAAGAGGAAGAGCTGGAAGACAAGGTGATGAAGGTAGTTCTATTTTTTATGTAAGTCTTGAAGACGATTTAATGAGAATTTTTGGATCAGAGTCTATGAATAAAATGCTTGAAAAATTAGGACTTAAAGATGGAGAAAGTATTGATCACCCATGGATTAATAAGGCTCTTGAAAGAGCTCAACAAAAAGTAGAGGCTAGAAATTTTGATATAAGAAAAACCTTAATAAAATTTGATAATGTTTTGAATGATCAAAGGCATGTCGTATTTTCTCAACGAAAAAATGCTATGAATAGTCGAAGCATATTTGATTATTCTGATGAGTTTTTAAAGGATATAATTGACGATATCATCAAGTTAAAAATCCAAAGTTTATCGAATCCTAAAAGTAATGAGTTTAGTAATCGCCTAAAACAGATTGTTGGTAAAAGTTTTGATGAGTTAGAATTAAAATCATTAATTTCTGCAAAAGATGATGAATTAAAAGAAAAAATTATCAATGAATTTTCAGAATCTAGAGATGAGAGGATAAAGGTTTTAGGAGAGGATCATGCAAAAGAAATTGAAAAAAGAATTTTCTTGCAATCAATTGATCTGAATTGGAAATCTCATATTCAATATCTTGAACAACTGAGACAAGTAATTGGACTTAGATCGTATGGTCAGCGAGACCCTTTGGTTGAATATAAAAAAGAGGCTTTCGATTTATTTTCTAATCTTCTTGAAAAATTAAAATTAGATTACGTAACTATTCTAATGAATCTAAAAGTTGTCACTGAGCAACAAGAAGAAAGAAAAGTATCAATGGTAGATCAAATTAAAAGTGGTAAAAAAATTGGCAGGAATGAACCTTGCTCATGTGGATCAGGTAAAAAATTTAAGCATTGCTGTGGTGCTTTATAAATTTAGAACAGACTAAAAACAGCAATCAATAAAACTAAGCCTGCAAGTATCGATCCAATTAAAACTTTTTTTGATTTTAAAATTTTATCAAAATTATTATTTTTAATTGTTAGAGTACTTAAATCTTCAGAATTGCTAATAAATCCTTGATTTCTTCCAATTTTTAAAAACTTATTTTTTCTTTCATTCATTATTTCTTCAGACGATAAATCTTTAAAATAGTTTAAATTTTTTGATATTGAGTCTTTTAAACTTTCTAACATTTGATCTCTATCTCTATGAGCACCGCCTAATGGCTCAGGAATAATTTCATCAATAACTTTTAATTCTAATAAATCTTTTGCTGAAAGCTTCATTGCTTTTGCAGCATCAAGCATTTTTTTTGGATCTCTCCACAAAATAGTTGCACACCCTTCTGGGGAAATTACTGAATAAATAGCATTTTCTAACATTATAACTTTATTTGATGAGGCCAAAGCGATTGCACCACCAGAACCTCCTTCTCCAATAATAATTGCCAAAGTTGGAACACTTAGTTCCATGCAACATTCAATTGATTTAGCAATAGCCTCTGCCTGACCTCTTTCTTCCGCTCCAACACCCGGATATGCTCCTGGCGTATCTATAAATGATATTATTGGGATATTAAATTTATTTGCTAAATTCATTAATCGAATTGTTTTACGATAACCTTCGGGTCTCATCATTCCAAAATTTCTCTCAATTCTAGTTTCTAAATTCTCACCTTTCTCTTGACCTATTACTAAAACTGAAGTGCCATTAAATTTAGCAAATCCTGTTAAAACAGATTTATCCTCTCCATAGAAACGGTCTCCAGACAAAGAAATGAAATCATCAAACAAATTATCAATGAAAAACTTAGATTTTGGTCTGTCCTCATGACGAGCAACCATCGTGGTTTGCCAAGGATCAAGGTTTGAGTAGATATCTTTTAATTTTTTATCAAGCTCAGCTTGTGTACTAGATATTTTTTGAGTGTCTACCTCGGAAAGACCATCTTGATTATAAGGATCTTTCAATTTTTCTATCTCAGATTCTAAATTTTTAATGTCTGTTTCAAAATTGAGATAATTTTTCATGGAGTATTTATAGTAGAATTTAAATTATAAAAAAGGCAATAAAATGTTAATTAAAATAATTATTAGCAATATTAATTGACTTAATATTTTTTAAGGATACAAATTTCACATCGGGAGAGACTAATTAACTTTTTAGCGCCGAAGGAGCAACCACCCCGGAAACTCTCAGGCAAAAGGACCGATCGAAGCATAACACTCTGGAAAGAGATTAATTTCCGCCGAAGGAGCAAAACTCTCAGGCAAAAATACAGATGGGGTAACAAAAGTGCTATGCCAGATAAATATATAAACATTCGTACTCTCAAAGTTTCAGAAAGTTTGTTAAATTTTGTTAATCAGGAGCTATTAACAGATACAGGTATTTCATCTGATAAATTTTGGTTAGGGTTTGAGAAAATTGTTAATGAACTCGAGCCTCAAAATAGAGAATTAATAAACTTTAGAGAAACTTTGCAAAAAAAAATTGATGATTGGCATATTAAAAACAAAGGTAATGAAATTAAACTAGATGAATATAAAAAGTTTTTATATGAGATTGGATATTTAAAAGAAGAAGGAGAAGATTTTTCAATAGAAACTGAAAATGTAGATGAAGAAATAACAAAAATAGCTGGACCACAATTAGTCGTACCAATTATGAATGCGCGCTATGCTCTTAATGCGGCAAATGCAAGATGGATGAGTTTGTATGATAGTCTATATGGAACTGATGTTATAGAGCAATCTGAAGATAGTGTATCTGAGAGGTACGATCCTTTAAGAGGAGAAATGGTTATTAAATATTCAAGAGATTTTTTAGATAAGCATTTTCCACTTAAAAATCTTAGTTGGCACAAAATTACGAGTATTGCTATTAAAGAAGGTAAGTTAAAAACCCTAAAGGGTGCTGACATATTTGATCTAGCTGAAGAACAAAAATTTATTGGTCATAGAGGTGAAGCTGATAATCCTTCAGCAATTATATTGAAAAATAATAACTTACATATTGAAATTTTAAGAGATCCAAGAGCTTTTAGTGCTCAACAAGATCATGCTGGGATTAGTGATATAATTTTAGAAGCTGCTGTCTCAACAATTTGTGACAACGAAGACAGTGTGGCTGCAGTAGATGCTGAAGACAAAGTTGTTTGCTACAGAAACTGGCTTGGATTAATGAAAGGAAATCTTAAAACACAATTTGAAAAAGATGGTAAATTATTTGAAAGAAAACTAAACCCAAACAGAAGTTATATTTCAAAAGATGGAAAAGGACTTAAGTTACATGGAAGAAGTTTATTGTTGGTTAGAAATGTTGGTCATTTAATGACTAACCCTTCGATAATTTTAAGTAATGGTAACGAAGTGCCTGAAGGTATTATGGATGCATTTATAACTGTTGCTGCAGCAATTCATGATTTAAAAAATAAAACAAATTCAAGAACTGGATCAATCTATATAGTTAAGCCAAAAATGCATGGACCAGATGAAACTGAATTTACAGACTTGATTTTTTCTAAAGTTGAGGAAGTATTGGGTTTAAAAAAATACACTTGTAAAATAGGAATTATGGATGAAGAGAGAAGAACATCATCAAATTTAAAAGAATGTATAAGAACTTTAAAAAATAGAGTTTTCTTCATTAACACTGGATTTTTAGACAGAACAGGTGATGAAATGCACACTTCAATGGAAGCTGGACCAATGATTAAAAAAGGAGATATGAAATCTTCTAAATGGATTTTGGCATATGAAAATAACAACGTTGATGTTGGGCTAAAATGTGGCTTATCAGGAAAGGCTCAAATTGGAAAAGGAATGTGGGCAATGCCTGATAAAATGAAAGATATGATGGAGCAAAAAACAGGACACTTAAAAGCAGGAGCTAATTGTGCCTGGGTTCCTTCTCCAACAGCAGCTGCCTTACATTCATTACATTATCACGAAATCAATATCTTTGATGAACAAAAAAATATTATAAAAAGAGAAAAAGCAAAATTAGATGATCTTTTAACAGTTCCTGTTGCAAACAGACCAAATTGGTCAGTAGAAGAAATAAATAGTGAAATATCAAACTCTGCACAAACATTGCTTGGTTATGTAGTTAGATGGATTGATCAAGGGGTTGGGTGTTCTAAAGTTCCAGATATAAACAACATTGGACTGATGGAAGATAGAGCAACACTTAGAATATCTTCACAACATATTGCTAACTGGATACATCATGGAATTACTACTAAAATTCAGGTTACTGAAATTATGAAAGAAATGGCCAAAATAGTAGACAAACAAAATGAAAAAGATTCTGCTCATACTAGAAGTGGAAGAACTGGATACACTAAAATGTCCGACGACTTTGATCGATCTTTAGCTTTTCAGACTGCATGTAACTTAATTTTCAAAGGTAAAGAACAGCCTTCAGGTTACACTGAACCATTGTTGCATCAAAACAGATTAAAAAAAAAATTTAATCTGAATTAGAGTTTAAATTAGCTCTATTTTTAAAAGCAGAAAATAAAGTTCCATCATCTAAATTTTCAATTTCACCACCAACTGGCAATCCTTGAGCTAATTTAGTAATTTTTGCATTAGTATTTTTTAAACTATCTTGAATATAATACGCAGTAGTCTGCCCCTCAACAGTTGCACTTGTTGCAAGTATAACCTCTTCAATGCCTTCTCTGTTCACTCGTTCTACTAAAGAGTTAATTAAAAGATCTTCTTTTCTTTGTCCTATTGAAGAAATTGTTCCACCTAAAATATGAAAGTATCCCTGAAAGATATTTGAGTTTTCAATTGACCACTGATCCGCAATATCTTCCACAACACAAATTTTTGTATATTTTTCTTTTACACTTTCACAATTTACACATCCATTTAAATTAGATTTTAATGAACCACATGAATTACATCTTGTTACGTTTTTATAAACCTGAGCCAATGTGCTTGCCATCGGTTTAACTAATTCGTCTCGATTATTGATTAATTTAAGAACAATTCTTTTAGCTGACTTAGGGCCTAACCCAGGAAGCTTTGAAATTAATTTAATTAGCTCCTCAATCTCATTAATATTTTGCATTTATTATAATGGCCACTTAAAACCAGGTATTCCAAAACCTCCTGTGGCTTTTGAAATTTCCTCTGTGGTTTTTGATTTTAACTGTGATTTTGCGCTATTATGAGCTGCAACAATTAGATCTTCTATTATCGTCTTATCTTCCTTAATAATTTCATCTGATAATTGAATTTTTTGCATCTCTCCTTCACCATCAAGAGTAATTTTAACAGAATTAGAGCCTGAAATTCCTACGGCTTTTATTTCTTTAATTTTTTCTTGGCTTTCTTTCATTTTGGCCTCTAGCTCCTTAGCCTTATCCAAAATCTTACTAAAATCAGTCATTTTTATCCTCTTTTTTTTATTCAACTTTACATCTATAAGTTCTGCATCAGGAAATTTTTCCATTACTTTCTTATAAATCTCTAAGCTTTTAACCTCATTTATTAATTCATCTTTTTTATTTTTTTGTTTTTCTTTAACTGACATCTCACCTTTAGATTTACTAAAAGTAATAATCCACCTTTCATTGGTCCATTCATAGAGTTTTGAAGAAAGATCTTTTACAAAATCTTTATCTAAATTATCATTAAATGAAATTTCAATTCTATTTTTTTCAAATTTTACTAAATTTACATTTTTTTCTAATTCATATTTCAATTTAATTTCTTTTTTCAAAGTACAGACACTAAGAAGATCGTCAAATGAATTGATTAAACTTTTATCAATTGTTTTTATCTCTGGTTTAACTTCTGGTTTCTGTTTTTCCTCTTGAGCTATATTTTTAATTTGATTAACAGTTCTTGAATTATCCTCTAACTTCTGTTCGTTTTCTTCTTTGGCTCTATGATTAACCAAAGTATCATTACTTTCTTCTTGATCTAAATTTTTATTTAACTTAATTAAACTTAAATGCATTAATCTTATTAAAAACATTTCTATTGATAGATGTTGATTGGAAACAATATCTAATTCTTCAAGTGAGGATATTGTAAACTGCCAAAATAAGATTAAAACTTCAGAATCTACCTGATTAGAAATATCTTTGATTTTTGAAAACTCTTCATCATTAAGAGAGAAATTTGTACTTTCCAGAGATAATGAGTTAATATTTTTAAAATAATAAAGTATTTCTAAAAAATCATTCATAAATACTTTTGGTTCAACACCTTGATCATAAATTTTTCTATAAATATTAATAACTTTTTCCTCTTCACCTCTCAATATTAATTCAAATAAATTAATTAATTGAGACTTATCAAAATATCCAAAAATTTTTTGTGCGGCATTAAGATCTAGTTCTGTTTTTTCATCTAAGCTCAACAAGGCTCTATCCAATAAAGATAAGGCATCTCTTACAGACCCTTCTGATATTTTAACAATCAGCTTCAAAGCTTCATCTGAAGCTTTACCTTTTTCTTTTTCTTTAATATCTTTAATAAACTCAAATAATTCTGATGATTTAATTCTAGACAAATCAAATCTTTGACACCTTGAGACCACTGTAATAGGTATCTTTTTAATTTCTGTAGTTGCAAAAATAAATTTTAAATATTCTGGTGGCTCTTCAAGTGTTTTTAACAAAGCATTAAATGCTTGCTTACTTAACATATGAACTTCATCAATTATAAAAATCTTATATTTTGCTGACGTTGGGCCATATCTAGAAAATTCAATTAGATCTCTTACATCATCTACACCTGTTTTGCTGGCCGCATCCATTTCAAGCACATCAATATGACTTGAGTTAGCTATAGATTTACAATTTTCGCATAAATCTTTCTTACATAAATTTTCAATTCCATTTAAACAATTAAGCCCTTTAGCAACTATTCTAGCAGTTGTAGTTTTACCAATTCCTCTAATCCCAGTGAATAGATAGGCGTTAGGAATTTTATCTGCTTTAATGGAGTTAGTTATAGTTTCAGCCACTACTTCTTGACCAATTAAATCATCAAAAGTTTGTGGTCTATATTTTAAAGCTAATACTTTAGAATTGTTGTTCATTTTATTTATTTAAAGGAGACTAGAACCTGAATAACTGTCTCTACGACTGCTTCCGTTAGGATCTGGTCGGGTTCAAGCAGCATCCACCTCTAGCCTCCAGAACTATTATAGCAGTTATATTTTCTATTCTACAAGAAAAGTTTATTTTTTTTTATCTCTTAACTTATCAGCCTCAAAAACACCTAAGACGTGAAAATCTTCACAATGAAGTCCTAGTTCCTCCAAAGATTTTTGAACTTTTGGATCTTCTATATGTCCATCCAGATCACATAAAAAAAAGAATGAGTCGAATGTATTTTTTTCAGGATAACTCTGTAATTTTGTTAAGTTAACTCCATTAATTGCAAAACCACCAAGAGATTGATAAAGAGCTGCTGGCTTACTTTTAAGCTTAAATAAAAACGAAGTAATATATTTTTTTTCTCCAAATTCAGGTTGAGAAATATTTTTTCCCATAACTAAAAACCTTGTTAAATTACCACTTTCATTTTCAATATTTTTTTTAACAATATCTAATCCATAAATTTCAGCACTTAAAGAAGAAGCTATTGCTGCTTGCTTAACATCTTTTGTTTTTGAGATCATTTCTGCAGAACCAGCTGTATCAGCTCTAATATGTTCCACTATATTATTCTCTTTTATAAATTTTGAACATTGAGATAAACCTTGAGCATGAGAATATACTTCTTGAATGTCATTAAGTTTTGCACCAGGCTGACCAAGCAAATTGTGTTCTATTTTTTGAAAATGTTCTTTGTATATATTAAGTCTGTGTTTAAAGATTAAATATTCAATACCAATATTTCCTGTAATTCTATTAGACTCAGGAATGATTATTTTACACTCTGGTTCTAAACTTGCTCTATTAAAACATTCATCAAATGTTTTACAGGGTATTATTTCTGCATCTGGATCAACTGATAAAGCTGCTAAATGAGAATATGCACCAAAAGTTCCTTGAAAATAAATTTTACTCATTAAACTTTATATTCCATAATTTTTTTTAAGGCCAGATAATCTTCTTTAGTGTCTACTCCTATTGGAGAGGAGCTAGCAAGAGCAACATTTATTTCTATATTATTATCTAGTGCTCTTAACTGTTCCAGTCTATTTTCAATTTCATTTTTTGACTGATTAAGCTCAACAAATTTTTTTAATGTTTCTGTTGAATAGCAATAAATTCCTATGTGATGATAAATATTTGCTATTTTTGATGAACTTCTTAGGAAGGTATTTGCTTTAGAAAACTCATCTTCATTTAAATCTTTTTTGGTAATAACTTTTACTATATTTTCATTTTCTAAATCTTTGAGATCTTTCATTGTTGCAGCAAGTGTGCCCATTTTAGATTGACTACTTACCATTTTTTTATTTAAGTTTATAATGTCCTTAATATTAATTGCAGGTTCATCACCTTGTAAGTTCAATATTAAATCCACATCTTTAATCTTTAACATTTCGAATGCCTCATAAATTCTATCAGTTCCAGTTTTATGATTTTTACTTGTTAAAATAGCTCTACCTCCATTTTTAATAACATCATCTGCTATTTCTTGATCTTCTGTTGCAACAACTACTTCGCCAATATTTGCTTCCTGAGCTCTTCTAAATACATGAGATATAATTGATAAATCATTTATTTTTAGCAAAGGCTTACCAGGCAGCCTTGTTGCTAATAATCTTGAAGGTATAATGGTTAATGTTTTCATTAATAATTGAATTATATTTATGCCTATTAAATAGAAATAGAGGCAAATTTATACATTAAATTTTAGTAATTTTTCAATTTATCGTGATATATGTTCCTACATAATATTTAGAAAAATGGATTCTTTTGAAATAAATAAAATAGTCGCTGCTGTTTTGATGGTAGCTCTTTTAGTTATTGGTATTGGAAAACTGTCAAGTGTCGTATTTCATGTGGAAAAACCAAAAACTCCTGGTTATACAGTAGAAGTTGAACAGCCTACAACTGTATCGTCTTCCACGGAAACAACAGTAGAAGAAAAAATTGATATAGCAGCATTGATGTCAATGGGAGATGTGACTGTAGGTGAAAAAATTTTCAAAAAATGTGCAGCTTGTCACTCAATAGTTAAGGGTGGTAAAAACAAAATTGGCCCTGCATTATATAATGTGGTTGATAGAAAAGTTGGAGAAGTTGCTGATTACAAATATTCTAAAGCTTTAGCTGCTTACAATAAAAATTGGACATTTGAAGAACTAAATGGGTTTTTACAAAAACCAGCTAAATATATTAAAGGTACAAAAATGGCATACGCAGGACTTAGAAAAGAAAAAGATAGAGCCTCAGTTATAAAATACTTAAATCAAAATTCAGATAATCCTGTACCGCTACCTTAATTTTCCAAAACAATATAATAAAATACTTTTTTGGACATGAACTCTGTTAAGAGCTTGTTGCCATACGTGGGATTTTTTTCCTAAAAAAACTTCATCACTTACTTCAGACCCACGAGGTAAACAATGAAGAAAAATACAATCTTTCTTTGCATAATTCATTAATTTTTTATCTATTTTAAATTTTTTAAATTGTTCAATTTTTTTCTTTTTATTTACTTTATCGTTTAGAGAAATAACTTTATCTGAAAATATAACATCAGCTCCTATGAGGGCTTTTTTAGGATCATTATAAATAAATATTTTTTTGTTATTATTCTTTACCCATGCTCTTACTTCCTTGCCTGGTTCAAAGTTTTTTGGACATCCTATGCTAAGTTTAAATGAAAATTTTACAGACGCAGCTATTAAGCTATCTAAAACATTATTAGAATCTCCTATCCAGCAAATATTTAATTTTGAAATTGGTTTTTTTTTTATTTCTTCAGCAGTAAAAACATCTGACAAAACTTGAGTTGGGTGTGAAGATGGGCTTAGACCATTTATTATTGGGATTGATAAATAATTTTTAAAATCTTCAATTTTTTTATCACTATCTGTTCTTAACATAAAACCATCACCATAAGTTGATAGTATCTTGGCTGTATCTGATATGCTTTCGCCACCTTGGCCAAGATGTAACTCATTGGATCTAAGGGTTAAAGTTCCTCCACCAAGCTGCTTTATTGCCAAATAAAAGCTTATTCTTGTTCTCGAACTTGCTTTTTCAAACATCTGGATAAGCATTTTACCCTTTAATGGAGACCCTTTATCAACCTCTAAAGTGCTTAATTTTTTTCTAAGGTTTTTTCTTTTTTTTGCATCAACAATGATTTTTCTAAGATCTTTAGCTGGTATATCTTTTAAATTTATAAAATGTTTCATTTTAATTTAATTCTGAACAAACTTTTTTTATTATTTTTAGCGATTGGTTGATTTCATTCTTTTTTACATTAAGTGGTGGTAAAATTCTAACAACATTTTCAGCTGCTCTAATTGTTAATAAATTATTATCCATAAGTTTCTTTATAAATTTTGTTTGATCTGTTTTAAGCTGTATTCCAATTAACAGGCCTCTACCTCTTATTTCTTTAATAATGTTAGGATATTCTTTTTGAATTTTAATAAGATTTGTTAAAAAATATTCTGAAATACTTTTCACATTTTTTAAAAATTTCTTATTTGAAATTATATCCATTACTGAATTTCCAACAGTCATTGCTAATGGATTACCGCCAAAAGTAGATCCATGAGTTCCAGCTGTCATTCCTGAAGCAACTTTTTTATTCATTAAAACTGCCCCAATTGGAAATCCACCTCCTATACCTTTTGCAATTGGAACAATATCTGGTTTTACTCTAGATTTTTCAAAAGCAAAGAAATCACCTGATCTTCCAATTCCACATTGCACCTCATCTAATATTAGAAGCATATTTTTTTTATCACAAATTTTTCTAAGCTCTTTTAAGCACCAATCAGGAATTACCTTAATACCTCCTTCACCCATAATAGTTTCAACCATTATAGCTGCAGTGTTTTTTGTAATTTTCTTTTTTAAAGATTTATGGTTACCAAAATCAAAATGATCAAATCCATTTACTTTTGGTCCAAAACCCTCAGTCATTTTTTTTGAACCACTTGCATATATTGCTGCTAGTGTTCTTCCATGAAAACTATTTTTGACACATAAAATTCTGTTTTTTTTGGGTTTTCCAATTGAGTAAAAATATCTTCTTGCGGTTTTTATTGCAGCCTCAGTTGCTTCTGCACCACTATTTTGAAACATAACATAGTCAGCAAAAGTTTTTTTAGCTAATTTTTTAGCTAACATTTCTCCTTCTGGAATTTGAAATGCATTTGAAACATGCCAAAGTTTTTTTGATTGTTTGTTTACAGCATTTACCAATTTGGGATGTGCGTGTCCTAAGGAATTTACAGCTATACCTTGAACAAAATCTAAATATTTATTTCCGTTATTTGAATATAAAAAGCTTCCCTTTCCATATTTAAATGAAATTTTTTTTCTGTTATAATTTTTTGCTAAATAGCTCATAATTTTAATCAGTTTTTATAAATTTTAATTATTAGATACAAGTGATGATTGAAAATACCTATAAACCAATTTTAATTTATTTTTGTTGATAACTTTGAGATTTTACTTGTTTAATTTCTTAATGTATCAGTATATTGTGGTTTTAATAAACTAAAATACAATATGTTGATATGAGCTGGAACGAAGAAAAAGTTAATAAACTTAAGGAACTTTGGGGTAAAGGAAACACTGCAAGCCAAATTGCTGAGATCATTGGTGGTATTAGCAGGAATGCTGTAATTGGTAAGGCCCATAGATTAAACCTTTCGGCAAAGATTAAAACTAGAACTGCAACTTCAAATCAAAATTTTGAAAACTCTTTAGAAGAAAAAAATATCAAAAGCAAAAGAGGTAGAAAAAGTAAATTTAAATCCTTAATTATTGAAAAAGACTTTGAGCCAGAAAATCCTAAACAATTAGAAGAATTAGATGAAAGTTTATGTAAATGGCCAATTGGGCATCCAGATGAAAAATCATTTTATTTTTGTGGTAGATCTTCACTAAAAGACTTTTCTTATTGTAAGTTACACCTTTTGTATGCTTACCAACCTAAAGGTAAAAAAGAAGAAGTTACAGACAAAGAAGAAGTGCCAGAGTTTATTGAGAAAAAAATTAAGACTGCTTAAAAACTAATTGTTAATATTGTTTTCTAAATCTTTATTTGTTAAATATTTTTCTGTGGAAAATTGGCCGCCTTCTCTCCACATATAACAATACTTTTTAACTTCTTGATCAAAGAATCTAACACTAGGAATTCCAATATCTGAATTAGTTTTGTATTTTCCAGACAAAACATTGTTATATTTTAGTAATCTTAATTGATCTCTTGTAAGCAACGGAGTTGGTAGCATTTCAAAAAATCTTGCTGTTAACTTAGCAATTGGCAATGGGAAAGGTAGCAAAATTCTTTTTTTACCAATTAATATCTGTAATTTTTCTAGAAGCTCTTTGAAAGTAATGATTTCTGGACCAGTGCATTCAATTATTTTTGAATAAATATTTTTAGAGATAACGTGATAAATAGTATCTGTTAAATCAGAACAATGGATTGGTGTAAATTTTGTCTTACCTTCATAATAGATTGGAAAAGCTGGCAATCTATTTAGCAAGGTCATAAAGTTTGTAGTAAAGTTATCATCGACAGAATATACAACTGATGGTCTTAAGATTGTAGCTAACGGGAAATTTTTTAATACATTGCCTTCTCCCTCTAATTTACTTTTCGCATAATCAGAGTCTATTGCATCATTTATTCCTAAAGCTGATAAATGAATAAAATGCTTTAGATTATACTCTTTACAAAGTTTAGCTAACAATGAAGGTAGGGTTGAATGAATATTTTTAAATGTATTGCCATGTTTTTTTTCAAATAAAATTCCGATTAAATTTATGCAAATATCTGCTTTTTGAAAAAGACTTCTAATTTTATTTTCATCAAAAATATTAGCCTCTACTACATCAATATACCCTGCATTACCTTGAGTTTTGATTATGTAACTTTTTTGATGAATATTTCTTGTTACAACTGTTACTCTATAGTTATTTTTTGTTAGCTTCCTAATTAAGTTTCGACCAATTTGACCACTGCCACCAAAAATTAGACAATTTTTTGCTTTCATTTGAATTCCATTATATATGTTTAAATATGAGTAATAATATTCGACTTCACAAAAATGATTTACCAGATGATTTAGATTTAGGCAATCTAATAGCTGTTGATGGTGAGTTTATGGGTCTGAATGTCAGACGAGATCCTCTTTGCTTAATTCAGATATCTTCAGGAAATTCTGATGCCCACATAATCCAATTTGATAGGAAGAATTACAACGCTCCAAATTTAACAAAATTACTTACTGATGAAAATACTACAAAAATATTTCATTATGGAAGAGCGGACATGGCCCATATCAAATACTATTTAAAAACAGATACTAATAATATCCTTGATACTAAAATTGCATCAAAATTAGCAAGATCATACTCTGATAGTCACTCATTAAAAACATTAATTAAAGAATTTGTTAATATTGACATAAGCAAACAGTTTCAAAGTTCAGATTTTGGTGGGGAACTTTCTCCAGCTCAACTAAAATATTGTGCTAATGACGTGATGTACTTGCACAAAATTCATGAAGAACTTAATAAGATTTTAGAAAGAGAAAATAGAATAGATCTTTATAAGGATTGCTTAAAATTTTTGAAAACTAGAGTAAATTTAGACTTAGCGTTATTTAAAGATGATATCTGGTCTCACTAATGACAAAAAAATTTATACCCTTAGCAAAAAAAGTAATTGATCTTGAGATACATGCATTACAAAAATTAAAAAATAAAATTGATAATTCATTTAATAAAGCTGTAATTGAAATTGCAAAATGTAAATCTAAAGTAATTTTGTGTGGCGTAGGCAAAAGTGGATTGATAGCAGCAAAAATATCTGCAACTTTATCTTCTATTGGCACTCCATCTTTCAATTTATCTGCAAGCGATTCTTCTCATGGAGATTTGGGAAGTGTTTCAAAAAAAGATATTTTAATTTTAATTAGTTATTCAGGTAAAACTAATGAACTAAAAAATATAATTCAATATGCAAACAGAAATAAAATTATGCTGATAGGAATTATGTCTAAAAGAGACTCTATTTTATATAAAGCATCAGATATAAAACTTATGATTCCTGAGGTAAAAGAATCAGGTGGTATTGTTCCAACTTCAAGCACTACGGCACAGCTAGCCTTAGGAGACGCATTAGCAATATCAGCTATGCAATATAAAAAATTTGGTAAATTTGATTTTAAAAAAATACATCCTGCAGGTAATCTTGGAGCTCAATTAAAAACTGTTGAAGACATAATGTTAATAGGAAGAAAAATTCCTTTTGTAAAAGAAAATTCAAATATGAAAAGTGCTATCAAAATATTAAGTAATAAAAAATTAGGAGTTTTAATTATTCAAAATAAACAAAAAAAAACTATTGGTGTAATTACTGATGGTCAAATTAGACGTTATAACGAAAAAAAACAAAATTTGAATGAAATGAATGTTACAAAAATAATGACAAAAAACCCAATTAGTATTGATAAACAGTCTCTAGCAGCAAAAGCATTGGCACTAATGAATGAAAAAAAAATTACCTCACTTTGCGTACATGATAAAAAAAATAAGCATAAAACAATAGGTGTTCTTCATATACATAATATCCTGCAATCAAATATTGGTTGATGAAAAAAAAAAAATTCTAAAGATAATATTAATCTTATCTCTAATAATAATAGCTTGGTTTGTTTATTCAGAATATTTTAAAAAAGATAAAAGCTTATTGTCCAAGACAGTTAATCTATCAACTAAAATTGAAGAAGAAGTTGTCTATAATTCAAATATTATCAAAGATATAAATTACACCTCAAGAGATTTAAAGGGCAATGAATATATTCTTGTAGCAAAAGTAGGTGAAATTGATTTGGATAATAGTGATATAATTTTTCTTACTGATGTTACAGCGTATATAAAATTAGTTAAAAATTCTGAATTAATTGTAATTACCTCTAATTATGGCAAATATAATACCATAAATTATGACACTATTTTTTCAAAAAATGTAAAAATAGATTATATTGACAATATAATAACAGGTGATTATTTAGATTTTTCCATGATTAAGAATTTAATTATTATTTCACGAAATGTGGTTTACAAAAACCTAGAAAATACAATGAAGGCAGATGTGATCGAACTTGATACAACGACCAAAGATACAAAAATTTTTATGTATAATTCAAATGAACAAGTTAACGTTACGAATATAAAATAAAATGGGATTAGTTAAACAATTTAGAATTAAATCTCACAAAAAACCTAATTCGATTATTTCTTTTGAAAATATAAATCTTTCTTATGGAAGTAGATTAATTTTAGAGAATATAAATTTCAAAATTAATGAAGGTCAAATTTTTGGAATGCTTGGCCCAAATGGAGTTGGGAAAAGTACAATTTTTAATTTAATAACAGGTCTAATACAGCCAAATAGTGGAAAAATTAAATTAAATAATACAGATGTTTTGGATTACCCGATTTATTTGAGAACAAAAAAATTTCACATAGGTTATGTTCCTCAATATGGTGGTTATTTTAATGATCTAACTTTATATCAAAATTTAAAAGCAATTGCTGAGATTGTAATCAATGACAAAAGTACAGAAGACTATAAAATCAATTCCTTAATTTCAAAATTTGAACTAGAAAATTTAAAAAACGTTAAAGCTAAATTTTTATCAGGAGGTCAGAAAAAAAAATTAGTTATTGCTTTATCACTATTGAGTGACCCTAAAGTTCTTCTTCTAGATGAATGTTTTGCTGCACTTGACGTTTTAACAATTAAAATGTTGCAAGAAATAATCGTAAATTTACAAAAAGAGTCAAATATAACAATTTGTATATGTGACCACCAAGCAAGAGACTTGCTTGCTTGTGTAGATAAAGCCATGATACTTGGTAACTGTAAAATTGTTGCAGAAGGTTCGCCTCAGGAATTGGTAAATAATATAGATGCTAAAAGTGCGTATTTTGGTGATTCTTTTAGTTTTAAATAAATTTAATGACTAATCAAATCACTGTAAAAAATAGGATCGATAACTTTAATAAAAGCATAACTGTTTCAGGAGATAAAAGCTTAAGTATTAGATGGGTTTTGTTTTCTTCAATAGCAAAGGGTAAATCTAAAGCTTATAATTTACTTTTATCTGAAGATGTTCTTGCTGCGATCAATGCAGTAAAAAAACTAGGGGCAAAAGTAAAATTTAATAAAAATTATTGCACAATCATTGGTAATGGACCAAGTGGCTACAAATATAGAAAAAATATAACAATTAATTCAGAAAATTCAGGAACGTTGGGAAGATTAATTATGGGTCTTCTGATTGATACGCCTCATAAAATAAAAATTATTGGGGACAAAAGTTTGTCTAAAAGAGATTTTAATAGAATTGCAGAACCGTTAAAAAAATTTGGCGCAGATATTAAACTAACAAATAAAGGATTGCCTTTAACAATAAGGGGAAATGAAAGTTCTTTACCAATTAATTATTTAGAGAACAAAGGCTCAGCACAATGTAAAAGTAGTGTTATTTTTGCAGGTTTAAAGACAGAAGGAAAAACTTTTATCAAAGCAAAAAAGTCAAGAAATCATACTGAACTTTTGTGTAAATATTTAAAGCTACCTTTAAAAGTTAATAAGAAAAAAAACTATGATTTAATAGAAGTTGAAAAAGTTAAAAAAATAAAGCCTTTAAATTATAAGATACCTTCAGATATTAGCTCAAGTGCCTTTTTTATTGTTTTAACTGCTCTATCTAGTAACTCAAAATTATTGATTAAAAACGTAAACATCAATCCATCTAGAATTGGTATAATAACTATTTTGAAAAAAATGGGTGTTAACATCCAATTTAAGAATAAAAAGAATTACAAAGGTGAGCTAATAGCTGATGTTTCAATTACTAGTACAAAAAAGCTTAAAGCGATTAATTGCCCACCCAAATTAAATAGTGGAGCCATTGATGAATTTTTAACAATTTTTTTAGTTGCTGCTAAAGCAAGTGGAGTTTCTTACTTTAAAGATATTGGTGAGCTTAACCAGAAGGAAAGTCCTAGATTGAAATGGGGTGCAAAAATTTTGAACAAAATGGGAATTAAAACAATAACAACTGATAACTCAATAAAGATATTTGGCAACCCTAACTTAAAAATTAATAAAAAGATTGTTATTAAGGACTATCTAAAAGATCATCGAGTTTTCATGACCAGTGTAATCGCAGCCTCAGTTTTCGGTGGAACTTGGAATATTCATGATAAGGACTCTATTAAAACTTCCTTTCCTACGTTCTTGAATATAATAAATGATTTAAAAAAATAATGGTTAAAAGAAAAAATATTATTAAAATTGCAATCGACTCTCCAGCTGCTGCAGGAGCTGGGACATTAGCAAAGGCAATATCTAAACATTACAATCTTTTTTATTTAGATACTGGAAAAATTTATAGAATGATTGCTTATCTAAAAATTAAATTTCCAAAAAAGTTTAATCAAAACTTTATCAAATCTAAAATTAAAACACTCAAAGTAAAAGATCTTTCAAATAAAGCCCTGTTGTCAGATGAGGTTGGAACAGAAGCGTCAATTATATCAAAAGTAAAAAGCACAAGAAAACTTGTTCATTCTTTCCAGTTAAATTTTGCTTATAACCCTCCAAAAAACTACAAAGGATCATGTCTTGATGGAAGAGATATCACTTACAACATAGTACCAGATGCTGATTTTAAATTTTTTATTACAGCAAATGTAAAAACAAGAGCTCTGAGAAGATATAAAGAGCTAAAAAGTCTAAAGAAGGAAATTTCTTTCCAAGAAGTATTAAAAAGTATCCAAAAACGTGATAAAAATGACTATAATAGAAAAATATCACCTTTAAAGAAAACTAAAGATTCGGTGTTGCTAAATACATCGAAACTTACTAAAAGAGCGTGTTTTTTAAAAATAAAAAAAATTATAGACAGGACAATTAATACTTAATGGAAATATACAAAGATCTTTCAAATCCAGCATCACAAGAATTCGAGAAATTACTAAACAGCCAACTTTCTAAAATCCAAATTGAAGAAGGTAAAATCATTGAAGGTAAGATTAACAAAATTACTGAAAAATTTGTTTTCTTATTTGTTGAGGGCTTAAAAAGTGAACCCGTACTTGATGTAAATGAACTAAAGAGCATGGGTCTTGGCGAAAAGATTAAAGTTGGTGAAACTATTCCAGTATTATTAGAAAAGATAGAGGACAAACATGGCGAAGTGTTAGTTTCTGCTAGCAAAGCTCAAAAAATTAAAGGTTGGGACAAGCTTGTTGAAGCTTATGAAAAAAATGAACCAATCATGGGTAAAATTACATCAAAATGCAAAGGTGGATGTATTGTAGAACATATCGATACTGGTTCTCTCATGTTTTTACCTGGATCACAAATTAGTGATAAGCCATTAAAAGATATTAGCCATTTAATAAACGAACCTCAAAAATTTGCTTTAATTAAATTAGATAAAGTTAGAGGAAATGCTTGTGTGTCCCGAAGAGAAATAATTTCTTCATTTAAAAAAGAGGATAAAGCAAAAATTATTGAAAAATATAAAGTTGGAGATATCATTAGGGGTGCTGAGGTTAAAGGTTATAGCTCCTTTGGATGTTTCTTTAACGTAAATGGCGAGCTAGATGTTTTAGTCCACTTGCAAGAAATTTCTTATTCTAGAGTTAATCACCCTGATGAAGTTTTTAACATCGGTGAAAAACATGATTTAAAAGTTATTACAGTGGATAAAGAAAAACTACAAGTTGGCTGTTCTGTAAAACAACTATCTCCAGATCCTTTTGAGCATATTGAAAACTATGAGTTAAATAAAATCTATAAAGTTAAAGTTGTTAAGCTAATGGACTTTGGTGCATTCTGTGAATTAGAACCAGGACTTACAACATTACTTCACTCAAGTGAGCTAAGTTGGACTAAGAAAAATGTTTCAGCTAAAAAAATGTTTAAAATTGGAGATGAGATTGACTGTATAATTACTGAAATTGACAAAGATAAAAGACGTGTTGCAATCTCACACAGATTAACTCAGGACAATCCATTTGAAACATTTGAGACAAAATATCCTGTTGGAACAATTGTTGAAGGTGAAGTAGTAAATAAAAATGAATACTCACTATTTGTAAAAGTTGAAGACTTAGATGTCGATGCATTTTTGCACTGCAATGATTTAACTTATCTTAACAATGGTGAAGAAGAATTAGAGAAGTACAAAAAAGGTGATAAAATTAAAGTTAAAGTACTTGAGGTAAAAGCTTCAGAACAAAAAATTAGAGTTGGTTTAAGACAAACTCAAGCAGATCCTTTTGATTACTTTAATGATAAGGAAAAAAATCAAACTATTACTGTCAAAATTATATCTACTGATAACAAAGGTTTAACTGTAAGACCTGAAAATTGTGAAATGGATTTTCAAATTAAGAAATCAGAGATTGCTATAAATTCAGCAGATGCCCGGCCGTCAAGATGGACAGGTGGTGAAAAAGTTGATGTTGCTATAAAAGAAATTCAAAAAGATAAAAGAAAAGTAGTTTTAAGTATTAAACTATTAGAAGAAATTGAGAAAAAAGAAGCTTTGGACAAATATGGATCTGAGGGATCTGGTAAAAACTTACCATTCTCATCTCTTTCTGAAGATTTAAAGAAAAAAGAAGAAGATAAAGAGTAAACAGAAGATTTTAAATTGGCTATTGTAAAATCAAAGCTTTTAAGACAACTTTCCGAAAACTATCCTAATTTTTTAAAAAAAGACCTCAAAAAATTTACTAATATAATTTTAAGTGAAATTAAACGTGCCCTTAAAAGAGGTGATCGAGTTGAGCTAAGGGGTTTCGGGGTGTTTTCAACAAATACCCAAAAAGCTCGTATCTCAAGAAACCCTAAAACAGGTGAAAAAGTAAACACACCAGAAAAGAAAACAATTCACTTTAAAATGTCAAAAGACTTGTTTAAAAAATTAAACGATGAAACATAAAAAAATTTTTGTTGCTTGTGATACTTCTAATTTAAGTGAAATAAAAAAAATAATAAAACAAACCCAAACAAATAAACTCAAAGTTATTCCAAAATTTGGCCTGCAATTTTTTTATTCAAAAAATGGAAGAAAATTTTTAGAAAATTTTAAAAAAGACTTTTGGCTAGATTTAAAAATTAACGATATTCCACAAACAGCATTATCTGCATTAGACAGCTTAAAAGATTTAAAAAAATGTAAATATATAACTGTGCATTCAAATGGTGGTCTGGAAATGCTAAAAGTTATTAAAAAAAAAGCAAAATCAATTAATAAAGATTTAAAAGTACTTGCTGTTACAATTCTGACAAGTTTAAATAATAAATCTCTTAAAGAAATAGGATACACAAAGTCTGTAGAGCAATTAGTATTAAAACAGGCTGGTTTAATAAAAAAATCAGGTTGTGATGGTATAGTTTGCTCTGCACAAGAAGCGAAAATGGTTAGAAAAAAATTTAAAAAATTATTTATTGTAACACCTGGAATAAGATTGCCTGGTGATAGTGTTAACGATCAATCAAGAGTAATGACCCCTAATGATGCTTTTAAGAATAATGTGTCAGGTATTGTAATGGGAAGATCGTTAATTAAAGGAAATATTAAGAATAATACCCAAAGATTAATTGACCACTTAAATAAATGATCAAGGGGTCTAAAATCTGTGGGATCTCAAATCTTGATACTCTTGATTTTATAATCAATCATCCCTATCCACCTCAATTTATTGGTTTCATTTGTAATTATATAAAAAGCTCAAGATATGTTGAGGTTGAAAAGCTAAACGAATTATTAATATTAGATAAAAAGAAATCTAATTTTGTAGCAGTGCTAGTAAAACCGGATGAGGAAATTTTAGAAAAAATTAAACATCTACCTTTTGATTATTATCAAATTTATGACTGTGCACCCGAAGAAGTAAAAAAGATTAAACAAAAGTATAATAAAAAGATTATTTCAGCTCTTACTGTTTCTAATCAAAATGACATTAATAAATACAAAAATTTTGAAGATATTTCTGACATATTACTTTTTGACTCTAAAGGTTATGAAAAAACTGAGTCTTTTAATCATGATTTTTTAGACAATATAAATAGTTCAAAACCAATTATGGTTGCTGGTAACATCAAAACTGATGATTTAAATATTTTTAAAGATAAGCCTTTTTTGATAGATGTCAGTGGCAATTTGGAGTCAGAAAAAGGTATTAAGGATATAAATAAAATTGATAAGTTTTTAAATACAGTCCATAATATAAGTTCTTAAAAATTATCTATGACAAAAAATTCGTTAAAAACAGGCCCAGATGAATTAGGTTATTACGGCGATGGTGACGCTGCTATGGGCGGAATGGCAGTTGGTGAAACACTAATGCCAGCACTTCATGAATTAAGTAAAGGGTTTGAAGAAGCTGTTAAAGATAAGGATTTTTTAGATGAATATGCTTATTATTGTAAACACTACATTGGAAGACCTTCACCATTGTATTATGCAGAAAATCTAACAAAAAAATTAGGTGGTGCAAAAATTTTGTTTAAGCAAGAACATTTAAATCATACTGGAAGTCATAAAATTAATAACAGTCTATTTCAGGTCTTGCTTGCAAAAAGAATGGGTAAAACTCATTTAATTTGTGAGTCTGGAGCTGGACAACATTATAGTGCGACAGCTGCAGTTGCTGCAAAATTCAATATGCCTTTAATAGGTGTAATGGGTGACGTTGATGTAAAGAGAGTTAATCAAAATATCATTAAAGCAAAACATTATGGTGCAAAATTAGAAACGGTTCCTGGTACTCTTAAAGAAGCTATTACATCCGCGATTAAAATTTGGTCTAGCAATCCAGATTATGCTTACATATGTGGGTCTGCTGTATCATCAGCACCCTTTCCTAAACTAGTTGCATTCGCTCAAAGTATTATTGGAAAAGAAATAAGAGAGCAATCAATAGAACAAGAAGGAAAAATTCCAGATATGATTGTGGGATGTGTTGGAGGTGGCTCAAATTTTGCAGGAGCTATTTACGAATTCTTAGATGAACCTAGTGTTACAAAAATAGGAGTTGAAGCAGCAGAAACTGCTGCATTATCAAATGGTACACCTGGAATTATGCAGGGTATGAAAACTTATATGTTGCAGACTGATGATGGTGCTAAATCTTTAGGTGGAATGAGTTTAGGTGCTGGAATAACATATTTTTCAGTTGGGCCTATGCATTCATATTTAAAAGATCAAAAAGCTGTCATCTACTCATCTGCAACTGATCAAGAAATGCTAGATGCCTATAAAATGATTGCACAAACAGAAGGGATTTGTTCAGCTTTAGAACCTATGGCAGGTGCTGCTGAAATCATTTTTAGACAAGCAAAAGATAAGCCTAAAGATTATATCATATGCCTTAGCCTATGCGGCAGAGGTGAAAAAGATTTAGACACAATTCAAGAACATATTGGTAAAGATTTTGAGTGAAAGATTAGATAAAATTTTTAAGTCACCTACTCCTAAAACAAAATTAGTTTCTTATTTTGTAGGCTGCTACCCAACTCCAGAAATAAGTTTAGAGTTGATCAAGCAAGCAATTGATAATGGGGTGTCTATATTGGAAATTGGATACTGCACATCTGAAGCAAGTGCAGAAGGACCTATAATTAAAGCTGCTCATGACCATGTATTGAATAATGGACATAATCTTAATGATATTATTAAACTAGTTAGGGATATAAGAGATTATAATCAAGATGTGGGAATTGTATTGATGGGCTATATTGCTAATTTATACAAGTATCCTATTTCAAACTTTGTAGACGATATTAAAGTGTCTGGCGCTGATGCTGTTTTAGTTGTGGATGCCCCTCATGAGTTGAAAGAAGAAAATCAACTAAGGGAAACTCTAAATAAAAACGGATTATCACTTATTAAACTAGCTGCTCCTACCACCAATGATAACAGGCTAAAGGATATTGTTAATATAGCCTCTGGATTTTTGTACCAGGTCAATGTTTCGGGTGTAACAGGAGTTAAATCAGCAAACGAAACTGATGTTACAAATTTTGTAAAAAGAATCAGAAATTTAACTGACATCCCTATTTGCTCTGGATTTGGAATTAAAAGTCCTAAAGATGCTAAAAAAATGGCAAATAGTGGTTGTAATGGCGTTATTGTTGGATCGGCATTTGTGAAATATATTCAAGATAATATTAAGAACAAAGATTTACCACAAAGTTTAGGCAATTTAGTAAAAAATTTTACAGAAGAATTAAATTAATATGGTCAATTGGATAACTAAAATAATCAAGGCAGGAGAGAAGATCAAAACTGCTTTACATGAAAGAGCTTCGAAAGAAGATATTGCAAAAAGTGATTGGACTAGTTGTTGTAGAGGTCCCATTCTAAAAAAAGATTTAGAGCAAAACTTATGGGTTTGCCCTGATTGTAACAAGCATCACCGAATAAAGCCTAGCCAAAGATTTGATATTTTATTTGGTAAAAATAATTATGAAGTATTTAAAACCCCTATTCCAAAAGATGATCCTTTAAACTGGACTGACTCTAAATCTTATAAAGATAGATTAAAAAGTGCTCGTAAAAAAACGGGTATGGAATGTGGAATGATGGTTGCTTGTGGAACTATCAACAATATTAAGATAACAGCAGTTGCATCAGACTTTGACTTTCTAGGTGCTTCAATGGCTGCAGCTGAGGGAGAAGCTTTTTTATATGGCATTCAACATGCTATAGAAAACAGAACTCCTTTTATATGTATTAGTGCTGGTGGTGGAATGAGAATGATGGAAAGTTTAATTTCATTGTCTCAAATGACCAGAACAACTCTTGCAATCAATGAATTAAAGAAAAATGGTTTACCTTATTTAGTATGCATCACCGATCCTACAGCAGGTGGCATTACAGCCTCTTATGCAATGTTGGGAGATATTCATATTGCAGAACCAGGTGCCTTAATAGCTTTTGCAGGTGCTAGAGTTATTCAAGGAACTGTTAAAGAGGAATTACCTGAAGGATTTCAAAAAAGTGAATATGTTGAAAAAACAGGTTTCGTTGATCTAATTGTTGAACGTAAAGATCTTGTGTTAAAAATAGGAACTTTATTATCAATATTGTTAAAACAAAATTCTGTTATAAGCTCTGAACAAAATGAAACTTCAGAAGATAGTCAGTCGCTTACAAGAGCTGCATCCTAAAGAAATAGATCTAAGTTTAGATCGTATTCAAGATCTCTGTAAAAGATTAGGCAACCCTCAAGATAAACTTAAGGCCATTTCAATTGTTGGCACAAACGGTAAGTATTCAACAATCCAAGCAATGTTTGCTATTTTAAAAGAAGCAAATATAAAATGTAATATCTACACAAGTCCTCATATTAAAAGTATCAATGAAAGGTTTGTTTTTAATAATGAACAACTTAACGATGAAGAATTAGCAAAATTATTTGAAGAAATTGAAAGCGCTAACAATAATGAACCTATTACCTTTTTTGAAATACTAACTGCAGCTTATTTTTTAAAAGCTTCTCAATATCCAGACAATATAAATTTGATAGAAACTGGCCTATTTCATAGGTTTGACGCCACTAATATTTTAAAGAATAATCTAGCAAGTATAGCAACCTCAATTGGTCTTGATCATTTAGATTGGTTACCTGAGAACGAACAGACTGTTGAAAAAATTATTTATGAGAAAACTTCAACTCTTTTAAACTCAAATATTATTGTTGCCAAACAAAGTGATAAAGAAATTACAAACCATATCAAAAAGACAATCTCAAGTAATAGTTCAAACAAAATTTTTTATAATGAAGATTATAGCTTTACCATGAAAGAAAATGACTTCTTTTATTATGAAGATCGATTTGGAGGAATAAAGTTACCAATGCCAAATGTAAAAGGTCAATTTCAATTAGAGAATGTCTCAACAGCTATAGCTGCTCTAAGAACTTTAAAGGAATTTGATATAAAAGATGATCACATTCAAAAAGGAATTACAAAAATAAATAGTATTGCAAGATTACAAGAGATCAAATCTGGCAACCTTAAAGAGCTTGTTAAAGATCATCAGCTTTTTGTTGATGGATCTCATAATCCTTTAGGTGCAAAAGTGTTAAATGAATACTTGGAAAGTTTAAATTGTAACAAACATATTATTCTTGGGATGATGGCTAACAAAGATCATAATGAGTATATGAGTTACTTTAAGGATATTACAACCTTGACAACTATTGATATTCCTAATCAACCAAACTCCATAAGAGGAAAGGAGCTTAAAGATAAGTTAAATAGCTTCAAAAATATCAATTACAAAGAAAGTATAGAGGATGCTATCAGATCAATTCCGGTCAAGGAAAACGACATAATCCTTATTACAGGATCTTTGTACCTTGCTGGGGAAGTATTGAATTTAAATTAGATATTTTTATCTAAAAATTCTTTCATGTGGCTTTCGGGAACTCCACCAACTTTTCTATCTACTTCGACACCCTTTTTGTAGATTATAACTGTCGGCACACCTCTTATCCCTGCAGCGCTTCCAGTATTAATTCCACCATCTTCGATGTCTGCGTAATAAAAACCAGCTTTATCTTTGTATTCGTCTGAAAGCTTAGTCATTACTGGAACAAGAGCTTTACAAGGTCCACACCAAGCAGCACTAAACTGAATAACTGAAATATCTTCGTTTTTTATTTTACTATCAAAATCGTCGTCTTTAAAATCATTAAGCATATATCTGATATAATTGATTCAATTGATTATTCAATGGGCAAAAGTAAACTTTTTTTGATTTATTAAATTAAGCCTCAGAATACTTTTGCTCTAAATTCATCACATAATCATTAATTCCATCAAGAAATTGAAGCTTTTCATCTACTGTTTTAAAGGAGAACATCTTGTCTTCATTTTCTCTAATCTCATCGCATTCTGAATAAAAGGCAGAAATTGTCCACCATTTCTCTTTATTGGTACTTAAAATTCTTGAAGCTATACGACGTTTAATTTTTTTATGAATTTCTTTAGGTAAAATTTCAGGTGCTTCATTAAATATCAATCCATGACCAAAAGTAACAAGTCTTTGATCATCAAACTTATCTAATAGTGCAAATTTTTCTTTCCAGTTACCTGTGTGAAATTTAGGAAATAAAGCTTGGTCTTTAGCAGAGGTAAATCCTCCTGAATAAATAGACTCTTCTGGTTCAATATCCTCTTGTGAAGAAATTTCCATTTTCTCTTCTGCAGCTTCTCTTAAAATATTACAAATATCTTGTGAGAACTTTTCGTTAGTTTTAACTAACTCAGCTCTTTTTTTAATTAGGTTTGGATCTAGTTTACTATAAGGCTCAACTTTCATTCCAAAACTTTGATCTAAAATTATTGGTGCTTTATTTGATCTAATAGTTCTTAAAAACTTAGGAGATTTTTTCATCTCTTTTTTTAAATCTTCATAATTTAATTTTTGAATAGCTTCCACATCAACTCTTAAATCTACTGCTTGACCCCATTTATAAATTGGATGCATGCAAGCATTTGGATGTAGTGGAGCACACAAATATAAACGGCTTGTTCCATAAAAATATTCATTCAATGTAAATATTTTTTCCTGCTTGACCATATTCTCAACAATAACCTTGCTGCTTGTTTTAAAATATTCTTGCCACAGTGTTGGTTGTTTTTGTTTAATTAAATCTAAAATCTTAACAGTAAGTTCTGTATCAAATAATGCAGAGTGAGCACCAGCAGATTCGAAGCCATTTAATCTAGCTAAAGACTCTAGCTTCATTGATTTATTTCCTTTAGGATTTAATTCTGTCTTCAAAACATCATCATCTATAGCAAATGCTGCTCTAACAATATTTAAAGCATCATGACGAACATTTCCCTCAGTATTTGTCAAATATGGCTTTCTTAAAGATTTAAAAAATTCTTTTCTAATTACTTCATCGTCAAAGTTGATGCTTGAATAACCCAAAAACGTTGCAGGTGACCATTGTCTAAATTTTTGTTCCACCTGAGTTAACATTTCGTAATGACTTAGATTGCCTTTGGTTAATAAGTCGACATTTGATTTATTAATACAAAGAGCGGTAGCACTTGGAACTCTATCTTGGGGTAGTCTACATCTTGCTGAAAAACGCTCTAGTTCTTTAAAGTTTTCGTCTAATAATATTCCACCTATTTCAATAATAGTTGCCCAATCTGTTTGAGCAGAATCTGTTTCAATATCCCATACTACGTAATTCAATTTGCTCTCCTTTGTGCATAAAATTGTTCAACTTTTTCTAAAAATTTATTTTGATAATCTTTTAATCTTTCACCATCTATTAAAAACCTTTGAAACATATTGTCTTTTGTACAAAGTAAAATAACAGCCTGAGTGATATTAGATCCATGTACAGTATCATGTGCTAAAGCATAAGCACTACATTGCAAATAATAATCATCAATCCACTCATCTTTTTTGGGCTTATTACTTTGTTTAAAATCTATAATTGTCTCTTTATTTTCATAGACACCCACACAGTCTGCAGCTCCTGCATATTTACCTGGGTAATATAATGTTGCTTCACAGCCCCAAATTTCATCCAATTTATTTCTTAAACCATTTTCAATGATTTGATCAGCCATCATTCGCTCTCTAGTGTTATCTCCCAATAAATCTAAATTTAATTTTCCAAGTAGAAATTTTTCCAAATACTCATGCATTGAACTACCTCTGCTACTAGCTTCTTGAGTAATAATTGCTGCTTGCTTATGACCTACTCTTTGCTTCCAAGCTTGAAGAGATGCTTTTTTTTCTTCAGACTCAGTTGCTTTTAAAATAGTTGTCACTGAAGGTAATCGTTCTTCATTTACAGAGTAATGCCTTGAGCCATCTACTATTGATCTAGTTGATTTTGGATAAATATATTTATTATTCCACTCCATGTGATTTCTTATATTCGCTATTTTAGAAAAAAAGAAATTAATTATTTGCTTGTTTTGAACGATCAACAAATTTTTCTACATTTTCTGTTTGGACTGCTTTTTCAAGTTGTTCAGGATCTTTAATACTTTCAAGTGTTCTAGTAATTGATCTTGCGTCTGTCCCAAACTTATCCACAACAGACATGGCCTCTTCTAATTTTTTTCTAAGAGAAACTATGTTTTCAAAATGTTTTCCAAATCTTGAACTTATTGTTTTTAAATGATTATAAATTTCTGTTGCACCTTTTTGAACTTTTAAAGATTGAAATCCCATATGCAAAGATTGCAGGTAAGCTGAAAGCGTATTGGGTCCACAGATTACTACTTTATGTTTTTTCATTAATTCTTGAGTTAATAACTCTTTAGTGCTTGGATCTTGGTATTCAGTTAATTCTTTGTATAAACTTTCAGTTGGAGCGTATACAATTGCAAAATCTGTAGTTTTTGGTGGAACAATATACTTTTCATTAACACTTTTAGCTTTAGCTTTAAAAGCAGTGGCCAATTTTGCTCTAGCATCTGCAACAGCTTTTTTGTCCTGCGCGTCATGACCATCGGTAATTGCTTTGAATTTTTCTACTGGAAAATGACTATCAACTGGAACTAAAACATCGCCTTGAAGCTTAATTGCAAATTCAACGTTTTCACTTGTGTCCTCTTTCATCTTTACATTGGTCATAAATTGAGTAGCTGGTAATAAATCTTTAATCAAAGCATCCAAACTAAACTCAGCAAGAGTTCCATACTTTTTAACACCAGCTAAAATTTTAGTTATACTCTCTTGGCTTTTATTTAATAATTCAACCTGACTATTAAAGTTTCCAACTTTTTCGTCAACTTTAGTCAAAGCCTCTGTCATATCTTTAGTAACACCAGTAGATAAGTTGTTAAATGAAGTCGACATTGAACCCAGCGAGGTGTTAATAGTATTGTTTAAGGTGTCTTTTAAACTTTGTATTTCAGTCTTTAAATTAGCTATCTCTTCAGCTTCCTTATTTTCATTCTCGTCTTTAGGCTTGGATCTTAAATTTAAATAAAGAATTACCGAAGCAATTCCTACTAGTAAAACTAACAATGAGATTAAAATTATATCCATGATTCTATTATTTTATTTTATATGAAAATTTGATTAATATATTAAAATATTTAAAATTTATCCGATGGAATTATTCTTAATATTAAAAATTGTATTTATTATTGGGGCTGTTGTAGCACTTTATGCTGTTGCCAGAAACCTTGATATTATTAAGATTATTTTAATTTATTGGAAAGATCTAATTCTTAGAAAGTAGTTTAATTAATTTTTTAACTTCTGGTTTTTTAACAGATGATTTTGATGTCATCATACAAGCTACAGATTCTAAGATCTCACCATCTTTTAAAATACGAAGATTGTTGGCTTTTAAAGTCTCACCAGTTGAGGTTATGTCAGTGATAATTTCACTTGATCCTGTGAACGGATAAGCCTCAGTAGCTCCCAAACTTCCAACTAATTTAAATTGAGTAACTCCTTTTGAGAATAAAAATTCTCTAGTTAAGTTTGGATATTTGGTTGCAACTCTTAATCTTTTCTTCTTTTTATCTTTAAATTCAAATGCAATTTCTTCTAAATCTGCAACTGTTTGAACATCAATCCAAGGATCAGGAATAGCCACAACTAAAGTTGCTTTTCCAAAATCATATCTTTTAGATACATTAATTTTATTTTGAATATTTACTTCACTCTCTTTTAATAAATCATATCCTGAAAAACCAAGATCTAATGAACCATCTCCAAGTCTTTCAACTATTTCTCTGGCATGGAGATATAAAACTTTAATATTCTTTAATTGTTTTATTGATCCCAATAAATCTCTTTCTCCTCTTTCAGAAACTAAACTTAATTTATTTTTTTTAAATATTTTTAGAATATCTTTTCTAAGTCTACCTTTGCTTGGAATACCAATATTAATTATATTTTTGCTCATTAGTAATTTAAATTTAAAGCAGCTCCAACTGCTGCTACTTGATTTTTGGCCCCAAGATCTGAAATTAATTTATCATATCTTCCACCATTAATTATATTTCTGATCTTTGATTTAGATTTGATGTCAATTTTAAATACCATTCCTGTGTAGTATTCTAATTGTCTTCCAAATGAAGCTGAGAAAACAACATTAAGTTTTGATATTTTATTATTTGAGATTGGAAAATATTTTTGATCAACTATTAAATTGATCTTATTCTTTTTAAAAAATTTATTTAGTTCATTTGCAGCTTTATTAATTGGGCATTTAATTTTTAAAAACTCTTTAATAATCTTTGAAACATTTTCACCTTTTTTTGCTCCTCGTGGGTCCCTAATCTTATTATCAAATCTTTTTAAAATTTCATTAATTGACCTTCCTGCGATGACTTTGGATAGATCTTCTTTTAACATTTGAAAATATCTTTTTTTATCAATCTCAACAATGGTTGGGTCTACATCTGAATTAGTCTCTAATCTTTTTAATAGATCATTAAAATATTTCTCTCTCCAAAAATGCCTTGATAATCTTAACTTCCAACGTTTTGGAATATCTAGTTTTGAAATTAATAAATTAAAGATCTCAACATTACCAATTGTTAACGTACCTGATGTATATTTAATATTTTGTAGAGATTTTAGAGAAGTGTTTATGATTTCTTTATCATCATTCTTCTCGTCCTTGGATCCTATTATCTCAAAACCTACTTGATCTCTTATTATAGAGTCTTTTTTATTTTGTGATTTTCTATACGCCTGACCGCTATAAAAAATCTTCTCTTTGCCATTAAAATTATTCTCTAGATATCTAAGACATGATGCAATAGTTAGGTCAGGTCTTAAACAAAGCTCACTACCATTTTGATCAATGAAAGAGAAAATAAATTTTCTAAAGTTTTCACCTGATCTTTGGACAATATGATTGGCCTCAATTACTGAGGGTAAATCAATATACTTAAATCCTTTAGATTTTACTGATCTAAGGATATTTTCAGATAAGTTTTTTGACTTCATTAATTAAATCAGCTTTTGGAATTGTTTGGTTGTTTTCACCCTTAACACCTCGAAGGTTCTTAATGGTTACAGTGTTATCATTAAACTCGTTTTCTCCACAAATAATTGCGACTGGTAATTCACGTTTATTTGCAAAGGTTAATTGCTTACCTAGATTTTTTTTACTATCTAAAAAAATTTCAGCATTAAAATTATTTTCTCTTAATTGATCAACTAATTCATAATAATTTTTCAAATATTTTTGATCCATGACACAAACCAAAACTGGTTTTTGATCCTCAACCTTAATTTGATCTAACTGCATTAAAGCAAATAACAATCTATCAACACCAAAACTTATTCCTGTTCCTGGAATATCTACTCCTCTAAATCTTGATATCAATTTTGCATAAGCTCCGCCTGAACATATGCTTCCAATATCTACTTCTTTACCTTTGTTGTTTGTCACTTTAAAATTTAAGTTGGTCTCTACAATAAAATCTGAGTAATAAGCTAAGCCTCTCACGATTGTAAAATTGGTTTTAACTTGATTTAAATTTGATCCATATCCAAGTACTTCAAATACATTTTCTAATTCATTTATACCTTCTTGAGATAATGGATTTTTTAAAGTTTCCTTTAATTCTTTTAAATCTTTTATTTTTAGAAAATTTAATATTTGTGCAGCTTGATCATCTGATAATTCTGCACCTTTTGTGATGGCTCCGCTTTGGTCTTTTCTCTCTTTTTTTAATAAATCTTCAACTCCCTTTAATCCAAAACCAGGTTTGTCTAGTTTGTCAATTGCTCTAATGACTTTAGTTTGTTTTTCTTCAGAAATTTTTAATTCATCAATTAAGCCTTGAACTATTTTTCTATTACTCACATTTATTGTAAATTGATCTTTGTTTAAGCCACAATCTGATAATGTGCTTGATATTAAATTACAAAGTTCAGCATTTGCTTGAGCAGGATTAACATTTCCAACAATATCAAAGTCAGCTTGCATAAATTCTCTGTAACGTCCATTTCCTGCTTTTTCGTTACGAAATACATTTTGAATAGCATAACGTTTATAAATATAAGGTAGCTCTTGATTATTTTGTGCAACAAATCTTGCAAGTGGACTTGATAGATCGTATCGAAGAGTGATATTTTTTTCACCGTCTTGAAATGAGAATACATCAGACATAGGATTTGCCTCGTCTTCTGCAAGAAAAGATCCTATATTTTCACTAATTTCAAACGAAGGTGTTTCAAGAGCTTCTGCTCCAAACTTGATAAAATTATTCTCAATAGCTTTTAATAGCTTTTTTTTGAGAAGAAGTTTTTTATCCCAACGATCTTCAAAACCTGAAGGTAATCCAGGTACTAATTTATTTTCTTTATTCATTTTTTGGTACCCGGGCTGAGAATCGAACTCAAACTTAAAGTTCCACAAACTTTCGTGCTAACCGTTACACCACCCAGGCATTCCTTGTTTTTATATTATTTTTGTGTGGATTAAAAATTATATTATAAATAAATAGCCTACAGGCTATGGAAACAGATTCTATGAGTGCTTCTTGAAGTCTCTCTGTATGTAATATTTATAATCATGAACAGTCTTTTAGACAATAATTGTCATTATTCAAGTAAAAATAAAAGGGCATTAATCTATTTTGCAGATTTAACGCCCTTAGAAATATTTAAAATTAATCTATTTTTTTTAGATTAACTGCAGAAGGACCTTTTGGACCGTCCTCTAATGAAAATTCTAGTTTGTCCCCTTCATTTAGATATCTCATGCCAGCTTCTTTAACTGCTGATGCATGCACAAAGGCATCTTTTTCTTTGTCATCTCTTTCGATGAAACCATAGCCTTTTTTACCATTATACCATTTAATTTTACCAGTTAGTTTACTCATCTTATTTCTTAGTCCCTATGTTATTTATTATTTTATAAAGCTAATTTGATTTTTAAATTATTTCAAGATGAAAAGTTGATGGTGGTGCCTCGGGAAGGATTCGCACCTCCGACACAAGCCTTTTCAGGGCTCTGCTCTACTCCTGAGCTACCGAGGCAAAAATTAACCCCTAAAGATTATTCTACCTTTTGTAAGGTCGTAAGGTGTCATCTCAACTGTCACGTTATCGCCTTGCAATACTCTAATTCTGTTTTTTCTCAACTTACCAGCAGTATGAGCTGTAACCGTATGCCCATTCTCTAGCTTGACTCTAAACATTGCATTTGGAAGTAAGTCCATGACCTTTCCTTTAAATTCAAGCAAATCTTGTTTAGACAATTTTATTTTCTCCTAATTCTTTTTTTTACAGATTGAGCGTGTCCTGCTAATCCTTCGTAATTTGCAAGTGTTATAACTGAAGGGCCAAGACTTTCAATACCCTTTTTAGATAAGTTTATAAAGGAAATCCGTTTATAAAATTCATTAACACTTACTCCACTTGAATATTTAGCTGAACCATTGGTTGGTAATATATGGTTTGAGCCAACATTATAGTCGGTCATTGCCATAACAGCATATTTTCCAAGACAAACAGATCCTGAACTTTTAATTTTTGGTACAAATGAATTATAATTTTTAACATTTAGTTCCAAATGCTCAGGTGCTATTTTATTTATAACATCAATTATTTTCTTATCTGAACTAATATGCATTAAAATTCCATTACTTGATAAGCTTTGTCTTGCAATAGAAGATCTTGGAATTTCCTTTAATTGTTTAGAGATTTCATTTTTAACTTTATCAATTAAGGATTTGTCTTTTGAAATTAATATACATTGAGCAAGATTATCATGTTCTGCTTGTCCGATTAAATCGCTTGCAACCCATTCTGGATTTGAAAATTTATCACAAACAATAGTGACTTCTGAAGGGCCTGCAGTCATTCCCTCAATTCCAACATCACCAAAAACCTCTTTTTTAGCAGCTGCTACATAAGCATTACCAGGGCCTACTATTTTATTAACTTTATTTATTTTCTTTGTTCCATAAGCTGCTGCTGCAATTGCAGAAGGTCCACCTATTGAATAAATTTCTTTAATTTTACATTTACGTGCCGCATATAATACTGCTGCATTTTGTTTTCCTTTAAATCCTGGATTAATCATCACAACTCTTTTAACTCCTGCAACAATTGCTGGGATAGCATTCATTAATACACTAGATGGATATGAAGCTGTTGAGCCAGGCACATAAATTGCAACAGATTCTAAGGGAATATATTTATACTTAAGTTTATTTTTATACTTATCTACGTAAGAGATATTCTTAAATTTTTGAAGTGAATGAAATTTGTAAATTCTATTATAGGCAATATCAATTGCTTGCTTCACTTTTTTATCAAGTGATTTTATTGAATTAGAAATCTGTTTTTGAGAAGGAATAATTACAGTGTTTTGATTAAATTTTTTTTCATATTTTACTAAAGCTTTATCTCCATTTTTTATTACATCATTAATAATACCTGAAACCGAAACTGAATTAGATTGTACTTTTTTCTTTCTTTGTAAAAGCAAACTATCTAAGTTTTTATTAAAATTTTTATTATTACTATTTAATATTTTCATTAATCTTTGATTTCGTTTTGATCTTCCAGTCTTACTTCAATTGTTTCTGTAGTCAAAGCAATGTGAGCATTATTGTTGAAAATTAAATTAATCTCACAATCATCTTTATTTTTTAGATAATCTATTGCTATTAATTCTAAAACTAAATCTTCATTTTTTTGATCTATATTTTTAGATTTAACTTTATCTACACAATCAAACCTGCAAATGCTGTTAATTTTCTTATCATCCTGATCAGTTTCAATTTTGGTTCTCTCAATCGATATCAAGAAAACTTTATTTTCTGCTAGGTATTTTATATCTGAAACTTTAACTTTTGCTCCAGCAGTACATGCTGAAATCATTTGTAAACCTTCATTATCTGAAGCTATAATTTTTGCCAAATATTTCTTATCCATTAATTAACTCTTCTAATTTTTGCTCCAACTTTTTTTAGTTTCTTTTCTATATTTTCATATCCACGGTCAAGATGATAAATTCTATTAATCACTGATTTTCCTTTTGTTGTTAAGGCTGCTAAAATTAATGAAACAGAGGCTCTTAGGTCTGTTGCCATCAATTCAGCTGCCGCAAAATTAATATTACCAGTAACTTTAGCAGTATTACCATTAGTAGAAATTTTAGCACCCATTCGATTCAATTCAGCAACGTGCATAAACCTATTTTCAAAGATATCTTCTTTAATGACAGATTGTTTGTTAGCTTTACACAGCAATACCATTATTTGAGCCTGCAAATCAGTTGGGAAACCAGGATATGGTGCTGTTTTGATGTTCGTATTTTTAATCTTTTTATTACCAATAATATGAACTTCATCTTTCTTAACATTAATTTTTGCACCTATTTTTTTTAAAGTATTAATTTCTGTTTGAATTATTTTTGGAATAATATGTTTTATCTTTAAATTTCCTGCTGTTACAGCTGCTGCAACCAAATAAGTTCCAGCTTCAATTCTATCAAACATAACCTGATAAGTAATTTCTTTTACCTCTGATACTCCTTCAATTTTTACTGAACGCTTGCTTATCCATTTAATATTACATCCCATATTTTTTAAAAAATTAACTAAATCTTTTATTTCAGGTTCAATTGCACAGTTACTTAAAACAGTTGTTCCTTTAGCAAAACTTGCTGCAATTATTAAATTTTCGGTAGCACCAACTGAGATTTTTGAAAATCGAATTTTATTCCCAATTAATCCTTTTGCTGCGATTGCGTGAACATACCCTTGAACAATTTTATATTTAACTCCTAACTTTGATAAAGCATCTAGATGTATGTCAACAGGTCTAGTACCAATCGCACAACCTCCTGGTAGAGATACTTTTGCCTTACCAAATTTTGCTAATAAAGGCCCAAGAACTAAAATTCCTGCTCTCATAGTTTTAACCAAACTGTAAGGTGCAAAACTTTTTCTTTGTTTTATATTATCAATGACTAAGTTGTTCTGATTGAATTTAATTTTAGAACCTAAGGATTGCAATAAACTAGCCATCGTCTCAATATCTTTTACTCTAGGTAAGTTTTTTAAGTAAATTTTTTTTCTTGAAAGTAAAGTTGCAGCTAAAATTGGTAAGGATGCATTTTTTGAGCCTGATATTTTTATTTGTCCTTTGAGCTTATTAGCTCCAAAGACTTCTAGTTTTTGCATAACTAAACTTTGGGTAACGTTACCCCAGTTTGACCCATATACTTTCCATCTCGATCAGCATATGTCACTTCTGGTTTTTCATTTCCCTTTAAAAAGACAAATTGTGCAACACCCTCATTTGCATATATTTTTGCAGGTAAAGGTGTGGTATTGGAAAATTCAAGTGTTACGTACCCTTCCCAGCCTGGTTCTAAGGGTGTAACATTTACAATAATCCCACATCTTGCATAAGTAGATTTGCCAAGACAAATAACCAATACATCATCTGGAATTTTAAACTTTTCAACTGTTCTGGCTAGAACAAATGAATTTGGTGGAATAATACATTCTGATACATTTTTTGTAACAAAGTTTGTTGGTTTAAAATTTTTTGGATCCACTATTTCTGAATTCACATTTGTAAAAATCTTAAATTCATCAGAAACTCTAGCATCATAACCAAATGATGATAGCCCATAAGAGATGCTGTCACCTCTGACTTGTTTTTCTTCAAAAGGAGAAATCATATCTTCTTCTTTAGACATTTTTCTAATCCACTTATCTGAAAGAACTGACATTATTTAGTTTTCTTCTTAGTTTTTTTTTGAAAAAGTTTTCGTTTTTTTAAATTTTTTCTTAACGCTAAGCTTAAACGCTCATTTTTTTCTTTTGAATTCATTCTTTATCTGGATTAGTAAGGAAGTCTAATGTAATTGGCTTTGAGGCATCTAAAGTTTTAGGTTTAACTTCCTCTTCTTTTGGGCCTTCTTTTGCTAAACGTTTAGCTTTTTTTTCTGCAAGCTTCTTCTCTCTTTTAGCTTGCTTCTCCATAAGCTTATTACCTTTGGTAGATTTATAATCGTAATGAATTCCCATAAAATTTTCCTCACGTAGATATAAAGCATAATAACCAAAAAATTAAGGCAATATTTTGAAAAAAATGCTTTATTATCAATAAATATTATTTTGTTAATAAGCTCCTATAGATAAATGGTATATCAAGTCATTGGTAATGACTAATTTCCTGGTCAGTACAGGGTGGGAGCACCATAATTAATCTTTGTAGAAAATTTTTCTTAAAAAAATTGATATTAAAATTAATCCAAAAAAAGCTAGAATTGGTAAATAAATATCTGCTGAAAAAATAATATCAGTTATTTCAGGAACTTCCGAGTTCTGATCAATAACTTTTTCTAATCCACTACCAATAGAAACAGCTAAGAATATTTGAGGTATAATTCCAATTAAAGTTGCAAAGAAAAAATTATTCACTTTTACATTAAAAACAGTCGGCAGGAGACAGCTTAATTGCCATGGTATCCCTCCTATAAAACGATATATTAATAAATAGATAAATTCAGATTTTTTAAATTTTTGTTCAAGATTTTTGAATTTACTTAAAAATTTTTCTCTAATAAATTCTTTTAAAAAATAATTGCCAAACAAATAAATAAAGGTTGCGCCAATGCTTAATCCAAACACAACAAGTAATGTTCCAATCCATTTTCCAAATATAAATCCTCCTAGCAATGCAACTGGTGACCCAAATCCCAAAAATGGAAATACCCATAATATTGTAAGAACTAAAAAAATTACTGATAATAAAAATAAATTAGAATTTTTAAGTTCAAAAAAATAAGATCTATTTTCTCTAATGAAATCATAAGACGTTAATTCCTGAAGGCTAAAATTTGAAAAGAAAAAATATAAAAATATACAAATAGCTACTAGGTAAAATAATCCTATAAATAATTTAATTTTTTTAGCTTTTTCCATTAAATACAATGCTAATTCTATAATCTTCTATTTGCTATTTATATATTTAGTTACTATAAAGAGCGAAAAATTAATAAATTTTAACCACATTTTATGAAGCGAACATATCAACCATCTAACGTTAAACGAGCCAGAAAACATGGTTTTAGATCAAAAATGAAGACTAAGGGTGGACAGAAACTTTTGGCTAGGAGAAGAGCAAGAGGAAGAAAATCGTTAACCGTATCAGTCTAGATAAATGAAAAGCAAAATACTTGCTCTTTCAAAAAACGAAGAATTCAAAAATCTACTAAAGCAAAAAAAAATTTCTAACAAATACGTTACAATTTTTTTTGGCAATCTAACCAACAAAGATAACAGTAAACTAAATATTAGTTTTGTGACCAAAAAGAAAATTGGAAATGCAGTAAAAAGAAATAAAATTAAACGTAGATTAAGAAATATTGTTAATGAAGCAGTAAAAAAAGTAACATTAAAATTTAGCTATTCATATCTTGTTATTGCTAAGTCAACTATGCTAAACAATGAGTACAAAATTATAAAAGAAACTCTATTTCAGGATTTAGAAAAAATTAAATAATGAACATTTTCACAAATATTTTAATTAAATTTATTAAAGGATATAAATTTCTTATTAGTCCATTGCTAGGTCAATCTTGTAGATATTTGCCAACTTGTTCTGAATACAGTATTGAGGCTTTAAAAGAATTTGGTTTTGTTAAAGGAAGTTTAATGAGCTTAAAGAGAATATTATCATGTCATCCTATAAAGTTTTTAGGGGGTGGTGATGGTTTTGATCCCGTTAAAAAAGAAATGAGAGCTAAAAAATAATGGATACTAAAAACGTTATTGCAGCTATTTCTTTGTCTGCTGCAGTTATTATTTTATATAGCTTATTTTTTGCGCCTCCCCCAATTACAAAAGAGAACTTAGCTGAAAAAAATAAAACTGAACAAAATTCAGATGCGCCTAGTTTGGATCAAAAAGAGACTATAACTGAAATTACAAGAGAAGAGGCTTTAAACCAAAATAAAAGAATTCAATTTGAAAATCAAAATATAGTTGGTTCGATTTCTTTAAAGGGTGCTGCAATCGATGACTTAACTTTTAAAGAATATAATGTAGCTTTAAATAGTGAAGAGAAAGTTACTCTTTTAACACCAAGAAATACTAAAGATGGATATTTTATAGAGAGTGGTTTTATAACTTCTGATAAAAATATTGATATTCCAAATTCTAATTCAGTTTGGTCTGTATCAGGAAATAATAAATTAACTGACCGGTCATCTGTAAAATTATCATGGACTAATGATCAAGGAATTACTTTTGAGAAAGAAATAACTTTAGATGATAAATTTCTTTTCACAATTAATCAAAGAGTAATCAATTCAACTAAAAAAGAGTTTGATTTTTACACTTATGGTCAAATTATCAGAAAAGAAATTCCAGATATTTCCAATTTTTACATTCTTCATGAAGGTTTAATAGCAACATTAGATGAAGAATTAATTGAAGAAGATTATGATGATATTCAAGAAGAAAAGTTTTCAAAAACTTCTCAAAAGGGGTGGCTTGGAATTTCAGACAAATTTTGGATAACCTCATTGATTCCACCAAGTGGTAAGGAATTCAAGACTACATTTGATTATAAAGAAAAGTTTCGTGCTAATTTTGTAGGTACAGAACCTCTAGAATTAAAAGGAAACTCGAGTATCGAAGATAAATTGCAAGTAATAGTAGCTGCTAAGAGAGTAGACGTAATTGATGGATACGCAGAGTCTCTAAATATAGATAAATTTGATTTAGCAATTGATTGGGGATTTTTGTATTTCATTACAAAACCTTTGTTCCATGGCATAGATTACTTTTTTAAATTATTAGGAAATTATGGTCTGGCAATTATAGCAATTACATTTTGTATAAGACTAGCATTCTTTCCACTTGCAAACTTCTCATTTAAAAGTATGGCAAAAATGAAGGCTCTACAGCCTGAAATGGCTAGACTTAAAGATCTTCATAAAGAAGATAAAATGAAATTACAGCAAGAAATGATGGCTCTTTATAAAAAAGAGAAAGTTAATCCCATGTCTGGATGTTTGCCTATACTAGTTCAAATTCCAGTATTTTTTGCATTATACAAAGTACTGTTTGTAACAATTGAAATGAGACAAATGCCATTTTTTGGATGGATACAAGATTTATCAGAGAGAGATCCTACGTCACTCTTCAATTTATTTGGTTTATTGCCTTATGATGTTCCTTCATTTTTAATGATTGGTGCTTGGCCTATTGCAATGGGTGTATCAATGTTTATTCAGCAAAAACTTAATCCTGCTCCGACAGATCCTATGCAGGCAAAAATATTTATGTTCTTTCCACTTTTCCTAACAGTAATACTGGCACCATTTCCTGCAGGATTAGTAATTTACTGGACTGTTAATAATATTTTAACAATGGCTCAACAAGTGTTCATTATGAAAAGAACTACCATTAAAACAACCACTTAATGTTGGAAGTCAAAGAAGAAGAGTTAAAAAAGATACTACCATTTGATGGTCCCTCAATTGATGAAGTAAAAAAATATTTAGAAAAATATAATGACGAATACATCGTTATTAAATGTGGTGGAAGTGTCCTAGTTGATCAGAATTTATTTAATATTTTTATAAAAGATATTACCACACTAAATAAGTTGGGGTTTATTCCTATCGTTGTACATGGTGGAGGTAAAAGAATAAGTAATAAATTAAATGAATTAGGAATTAATAGTGAATTTATTAAAGGACTTCGGGTTACAGGAAAAGAAACAATTGAAGTAGTCGAGAAAGTTTTAATAGAATTTAATCAAGAGATAGTTGAAGCTTTAAAAAAACAATCTTGTAATAGTGAAACAATTAACTCTAAAAATAATAATATCATTAATGTAATTAGAGAAAATGATCAATTAGGATATGTTGGAACGCCCACTAAAATTAACAAAACTATTATAGACAAAATTGTTAATGATAAAAAGGTTCCAGTAATTGCACCTTTAGGTTTAGATGAAAGTAATCAAACTTATAATATAAATGCAGATACCGCAGCTGGCTCTATTGCAAAGAAAATTGAAGCAAGAAGATTAATAATTATGAGTGATGTTGAGGGTGTTTTAGATGATAGTCAAAAACTAATTCCTGAAATTAATTCAATTTCAATTAAAGATTTAATTGATAATGAAACAATTACTGGAGGTATGATTCCTAAAATTAACAATTGTTTAGATGTTGCAAGTAATGGGGTAAAAGGTGTTGTAATAATTGATGGCCGAAAAAACCATTCTATTCTTTTTGAACTATTATCTGATAAAGGATCGGGAACACTGATAAGACAATGAAAGATTTAGTTAATATAAAATACTGGATATTTGATCTTGATAACACTCTTTATAGTGGTCAAACTCAGGTTTTTTCTGAAGTTGATAAAAAAATGTCTTCATTTATCTCTGAAAAATTTAATGTTGATCTTGTAAAAGCAAAAGAAATTCAAAAAAAATACTTTTATGAGTATGGGACAACACTCTCGGGTTTAATGAACCATGATAATATCAATCCACAAGAATTTTTAGAATTTGTTCACGATATTGATATTAGTTGGCTGCCAAAAGATGAAGTTTTAAGAGAAGAACTTATTAAGATAGAAGAAAAAAAGATTATTTTTACTAACGGTTCCCATGCTCATGTTGAAAATGTCACAAAACAACTTGGTATTGATGGCTTATTTGATGGAGCTTTTGATATAACTGATGCAAATTATGTTCCAAAACCTCACTTAGATCCATATCAAAAATTAATTAAAAAGTTTGATTTAGATCCAAAACAATCAATTTTAATCGAGGATATCGCTCACAATTTAGAGCAGGCTAAGAATTTAGGAATGAAAACATGTTGGTTAGAAAATGAAGAAGCCTTTGCCAAAAAAGACTCGGACAAACCATATATAGATTACAAGATTAAGAACTTGCCTTCTTTTCTTCAAGAAATTAATATATTAAAAAACAATTAAATTAACTATCCAAAAAAAAATATGAGCGATATAGAAAAAATAATAAATGAAGCATGGGAAAATAGAGATAACGTAAACCAAGACTCTGAGCAAAGTTTAAAAGATACAATCAATCAAATGATTGCTGATTTAGATAGTGGTAAAGTTAGAGTTGCAGAAAAAATTAATGGTGAATGGGTTACTCATCAACATATTAAAAAAGCTATAATGCTAAGCTTTAGAATTTACCCAATGGAAAATTTAAATGGTCCCTACAGTAGTTGGTATGACAAAGCACATTTGTTAAAGGGTAAAACAGCTGGTTGGACAAAAGAAGATCATGAAAAAGCTGGATTTAGAATGGTACCAAACTCTCCTGTTAGAAAAGGATCATTTGTTGGAAAAAATGCAGTGCTAATGCCATGCTATGTGAATATTGGAGCTTATATCGATGAAGGTACTATGATGGATACATTTAGTCGAGCTGGTAGCTGTTGCCAAATAGGAAAAAATTGTCATATCTCAGCAGGAAGTGGGATTGGTGGAGTATTAGAGCCTGCTCAAGCATTACCAACTATTATTGAAGATAATTGTTTTATTGGTGCAATGTCAGAAGTTGTTGAGGGTGTTATTGTTGGAGAAGGATCTGTTTTGAGTATGGGAATGTACATTGGACAATCTACTAAAATAGTAAATAGAAAAACTGGAGAAGTAACTTATGGAAAAATTCCTCCTTATTCTGTAGTTGTACCTGGATCATTACCTGATAAAAATAATACGTCTGCCCCATCACTATATTGTGCAGTTATAATTAAACAAGTTGATGAAAAAACAAGATCTAAAACGTCTGTCAACGATCTTTTAAGAGAATAGAATTATTATGCCTTCTATAAATGAACTTAAATTAGCTAAGGAGCTAATTAAATTTCCATCTGTGACACCTACTGATGCTGGAATAATGAAGTTCTTAGAAAAAAAACTTAAAACACTTGGGTTCAACACTAAAATTTTAGAGTTTAAAGAGAAGAATAGTAAACCAGTAAAAAATCTTTACGCAAAACTTGGTAAACAAGGTCCAAATTTCTGTTATGCAGGTCATCTAGATGTTGTGCCAGCAGGAAATTTAAAAGAATGGACAGTAAACCCGTTTAAACCCTCTGTTAAAAAAGGACATCTAATTGGAAGAGGTGCTAATGATATGAAAAGTTCGATCGCAGCATTTGTTTCTGCGGTGAGTAATTTTGTAAGTAATAAAAGAAAATTTAATGGCTCTATTAGTCTTTTAATTACAGGAGATGAAGAAGGAGTGGCAATAAATGGAACTAAAAAAGTAGTTGATTACTTGAGAAAGAAAAAAGAAAAAATAGATTTTTGCTTAGTAGGTGAACCTACAAATCCTAATAAATTGGGTGAAATGATTAAAATAGGACGAAGAGGAAGCATAAATGGTAGACTTTCAATTATGGGTGTTCAGGGTCATGTGGCTTATCCTCAAAGAGCAAATAATCCATCAACTGCACTTGTACAAATTTTAAACGAACTAAAAAAAATTAAATTTGATAATGGTACAAAGAATTTTCAACCAACAAATCTTGAGATTACTAAGATAAATATAGATAATTCTGCAGATAACGTAATCCCGGGGTTAGCTAGTGCTAAATTTAATATTAGATTTAATAACAAGCACACTTCAAGTTCTATAAAAAAGAAAATTGATAGTATTATAAAAAAAATAAGTAATAAAAATAAATCAAGATACAAAGTTGATTATAGTGTTTCTGGAGAAGCATTTCTTACAAAACCAAATAATACGACTTTTATGATTAGAGATATCATTAAAAAAATTACAAAAATTAAACCTCAGCTCTCAACAACTGGGGGTACTTCTGATGCAAGATTTATTAGAAAAATAGCTCCTTGTTTAGAATTTGGTTTAGTCGGTAAAACAATGCACAAAGTAGATGAGGCTGTTTCGTTGTCTGATTTGAAAAAACTTACGTTGATTTATTCAAATATTTTACAAAATTATTTTAAGTGAAAACTGGTTTAGTTACTTCTGATACTTATCAAAATCACAATACAGGCGAAGGACATCCAGAAAAAATTGATAGAGTTACAGCTGTTATTGATAACTTTAAGAAAATTAATAACAAAGAATTAATTTGGAAAAAACCAACTAAATTTGATCAATCTTTTTTAATTAATACACATTCTTCCGAATATTTAGATTTAGTAGGTAAATCATTTCCAGCAAATGGTTTAGCTTTTCTTGATGGAGACACAGTTGTTTCACCTGGAAGTAAAGAAGCAACAAAGGATGCTGTAGGGTCCATAATTACAGCCATTAATGGTGTTCAACAGAAAGAATTTAAAAATGCATTTTGTGCAGTAAGACCTCCAGGACATCATGCAGAAAAAAATAAGGCAATGGGATTTTGTATATATAACAATGTTGCTGTTGGAGCCAATTATCTAATAGAAAAATATAAATATAATAAAATTGCTATTATTGATTTTGATGTTCATCATGGAAATGGAACACAAGATATTTTCTACAATAATGAAAAAGTGTTGTATGTTTCAACTCATCAATACCCCTACTATCCTGGATCAGGTTCAGAACAAGAAAAAGGTAAGTTTAATAATATTCTTAATATTCCACTTGAAGCTGGCACCACTGCTGAAGCATATCTAAATGCATACGAGCATGTTTTAAAAAAATTAAGAGAATTTAAACCTGAATTTTTATTGTTTTCTGCAGGTTTTGACGCACATATTGATGATCCTTTAGCACAACTAAGGTTGAACTCAGAAGATTTTTATCAATTAACAAAAAGAACATTGGAACTTTCCAAATCATTTTGTAATGGGAATGTTGTTTCTATTCTTGAAGGTGGATATGATCTTAAAGCACTTCAAGACAGTACTAAACGTCATGTAGATGCTCTTATAGAATTTGATTGATAATTCTAAATAACCCTCTAAATAAAAACTTTATGAAATTGTATAAAATTAATAAATCTGTAATTGATAAAAAAGGTAGAGGACTTTACGCTACAAGAGACATCAAAGATGGAACCAAAATAATTGATTATGTTGGAAAATTAATTACTAAAAAACAAACCGAAGAGTCTGATAAATATGATAATGGAAAACCAATTTATTTATTTACTATAAACAAAAGATATGATCTTGACGGAGATTTTGCTTGGAATACAGCGGGTCTTATTAATCACTCTTGCAATAATAATTGTGATTATGATGGTAAGGGACTTAAAATTTGGGTTAAAGCCATCAAAGATATTAAAAAAGGTGAAGAATTTACTTGTGATTATGGATTTGGTTATGATGAAAATTACAAACAATTTCCTTGCAAATGTAAATCAAAAAATTGCTGTGGTTATATTGTAAGAGCAGAGTCTAGATGGCGAATAAATAAAAAATTTTCAATGAGTAACAAAAAAAAACTAATAAATAACTCTCGCTAGAAAAAGTCCCTCAGGTGGTGCGGGTGGTGCACACAATATTCTTTTTTTTGACCTAAAAGCTTTGTTAAAAGTCTTTAAATCCCATTTTTTTTCACCTAAATATTTCAAACAACCAACCATAGACCTAACCTGTTGTTGCAAAAAGGATTGTGAATTAAATTCAATTTCTATTTTATTTTTTGATGATTTAACTTTTACTGATTTGATTGTTTTAATTGGACTTTTTGCATGACAGCTAGAGGACCTGAAAGTAGAATAATCATGAGTTCCTACTAATTTCTTTGCACCTTTTTTAATCAAATCTAAATCCAATGGTTTTCTTACATGCCAGCCTCTTTTTTTTTCAATTACTGGAGCACTTATCTGGTTAAAAATTATGTATTTGTAAATCCTTTGTTTTGCAGAAAATCTTGAGTGAAATTTATTACTTCTTTTCCTTATTTTTTTTATTGAAACACCTTGATCGTTTAAAAAATGATTAATTGATTTTAAAAACTTTGTTAAATCTGCAATCTTATTTTTACAATCAAAGTGACCAGACTGTTCAATTGCATGAACGCCTGTATCTGTTCTACCAGATCCATTTAAGATTATTTTTTCTTTAAGAAGCTTTGTCAATTTTTGCTGTATAAGACCTTGAATAGTTGATCCTTTTTTTTGAATTTGCCAACCTCTAAAGTCTGTACCCACATATTCAATAAGCAGTTGATACCTAGCCATTTAGATAACTGCACCTTGTTTTATTTGAGATCCAAGCATGAATTCACCAATATTTTGAGGCTTTTTTCCTTGTCTTTGGATTTCTTTGATTTTTATTGTTTGTTTGTCACCGCAAACAACCTCTAAATAATTTGAAACAACCTCGCCTGGTTTTCCAATCCCATTACCAATTTCTGCTTTTAGAATTTTGTATCTTTCGCCCTTGTATATAAAAAAAGCACCAGGTGTGGGATACAAACCATTTATTTTTCCAATGATAATTTTTGAATTGTCTTTCCAATTGATTTCTCCTTCGGCTTTTTGAATTTTAGATGCATATGTTGCTTTTGAATGGTCTTGATTAATAAATTTAGCTTTATCATCCAATATATAGTCAATATTATCTAATATTTTTTCTGCAGCTATTAAAGATAATTTATCAGCTATATCACTTGCATTTAAATTATTTTCTAAATTTATTTTGTAAGTGTTACACACTGGACCTGTGTCAAGCTGTTCAGCTATTTTCATAATACTAACCCCTGTTTCTTTATCTAAATTCATTATAGATCTTTGTATAGGTGCTGCCCCTCTCCACTTGGGTAGAAGAGATGCATGAATGTTAATAAATCCTTTTTTAGTTAAACTTAAAAATTCTTTTGGAATAATTTGTCCGTACGCAACAACTATTGCTAAATCAGCATTTATACTTTTAAAATATTCATACTCCTCCCTATTATCTTTTAAATATTTTGGAGTTCTAAACTCTAAATTTAAAGTTTCTGCAATTCCTTGTATAGGTGATTTATTTATTTTTTGTCCTCTTTGTGATTTTTGAGGAGGCTGTGTGTACACGTCTGAAATTGGATAACCATTTTGATACAATGATTTTAAAATAGGCACAGCAAACATTGGTGTACCCATAAAAACTATCTTTTTTGCCATAAATTAAAGAATTGCAGTATTTGATTTTAATTTAGATAGTTTTTTTATGATCATAGATTTTTTTAATTTTGATAGATAATCAATGAATAGTATTCCCTCTAAGTGATCCATTTCATGCTGTATACATGTTGCAAGCAACCCATCAGCCAATAACATTTGTTTTTTTCCATTGTAGTCCAAATACTCTACTTTACATTTACTTGGTCTGTCTATTTCCGCAAATTGCTCTGGTACTGACAAACATCCTTCCTCATGTGTATTTTTAATTGGGTCTTTATTCACAACAACTGGATTTACAAAATATTTTGGTTCTTTTTTTTCATCCTTACTAATATCCATTACTATAATTCTTTTTGGGACACCTATTTGAATTGCTGCAAGCCCTATACCGTTAGCATCATACATAGTATCTAGCATATCATCCATAAGTTGCTGTTCTTCTTTACCTACACTTTCAACAGGTTTTGAAATCTGTCTAAGTAATTTATTAGGTTCAGTGATTATAGTTTTAACAGCCATGGTGGATTATTTTATTATAATTTTTAAACTTTAAAAGGAAGAACTTTTAATAAAAGTTTATTCCTAATTAAGTCAGCATTTAATTGATTCAGCGTATTAATTATAAAATATACTGTATCATCATCTATATCTTCAATTTTTTCTGGTCCAATAACCTCTATAATTCTAAGTAGCGCTGCTCCAATTTCTTTATTATCTATCATTTTTTGTATATCTGTCGGCATCTCTGATTTATTAATTTCATAAAGATTTTCATATTTTTTTGAGATTTCAATTCCGTCAGATTTTAATGCTTCGAGGAAAATTATATCTTTCTTTGATAAGAAATATTTTTTGTCTTTTTTTATTTTTTTTAAAAACTTATTTAGATCTTCTTCAATTTTTGATTTAGCATAATCCCCATTAAAATAATTTACTAACTTTGATTGATGTAATATTTTATTATTATATTTAATTTTTTTATTAATAATTTCATCATTTTTTATATGCTGATTATAAAAAGTAGTAAAATTAGAAGGTACATCTGTTTCATCAATTTTTTTTAAAAATTTTCCTAGCTTTAATTCAAAAGCATTACCAATACCCTCAAACTCAAAAATATCTTTCAAAATTTTCATCAGTTCAAGTTTTAGTTTTGGTTCTTCTGTTAAAAGTATTCTTTGATATACTAGGGCTTTACCTTCAATAGAGGATAAGGATTTATAGGACTCTTTGGTGTTTAACAGCTGATTTATGTTAAATTGAAATCGCTTATAAAACTCAAACAACTCTTCTTCTGAATAATTTTTATCATGGGTGGCTTTTTCAATAGTAGAAATTTTATCTATATCAGTAATTTCTAAATCTTGAATTCTATATAATAAATTAGATGTTGATAAATACTTCCAAATTAATTTAGGAGTATCTTTTTTTGGTTCAAATGAAAATTCAGGATTTGTTCTATGGGCTAAATGAAAATCTAAAATAGAATTCTCAGAGACTTCTTTATTTGCTTCATCTATGTATCCAAACAAATAATTAACTTTATTTTCAAAATATTCATCTTCAAAGCCTAATTCTTTTTTTAAATCTAAAATTAATTGAGCTTCTTCATTTTTTCCATAGTTTATTAAACAATATAGATTGAATTTTGATAAATATTCATTTTCTAAAGGTTCATTAATTTTTGAAAATATTTCACATGATTTTTTTACATTCGATTGAGACAAATAATTATCAACCATATATTTCATCAATTTTGGATGCAAATTTGTTATTTGATTTTTAATAAGATATTCTTCAATTAATTCTAAGTTAGAGTCTTTTATTAACCAATTTGTTTTAAATTTTATAAACTCTTTATCTGTAATATTTTGATTTGGATAATAAGCATTTGTTAATAATGAAATATTTAAAATTTCAGATGCATCTTTTGAAAGATTATATTTATCAATGTTTTTAAAAAGTTTTTTTAATTTTAAGCCATCAGAATTTGACCACATACTAATACTCAGACCATAATCCTGTGGATCATATAATCCAGCAATTTTAATTGTTTTTGATGTTAAGTCTTCGTCTAGTTTTATAGAGTCTTTGTTTTTATCTGTTTGTGTTTCATAGATGCTACTTTGTGATACCTCTTCAGTTTTTTCGACTGTTATTTTTTCTTCAGATACAGTATCTACTTCTTGTTTATCTAGGTTCCAAATATCGACTGGTTTTTCCTCAGCAATTGTGGAAAAAGATAACAATAAAGAAACAATTATAATTGATAAATTTTTCTTATTTAACAATTTTAAAATTTTCATTTGGAATAATTTTTTCTATTTCTTTTTTTGGAGCTGGATAATCAACTTTATTAATAAAAAACATAATCCCCATGATTACTGCAAGACCAATAATAGATTTGATGGTTAGACCAATAAAACTGGTTTTGCCTGAACTTGTATTTTTATTAAATTGCATATAACTTTAACTAATTTCAAATTAAGACATATTTGTGTTTTTTCAATAAAGAAACTTATGAAATCAAAAGAAAATCTTGTGTTTTTAGGTATGATGGGATCTGGGAAGAGTTCTATTGGTTTGTTAGTTGCAAAAAAATTAAAATTAGATTTCATAGATGTTGATAAAGAAATCGAAAAAGAATTAGGCCTATCGATATCAGAAATATTTGAGATAAAAGGTGAAGACTATTTTAGAAAATTTGAAGAAAAAATTACTTTAAAAATACTAAAGATTAATTCAACTGTAGTATCTCTTGGTGGAGGAGCATTTGTGAACAACGTCATTAGAAAAGAAATATTAAAAAATCATATTTCTTTTTGGTTAAACTGGGATAATAAAATATTACTTGATAGAATTAAAAATAGTAAAAAAAGACCTCTTGCTTATAATTCCACAGAAAATGAATTGATTGATTTAATAAAAAAACGATCTAACATTTATTCAAAAGCTTTATATGAAATTAAATGTGATAAACTATCAAAAAATAATATTGTTAAAAATGTTATAAAAAATTATGAAACCTATTAAGTTAAAAATAAATACTAAAACTCAAAACTATTCAATTATTATTGGTTCAAATTTAATATCAAATATATCAAAAATTATAAAAGATAATTCAATAGATTTTAAAAAATGTTTACTTGTTGTTGATAAAAATATTTCAAAACAATCAGTGTCAAAAATCAAAAAATCTTTAAATCAAAAAAAACTTTATGTTCATAATTTCAAAGCTAATGAAATTAACAAAAATTTAAACAGTGTAAATAAGATCTTAGATATTTTATTAAATAAAAATTTTTCAAGAGAGGATTGCGTAATTTCCATTGGTGGAGGAATTACAGGTGATATAAGTGGTTTTGCAGCAAGTCTATTTAAAAGAGGTTTAAAATTCATAAACATTCCAACTACTCTATTATCACAAGTCGACTCTTCCATTGGAGGTAAAACTGGTGTTAACACTAAATATGGAAAAAATTTAATAGGAAGTTTCTATCAACCAAATTTAGTTATATCTGATATTCAATTTTTAAAAACACTACCCAAAAGAGAAGTGATTTGTGGTTACGGCGAAATTTTAAAACATTCTTTGATCGCTAATAAAAAATTTTTTAATTTTTTAGATAAAAATAGTGATAAAATTTTAAAACTTATATCTCCATCCATTGAAAAAGCGATCTATGAAAGCTGTAATATTAAAAAAAGTGTTGTCGAAAAAGATGAAAAAGAAAAAAATCTTAGAAAAATTTTAAATTTTGGTCATACTTTTGCACATGCTTACGAAGCTTCTTTAGGCTATTCAAAAAAACTCAATCATGGTGAAGCTGTAATACTTGGTATGAAAAGTGCGTTGAGTTTTAGTTTAAAGAATAATTTGCTTAAAAAAAATGACTATAATTCGATCATAAATCATATTTCTAGAGCAAATTTACCATCTAAAATGAAAAATTTTTTTAAAATTAAAGATTTAAATAAAATATTATCTTTCATGATTAAAGATAAAAAAAATAACTCAGATAAAATTAATTTAGTTTTATTAAAAAGAATTGGATTACCCATTATAAACAAAACATATAAAAAAAATAGTTTGAGCGTATTTCTAAAAAATGAGTTAAGAAATTAATATTTGTATTGAATGAATATTCTCTTTTAACTCTTTATCTAAAATTTTATAGATTTTCTTATTACTTTCGATTTTACTCAAAATCTTTAATTCACTTGAATTTAAAATAATTTTTAGATGAAATTTGCCCTCTTGATTGCCGATATGATTTTTATGAAGAAATGATTTGTCCTCAATTTTTATACTTTCAAAATCAATTTGGTCAGTAAGTTTTTTTTTTACAATTGTAATTAACTCGTTTATATCCATAAATTGAAACTATTATACATCATGAAAAATATTTGCGACTGGAATAATTGTAACGAAATTGGTGACTACAGAGCACCAGTAGAAAAAGATAATAGCAAAAAGTATAGAATGCTATGCTTAGAGCATGTGAAAGAGTTCAATAAAAATTGGAATTATTTTTCAGGTATGAATGATGATCAGGTTTTAAATTTTTTAAAGTCAGATATGATTTGGCATAAACCAACTCAAAGTTTTAGTTCTTCAGATAATTTTTTTAAAGTTCTTTGGAATAATACTTTGAGAGACGAGCTAGATAAAGATAGGATTAATGGTGAGTACGATCATATGCGTCAATTTAAATTTAATCACAAAGACATCAAAGCCTTTAGTATATTAGGAGTTTCTGTAGGATTGAAATGGAAAAAAGTGCAGGATAAGTTCAAATTGCTTGTCAAAAAATATCACCCAGATATAAATGCTGGTAACAAAAAATATGAAGAAAAACTTAAATTAATTACTTTAGCTTATACACAGCTTAAAAATACATATAGAGAAAAAATTGACACCAAATCTAAATATTCAACCTGATATAAAAGTTTCATTAAAACAAACCTTTGGTATTGATTCCGAAATGGAAGTGGAAGCGTTTTCAAAAAAAAATGAATATGTTCCTGAAATAGATAAAAGTTATAAATTTGATCGAGATACTACGATGGCAATAATCTCTGGTTTTGCCTACAATAAAAGAGTGTTGGTTCAAGGATATCACGGTACTGGAAAATCAACTCATATAGAACAAATTGCAGCAAGATTAAACTGGCCATGTATTCGAATAAATCTAGATAGCCATGTAAGTAGAATAGACTTAATAGGAAAAGATGCAATTGTACTTAAGGATGGAAAACAAGTTACTCAATTTAATGAGGGTATTTTGCCCTGGTCGATACAAAATCCAGTAGCACTTGTTTTTGATGAGTACGATGCTGGAAGACCTGACGTAATGTTTGTAATTCAAAGAGTTTTGGAAGCTGAAGGTAATTTTACTCTTCTTGATAAAAATAAAGTTATTAAACAAAATAAATTTTTTAGATTATTTGCAACATCAAATACTGTTGGCCTAGGAGATACAACAGGCCTTTATCATGGAACCCAACAAATAAATCAAGGGCAGATGGATAGATGGAATATTGTTACTACCCTAAACTACCTAAGTCTTGAAAGAGAGCTAGATATAGTTCTAGCAAAAAATAAGAACCTTAATAACGCCAAGGGTAAAGAAAAAGTTGCCAATATGATAAAGGTAGCCTCATTAACCAGAAAAGGATTTATTGCAGGTGATATATCAACAGTAATGAGCCCTAGAACAGTTTTACATTGGGCAGAAAACTCAGAAATTTTTAAAGATACAGGGTATGCTTTTAGAGTAACTTTTCTTAACAAGTGTGATGAAATTGAAAAAAATACTATCGCAGAATATTATCAAAGATGCTTTGGGGAAGAACTTCCAGAGTCGTTGATAAATATTCAGATTTAAATGAACGATAAGATAGATAATTTAAAAGAAAAATTTAGACTAGCCTTAACATCAACAGCAAAAGTAATTTCCGATGATTTCGATTTAATCAACAAATCATCTGAAAATGAAAAGAAACAAAATTTACAATCTGTTGAAATTGATAATTTAACAAAACCAAGTGACTTCATTAAATTGAGAGCAGAAACAGACTCTTCTGCTTTAAAAAAAAAATTTTCTAATGAATTCATTTATAAAAAAAATCTTCCTGCTAACACTTCATCAAGATCACTATATAGTATAGCTGAAAAAATAAGATATGAGGCCTTAGGTGGCAAAATGCTTAAAGGTATTGAAAAAAATTTTCAACAAAATTACTCACATATTATAAATACAAAAAGAAAGGATCAATTAAAAACAAAAGAAGATGTTCCTGTAACCGAAGCATTTGAGCTATATATGCTTAAAAATTTTCATCAAATAAAATTAAACCCTTTAACAACAAAAATGTTAAATTTTTGGGAAAAAGACTTTGAGCAATCGATAGAAAAACATAAAAAATTTTTGCAAGAAAATCTAGAAAATCAAAACAACTATAGCTCAAGATTCTCCCAAATTTTAGAAGAGATGAATATTTTTCAAAGTGAAGAAGACGAAGAAAAAAAAGAAGATAATCAAGATCAAGAACAAGACAATCCATCAAATGACGATCAAGATAAAGATCAAGAGGATAATAAAGATGAAAATAATGATCAAGAAACTCAAGCCACTTTAGACGCTGATTACAATGTAGATGAATTTAATCTTGATGAACAACTTTCAGATACCGAGTCTGATGAACAGAGCTCAGAACAAATTGTTCAAAAAAATCTTGATAATATCAATTTAGATTATAAAATTTTTACAACTCAATATGATGAAGTAACAAAAGCTGAAAAATTAGAAAATGCAGATGAAGCAGCAAAACTTCGAAGAACACTAGACCAACAATTAGTTGGTTTTCAAGATGTAATAACAAAGCTTGCAAATAAACTACAAAGACAATTGCTTGCAAAACAGAATAGAGCATGGAATTTTGATTTAGAAGAGGGACTGCTTGATAGTTCAAAATTGCCAAGAATTATTATGGACCCCTATAACTCATTATCGTTTAAAAAAGAAAAAGACTTGGATTTTAAAGACACAATCGTAACTTTGTTAATAGATAATTCTGGATCAATGAGAGGAAGACCCATTACAATAGCTGCGATATGTGCAGATATATTATCTAGAACTTTAGAAAGATGTTCTGTTAAAGTTGAAATTTTAGGGTTTACAACAAAAAACTGGAAAGGTGGCCAAAGCAGAGAACTTTGGAACAAGAACTCTAAACCCAAAACCCCTGGTAGATTAAATGATTTAAGACATATAATTTATAAAGGTGCAGATACCCACTGGAGACAAGCTAAAAATAATCTAGGCCTAATGCTAAAAGAAGGTTTATTAAAAGAAAATATTGATGGAGAGGCTATTTCGTGGGCTTACAATAGGATTAAAAAAAGAAAAGAAGAAAGAAAAATTATGATGGTAATTTCTGATGGTGCACCGGTAGACGACTTTACACTTTCAGTAAATTCAGGTGATTTTTTAGAAAAACATCTTAAAAAAATGGTAAAATTTATTGAAAACAAAACTGAAATTGAGGTACTAGCGATTGGCATTGGTCATGATGTTTCAAGATATTATGATAAAGCAATAAAAATTACCGATGTAAATGAATTAGGAGATGTTATGGTATCCCAGTTAAGCTCTTTGTTTGAAACAAAAAAAAATTTCACTAAAGATTAAATAAATCTTTATTATTCCATTTAATGATAACCTCTGCCCCACTTCTTGTTTGGGAGTTTCTACAATTAATTGAAGCAAAATTTTTTTCTAAAAGCGTTTTACCAATAAATAAACCTAATCCTAATCCTGTTTTTGACTTGTAAATTATGTCTTTTGATCTTAAATATGGTTCTCCAATTTTTGACAAGACATCCCTTGGATATCCATTTCCATCATCTTCAATTATAATTTCTGTAATTTCACTATCACTTTTTAAATTTATATAGATTGTTTCTTTAGAAAATTTATTAGCATTTCCAATAAAATTTCTTAAACCATAAACAATTTCTATTGATTTTGTTATCTTTTTTATGTTTGAAAATTGATCATAATTGAAAATAAAATTTTTTTTACTTATCTCCCTGAATGACGAAATAATTTCACCCAAGTAATCTCTCATTGTAAGATCTTTATCAATAAAATCATCTTCCTCTACTGGATTTAAAGTTAAGCGTTTTAAAATATCATTACATCTTTCTACTTGGCTGGATAATAATTCTATATCCTTTTTAACATCTTCTTGTTCTTTGAATTGTTTCTCAAGATCATGAGCAATAATCTTAATTGTGGACAAAGGTGTTCCAAGTGAATGAGCTGCAGCTGCAGCTTGTCCTCCTAATGACAAAAGTTCATGTTCAGTAGCCATAACTTCTTCCATTTTTGCCAACGCTTCTCTTCTTAATCTAGATTGTGCTCCAAATGACATTGCTAAATAATTTAAAAAAATTAAAGCTATTATTAAAGCAATTGGAATTGAATAAAAATAATACGGACTTACATGAAAGTGATTACTCATGGGAGAGGGCAAATCTAATGAATAAAATGTAAGTATAAAGATTATAATTATTGATAGAAATACTAATAAAAAATTTGTTTTGAAACTTAGATTTGATGATGAAAAAACACTTGGAATTAATAAAAAAATAACAAACGGATTGGTGACACCCCCTGTTAGATAGAGTAAAGCTCCTAATTGTAATATATCTATTACTAAAAAAATAAAAGCCGATCTATCTGATAATTGTGTTTTTTTATAAATAAATATTAAAAATAAATTACTTAAAATACCTAAGAATATAACCAGATTAGAAATTATAAAATCAAACTTAAAATTTAAGAAAAAATATACAAAGTTAATTGATACTAATTGCCCAATAATTCCAATCCATCTAAGGCTTATATAAGTTGATTTTTTAAAGAAATGATATTTTGAAGTTTCAAAGAACTTCATTATTAGATATCAAGATTTTGCACATTAATTGCATTAGAAATTATAAAATCTTTTCTCAAAGCAACATCATTTCCCATTAAAGTATGTATCAAACTTTGATCCTTCTTAAGATCTTTTGAATACTGCACTTGTAATAGATTTCTTGTTTCAGGGTCGAGCGTTGTACTCCACAACTCCTCTGGATTCATTTCACCTAATCCTTTAAATCTTTGTATATTCATTTTTGATTTTTCTAGATCTAATTCTTTAATAAATTCTTTAGATCCTTTTTTAATTTTTTTTAATTCTTTATTATTATTAACAATATAATCCTCTAGTTCTTTTTCATCTTTAATATAAATTCCTTTTGATCCTTTATTTATTTTAAATAATGGTGGTTGAGCTAAATACACGTGTCCATTTTCAATCAGTTTATTAAATGGTTTGTTATTAAAAAAAGTCAATAAAAGAGCTCTAATATGAGACCCATCTACGTCTGCATCGGTCATAATAATAATCTTTCCATATCTAAGATCTTTTAAATCTATTTCTTGTACTTTTGGATCTAAACCTAATGCATTAATTAAAGTAACTATTTCATTGGATGAAATCATTTTAGATAAAGCCTTTGTTCTTTGCTGCTCTGAACCATCACCATTACCATTCTTTTTAGAAGCTAAATCTTCTACGTAAGTATTTAAAATTTTACCTCTTAAAGGCAAAACGGCTTGATTAGCCCTGTTTCTTCCTTGTTTTGCAGAACCTCCTGCTGAATCACCCTCTACAATAAACAATTCTGTGCCATCTTGTTTTCCAATTTGACAATCAGCTAATTTTCCTGGAAGACCACTTAATTCTAGAGCACCTTTTCTTCTTACATTTTCTCTAGCTTTTCTAGCCACATCTCTCGCCATTGCTGCTTGAATAACTTTTGCTAAAATTATTTTAGCGATCGAAGGATTTTGATCAAACCATATAGATAATTTTTCATTAACAATGTTTTCCACAATCATTCTGACTTCTGATGAAACTAACTTATCTTTTGTCTGGGAAGAAAATTTTGGATCAGGAATTTTTGTAGATAACACACAAGTAAGTCCCTCTTTAATGTCGTCCCCTGAAATTGCTAATTTATTTTTTTTAAGTAGATTATGTTCGTTCGCATATTTATTAACAACTCTTGTTAATGCGCTTCTAAAACCTAATAAATGTGTTCCACCATCTTTTTGATAAATATTATTAGTGTAAGGAAAAATATCTTCAGCATAACTTGCATTCCACTTCAAAGAACACTCAAGTTCAATATTATCTTTTTTTCCCTCAATATAAATTGGTTTTTTAAATAAATCATTTCCATTTTTATTTTGTAGTTTTTCTCTTTTTTCATCTAGAAAATCTACAAATTCAAGTACACCACCATCAAATTTAAATTGGGATACTTTTTCTTTTTTTAAACTAGCATCTGTAAAAATTATTTTAATACCCTTGTTTAAGAAAGCTAACTCTCTCATCCGCTTTATAAGAATATTCGCACTAAATTTTATAGAAGAAAAAATTTCTTTTGAGGGTAAAAATGTAATTTGAGTTCCAGTTTCTTTAGAATTTCCTGTGATTTTTAAAGGAGCTTTGGCTTCACCATTTTTAAATTCTATCAAGTGTTTTTTTCCATCTCTACTTATTTCTAATTGTAATGTTTCAGACAATGCATTTACAACAGAAACTCCAACACCATGAAGTCCACCTGAAACTTTATAAGAATCATGATCAAATTTACCACCAGCATGAAGTTGTGTCATAATAACTTCTGCTGCTGATTTTTTTTCTCCCTTGTGCATATCAACAGGAATTCCTCTACCATCATCATTAACAGTGATAGTTCCATCAGAATTTATTCTTACATTAATATTTTTACAATGACCTGCTAAAGCTTCATCTATAGAGTTGTCAACGACCTCATAAACCATATGATGCAAACCAGTTCCATCATCCGTGTCCCCAATATACATTCCCGGTCTTTTTCTGACCGCCTCAAGGCCTTTTAAAACCTTAATTGAGTCTGCTTGATATGTATTTTTATTTGTCATTTTTAATTTAGGAAAAAAAAAATTATAACATTTTTTAAAAAAAATGCTGATTTATCTTTACTTAAATAGTCAAAAAAAGACAAATTTAGCCTGTAAAATCTTGCTTATTTGATGGCGGAGAGAATGGGATTCGAACCCATGAAAAGATTACTCCTTTACACGCTTTCCAAGCGTGCGCCTTCAACCACTCGGCCACCTCTCCAAATAATTATTTGTTAAATAATTGTAAAATTTTTAGTAAGTTTTTTTAACAAAGAATATTCATCACAATTTTCTCTAAATTTTAATTCTCTAGCTTTTTTTCTGATAGGACTATAAGTCTCAATAATTGCTCCAGCTTGGGTGTGTTTTGAATAAATTGACTTGTATCTTTTAAAAAAAGATTGTTTTAATAATGAAAATAATGACTCAATATTAATTTTTAAAATTTTATTAAGATAAACAGAAATCCATAAATCATCATTTAAAAATAATTTCGGGTTATTTTTTACATATTTTTCATAAAATTTAAGCATACCATTTGTATATTTAGTATTAATCAAAAAACCATCAGCTCCCTGACCTATTTTACAATCTAAAATATCATAAACACAAAAACTATAAGATTTATTTAAATCTATTTCAGCTTGTTCACAAAATATCTTTAACATTTGATTGTTGTATTCATGGTCATCATCAACCAAAATAACATAATCGAATTTAGAAATCTGTTTAAGTGAACCTAACAACTTTGTTCCTGGTCCAAAATCTTCACATTTATTTAATTCAAGGTTACCATAATTTTTACTCAAATTATTAAAATCAAAATTTTCATTTTTAAATCTTTTGAAGTTTTTTGGAATGTTTAAAAAAATCTTTTCAGGTTGTATTTGTTGATTATAAATTGAATCTAGAGTTTTTTTTAACGTGCTAAACCTTGGTGGAATAGTTGTTAATGAAACGCAAAAATTTTTCATTTTTTTTATAAATATTTAGCTATCCTTATTAATTTTTAGTACTCCAATAAAAGCTTCTTGAGGAATTTCAACTCTACCAAACTGTTTAGATCGAGCTTTTCCTTTTTTTTGTTTTTCAAGAAGTTTTCTCTTTCTGTCTGTGGCTCCTCCACCATGAATTTTAGTTAAAACATCTTTTTTAAAACCCTTAATAGTTTCTCTAGCTATTATCTTGCCCCCTATTGCAGCTTGAACAGGTATCATAAAATTATGCCTTGGTATTAAATCTTTTAGCTTTTCACAAACTTCTCTTCCTGTTCTTTGAGCAAAATCTTTATGTATCATCATTGCTAATGCATCAACTGGTTCTGCATTAACTAGAATTCCTAGTTTTACCAAATCACCTTCTCTATGTTCAATAATTTCATAATCAAAACTAGCATAACCACTAGTCATCGATTTTAAACGATCATTAAAATCAAAAACTACTTCGTTTAAAGGTAACTCATAATTTACAACTGCTCTGTTTCCAGAATAACTTAAATTAGTTTGCACCCCTCTTTTATCCTGACACATCTTTATTATCGAACCTAAATATTCATCTGGTGTAATTATTGTTGCTTTTATCCACGGTTCTTCAATTAATTTTATTAATGTTGGATCTGGTAAGCTTGATGGGTTGTGTAGATCAACAATATCTCCATTGTTCATATAAACTTTATATACAACTCCTGGTGTAGTTGTTAGCAAGTTCACATCAAATTCTCTTTCCAGTCTTTCTGTAACAATTTCTAAATGAAGCAATCCTAAAAACCCACATCTAAACCCCAATCCTAAAGCTGAAGAAGATTCAGGTTCAAATGAAAAACTTGCATCATTTAATTGTAATTTAGCCAATCCATCTTTTAATTTTTGATATTCTGAACTATCTACTGGAAACAATCCACAAAACACCACAGGCTTACTTGGCTTAAAACCTGGCAAGGCTTCTTTTAATGGTTTGGCAGCATCACATATAGTGTCACCAACTTTTGTTTCAGATAAAACTTTTATTCCAGTTGTTATGAAGCCTATTTCACCTGCATTTAACTCATTAATATCTGTCGCTTTTGGCGTAAATACCCCAACTTTTTCAATAATATATTCTTGATTTGTAGACATCATTTTAATTTTCATATTTTTTGAAATTTTACCATCAATTACTCTAACCAAAATAACAACTCCAAGGTAAGTATCGTACCAGCTATCAACCAATAAACATTTTAAATCTCCCAAACTTTCGCCTATAGGACTAGGTAAGACTGTAATAATTTGTTCTAAAATATCATCAATACCTTCACCTGTTTTCCCTGAACAAGGAATAGCACTTTCTGTATCAATACCTATTACTTCTTCGATTTGTTTTTTTGTTCTATCTAAATCTGATGCTGGAAGATCAACTTTGTTCAAAACTGGTACTATCTCATGATCTATATCTAAAGCCTGATAAACATTTGCAAGTGTTTGGGCTTCTACCCCTTGAGTACTATCAACTATTAAGATTGAACCTTCACAGGCATAAAGAGATCTACTAACCTCGTAACTAAAATCTACATGACCAGGAGTGTCAATGATATTTAAAATATAATTTTTACCATTTTTTGCTTTGTAATTAAGTTTTACTGTCTGAGCTTTAATTGTAATTCCTCTTTCACGCTCAATATCCATTGAGTCTAATACTTGAGCTTTCATTTCTCTTTCTGTGAGCCCTCCACAGCTATGAATTATTCTATCTGCTATTGTAGATTTACCATGATCAATATGCGCAATAATTGCAAAGTTTCTAATGTTATCGATATTACTCATTTGCTTTAAGATCGTATCTTAGCGCCAGTTTTATTTTCAACTGTTTTAATTATAGAATTATTGATGTTTTCTAAATCACTATCATTTAATGTTTTTTCAGATGATTGTATGGTCACACTAATTGCTATTGATTTTTGATTTTCTGGAATATTTTCGCCTACATAAACATCAAAAACTTTAATATTACTAATCAGTTTTTGATCAACACTTGAAACAGCATTAATTAAATCTTGAGCTTTAACTTCTTTATCAACTATAAAAGCAAAATCTCTCTCAGATTTTTGATAATCGGATACTTCAAATTTAGTTTTTTGGTCTTTTAAAGTTTTTTTTGGTAATTTTAAATTATCTAGAAAAATTTCAAAACCCACTAAAGACTCTGTTCTAATATCTATCATTTTTAAAATATTGGGATGAATTTCACCAAAATAAGCTGCTACTTGATCTTTGCCTCTATTTAAAAATAATCTACCTGACTTGCCTGGATGATAATAATTTGGTGTTTCGCTATCTATAAAAAATTTATCTGAATTGTACCCAGCTTCAACTAAAGATTGAACCACATCTCTTTTAACATCAAATACATCAACATTTCTCTCATTTTCAATCCATGACAATCTTGATCTTTTACCTGCTGACAAACCACAGACTACAGTATTTTGTTCACCTGGGTTTGAACCAGTAAAAATTGGTCCTATTTCAAATATTGATAAATCTTTAAGACCTCTGTCCAGATTTTTATTCATATACATGATTAAATTTGAAAATATTGAGTTTCTCAAAACTCCTAATTCTGAACTTATGGGATTTATAATTTTAATTTCTTTATTCTTATTTTTAAAATGATCATTATAATTTGAGTCAGTAAATGACCATGTTATTGCCTCTAGATAACCTTTTGAAGCAACCGCTCTTTGTAAAAAATGAAATAACTTTTGAGTCTGAGTTAAAGTAGATTTGGTTCTTTCTTTTATTGGATCTATAATTTCAATCTTATCATAACCAGTTATTCTTACTAACTCTTCGACAATATCTATTTCTTGTGAAATATCTGGTCTCCATGTTGGAATTGTTAATTTTAAATATTTTTTTTCTTTTTTAATTTTAAAACCAAGATCTTCTAAGATTTTAATCATTTCTTTAGTTGAAATTTTAAATCCAGTTATTTTTTCAAATAAATCCGTGTCAAATTTGATGTTTTTAATTTTATTTGTTTCAATTGTTTGAATATCAATTTTACTAATTTCTCCACCACAAATCTCTTTAATTAATAATGACGCTTTATTTAAACCATCTTCAATTGATAATGGATCAATACCTCTTTCAAACCTAAACTTTGCATCTGTATCTATATTTAGTTTTTTTGATGTGCTTCTAATTGATCTAGGTTCAAAATATGCTGACTCTAATAAAATATTTTTAGTATCAAGTTCTGTACCAGACCTTGTACCTCCAATAATTCCACCTAATCCCAATACACCTTTACTGTCACTAATTACACACATTCCATCTTCTAGTTTGTAATTTTTATTATCTAAAGCTGTAAATTCTTCTCCAGATTTTGAATTTCGAACTATGATACCTTTTTCAATTTTTTCAGCATCATAAGCGTGTAATGGACGATTGATATCAAACATAACATAATTTGTAATATCAACTATTGCTGAAATTGGTTTTTCACCAATTGAAACTAATTTATCTTTTAACCATTGTGGGCTTTCAACATTTTTTACATTAGTAATTAAGCAACTTCCAAATGCACTACATCCTTGGTTTTTTTCTTTATTAATTTTTACTTTTACAGTTTGTTTAAATTTTGATTTTATTTTTTTCTCTTTTAAATCTTTTAATTTTCCAAAACCTGAAGCAACAAGATCTCTTGCTATTCCTCTCACACCAAGACAGTCTGGTCTGTTAGGGGTAATTGACAGATCTATAAGATTAGAGCTTGATTCTGAAAAATAACTTTTTCCAATACTCTTTTCAAATTTTTTTGGAGATAATTCTGTTATTCCATCGCTTTCGTCAGATAAATTTAATTCGGATTCAGAACAAAGCATTCCATATGAAGTAACATCTCTAATCTTAGCTATCACTAACTTTACTTTACTTTTTGGAACAACAGCCCCAGGAGGAGCGTATATTGTTATCAATCCCTCTCTTGCATTAGTAGCACCGCATACAACTTTTTTTATTTCTTTTTCTCCCACATCAACATCGCAGACTTTAAGTCGGTCTGCATTTGGGTGTTTTTCTGTCTTTAAAATTTTTGCTATTTTGAATAATTCAAGACCAGCAGATAAATTTTCTACGCTTTCAACTTCTAGCCCAACACTTGTTAGCTGTTCTAAAAGCTTGTCTTCTTTTAATTTTGTATCTAAATGATCTTTTAACCAATCAAATGTAATTTTCATCGACTCAAGCCTCTATAATTTGTTGGTACATCCAAAGGATCAAAACCGAAATGATTTAACCATCTATAATCACAATCAAAGAAAGCTCTTAAGTCATTAATGCCATATTTAAGCATCGCTAATCTATCAATCCCAATTCCAAATGCATATCCTTGATATTTTGATGGATCAACCTTTACATTTTTCAAAACATTAGGATGAACCATTCCACAACCTAAAATTTCAAGCCATTGATCACCTTCTCCTATAACTAATTTTCCATCTTTAATTTCATAACCAATATCTACTTCTGCTGATGGTTCAGTAAATGGAAAGTGGCTTGGTCTAAATCTCATTTTAATTTTTTCAACTTCAAAAAACTCTTTAATAAAATAATTTAAACAACCTTTTAGATGTCCCATATTTATATCTTTATCTATATGTAAGCCCTCTACTTGATGAAACATTGGTGCATGTGTTTGATCACTATCAGATCTGTAAGTTCTTCCAGGTGCAATAATCTTAAATGGAGGTTTGTCTTTTAACATTGTCCTAATTTGAACTGGCGATGTGTGAGTTCTTAATAGAATTTCTTTATTCTCATCAAGATAAAATGTGTCATGCATATCTCTTGCAGGATGATTGTCAGGAGTATTTAACGCTGTAAAATTATTATATTCATTTTCAATATCTGGACCCTCTTCAACACTAAAACCTATCTCAGAAAAGATCGACGAAATTTCATCTATAGTTTGTGAAACAGGATGAATTTTACCTCTAACAAATGATCGCTCAGGAAGAGTTACATCAATTTTTTCTTTTTCTAATTTTTCATTTATTTTTTTTGACTCAATTTCATTAATTTTATTGGCTATTGAATTTTGTAACTCGTTCTTAATTTGATTTAGATCTGATGCAAATTTTTTTCTGTCTATCTCTGGTATAGATCCAATATTTTTGAATTGAGAAGAAATCAGACCATTCTTGCCAAATAACTCTGTCTTGATTTGATTAATTTCTTCTAAACTTAAATTTTTATTAAGCTTAGTCGAATAGTCATTTTTAATATTTTTTATGTCTGACATATTGATAGATTATTTCCTTAAGAAATAAAAACAATAGAGAAGATTAATTTAAAGCTGATTGAGCTTTTTGTACAATTGTTTTAAATGCTTCTGGACTGTCGTAAGCAATTTCAGCAAGAATTTTTCTATCAATTGTAATACCACATTTTCCTAGGCCATTGATAAATTTAGAATAAGTCAAACCTTCGGCTCTTACACCAGCATTAATTCTTTGTATCCACAATGATTTGAAATCTCTTTTTTTATTTCTTCTATCTCTGTAAGCATATTGCATCGCTTTTTCCATCGCTTGCTTTGCAACTCTGATCGTATTTTTTCTTCTGCCCCATTGACCTTTGACAGCTTTTAAAACTTTTTTATGTTTTGCTTTGCTAGTTACACCTCTTTTTACTCTTGCCATTATTAACCTCTTAAACTGTAAGGCATGTATGATTTAACAATTTTGCCATCTTGCTTAGACATAGTTGTTGTGCCTCTTAATTTTCTTATTTGAGAATTCGTTCTTTTAATCATGCCGTGTCTTTTACCAGCTTGGGCTGTCATAACTTTACCCTTTGCAGATATCTTGAATCTTTTTTTAGCTGAGCTTTTTGTTTTTAATTTTGGCATAATTCTGCGGTCTTATACAAAGATTGATATAAATTTACAACCTATATTAAGGCCTATAAAGGCTGAATTACCATAATCATTTGCTTACCATCAAATTTAGGATGCAATTCTACCTTGCCAATATCCTTCATGTCCTCTTTGATCTTGTCCATCAATTCTTTTCCTAAATGAGAGTGTTGTAATTCACGGCCTTTGAATCTAACGGTAAATTTTACTTTATCTCCCTTAGCTATAAATTTTTTTGCATTTTTAACCTTAAAATCATAATCATGAAGTCTCTGTAACAGGCCTCATTTTAATTTCTTTTAATAAAACAATTTTTTGTTTTTTCTTGGCAATATTTGCTTTCTTTTGGGCATCATATTTAAATTTACCCATATCCATAATTTTACAAACAGGCGGGTTTGCATTAGCTGCTATCTCTATTAAATCTAATCCCTGATTTTTTGCCATTGAGATTGCCTCATTAGTATTCATCACACCAAGGTTTTCACCATCACTTGCTATAACCTGAACATCAGGAGACGAGATTCTATTATTAGACCTAGGACCTCTATCTTTTGTTCTTCTTTGAAAATAATTTTGTTTAAAATCTGCCACTTAGTTTGAAGATGCTTTGTTTAAAGCAGAGAAAGTTTTTAAGAATAAATTTAAATCCATATTTTCTTGTTTGTTCGTGTCTAATCTTCTAATCGTTACCGAGTTAGAGTCAACTTCTTTTTTACCACAAATTAATAAAAGAGGTATTTTTGCTAATGAATGATCTCTTATTTTGTAATTTAAATTATGTTTTTTTAAATCAACGTTTGAACTCATCCCTGCTTGTTTAATTTTTTTTGACACTTCGATGGCATAATCATCAAATTCTTCTGATATTGGTATCACAACTGTTTGCAATGGGGAAATCCAAAAAGGAAACTTGCCCGCATAGTTTTCTATAAGAATACCTATAAATCTTTCTAAAGAACCAAATAGCGCTCGATGAAGCATAACAGGTACTTTTTTAGCTCCATCTTTGTCAACATAAGAAGCATCCAATCTACCAGGTAAGTTTAAATCGACTTGCAAAGTTCCACACTGCCAATCTCTACCTATTGCATCTCTTAATACAAATTCAATTTTTGGGCCATAAAATGCACCTTCACCCTTATTAATGCTATATTCCAACTTAGATGCTTTGACTGCTTCAAGTAAAGAAGCTTCTGCTTTATCCCAAACCTCATCTTCACCAACTCTTATATCTGGTCTATCTGCATATTTAAGAATTACATTTTCAAAACCTAAATCTTTATAAATATCTAAAATTAAATTAGTGACCTCTAAACATTCGCTTGTAATTTGATCCTCAGAGCAAAATATATGAGCATCATCTTGTGTAAATGCTCTTACTCTTAATAGGCCATGTAACGCTCCTGATGGTTCATAACGATGTACCTTTCCAAATTCTGTAATACGTAAAGGTAGATCTCTGTAACTTTTTAAACCTTGATTAAATACCTGAATATGTCCAGGACAATTCATAGGTTTAATTGCAAATACTTTTTCATCTGGTGTTTCTGATGTATACATATTTTCACCATACTTTTCCCAATGACCAGATTTTTCCCATAATTGTCTATCTAATATCTCTGGTGTATTAACTTCTTTGTAGCCCGCAACATCCTGCCTGGCTCTCATATAATTAATTAATTTTTGAAATAAAGCCCATCCTTTTTCATGCCAAAATACTGAACCAGGACTTTCTTCTCTAAAATGAAATAAATCCATTTCTTTTCCAAGTTTTCGGTGATCTCTTTTTTCAGCTTCTTCTATTCTTTTTAAATATTCATCTAAATCTTTCTGAGTTGCCCAACTTGTACCATATATTCTTTGCAACATTTCATTGTTAAAGTCGCCTCTCCAATAGGCTCCTGAAACTTTCGTAAGTTTAAAAAATTTTCCAATTTTACCAGTTGAAGAAAGATGTGGCCCCCTACAAAGATCATGCCAGTCTCCATGAAAATAAATAGACACATCTTCATTTTCTGGGATTGCTTGGATTAACACTGCTTTATAAGTTTCTCCTTTTTCTTTAAAATGTGAAATAGCTTTATTTCTCTCCCAAACTTCTCGTTTTGTGATTTCATTTCTATCCACAATTTCTTTCATCTTATTTTCAATTTTTTCTAAATCATCTTCAGTAAAAGGTTCTTTTCTTGCAAAATCATAGTAAAAACCATTCTCAATAACTGGCCCAATAGTAACTTGTGTTCCTGGAAATAATTCTTGTACTGCCATTGCTAATATATGTGCTGTATCGTGTCTTATGGTTTCTAGGCCCTCAGGATTTTTAGACGTAAAAATTTTAATAGAACAATCTTTTTCTATTAAAAAATCTAAATCTTTTAAATCACCATCAACACTTATAACCATGGCTTGTTTAGCAAGTGACTTACTAATTTTTTCAGCTACATCTAGACCTGTAACTTTGTCTGGAAATGTTAAATTATTTCCATCTGGTAATGTAATTATAGGCATTAATTTAATATTCTTTTATACTCTGAATAAGTAGAAAAGCACATTTTTTCAACATTAAATTTTTGAATTATGTTTTTTCTTCCTTCTTTACCAATCGATTGTAATGATGCCTCATCCATAGAAAGTACTTTTAAAATTTTTTTACTTAATGATTTCGCGTTGTTAGACTCAAATAAAAAACCAGTTTTTTCGTCAATTATAGTTTCATTAGACCCGCCAATATCACTTGCTAGTATTGGTTTTTCCATTGATTGAGCTTCAACAGCTACTCTTCCAAAAGCCTCCGGCTCAATTGATGCAGATATCACTATATCTGAAATTTTGTAAGCTAAAGCCATATCATTACAATGATCAATAAATTTTACCTGATTATTTAATCTATGTTGCTCTGTAAGTCTGATAAGTTTTTTTTTATATAAATCTCTACCTTGATCACTTCCAAGTATTACAGCATAAAAAGCCTCATACCCAAGTTCGATATTAACTAAATTAACTGCTTCTATAAAAACTTCTTGTCCTTTCCATCCTGTTAGCCTTCCAGGCAAGAGAATTATCTTTTTATCTTTTTCAATTTGCCATTTTTTTAATAATTTTTTTTCATCACTATCTAGTTTGGTAGTTGGATCAAAATAATCAACGTTGATACCTCTAAAAATAACTAAAAGTTTTTTTTTAGCATCAAAATATTTTGTATAATTTTCTTTTATATGAGAAAAAATAAAATTAGATCCTGCTATAATTAAATCTGACCTAACCATCACAGAATTATAAAATTTTTTAATTTTACTGTTAAAATTATAGGTCCCATGAAATGTGGTAACAAATTTTCTGCCAGTAATTTTTGCTGCTAACAAACATGACCAAGCAGGAGCCCTACTTCTAGCGTGCACAATTGAAATATTGTTAATTAATATCACACCAATTAAAGCTAAAAAATTTATAAATATAATTAATGGATTTTTACTATGAACAGGAAGTTTTATTATTTTTACTTTTTTTTTATCAATAAATTTAAGAAGTTCTCCACCACTAGTTACAATATAAGATCCACAATCATTTTCTGGTAAATAATGAGCAATGTCATAACAGCCTGTCTCAGCTCCTCCATAACCTAATTTTGGTATGACTTGTAAAACTTTTAAATTAGATGACATTTGATATGATTATATAATATTAGATTAAACATATAAACGATTATGACTCATTTCAAATATCACAAAGTTTCAAAAAGTAAGAAAATAAGATTTATTTGTAACATTCATAAAGGTGCCCCTTTTATTGTTTTTTTACATGGTTTTATGTCTGATTTAGAGGGAAAAAAACCTAATGCTTTTTTAAAATTTGCTAAGCAAAATAAACTAAGTTTTTTAGCACTTGAATATTCAGGACATGGAAAGTCATCAGGAAAATTTATAAATGGCAATATTACTAAATGGAGCAATGAAACATCTGCTCTTATTAAAAAATTTGTTAAAAAGAATGACTTTATTATTATTGGTTCAAGCATGGGTGCGTGGTTAGCCCTTAAACAGTTTCAAAAATTTAAAAATCAAATAAAAGGATTTTTAGGCATTGGTTCTGCGCCTGAATTTTTAGAAAATTTGATGTGGAAAAAATTCACAAAAAAAATGAAGTCCGAAACTATTCAAAAAGGAATTTTACAATTAAAACATGGCAACTATGAATATCCAATTACTCTTCAATTGATAAAAGATGGCAGAAAAAATAAGGTTTTAAACAAAAAAATAAATTCCAAAATAAATGTTACTATGGTTCACGGTCAAAAAGATGAAGTAGTGCCGGTTTCTTATTCAAGAAAAGTTTTAAAAATATTTCAAAAAGCAAAAAAAAAATTAGTAATTATTAATGATGGTGATCACAGTTTATCAAGTCAAAAGTGGCTTAAAACAATAATTAAAGAACTTAAATTGATTATTTAACTAACTTCTTTAATAGCTGGTTTGAGGCTAATTGGATTACTTAACTTGTCTAACATTTCTTTTGGACAAACTTGAACAAAATTCTTTAACTCCTCATTATAATTCTCAATTAACAACTTTGATAAATTAGACCCTGTTTCGTCAAAATGCTCTTTGATTAAATCTTTAAGATATGTTTTCCAATAATCTGTTTCTACATTTTGCCACACAACAGACTCTTTGTTTACCTTTTTTTCAAATTCTCTTGATTTGTCATAAATGAATGCCATACCTCCTGTCATTCCAGCTGCAAAATTATCACCCACATCACCTAAAATTATTACTGTTCCACCTGTCATATATTCGCAGCCATTTGAGTCACATCCTTCAATTACAGTAGTCGCTCCAGAATTTCGAACAGCAAATCTTTCTCCCGCTTGTCCAGCTGCAAATAATTTTCCTGAAGTTGCACCATATAAAACTGTATTACCTATAATGGTGTTTTCATTTGAAATTAAATTACTTTCATCAGACAATTTGATAGAAATTGTTGCACCAGACAATCCCTTACCCACATAATCATTAGCATCTCCTTTAAGAACAAGTTTTAAGCCTTTTGCTGAAAAAGCACCAAATGACTGACCTGCTGATCCTTTGAAATTTAATACTAAAAAGTTTTCATTTAGTTTTTCATATCCATATTTTTTATAAAGATGATGAGATATTCTTGTTCCAACAGCTCTATTAGTATTTTTAATAATGTATTCTTTTTCAAACTTTCCAGAATTATCTAAAGTTTTTTCAATCTCTGGCCAAATTTCTTGATCAAGTGTATCTGGTACATGATTTATTTCCTGATTTTCACAATATCTTTTATTATTACCATTATCTGCCTGTACAAAAAGTGGGTTCAGATCTAAATCATCAAGATTTGGAGAAGCTTTACTGACCTGCATTAAAAGATCTGTTCTACCAATTATATCATTCAATGATTTAAAGCCTATTTTTGCTAAAATTTCTCTTACTTCAGATGCAATAAAAGTAAATAAGTTAACTACTTTATCTGGAGTACCTGTAAATTTTTCTCTAAGTTTATCATCTTGAGTACAAACGCCAACTGGGCATGTATTTGAGTGACACTGTCTAACCATAATGCAGCCCATCGCAACTAAAGCAGTGGTTGCCACTCCGTATTCTTCGGCTCCCATCATCGCTGCAATAACAACATCTCTTCCTGTTTTAATACCACCATCAGTTCTAAGAGTAACTTTGTGTCTTAGGTTGTTTAAAGTTAAAACTTGATTGGCCTCTGTTAAGCCCATTTCCCATGGTATTCCAACATACTTAACACTAGTTTGTGGTGTTGCACCAGTACCACCATTGTGTCCTGATATTAATATTATATCAGCTTTCGCTTTAGCAACACCAGCAGCAATAGTTCCTACACCTGATGAAGCAACAAGTTTAACTCCAATTCTTGCTTTAGGGTTTATTTGTTTTAAATCATAAATAAGTTGAGCAAGATCTTCTATAGAATAAATATCATGATGTGGCGGAGGAGATATTAAAGTAACTCCAGGTGTTGAATGTCTTAGTTTTGCAATCTCATCTGTAACTTTAAACCCTGGTAATTGCCCACCTTCTCCTGGTTTTGCTCCTTGAGCTATTTTAATTTCAATTTCATTACAATTATTTAGGTAGTTTACAGTGACGCCAAATCTTGCTGAAGCTATTTGTTTTACTCTAGAATTTGCACTATCTCCATTTTCTAATACTTTAAACCTGCTCTCATCTTCTCCACCTTCGCCACTACATGAGGCACCTTTAATTCTATTCATTCCAGTTGCAAGCGTTTCATGCGCTTCCTTTGAGAGGGCTCCATGTGACATGCTTCCACTTCCAAATCTTTTAAGAATATTTTGTATAGGCTCAACCTCTGAAATTTCTATCGGTCCTTTCAATTTTTTTGATCTAAAATCAATTAAATCTCTCAAATTTATTGGCGGCAAATTATATATTCCATCAGCATATCTCTTGTATGCTTCATAAGAGTTAGATCCTACAGCACTTTGTAATAAATGAATTAATTTTCCTTGATACTGATGTGTCTCACCATTTTTACGGTATCTATATATTCCACCTATTGGTAAAATAGTTTCAGAACTTTCAAATGCTTCTTTGTGAATAGATCTAATTTTTTTTTCTATTCCTGTTAATCCAATCCCAGATATTTTAGATACAACACCTGGAAAATAATCAGCAACAATTGTTCTGCTTAATCCAACAGTTTCAAAATTACATCCTCCTCTATAAGAGCTTAAAACAGAAATTCCCATTTTAGACATAATCTTTAAGAGACCAGCATTCACTGATTTGATGTATCTCTCCACACATTCATCAAAGCTAAATTTTCCAAAAAGTTTTTTTTCGTGTCTTTGATACAAACTATCAAAAGCAAGATATGGATTTACTGTGGTTGCTCCTACACCAATTAAAGTAGCAAATGAGTGTGTATCTAAAGCTTCTCCAGATTGGACGTTTATGGAAACATATCCTCTTAATTTTTTTTCTATTAAGAATGAATTGATTGCTCCTACGCATAAAAGCATAGGAATAGGCAAATTAGTTTCTGATAATCCTTTATCACTTAAAATTAATTGAGTAACACCCTGTCTTACAGCTATCTCTGCATCTTTTTGAACTTGTTTTATTGCCTCAAATAAAGACTGATTTTTAGAAAAAGTACAATCTATGACTAACGAATTTTTACCAAAAAAATTAATAAATTTGTCAAATTGAGAGTTTGATAAAATTGGACTATTTAAAACATAAATATTTTGCTTAGTTAAATTATCAAAGTCCAGAATATTACCTAAATTTCCAAACCTTGTTTTTAAACTCATAACCTTATTTTCTCTTAATGAATCAATTGGAGGATTTGTTACCTGGCTAAAATTTTGTCTAAAGAAATGGTAAAGAGGTCTGTATTTATCTGACAATACAGCAAGTGGGGTATCATCACCCATAGAACCTATTGCTTCTTTTGCATCTTCAGCCATCGGGTGCAAAATAAGCTCTAAATCTTCTAGGCTAATTCCAAATGTATATTGTCTTCTTCTTAAATCATCTCCAGAAAATGAATGTTTTTCTCCAGAAATAGTAATTTTTTCATCTAAATCAATAATTTGAGAGTTAAAATGTTTATATTCCTTGGCCAAATAATCTTTAATTTTACTATTAGTAAATACTTTTCCTTTTTCAATTCTAACTCCAATTATTTCTCCAGGACCTAATCTTCCCTTAGTTAAAATTTTCTTTTCATTAAGTTCAATCATTCCTGTTTCTGAACCTGCAAATAATAAATTATCTTTAGTAATTGCATATCTCAATGGTCTCAATCCATTTCTGTCATTTGCAGCAATTACCCACTCATTATCCGTACCAGCAATAGCTGCAGGCCCATCCCAAGGTTCCATAGTGCTGTTTAGAAAATTAAACAATTGCTGATGATCTTTAGATAAAGTTTTATTTTTTTTAGACCAAGCATCTGGCACTAACATTAATTTTGCTAAAGGTGCTGGCTGACCTGAAATATTTAATAATTCAAAAACATTATCTAATGCCGCTGAGTCTGATGCACCTTGTTGAATTACTGGTTTTAAATTTTCTATGTCGTCAAACAATGGACTATTCATTTCTTGCTCATGAACTTTCATCCAATTTTTATTACCACGATATGTATTGATTTCTCCATTATGGGCAATAGCTCTAAAAGGTTGAGCTAAATTCCAGCTTGGTGCAGTGTTTGTAGAAAATCTTTGGTGAAAAATTGCATATCTTGAGATAAATCTTTCATCTTTTAAGTCTAAGAAAAAATCTGAAATAGCCTCTGCTAAAAACATTCCCTTATAAATGATTGATTTTGAACTGAGAGAACAAATATAAAAATTATTTAAAGAAATTTGAAATGCTTTATTTTCAATTATTCTTCTTGTTTCATAAATCTTTCTTTCAAGATCTTTGTTTAATAATTCTGGGTTGTTAGACTTAAAAAGCACTTGAATAATTTCAGGCATTGTTTGAAATGCTTTTTCACCTAAAACCTTTGGATTAACTGGAACCTGTCTCCAACCATAAATACTAAAATTGTTTTTTGTTAATTCGCTTTCAACTATTGTTTTGCAACTCTCTTGTGCTGCATAGTCATTTCTTGGTAAGAAAATCATTCCAACGCATATTTCTGAATTATCGTAGGAGTGACCGGTAACTTCTATTTTTTCTATAAAGAAATCTTTAGGTATTTCTACATGAATTCCTGCACCATCACCTGTTTTTCCATCAGCATCAACTGCTCCTCTGTGCCAAACTGCTTTTAAAGCTTCAATTCCATACTCAACAACTTTACGTGATTTCTTTCCTTCAGTAGATGCAATTAAACCAACACCACAAGCATCGTGCTCCATCTCCTCAGAATAAACATGGTTTTTCTTTAATAATTCAAAATTTTTTTTATAACTTTTCATTAAGCTACTTTTGATTGTTTTGAATGCTTATTTTCTAAGTGCTTTTTAATTGAAGTGGCTGCATCTCTTCCATCTTTAATCGCCCAGACAACTAAAGATGCGCCTCTAACTATGTCACCTGCAGCAAAAACCCCACTCAAATTTGTTTCCATTGTATCAAAATCAGTTTTCACAGTTCCCCATTTTGTTACTTGTAGTTCACTTGAGTCAAATAAAGTTGGCAAATCCTCAGGATCAAAACCTAGGGCTTTAATAACCATATCAGCCTTTACCTCAAAATCTGAGTCTTGTTGAACTTTTGGTTTTCTTCTTCCACTTTCGTCAGGTTCACCTAATTTTATCTGATCAACTATTAATTTTTCAACTTTGTTGGTTCCTCTAAATTCCTTGGGACTTGATAACCAGACAAACTCAACACCTTCTTCTTCAGCATTAGCTACTTCTCTTGCTGATCCAGGCATATTTTCTTTATCTCTTCTATATAAACATTTAACAGATTTAGCTTTTTGTCTTATTGATGTTCTTACACAGTCCATCGCTGTATCACCACCACCAATTACAACAATATCTTTTCCTTCTGCGTTTAAAATTCCTTTATCAAATAATTCTACTTTATCACCCAATCCTTTTTTATTTGATGCCATTAAAAAATCCATTGCAGGAAAAATATTATTTAAATCATTACCTGGAAGTTCTACCTCTCGAGCTTTGTAAACTCCAGTTGCTATTAAAATAGCATCATGTTTTTTTCTCAATTGTTCTAAGCTTGCATCTTTTCCTACTTCAAAATTTTGAATAAACTCAATTCCTCCATCTCTTAAAAGTTTAGTTCTTCTCTCAACAACTTCTTTTTCAAGTTTAAAATTTGGAATTCCATAAATCAATAATCCTCCAGCTCTGTCATATCTGTCATAAACTGTAATTTTATATCCACTTTTTCTCAATTCCTCAGCAGCTGCTAAACCAGCTGGACCAGCTCCAATTATTCCAACACTCTCATTTTTTTCATTAGAAATATTTATAGGTTTTACCCAACCTTGTTCCCACGCATTGTCAGTAATATATTTTTCCATTGAACCAATTGTTACTGTTCCATGACCAGATTGCTCAATTACACAATTACCTTCGCACAATCTATCTTGTGGACATATTCTTCCACAAACTTCTGGCATATTGTTTGTACTTTGAGACAGTTCATAAGCTTCCTGAAGTCTTCCTTCCGCAGTAAGTTTAAGCCAATCTGGAATATTATTACTTAATGGACAATGAACCTGACAAAAAGGAACTCCACACTGAGAACATCTACTTGATTGTTCTTTTGCTTGACCGCTAATAAACTCATCATAAATCTCATTAAAGTCTTTTTTTCTGACATCACTCTCTCTTTTAGGTGGAGTTTGTTGACCTATTTTTACAAATTTTAGCATTTTATCAGTCATAAATTATTTTAGTTCTGGCAAGTTATATGTTGTTTTTATTAATTAAAGTAAAAAATAGGTCAGTTGTTATGACCTTATTAACTTATATAACTTTGAAAATTATAGTATTTTTAACATTTGCATAGCTAATATGTCTAAATCGAATTGTTTTAAATAAATATTTTTTAAGTTAGTTAGATAAAATGTTTCAAAACATAATAGAAGTTTTAATACTCTCAGCTATTCAGGGTATATCAGAGTTTTTACCCATAAGTTCATCAGCACATTTAATATTAGTTTCAAGTTTGTATGAATTTAAATCTAGCTCATTATTAATAGATATCAGCCTCCATCTGGGGTCTTTATTTGCAATTATCTATTATTTCAAAAAGGATTTAATGGATATTAAAAATAATAAGAGACTTTTAAGCCTTATTATTGTGGGATCAATTCCATTAATTATTGTTGGATATATTTTGTATTCAACAGGTATTATTTATGAATTAAGAAATGTTAAAGTCATTGCATGGTCAACTTTAATTTTTGGAATTGTTTTATATGTGGCAGATAAAAATCGTTTTGATAAAAAAATATCTTCAAACTTAAATCTTCAGTCAATTTTGTTTATAAGTATTTTTCAAATTCTTTCATTAATACCTGGGGTTAGTAGGGCAGGTATAACCATTACTGCTGCAAGGATTTTAAGATTTAATAGATTGGACTCTAGCAAAATATCATTTTTACTTTCTATCCCAGCTTTAAGTGGTGCGAGTTTTTTAGGGTTAAAAGATATATTTTCTCAATCAGTTGAATTTAGTTATTTAGCAATTATTGCAATATTGACTTCATTTATTTTTTCTTTTTTAACAGTAAAGTTTTTTCTAATTTATATAAATAAATTTTCGATGAATGCTTTTGTAATTTATAGAGTTATCATAGCATTAATTTTATTTGCTGTGATTTATTAAGAATATTTTTTTTTAACTAAAGGTAGTAGTTGAGACAATAAAACACCACAAAGAATAAAAAAGCAGCCAAGTAAATTATTAATATCTAAAATTTGATTTAAAATATACCAAGCTGCAATAGTTGCGAATACTCCTTCTAAAGAAAAGATTATAGCTGCAGGGGCAGGGGTTATATTTTTTTGAGCATAGATTTGTAAAACAAAAGCAAAACCTCCTGATAAAATACCAGCATATAAGATAGAGTTTATTTCTTTTATAATTTCAATATAAATAAACTCTTCGTAGAAAAGTCCTATTGCAAAAGAAAATACAGAAACAATAAGAGTTTGAATAGCACCAAGGGTTAAAGGAAGATCATACTTTTTAACAATTATTCCTGTGAATATAATATGAGTACTCCAAAATAAAGCTCCAAGAATTACTAGGCTATCTCCAAGTCTTACTGTTGCATCATAAAAATTTGTCAATAAATAACCTCCAATTAAACACAAAATAACAGATGGCCAAACACTCCAATGAATTGATTTTTTTTTAAATATAAAAATTATAATTGGAACCATCGGAACATAAAAAATTGTGAAAAATGCAGCGTTTGCAACATCTGTATAAAGAAGTGCAACTTGTTGTAATGCAGAACCCAAAAACAATGACAAACCAATTAAAATTGAAAGATTAATGAAAGATTTAATGTCAGATTTAAACTCTGACTTAAATTTTTTTAACTCAAATAACAAAACTAACGGCGTGATAGCTAGGAAACCAATAAAAAATCTAACTGCATTAAATGTGAATGGCCCAATGTTGTCCATACCTGTATCTTGAGCAATAAATGTTGTGCCCCAAATAAAAGTACATAACAAGGCACTTAATAATGAAGTAGTTTTTGACATGACTTATATTAGACAGCTAGTTTGTAGGCAAAATTTTTACCTAAATTTTCTTTTAAGTCATTATTAAATCGTGCTGCCTCAGCACCATCTATAATTCTATGATCATAAGATAAAGAGATTGGCAACATTATTCTTGTTTCAAATTTTCCATTAATAAAAATTTGCTTTTTTTGCGATTTACCCACTCCTAAGATTGCGACCTCTGGGTAATTTATAATTGGAGTAAAAAATGATCCACCTATTCCACCTAAACTTGTAATAGTCATAGATCCGCCAAATAATTCTTTTTTATCGATTTTGAGATTTCTACAAAGTTCACTAACTTCTTTTAATTCATTGCTGAGTAATGAAATTTTTTTGTTATTAGCATTTCTGATTTTAGGAACCATTAAACCATTTGGTGTATCGACAGCAATCCCAATATGAAAATATTTTTTTAATGTCATTTTTCCAGTATCAATTTCATCAATAGAGGAATTAAAACTTGGGAATTTTTTTAAAGATGCGACTAATGCTTTAATTATAAATGCTAAAGGAGTAATTTTAATTTTTTCTCCAGTATACATATTGGTCAGAGAACTTCTGAAGTTTTCCATTTCTGTTATATCTGCCTCATCATGATTTGTAACATGAGGTATGGTTGTCCATGAATTAGTTAAATAGGTTGAGGATAATTTCTTTACTCTTGGAATATCTTTAATTTCAATTTCTCCAAAATCAGAATGCTCAAATTCATTTTTAATTTTACTTGACTTATTTTCTTTAACTTCATCAATATTTTTAGGTTTAGAAGAAACAAATTTTTTAATATCGTCCTCAATAACTCTTCCATCTTTTTCACTTCCCACAACTTGACTAATATCTACTCCAAGTTCTCTTGCAAATTTTCGAGCTTTTGGACTTGCATAGGAAATATCGTTGGATGTATTTCTATTTTGAATTTTTGTAGTTTGTTCTATTTCAGGTTTAATTACTTTAATTCTTTTAAATTCTTTTTCAATTTCTGGTTTTTTTTCAGCTACTTGGATTATTTGTGACTTGCTATCTAAAGTTAATATCAAATCACCTTCTGAAATTTTATCTCCTACTTTTATTTTTAAATTTTTAATTTTTCCCTCAAAGTTAGAAGGGATCTCTACGCTAGATTTGTCACTTTCAATCGTTATCAAGGGATCGTTTTTTTTAATTATTTGGTCTTCTGAAACTAAGACCTCTATTACTTCAACATCTTTAAAATCTCCAATATTTGGTACTTTAACTTCAGTTTCTGACATTATAATTTGGTTGGCATTGGTTTTTCACCATCAATATTATATTTCTTTATTGCTTCTTCTGCATATTTTGAGGCTATCAACTGCTCTTTAGCCAAAACACTTAAACTATAAGCAACCAAGTGCTCTTTATCTACCTCAAAAAACTTTCTTAAATTTTTTCTAGTATCACTTCTACCAAAACCATCTGTTCCTAGAGAGTAAAAACTTTTGTTAGTATATGGTCTTATTTGATCTGAATTCATTCTCATATAATCTGATGCTGCCATTATTGGACCTTCAGATTTTCCTAGACATTTTTCAACAAATGAAGTTTTTTGTTCTTTGTCAGGATTTAAAAGATTATATCTCTCAACCTCCATTCCATCTCTTCTTAATTCATTAAAACTTGTCACACTCCAAATTTCACTATCAATTTGATAATCATTTTGAAGCACTTCGGCTGCAGCTATCATCTCACGAAGAATAGTGCCTGATCCTAAAAGTTGGATTTTTGTCTTCTTAAACTTATTAAATTCTTTAATCTTATACATTCCTTTAAGAATACCTTCTTCACAATTTTTATCTTTTGGCATTTCAGGATGAGAATAATTTTCATTCATTGTAGTAATATAATAAAAAACATTTTCCTTCTTCTCATGCATTCTTCTTAGACCTTCTCGAAAAATTACAGCTAGTTCATAATGAAAAGTTGGGTCATAAGTTACACAATTTGGTATTGTAGAGGCTATTAAATGACTGTGTCCATCTTGGTGTTGAAGTCCTTCTCCAGCTAAAGTTGTTCTCCCAGCAGTAGCACCAATTAAAAATCCTCTTGCTTGACTATCGCCTGCAGCCCACGCAAGATCACCTATTCTTTGAAAACCAAACATAGAATAAAAAATATAAATTGGTATCATTTCTATATCATGATTTGTATATGCTGTAGCAGCTGCAATCCAAGATGACATCGCTCCAGCTTCGTTAATTCCTTCTTCTAATACTTGGCCACTTTTATCTTCACGATAAGAACTTAACTGTGCAGCATCTTCTGGTTCATATTTTTGTCCCTCGTGTGCATATATTCCAATTTTTTGGAAAAAACCTTCCATTCCGAATGTTCTTGCTTCATCAGGGATGATTGGAACTAATCTTGGTGAAATATTTTTATCTCTTAGTAAATTAGTAAACATTCTTACCATTGCCATTGTTGTTGACATCTCTTTTTCACCAGTTGAAACTTTCATAAAATCAAAAATATCTTTTGATGGTGCTTTAATTGGTTTTGCATAAGTTGTTCTTTCAGGTAAATAGCCACCTAAATTCAACCTTCTTTCTTTTAAGTATTTAATTTCTGGTGATTTTTCATCTGGTTTAAAATATTCGATATTTCTAACTTGTTCATCTGTTAGAGGAACATCAAAACGATCTCTGTAATACAACAAATCATCTACATCTAATTTTTTTGTTTGGTGAGTAGTATTTACACTTTCGCCTGTCTTACCCATTCCATATCCCTTAATAGTTTTGGCAATAATAACTGTCGGGCTTCCTTGGTTTTTTGTGGCTTTATCATAGGCAGCGAATACCTTATGAGGGTCGTGACCACCTCTATTTAATCTCCAAATATCTTTATCTGATAAGCTTGAAACTAATTCTTGTGTTTCTGGATATTTACCAAAAAACTTTTCTCTTACATAAGCACCATCTCTAGCTTTCATCGCTTGATATTCGCCATCTACTGTTTCATTCATTATTTTAACTAAATGACCTGTTTTATCATTTGCTATCAACGAGTCCCAATACGAACCCCATATTACTTTTATTACATTCCAACCAGCTCCACGAAAACTGCCCTCTAATTCTTGAATAATTTTTCCATTTCCTCGTACAGGTCCATCAAGTCTTTGTAGATTGCAATTAATCACAAATATTAAATTATCTAGTTTTTCTCTAGCAGCTAATCCTATTGCACCCATAGACTCTGGTTCATCCATTTCTCCGTCACCTAAAAAGGCCCAAACTTTTCGACCTTCATCTTTTATAAGACCTCTATTAATAAGATATTTCATGTATCTTGCCTGATAAATTGCAAGCATAGGACCAAGACCCATTGAGACAGTTGGAAATTGCCAAAACTTAGGCATCAACCATGGATGAGGATATGAGGAAAGTCCACCAGAATTAACTTCTTGTCTAAAACTATCCAATTGTTTTTCGTTTAGTCTTCCCTCTAAAAATGCTCTAGAATATACTCCTGGAGCACTATGTCCTTGAAAATAAACTAAATCTCCACCAAATTTATTATTTTTTGCTCTCCAAAAATGATTCATTCCAACATCATATAATGTAGCAGCCGATGCAAATGTTCCTATGTGTCCACCAAGTTCTGGGAACTTTTTGTTTGCTCTTACAACCATTGCGGCTGCATTCCATCTTATTAAAGACCTAATTCTTCTTTCAATATTTTGGTCTCCATTTGATTTAACCTCTGCTTCTGGTGGGATTGTATTTATATATGGTGTATTTTGCGTATAAGGAATGTTTGCTCCTTCACGATATGCTTTATTAATTAATTCTTTAATTAAAAAATGAGCTCTTTGATTTCCGTCTTTTGAAATTACTTCCGACAAAGATTCTAACCAATCTTGAGTTTCTAAAGGATCAATATCATTTCCATTAGTTACTTGAATAATTGATTGTTCTTTTTTTTGAGTTGGTTGTTTAGAAACCACAATCTCTTCCTCTTTCTTAGTCATAGCTACTTCGGCTTGTTTTATGATGCTTTCAGTGTCTTTTGGGATTGGAGCAGTTTGTTTATTTTCACCTGATGAAACAATGTTTAAGATTAAACTTCCCTTTGAAACTTTATCTCCTACTTTAACTTCAACTGTCTCTATTTTACCTGAGACTGTTGACGGAATTTCAACACTCGATTTGTCACTTTCGATCGTAATTACTGGATCATTTATATTTAGTTGATCTCCTTGTTTTACAAGAACCTCTATAACTTCAACTTCGTCAAAATCTCCAATATCAGGGACAAGTAATTTTTCACTCATTATTTTTAATGTTTTATATACCTAAAAAAAATTTATTGATTTTTATTTTAGCACATTAATTAGGGTTTTTTTGAGAACATGTATTTTAATTGAGCAAAAAGTTGTAAAAATAAAACAAATTGGCACTTTTTAGGTTCTTTCAACACACATTGCGATACCCATTCCACCTCCGATACAGAGTGCAGCACATCCTTTTGTTTTATTTTGTTTAATCATTTCATGAATAAGTGTAACTAATATTCTAGTCCCTGATGCACCGATAGGATGTCCTAATGCTATTGCGCCACCATTTACATTTACTTTAGACTGATCGATTTTTAAGTCTTTTATCACGGCGATACTTTGAGCTGCAAATGCCTCATTTATTTCAAACAGATCAACATCTTTTAATCTCCAATTTGCTTTATTAAGTGCTTCTTTAACAGCTGGTATTGGGCCAAGACCCATTAAAGATGGTTCAACACCGCAAGAGGCCCAGGAAGTTATTTTAACTAATGGTTCTAGTGATTTATGTTCCGCCTGTTCTCTTGTCATCAATACTGCTGCTGCTGCTCCATCATTTATTCCTGAAGAATTACCTGGAGTAACTGTTCCATTTTCTTTAAAAACAGTTTTTAACTTTTTTAAATCTTCTATTTTTAAATTACTTCTTGGATGCTCGTCTTTATCAAGTTCGAAGCTTTCTTCATTATTATTTATTTGTAATTTAATTAATTCATCTTTAAATTTATTTTTATTCATTGCTTCTTGAGTTTTCTCCTGAGAATTTAATGAAAAGATATCTTGCTCATCTCTTGTTATTTGAAATTTTTCAGCAACATTTTCTGCTGTAACTCCCATATGGTAATCATTAAAAGAGTCTAATAACCCATCATTAATCATGGTATCTACTAATTTTTTTTCCAATAATTTTTTATCTTCTCTATAAAATATTGAGTGAGGTGCCCTTGACATATTTTCCTGCCCACCTGAAATAATTATTTTGTTTTCTCCAAGTTTAATCGATTGATAGCCTGAAATTACAGCTCTTAATCCAGATCCACATACTTGGTTGATAATATGTGCAGGTTTTGAAACAGGTACCCCAGCACGAATAGATGCTTGCCTAGCTGGATTTTGACCTAAACCAGAAGTAAGAACATGTCCCATTATTACTTCGTCAACCTCATCTGCTTTTATTTTTGAATTATGAATAACTTCTTTAATAACTAGTGCACCTAATTTATCCGCACTAATGCTTTTTAAAGATCCCTTATATGCACCTATAGGTGTTCTTAGTGCAGATGTTATAACAACATCATCTAGTTTTTTGCTCATTGATAGCTCAACATAATATTTAATAAGTTAAATTACATCAAAAACTTTGATATATGGAGATAATTATTTAATAAGGACCGCTGGCCAAATTGGATAAGGCGCTCGGCTACGAACCGGGAGATTCCAGATTCGAGTTCTGGGCGGTCCACCAAAAAAGGAGTTAAAATGTTAGATTGGTTGTTAAAAGCATCATTACAAAAATCAGTTATTTATTTTTTTATAATTGTTTTAATAATTTTATTAATTTTAACTTTTGTATTATAAAAAACTATGAGCAATGATTATGAACAAATAAGCATTAAGCCAGGATTTATGAAACACAATGGGGGTGTTTTGTTTAAAACAATATCAGAAACAGAATATGAATTTAAATCAACTATAAATGAAAATCATTTAAATGCTGCTGGAATAACCCATGGTGGTTATTTATCAGCTTTAATAGATGCTGGAGCGGGCACAGCAGCTCATAGGACATCTGGCAATGCACCTTGCGTAACTATTTCTTTAGATTTAAAATTTATTGGTGCTTCTAAAGAAGGTGATGAAATAACGGGATTCACAAAAATACTAAAAAAAACAAATACACTTGTATTTTTATTTTGTGAATTAAGATGTAATGACAAGATCATTACTTCAGCCTCTGGGGTTTGGAAAATTTTAAAAGTTAAACCTTCAAATTTAGGTCCAGGTGGTTAATTATTCTTTTCGTCTATAATTCAGATAACCAAAGAAAATTAAAAGCGAAATTGCAATAGGATAAATAACACCCTTATTAGGTCTATTTAAATTTTCTATTTTAAATTCACTTATATAATCACCCATCTCAAATCCACTTTTTTTAGCTTGTCCATTCCATTTTAGATTGTCAACGATAATTCTATTCTCTTCTTTCACTAAACTAATTCCGTATTCTTCTAAATTATATTCTTTTTCAAAAGTATTTTTGTTAATTACAAATAATTTATATCTTTCTCCATATGGACTAGGTCTTATAATTTTAAATTGCACTTCCTTTTTTGGATCTAATATAACTGAATTAATTACACTAATATTCTGATAATTATATTTAGGATAAAATTTATTAAGAACAAACTCTGGGGACAATAATGAGATAGAAATTATTAAAAAAATGATTATTTCATACCATTTTAATTTATTAATAAACCAACCTTGTGTTGCCGAAGTAAACACTAATATTCCTGCTAAAGAAGAAATAATAACAACTAATGCATGCCAAATATTTTCTATTCCTATTAAAAGTAATTCATGATTAAATAAAAAAACAATTGGTAGTATTCCTGTTCTCAAACTATACCAAAATGCTTGTAGCCCAGTTTTTAAAGGATCACCTCCTGAAATGGCTGCAGCAGCATATGAGGCAAGACCCACTGGAGGCGTTACATCTGCCATTAAACCAAAATAAAATACAAATAGGTGAACTGCTATTAATGGAAAGATAAACCCTGATGCATTACCAACATCAACTAAAACAGTCGCCATTAATGAGGCAACAACTACATAGTTTGCTGTTGTTGGCAATCCCATTCCTAATAACAAACATAAAATTATAGTTAAAAATAATAATATTGTAACATTATCTTTTGCTATCGACTCTATAACTATAATTAAGTTTGTACTTAATCCTGTTGATCCAACAGCTCCAACTATTATTCCTGCTGTTGCTATAGCTATTCCAACACCAACCATATTTAAGGCACCTTTTTCAAAACCTACAATAGTTTGATTAAACCAAACTTTAAGTGAGTTTTTTAAATCCTCACCTTTAATAGATAGGTAAATTAAATTAACAATAATGAGCGAAATAGTTGCGTAAAAAATAGAATAGGAAGCGGTAAACCTTAGGTAAACCAGCATATAAATTAATACAAAAATAGGTATCAAAAAATGGAGACCGGAAAGAAATGTTTTTTTTAAATTTGGTACGTCTTCTTCATCCATTCCTTTTAAATTTAATTTTAAAGCTTCTAAGTGAGAAATATAAAATAGCGCTACGTATGAAATTATTGCTGGTAAAAAAGCATGCTTCACTATTTCAAAATACGTAACTCCGATAAAACTTGCCATTACAAAAGCTGCAGCACCCATAACAGGTGGCATCAATTGACCATTAACAGATGATGAAACTTCAATAGCACCAGCTTTTTCTTTTGAAAAACCGGTTTTCTTCATAATAGGAATAGTAAAAGTTCCTGTGGTCACTGTGTTGGCTATGGATGAGCCTGAAATTAAACCTGTCATTCCTGAGCCTAGAATTGCAGCTTTTGCAGGTCCACCTCTCATTTTTCCTACCATTGCAAAAGCTAAGTCTAGAAAATATTTTCCACCTCCTGCTGTTTCAAGAAGAGCTCCAAATAATACAAATAAAAATATAAAATCTACAGAAACACCTATTGGAATTCCAAAGATAGCTTCTTGATCTAACCACTGAAAACCAACCAATCTATTTAATGAAAGCCCACCATGAGAAATTATTTCTGGTGCGTATCTACCAAAGTAAGAAAATAATAAAAAACATATTGCAATAATAACCAAAGGTAAACCTATTGCACGTCTAGTTGCCTCAAGTAAAATTATAATGCCACAACTACCAATTATTAATTCAATTGGAAGATTAATGTTGTCTCCAATTTGAAGATTTAAAAGTACTCCACCACGATCAACAAGCTGATCATAAAAAAAATATATATAAAGACATGAAAAAGCAGCAACCAAACTAATTATAATATCAAATATTGAAATTTTTTTATTTTTGGTAATTGGAAAAATTAAAAATGCTAAAGTTAAAGCAAAACCTAAATGGATAGCTCTAGCTGGTAGCCCTTTAAACATTCCAACATTAAACATAAAGGGAAATGGTGATGCATACCAAAGTTGAAATAAAGACCATATGATTGCAATAGCTGCAACCACTTTTAAATGAAAGCCTGTAAGATTTCTAGTTGGTGACAAATCTTCGTTAATCTTACTTTTTACATTTTCATTAATACTTTGATTCATTATGAAAAAGATACTCTATTATAAAAAAAAGGCCCGATAAAAATCAGGCCTTTTAATTAAATTATTTAATTGGATTACATTAATCCAGCTTCTTTATAGTATTTAATTGCACCTGGATGTAGTGGAGCAGATAAACCATCTTTAATCATGTTTTTCTTTTCCAAAAATCCAAAAGCAGGATGTTGTTTTTTAAAATCATCAAAATTTTCCATCACAGCTTTTACAACTAAATACACAAGTTCATCAGAAACATCGGCAGAAGTTACTACAGTAGCTTTTACACCAAAAGTTGTAGCATCTTTTTTCTGACCTGTATAAGTTCCTTTAGGAATAATAGCTTGTGCATAATAGTCAGCACCACTTATTAAACCTTGAACTTCAGAGCCTGTTAAATTTATTGGAGATGCTTTAGCAGCACAAGTTGCAGCTTGTTCCATGGCACCATTAGGAAAACCTACTGAATAACCAAAAGCATCAATTTTACCATCGCACAAAGCTTTTACTTGTTCAGAAGATGTAAGTTCAGTTGTTGATTTGAAATAACTATTATCAACACCCATTGCTTTCATTAATTCTTCCATAGTTCCTCTTTGTCCTGAACCAGGGTTACCAATGTTAACAACTTTTCCTTTTAATCCAGCAAAATCTTTAATCTTTGCTTTTTTTCTAGCCCAAATTTGAAAAGGTTCATTATGAACTGAGAAAACAGCTCTTAAATCACTGTACTGTTTTCCTTCCCATTTGCTAGATCCATTTACAGCATGATATTGCCAGTCAGACTGAGCTACACCAAATTGAAATTCACCAGCTGCTATTTGACCAATATTATAATTTGATCCACCAGTTGATGGTGCAGTACATCTATATGCTTTAGCCGTACCTTTTTTTCTTCCATGTTCAGCACTTATTGCTGATTTGTGTAACATTTTACAAATAGCGTTACCTGTTTGGAAATAAACTCCAGTAGGTCCACCAGTTCCTATCGTGAAGAACTCAGCTGATTTTGCTACACCAGTTAAAGACAAAGATGCAACCAATATCAGTAAAGCACTTGATAGAGATGTAATTATTTTTTTCATTATTTCTCCCTCTATATCGTTATTTTTATAAATTAATTTTAACAGTAAATGTTTAGGTATGTATAGTAAGATTTTATATTGATTCAGACCATTTTTTTAACTTATCAACACCTTCAATAATTTTAGGTGCAAATTCATTTATAAGATCATTATCAATTTTTTGATTTACATCAATTTTATTCATAAATTTTTGACCATCAAAATCAGTAAAGCTCAATCTTGCCAACATTTTGTTTTGGTCAAAACCAAAATCAGATCCAGGTAGCAAGGCTACACCTGTACCATTCAATATACTGTCACACATTTCTGATGAAGTATTAAATTTTTTATTTAAAAACTCAGGCATTAAATAAAAGCCTCCTTGAGGCTCATTGATCAAAATTTTATTAGATCTTAGATTTTCATAAACATATTTACCAACTGCACTTAAAATTTTTCTCGATATATTGATATAGTGTGAGTGATCATTGTTATAAGCTGTTATCGCTGCATATTGAATAGGTGCACTTACAGCAGAAAAAGTTTCGCTAGCTAAGACATTAATCATATCTCTAATTTGTATTAATGAGTCTGGTACTAAAAAATAACCCAACCTCCATCCACCAGCTCCACACCATTTGCTTAATCCAGTACTAACAATTGTTTTATCAGGGCAAAAATTTGAAATAGATTGATAATTATCTTTAAAACTTAATTCTGAGTATATTTCATCAGACAAAATAATAAGATTATACTTTTTAGCAATATCAGCAATTTCCTCTAAATTTTCACAAATTTGACCTGATGGATTATTTGGTGAATTTAAGAATAATAAATAATTTTTATTTTTATCCTTTAAAATAATCTCCTCAATTTCTGAAGCGGTTGGAAACCAATTATTCTCTCTTTTTGTTTGTAAAATTTGTGTTTTATTTCTGCCCAATATTGCTTGTGGAGCGTATGAAACCCAGCTAGGAGCAGGCAATATTATTTCTCCATCAAATATAACATGTAATAAAAACATTAATTCTTTTGAACCAGGTCCAATAATTACATTTTCAGATTTATAGTCATGATTTTTTCTTTTTGATGTATATTTTGCTACTACCTTTCTTAATTCCAATAGACCTTGCATTGGTAGGTATTTATTTTGATGTGCGTTATTTTTAAGTTCTTCAACAACATCCTCTGGAACTTTAAATGGTGACTGTCCAAAGCCAAATTTATATATTTTTTTTCCTTGTTCCTCTAATTTTCTTGAAGTTTCATTGATCAGTAAAGTAGACGATGGTTTTAAATCTTTAACTAAATTTTTTAGCATTCTTTTTTTTTAAATTACTATTATAGAATTAATCTTAATTATGCTAATCTAAGTATAGTTTGTAGCAAAATGAGAACTTTTTATCCTCCGATTTCGGTCATGTTTTAGTCTATCTTTGTTCTTTAACACCAACAATATCTGGTAGGAGTAAAAAAAAGTACACCAAAGGTAGAAATGACTAAACACAAAATTACTGCTGTTCTCGGACCCACTAATACTGGAAAAACACATCTGGCTATCGAAACTATGCTTTCATTTGAGTCAGGCATGATTGGTTTTCCCCTAAGATTATTAGCCAGAGAAGTTTATGACAAGATCATAAGAAAAGTCAGTGTAGATAAAGTTGCTTTAATAACTGGTGAGGAAAAAATTATTCCAACTAATGCTAAATATTTCCTATGCACAGTGGAGTCCATGCCAATTGATAAACATTTAGATTTTGTTGGTGTTGATGAAATTCAAATGTGTGCTGATCATGAAAGAGGTCATATCTTTACAGATAGACTTTTAAACATGAGAGGTGAAAAACTTACAATGCTTATGGGTTCTAATACGATCAAAAACATAATTTCTAAATTAGATGGTGATATAGAATTTATAAATAGAGAAAGATTATCAAAATTAACATATGCAGGTCATAAAAAAATTTCAAGAATAAATAGAAAAACAGCAATTATAGCTTTTTCAGCTGAAGAAGTTTATGCAATAGCTGAATTAATTAGAAGACAAAAAGGTGGGGCAGCAATTGTGATGGGGTCCTTAAGTCCAAAAACTAGAAATGCTCAAGTAGAACTTTACCAATCTGGTGATGTTGACTTTTTAGTAGCAACGGATGCAATAGGAATGGGCATTAACATGGACTTAGATTATGTTTATTTTTCTAATCTTAAAAAGTTTGATGGAAAAAAATTAAGAAAACTAAATTTATCTGAAATAGGTCAAATTGCAGGTAGAGCTGGAAGATATTTAAATGATGGTAATTTTGGTGTTACGGGTGATTGTAAAGAAATTATAGCTGAAGATGTAGAGCTATTAGAAAACCATAAATTTGAGGATATAAGAACTTTATTTTGGAGAAATTCAAACTTGAATTTTAATAATACATTTAGTTTGATAAAATCTTTAGACGAAAAACCACAGATGGGATGGTTACGTAAAACTCATGAATGTGAAGATGAAAAAGCTCTTAAATACTTTCTAAAAGATAAAAACCTATTAAATTTAGATTTTGATAAAAAATTACTCAGTCTTTTATGGGAATGTTGTCAGATTCCTGATTTTGTTAAAAAAACTTATGGAAATCATTATGAAGTCATAGGAAATGTTTTTAAATATCTAAGTAGTGGAAAACATCAAATCACAGATGATTTTATGAGATTACAGCTTATAAAGCTTGATAAATTGGAGGGAAATGTTGATTCTCTATCAAATAGAATTGCAAATGTTAGAACTTGGTCTTATGTTTCAAATAAAAATAATTGGACAGAAAATCAAGATTATTGGATCGAAAAAACAAAACACCTAGAAGATAAACTTTCAGACAGACTTCATGAAGAACTTACCAAAACATTTATTGATAAAAGAGCAAGTGTTCTTGCAAGAGGTTTAAAACAAGATATGGAATTCAAAACAGATATACTTGAAAATAACGATGTAATGATTGATGACCAATTTATTGGCAAAATAAATGGTCTTAAATTGGTACTAGATTTAAAAAAAGGTGCTTTAGAAACGGATATCAAATCTTTAAAAAAAGCTGCAAGACAGACTATTGGACCAGAGCTAGAAAAAAGAATTCAAATTATTATTGACACAGGATTGATTGAATTAAATGATGATTTTAAAATTTATTGGAATGATTTTCCAATTGCTAAATTATTTTCTGGGCATGATTATTTAAATCCAAATTTTGAACTCATGGTTGATGATATTATTGAACCTATTCAAAAACAAAAACTTAGTGACTATATTAATAAATGGATACAAAATAAAATTAACTTGGTTCTTAAAAGCTTAGTAGATCTAAAGAATCTTAAAGATAAAAATTCATCGATCAAAGCTTTAGCCTATCAACTTTATGAAAATAATGGTGTGTTAAAAAGAGAACAAGTTTCTGAATATCTTAAGTCGCTTGGTCAAAATGAAAGAAAAATTTTAAGAGATTTAGGTGTAAAATTTGGAAGATACCACGTATTTTTATACCAATTAATTAAGCCAGAAGCAGTATCATTAAGAACATTATTGTGGAAAAATTTCCATCAGAAATATTATAATATCAAGCCACCTACATTTGGTCTAAATTTTTTAGACGATAAAGAGCTTAGAAATAAAAATTTTATGCTTTTATGCGGGTTTGAAAATTTTGATACACTATTTGTAAGAATAGACATCCTTGAAAGATTATTTATGCTAATCATAAACACATCAAATTCAAAAGAAAATAAAGAAATTAAGATGATACCAGAAATGCTTAATTTATTAGGTTGTAGCAAAGATAATTTTAAGAAACTTTTACAAAAAATGAATTATAAAATTTTTGATAAAAATGATGAAACTTTTTTTAAATATAATCCAATTAAAAAATTTAAAAAGAATTCAACAAAAGAAGTTTCAAATGAAAATCCGTTTAAAATCTTAAAAAATTTAAATCTCAGTTAATTCTAATGTTTTTTAAAAAAGATTTACCTGTTACTGAAATTAACTTTTTAGTTAAAACATGTGCATTATTAATTCATGCAGCTAAAATTGATGAAAATTATACTGAAAGTGAAGAAGAAATTATTAAAAAAACTCTTTTAGAATTAGGTGCAGACAAGAAAGATATATCTAAAATTATTCAAGAGGCGAAAACTATTGAAGAAAATTCAAATCAAATATTAGATTTTACAAAAGAAGTAAAAAACTTACCTGAAGCTGACAAAATTAGAATAATTGAAGCTCTATGGTCTATTATTTACTCTAACAATGATGCTGATATTTATGAAACAAATTTGATGAGACGTTTAGCTGGTTTACTTTATATTGACAGCTCAACAATGGGCGATATTAAAGACAGAATTAAAAAAGAAAAATTATAATGACTTATATAGTTAATGATAAATGTATTAAGTGTAAATTAACTGACTGCGTTGACGTTTGCCCGGTGGATTGTTTTTATGAGGGCAAAAATATGCTTGTAATTAAACCGGATGAGTGTATAGATTGTGGCGTTTGCGAGCCAGAATGTCCAGTTGATGCCATAAAAGCAGATACTGAGTCTGGGAGTGAACAGTGGTTAGAAATTAATAAAAAATATTCAGAAATCTGGCCTAATATAAGTGAAAAAAAAGATCCTCCCACGGATCACGAAAAATTTAAAAATGAGCAAAATAAGTACGAAAAATATTTTAAAGAAAATCTTTAAAACAAAACCTGAAAAAAAAGTGAAAAAAAAAGTTACAATAAAAAAAGTGGTTAAAGCCAAAAAATCAGTTAAAGAAAAAGTAAAAAAAACTAAAAAAGTTGTAACCAAAAAAACAATTAAAGTTTTAAAAAAAGTTGCTCCTAAACCAAGTAAGATAAAAAAAACAACAAAAGCTTCTGTAGCCAAAGAAGAACCAAAAGTTGATAACTTGAGAATTTCTAAAAGTAATGAAATAAAACCTGAAATTAAAAAAGTTAAAAAACAAGAAACTGAAAAAAGAGAATATAAAATAAAAGACTATATTGTTTATCCAAAACATGGCGTTGGTCAAATCACAGAATTTAAAAAGATAAATATTGGTGGTATTGATGTTGAAACATACGTCATAAAGTTTGAAAAAGATAAAGCCAACGGTATGGTTCCAGTTAATAAGCAATCTCACTTGAGACCTCTAGCAACAATCAATCAAGTTAATAAATGCATTTCCATTTTAAAAAGTAAGCCAAAAATTAAAAGATCTATGTGGAGTAGAAGAGCGCAAGAATATGAAGCTAAAATTTCTTCTGGTAAAATTTATGAATTAGCAGAGGTAGTTAGGGATTTAAATAAGGGTGATGATCTTATGGTTGACCAATCTTATAGTGAAAGACAATTGTTTGAAAAGGCATATGAAAGAATTTTATCAGAGTTTCAAATTATATTGAATGTATCTTTAGAGGATACGCAAAAGAAACTTGATAAGGCATTAAAAAGAAATTTAGGGGGCCAAGCTCAACCAATAGCCTCTGCACCAAAATCACCCACAGCAGAATTACCTGTTGAAGAGCCTATAACTGATCAAGACGAAAATTTAGAGGAATAAAAAAAACGCCTCTCATACAGTTTGTAATGAGAAGCGTTTTTAGTAAAGATTAGTAAATTACTATCTTTTTCTTTTTTTAGCTTTTTTAGCCTTTTTTGCTTTTTTCTTAGTTTTCTTTGCTGCTTTTTTCTTAGTTTTTTTAGCAGCTTTTTTTCTTTTCTTAGGCATCTTTAGCTCCCTGTTTAAGTTAAACGAATCAAGTTGATTCGCTATTACTATATTTTTATTTTTTTATGTAAGTTATGTCAATTCTTTAATTAAAACTGAATTTTTAAATAAATTTTTTATTTTTTATTTTTTATTCAAAATTTTATTTAATCAATTTAATTAATGTTTATGCGGATAATAAACACACTTAATAATAATATTTAATAAAGTTTTTCTAATTGATTTTTATATTTATTAATTATTTTAAATCTTTTTAATTTTAACGTTGGAGTCATTAATCCATTTTCAATTGTGAATTGTTCTTCAACAACAATAAATTTTTTTATCTTTTCTATTTTTGGTAAGTTTTTATTTATTATTTCTATTTCACGATTAATTTCATTGATAGAAGTTTTTTTAAATTCTTTATTTAGGATTAATAGAGCAACTAAATAAGGTTTACTATCTCCATATACTAATGACTGTTCTATAAAATTTATTTTAGCAAGATCATTTTCTATCTTGACTGGAGAAATATTATCTCCTCCAAGAGTAATAATAATATCTTTTTTTCTATCAGTAATTTTTAAATATCTATTATCAAAATGACCAATATCACCTGTATATAACCACTCATCTTTTAACACTTTGTCTGTTTCTGCCTTATTATTCCAATATCCTAACATCACATTTTCTCCCTTGATCAAAATTTCTCCGTCATCAGCTATTTTAACTTGATTTCCAGTGAAGGGAGGTCCTACAGTTTGAATTCTTATATCGTGAATTGGATTGCAGCTCACAACTGGAGAGGTTTCGGTTAAACCATAACCTTGCAGTGTTGGAAGTCCTATTGAGTTTAAAAATACTCCAACTTCCTTATCAAGTGCTCCTCCACCTGATATAAAAGCTTTTAATGATCCTCCAAATTGAGATTTTATTTTTTTTCTAACTAATTTTTCACAAACTAAATTTTGTAAAGACTCAAGTAAGGAAAATTTTTCTTTAAATAATTTCTTTTTACCTAGCTGTAATGTTTTATTTATTAGATAATTTTTGAAACCCTTGGTCTTGTTAAAGCTTGTACCAATTTTTTGATACAAATTTTGATAAAACCGTGGCACTGCCGTCATTATATCAGGGCTACAATCACTCATATTCTTAATTAGTTTATCAATACTTTCTGCATAAAAAACCTGAGCACCAATTGCAATCTGAACAAATTGTACGGTATGCTCATATGAATGAGACAAAGGTAACCAAGTAAGAAATTTTGGTTTTACTGAAATGATTTCATTTAATAATGAAATTGATCCCTCACAATTACTTAGTATGCCTCCATGACTTAACATTACACCTTTTGGGTTACCTTGTGTACCAGATGTATAAATTATACATGCTAAATCTTTTCTTTTTATTTCAAGATTTAATAAATTCTTTTCTTTAAATTGTTTTTTTTTAAAAATATCTTTTATGCAAATTATTTTATGAACGTTTTTGAAGCTTTCAAATGAAATTATTTTCTTAATAAATATTTTATTACTTATAAAATTCTTTATTTTTTTGTATTGATTTTCATCAGAAACAATTATTACTGATGGTTCGCAATCGTCTATCAAATATTCATAATCTCTTTCGGTATAGGTGGTATAAGCTGGAACTGTTACGCCATTAGATAACATAATGGCTAAATCGGAAATCATCCACTCTGGCCTGTTTTCTGAAATTAACAAGCATCGATCACTTTTATCAATAATTTTATCTAATTCTTCAGCCAACTTTAAAATATTTAGGTATGTATCTTGCCAAGTAAATTTCAAGTTCTGGTCTTTTAGTGATTGAAGAAAAATTTGATCAGGTTTTTCTTTTACCAATTGATAATGAAACAATTCTAAAAGGTTATTATATTGATCTATATTCATAAATTCTTGGTGGGCGAAGAGAGAATCGAACTCTCACTTCTTGCGAAACACGATTTTGAGTCGTGCGCGTCTACCAGTTCCGCCATTCGCCCTTAATTATTAATAAAATAATATTTTAAATAGTATAAGAACTAAAATTATAATAAAACCAAAAAATGTTTAGAACTCTTTACCTAAAATGTTTAAATTTGGCTTCTCATAAAAATTCTAATTTTTTTTTAGGTATAGTTTCTTTCGCTGAAAGTTCTTTTTTTCCAATTCCTCCTGATGTTATGATCATTCCAATGGTCATTGCTAAAAAGATTAAATATATTAAGATTTTTATAATAGCGTCTATTTTTTCAGTTTTGGGTGGTATATTCGGATACATGTTAGGTGCTATATTTTTTGATATGGCAATGGGAGTAATTGAGTTTTATGGATATGAAAACAAAGTTTCTGCCTTAAAAAATAGTCTAACACTTGAAGAAGGTTTTCTGGCTTGGTTAGGGGTGCTTTTTCTCGCTGGCTTTACTCCATTACCCTATAAAGTGTTTACTATTGCAAGTGGATTAATTGGTTTTAATTTTTTAGGCTTTATATTGGTCAGCTTAATTTCAAGAAGTTTAAGATTTTTTATCATAGCTTATTTATCATATAGATTTGGTCATTTATTTACACAGTTCATGAGCAAATATGGTTCTAAATGGTTTACTATTGTTGGCATATTATTAGTTTTAATATTTGTTATTATATATTTAATTCACAAGTTTAATGCTTAGTCTAATTCAAAAAAATTTATTCAAAACTATTTTTCTAATTAGTTTAATTGCATTAATTTCAGCTTACTTTATTGAGCTTGTTCTAGGCCATCAACCTTGTAATCTTTGTTTATTGGAAAGAATACCCTATTTCTTTTCAATAATTATAATTATTCTAAATTTAAAATTTAATCATTTTGAAAAATTTTTTATTTTCTTATTAATAATAGTGTTTCTTGGTGCAACACTACTATCTTTATACCACTTCGGTATTGAGCAAGGCTTAATACAAGAATCACTTGTGTGTGATCTTCAAAATGCATCTGAGACTCTATCTAAAGAAGAAATACTCAAGCAATTGCAACAAAAAAGTGTTAGTTGCAAAGATGTAACATTTAAAATCTTTGGATTATCACTTACAACATTTAATATAATTATTTCATGTTTAATAACTATTATCTTAATAAAAATGTATTTTGAATATGACAAAAATAGATAAAAAGAAAATTGAAGAATTTATAAGAGTTGATCATGCTGGTGAACGTGGAGCAGTTAAAATATATGAAGGTCAATTACTTGCTCTTAATACATTTGTAAAAGATGAAAGTTTAAAAAAAACTATTGAGGAAATGAAAACACATGAAAAAGAACATTGTGAATTTTTTGAAAATGAAATTAAAAAAAGAAAAATTCCTCCGACAAAATTGTTGCCTCTTTGGGATTTGCTTGGCGTTGGTTTAGGTTTTGGTTCAACTTTACTTGGTAAAAAAGCGGCAATGCTGTGTACAGCTTCTGTGGAAGAGGTAATTGATGAGCACTACTTAAATCAAATAAAACAACTTGGAAGTAATGAAAAAAATTTAAAGAAAAAGATTACTAAATTTAGACAAGATGAGTTAAATCATAAAGATATAGCTTACGAAAAGGGTGCAACAAAAAAGGGTGCCTATTCAATTTTAGATTTAATGATTAAAACTGGCTCTAAAATTGCAATCAATATTTCTGAAAAAATTTAAGACTCTAGCTCAACATCCCAATATAAATAATCCATCCAACTTTTATGCAAAAAATTAGGTGGAAAGTTTTTACCATTTTTGTGTAAATCTTCCGTTGAAGGTCTGTAAGGATTTTGATTAAGCGACATGCCTGAATATTTTAATAATTTTCCTCCCTTTCTCACATTGCACAAAGAACATGCGGTAACCACATTATCCCAATTTGTTTCACCTCCTTTTGATCTCGGTAACAAGTGATCAAAAGTAAGCTCTTCATTACTTCCGCAATATTGACAAGAAAACTTATCTCTTAAAAATACATTAAACCTTGTAAAACTAGGTTTTGATTGTGGTACGATATAATCTTTTAAAGCAATGACACTTGGTAATTTCATATCAAATGATGGACTTCTGATTATTCGATCATAATTACTAACAATTATAACTCTATCCAGAAAAACAGATTTAACAGTATCCTGCCAAGACCATAAAGATAATGGATAGTAGCTTAATGGTCTATAATCAGCATTAAGAACTAAAGCTGGGCACTTTTCTAATGAAACATTTTGTTCAAAAAAATTATTCATTAACTATTTTTAACTTAGTTGAGTTATTTTATCAATAATAAGAGGTATTAAAAATTTTTTAAAATATAATTAAGAGCTGTACTTGATGCTTCCATAGGAATATTATGATCACAATTTTTAATTAATAGAGTCTCAACTTCAATATTATTTCTAATTAAAAAGTCTTTTGCTTCTAATAAACTTGTTGAAGGTACTATTTGATCTAACTCGCCATGTATCAATAAAGTATTTGTAGAATTTTTTATTCTATTTTTTAGATTATCCTGATCGATAATTTTTCCTGAAAAACCAACAATGCATGAAAATTTTTTCTCAGAAGTTAAACCTACATTAATTGACATCATACATCCTTGGCTAAATCCTGATAAACATATTTTATCATTAGTTAAATTAAAATCTTGCTTAATTTCATGAATAAATTTTTGAATTTTATTTTCAGCCTTTATAGATTGTTCAAGGATATATTCAGGATCATCCTTAGTTAAATCAAACCACTGAAATCCTGATGGATTAATTGAGCAAATTTCATGTCCATTAGGACAAATAAAAACTGTATTTGGCATATGTCTTTTCCAATTTAAAGACAGCATGCTTATATCTTTGCCATCACCTCCATACCCATGAAGTAAGATTATAGCATTTTTGATCTCGTTCCCATTTTCTGGTTTTATAATTATAGAGTTTAGGCAAAATGTCATAGTCAATTAATTATGTTTTTTATTTTTTAAAACACACTACAATAATTATATGATTTCAGGAATATTAGTTAAAATTATATCTATTGTACTTTTATTAGCAGTTGGAATTGTTCTAATTTTAGGTATTGGAACTCTATTTAAAGGTGGTGAGACTAGTAAAAAATACTCTAATAAATTAATGCAATTAAGAGTTCTTTTGCAATTTATAGCAATACTTGTTCTTGTTGCGTTTGCCTATTTTTTTAAAAACTAATTGTAATTTTTTAACCACTCAATAAATTTTAAATCATCAAAATCTATTGAACCCATAATCCTTGCAAATTCTTTGCCCTCAGTATTAAAAAGTACTGTTGTTGGAACTCCACGTAATGAAAGTTTTTTTGCTAAAGTTATTGGATTGTCAAAATAAGGTTCTAAATTTTTAATATTCAATTCTTGTAAAAATTTATTAACCTTTTTTAAATTTTCTTTTTCAATATTAATTACAAAAATTTTTAAATTATTAAGTTTTGGATCATTTTGAAGCCTATCCAATGATGGCATTTCTTCCTTACATGGCTCACACCAAGTTGCCCAAAAATTCATTAAAACCAAGCTTCCATTAAAATCTTTAATATTAATTTTTTGATCTTTTTTGTCTAAAAAAATTAGATTATCGTATGTTTTTAGGTCTTTATGTATGACTATATTTTTTATTTCAGACAATTCATTTGCCGCAACATTTGTTATCAAAAAAATAAATAATATTAAAAATCTCATGTTAAATAGGTATAATTAAATAACATGAGAAAAAATAAAAACAACCAGGCAATTTGGAATACTAGAATTAAAAAAAGTTCTTCAACTTTATTTCAAAAAGTAGGTAATTCTTTAGATATCGATAAGAGACTTTACCTAGAAGATATTCAAGGGTCAATTGCACATGTTGAAATGCTCTTTAAACAAAAAATTATTTCTTTTAGAATTAAAAATAAAATTATCTATGGTCTAAATAAAATAGAAAAGGAAATATCAAATAAAAAATTTGAGTTTAATAAGAAATATGAAGATATTCACATGAATATTGAAAAAAGACTTTTTCAAATAATTGGTGATGAAGCAGGCTATGTTCATACAGCAAGATCAAGAAACGACCAAGTTATTACAGATTTTAAAATTTGGATGAGATCTGCAACTAAAGAGATTAACTTTAATTTAGATAAAGTAATTAAAAGTACATTAAAATTAGCTGAAAAAAATATTAACACTATAATGCCTGGTTTTACACACCTTAAAAATGCTCAAGCTATTTCATTTGCACACTATTTAATGGCTTATGTCGAAATGTTTAATAGAGACAAAAAAAGATTTAATAATAATTTAGATAGCTTAGATGAAAATCCATTAGGAGTTGCTGCTTTGACAGGCACTTCTTTTAATATAGATAGAAATTATACTAGTAAAAAACTTGGTTTTAAAAGACCAACAAATAATTCAATTGATACTGTTTCGGATAGAGATTTTGTTTTAGATTTTTTGTATAGTATTTCTGTATGTTCAATGCATATTTCAAGAATTGCAGAGGAATTAATCATATGGAGCTCAGATGGATTTGGTTTATTAAATTTATCAGATAAAGTCGTAACAGGCTCCTCCATAATGCCACAAAAGAAAAACCCTGATCTTCTAGAATATTTAAGAGGAAAATCTGGGAGCAGTTATGGAAATTTATTCTCTATGCTTACGATTATGAAAGGATTGCCTTTATCTTATTTCAAAGATCTTCAGGATGATAAGGAAATTGTTTTTAAATCTAATGACATTTTAATAAATAGTCTAAAAATATTTGATGAAGTACTTAAGAATTCTAGCCCTAATAAAAAAAGAATGCTTGAACTTGCTAATACGGGCTACATTACCGCAACAGATCTTGCAGATTATCTTGTAAAAAACCACTCCATGTCATTTAGAAAAGCTTATCAAAAAACAGCTGCTGTTGTTAATTTGGCTGAAAAGAAAAAAAAGAAACTTAATGAGTTAAGCTTAAGAGAATTAAAAAAAATTGAGCCAAAATTAACTAGCGATGTTTTAAAAGTGTTTGATTTAACAAATTCTGTAAATTCTAAAAAATCTTATGGAGGAACAGCTTTTGAAAATATTAAAAAAATGATAATAAAATATAAGAAACAAAAATGATTAAAAAAATTATCTTTACCTTTTTACTTAGTTGTTTATTGATCTCTTGTGGAAAAAAAGGAGATCCTGAATATAAAGATCCAAAACAAAAAGCTGAAATAATAATCCTTACCAATAAGGCTTGATGAAATATATCAAAAAAATACTAACAATTGAAAAAGTAAAAGTTCGAGATATTGCTAAAAAATTTGATACACCAACTTATTGTTATTCTTATAATCAGTTAAAAAAAAATATTAATGACTTTAAAAAAAATTTTGAATCTTTTTCTCCATTAATCTGTTTTGCAATTAAATCTAATACTAATGTAAATTTAATTAGAGAAATCAAAAAATTTGGTTTAGGAGCAGATGTTGTATCAATAGGAGAGCTTATGATGGCTCTTAAAGCAGGTATTAATCCAAAAAAAATTGTCTTTTCAGGTGTTGGCAAAACATCAAAGGAAATAGCTTATGCTATTGATAAAAAAATATTATTAATAAATGCTGAGTCAAAAAGTGAAATCAAAGAAATTGATAGAATAGCAAAAAATAAAAAAAAGAAAGTACAAATTGGTATTAGATTAAATCCAAATACAGATGCAAATACTTTAAGTCAAATTTCAACTGGTAAAAAAGAAAATAAGTTTGGTGTAAATGAAAAGACATTTTTAGAGCTTGTTAATTACTGTACGGGTTCAAAAAACATTAGTCTAAAATGTTTAAGTGTTCATATTGGAAGTCAAATTTTAGACCATAGACCTTATGAAAAAATGCTTAATGTGATTGATAAAATTATTGTTAAAACTAAACATAACTTTGAATTTATTGACTTAGGTGGAGGAATGGGAATTTCTTATGGTGATAATAATAAAAAACTTAGTTACAACAAATACAATATTGCCATTAAAAAATTTTTAAAAAAACACTCTACAAAAATAATTTTTGAACCAGGAAGATCTATAGTCGGAAATATAGGTTTTTTAATTTCTAAAGTCATTTACATTAAAGAAAATGATGAGAAAGATTTTATTATACTAGATTCGGCTATGAATGATTTGATGAGACCTGCCTTATATGGAGCAAATCACAAAACATTACCCTCAATCAAAACAAATCAAAAATCAAAAAAAATCTATGAATTTGTAGGTCCCATTTGTGAGAGTACAGACAAATTTACATCATTAAAAAATTTTCAAAAATTAAAGGAAAAAGATATTATTATGATGTGTGATGTTGGTGCATATGGGATGTCATTAAGCTCAAATTATAATGTAAGGCCAAAACCAGCAGAATTACTAATTGAAGGATCAAAAATTAGAATTATTAAAAAAAGGCAAAAGCACAAAGATTTGATGTAGCTTTAATGATAAGAAACTTTATATTTTCAATATTCTTTTTTTCTGGAATAATTATTATTTCATTATTTTTTTTACCTGCTTTTTTTTTACCTCAAAAAGTTGTTTTATTTGGTGGTAAATTGATGGGTTATTGGACAAGTTTTTGTTTAAAGTTTTTTTTATCCACGAAAATAATAATTAAAGGTAAAGAAAATATTCTAAATAATGAAAAATTTTTTATTGCTGCATCTCATCAATCAATGTTTGAAACATTTTATCTTCAAACTATTTTCAATTCACCAGTTTTCATTTTAAAAAAAGAGTTACTTTTAATTCCAATTTTTGGCTGGTATCTTAAAAAAATTGGATCAATATCAATTAAGAGAAATAAAGTTACCAAAGATAACTTGGGGTTCTTTGAAGATATCTCTAAAATAATTGATGAATCTAAACGACCATTAATAATCTTTCCACAAGGTACTAGGGTTCTGCCAAGTGAAAGACCTCCTTTTAAAAAAGGTGCATCAAGAATTTATGAAGAATTAAAAATTTCTTGCCAGCCAGTTGCTATTAATTCGGGTTATGTTTGGCCTAAAAAGGGTCTAAAACATAGCAATAAAGTAATAACTATTTCAATCTTAAAACCAATAATAGCAGGTTACTCGAAGAAAGATTTTATCAAAATTTTAGAAAATAATATTTATGAAGAACTTAATTTGTTAAACTAACCCTTCATAGGCATAACCACAAAAATACTATCAAAATCACCTGGATCTTTTATTAAAGCTGGTGAGCCTGTGTCATTAAAAAATATTTCAACTCTTTCTCCATCTAATTGCGAAGCAACATCAATTAAGTATCTTGAGTTAAAACTTATTTCTAAATCATGATCAAATTTTACATTTAATGTTTCTTTACCATCACCACTATTTGTATTATTGACCGAAAGGTCTAGAGTATCTTTTGATAAATTAAATTTAACCCCATCTTTTTTATCCAAAGATACAGAGGCAACTCTATCAACAGAATTTAAAAATAACTTTAAATCTATTTCTAGTTTTTTTTGATTATTCTTTGGTATTACCTGAATATAATTTGGAAATTTCCCATCAATTAGTTTTGAAATCAATATGCTATTATTTAACTCAAATTTTATCTTTGATTTAATGTTAGATACTTTAACATCTCCATCATAACTATCTAGCAACGAGCATAATTGAAAAATAGTTTTTTTTGGAAGTATAATTGGTTCAAAATCAATTTTTTGATCTAATCTTATTTTTGAAATGGACATTCTGTGACTATCAGTTGCTACAGCTGTTAAATAATTTTTATCCTCAACTTCTGTCTGATGAAAATAAATTCCACTTAGATAATGTCTTGTTTCATCATTAGAAACTGAAAATTTACATTTATTTAATAATTTTAAAAGCTGTTTAGATTTTATTGTAAATTCATTTTGATTAAAATTTTCATCAGTTAATGGAAATTCTGTTGCACTAATGCAATTTAAGTTGAATATAGATTTTTCTGACTCTACTTGTAATTTACTGACGTCTGTCAAAGATAAATTAATTTTTTTTCCAGAAGAGAATTTTCTTATGATATCATACATAATTGAAGAAGTTGTTGTTGTTCTTCCTTCTTCTAACACTTCAACATTATTTAATTGGTGAATAAATATTAAGTCTAAATCTGTTGCTGTAATTGTTAATCTGGAATTACTTGCGTCTAATAAAATATTAGACAATATAGGTAGAGTGCTTCTCTTTTCAATTACACCTTGGCAGTAATTCAATGCTTGCTGAAGATCTTGTTGATTTACGTTAAATTTCATTATCTTTATTATTATATAATATCTGGTTTTTTAATTTATTAATATTATCTACCATCTCAGGATCTTTTTCTTTAATTTTTTCAATAGTTTTTACCGAATGTATTATGGTTGTATGATCCCTATTTGAAAACTCTCTTCCAATTTCTGGTAAAGATTTTGATGTCAAAATTTTTGTTAAATATATAGCGGTTTGTCTAGGTCTAACTAAATATCTAGATCTTCTTGATGAAAGCATTTCATTCTTACTTATTTTAAAGAATTTACATACTGTTGTTTGAATTAAATCTATTGTTACTTTATTTTCAGCCAGATTTAACAAATCTTTCAAAACAACCTTTGTTTCAGCCAAATTTGGAACTTTGTTATAGATTCTAGAAAATGAAACTACTCTATTTATTGCTCCAACTAATTCTCTAACACTTGCTGTAATTTCAGTACTTATAAAATCTTGTATTTCTTTTGATACTTGTAGTTGGTCTGCATATAAATTGTTTAATTCCTCAGTTTTTTTTTCAACAATTTTTTTTCTAAGTTCAAGATCAGGTTTTTGAATATCGACAACTAAACCACCAGAAAATCTAGACTTAATTCTATCTTGAATTCTTGATAGTTTGTTTGGTGCTCTGTCAGCTGATACGATTATTTGAGAACCTTTATCTAATAATGCATTAAATGTATGAAAAAATTCTTCCTGCATCGCTTCTTTACCACTTATAAATTGAATATCATCAATTAATAAAATATCGGTATTTCTAAAATATTCCTTAAATTTAACCATATCATTAGCTTTGATCGATTTCACAAACTGATACATAAACCGTTCAGCTGATATAAACATTACTTTGTTATTTTTTTTAAGTTCAATTCCAATTGAGTTTAACAGATGGGTTTTACCCATTCCCACACCACCATAAATGTAAAGTGGATTATAATGAGATATATTTTCTGAAACCTTTAACGATGCTTCATAAGCAAGTTTATTGCTTGTACCAGTTATAAAGTTGTCGAATCTTTTATTTGGATCAATTCGATTATACTGCAAATAAGAATCTTTTATAAATGATACATTTTCACTTCTATCAGGTAATTGTTCATTAACATTTACATTTTCAAGATTTTGATTTGTATTTTTGTCATCAATTTTAAATTCAATTCTAATAATATCTTTTTTATATAAACGAATTATTTGCAAAATTTGATCAATGTATCTTGATGTAATCCAGTCTCTAATAAATCTTGTTGGAACAGATAATAATAAATAATTATTAAATTCATCCACAAAAGTAATTTTTTTAAGCCAGCTTTCATAAACGTCTTGTCCTAGCTTATTTTTCATTTCAGACTGAACTAATTTCCAATCAAAATTTTCAGACTTAAAACTGTTTAAATTATTTATATTTGTAGATTTGTTCATAACTTGTAGGGAAATCTCAGTTAGAACGAAATAAAAAAATTTGCAACTACTTAATATTTTTTTTTAAAAATAAATTAAATCTATGATTGTAGAATTTAAT